>NZ_CANLOB010000012.1 GCF_947492815.1 uncultured Dokdonia sp.
AAAATGATTTGTAGCTTTTGGCACAAATCAGTTTTGAATCTTCCGTTATTATAATGCTAAAGGCATCAGTAAAAGTAGGAAGTACAAGGTTTGAAGTACGAAGGTTGAAATGAAAAAAGTTCAAATAGCATCCATGGTGGTGGTGTATTCAAAATGGTTTGTAGCTTTTGGCACAAATCAGTTTTGAATCTTCCGTTACTATAAAGCTAAAGGCATCAGTAAAAGTAGGAAGTACAAGGTTTGAAGTACGAATGACGAATATTGAAATGATAATGAGATTCCCGCCTTCGCGGGAATGAAAAGAAATCTTCCCTCCTAAGAAGGCGCTGCACTGAGCCTAGCCGAAGTGAGAGATTGAAGGAGGTGTAAAAAATAGCTATTGACTATTAGTCGTTAGCTTTTAAGATTGACTCAAAATAAAGTGATTATACAATACTAAGACATGAGTACTGTAGATAAACAAAAACTAGAGGTTATCAAAAGTTATGTGAATGCATATAACAGTTTTGATGTGGAAGGAATGTTAAAGAGCCTATCGCCAAATGTTATATTTAAAAATAGTACGAATGAAATTGTTGACTTAGTTACAAATGGAATTGATGAATTTAAAGTACAAGCAGAAAAAGCAACATCCTATTTCAGTAATAGAGAGCAAAAAATAATAAATACTATACAAGAGAATGGTATTATAACAATTGATATTGATTATACTGGAACGCTAGCTATTGATTTACCTAATGGATTAAAAGAAGGAAGTATACTTGAAATGCAAGGAAAATCAATTTTTAGATTTGAAGGATTACAAATCATTGAGATTAATGATTTTAGTTAAATATGTTGAAAAATAAAAAATACCTTGATGTAGGAGACTGAGTGATTTTATTTCGCCGAAAGGCAGAGAGAAAATAGTATCGAAGTCCCATTTTATAACTATAAAAATAGAGTACTACTCTAAAATAGAACAATACTCTATTTTAGAATAACCATAATAATGAGATTCTGCTTTCGCGAAAGCAATAACAAGACCTCCGCCGGAATTTATGCTGAGCATAGTCGAAGTACGGAGGTAAAAATAAATAACCATGAAAAAAACACGATCCCTATTTGTATTAGTTAGTCTTTTATGCATGACGTCCTATGCACAAGACAAGATGATGTCTAAAGAAATGATGTCACAACAAGTACGCGTTCCAGTAGATGAAACGATGGTCACGAATCATACAACCACCATTAAAGGAAAAACAATTCCATATAGCGCAACAGCTGGTTTTCAACCAGTATGGGATGACGAAGGGAATCCTGTGGCTTCACTATTGTATACCTATTACAAACGTAGCGATATTAAAAATGATGAAAACAGACCTTTAGTGATCTCTTTTAATGGGGGTCCAGGATCTGCTTCGGTATGGATGCATATTGCGTATACAGGACCTCGCATTTTAAAAATAGATAACGAAGGGTTTCCTGTACAACCTTATGGCATAAAAAGTAATCCAAACTCTATTTTGGATGTTGCCGATATTGTTTTTGTAAATCCTGTAAATACAGGCTATAGCCGTATGTTACCTGGAAAGGATGGGAAGATGCCAGACAAAAAAATGTTCTTTGGAGTAAATGCAGATATCAAATATCTCGCTGACTGGGTAAATACCTTTGTAACAAGAGTAAACCGTTGGCGTTCGCCAAAATATCTTATTGGAGAAAGTTATGGTACCACTCGTGTTTCTGGGCTTGCTGCTGCACTTCAAAACAGAAAATGGATGTATATCAATGGAGTGATTTTAGTATCTCCTACCGAAATTGGGTTTGAATTTGATGGTCCTGTAGAAGTGGCTAATCGTCTTCCCTATTTTACAGCGGCGGCATGGTATCATAAAGCCTTACCACCAGCTTTACAAAGTAAAGATCTCACAGAAGTACTTGCCGAAAGTGAAGCCTATGCGGTAAATGAGTTACTTCCTGTAATGGTTAATACGGGGTTTATAGATCCAGCTAAAAAAGACGCAGTAATCAAAAAAATGGCATATTATTCTGGATTGTCTGAACGTACCATAAGACAACATAACTTAGAGGTTCCTAAAGCATATTTCTGGAAAGATCTTTTGAGAGATCGCGACGGACTTACCATAGGTCGTTTAGATTCTCGTTATAAAGGATTAGATGTAAAAGAGGCTGGTGATCGTCCAGATTATAATAGCGAACTCACCGCTTGGTTACACGCCTTTACGCCTGCTATTAATTATTATTATCAGCAAGAGCTTAATCTTAAAACAGACTTGAGTTATAATATGTTTGGTCCTGTACGTCCTTGGGATCGTACGAATAATAATACGGGAGCTAGTTTAAGAGAAGCAATGGGGATTAATAAAAATCTACACGTTATGATTCAAAGTGGTTATTTTGATGGTGCAACTACCTACTTTAACGCAAAGTATGTGATGTGGCAACTTAATGCTTCAGGAAAGCTTTCTGATCGCCTTAGTTTTAAAGGGTATCGTAGTGGACATATGATGTATTTGCGTAATGAAGATTTGATTCAGGCAAATGAGGATATACGCGATTTTATTCAAAAATCTTCTGCAAATATTAGCCAGGGAGCTCGCTACTAAGACTGTAAAAAAGATATACTAAATACGACTCATCTGGAGTGTTTATGGGTACGCTTTCGCGAAAGCGTATACAGGAATGCTTCATGCTAAATTAGTATGTTTAAAATACTAAAGTCACTTATAGAATATGAAAGCAATAAAAAAGATTAGACAATTAGGTGCACAATGGGAAACACAAGATCCCTTTTTATTTTGTGCGTATCATTTAGACAACTACCCGAAAGGAAATGCGACTTTAGGTCCTGATGCTTCGCTTGCTGGACGTAACATAGGCATGGATTTTCACGGAAAAGATGGTTGGAATATGTATCATGGCACTACGGTTCCAGGTTTTCCTGCACATCCACATAGAGGATTTGAAACGATTACCGTTGTAGAAAAAGGACTCGCAGATCATAGTGATTCTTTAGGAGCGGCAGGTCGTTTTGGAGAAGGAGATGTACAATGGATGACCGCTGGAAAAGGAGTGCAACATAGTGAAATGTTTCCATTACTAAATCAAGAGGAAGAAAATCCGTTGTTACTATTTCAATTATGGCTAAATCTTCCTAGAGCTAGTAAAATGGTAGAACCACATTATAAAATGTTATGGAATGAAGATATTCCTATTGTGACACATCAAGATGAGGAAGGTCATGATATCCGTGTGAAAGTGATTGCAGGTTCTTACCAAGACACAGAAGCACTAGCGCCTGCTCCAGATAGCTGGGCAGCTCAAAAAGAAAATGGTGTCGAGATTTGGTTAGTCACACTTGCGGCTAATGCAACATGGTCTGTTCCCAAAGGAGCCGTAGGACTTAATAGAACGCTCTATTTTTATGAAGGTCACGAAATAATAACTGAAGGATATCAAATTCCAAAAGAACATGGTCTTGATCTTATTTCTAATGAAGAGATCACTATTCAAAATGGAAATCAGACAGGATCTTTCTTATTTATTCAAGGAAAACCTATTGGAGAGCCTGTGGCAAAACAAGGGCCATTTGTTATGAATAGTTATCAGGAAATCAATGAAGCTATTCAGGAGTATCGTCAAACAGAGTTTGGAGGTTGGCCTTGGCCTAGTCGTGATCATACGCACGATAGAGAAAAAGGTAGATTTGCTACTCATGCAGATGGCACCGAAGAAATAAGAGACTAAATCTCTAATAAGTACTGGATTAAAAAAATTAAGTAAAAGAACGAGTTATTAATCATAGGGAACCCTACTGAAAAGTAGGATTAATTTAACGAGTTTGAATTAAATTTGTTCTTCACACTTTTTAAAACAGTATTTCACTCATAAAAAAACGCTTCCTGGGGGATAAGGAAGCGTTTTCAATTTTAAACTAAATAAATTATTTCACTTTACAAATAATTCCTAGTACATATTACGAAGTGCTGTAATATCATTATTATTAAATTCTCCATCTTCATTATTCGAGAAACAAGCTTGCATGATAGAAGTAACATCTCTTCCTGTTGGTGTTCCCGCAACGTGTACAGCTCCAGTAGATCCTGCACTTTCTCCTCCACCGCTTCCACAACTTAAACGATCAAACCAATCTGAGTGACGGAAACCTACTGAGTGACCAATCTCATGAGTAATTACATGCTCATTTACATTTGTAGAAAATCCATCAAGATTATAAATCTGGATAAATTTATGTGGAGCTCCTGCGTTTGTTGGAAATCCAGCGACACCTCCAGAACCACTATTATTTGCAGAGTTATCATACACAACCATATCTGCTGCATTAAAGTTTGTTCCAAAAGTTAGGTTAAACTGTAATGAAACACCACTTAAACGATTGTAATTGTTTACAGCCCAACCTAGTGCAGTTCTTCCCTTATTGGAAAGCCCAAACTGATCATTTCCTGTATACCCTAGAATATCGATAGTACGGTTATTTCCAGTTACTAGATTAAAAGTACGATACTGACGACTTTGAGCGTCTACAGCTTGCATTGCTTTTAATTGTTCTATTGTAACTACGATATCATCTCCAATATAGATACGTTCTTCAATCGAACCATCTGGTAGATGAAAATCTCCTTTTGTGATGCTTCCCGCATCAATTTCTAAACCTCTAATAAGGTCTAATACTGTTTCGTCTGTGACTGCATCTCTAGGGGTTGTATCAGAGTTTACAATGTCGGTAACTTCACTCACAAGATTTGCATCATCATCGATAGAAGCCTCGTCGCGTTCACAGCTAGAGAATAATAACATAGCCCCTGCTGCTAAAAGAAAAACTGATTTAAAATTTGTTTTCATTTTGATAAATATTTTGATTAGTAAGGTATAAATATACTAACAAAATGCTAAAACAATGAATATTATTTAAAAAATTAACATAAATTATATTAAAATTTACGGTAAAACCACAAAAAACACGGTTTTATATAGTTTTCTGTAAAGTGATTTTACAAGTAAATAAATAAAGAGAATTGATTTTTGTTGCACTTTTACAACGTGAAGTATTAGATATACGAACCAAATCAAAGAATGGATCTTTTCAATGTAAAATTATTTCTTTTTGAGGATATTTTTTTAATCACAATTAACCCATCAGATATAAAAGCTACTTTTTATACTAATGTACATAGCGCTTATTTCTATTTAATAGTCTTCAAAATCTAATGGATCAAAGTTTTTAAAATGTCCATTCATTTTTATGATTTCTTTGGTTCTATTTACAGATCGTATGGTAGGCAATATCGTATTAAGATGTTGTATCAAATATTCATATCTTTCTTTTTCTGAAAAGATTTGAAGTAATTCATATTCTTGTGGTATTGTAAGTCCCATTTTATGAGATAATGTATACGTAGTTATTGTTTGTGGGTTAACTACTGGAGTTGGTATCTCTAATTCTTTATAAAATGAAGTAAGTAATTGTATGAATTGTTTTCTTAATGCTTCAGTACTATCATTGATCGCAGTAAAAAATTGTACCGTACCACCAGCATATAATCGATCATCTAATCGATTATAAAAATCGACCAATTTAAACACCCGTATTCCTCTACAAATAATATCACTCGCTCCTGTCGGGTAACGTTTAACAACTTTAAGAAGTTCCATCTCTGTACCATATTCAAGACGCTTATTAATGTAAGTAGGTATTCCAAATGTTACCCGTTCTTCTTCACAGTCTTCTAAGAGTTGCTGATACCGTTGTTCAAAAATATGAAGCGGCAATTCTTCTCCTGGAAAGGCGACTAGTTCAAGAGGAAACATAGGTAATGTAGCAATCATTCTTTCTACTTTTAGTACGAAATTTACAAAAGAAGCATACAATTGTTATCGAAATCTTAAATTTTAACCTTCTTGTTGAACTTTTTAGGTTTTAGGCATTGTACATTAAGAATAGTCTACTAATTTCGTAGGCAAAAAAATGTTGTTATGACAAACAAAGATCTTTTACAAGTAGTTCAGGAACATGGTAGTCCTGTATATGTGTATAATGCTGAAACAATTACTAGGCAATATAAACGTTTGACGTCTGCTTTTAAGAAGGTCAAACAATTACGCTTAAACTATGCTGTAAAAGCGCTAAGCAATGTTTCTGTCTTACAACACATACATGGTTTAGGTGCAGGATTGGATACTGTTTCTATACAGGAAGTACGTTTAGGATTGGCCTCTGGTTGCCCACCAGACCGCATCATATTTACACCTAATGGAGTCTCATTAGAAGAAATTGAAGCAGTGTCAAAAATGGGGGTTCAAATCAATATTGACAATTTATCAATACTTGAACAGTTTGGAACTAAATATCCGAATATTCCGGTATGTATTCGTATAAATCCGCATGTAATGGCTGGAGGAAATACCAATATTTCTGTAGGACATATTGATAGTAAATTCGGAATTAGTATTCATCAGGTACCTCATATTTTACGTATTGTAGAGAATACCAACATGAATATTAATGGTATTCATATGCATACGGGAAGTGATATTTTAGATATTGATGTATTCTTATATGCCTCTGAAATTCTTTTTGAAACAGCAAAACACTTCAAAGAGTTAGATTTTATAGATTTTGGTAGTGGTTTTAAAGTACCGTATAAGCCTGGTGATATTGAAACGAACATAGAAGAGTTAGGTGACAAATTAGGAACGCGTTTTAACGCTTTCGCGAAAGCGTATGGAAGACCCTTAACATTAACTTTTGAGCCAGGGAAATTCTTAGTAAGTGAAGCAGGGAAATTCTTAGTAAACGTAAATGTGGTTAAGCAAACTACTTCTACTGTTTTTGCACAAGTAGATAGCGGTTTTAATCATTTAATTCGTCCTATGCTCTACGGAAGTCGTCATGAGATTCATAATATCAGTAATCCTAATGGCCGTGAGCGTTTTTATAGTGTTGTAGGGTATATCTGTGAAACAGATACGTTTGCAAATAATAGACGTATTGCAGAGATAAGTGAAGGAGATATTCTCGCTTTTAGTAATGCGGGAGCATATTGCTTTACCATGGCTAGTAATTATAATAGCCGCTATCGTCCTGCCGAAGTGCTTTGGAAAGATGGAGAAGCACACTTAATACGCAAAAGAGAAACCTTTGACGATTTACTTCATAACCAAATTCCTATAAAGAAACTTGCGGAAGTCGTGCTATAAATAGTATTACTTATAAAAGAAGGTATTTCTTAGGAAATATCTTCTTTTATAAAATCAAGAGTACCATTTTAAAAATTAGTACTTTTAAGAATGCGTATTTCTATTTTTATAGGTTGTATTATAGGTAGTTTATTCTTGGTGGCATGTACGACTCCTATAGATACTGTGCTAGAATCGTCTGAGCATTTAGCGATTCAAAAAGTAATGGATAGTTTGGAGCACCATGAAGTTCAAATCCTATATACGCAGATAGATACCACAGACAAAGGACTTATTACGTTTACAGATTATGCATTTCAAGAAAATAAAAAACACTATTTCTATCCAGCGAGTACTGTAAAACTTCCTATTGCATTACTCGCCGCAGAATATGTAAATAAACATCCTGAACTACACTTAGATACTCCTTATATTTCAGCAAGAGATTCTGTATTACATAGTGTTGCAGATGATATACGTCAAATTTTCGCCGTGAGCGATAATGAAGCTTATAATAGATTATATGATATGTTAGGGAGAGATTATATAAACAAACGTCTTAAGGAATTAGACCTCTCTCCTACGCGTATTTCACATCGCCTTTCTACAGGAAAAGCTGCTATTCCTGAAAGAGGCACCATTAAGTTCTTTCCATCATATGAAGGAGAGATTGTTGCCTTAGAAAATCTAGTAGATCAACCCATAACTAAAGTCTCTATTAGAAATCAACATAAAGGAAATGGCTATATTAAAGATGGGAACCTTATTCAGACACCTTTTGATTTTACGGAGAAGAATTATTTTCCATTACAATCGCAACATCAACTCATGAAGCGTTTGTTTTTTGAAGATCAATTTGACAAAGATGAGCGTTTTGATATTTCCTATACAGATAAAGTACGTATTCAAAAATCAATGTATACGCTTCCGCGAAATGCAAAGTATGATGTAGATACGTATTATGACAGTTATGTGAAGTTCTTCTTGTATGGAGATACAAAAGATACGATTCCTGATCACATCAAAATATGTAATAAAGTGGGCTATGCGTATGGAACTTTGACCGAAACGGCTTATGTCGTTGACGAAAAAGAGCACATTCAGTTTTTACTTTCTGCTACCATACTCGTGAATGATAATGGTATTTTTAATGACGACACCTATGAATATGATGCTGTAGGTATTCCATTTTTAGCTCAATTGGCTAGGGAAATTTATGATTTGGAAAAAAGTAGGAAATGATAAAATTAAAATTGGGAGAAATATCAGAATTTGACTGGATTCAAGAAGGGGTGAGATTGGCTCTTTCTTCCAATTTAATTTGTATCACAAAGCCTGAATTTGAGCAAACCGGCTATTCTCCTCTTCAATGGTTCGGGACTAATGTAATTCAGGAAATTGCAAAAAAAGGAAATACTGAAATCTGTCCACTCTTTGGAGAACACATAAAATCTATTAATGACTACTGTTATCAATTATGCCGAAGTATTCCATGGGGTTTTGAGATGGGTAGAAATAGTCATGCAATTTATGATGTCCTTTTAAACTTTGAAACTGAACCTGAAAATCGAATTTTCATTTGGTATGATTGCCAAACATTATTTAAAAAAGATAAAAAACTCTTTAAAGAAATATTCGAAAGAATGATCGTTGCAGGATACTTAAACTCTATAGGCGAATCGACGAGTAACTATCAAGTAAATCAAAAAAATATATTTATGTTTCGCGATACACAAATTGACGAATTGACAGCGTTATTAGAAAAAGAGTATTATACTCCTAAAGTATCAATGAAAGAAGAGTTTTATATGAAACATGAATTTGAAATTTTAGAATTAAAATAAAAGAAAGTTAGAAATCTCATTTTCTAGTCTATTTCTCTAATTCTATATTCTTTTTTAAAAAACGATCTAGCATATAAAGATGCATTAATATTTTTTTGTTTCTTCGCGCTTATAACAACCTGAATATACATGAGCAATTTAAGAGAATTACAAAAAAGAAGTACCATATGTGAGTTGTGTAGCAGTGATGAAGGATTACAACCCTATACCGTTATTCCTAAGGAGGCACAAATTCTAATATGCTCAAATTGCGCTGAACAAATAGCAGCTCCAGATACGATGGATTCTAATCACTGGAGATGTCTGAATGATAGCATGTGGAGCGAAGTAGATGCTGTAAAGGTAATTGCTTGGCGTATGCTTCACAGACTTAAAAAAGAAGGTTGGCCACAAGACTTACTAGATATGATGTATCTGGAAGAAGATACACAAGCATGGGCAGAAGCAACAGGAGAACATATTGAAGAAGATGAGCATACAATCATCCATAAAGATTCTAATGGCGCACGTCTATCTCATGGAGATAGTGTTGTTCTTATAAAAGATCTTGATGTTAAAGGTGCTAATTTCACTGCAAAACGAGGAGCTTTTATGCGTAACATTACACTCGTACACGATAATGCTGAGCATATTGAAGGAAAAATTAATGGACAACAGGTGGTGATTGTAACTAAGTATCTAAAAAAGAGTAATTAGTTCTTTATTATTTTATGAGTTTTTCCGTTCAACTTTAAAAAGTATACACCTACTGACAAGTTAGAAATATCAATTTTAGTATCTTCAAGTCTAATGTAAGATGTATAATCTTGACCAAGTATCGTATACAATTTAATGTCTTGAACTATTAATCCATTTGTTTCGATTTGAATGTATGTACTACTTGGATTTGGATATACTTTCAAATCTTCTGATTCAAAATTTTCGACACTCAACGCAGAGTCAAATGGATATAGATCAAAACCAATAGTATCAAAATAACTTAACCTGTTTGGAATTGTTTGAGTAATGGTATTATAATCTTGACTGGAAATCACATCAGCTCGATACCTAACAGCCAACCATGTCAAAAAACTCTCAGCTATATCTTCTGTGGTTGGGTTTGCTTCCGCATAGGTAGAAATAAATTCATCATCTAAATTTTGAGCACTTATCCATCCGTTAGATGCTGCATGTATTGCATCTAGTGATGTATGACTAGCCTCATGTATTAATGTTTCTTCAAGGATTCCATCGTTTTCATATAGAACAGTTTGTCCAGTATGAATGAGTATAGAATTATTTCCTCCTCCAAAAAGTTCTGTTCCTTGATGAATCCATATTTCATCTACATCTACTCTCAAAGCTGTAGGCAATTGTCCAATTAAAAATGCATATTTTTCTGCTTCAATAATAGCATTAGCGACACTACCAAACTCGCTATTAACTTGAGCAACACTTGTTAATCCATCATCCCAAACTACATCAAACAAAAAAGCATTCACGGTTACCCAATCATTTACTCTTCTATCAAACATCACCACAACATCTTGTCCTATATATGTAGTACTTAAAATTGCAGAAGGATCTTCTGAAGTAATAATATCTGAATCAAAAAAAATAGTCCCATTATAAGGTGCTTGAGCCTTTAGGCAATTCGTAGAGATTACTATTAGAAAAAATATAAGTAGTTGCCTTACCATTTTATTAAATTTTAGATATGAATAAAGGTAATTTATCCTTTAATAAATCGGAAAAATGATATATGCTCATTCCCTTTGAATTAAAATAGATGTAACGGTATTACATATAATAAAAAATTGAATGCACTTTTCAAATTAATTTACCTTACGATCATTCGTGTATCAAATTCAATACAATAAATAGTCAAAATATCTATTGCATCTATTATACTTTTAGCATGTTATTTTTATTTCAATTGAAATCATGGTTTTTTACTTAAAAAACCATGATTTCAATTGTTTTGTATGAATTATTTCACACAAACACTTTCACGACAGTAAATTTCTTATCTAATTTTAATCACATAGTATACTATATGTTTTTAGAAAATAATTTCTAGGCTTACAATTCTAAAACTAAAATAAAGAGCCTAACAATCACTTATATTATCCTACAAATAAACTACAATTATGAAAAAAATTACACTTTTGGCATCTTTAACTGCCTTAACAGCATTTGGACAACAACCAACAACAGCTTCAGAATATATAGAGAATGGCTTGCATAATTTGGAGAGTCCAACATCTTCAATTAGTAGAAATACACTTAACAATCAACCTGAAAATATAACATTATTTGCAACTAAAGAAGAATATCTTGCGAACTGCGCCAATGGGGAGTTTTTAACTTTTGAAGATTTTGCTGGAGGTCCTAACGAGGATTTTGAAGGGTGCGGAATCGCTATAAGTGCTGCGGGTGACGAATGCTTTCCATCTGGAGAAATACAAGAAGATGTTGTATTTACAAATAGTGGAGCTGATGTTGGAGCTACAATGATATTTATTAATAGTGGTCCATTTTTTGGGATTGAAGATCCAGGAGTATCATCAGACAATTTTTTTTCATCTACAATTGTAAATTTCACAGCAGATACTTCAGTAACTAGTGTAGGGTTTGATTTGTACTCTCCAATAGGAGAAGGTCTTATCGATATTAGAATATTTGGAATAACATCAGGATTATTAGAAACTATTACTTTTGATGCAAGTAATGTTGCACAATTTGTTGGTTTTACAACAGAAGAACCTCTTGAACGAATAGAATTACAAAATCTCGATAATGTCCTCATAGAAACAGTAGCGCAATTCTATTTTGGAAATTGTGAAGCTCTTCATATAGGAGAAAATACTTTTGAAAATTTTAATTTCTTTCCTAATCCAACTCAAAATGCAGTAACGATTAGCTCTACGGTAGCGGTAGAAAAGATTTCCATCTATAACCTTTTAGGACAAAAGGTTAAATCACAAACGGTTAATTCAACCACCTCAAATATAGATATTTCTAATTTAAAAACAGGAGTTTACATTCTTGAAGTGACTTCAAATGGCCAAGTAGGCACATTTAAAATGATTAAAGAATAATCGTAGAAATTATTGATTCTTTTAAAAAAATAATTATCAAGGAATTAAAAATCCTTTCAATATAAAAAGTGACTATCTAGACTTTTAGACAGTCACTTTTTATATGAATACATACTAATTACTATTCTAACTGTATTTTTCATAAATAGTAGTTATTTAGATAAAAATAAACTGATACTCCCAAACAGGCATAAGTTATATTATAATAACTTAAAAACATCTTATTATTTAGATCTGTGCAAATACAAAATAGATAACTTGGTATTTTTATTTTAATATTGATTCCAAGCGTAGTCATTTTTTAAACGCTTTCGCGAAAGCATATACATAAAAAACGCTTCCCTTAATTAGGAAGCGTTTTAGTATAACTTTTAAAATATTACAATACTAAACTAGCTTAGTAAATATTTCTAAGTGCAGTAATATCATTCGCATTAAATTCTCCATCTGTACCTCCTCTTACACAAGCGTTCATTATAGAGGTAAAGTCATTCCCCGTAGGCGTCCCTCCAATATGTACAGCTCCATCAGATCCTGAACCCTCGTTTCCTTGTAAATTTGCAGGACAACTAATTCTATTAAAAAAGTCTGTATGTCTAAAACCTACTGAATGTCCTATTTCATGTGTAATTACATGCTCTATAGTATTTAAAGGTGCATTTCCTATACCAAATATTTGAACGAATTTAAATGGTCGTCCTGAACTAGGAAATCCAGCTTGACCTCCGGAATCAGTAGGTCTGTTTGCTGAATTATCATAAACAACCATATCTGCCGCTTGGAAATTGGATCCAAACGTTAGATTAAATTGTAATGTAACTCCGCTAAGACGATTGTAATTATTTACTGCCCACTGCAATGCAGTTCTTTCATTATTACTGAGTGAAAATTGATCATTGTTTACATACCCTAAAATATCAATAGTTCGGTTATTACCCGTTACTAAGTTAAATGTACGGTACTGACGACTTTGATCTTCTACAAATTGCATTGCTTTAAGTTCTGCTTCTGTAGTAACAATATCATGACCAATGTAAATACGCTGTTCTACAGTCCCGTCTGGCAAATGGAAATCTCCTTTTGTTACATCGCCTGAATCGATTTCAAGAGTTCTAATAAGATCTAATATTTTTTGATCTGTTACGGGTTCTTGAGGGGTAAATTTGTCTACTACTTCTTGTGAAGAATCTGTTACAAGATTTGCATCTTCTTCAATAGAAATTTCATCTCGATCACAGCTTAACAAAAAGAAAGTAGTTCCTGCCAATAAAAGAAAAATTGATTTTAAATTTGTTTTCATTTTAATAAAGTTTTGATTAGTAACGAATTAAGTTTATTAAAACTACATACTCTTAAAGTTTTCTTAAAATAGAATCGTTGGTTTTTCTATTATTTTAAAATTGAAACAGGTTTTTAATTATAAAATTAGAATAGATTTAACATTTTTAATTAATAATTATCAATAAAACTAAAAAATACATGTATTATTAATTACATATTAACTATTCAAAACATCTTATAAGTAAAAGAAATTTAGGAATAGCAAAATAACGCAATTCATTTAAGATAAATTAATTAATAATTTTCAAAAACTATGAGAGTAATATTTCATCTAGGGCATGTATGACCTCATCTACATTTTCTTTGGTAAAACATAACGGAGGTTTTGATTTTAATACATTATTGTAAGGACCGTCTGTACTAATCAAAATACCTCGATTGCGCATTCTATTTTTAATATTAGCAGCTAAATCTGTATTTGGTTTTGTAGTATTTTCAAATACAATCTCAATGCCTAAAAACAATCCCGAACCTCGAACATCTCCTATGCATTTATATTTTTTTTGTAGCTCTTTAAGACCATTTTTATAATACACTCCTACTTCTTCTGCATTTTCTTGTAGCGCTTCCTCTTCTATCACATCTAAGACTGCAGTAGCAATAGCACAAGAAACTGGATTCCCTCCAAAGGAACTAAAAAACTCTACTCCTTTTTCAAAGGATGCTGCTATTTCATCTGTACAGATTACAGCACCCATGGGATGACCATTTGCTATGGGTTTTCCCATGATCACAATATCTGGTACTACGCCATGTGTTTCATAACCCCAAAAATGACTTCCTAAACGTCCAAATCCTGTTTGAACCTCATCGCTTATACAAACACCTCCTTGTGCCCTAATAGCTTTATAAACCGGTGCTAAATAGCCTTTTGCTATTGGGATTTGACCAGCACATCCTACGACAGGTTCGCATATAAAAGCAGCAATCGTATGCTCCGCATCTGTTATTTGTTGTATTGCTTCTTCTGCATATAGCTTTCCAACCTCCTTATCTGTACTTGTGTATTTGCCGTTATACGTATTAGGAATTTGTGTTTTAATAATATACTCTTTCTGACCTTGCCCTTTTGGATTATTAAATTTATAATCACTAATATCGATCGAAGTTTGTGTGTTACCATGATAACCAGATTCCATTACCATGATCTTTTCACGGTTTGTATATGACTTTGCCAATCGGATAGCGAGATCGCTTGCAGCACTTCCCGAGTTTACAAGAAATACTTTATTTAAAGACGCAGGAAATTTAGCAGCTAACCGTTCTGCATACTGAGAAAGATTATCATAAAGGTATCTTGTATTTGTATTTAACGTAGCCATTTGCTTTTGACCAACTGCTACTACTGTAGGATGTGAATGTCCCACATGCGGAATATTATTATAAGCGTCTAAAAAAGTATTCCCATAAGCATCATACATATATTGAAAAGTCGACTTCACCATATAGATAGGCTCATTGTAACTAACAGATAAAATAGCACTTATATTTTTATTTCGTTTCTGTAAAACTTCATCTACTCTAAAAGGTTGTTTCATAGAAAGACCAATCGCTTTCCTAAATTCATTTTCAGCATAGATAGGATTTATCTCTAATAGACGATACAACATTCCCCAAGCATATTTTTCACTTACTGATGCATACGTATTATCAGGGTCTACTTTTTTTGAATGTGCAGAATTACAAACACTTATACATAGCCTTGCCGCTATGAGGTAATATAAAACAGAAACTTCAATGTCTACTATAGGTAATGTACTATGATAGCTTTCTAAGATAAAACAAGCCCATTGTATAGGATCTTCTTTATCGTAACACGCATAGGTAATTGCAACAGCTAATTCATTAATAAGATAGGTATAAGCGACATCACCAAAATCAATAATGCCAGACACTTCGTTATTTTGGACCAACACATTCCATTCATTAGCGTCATTATGAATGATCTGCTTTCTTAATCTTTGTGAGATCGGTCTCACATTTGCATCATATTGTTGAAAAAAGTAGTTTACAATACTTCGATCTTTAGCATTCGGAATGTCTTGTATATATTTTGCATTTAACTCCAGAGATGCAATATCCCATTCCCATTTTCTTGATTTAATTGTATAATTTGAAAAGCTTTGTAGAGATAGATCTAGTCTTGCTAGAAAATTTCCGAGTGATCTATATACTGTTTCAGAAGGAGGTGTGTCTCCTAAAAAATCACCTTCTAAAAAAGATAACATTCTACAAACATGATCTTTCCCATTAAGATGCATCACCTTTACATATGACGTATCTTTAAAAGGTATAGGCTGAGGACAGTTCTTATTATTAATAGACTTAAGATATTCCAATAATGCATTTTCTGCCACAACAAAATCATATAATTCTTCCTCCTTAGGGTAGGTTTTAAAAATATAATTCCCTTGTTTACTTTTTACTAAATAATTTGAATTATCATATCCATCTAATCTTACTATTTCTACATCTTCTAATTCGAACTCATCATAGAATACTTCTTCCATAACTATATCAAAACATTTCTTTCAAATATAAGATTATTGCAAGTAAGACCTCTCGGTATTTAATACGTCTATCATTTTTTCTACTTGACCATTAGAAAATCTACGCCTACACAATAATCCGTTTGTATCAGTACCTGCCCATTGTGTCATAAAATTAAATGTATCTGGCATATAAAGATCTCCATTACTATCTGTTTCAGTTCCTATGTAATTACAGGTAGGTTCATTTATATTGGAATCATTCAAATCTGGCGATGCTGGAGTATCACATATAAAGTCTCCTGCAGTTTCACAGTTAGAACCATTAACGAATTCTAAATTACCATTTGCATCTGTAAAATCATCACTTGTATGATATAATCCAAAATAATGACCAATTTCATGAGTAAGTGTTGCGGTATTTTCAGTAGCAAATGCAGACACACTCAATTTAACATTGTTTCCTTGATCTGGGAACAATGCAGTAGCACCTAGTGTACCTGTGATTACACCATTAATCCTATTCCCTATTTCATTAAAGTAGAAAATATTTAAACTATTTGGATCTTCAAAAGGTTCTAGAACACGTTGCTCTATAAAATCATCTTGTTTAACAAATTGTATATTCCATTCTGTATGATCAAGATATTCTATTTGTTTTGTCCTAAATTGTATTCCCCAAGCGTTAAAATTAGTATTCAAGTAACTCATCATAAGGTCTATTCTCTCAGTATTTGTTACCGCATTTTCTCCATTATCATCTCTTGATATATGATGAACTATAGCTATTTCTATAAAATTACTTGTATCTCCTATCTCATCATCAGTAGACGCATTCGTGTCATCATCACAGCTAGTAAATGATATCATTACTAGTAATGATATTAGCATATATACATTTTTAGTTAGTTTCATATTTTTTAAAATTAATTAGTAAAAAAAAATCTTTTGAGTATGTAGGTTTTTTAAACTCCAAGGAATTATTATTAAAGTTTGAAATGAATATAATTTATGTGCTTTATTATATACTGCAACACTATTTAGCGGCAATAGCCTCAATTTCTAACAACCAATCTTGATTATAGATTCCAGTTATTATGATAGTCATAGCTGGTTTTATTTTCAGGAGCTTTTGTTCTCTTAATTCACCTATTGCATGTAGATATTTTCTATCAGATACAAAAAACGTAACTTTAACGAGATTTTTTGAAGTCATATCTGCTTTTTTTAACTGAGCTTCAATGTTTGACCAGGCAACATCACATTGATCTTTAATATCATCAGGCACTTTATCGTCAATAGTAACTGGAACTTGTCCGCTTATAAATAATAATTCAGAATAATCAGATATTTTTACTGCTTCGGAGTAATTCCAATTAGCCCCACCTCCTATATTTTGCTTTTTTAAAGTTTTAACTTCAGAGGTTTGGCTAAAAATTAAATTAGGCAACATTATAAAAGCGACTATGAACACGTAAACACGATAAATTTTTGTGTTATTTTTCATCTTACTATACTAATTAATAATAAGGTATTTTTTTTATTTGATAAGTACTGCTGTTCCCGATAATTCAATCAATTTCTCCCTGCTATAAAGTGAAGAGATTCCAATAAATACATTTGGTGGCATTTTCATGTCTCCATAGAGTCTTTCTCTTACTCTAAAAAACATATCTAAATCTTTATCTGGATCATAATCAACAATATAAATTTTCATTTCTACCAAATCAGAAAAGGAAGCACCAGCTTGTGCTAAGCGCTTTTCAATGGATTTATAAGCTGTTTCAAGCTGTGCTTCTTTAGTATCTCCAGTACCTACTTGACCAGCTATGTATATGTTTTTAAAATTTTCATATTCTACAGAAACTACATTTGTCAATGCAGTAATTGGATCTATATATTCTTTTGTGATTTTTTCTTTTTTGGCAGAAAAAAAATAGTTAGAAGGAACTGGTTGTAAAATATCTTCAAAATATTTTTCCCAAACACCATCTTTCAATCTTTCTCCATATTCATGAAATTCACCATTTTTTGTCTTCTCAAAAGTAAGTCGACCTTTAGCATTAAATTGAACTACAAATTTACCATCTTCATAATACCCTTTTGACTTCTCATAGCTTTCGGTTTTACTTGTAGGTTGATAATAATAACAACTATCTTCTAAACTATATGTTATAAGTGTATGAAGTTGAACAGCTGAAGAGATTACATCTAAAGTAATCGCATTTCCATCTAAAATATAATTTACACTTTCGTTAACTTTAATTTTTGTGGTGTCGCTTTTTTTAAATGAATAAGAAGTACCAGACCAATTTCCAATTAAGAAAGATAGCTTAGCCATATGCTGTCTTTCGGTTTCTTGACTATATATTAAGCTAGTTAAAGTTTGAAATACTAAGAAAACTATTATCACGTTGGTTTTCCTTAATCTATTTATCATAATATTTATGTTCTTGGTTTGTGTATTAAGTGTTATATAAAAGCTACCTTACAAACTATATCTATCCTATAAATCACATAAGGTATATGCTATTATTATGATTAAGAAATAGAAAATAGATTAGTAAATTAACAGCTTAAATCTTTGATTTTAAATGGATTTAATTCAATTAGCAAAAATTCCTTTTGAGTACTTATAACTTTTAAATTCTAAAGGGTTATCGCTAAAATCTAATACAAACATGGTTTGCTGTTCTCCACCTAATCCTTTATATCTATCTTGAGGTTTTATAATAAAGTCTAATCCATTATTCTGTAATCGTTCTTTTATAATTTCAAAATCCTTGTGTTCTAAAACACACCCAAAATGAGGGATAGGAACTTTAAGTTCTTCTACAAAACCACAAAAGTCTAATGGAGGCCTATTCTTAGAGACATGTGCAGAGAGCTGATGACCAAAAAAATTAAAATCTACCCAATTTTCTGTTTCTCTTCCTTTTTCACATCCTAATATATCATGATAAAACCTTATAGTACTTTGGATGTCTTTTACTTTAAATGCGAAGTGAAATGCGGTATTCATTATATTATTTGTGATTAAATTATTACATTTTCTATGTGTTCAGCTATCCAAATCTGGATATTTTAAAATTACATGTAGTATATTGCATATAGAAATTGATTCATCAGGTTTATTAAATATTGACAAATGAATCAACTTTAATTTAACAATTTAAGCGCAAAAACAAATGATAGATTCTATTGACAACAAGCTTTTAGCTATTTTAAAAGAGAATTCACGATTATCTTTTGCAGATTTAGGTAGGAAAATAAATTTATCTCCTTCGGCGGTTCGTGAGCGAATTCAAAAAATGGAAGATAATGAGGTGATTGAAAAGTATAGCATAGAGATAAATCAACGAAAACTAGGGTACGACATTGAAGCTTTTATTCTTCTTAAGGTATTTCAAGGACAATTAAAACATGTTATTCAACAAGTAGCAATACTGCCAGAAGTAGTTGAAGCACATAGAATTACGGGAAGTCAAAATATTCATTTAAAAGTACTTCTTAAAAGTCAGCTTGATCTTCAAAAATTAATAGATAAATTAATGGTTTTTGGGGATACGAATACCTTTCTAATCCTTTCTAAAATATAGTATACCTTCCTATTTACTATCGGTTGCATTTTTAGCATCCTAATTATATACTTTGGTACCTTATTATTAAATAGCGGTTACACGCTTTCGCGAAAGCGTATAAAAAAGACAATAGAAAAGCATAAAAAAAGCTAGTCTATTAAAACTAGCTTTTATACTTATTATAATTTGTGGTGCTTATTCAATAATAAGTTTAGATGTATAATTACTACTATCATTTATGATATTTATAATATATACACCTCTAGATAAATCTGTAGCATTTACAGATACCCTACCCTGAAGTGTGGCAGGTTTATTATACACTTCTCTACCGTTCATATCGTAAATACGGATTTGACCTTCTCCAAATGTACCAGCTACATTCACAGTAATTTCACCATTTGAAGGATTAGGGAATATGCTAAATACAGTGTCTAAATCATTTTCATTGACACTTAATAAATCTTCGCAACTCTCAATAACATCACTAGGAAGATCGAAAGCCTCCGTTTGATCAAATCTGTTATTAGAACTTCCTTGTTCAGCACTAAAGCCAACACCACGTGTAGCAAATACGTTCCATATCGTACAAGTTGCAAAATCTTTCTCGTCTTCAGGAATTATTGTATTCATTTCGACAGCGGCAAGAATACCATCTCTACCGTCTACAAAACCAGGACTACAAGATTGTAACTTTAATCCATCTACTACTAATTGAAGAGCGATATTATTTCCTCCTGTTCCATTATAAAAATCTTCATCAAAACCATACTCATCTATAAAAGCCCAAGTCATATCCCAAAGAATTGTTGCCCAAACAGTTCCTATTCCATGAGGCTGAGATATATTTGGATTATTTACGTCATCGTATGTTAATGAGTTTACAGAAAAGTCAGTACTATATTGTGCAGGTCTAATTCCTTGTCCATCTATAGGTTGTCCGATAGCGTATGTTCCAATACCCCTTCCTTGTTCAGCGGTATCTGCTGAGGTCATAGTAAGTATCAATCCAATATAATCAGACCATCCTTCTCCCATCTGCTCTGCATTTTGCAAGCATCCTACATTATTACCTCCTCCCGTTAATCT
The DNA here is from genome assembly GCF_947492815.1 of uncultured Dokdonia sp. Lineage (GTDB taxonomy): Bacteria > Bacteroidota > Bacteroidia > Flavobacteriales > Flavobacteriaceae > Dokdonia. The sequence goes on from NZ_CANLOB010000012.1 coordinate 20,625, forward strand.
ATTAGAAAGTCCGTGACCATATTCATGAGCGATAATTCCATTATCTACACTTCCATCTAACATAAAAGGACCTCCATTCATTAAAGAAACATTAATAGTCTCTCCCCCTTCCAATGCTGCAATGATAGCTTCTCCATCAGACTGACTTACCATGATACTAGGAATTGACACTTGATCTCCAACGGTACCTGGTCCCATAGTGATAGGATCTCCCGCATCATTATTTACCATTATAACAGCAATAGCTCCTTCGTTTTCTGCAGCTAATATCTTTACTCCAAATTCACATTCACCTCTTCTTATAACAACAACCTTCCCATCTAAATCCGTTCCATTTATAATAGTATCACAAGCATCTAAAGGATCTGTAGAGTTTCCTGCATCGTCATCTTGCACTAAAGAGAGATCTCCAACTAGCGGTGTATCTTCTGGTAATGAATCTCCAAAATTTGCAGGTATACCTATGTAAGATCCATCAAGAGAACCTCCATTTATTGTAAGTGATTCCCCAGGAGGTCCTGAAGCATTCCATAGAAACATTTGCATTCTTGGATTTACACCATCTGGTGGTGTTCCAAAAAAAGCATTATTTAACCCTCCTCCATCTTGAGATTCTGCATTCACGGAATCACTTTGTCCTCCTCCGTTTCCATAATTATTTTCTTGAAAATTTCCACTTTCTTCATCAAAACCATATTGATACAATACATCATGTAGTACGTTATTCCAATAAAACAGGTTAGTAGTAACCGCATCCAAATTGTTTATAGGTGATGTATTAAAGTTATATTCAAAATTAAAACTTAATTCTGAACCTCCATCAGGAGAACTCCCTGGTGAATTAGAATCATTAATATCATCATATGCATATACATTATTTCCTCTAGTGATGGTAAATTCGGCACCTTCTGCGCCGTTTGTATCATGCCATCCAAAAGGAGATGCTGTTAAATTTTGAGGGTCTGTAACTAGTACTTCACCTCCATGATTAGGACTCTCTAAAGGAAATGGAAATACGTTATACTGTTCTCCTGCTAAAAGTTCTCTGGAAGTGATTTCTTCTTGAAAACTAACATTCGAAACTTCTATTTTATTAGGAAATGATGATACTTCATGTCCATGAGCTTCAAAAGTACAATTTGCTACCCAGTCATGTTGTTGAAGAAGTTCCCCATTAAGTGCATCTATACGTACGCTATACCAATGCCTAGCATCTGTAGTATGAATACTAATATCCCAAGCGAGTTTGATCTCATTACTCTCAGTAGGTTGATATACCAATTTCACTGGGACTTTTTCTAAAGATACACCACCTTGTGTTAAAATAAATTCTTGTGAAGAAATGGTTTGATCTACTGAAAAATTAGCATTCCCCAGACCTAAAGAAGTTGCTGCATTAGAAGCTGCTTGAATAGGCAACAATACTGGAGAAACTACATTTACTCTAGAGGAGATATCACTTTGTAAGTTATTTGCCACATGAATGATAGTACCATTCCTAAAAGCGACATTTACAACACTATTAAAAATTTCGATGTTATTTATTTTTTGGATAGCATACACATGAGTTGTATTGCTTTTCTTACTAAATACTTCATTTTGGACAGTTAATCCTGAAATATCTTGATCCGTAATTCCGAAGACACTTTTATTGGTCTCTAAGTGATTTTTGATAAGTATACCATAGTCTTGTGCACTTAGGGAAGAAGTAAAAGCAACAACAAATACAACAAGTAATAGTTTGTAGGATTTTAACATATTATTTATATTTTAAATTAAAGATAAAAATACTTCCTCATGTGTTGTTACTGAAATCGAATCGGTTGTTTTTCGATCATATTTCAGAAGAAAAATGTATTTAGGTTCTAAAAAAAAAACGAATATAATGTTACACCTTTTAGTCATCTATTACTTAACAATGGATTAGTGAATAATTAAGTAACCTGTTGTGCATTCTGAATAGATTTCTTGATTTCCTCCTCCCTAAATGGTGAATCGGAGAAATCTTCATTACTTTTCTTTAGGATTTGAGGTAAATAATAGAGATTGATAGGATAATATCAATTGTTTTGTCTAAATACACAACGAGTTGAGTAATATGCCATTACTATTGATGTGATAATAGATAGTGTATCAACATGCAAGTTTGTGAATTTTCCTATGAAAATTATATCTCAAAAAACCATTAACCCTTTGTGCACTTAGATGTTCGTTACTCTCATCCCCTTGTGAAATTTTAATCTCAATCTTGAAGGAATAACAAAAAAATTGTCAGTATTCCTTTTAAGATTTTGGAAAATTCAATAAAATCACTCAAAATGAATAACAGATACTACTGCTAATATTGACACGTTTACAGTATACGCTTTCGCGAAAGCGTATAAAAAATATTCAAAAAACATATACATGCGTTATTTTAAAAGGTAACTGCATTAATTATCATCAAAAATACCCGTATAAATACCTATAAAAATCATTCTTAAAAAAAGTATTTTCGATTCATAACCAGTTTATTATGAAAGAAAATAACAATGGGCCTGAAATCTTATTAGAAATTTCGGCATACCTAACTGGCTTTGAAAAAGCCGATCTACTAGGTACTGGAATGTTAGACCCATACTACAGGTATACTGTAAATCAGTATGTAAATGCAGACGATTCAAGTACCCTACAGTCCTTTTTAATGGAATCTAAAGACATCGTAGACACCTTTGGTCCTGATGAAGATGCTGTTATCAGTGCCGTTAAATCTCGCTTTTTGCCTTACTCAAAATTCAACACACTCGTTACTCAAATAGTCACTATGTGGTACACAGGAGAGTGGAATGGGAATATCATTTCTATAGATGGGTATACCAAAGGGCAAGCATATGTGCAAGGTCTTATTTGGGATGCCGCCGAGACACATCCTCCAGGTGCAAAACAACCCGGATATGGTTCATGGGCAAAAGAACCAATTAACTCAAAAGGAAACATAAAATAATTGCTATGAAAGAAAAAGAATACGACGTAGTCATCGTAGGGTCAGGAATTTCTGGAGCTATCATGGCAAAGACATTGACGCAAGCAGGTAAAAGTGTACTTATCCTGGAAGCTGGGCTTACCGCAGGAGCATCCATGAAAAGTAATGGAGCTTATTACAATTATATGACTTATATGGAAACGTTTTTTAACGCTTCCGCGAAAGTTCCTAACTCTCCATATCCAAATTTAAAAGATGCTCCGTCTATAGATGTGATCAATATAGAAACCATCCCTAGCCCTACAGAACCTAGTACAAAAGGAGACTATTTGGTACAAGCGGGGCCATTACCATTTGGAAGTGATAACTGGCGAGGACCTGGAGGAACGACCATGCACTGGTTAGGAACAACCCCTAGAATGTTACCTAATGATTTTCAAATGAAAACTAAATACGGTGTAGGTGTTGATTGGCCATTTACTTACGATGATCTAAAACCCTACTATGAAATGGCAGAACTAGAAATAGGTGTTTCGGGTAGTGTTAAAGAACAAAAAGGTCCTGGTGTTACTAAAAACTATTATGGAAACTATGAGTTTCCAATGGAGAAAATACCACAAAGTTATCTCGATCAAGTCTTTATGAAAGAGATGAAAAAAGGGGGTGATTCTGTCGTAAAACTAAATGGTAAAAAATATAAAATAGAATTTGTAAGCACCCCACAAGGTCGAAATTCTATTCCTTGTCCTGAATATCAATACAGTGACATTAAATGGGATAGAAGAAGAAAAAAATTAGTACTAGAAAAAAGCACGCCTACAAATAGGTATCAACAAGCAGGCGCTATTTGGAGCCCTAATGTTGGTTTACGTTGTGAAGGAAATGCAAGTTGTGTTCCTATCTGTCCAGTACAAGCAAAGTACAATGCTTTAAAAACACTACGGAAAGCTGTTGGCGATCATCTAGATATTAAAACACAGGCCGTAGCTTCAAAAGTACTCGTCGATAAAAAAGGTGAAAAAGTAACAGGTATAGAATATAAAACCTTTGATACAGGCGATGATGTTGTATATAACACATATGTTGCCAAAGGAAAAATATATGTTTTAGGAGCTAGTGCTATAGAAAATGCTAAGATCTTATTGGCTTCTGGTATTGCAAATTCGAGTGATCAAGTAGGTCGTAATCTGATGGATCATTGGGTACTACTCACTTGGGGATTAATGCCTAAAAAATCATATCCATATCGAGGACCTGGATCTACAACGAATATCCCTACTTTTAGAGATGGGGCTTTTAGAAAAAACCATGCCGCGTGGATTTCTCCAGTAGACAATTGGGGATGGGCTTGGCCCGTATTCTCTCCTGGGTCAGACTTAAGTAACGCACTGAGTCAAAATATGCTTGGTAAAGAATTGAAAAATCACTTAAATGATGTCCTTACTAGACAAGTACTGCTACATTTTGAGTGCGAGCAAATTCCAGATCCTGAGAATAGAGTAACAATTGATGAAAAATACAAAGATCCTATAGGTAACTATCGCCCTATCGTTCATTATCATACCAATGAGTATATGAATAAATCATTGGAAGCTGCTGTAAAGGTATCAGATCAAATCTTTAAAGAAGCTAACATTGAAGACCATACGAGCTATAGTCAAGATCTTGATCCTGACTATGTAGAATATAATGGAAAAGGGTATAATTTCTGGGGTGCTGGACATATTGTAGGAACGCATAGAATGGGAACAAAACCTGATAATTCTGTAGTTAATCCAGATCAGCGTACATGGGATCATGACAATTTATATTTGATAGGATGTGGTAATATGCCAACATTAGGGACTTCAAACCCTACCCTTACCATGTCTGCATTAACTTTTAAGGCTGCAGAAGCTATTCTTAAACACTTAGATAAAAAATAATCATGAGCAATTCATATCAACATAATAATAATCCAAGACGTCAACAACTTAATAGTCGTCTTAAACATAAGCAACAACAGGAAGAGGAGGCTAAAAAATCCCCTAAAACAATGCTTAGAGGTGCTGCAGCACCCGCAACAACTAAAAAAACAGCAACATTAGAAGATTTGAAAGAAAACCTTCAAACTGCCATGGAGCTAGAACATTCGACCATTCCTCCATATTTATGTGCTTTATATTCTATCAAAGAAGGAAAGAATTTAATGGCAGCAGAAATTGTAAAAAGTGTTGTTATTGAAGAAATGTTACACATGGTCATGGTGGCAAATTTGATCAACTCCATTGGAGGAAGTCCTATTATTGGAAAAGTAAAAGGCAAACCTTTTATACCATCATATCCTACGAGATTGCCTGGTAATGTAGATAAAGACCTTATCATTAACTTAACATCGCTCACCAAAGAACAAGTACGTGTGTTTTGTAAAATAGAACATCCAGGCGATGAAGAACGTGAAGTTAAAGTACAGTTACGTGTAAATAGCGGAGAGATAGAATACCACTCGATAGGTGCTTTTTATGAGGCCGTGATGGAACAAATAGAAACATTAGAAGCCGAAGCCCAGAAGAAAGGGAAAACTATTTTTACAGGAAAAACCCAACAAGTAACGCCAGAGCACTATTATGGTGCTGGAGGAAGTATCATCAACGTACATAGTATAGAAGATGCAAGAGCTGTAATAGATGAAATTGTAGATCAAGGTGAAGGAAGCTTTGGGTCTATTTTTGCTGAGCCTTATGGAGAAGGTCAAGAAGAATACCTATGGTTTGGCGCAGATGTAGAAGAATATGCACATTACTTCCGATTTAAAGAAGTACAATATGGTCGTTTTTACAAACCGACAGATTCTGCTCATAGAGATAGTCCAAATGGAGGACTTCCTACTGGTGAAGAAATAGATATTGATTGGGATGATGTTTATCTGATGAATGATAATCCAAAAATGGAAGACTATCCAAAAGATTCTGAAGTATATCAAAAAATGTATGATTTCAATAAAACGTATTGTAATCTCCTCGATAATCTTGATAAAGGATGTAATGGAAAACCAGAGGTTTTACGAGAAGGGATTATGATCATGTTTGATATGAAATACAAAGCGCAAGAGCTCATGAAAATTCCAGGTAAAAATGGACTTGCCGCTGGGCCTAGTTTTGAATATATAGATTAACCTGTTGTGCATTTTGAATAATTTCATCGATTTTTCTCTCTACTCTAAAGGGAAGATCTCCGAAATTTTAGTGCTTCCTTTAGGACGGAGTTAAAACACTAAAAAATTCACTAGAAAACTAAAGAGATAAACATCTAAATGCACAGCGAGTCAGATTAATAATACATTCTATCTATACTAATAAATACTGTGTTGCTTGAGTATAATGTCTCTAACACAGCGAATGTCATTTCTAGCGCAGTCGAGAACTACTCTCTAAATATCGAATGCGTTTGAACGGACAAAACAACTTTAATTTTTATATACCATAAACACTATGATATCTGTCACCGCCATTTGGACTATTTGTAAAGGGAAAGAAAAAGAAGCTATTCCTGCAATAGAAGCACTTGCTTCCAAAGTACAAGCTTCAGAACCTGGTACACTTTTATATCTTCCACAAGCTATTAATACCAAAGGGTATAGTAATCCAATACCAAATCCCAATGATATTGTTTTTGTAGAAATGTATAAAGATCAAGCTGCATTTGATTATCATTTATATGGTCCCAACGGGCAAAGTGACCCGAGTGGTACTTTTGTTGATTTTGTTCAGAAATATGGTCATCTTTTTGAATGGGATACTACTTCAGATATGCCAAAAATGGTAGTTACTGCGTTGAACCCTTTTACTGGGTTTGTAAGGGAAGAGATGGGGTTTCCGTGTAAATAAGGAATAGGTTTTATACGCTTTAGCGCTACGCTCTCCCTGGTCGTAAATTCGCTTTCGCGAAAGCGTATAAGGAAAGAATGTTATAACTAAATGCTCTTATTTAAATTGATATAGAAAGGAATTCATTTTATCACAAACCAATAAATTTTTATTTGAAATCATTCAAACAACTTATAAATAAAAAATACAGCGACTCCTAATTCAAAAAGAAAGAACATTACAAAACCAAAGTTCAATTTTATTTTATTTTTAAATATTCGTAATAACAACCATTGCAAAAATAGCAGAAAAAGTATAAAGAGAATTTTTATTGTCACTCCAAATCTAAATATCCAAAGGTGCAGTAAATAAAAAAGACCTAATAAAACAATAGGTATTCCTAAATAGTTTTTAGTTGTTGGTCGTCTATTATGACTATATCTCATAGGTATTAATCTGAATTAGGGTAATACTCTCAGATAAAATAAAAAAACAAATATTAAATATCATCAAATATTTTAAGATTATTCTTGTATTTATAATGAGACTTCCCTTTAAACCAATCTAAACTGATCCACTTACCTTGATCATCGACTCTATAATCTTTACTATTAAGTAATGGATTTGAAAAGTCATTTTCAGGAACTAAAATTTCAGAAAAAGCGTGACCATTTCCGTTATCATCAAATGCAGCTACAATTCTAGCTTCTAAACCTATTTGTCTTGCAAAAGAAGCCATCAAAATCGCAAAATCATCACAATCACCCGAATAGATTCCTTTATATTTTAAAGAAATAGTAGCTTCAGCAGATCTCCAAGTGTCTTTATTTAAGGAAGGATCAAAAACATAATGCCATTTACTATATACATAGTCATTCATTGCAAATATTTGCTCTAATTGAGAACTAGAAGTTTTAAGATCTATAGTCAATTTGTTTACCTCTCTTAATACTAAACCTTCTACTTGGATAAGTTTACCTTGTGCTGGAGGAATTTTATTATTAATTAGTTCGTTCTTTATTTTATTTTTTTCTTTTGGAGTTACAACGTCATCAATTTCGACAACTTCCGGATCAACATCTTTTTTTATAGTTTCTGGAGTAGGTATTGTTGATTTTTTATTAGCTTCTTTTTTTGCCATTACAGTCGCTATCAATTTTGCTTTTCCAGATTTAGAATTACTTTGACAGGATTGTGTCAATATTAATGTACTAACTACTATAAGTAAGCCAATACTACATATGTTTTTGTAGATTTTACTATTATTTATTTTTTTCATTTTTATTGAAATATTTACCAACTTTGGAGGTTACTTGTATTATAAATCTTTTATTGTTTTGCTCAGTAATAGTATCTCGAGATTGACTAAAATATCCGCTTCCGGCTATAATTATTTCGCATTGATTATTACCAATTTCCCCAAAATCAAAGCCTTCATCTTTCCAAAAATTAAATAATGCTAAAGCTCTATTATAGCTTAATCGATATCCTTTATCTGGATCTCTAATATAATTTTCATTATACCTAGCAGCATTACCTTCAATTATTAATAAATAGTCAACAGATTCATTCACTTTAACAATACTGTCTATTTTATAAAATAATTTTTTACCGGCTAATGCTAATTCTTGTCTTTTTGAGAATGGTATATCGCTGATTTTTGAGCTATTAGGTTTAAAATGCACGTCGATATTCAACTTATATCTTTTATTAATTTCATCAAACGAGTAATATCTTGAATCTAAGTTTTCAATTGCATTTTGAACACTTTCTATTTCTTTTAATTGATCTGCTGCTGCTTGTAATTCGCTCTGTTTTGATTTTACTATAGCAAAAGAAATTATATACAAGATTAGCATAACGAAGAAAAGGCTTGTCATTAAGTCTGCGTAACTAACCCAAAAAAATCCAGCTTTTTTCATTTAGTCTGCTTTTCCTATTTTAGGAATAATTTGTATAATGAATCGTTGGTTTTTTGTTTCATTTTCAAACCGATTATTTCGATCTCTTTTAAACCTTCCAACTCCTCCCCAACCATTACCTGAAATTTGTAAATCAACTAATCCTTTATATCTTTCATCTTCAAAATTAATTCCTAAGTCTTTCCAATACTTCCAAAGATTATATGCTCTTTCATAACTATATATATAATCAACACTCTCATTTGCAATTAGTAATTTAGAGGCATAGCCCGAAATAATAACTATATACGATACATTTTTCATTCGGGGGTCAGATATCTTCTTCTTTGCTAAATCGTCTATAGTTTTTTTTAACTGGACCCCTACTTCTTTAATTTTTTCAGAAGTTTTTACAAATTTTTTTAGACTTGTGTTATTAATTCCTCTTCTTCCTGTATTAAATTCGACATCAAAAGCAAGAGTAAACCGCTTATGTTTTCCTTCGTAGCGAAAAAGTATCGTATCCTTTTTTAAAGGTTCTAGATTTTCTTCTATGGCTTCAATTAATTTTATTTTTTTAGCAGAAACACGTAAAGTATCATTTTCAGTTTTTAAATATCCAATTATGGATTTGGCTTCATCTAGATTTTTTTCAGAAATCGCAAGTTTATCTCTTGTCTCTTTAAGCTCTTTATCAATCTCTGTACTATTTATAATTTGTTTTTTATAAAAAGTAAATGAAACCACATATAGTACCAACATTACAAAAAACAGACTTGTCATTAAATCTGAAAAACCTATCCAAAAGAAATTAGATTTTTTCATTATTATACAACATCAAAATACTTTAGTACCGAATGAATCCCATAAATAATAACTATCGTATATGCTCCAATTTTTAGGATCGTTAATAAACTATTCAAAAATGTTTTTTTCTTTTTATTAAGATAAGTTTCATTTTTGTTAAAAGATCTATTTTCTCCAGTAGTATTCAGTTTAGAAAGTGCTGTCACTAATTCTCTGTTTCCATTTGAAATCACTTTTACTAGTTTTTCTTCAAGACTTCCTAATCTTTCATCAATTGTTTCTAGCTTAAGCAGTTTATCTAAGTTATTAAGTTTTTCAAATTTAGGCCTCGCATTTTCAAAAGCTTCTTCTGTTCTTCGAACTTGATCATCCATAATCTTTGTAAAATTCTCAACAGATTTAGTAAAAGCTCCTGATAATTTAGAATCAAACGAGGATATTAAATTATTGAAAGAATCAAATTGTTTTAATGTTGCATTAGACAATTGACTTACTGCATCTTGAAACACAGAGTCATTTTTCGCAACAGCTATATTAATAGCGTCATTATATCTTTCGAAAGATTGAATATGCTTATTAAAAAAAGTAGTTGCTTGATTGCTTTGAATAATACTATCTTTTATTTCTGTTAAAATAATATTCACATTTTGAGTATTATTTACAAATTGTTTTAAGTTAGATAATAACTCTGTTGTGCTTACCATGGATTTATCTAACTCATTATAATATTTAGCAAAATTTTGAAAAGTTCCCATCATCCCTTCTAAATCCTTAAATATTTTTGAGTTTGCAGTTGATATTCCTTTAACATCAAGATTTGATATATCCTTAATTAAAGTTTGCTCATGAGTTATTGTTTCATTAGACATTTTTACAATATCACTCAATTGTGACACTGAGGTATTAGTAGCTCTTGCAAATACATCAAGTTTATCAGATAGAATTGAAACTTCTGGTAAATTTCCTATGACCATTTTTGGCATTAACTCAGATTGCAATTTTGAAAGAAACTCGCTCTTTTCTTCATCAGCTTCTGTCTGAGCATCTTTGTAAATCTTAATAGAAAATATTGTCGTTATAAGCAGTCCAATCACACTTGCAGACATTGCCCATTTAACTCCATCAATTAATGGTTGAATTGCATCTAAAGCATTATTATCTCCACTAAAACTAACAGAAAATAACCCTACAATTATTCCAATCATTGTAGCTGCTAATCCAAGATATAACGGAGCAGGTATTCTGTTTTCAATTTGGTTTTCTATGGTTTCAGTGTGCTTATTGATTATATCTTTTATTATATGAAAATCAATAGAAGCTCCTTTATTCTTGATTAAATAAACATTAATATATTTCACTATTGTTTCCAACACTTGGCTTTTTGGAGAATATTCGAGATACGTAATACTAATGCTACTTTCTTCTCCTTTATAGGATAGCATTTCATGTATATTCCCTTTATCAAAAACACCTTTTGATATGTTTTTTTCTGTAATTATTGGTAAATCCTCTACATCATAAATTGCTTTGTACATTTTAATTTTATACCATAGTTTATATGCTAAAAACAATTGCAACAAAACAATGACTACTATTATGAGGACTTCTAAATATTTATAATTCATAAAACTTCTATGCTTAAATAAATTTAATTCTAACTTTTTCTGTTACTATCCAATCCTCTCCCTCAAGTTTTATCTTTCCTTTATTAGTAACTATAATTGCTTTTGCATTATTAGAGTAATCATTATCGTAGATGCATGCAGTTTTTAAATATGTATCTGGTGAGTTTAACGCTTTTGATAAATTAGCATCTACTAAAACCGATAATTCACCTGTTTTCATTTGCTTATTAAACTCAATCATATATAGTGAGTTTAATGTTCTGTCTTTACTTGCATCTTCATTTGCAAAAGTCAAATCTTGAAATGGAGAGGGTAAGTAAATTAGATTACTTGATTTATCATGAGATACATCTAGTTCAGTGGCTTTAGAAGACGTTTCCTTTAATGTTATCGATTTAGAAGGTGTATCATTTGTAGAATATTCATTTACTGAAACTAAATTACTCTTCAAAGTTGCAACTTCCATTTTAAGATTTTTCACTTCTCTCTTAAGACTTTGTATATTCCCATTGAGTCTATCTTCTGATATTTTAAGATGATGCACATCATTTTTTAATTTTTCAATTAAAGAATTAAAAGAATCATGATTAGTAATAGTCATATTAGAACCATCATTTCTCATATTTACACCATTTTTTAATTTATTTTTCTTGAAAAAGAATATGAAAATTATAGCTATTATTAATATGCTTAAAACCCAATATAATAGAGATGATGACTCCGAAGTTTTTTTGATTGTATAATCTGTTGAATCTTCAGGTAATGATTCAGTCATAGAATTCTCTATATTACCTTTTTCTATATTATTTTTAGCATTTAGTAACTCTTCATATTTTTTATTTAATACAATTATTGTTTCATTAAAACGTTGTTTAGAATTTTTTTCATCGTATCCTGATGCTTGTATACTCTGAAAATTAAATTCTGAATCTATATTTAACGTATTATAATGATCAAAAACATTTATTTTGGTTCTTGACCAACTTCCATTCGTTAATAATTCGCCTACACTGTCAAGATTTATTACTTTTTCATTTGAAAAATTTTGATATTCATTAACTAACTTTATATAGGTTTGAAATTCGCTTTTATTATTGTTCTTTGTTTCAGGTGTCCATCCTCTTAGATCCTCTATATATGCAATTGTTAACTTAACTACAGCCCATTCTTTTAATTGATTGTAAATTTCTTGTTCTTCTTTATTAGATTGTGCTATTGTTGATACTGTCGGAAGGAAAATCATCCATAGCAATACAACCAATTTTCTCATATCAATTTCCATTTATTTCTTTTGCTAACTCATTAAGCTTACCAATAAGTGGATAAAAGAATAAAGTTTCACTTAAAGCTTCATCATCATCTGAGTCTTTTTTAACTGCATTTAAACCTGCCATAATAAAATCTTCTAGATCAGTGGATTTATGATCATTAAACACTTTCAATGAAGTTGTTGATATTCCGAATTCATCTATAAAATTTAATGATTTATTTAGTTTAATGAATAGTTTATAAAACGTCTCTACATTTTCTATTACACCATTTCTAAACTCACTATCTATATTATTATAACTAACTGCAAAGTCATCTGACTGGGTTCTTTTTTGAACTTTTTTATCATTAAAGTTTCCAATACTAAATTCAACTAATTCTTTATGACTATTAACATCTAGATTTTTATCAATATAAAACCCTCCCTTACAAGTAATTTCTTTTGGATTAGCATTTGCTCTTAAATCAATATTTGATTCATCTGTCTCAAACACTTCATTAAAAATTGCTTCAAAAAGTTTTGTTAATGACCCTAAGTTTCGGTCACTATCTATTATGTTTAATATTTTAGATCCTGTACCGCTAAACAAAATATTGCGAGGAGTTTCCATCCCTTTTATTTTCATCATTTCGGCTATATGGTAAATAATAGACGCATAAAAGAGTAAGAAAATGATTTTAAAATCGCTATCCGTCTTTAGCATCTTTGAAAAATCAATATCAACTTGCTTATCTAATAGACTCTTATTTTTTTTCAGAGAAAAGAGAAAGTTTACTAAATCTGCAGAAGAAGCATTTTCATTATAGATCTTATCCAAAATTGTTAATTCTGATTTCAATTCATTTTGAATAAGCAAGTCTTTAAATAATGGGAAATATTTTTGAACAAAACCATTAGACTTGATATTTCCGTTAAATCCGTCTCCAAAAATTGAATTCCCTGCAAATTTAAAAGAGGTTATTAATTGTGGTTCACCATTAGCATAAATCATTACGTCACTTGTTCCTCCACCAATATCTATTGAAACAGAAGGTTTAGCATGGGCGTGTATTCCTTCATTAGCCTTATAGTAATAAAATGGAGCAATACTTTCAGGGTAGTTAGATAGATTATCTAGGTTTAGATCAAATATTTGCTCAAACTTTTCTTGCCATAAAGTTTTAAAAATTTTCAACCTATGTGTTGTCATTGAAACTGGATAGAACCAAATGATTTTAGTATTGCTTAAATTACCATTATTCATTAATACTTTGTTTTTACAAAGCATCAACAATTCTTCTATATAATGTCCAATTCTTTTTAAATTATCTTCATCATTACTTGCCCATTTTAAATCTGTATATGCTTTTAAATATTTTCTTATAGTATTCTTTTCATAATCAAACCCAATATTTGTGTGAGTGAAAATATTTGTTGGTTTTGAAAAATTAATATTTTGATTTTGAATCAAACAGGTTCGGAAAGGAGCATTTCTCAACTTTCCTTCTCCAAATTGTTTACTTAAAATTTCTTGTGTTAAATGATTTTCCCCATCAAGTATATCTCTAATAGACTGTGATCGCAACTTTGATTCTTCTTGATTTGGCATTAGAAAAGCGATTTGCTCATCACTTTCTGAAATGTCATATGCTTTCTCTGAACCGTGTCCTTGAATTTTATATTCAATATGTGAATTTGTAGTTCCAAAATCAATAGCAAATTCATAATCATCTCCACTACTACCATTATATTCAGACCATTTTGGTATAATAACATTCTGAACCCTTCCAACTTTTATAAATATAATATCAAATTGATCATCAATTATAGATTGTTGCGTTTTAATAGGTTTTTCTGCTCTATAAGATTGATGCTTACATTGAACAGATTTTGTATATTTTGAATGGTAAAAGTCAACTCCTAAAAGTTCATTTTTATTTGGACTAACATCTGCTATTCCTATTGTATATGATATTTTTCTTTCTATACTTTTTACAAACGGATAGACGGATAGCGCAAATGATTTTTCTACTATTGTTCCTGTTTTAGAGTCATTATTAGTAGTACCTGCTGAACTTTTAGGGTAGTATATTTTCTTATACGTAATAAATTCTCTCTTAACGGGAATACTTATCTCAATTTCAACACTTCCTCCGGAAAGATCTTTGATTTTAACTAAGTCATTTTCAATAATATCTTCAATACTGAAATAAGTGAAGAAATTCTCTTTTATCGGTAATAAAAAAAATCTACTTCCTACTGTCAGAAACTTCATATTATCAACTTCATATGGTAATTTAACTATAGAATCTGTTAAGAAGTCATTCATCGTCAAATAAGGATATGCATCTCCTTGATTTGGAAGCGTTCTTTCACTTAATGGTCGTTTATCTTCTGCAGGTACTATAGTATTTATGTCCCAATCATCTTCTGTATATTTATAGCGTAAACTAAATGGTTCTACTGGTAATACTAAAGGTTTGTTTCCTTCTACCTCTTTAATTGTTTTAATTGTAAAATCACTTTGTCTTTCTATTATGAGGGGATTTTTAACAAATTGTTTTACAGGTAAATTATTTATTATTTCTAATGGTTCTCCTGCATTATTATTAAAAAAAACACTATTTAAAGAATTCATATACTCTTCACAATCTAAATTCATCAAAGAGTCATAAAAAGCAGCATCATACGTAGTTAATTTTTCGACAGTTTCAATTAAATACATATTAAACTCTGGAAAATTTTCATTAAAATTATCTACAGTACTTGATAATGCAAATAAGTATTTAATATAATCTTTATCTCTTTTATAAAGTGGTAGTAGTTTCGTGTCAAGCATAATATCTTGACCAAAAATAATTTGCGTATCTCTAGCATTTGGAGCCGCAAAGAATAAAGTTCTAGGAGAAGTTCCTCCTATGACTTTATGTTTATATTTTAAAATGTAAATTTTATCGAATTGGTCAAAATTATATTGCGAATTATCCTGATTTAAAAATAATTCAAGCGTTTTTCCTAAATGTCTTTTTTTTGAATTTCCATTTAATAAAGCTCCTAAACTATTTGTTTTATCCCAAGCTTCCAGTTTCAAATCATCTTTATGCTTATCATAATTAAAAAATATTTGTCCTATATCTAAAGCATCTGAAATCAATTTATGGTTATCTGTAGCAGTACTTACTCCATTACGTTCTAATCCATCTAAATTACCTTCCTCTGCCACTCTTGCAAATGCAGTTCTAACTAAATCAATTCTTGCAAATGGACTAGGTATTGAAGTAGGTAGTTTTTTTCCATCACCACTATCAGTTTGTATACTACTTATTAAATCATTATTTATATTTACAGAAGGAAACCAATCAATATTTGAAGCTCCTGCATTATGGATTCTAAATACTTTTCTTGCCATTTTTCTTAATTTAGTAGGTTACTTACTTGTTCTTCTATAACTTCATCAAACATTTTAAGAAACATTGAAGGAGTATCTTCATTTTTATAAATTTCTTTATGAGCAAGATTATTTAATTGCTTAATTATAATATCTCCTTTGGAGTTGCTTTTTCCGAAAAAATTTTTCTTTGGCTCTTTTCCTATTATATAATCCATAATCTTAGCATGATCTTGATTACTATGAAAAGGAGCAAAAGCAATGTCATTGTTACTCATTTCATTTAGCCAATCATTGAAATAATTCATGAACTTGGAAAAATTGTCTTTATAAAAATCAGAAGTATAAAATTCTTTTGTAATTGCTTCATTACTAAAATCTCCTCTGGAGTTTAACAGTTGATTCATAGATTTTTCTAAAAATCGTTGTAGTAAACTCAATTTTGATAGAGGAAGACTAATTTTTTTCTTTGTATCAACTCCTAGATTTTCATACACTAACTTCTTCCCATCTTCTTCTATTCCAAACTCTTTAATTGTATGGTTTAAATTTGATATAGAATCAACATAATCTACTATAGCTAATGCTCCTGCCATTTCTAAAAAATGAGCATCATTCTTCTGTTGTCCTTTGCCTTCGGCATAATCCATGTTATTATTAGAATGATCACCTAAATGATAAAAAGCATCCAATGACATATTATCAAAAATCGCATGTTGATAATAACTTAATGCAGCTTTTGCTTTACTAAAAAACGTAGAAGAATCAATTGTTTTTTGACCATCATCAGGTTCTGAAACTTTAAAGTAAGGCAGATATGTTATTGCTCCAATTCTAGACTTACTGATAATATTCGAGTTAATAACACTTGGGTCTTCTTGTCTTAAATTTTTGAGTAATAAAGGGAAACCAGAAGCTCCTGTTCCTCCAAAAATTGAACTAATAATAAAGATTGCATCTCCCTCATTAAATGAATTAGTAAACTCCTTATATTCTACTGAATCAACTATTTTATTAAGTACAATACTCCCAATATTAGGATTTCCTTTAAAACCCACTGTCATATCAGCTTCAATATTTTCTTTGGAAAATAACAAGTCGATAAATGCTTTATTCTCGTTATCTAAACCATTATAGTCTATAGACTCTCCAAATTTTTGTCCACTTCCGTCTACATTAAATTTAAAATTATCACTTAAGTTAGAAACATTTCCATCAGTTAATTGAGGAAGTGTGCTAATTCTAGTGCCAAAAAAATTATTATTTGTACCTACTTCTTTAAAAATATTTTGGTATTTAGTAAGAATGTCTCCTGTTTTATTGAGATCTCCGTTTGCTGTATCTGGATCTATTATTATCGGCACAACAGTATCAAAACCATTACTAAGTTTAACACCCGATGCTAACAACATTGCTAACGCTTTTATTACTCTAGATCCAGTACCTCCTATTCCGAATACATATAATTTTGCCATAGTTTAAAAAGGATTGTGAGAATTATGTTTACTAAATCGTTTTATTATTAAAGTATATATAAGTGATACTATAATAGAATAGAGTACTGTTATCATACCTATTTGAAAGATGAAGTATTCTGGATTTATTTGATCTCCAGTATACACTCCTAATTCATCAAGTATACATGTATTATTATAGATAATCCCTGTCGTTGCGGCATAGTGTATAATAGAGATTATTAATATGGTAATTAACCACATCAATCTTTGCTTACGAATTGGTTCCCATACTTTATAAAAAAGCACTAAAAGAAAAAAAGGAACTAGAAATAACATCCAACCAAACTTCCCATAGTCATTATTTTCCCACAAACAGGTTAATAATATTTCATAATTGTCCCAACTGAAAAAATATTCATAAATAGGAGCTAATAAATTGTTCAAATTCATGGTTTTAATGTTTAACTTTTAATACTAATTTTAAATATTCATCACTTTTGCTTACTTTTTTATATGCTTTCGAAATTCCTGTCATAAGATTATCAAAAGCGAAAGTTTTCCCTCTATCATTTTCTATATCACAATCATTTTCTATACCCGTGTTTTTAATCCAAGAAGGAAGATTATTTTCTAATATTATCTCTAATTCTCCAGTTACATTATAATCTGCTTTAATAGTTATTAAATGGGACAAAATGACATTTTCATTTTCATTTATTTTTTCAATAGCTCTATAAGTAGCACTATTTTTAGATAAACTATCTATTGTTTTTATTTCCTCTATTATATATTGAGTGTCACCTTCTATTCTATAATTTTCTTTATCTAATACATAAGATGGCGATGTAGGTACTCCCAAATAATTAATTGCTATTGCAAATTGTAAATAATTTTCACCTCCACGATTAAATCTTTCTGCATCTTCAATCTCTTTTACTAATCCGTTTCCACCTCTTCCTACTTTTTTAAACGATCCTTTTTTCTCTTCACCTTGAGTAAGTATCGTATAGTCATACTTTAAATTATCAGTTAAAAAGAACCTGGCTTGTTCCATGAAACCTGACAATTCTTCTATAATGACAGTATTTTTCAATGCACTGTCAATAATTTCTTTACTTCCGAATAACAAGATATAATAAGGCCTTTGTTGATCTATACTCACATTATCACAATTAGACTCTGTATAATAAGTACCTTTGTAATTTGATGATAATTTTAATACAACTGTTTCTATAGCATTCCCTCTAAGAGCACTTACAAAAGCTTTTTCTATATCTACTTCAACTATATTTACATTACCATCACTAGTAGAATAGATGCCATCAGTCACAACAATACTCAGATTATCCCCAATGGCATTTTTTATTGCATTCGTAAAAATAAATTCATGATCAGAAGAACTAGTTCCCTGTGTTCTAATATTCTTATTATCTATTTTATCTAATAAATTAGAGGTTTTATATTCTCTAGTATTTACAAAGTAAGGAGTGAAATCTGGATCATTTTTATCAATTATTCTATGCATGTTTTTATTGAAGTTATCTCCAGTTAAATAACCATTCATAGAACCTGAATTTTCAAAATAGAAATTTATTTTAGCGCCTTTATTCTCAATATCATCTATTGCATTAATCTCTGGATTAAATATTACAACTTCATTTTTATGCCTCTTTTTTTTTGAAATAGATATAATTAAATTATGAAGCTCATCATTATTAATCGTATTATTTTCTCCAATTAAGACAGCCAAATCTTGTTTATTTTTCATTGTATATTTTACAAGACTATTCCACTCACTTTCATCAATTGTATTGTCATTCCGAAGTGCTATACTTATTTTTTTATTTAATTCATCAGTGGGATCAGTAGTACAAGAATTTAAAAACATTAGTATCCCTAATAAAAACATTGTTTTTAAAAAAAATAATGTCAAATTCACTTTTTGAATGGTAATTCTGTTCATACTCATTATTCTTAAAATTCTCTCTGATACAATAATAAAGTAATCATCACTTTTTTGATTACGGAAAACCATAACCAAAAAAAACAAAGCAAAAAACCCCAGTAAATACTGAGGTTTATAAAAAAAATAAATTAAATTTTAATTGATTACATACTGAAAATCAAACATCCACATAAAACGTCAGTCCATTCATATCTGGATCGAAAAAGGCAAATTCTCGTGTGCCCCAAGATGTTTCTTTTAGAGAAGTTTGTTCGTGGAATACATCCTTTGTCTTATACTCATCATATAAAGCGTCTATATTTTGTATCACAAAACGTAAGGAAGAAGCATTCAGTTGCTTCCAGTTAGACACATCATGCCATTGTAAGTGAATCTCAATACCATCACGCGTAATTCCAGCATACATAGAATTGTGTTGATCATCGGCGAAGGCAATTTGAAATCCTAATTTTTCTACATAATAACGTAAAGAAGCTACTACATCTCGTACAGGAAGTACTGGATGAATTGTTTTTATGTAACCCTTAGCCATGATTTACAAATTAGGAAGCGAACTAAGTTCCGTTTTCGCCTGATTATATTCAGTGATCATTTCTGAGACAATCTGACCCGCAGGTTTGATATCGTGAATCAATCCCGAAATCTGTCCAATCTCAAGTTCGCCATCTTCTAGATCACCTTCAAACATACCACGTTTTGCACGTGCACGTCCTAGGAGTTCTTTCAATTGCTCTGGTGTAGGCGATGTTTGATATAACTGAGCGACTTGCTCATAAAATTTATTCTTTATTAAACGTACAGGCGCCAATTCTTTCAATGTTAAAACCGTATCGCCTTCCTTGGCATCTACAATTGCTTGTTTAAATAACTGATGCGCACTCGACTCTTCACTAGCGGCAAAACGACTTCCTACTTGTACCCCATCGGCACCAAGTGTCATCGCAGCAAGCATTCCTCTACCCGTTCCTATTCCTCCAGCTGCAATCAATGGAATGTCGAGTTGTTCCTTCACCATTGGGATTAAGGCAAACGTGGTGGTTTCTTCACGTCCGTTATGTCCTCCAGCTTCAAAACCTTCAGCAACAATGGCATCTACACCAGCTGCTTGTGCTTTAAGAGCAAATTTGACACTACTAACCACATGTACCACTTTGATGTTATGTTTTTTGAGATGTGCCGTCCATAGTTTTGGATTTCCAGCACTTGTAAACACAATAGGAACCTTATAATCAACAATAGTTTTCATATGCTCTTCTATGTTCGGATAGAGCATGGGGATGTTGACTCCAAAAGGTTTGTCGGTTGCTTTTTTACACTTTTCTACATGTTCTACCAATACTTCTGGATACATGGAAGCAGCTCCAATTAATCCTAATCCTCCTGCATTACTAACAGCACTTGCGAGGCGCCATCCACTATTCCATATCATGCCGCCTTGGATAAGCGGATATTGTATTCCAAATAAATCTGTAATTTTTCCCACTATTGTTTGATGAGCTTTTGTGTTGTAGATCGTTCTGAATCTTGTATTTGTATAATATATACACCCGAAGTAAGTGTATTTACATTAACGGTATTATTGTTTCTAGCAATGTCTTGTGCTAATACTCTTTTTCCTAATAGATCGTATACAACAATAGTTGCTAGTGAACTCCCTTCTGGAAACTGTACTTGAAAAATACTATTAGCAGGATTAGGGGATACGGTATACGCTTTCGCGAAAGCGGACTCCTCTAGACTTAAAACAGCATTATATGCATCTTCAAAATTAGGGATTCCATACCCCATCTGTGGTGTAGGTGCTTCAAATAAATGTGCCGATTCTCTTACAAATTGCATGATCTCTTCATTCGTAAGTTCTGGAAAAGCTTGCCATAAACTTGTTACAGCACCTGCCATAATAGGCGAACTAAAACTTGTTCCGTTGCTTGTATCAATACTACCGTTAGGTCTAATCACAGCACTACCTTGTCCCTTTGCCATCACATCAGGTTTTACACGACCATCACTAGAAGGGCCTATACTACTAAAACTCACATAATTTCCATTGCTATCTACAGCTCCAACAGTCAATACACCAGGTGCATCTGCTGGCGCGGCAATCATACCCGTACCTGAGTTTCCTGCGCTTGTTACCAATAACATTCCTTTTTCAAAAGCAATATTAGAACCTCTGGAGATAAAAGCCGTTTGTCCATCCATATCTTCATATGTATAACTATATGCTGGATTATCATATTCACGATATCCTAACGAAGTATTAATCACATCGACTCCTAAACTATCGGCACGCTCGGCTGCTTCTACCCAATAAGATTCTTCTACCGGGTTTTCACTATTAATATCTTCTGTACGGAAACAATATAAAAAGGCATCTGGGGCCGTTCCTACAAATTGATCTTGTATAAAACCAACAATATCACTTGCCGTACGTGTACCATGACTACTATTAGAAAATGCAAACTCATCATCTACACGATCTACAAAATCATATCCATCTAGCAAGCGTCCATTATCACGTGTTCTCGCAAAACCTGCATTGGTATCTATCCCTGGGAAACCAGAATCTAATACAGCAACAATCAATCCGTCTCCTGTAAAATCTTGCTGGTGTAAAAAATCAGCACTTAACATCGTTACTTGATTTTCAGTAGCGCCATAATCATATTCTACACGTTGTTGACCTGTAGAATCTGGATCATTTTTAACAAATCCAAATCCATCTGAAGCTCTAGTAAGACTATCATCTGCAAATTCAATACTATCAACAAATTGTAGATTTCCAAGTGCATCTATGGCTTCTTGTGAACCACGTACGTGTACACAATTAAACCATTTTGATTTAGCTAATACAATAATCCCGTCTTCTGCTTTTACCTGAGTGATATACGACTCATTTACAGGAACATCACGTTCATCTATTGCTACGCCATGCATTGCTTTTCTATCAATGGCTTCTTGTGTGAGAATGCTTATAGGATTTGCAATACTTTCTGATACGTTTTCTTTATCTACAAAAAACACCCATGCATCTTCTTGTGCAAACGTAATAAAGGGAATTAGTAGGAATACCCATCGTAGTAATCTTTTCATCATCTGTAGTTTTTTATAAAGTTACGAAATAACTCCGGAACCTAAACAAGATGCTCCGTCATACCATGCTACAAATTGCCCTTCGGCGATAGCCGTTTGCGGATTGTCAAAAATTACATACATCCCTCCTTCTACACGATACAAAGTTGCTTTTTCTAAAGGTTGTCTATAACGTATACGCGCTTCAACCTCCATCGTTTCATCTACAGCCAGCGTTAAGTCTTCTCGTATCCAGTGAATCTCTTCTTCTCTTACAAAGAGTCCTTTTCGGTATAATCCGGGATGACTTTTTCCTTGTCCTGTATAAATGACGTTTTCTTTCACATCGGTTTCAATTACAAATAAAGGTTCAGCAGTTCCTCCTACGGCCAATCCTTTACGTTGCCCTTTTGTAAAATAATGTGCACCTTGGTGTTTTGCAACTACCTTACCGTCTGTAATACTGTATACAGGTTTTTCTGCGAGTTGGGGTAAGTCCGCTTTCGCGAAAGCGTTGCTAGCCACATCTTCACCTATCATTTGGGGTACCACTTCTTTAGGAATCTCTACAATCACACCTTCTTTAGGACGTAACTGCTGTTGAAGAAAATCCGGAAGACGTACTTTACCAATAAAGCAAAGTCCTTGTGAATCTTTCTTTCCGGCTGTCACTAGATCTTGTGCCAATGCAATCTCACGAACTTCTGGTTTTTGAAGGTGTCCAATAGGAAATAATGTTTTTGCCAATTGCTCTTGTGATAATTGACATAAAAAGTAAGATTGGTCTTTATTAGCATCGGCTCCAGCTAATAGTTGATGGATTTCTTCTCCATCTTTGGTAATCGTTTCTTTCTGACAATAGTGTCCTGTAGCTACATAATCTGCACCTAAACTTAATGCGATTTTCATAAACACATCAAACTTAATCTCACGATTACAAAGCACATCAGGATTTGGCGTACGTCCCATTTCGTACTCCTTAAACATATAATTAACAATACGTTCTTTATACTCTTCACTAAGATCTACCGTTTGAAAAGGAATCCCTAGTTTATTTGCAACGAGCATCGCATCATTACTATCATCTAACCATGGACATTCATCAGAAATAGTTACCGAATCATCATGCCAGTTTTTCATGAAAAGACCAATGACATGATATCCTTGCTCTTTTAACAAATAGGCAGTTACACTACTATCTACACCTCCACTAAGACCTACAACTACTGTTTTCATAATTCTCACCCGCAATTCACTTCTAAGAAGAGAACGTTTTAGGGTGTTCGTTTTATTATTATACATTATTTATGCGCTTTCGCGAAAGCGTATAAACATTACTTTTAAATAGCCTACAAAATTACGCAATTATTTGAGGCAGAACTATTCCTTACTTCACAAGTTTTGTATCTGGGTATGCTGCTTGCCATCCAAACCAAAATGCATTAAATGTATGGATTCTAGGTCGTATCTCTCCTGATGCATTTTCAATACGGTCTTCATAAACTGTCCAAGTTTCACCTCGTATGTCTGTAGCTTTCGTGTATTGATCATATTTTTTGAAGTTCAAATGGGTTGCATCATATACTCTATTGGCGCCTGTTTTATCAGTAAACACCACAAACCGACTCTCCCCAATGGTAGATTGATATACAGGGTTTTTCTTAAGATATTTTACAGAAATAGCCAAAGGTTGTTCGGGATAGTCTGGAAGTCTTATGGCAAGTATGGATTGTTTGTTTTTTAGTTTCCCGTCTACAGTTGGCACATTAAACATTAAATTGTCATCTGCAAAATAGGCTTGATAGGCAACTCCTTCACCATAATCACGTTGATAGCCTGTCTGTAGTGAAAGTACTTGTGTTTCGGGATGGCGTTTCTTCCATTCACCCCAGGTAGTAGTGACTACACTTAAATAATCCATTTGAATTCCTTTCCCTACGAGTGGTCCGACTACAGGTTTTCCTTCTAAAGTACTCCACAATGACTGGGTAGCTTGATCATACATCAATTTATTAGATCTGTATAAAAAGCCACTAGTTCCCATTTGATGTACCGTACCGTTTACGTCACTCTTATAAAGTATTACAGTACCACATAAAGTACAATAGACTCCAGTAACAGGAATGCCTCCTACTTCATCTACAAACATTTCATGCCATGCTAATATACGTTTAGGATACGCTCTTGCATCTCCATTTACTTCAATCCCAAATACAATATGATCATCCTCAAGGTAGTTTGCTCGATTTGCTGGAATCATTGTTGGGTTTCGTAAAGGAGGAATACCATCTTGTTGCACACCTCCCCATCGTATTTCATCCAAACGAATTAGACTATTCTCTTGTCTGCCTTGAAAATACTGTTCAAATTTAGGATCTAATGATTTATGAAGTTGTGATTTGAAATAGTCATAGTCAGGAAGTATTTTCTGTTCTTTATTCCAAACATATTCATACCATTTATTAAAATCTAAACCGAAATTTTGACCTGTTTTTTTCTGTAGGAGTAGTGCCATTTTTAAACCTACATCTGTAGAATATCCAAAATACATAACTTCTAATGCCATGATTTCAAATTCAGGTTTCCAGTTTTTTTCAATGGTTTTTAAGGCTTTTTCTTGTGCAGCTCTGCTAGAGGTTCTTACAATATTTAAAAAGTAATGTATTTCACTGTCTGATAATACTTCTTGCGCTTGTAATGGTGAAGTGGTAGCCAATCCAGCTAATACTCCTATAAAGAGTATCAGAGATACTTTTTTAATACGTTGTAACATAGCTTTTCTTTTAAAAGTCGTTACAAGTGTTTAGTGCTAACGTTTACTAACAGAATTTTAAGGAATTATGCCATTTTCACAAAAGATATGGCATCAATGCACCCCTCCTATTTTATTAAGTGGAAATCGAAGAGTTTTCTCTAATTTTCCATTTTTATAATACTTCCAAGTTCCGTGCTTTTTATTGTCTTTGTAATTTCCTTCACGCATAATGGTACCATTAAGATCATATAAATGTACAGGCCCTTCTAATTTACCATCTACATGTGTATAGCTTTTAATAATGATCCCTTTTTTAGAGTAATGTGTTTCAGGACCATTCTCTTTTCCTTGTACATATAACATACGTTGAGCTACTGCTCCATTTTCATAATAAACAATACGCTCTCCATCCAAAAGGTTGTTTTTATACATTTCTTCTGTCATCACTGTAGTGCCATTTTGGTGAAAATAGATCCACTTCCCCTCTCTAGAACGTTGCTTCATTTTACCTTCACTCACTTTTTTACCAGCAGTGGTATAAAAAACTACTCTGAATAATTCTTCTCCTGTTGTGTATTCTTTAACTGCTGTTGGATGCCCTCCTTTTTTATCATAAAACTTAAATACACCTACTTCTTTTCCATGCTCAAAAGTACCTTCATACCGCAATTGGTTCGTTCCTTCATAGAACTTTTGCCAATTCCCATGCTTTTTATTATTTGCATCTACATTGTTAAACTCTTGCGCATTCCCTAGAAAACAAACAAAAAAACAACATAAATAAAAAATCAAATTGCGTTTATCCATTTTATGAAAATTAAAACGTTTATTTATTAGTGATACGCATATATTTGCAAAAACAATGAGTATCAATTATGAAAAAAATTTTACTAAATACTAAGATAATAATCCTAGTTATAACGGCAATAGGAATTATTTCTTGTGCAGATGATGATGATAATGGAAACATTATTGATAACACACCTAGTAATACCATTTTAGATATTATTATTAGTAACCCAGATTACAGTTCTTTTCTTGCTGCATTAAGTCAAACGGGTGTAAATGCTACAGTAGCTGGTAATGGTAACTTTACGGTATTTGCTCCAAATAATGCTGCTTTTGATGCATTATTAGGTGGTACATCTCTTGAAGATATTGATAATGCAGTATTAACGCAACTAGTGTTAAATCATATTATTAATACAGAACTTTTTGCTGCTGACCTTACTACTGGATATCAGAAAACGCTTGCTATAGAAGATGCTTCAAATGCTACTATAGATATGTATATTGATACCACAAATGGTGTTGTTATTAATAACCAATCTTCAGTAATAGCTACAGATACAGATGCTGATAACGGAGTATTACACGAAGTTGATACTGTTATTAATGTACCTACTATTGCTACATTTGCAGTTATAGATCCTAGATTAGATTCATTAGAAGCAGCTTTAACAGACGAAGGAAATACAACATTTACAGATATATTATCTGATGCTACATTAGATTTTACCGTATTTGCACCTACTAATGATGCATTTACTACATTTTTAGATGGAGCAACTTTAGATGATATCGATAATGATGTACTTGATCAAGTACTTTCTAACCATGTACTTCCTGAAACTGTAGCAGTATCTAGCGCACTCACGAATAGCTATGTAAATACAGCAGCTATATTTAATGGAGATACAAATGCTCCTATTACAATGTATGTAAATACCGATAATGGTGTGCAGCTTAACGGAGCTTCTTCTGTAACACAAGCAGATATCGTAACTTCAAACGGCGTTATTCATGTTGTAGATACAGTAGTACCACTTCCAGATGTTACAACATTTATATTTGCAGATCCAAATTTCTCTTCTTTATTAGAAGCTATTTTAGCTGATCCAAATGTAGATTATATTACTGCATTACAAGCTCCTATCGGAGATGGCGCAACACCATTTACTGGTTTTGCTCCAACAAACGATGCTTTCGCAAATTTATTTACAGATCTTAATGTTACAGACATTTCTGAAATACCGCTTATGGACTTATCTACTATTGTAGAGTTGCATAATATAGTAAACATGAATATTAGAGCCGAAGAACTAACGGCTATGGATGGTATGAGTTTTACTACTTTTTCTGGTTTAGACATTACAATAGACGCTACAACACCAGCGATCATAGGTCCAGATGGAGAATCTAGTTTATTACTTATGACTGATTTACAAACTACCAATGGAGTTGTACATACAATAGATAGAGTACTAAGAAACTAAATAGAAACACAAAATCTATTTTTAAAAGTCTCAATATGCATTGACATATTGAGACTTTTTTATTGAAATTACGTACACTTTTGTAACCAAACATATTTTTTTTCAAAAAAACATCCAAGAACACACGTTTAAGCGTATCTATTTAAAAGTAGATTGTTAGTATGAAATAACGTGACACTTTTACTTCCAAATCATTGTAATCATGATTTGCAATCCCTTACATTTTATTGCTAAAAAATCATACGTTTTATTGTAAAATTTTTACACTTTGTTTAACTATTTTAACTTTATTTTAAACAAATATTTTGTTTAACTATTTTACATTTGTATTAAACACACAAACACAATTCTATGAAAACACTAATTAATTATGTAAGAATAGCTGTATTAGCTATAGTATTCACAGGAGTTATTTCTTGTGGAGATGATGATGATAACGGAGTTATTGTTGATGGTACTTCAAACACAATAGCCGATATTGTTGTTAACAACCCCGATTTTAGTTCTTTATTAGCTGCATTACAGCAAACAGGGCTTGATACAACACTTGGAGGAAACGGAAACTTCACAGTTTTTGCTCCAACTAATGCTGCTTTCGAAACCTTTTTAGGAGGAACTGCATTAGAAGACGTAGATAATGATGCACTAACACAGATTCTACTTAATCATGTTTTAAATGTAGAATTAGCTTCTACTGATCTTTCTACTGGGTATCAAAAAAATCTAGCAACAGAACCTTCTAGTGGTTCTAACATAGATATGTATATAGATACAACCAATGGCGTTGTTGTTAATGGTCAATCTACAGTAACCACTGCAGATGTAACTGCAGATAATGGTATTATACATATTGTAGACACCGTAATTGAACTTCCAACAATCGTAACGTTTGCAACTACAAATCCTGCATTAAGCTCCTTAGTTGCTGCATTAACAGATGAAGGAAATACAACCTTCGTAAATTTACTTTCTGATACCAATGCAGATTTTACAGTATTTGCTCCAACTAATGACGCGTTTACGACATTTTTAGATGGCGCATCATTAAGTGATATTGATAATGATGTACTTGGGCAAGTATTATCTAATCATGTGATTCCAGGAACAGTGGCTGTTTCTAGTGCTTTAAGTAATTCTTATGTAAATACAGCTGCTGTATTTAATGGAGAAACTGATGCTCCAATAAACATGTATATTAATACAGACAATGGAGTTACACTTAATGGAAGCTCTAATGTTGCGCTAGCAGATATTGTAGCTGTAAATGGTGTTGTACACGTAGTAGATGCTGTAATAGGCTTACCAGATGTAACGACATTTGCAACTGCCGACCCAACATTCTCATCATTAGTAGCTGCATTAACAGCAGACGCATCTTTTGGTTATGTAGCAGCACTTCAAACTCCAAATGGAACTGATCCTGCTCCTTTTACCGTATTTGCGCCAACAAATGATGCTTTTGCAGATTTATTAACTGACTTAGGACTCGGAGCATTAGGTGATGTACCTGTAGATATACTTGCTGCTACTTTAGAATTACACGTAGTAGCTGGTGCCAACGTAAGAGCTGAAGATCTTTCAGGAATTGATGGAAATGCTGTTGAAACATTAGGGGGAGGTGATATTACTATAGATGCTGCGTCGCCAGCAATTATAGATCCCGATGGAGGGTCTAATGGAATTGTTGTAACAAATGTGCAAGCTGCAAATGGAGTTATACATGCAATAAGCCGTGTCATAAGAGATTTATAATTCATAATTAGTCCCCTACTGGCACCCCAACTTATACTTTTAATAGTACAAAAGTCAGTATGGTAAAAAGCTTCGATATAATTATATCGAAGCTTTTTTTATACCATCTTATCTAGAATAAGTAGTAACGTATTTATGAAGCTAATGCTGGATAGGTAAAAGTCAAAAGATGTATCAAATTGAATAAAACATGCAAAAGCATTGATGCTTCTATTCTTTTAGTTCTATAATAAATATAGCCATAAAAAAATCCTGCAACTGAAGCAAGTAGTATATATAATAGTCCTCCATTATAATGTGCTATTCCAAATGCTAACGAAGCTACTAGTAAACTAATTACTAATGCATATTTAGAAGATATAGTATCATATATCTTTTGCTGAATAAGTCTTCTAAAAATTGCTTCCTCTGCCAAACAAGTAAAAAATAAATTGACTATAATCCAAACGGGTGTGAAATAAGGAAGTTTAGGCTCAAATTTAGAATAGCCCAATACAATAGCTAAAACAAAAAATAGCAATACCATAAGCAATAAATGAATTGCTACTTGTTTTATAAAAGACAGCACATTTATTTTTAAAGATTCGAAACCAAAAGCTATGATAAAGATTCCAACAGCCGTTTTGTCTAAATTAAAATAAAGATTATAAGGAACAGAATAAGGACTTAATTTTATGGCATTTATATATTTATAATTATCAAAGCCTAGAAATGAAAAATGAAACATCAAAGGAATAGACACTATAAGTACCAAACAAAAAACGTATCCATTTTTTGTTTGATAATAACGATGTATTATAAAGCCTACAATACTCGTATACATAATAGAGATCAATGAAACTCTTTCAAATAAAAAAGCAAATAGGAATGATAGTGTGAGGAAAAATAACCACAGTGGTATTTTATTAAAAATCTTATACTTAAACCAAATAGAAATAACACTTATAAGTAAAGTTCCATACGTAAGAATAATTGTTATATCCATAATATACTATATCATTTCAAAACTAACTGTAATTACAACAACGACCTAATACAATACTTGATTTTAAGCATGCGCTCCAATTGTTGTTATGTTATACCCCCCTTAGAAAGCAACATATAGATAATACTCAATTAACATCATCACAACAAACGTTCTCTATTTTTAATATACTTATTTCTAAGTATTTAAAATGAAACATAAATCGTTAGTTGTTTTCTTAATTAGTTGTTTAATTATACTAGTCTTTTTATGTACTCCTTCCCATCATATACTCAAATCAGGTACTATTTCTTTCAAGAGTATGAATGCTCAAAAAGACGCATTTACCATAAGAACAACATCTATCATTCTTCCTAATACTTATATTTATTTTACAGATACTGAATGGAATGGTACTTATTTTGGAATAGATGAACATACAATGATTTGGAATTCTGGGGAAGATAGTATTCCTGCAGGTAGTATTATTTATTTTAAGAGTTTCACATCACATACTATAACCTCTATTGGTAGTACTCAAGGGATATTGAAAATAGCATCTAAAAAGGAAGCTATTTTTGCCTATCAAGGAACCCTTAGAATGCCCACTCACTTTATTGCTGGTATTGCTTTTAACCCATCCGATTATGGAACATTAGAAAATACAGGACTCATTATAGATAGTACTGCATTCGTTTTACCTCAATAGACATCAAACAAAAAAAGTGGTACATGTGTACCACTTTTTTTGTTTGATATATTCAAAAGATTATTTTCCTTTTGCATTCTTTTGTTTCTCAGCTTGCTCCATAATTTCAGCCATTTTCTTTTGAAAACGACCTTGTTTTTTAGGTTTTGCCTTTTTTACTTCAATTTTTGCTTTAATCTTTTCTTCATCAATAATATACCCTTTAATTACTAATATAATTCCAATTGTAATAAGGTTAGAAATAAAGTAATATAAACTTAATCCACTGGCATAATTATTAAAGAAGAATAACATTAATAATGGAGAGAAATACATCATATACTTCATCATTTTCCCCATATCAGGCATTCCTTCTTGAGTAGGTTGTTGCATGGCTTGATTTCCTGTAGTTAATCGCATAGAGAAGAAAATAGTCACTGCCGCTAAAATTGGAAATAAACTCACGTGATTTCCATAGAAATTAGAAATAATAGGAATATTAAAATCCCAAGAAAAAATAGCATCATAAGAACTTAAATCTTCTGCCCATAAAAAACTTTTCCCTCTTAAATCAAAAGCAGATGGGAAGAATGTGAACAAGGCATAGAAAACAGGAATCTGCAATAAAGCTGGTAAACAACCTGCGGCGGGACTTGCTCCTGCTTTGCTGTATAATGCCATTGTCTCCTGCTGTTTCTTCATAGCATTATCTTTATACTTCTCTCCAATAGCAGCAATTTCAGGTTTAAGCACCTTCATTTTTGCTTGAGATACATATTGCTTGTATTGTACAGGTGATAATAATAATTTAATAGAAATTGTCATTAAGATAATAGCGATTCCTGCAGGTAAGAAACCTGATAAAAATCCAAAAAATGGAATTACTAAGTATTTATTTAAGAATCCGAAAATACCCCATCCTAGTGGCATTGCTTCGTCTAAGTTACGATCATACTTTTTAAGTATTTGATAATCTGTAGGACCGTAATACATATTCATTGCATAATTTAACTCTCCGTTTTTAGGCGTCAATAAAAGGTCTGCTTTATATTCTTTAGTAAACTCCGTATCTAACTCAGCATCGGTTGCTTTCTTATGGAGGTCATTAGAAGTTAATTTAGCTTCTTCAAATGGTATATCTGTTAATAGCATAGAGCTAAAGAAATGTTGACGATAATTCATCCAAGAAAGATTTTTTAATATATCATCATCATCACCTGCTTGTGCTAACTTATCCGTTTTATCACCTTCATACTCGTATGTAAGACGTGTATAGCGATTTTCATATTTTATACTCTTTGCATGACGCATTCCTTGAAAATCCCACTGTAAACGCATAGGTTGACTCGTATTAAAAACACGAGAAAGTCCTTGAGACTTTAATCCAAAATCAATCATATAATCGCCTTGCTTCAACTCATAACGGTACTCTAAAAATTCTGTAGGAGAGACTTTAAGACGCATCGTTAAGACTTCATTATCGCCATTCTTAGAAAGCACCGGTTGAAAGAACAAATCTTTGGTATTTAGATTTCGATTATCTGTTGTACTAAAAGAAATATTAAATTGACTATTTCCATCTTTAATCAAGTATACAGGAATAGAATCATAGGTTTTATGCTGTAACAAGGTCGCTTTAACAATATGACCTCCTTTATTATTTACTTCCAATTCTAGGACATCATTCTTAACAATAGTAGTTCCTGCCGTTGTTCCTGAATATGCAAAAGCACCTATTCTATTTTGCAATTGAGAACGCCCAATAGAATCTGTAGGCGTAACGGTATTTGTAAATTCTTGGGTTGCTACTTCAGAAGTTTCTTGAGTTTGTGCCTCTTGTACTTGCTCCTTTTTTGCTTCTTCTTGAGCTTCAATCTCTTCAGGAGTAGGCCTTGTATACATGATGTATATGATAATAAGCCCCATTAAGAGCATTCCTATAACTGAAGTTCTATCAAATTTTTTCATTAATTGGTGTTATATAAATCGCTTTTGCGAAAGTAGTATTTCTTATTAAGAGATAGCAATTCTATCTCCAAACGTTTATTTTATGCCATAGTGACACTATTTTTTTTCAGAATGTGTTAATGCAGCCTTTACAAATGCCACAAATAATGGATGTGGATTTGCAACTGTACTCTTGTATTCTGGATGGTATTGTACACCTACAAACCATGGATGATTTGGTAATTCAATAATCTCTACAAGTCCTGTATTAGGATTTGTTCCTGTTATTTTCATTCCAGCTTCTTCCAATTGACTTCTATACGCATCATTAAACTCATAACGGTGACGGTGGCGTTCTTCTATAATGTCCTTTCTATATACATCCTTTACGATACTTCCGTCTACTAATGCACACTCCCATGCACCCAAACGCATTGTTCCCCCCATATCAGTAATGCTTTTCTGCTCTTCCATTAAATCTATAACTGGATGTGGGGTATCAGCATCCATTTCGGTGGAGTTCGCTTTCACGAAAGCGCATACATTACGGCCATACTCTATCACTGCCATCTGCATCCCTAAACAGATACCTAAAAACGGAATCTTGTGTTCACGAGCATATTGTACAGCCTTGATTTTTCCTTCAATACCACGCTCACCAAAACCAGGAGCTACTAATACACCGTCTAGTTTTGAGATTTGATTATGAATCACCTCATCACTGATATATTCACTATGAATACTCTCTACTTTAACCTTTACTTCATTTTCTGCACCAGCATGAATAAAAGCTTCCAGTATAGACTTATAAGAATCTTGAAGTTCTACATACTTCCCAATCAGTCCTATAGTAACGTGTGATTTTGGATTTTTATGTTTGGTCAAAAACTCATTCCAACGGGTAAGTGTAGGAACTGTTGATGCATCTAAATCTAATTTTTTAAGCACAATAGTATCTAATCCTTCATCGAGCATTAAATTTGGGACATCATAAATAGTACTTGCATCTATAGATTCTATTACAGCTTCTTGTTCTACATTACAAAAACGTGCTAATTTAGAACGTAAATCATCATTAAGTGTATGTTCTGTACGGCATACTAAAATATCTGCCTGAATACCACTTTCCATCAGTGTTTTTACACTATGTTGCGTAGGTTTTGTCTTGAGTTCACCTGCTGCCGATAGATACGGGATTAAAGTTAAATGAATTACTAAAGAGTTACTCTTTCCTAATTCCCATTTAAGTTGACGTATACTTTCTATATAAGGTAATGATTCAATATCACCTACAGTACCTCCTATTTCTGTAATAACAATATCAAAATCTCCACTCTTACCAAGTATTTGGATACGTTCTTTGATTTCATTAGTAATATGAGGAATTACCTGTACTGTTTTTCCTAAAAACTCTCCGCGACGTTCTTTATCTATAACACTTTGATAGATACGGCCTGTCGTTACATTGTTTGCTTGAGAAGTAGGAACATTTAAAAAACGCTCATAATGTCCTAGATCAAGATCGGTCTCTGCGCCATCATCAGTCACATAACACTCTCCGTGTTCATAAGGATTAAGTGTTCCTGGATCTATATTTATATAAGGATCTAATTTTTGAATTGTTACGCGATGTCCTCGTGCTTGTAGAAGTTTTGCTAGCGATGCTGCTATAATACCTTTACCTAAAGAAGATGATACTCCGCCCGTTACGAAGATGTATTTTGTGGTTGCCATTAATGGAAATCTATGATTCGTTTACGGGGTGTAAAGGTACAGAATTTTATAGGTAGAAATGGAATTTTTAAGGGTTATTTTTAGCCGAATTCATAATTTATGATACCTCATATGATTATTAATTGAATAGTAAGCGTATACCTTTTGGTTCTTTAAATTTAAGAACTAAATTATTAGAAAATTTATATTTTAAGATTATAAATTGTAATATAGCGTGTATAACTAACCATAATCAAAACTATATGAACAGATATGTAGAAGCTTTTAAAAAGTATGCGGAATTTAGTGGTAGATCTAGAAGGTCAGCATATTGGATGTTTGTATTGTTCAATATATTATTTTCTATTGTAGCATTGGCACTTGATTATGTATTTGGAACTGTCATGCGAGAGTTTGGATTTGGTCCTATATACATATTATATGGACTTGTAGTTTTTATACCTGGATTAGCACTTAGTGTGCGTAGACTTCACGATGTAGGAAAAAGTGGTTGGATGCTACTTGTTGGGATGATTCCTTTAGTTGGTCCTATTTGGTTACTTACACTATATGCTACAGAAGGGGAATCTAGAGACAATCAATATGGCCCTGATCCAAAAGGAACTTCTTCTTCAAACTTAGGAATTACGCATGGCACTACTTCTGAAACAAGATCAGGACTATCTTCAGGAAGTGATAATATTATCTTATTTATAGTGGTTTGGCTTGTCTTCTCAAGGCTCTTTTACTTTTTAATTCCTTTATTTAATATTGATTTTTATTCTACGGGAATCTTTAAGATCGTTAATATTATATTTTCTATTGTTTGGGGTGCCATTCCTATATTATTAGCATTATCTATAAAAGACAAACAGAAACAAGTCATCCTTTTTGTACTTGCGGGTGTATATGTTATCATGACTATCATTGAAATCATACAAAACTTTACCGGAAGCTTTTTTTACTAAATCCTTCATTAATACATTTAATTTAAGTCCACTTATTTTAATAGCAGGAAAAAACAAAAAAGCCAGAACATCAGTTCTGGCTTTTCTAATATGTATTCTTATGTTTTACAAGAAGTGCATTACATCTCCAACGATATATGCTAAACAGTATAAACGGAAAATTCCATAAAATTTGTGCTTCGTAATTACAAATTTTATGGAATAAACACCCAATAATTAGGTATAGAAGGAAAACTAAATTATACGTTAAAAAGGAAATGCATCACATCACCATCATCAACAATATATCCCTTCCCTTCTACACCTAATTTTCCTGCTTCTTTTACTTTGGCTTCACTACCATAGGTAACAAAATCATTATATTTAATAACCTCAGCACGGATAAATCCTTTTTCAAAATCTGTATGAATGACACCAGCTGCTTGTGGTGCAGTAGATCCTATATTAATCGTCCAAGCACGTACTTCTTTAACACCTGCTGTAAAATACGTTTGTTGATTTAGAAGCTTATAAGCACTACGTATTAATTTTGCACTCCCAGGTTCATCAAGACCTATATCTGCAAGAAACATTTGGCGCTCTTCATAATCGTCTAATTCTGTGATATCTGCCTCGGTCCCTACAGCAAGTACTAATACCTCTGCATGTTCATCTTTTACGGTTTCTCGTACTTTATCGACATATGCATTTCCATCTACAGCACTATTTTCATCTACATTACATACGTACATTACAGGTTTATCTGTAATAAATTGTAATGGTTTTACATACTCTTCTCGTGCATCATCGTCTATATCTATAGCGCGTACAGAAACACCTCCCTCTAAACCTTCTTTCAGTTTTATAAGAATTGCTTCTTCTGCTTGCGCTTCTTTATTTCCTGTGCGTGCAGCACGTTTTACTTTATCTAGTTTTTTATCTACTGTTTCTAGATCTTTTAATTGTAATTCAATATCGATTGTTTCTTTATCGCGTATTGGGTCTACACTTCCATCTACGTGTACAATGTTATCATTATCAAAACAACGTAATACGTGCAAAATCGCATCGGTTTCACGGATGTTTCCTAAGAACTGATTTCCTAACCCTTCTCCCTTACTAGCTCCTTTTACAAGTCCTGCAATGTCAACAATCTCTACCGTTGCTGGTACTACGCGTTCTGGATTTACAAGTTCTTCTAATTTCTCAAGACGTGGGTCTGGTACATTTACGACTCCTATATTAGGCTCGATGGTACAAAACGGAAAATTGGCGCTTTGTGCTTTAGCATTAGATAAACAATTAAATAATGTTGACTTCCCAACATTCGGCAATCCTACGATTCCTGCTTTCATAATAGATACTTCAAATGATTATGTATACGCTTTCGCGAAAGCGGTCTATTAACCAACCACTTTTTTTCAAGATGCAAAGATAATAGGAAAAAGAGAGATTATAACGATTACTTATAACCAAAAAAGACGAACTCGTATACAAAAAGAAAAGCTTCAATTATTATTGAAGCTTTAAAAACGAATTAGACTAAAATATTATCTCTGTATAGCATCAGCAGCGCATTGTAGCGCACATCCAGCTATAATAAATTGGTTAGCTATTGTACAACCTATAACAACGATTGGATTTTCTGTACATTGTTCGATAGCTTCTGATATACAGTCTTCAAAACAACCCTTTGTTTGTATTTGCCATTCTACTCCCGCCTCTTTATCTGTATTAGTTACTGTAAATTCTGAAAAGACTTGATGTACCATATTACGAAGCTTAAAATTCACATTATTAGTACCTGTTATTGTTTTACTTTCTATAATTAGAATTTTATCAACTTGATTATCTACAACCGTAAAAAATAATTCATCCTGATCTACTTTCCCAATTGTTAAATCTGTATTATTTGAGATATCTACTGAGTATAATACCTGTTCATTTTCTTCATACTTTATTAAAGATTTATTCATCGCAATCTTATCTAAAGAAGGATAATTAGTTTCTATGTTTTCAAAAAAATCAGTAGAAAATAAAAGTTGAACTTCAGGTTGAAATTGTGAATTTTCATCAAAATCTGACTCTGTTTCACAAGCAGTAAAAGCCAATAACACTAAAAATAACGTGAATAATTTTTTCATTATAATAACATTTTATGGGTTAATAATGATGAAAAGTATTTTTAAAAATATAAGTGTAAAAAAAAAGGAAGTTTTAATGTATAAACGCTCTTATTATTTTCAAATTTGAAATATGACAGTACTTATTTATTACTATTTACGGTCACCTCTCCTACGGCACCATACCATTTTGTAATGGTATTTTCTGCTGGTTTAAAACGTGGCGTAAAGTCTACATTTGTAGAAGCTCCTTTTGCAGTGGTACGCGTATGCCACTGCCAAATATAGCATCCAGCAAACCAAGGTTCGTCCCATAGTTTTTGAAACATCGCTTCATAGGCGAGCTGTTGGGTTTTATCAGATTTTTTTTGGGTAAGTGCCCCTGTTAAAGCACCCCATTCCCAAGGAGCAATGGTAGCTGTCGCATCACTTCGGTATCCTATTTCTGTAAATAAAATAGGCATCTCATATTGTTCTGAGGCATTCTTTAATGCTGTAATATGAGCATCCCAACCAGCTTTAATAGTTTCTAAGTCAGGCTCTTCCTGAGTTGTTAACGGAAAATAGGCCTGCACGCCTATATAATCTAACTCCTTCCAAAAAGGAATATCTTCAATAGGGTCATCCCAATTGGATGCATAAGTTAATTTCCCCGAGTAGATTTTTTTGATTTCTTTTATAAATGGTAGCCAAGCTTCAGGTTGATGTTGAATTGCTGTACGTAACTCTGTACCAATACAAAATAAAGGAACTTCCATTTTTGTAGCGATACGTGCATACTGTAACATTCGTTCCTCATAGCTTTTAAACCAGATCTCCCAATCTTCCTGAGAAAGTTCAATATTAGAACGCCAGCCATCTCTTAGCCAAATATGTGGTTTTAAATGAACTCTAATATCCCGTTCTTGCAATCTGCTAATGTGTTTCATCGTGACAGAGTCTCGACGAGACCAAACACCAGGGGTTACGGTTCCACCTATTCTATTTGTTGTTTCATCTTGTTGGTCTATAAATGGAATCACAGTAACCCATTCTATATTATCCTTTATAATATCTTTAGTGGCTTTCTGCACATCTTCCTTATCATAAGACCAAAATACACTCATCCCCCTATGTTTACCATCTATTGCATATAGGTTTGTGGCTTTCTGAGAAGTATTTTCTATACTATAATCCCAAGTATAGTTAAAGAACTCTGCGCTATTCAATGAGATCATACCTTTAATGCTTATATAAATAACAAAAATTGGTATTACCAGTGAGAAACTAAATCGTTTTAACGCTAAACTCCATCCTTTTTTCTTAAATCCACGCACTGCGTATCGTATACTAATAAACAATACATATACTAGTAAAAAGAATATGTGAAATAGGAAAAGAAAACCTTTTGAAGGTACAAAGGTTCCTAATGTTTCAATGGATTGCTCAAAAGATATATTAGCTCTCCAAATACCTATATAATAGAACAAGAAAAACACTCCCCAAGTACATAGGTATAGTTTTAAAAGCGTACGGAAAGTTTTCTTATCCATGGTAGTTTTCTAAAAAGGCATGCTACTTCTTAGAAGTTTATCCCTATTAATTGTTACAATTCTATTAAACAACATCTAAAAGTAGAAAAAGAAATAATCACTTCAAATGCAACACGAACTAAATTACTTTTATAGTATAAGTATTTGTTTCTAAGCTTTCAAAAACTCTTAACGAATATATATTGCTACACCTGAAGAAAAAAGTCTTTTATCATTTCATTTTTATATCGAATTAATATTAAAGTAAAATTGCAGGTAAACATTTGTGGTTTAAGTAAAACTTTATCGGAAATCACTTATTTTTTAGCTGCTTATTTTCTCTTTACGGCCAATTAATTTTAAACCATTTAATTATGAAAAAACAAAATCTTAAGTCTCTTAACCTTAACAAAATGACTATTTCCAATTTAGATAGTAAATCTATAAAAGGAGGGGATAATAGTATTAACCATCCACTATGTCCATCTCTTGGAGAAAACTCTTTTGCTTCATGTTTGCAAGGGGTATGTCACACAGAGGTTTTCTGCTCAAGAAATTGTGAGACTGGAATTTGTATTCCTGATTAGCAGCAATTGACAACAAGCGAACTTAGGTTCGCTTGTTATTATATAACAGTAATCTACTTCAGAATATGAAGCTTTTTGGTGTTATCAAAACATGATTACCTCCCCTTTTCAAGAACTCGATCTATAGCGTTTGTATATGTTGGAAATGTAATCAAATTATTATGCCCCCCATCAGGAATAGTGATAAATTCTTTAGAAGCAGTTGTTATTGTATTGAATAATTTTTGTCCGTGCTCATAAGCAACAACGGCATCTTCTGTACCATGAAAAACCGTAATAGGGCAAGAAACATTCCCAATAAATGTATACGTAGGCATCCTATATTTTAATAATCGTTTTACAGGAAGCCATTTAAAACGGGAAACCGCTTCATCTTCTATACTGTAAAATGGTGTTTCTAATGTGAGGTTTTTAGGATTGTTTTTACTCGCTACATAGGTTGCAAATGTGGTTCCTAAACTTCTACCATATACATGAATTTGTGATTCTTCATAGTTCGCTTTCGCGAAAGCGTACCAAACCTCACTATCATCATATAATGCTTGCTCTGGCTTAGTACTCTTACCAGAACTAGTTTCGCTTTTTCCATAACCACGATAATCCATCACAATCACAGCATACCCTTTTTGAGTAAAAAACTGTGTAATCTCACCCCAACGTCTCACACTGCCTGCATTACCATGATAATATACAATCACGCCTTTGGCATTTGCAACAGGAAAATGAAGTCCATGAAGTTGTACTCCTCCTTCTCCTTCTTGATATATTTCTTCAAAAGGAACATCAAATTCAAAAACATAATCTTTTGGTAATTGTTCAGGATGAAAGAGCATACTCTCTTGAAAAAAGTATAATCCCCCACATAAAATTCCATAAAGATTCCCCAAAATAAACAACAGGATCGCTCCTCTTTTTAGTGTACGCTTCATTGCATAAATTTATAATACAACAAAGTAACAGTTTTTAAAAGGAATAAAAAATAACACCCCAGCTTATAAAATTATAAACTGGGGGTGTTTGTTTGTATTTAAAAATGATAATTAAGGTGCTATAATTTCTGGTGAATCTTCAGTTACAGTAACTGTTTTATTACATCCTGCCCCCGCTGTACAAGCAGTACATTTCCACTTTCCACTATCCTCATCTTTTTCTGGATCACAACCTTCTAAACAATTAAAGCCTTTACATTCAACAGTTGTTCCAAAACGTACCATCTGCATACTACCATCTTTATCTTTGATTATTTTTACTTCTGAAGCCATTTTAATTGTTTTATCATCACTTATAGCCATGAGTATTAAGCCAGACGTTCCGTTTTTCTGTAAATCCCCTGTAACAATAGAAATATTTTCAAAAACCACTTCATCCCCTTTTTCTCTTTGTAATTGTTCCCATTCTTGCTTTAATCCTTCTTCATTATAAAAATGATATTCCCCATCTTCAAAAACACCTATTTTATGTACTGATAACTCTTCTGTTTCAATTGGTTTTGAATTTTCATCTGTTGTACATGAAAATAATACTGTACAAACAACACACATAGCAACTAATATTGTTTTTATTTTATTCATAATAGTAAAGTTTAAGTAATTCCTACTCTATAATGGCTTTTCGGTTACGCCTTGATATATACCTGATCAGAGTATTATTTTGTTTGACAAATATCTATAAGAAAGTAAAGGATCTACAAGGGATCTAATTCGGTTTTCATGAAAACATATAGGAATATTCATGAAAGTTGATATCAAAAAAAAGAAACGTAAACTGTTAATACCTACGCATTCTTACGCTTTGTGTTATGAATCACCTTAAAGCTAGAGCCCTCTAAATCAATCTTCTTGGATGTAGAGTGAAGAATTTCAGTAAGCATTTTATGATAACTCTCAAAATTATTGAGGTTTTTATGCCCTCCATCAATGACTGTATACAACTTGGTAAGCTTAGGTTTAATCTTAGAGAGCTTTACACTGGTTTTATATGGAATCAATTTATCATCAGTACCATGAATAATATGAATAGGGCATTGTACATATTTAAGCCATTTATACGTTGGTAAAGGGTATTTTATAAGCATTGATAAAGGCATAAATGGTGCATATCGTGCTGTCACTTTGGTAAGGCTGTAATAAGGTGCATCTAAGATTAACATCCTTGGGTTATTTACAGAGGCAATTTTGGTGGCAAGTCCAGAGCCTAGACTACGACCATATAAAATAATATGCTTCTCATCTACATGTTCTCGTAGCTTATTATAAATTACTTGT
Organism: uncultured Dokdonia sp.; assembly: GCF_947492815.1. Lineage (GTDB taxonomy): Bacteria > Bacteroidota > Bacteroidia > Flavobacteriales > Flavobacteriaceae > Dokdonia. Next base: position 62,424 of record NZ_CANLOB010000012.1, read on the forward strand.
AAGTCACGTTTCAATGCTTTTTGATTACGACGTCCTGTACTTTTCCCAAATCCTCTATAATCCATCATCACCACATCATATCCATTACGTGTAAAATCTACTGCAAATTTCCCCCATCCTTTTATACTCTTAGAATTCCCTTTAAGGTACAAAACAACACCTTTAGGTTTCTCAACTTTAAAATGAAGACCATTGAGAATAGCACCATCTCTAGTTTCTATATTATATTCATCTACTTCTTGATTTTCATAAAAGAATTGAAAATCTGCAGGCAACTTTTCTGGTTTAAATAAAAAGTAATCCTGTAAGTAATACAATAGTATACTTATAATTACATATACGATGAGTACAATAAGTACTATAGGTCCCCAATATGACATGCTTAAAGGTAGCAAAAAAGCATCAACTATACAGCCCCATTATTTTGAAGTATTTCTTACACTTTCGTGAAAACATATTCAGGAGAAATTATACTTAAATAGACAACATATAAAAGCGTTGTAACTTCATATAAACGTTAAATTCTTTAACACAAAACCCCTTTTATACACAAAGGGAGAGTCGTACATTGTACCCCTCTAATAAACAAAAAAATGACTTTACAAAAATCTTTACGACTAGCGTTTATGGCAATCATATGTGCTAGTTTTTTTATTGCTTGTACAGAAGGAAATGATAGCACTGGTGGAGACGCCGAAGATAGCACATCACTTTCTGTAGATTATGAAAAATACGAACTTGAAAATGGACTTGATGTTATCTTACATAAAGATAAAAGTGATCCTATTGTTTCCCTAGCTATTCAATATGGTGTAGGATCTAATCGTGAAAAAACAGGACGTACAGGGTTTGCACACCTTTTTGAGCATATGTTATTCCAAGAATCGGAGAATGTACCACAAGATCAATTCTTTAAAAAGATACAAGATGCTGGAGGAACATTAAATGGAGGAACTTGGAAAGATGGTACCATCTATTATGAAATAGTACCAAACAATGCGATGGAAATGGTTATGTGGTTAGAAAGTGACCGTATGGGATACCTTATTAATACAGTAACTGAATCTGCTTTTTACAACCAACAAGAAGTTGTTCAAAATGAAAAACGTCAGCGTGTAGATAATAATCCTTACGGACATACAAACTGGGTACTAGACAAAAACATCTATCCAGAAGGACACCCTTATAACTGGCAAGTAATTGGGGAATTAGTAGATCTTCAAAATGCTACTATTGATGATGTAAAAGAATTTTATGCAAAATACTACGGTCCTAATAATGCGACACTAGTACTTGCTGGAGACTTTGAGACTGCAGAAGCAAAAGCAATGATCGAAAAGTATTTTGGAGAAATCAAAAGAGGACAAGAAGTTCCTAAATTGAAGCCACAACGTGTTACACTTGCTGAAACAAAGAAATTGTACCATGAGGATAATTTCGCGCAAGCGCCACAATTACATATGGTTTGGCCTACACTTGAGCAGTATACTGATGATGCATACGCATTAGACTTCTTAGCAGAGATTCTTTCTGATGGAAAAGAAGCACCTATCTATGAAGTACTTGTTAAAGAAAAAGAATTAACTTCAAATGCATTTGCATATAACAATGCACAAGAATTAGCAGGAGAGTTTCACATTATTGTAACTGCTAGTGCTGGAAAAGATCTTGACGAGGTAGAAGCTGGTATTTTTGAAGCTATGAAGCGTTTTGAAACAAATGGCATTCCTGAAGGTGATGTAGACCGTATCAAAGCAAGTCTTGAAACAGATTTCTATAACGGAATAAGTAGTGTATTAGGAAAGTCTTTCCAAATGGCACAATACAATGTATTTGCAGGAGAGCCTAGCTTTATAGAAGACGACATTAAAAATATCAAAAAAGTTACCGAGGCAGATATCATGCGTGTATACAATACATACATAAAAGAAAAGCCATATGTATTAACTAGCTTTGTTCCTAAAGGGCAATTAGATCTTATTGTTGAAAATTCTGAAAAAGCGCCTATCGTAGAAGAAGCGATTACAGAAAATGTAGCTAAAGAAGTAAAAGACTTAGAAACTGAAGTTGTAAAATCAGAATCAAGTTTTGATCGTTCTGTAGAGCCTGCACAAGGGCCTGCACCAGCACTTAGCATTCCAAGTAGCTGGACTGCCGAATTATCTAACGGAATGAAAGTATATGGTATCGAACAAAACGAAATACCTACTGTAAACTTTAATCTTGTTATAGAAGGAGGTCATTTATTAGATAATAAAGAAAAAAATGGAGTAGCTAACTTAATGACTGACATCTTAATGGAAGGAACAGCTACAAAAACACCAGCAGAATTAGAAAAAGCAATTCAAAGCCTTGGTGCTAGTATCAGAATGTTTACAGGACGTGAGTCTATCGTGGTACAAGGAAATACATTAACACGTAACTTTGAAGCTACTATGGATCTAATAGAAGAAATTCTACTAGAACCACGTTGGGATGAAGAAGAGTTTGGACGTATCAAAACTGCTACTATTAATGGTATAAAGCGTTCAAGTGCAAATCCTAATGTGATTGCAAATAGAGTGTATACAAAAACATTATATGGAGACGATCATATTTTCTCATACCCAACAAGTGGTACAGAAGCTTCTGTAAACGCATTGACGATGGATGATTTAAAAGAGTTTTACAACAAAAACTTCTCACCATCTATTAGTAGATTCCATATTGTAGGAAAGATCAAGAAAGAATCTGCTTTAAATGCCTTAAAAGATTTAGAAACAAAATGGGCTGCAAAAGAGGTGACCATACCTACGTATGAAATTCCTGAACAAAGAAGCAACTCTTCTTTATTATTTGTAGATGTACCTAACTCAAAACAATCGGTGATCAATATCGGATACTTAGGCTTAGCACGTACAGATAAAGATTTTTATCCTGCCGAAGTAATGAATTATAATTTAGGAGGTGCTTTTAATGGAGTTGTAAATAGAATTCTTCGTGAAGAAAAGGGGTATACCTATGGTGCTCGTACTGGCTTTAGTGGTACAAAAATACCTGGAACGTTTACTGCTTCTTCAAGCGTACGTACCAACACTACAGGAGAATCTGTACAAATCTTTAAAGACGAAATTGAGCGTTATAAAGAAGGTATTACTGCAGAAGACCTTGAGTTTACTAAAAATGCACTGATTAAATCTAATGCACGTCGTTTTGAAACACAAGGTGCTTTATTAGGCATGCTACAAGAGATGAGTGCTTATGGCTTATCTCCAGATTATATAGAAGGAGAAGAGGCTACTGTACGTAATATGACGTTAGAGCAGCACAAAGCACTTGCAAACAAATATCTAGATGAGTCTAGAATGGCATACTTAGTTGTTGGAGATGCTGCAACGCAATATGCACAATTTGAAAAAATGGGATTTGATGAAGTAAAATTACTAGATAAAGATGGTAATGAAACGACTTTAAAACCTGTAAAGCAATAATCGTTTTTTAACGATACATAAAAAGGGGCATCGATATGATGTCCCTTTTTTTTTCCTTGAAGAAAGGAATCTGTTTCTTTTTTTGGCGATTAAAAAAGAAAAGAATGAATCTTGAGATTCCTATTTTTCGTTTCCCCGACCCTAAAGGAAGCGAAAAATAAAAACGGTAGTACTTAAGAATATACTCGCCTTTTAAGGATAGGAGAAGAAAAACATGTTCAGCTATGTAGAATGAATACTGAGATTCCCGCCTTCATGGGAATGGAAAGAAGACCTCTGATTAAAGTTTATCCTGAGTAATAGTCAAAGGACAGGAATAAAAAACATATTTTAAGTACCTTAGTCTTTATCATCAAACACTAGATACGCTGAAACTTTTCGAACACATTAAAAAACATCCTGTTCTTATTATTTCTATAAGTCTACTCCTCCTTTTTGCGGGATTTGTGGTTGTAAATACGGCAGGGTTTTATACTAGTATCGAGCATGCCTCCTTATGGGTTCGTAAATGGTTTGGACATTTTTACCTCTATCTAGGATTATTTTGTGTGCTCTTTATATTGATATTAGCGCTTTCCCCTTTCGGGAAACAAAAATTAGGCAACGCAACCGATGTTCCAGAGTTTTCACGTTGGGCTTGGATTGCCATGCTTTACAGTGCTGGTATGGGTGCTGGTATTCTCTTACGAGCCGTTCAAGAACCTGTATTTATGCAACAAAACCCACCCATACAGACAGGTGCTTCATCTAATATCATTGCATTAGAATACACTTTTTACCAATGGGGATTTACCGCTTGGGCATTTTATGGCCTCTTTGCACTAATTATAGGTTACTATTTATTCACTAAAAAACGTTCTGCTCTTATTAGTGCTTCTATACAAAGCATCACGACGCATCAACTACCCAAACACAGCATTGATATTTTAGCGACCATTACCACTGTTTTTGGACTCGTGGGTGCTGTAGGATTAGGAACTACTCAAATTAATGGAGGATTGAACCATATCACACAAGGAGATTTTGGGCTTTGGACAACCATTGGAATTACCCTGTGTATCGCTATTCTTGCTTTCTTTTCTGTTTGGAAAGGAATGCATAAAGGTATCAAACGTATTTCGACACTTAATATATGGATCACGTTGGCGATCCTGCTGTATGTATTTGTTCAAAGTGATATGGTGGCAGTTGTATCCGCTTTCGCGAAAGCGGTCACACACTACATCAAAGATTTTATTCCACTAAGTCTTGCTATCGGATCCTATGATCCTGGCGAGGCCTTTTTAACCGACTGGACCTATTATTATTGGGCATTTTGGCTTGCTTGGGCTCCGTTTACAGGTATTTTTATTGCCCGAATCTCTCGTGGAAGAACCATTAGAGAACTGTTACTGGGTGTCTTGATCATTCCTGCGATGGGTACATTTTTTTGGTTTAGTGTTTTTGGCGATAGTGCATTTACCATCATAGAAAATTGGGGGACGTATACCAACGAATTTGGAGATGTATTTTCTTCCATATTTGTATTTTTTGAAAACTACCCTTTTGCGAGTGTACTCAATGTGATTACCATGATCTTATTAGTAAGTTTTTTAGTCACTTCGGTAGACTCTGCGGTATTTGTATTAAGCATGTTTACTGACCACGGAAACCCAACACCCAAACGCAGACACCGACTTATCTGGTCAATAGGAATTGCAGTATTTGCCATTGCAATGATTCTCTTGGGTAATGCCCGTCCAGAAATTAATGTGCTAGTTGCTCTTCAAAAATTATTGATCATTACCTCCCTCCCATTTGCCTTATTTATGGTGGTTATGGTTATAGTATTTGTAAGAGATATTGTAAAGAAAAAACATACATAAACTACTCTACTACCTACTAAATCTAGTACAAAGCCTTGTTTACTCATCCAAACATTGTCTTCCCTAATTTATCGTATACTTCATATGGGTTGTCTCCTACATTTGATAGAAATCATACGCAACCATTAGCTATACCCAAATATGAATACATTAAAAATAATACTACTTTGCTTTTTATTAGGTACGCCACTTACTGCCATTTCTCAAAGCGGATTTAGAACAATACGTAGCGCCGAGAATACTATCGCAGAAGGAAATTTTAAAAAAGCATTAAAACAATTAAATAGAACCGAAAAATCAAATTATGGATTTTGTGGAAACGTGTATCTAGAAGCAAAAGACCAAATTAACATTTTGCGCGGTGTAGCTTATTTAAAAAGTAAAAATTATGAGCAAGCTCGTGCAAGTCTTGATGCCATCCCATGGTTTGGACAACGAAGGGATATTGATTCTCTAAAAGTCTTAAGCTATCAGGAACAGCTTGGAACAAAATACCTTCGCGATAGAATTGATGCTGCCATACCATTTTCAATGGTAGATTGTAGCACAGACGACTGCTATGCTTTCATACCTATTGCAGATAAGAATATGTCATTAAAGTTTAAAATTAGAGAAGACTTTGCACTTTATTTATTTGAAGAAAACCCAGAGAAGCGAAATGAAATATGGATTCATTTTTTTCTCAAATCAAATGCATATAATTTCATTAAAGGAGAAAACGAATAACTATTGTATATTGTAGGTATTACTTTTTAAAAGCTGAAAATCACATAGTTCATTTATAAAGGAAAACCTTTAGAAAAGTAATTTAAAGTAGCTAATCTGTATGAAGTTGTAACATACTTCTCATTTGTAATTAATTAGAAAATGAAGACAATACTATTTTTCACATTAAGCCTAATTTTTCAGTTTACATTTTCACAAACTGAAAAATCTGAAGAACTTTATAAAGAAGCTTATCTATATATTACAAAGGGAAAGTATAACAATTCAATTCAATTATTATCTCAAGCAATTGTACTAGATAGTTTAGGAAACTGTGGCACAGGAATTAATGGAAAAGCTCAAAATGAATTAGGATATGCAAATATGCGCATCCAAAACTTTGAATTAAGTAGGGATTTTTTTGACAAATCTATACAATTAAACCCTAGAAATCCTGATCCTAGAGTAAATAAAGTGGCTTCTTATATTTTAGAAAATAACATTGAGAAAGCTAAGATTGAATTAGATTTGTTCATTAAAGAACTTCCAGGATATCCTTTAGCCTATTGGCAAAAAGGAAACATTTTAGAGAATGAAGGTAACATCGAACAAGCACTTTTTGAATATAAAAAAGCAAGAGCATTTAATAGGCAATTAAACATACTCCCTGAATCTATAATTAAAAAGCTTGATGAAAAATTAAAAAATAATTAAACATCATAGAAACTATGAAAGCTTATGCGCAGCTAACTCTCCTATTTGTTATATTCCTACTCGTTAGTTGCAAAGAAAATACAACAGAACAAAAAGTAGTCAAGTCAAAAACACAGATTGAATTAAAAGAGCCAAAAGATATTCCTGTAGATACTATTGGCAGTAAAAAGAAGGTAGAAGTACCAAAACAGTATAAGCATAAGTTTGTGATAGCAAGATCTGGCTTAAATTACAGAGATGCACCAAAAGGAAATATATTAGGTAAATTTCCTTTAAACACACAGTTAAAAATAATTGAATATCCAAAAATCACAGATCAAATAAAAGAGGGAGAAACAATTATGAATGGTGAATGGGTAGGTGTCGAAAAAGATACAGATACTGTCTATGTATTCAACGGGTTCTTATCATTTGATTATGTGACTTCAGATATTAAATTATATCTAGCTTCCTCCTACTATAAAGAACAAGAAGGTACTATAAGAACGGCCTTTATAAATGTCTCTGAAACCTATTTTGAAAATAGATATAACGAAAGTAATGATGATAATGAAAATAGTATCCTCACTGAGGCTAATTTAAAAAAAGATACCATACGACTTACTAAAAGTCAGCGAAGTAAGTTTCTTAAATTTTCAAATATCTCAGAATCAGATACGGCTTACATCTATTCCATAGCTGATGGTAATGTAGAAACACTTCCCATCAAAGATCTACCAGTCATTGCGTGTATGAATATTTACGGTTCTTATAATGATAATCTAAATCAAGAACACGACTATGAGTTTGGATTTGATTTAGGTACTAATTCCTATGGGGAATTTGTTTTTATTGGAAAAAACAACCCTTTTCATACCGAAAAGCTAACACCCATTATCTGGAAAAAAATAGATACTCAAGACGTCCAAAAAGAATTCAATCCTGATATTATAACAGATCATAGAAAGCGTTGGTTTAATGGTTATGAAGTAACGGCATCATATTCATTTTCGAAGGATCATCTAACGTATTATATTCAGGATTTAACAGTTAACAAAACAATACATAGATATCTCATTGTAGTAAATACAGATACAGAAAAGATTGTTTTCGAACATGTTTTAATAAACTCGGAAAGCACCTATTTAGTTCCTTTAAGAATAACAGATAGTACTGAAAACTATAACGGTCAATGGACAGGAAAGCTATTTAAAAATAAGGAAGCGGTACTATTTGGGTTTTTAGGATACAGTTTTGGTTGTCCTTCTATTTCGATTTTAGATACGACAGAACCACCTATACGTATACTGTGTGATAATAGGCACTAAAACAAAATCTTAATCAAAAGAATCGTCATAATTCTTTTCTCTTAAGATACGCTATCTACAAAAATCAACCTGAAGACGCTCGCAATATTCGTAACAGTAAAAAAATGAATTACAGTTTTTAAATGTGACAATAAAGGTAGAATTATAAATTTGGCTAATTACTTAACTGAAAGGTTAGTGCTTGAAAATCTGCTACTATTCTTATACTAGACTGTTATGCTCAATTCCTTCTATAAAGAAACCCTATTAATTTCTTTGGCTTTGGAAAGACCAACTAGATAAAATTATTGATGAGTATAAAAGAATGATGGCCTTAAAGATTTCCTTTCAGCAATTACCGGAAAAGAATAACGCTCTACAACAGAGAACTGAGACAAATCAATTCAATACGTTATTATATCACTTTACGCTGAATGTATTGATGTATCAAAAATACAGGTAAAAATACCCTACTATAGAATAGTGCAAAATAGTACTTTGCCAATCTATATAACGAATTATCTCTAAAAGAGACATTGTACTATAGACTTCACTTAAATCCCTATAAACTCATGAAAGCGAACAACGATTCTCAAACGTATGCGATATTTTTCTCTAATCTGGAAGAATCTTCTGAAATTAAACGAATTGCATTACTCAAAAAATTCACTGCTGATGGTTTGAGCTCTACTATCGAAGTTCAGGAAGACTTTATTTTTGAACAATCACATTTCCTTTCTGCAATTATCATTGTAAAGGCTTCAAATAAAGAAGTAATCGAAGAATCACTAAAGCCATGTATAGGAACATTCAGCTATAAAGTAACAGCGATCACTTCATATCAAAAGGATTCTTCTATTGCATTTGCTAATCAATGTGTAGCTATTGGAGGAAAAGATCTTACTGAAATAAGCATACCAGATCATATAGCTGTTAGGGTAAAAGCGAAAATAGACTTACCAGAAGACAGTCCATATAGCTGTCTATTTCTTCTACAAGTGGATGCCATACACAAGGCGCATGAGTTTGCTACTGCACTAAATGTTGATAATGCCATGCATATAAATGAAGTCACACATATGACTGACTACTTTGAGTATATATCAAATAAAAAAGAAGAAAGTAGCTATCCACAAATTGTCAACCAAATTGACAATCGATCTACTACTTCAACTACCATAGAAAATAAAGGAAGTGCTGCATATTATGCAGATGTAGCAAGTCCCGTTGAATATATAAATTTAGTCTCTGATAGACATCCTATTGCTTCTGGAAGCAAAGTCCCTAGCCGAGGAAAAAATTATTTTTGGAAATCCCTTTCTGGAAAAATTGAGTATAAAATAGGTAAACGTAGAGGTCAAGGGCAATTCGCAAATGTTTATTATTCACCAGCCAGTATTGATACAAATTGTCCTTTTCCTGTGGCCAGTGAATCTATCTATGCAAATGAAAATCTTGAATTTAATCTCAACACTAAAGATAATTTTCATATAACTTCTGATTTTTACACAAAATTACATGGCATACTTAACACCAAAAATTATGATGATCATTGGCCTGAAGAAAATTATGAAGAGGGAAGTGATAGATACTTAGTCTATGCATATATTCTAGAGCAGTTAAAAATTAGAGGTTATAAACTCCCTCCAAACCAAGGAACATTAAAAGCTGACTTGATATCACAAATAACCTATCCTCAAGATCAATCTTTTTCTGAAGATGCATTTAAAGAAGTAAGTGATCATTTAAGAACTGAATGTGATTATTTTGAGGAATCTGCTAAGTGGTACGGACCTAAAGGTATTATGTCTGCAATCACAGAGACTATTGCAGAGGTTTCTACAGATGATCTTATTGCAGCAGCAGGTTATATGAGCGTACCTCCTGAAACTTCCAAACTAACACTTTTTCTAGAGGTCATATTTAAGGAGATAACTTCAATCATTAGTGTAATTCCTGATATTGGATCTCCAATAGCAGGCGTCATTAGTGCTGGTATGTCTACCATTACAGAAATTCTAAAAATGAGAGATGAAAGCACTTCCATCGAAGCGAGCATCGCTGATATGGCACTTAAGTTGACAGACTATTTAGCGATTCTAAAAGAAGCTCAGGATATAAATTATAAAGAGATTAATGGGAACTGGGGGAAATTAAAACGTTTTGCTCTTTTTTCAATAAATAAAGAAATAACAGCTGATCATTTAGGTGTTACTTTCTCTAAACAAGGGTCTATTGCTCCAGAGAGTTTTGTAAAAGGTCTTGCCAAAGCTTGGAGAATTATTATTTACAAAAATTTGTTCCAAACAATCCACAAGGCTGGTTGTACAATGAACACAACTAAAACGATTCCTGCGCCCAACCCTTTTAATCCTTCCAAAAATCAATATTCGTTTACATATTATCTCAAAGGTTCGTTTAGTTCTGTATCCGATAAAGTAGTAGATGGATACATTACATTTACTTGTTCTTCTAATGCTCCAAAAGAAGCACTTCATGATCTTTTTAGTCCAGATAGACTTGACCAAGATCCTATCCCATTTTTCTTTGGATTAAATGGATGGCCAAAAGTAAAACCCTATTTCTATAACTCAGATAACGGAGATCCAATTATAAAGAGAATATTCATCTAATATATGTTGAATAGAAAAAGACATACTCCATTTTGGTATAGGTACATGATCAAATTCTGAAATAGAAACTCTCATTAATTCATTACAAAAATCATCTTAGAAAATAATGATTTTATGAGAATTTATAAATCAAAATATAAATAAATATGCTTTTCAAAATGATGATAAACGTGGTTTTTGGTAAAAAACAGGAATTCACATTAAAATAGAACAACCAACAAATCTTTATACAAAACCCAGTAGCATTTTTCGCGAAAGCGAAATGATTTTACTACCTTTCCATATGAAAACTATCAAAAACCAATCTACTCATATTTGTAATCCTGTTCAATCTATCACAATGTAAATGGAATTAATACTAATTATCTTAACGGGATGTATCGCTGTAAGTATTTTTGATTCATTAGGTGCTATCTTATCAAGGGTTTTAAAATTTAAATATATATGGTTAACATTTGGCTCAATTATAATTTATGGCATCGTTGCTTTTTATGCTGCAAAATCTAATGGTCTCTTGATTGGAGTTATTGCCAGTGGTATTATTGGAATTTTTGATGCTACAGTAGGTATGTTGATTTCAAAAAAACTTAATGCAAATATTCCTAAAGAAGATATCGCAAATATGAGTATTACTCCTAAATTAGTTTTTTCAATAGCTGTCACTGCTTCAGTTATAGGATTAATTACAATTCTCTTGTTTAATTAATTTACTGAATAATAGTAGCTACAATAATAACTACTCTTAAAAGAATATAGTGCTATCCTAATCGCTGTAATTCGTCATTTTGATGTATTGATAAATTATAAATAATTATTTTTTTGAACTTATCAATATCATACGGCTTTAGGATAATATCATTCATCCCAGCGTTAAAAATTTGAGCTTTTTGATCTTCTATCTCAACAGCTGTTAAAGCAATAATAGGAATTGATTTATTAAATTGTCGAATTTCTATAGTAGCATCAAATCCATTTTTAATAGGCATATTAATATCCATTAAAATTAAATCAAATATGTTTTCTTTTACAAGGGCTACTGCCTCTTCTCCATTTTGCGCAATAGTACACATCACATCTTCATTTTCAAGAATCTTTTTTGTGACTATCTGATTTATTCTATTATCCTCTACTACAAGAATTTTTTTCTTAACGAGTTGTTTAAAACTTAAAATAGAAGTAGGCTTAATGGTATGTAACTCATTAGAGATTGTAATATCCAAACAAAATGTAAATGTTGTTCCTTTTCCTAATTCACTCTCTACAAAAATTTCACCTCCAGCTTGTTCTACCAGTTTTTTAACAATAGGTAATCCTAAGCCAGTACCTTGGTACATAGAAGACATGGGATCTATCTGTGTAAATTCGTTAAAAATCTGATGCAGTTTATGTTTTTCAATACCTGGTCCAGTATCACTCACTGTAAATTGAATCTTAGCTTTTTGAGAAGACTGTTCTACATTTTTAATTGTTACTATTATTTTACCTTTTTCAGTAAATTTAAAAGCATTTCCTACTAAATTCATTAAAATCTGAGATAGTCGTACAGGGGCACCAAATAATAAAGAAGGAACATCTTTATCTATTTGAATTTGAATTTCATTTTGATTCTGTAACCTTACATATTCAAAAGAAGACACAATCGTAGAGGTAAGTTCTCTTACATCAAAGGTAGTCTCATCTTCAGTAAAACTATTGTTTTCTATTTTATTAAGATGTAATAAATCATTTACTAAAGCTAACAGGTAATTTGCAGAAAATTTTAATGACTTCAGGTCTTTCTCATGTTTCTTTAAGTCATTATTTTCAAGCAAAATAGAACTTAAACCTACGACTCCATATAAGGGCGTCCGTAACTCATGACTGACCGTTGCAAAAAATTTTGATTTTACTTTGGCAAGTTCGTCACTCTGTTTTTTTGCAGCCAAATATTCTACATTTTTATCTTTTAGGTCTGTAATAAGTTCCTTTCGGTCCAGATTAGATTTATATGTCTGCGCAAAAATGATACAGATAAAAATTAGAATGGCTAGTATCACAAAAATTAATAAGGTTTTACTATCTGCTTGCTCTTCTAATAATTCTTTTTCTAATTCTTTAGATTTGATCTGATCTTTAAAACGTTCGGCATTTAATTTTGCTGTTGCAGATTCAATAATATTTTTATTATCATCTTTATCTTTCTCTATTTCATACATTTCTAATTTTTTATCAATCTCATAAACCCCTTTATAATCCTCTTTCATTGCTAAGGCTTCTTTGTATCCTGTATACCCTTCAATCAATGCTTCTTTAAATTCATTAGCAGGAGAAAGAGCTATAGTTTGCTTAAAATTTTCTATAGCTTCATCTGGTTTATTTAATAAAAGAAGCATTCTTCCTTTATTATGAAGGTGACTCGCTTTAAAATGAGGAGGATTATTAAGACGATTTAGATAGATTTCTGTTTTATCTATATGATAAGCGCTATTTTTTGCATCTTTTACTTCATTGTAAGCTCTTGACAGATTATGATGTAAAATAAATAGCCGCGTTGTGTCGTTTAAGCGTGATGCAATTTCAATACTTTCTAAGTAAGTACTTATCGTTTTACGTTGATAACCTTCCATAGAATAATAGAGGTTTGCAAGGTTACCTTTTGATGCTAAAATAAGTGAACTATCCTTCTCTTTTTCTGCTTCATTTAATGAGTTAAGAAATAACTTCTTAGCTCTTACCGTATCCTTAACAGCTAGTAATGTATTACCTATAACAGATCTCACTTTATGTATGTGCGATTTATCATCACTTTTCGCTGCTAGAGATAATCCTTTTTCACTATAAATTAAAATGGGAGCATAATTCAAATTATAATGCTCTTCTGTCATCCAGTCAATCATTACTTTAACATGCGTAGTCACCTCAATATTAGTAGAATCTATTGAGATTTCAGGTAATTTATCTATGATAGAGTTTATGGAATTTGAAGAAATATCAAAATCAATACTTTGTTCTTGACTAAAAGAAAATAGACTACAGAAAATAGCTATCAAAAACAGCGCTTTATTTAAGAGCTTCATATCAATTATAAATAATTTAGGGAATATAATATTATTTATACAAAAAAAAAAGCAATATATCGTCACTATTATGTTTTTAATCGACATAACCAACCAATCAAGTTAGTAAATGTTAAAAAAAAGAGACTCATTCAACTATCTATTTGATATGCGTCTTACAGACTTTACAAAATCGTGTCTCACTAAAAAACTGTATCTAAAAACCTATAAACTAACATATTCTAAAAAAATATTCTCTATATACGCTTTCGCGAAAGCGTACTCAGAAAACATACCATATAGTAGAAACCTTCATGACGCCTTTTAGAGTTTGAGGAAAAGAATAGTGATTTTGTAGTAACGCTATTACGCAAAGGGTATCGTTTATATCACGTTAGTAAAAACATTTTATATACTATACAAGTCCGTTTTCTTTTTATATTTTAGATGTCTATCTGCTATTGATCATAATTCGTATTAAATAGCTGAAAATTAAACGTGCATAATGACTGAAAATAAAGTAATCGATCATATTAAAAGAATAACTTCTACATTGCTAAAGGAACCATTACAACACGATGAAGTGGTAAAAAACATTAATGAAATTCATTCTCATTTTAAGCAAATTACAGAGATTACGGGATACGATACTAACATTGAGCATTTAGCTGCTATTCCTACTGCAAAAGGAAGTGCACTTGGACTAAACTATGCCGCACAATGTTTGGTAGATTACAAACGAACTGTAAAATTCTTAAAAGGTATTATTGCTGCTATCAAAGAAAAACAAGCAAAACATCCAGGTGAATTGATACAGATATTTTACGCTGGATGTGGTCCATATGCAACCCTTTTTACCTTAACAGCACCTCATTTTACGCCTGAAGAAGTACAATTTACATTGTTAGAAATTAATGAAAATTCAGTTGATGTTGCCAAAAAATTAATCCATTCACTAGAATTAGATAACTACGTTCAGGAGTTTTATGTAGCAGATGCCGTGACTTTTAAAATTCCGAATCCTACTACATTTCATATGGTGATTAGTGAAACCTTAGATGCTTTATTGTATAGAGAGTGCTATGTCCCTATTGTATTCAATTTGTTATCTCAAGTACGTAAAGATGTCACGCTCATTCCAGAAAATGTAGTCATAGAAATGTCTTTAATAAAGGATATTAAAGAAGATCAAAGCTTTAAAGAAAAAAGGATAGAAACAGTCTTAGATGTTCGTAATACGATCACGCATCATGGTGACCATCAACTTATGCCTGCTCAATTACCTGATAAAGAAATTGATTTAAGTGTATTAGATATAGATACCTATGAAGGTATATTATTAGACACCAAAGTTCATGTGTATCATGATATTTGGTTAGATAGAAATGAATCCTCATTAACGCTACCGCTTAATATTGCACTAAACAAACCCGTTCTAAGCAAGTCAGCTATTTTTACCTATTATTTAGAACCCGAAATTGAATTAAAATGTACGTTTCAATAAACGATTAATGTGTCTATTGTTGTTTATGTAAAAACGTTGCTATCAATGCAAGATTGGGATTTAATAGATGAAAATTTAAAGAATACTACGTAGAAATAAATTGTATAGGTAACTAACTTCTGTATAAAATATTATGTGCCAATTTGATGAAAATTTTGTGCTATGTACATGTTCAAATGATCTATCTGAAAAAGATATCGACTGGAAATTAAGAAGGCGTATCCCTAACACAAGTAATTTAGAAACATGGTTATTAAATAACCCTCCTATAGAATTACTTAGCAGTATAGGTGGTATGATGTATATTCCTGATAAATTTAAAACAATAACTCCAGACGTAATAGATTACCATTATATACAATTAGAATCTGTGTTTGATAGCTTTTATGAAAATGAAAAAAAATTGAATAAATTAAGAAACCAGAAAAAAATTGAATACAAAAACACAAGTTTTTCTATTCAATTAGAATTAAATAGGAAAAATTGCTTTGATAAAGTCATTCCTATAAAAGAAATGGATACGTTAACTATTAGGTTGGATAAAGAGTTGAATGTATGGGCTAACTTTATGTACAAGAAGTCAAAATGGTTTGTAACTCATATATTATCAAGTGATGAGGATCATGATGAAATTTCAAAAGGAATCGTCAAAAAAATCTAACCATTTCGAATAGGTCAGAATCCTAATACTCCCACTGTCGCTTTTTATTGAGTTCTTCTTCTTTTTCTAGCTCTTCTAATGGAATTACTTTTAAGAATGATGGATGTTGCTCTATCGCATATTCTAGCTGTTCTACAATCTTTTCTACAGAATCATTTTCATAATCAATTTCAAGAGGTTCTTTGATTTCAAATGATTGTAAGATATTACGCTTTTTAATACGTAATCCCTTTTTGTCAAAACTACGCCTAAATCCATCTATCACGATAGGTACAACAACAGGTTTATATTGTTTTATAATATGTGCGGTTCCTTTTCGAATAGGCTTCCAAGGTTTTGTGGTTCCTTGCGGAAATGTAATAACCCAACCATCATCCAGCGCAATTCCTATGTTTTCGGTATCCTGAAAATTCACCTTACGATCTATTTCCTTTCCTTTTTCGCGCCATGTCCTACTCACGGTGATAGCACCAGCATACGCTAAGATACGAGGTAACAAACCACTTTTCATCGTTTCACCCGCAGCAACATAATACAAATTCATTTTAGGATTCCAGAGATATCCAATATTCTTTATAGAATCGTCACGACCACTTAAACTCGCATTAAAAACATGAAACATAGACACCACATCTGCAAAATACGTTTGGTGATTAGAAACAAATAGGACATTAGTCTCTTGTAAGTTTCTGAGTATCTCAGAACCTTCAATTTGCAATTCATTAAAACCTCGGTAACGTCTATGAGTCATCGCGCCAGCAATGCGAATCAACCATTTTTTTAAGAAAAGTATATGTCCGAAGGGATTCGTTTTAAATAGACCCATGTAGTAATTTAAATATTGTACTGTCGTAAAAACAGAACTGTAAATATACAAAACCTTCCTATTTCTGCCCAGAAAGTAACAATACCTTTACTTCGCTGAGCATCATTGCAGTAGCTCCCCATACAATATGATCGTTTAATAAAAAGGCAGGCACATCAATATCATCCATATATGAAGTAGACATTTTCTTAGAAATCACAGCTTCATC
Source organism: uncultured Dokdonia sp. (assembly GCF_947492815.1). Lineage (GTDB taxonomy): Bacteria > Bacteroidota > Bacteroidia > Flavobacteriales > Flavobacteriaceae > Dokdonia. The sequence continues at coordinate 79,331 of NZ_CANLOB010000012.1, forward strand.
AGCTAAAAAATCTGCAATAGAAACTTCAATAAGCCCTTCTACCTCTTCTTCCTGAGGGATAAACGTTAACGGAGTATCACTATACCCTAAAAATGGATATACACAAAAATTACTCGGTGGGATATACGTCACACTCATCTCTTTTACCACGGTAATCTGATCTCTAGTAATTCCAATTTCTTCGGCAGTTTCACGCAAAGCGGTATCCAACATATTCGTATCCTCCTCCTCTACTTTTCCTCCTGGAAAGCCTACTTGATTAGAATGCACACCTTTATACGTTTTTCTAAGTATTAAAATCATCTTTGCTATACCTTCTTGATCTGGATAGAATAGTACCATCACTCCAGCTTTACGAGGATTCATTTTTGCAACATCCAAATCACTAAATTCTTTTACACGCTCCATAGGTGCCATCATAAACTGTGCTTTTTTACCTGGCAACGGCAAATTGCTTATTTTTGAAAGTAATCGTAAACACGTATCAAATTTCATGTATGTATAGGTCTATTATTCTTTTAGTACTATTAGCTGTTTTCTTAGGATGTCAAGATACTAAATCTACCAAAAAAGAGGTACCTAAAACCTCGGTTATTAAAGATACTCTCTCCCAAAAAGAAAAACCTGAGGTAGAAGCCCCTAAAGGAACTCCAGAAAACCCAATGATTGCCTCACAAGCCGAATTAAAACCGTTCTTAAAAAAATACGGAGAAGAAAATCCAGAAACCAACGTGCGTATCAAAACACGTTTTGGAGATATTGAAGTAGAACTTTATGAAGACACCCCTTTACACAGAGCCAATTTTATTATGCTCGTAAAGAATGCATACTTTAATACCACACAATTTCATAGAATTTCGCCCGATTTTGTAGTACAAGGCGGTAATAATGACACCAAAACAACCGCTCGTAATCGAAGAAGCATGGGCAACTACTTGTTACCTAATGAAGCTAAAAAGAAGTACCCTCACGTAAGAGGTGCTTTTTCTGCAGCAAAATACAGTGATCAAAATGTAAGTAAAGCCTCTTCCCCGTTTGAGTTTTTTATTGTTCAGTCCAAACGTGGCGCACATCACATAGATGGAGAACATACCGTTTTTGGGAGAGTCACCAAAGGCATGGACGTGATAGATGAGATGAATAAAGTAACTGTAGATGGCACCGAATGGCCAGAAGAAAATATTTACATGAAAATTGAGATTATTGAATAATGAGCCTACACTTTCGCAAGTATACTTTTATATGATTCTTATCATATATACACTCCTTGGATTTATAGTACTGGTTACATCAGAAGATACTAAGGATGATAAACGATTTTATAACTTTCTGAAAATAAGTACAGGTATCGGAAGTGTAGGTATTCTTATGGAAGTAACAGGATGGAATTATTTATGTCCTTTTCAATGTATTTTATTTACATTTTCTCCTTTCATAGCATTAGTTACGGTGAAGTTTATCACATATATTTTTATACATCTATATCGAAAAGAGCCCTATGCTATCTATAAAAACCAATTATCAGATGGAATTTGGGCAAAGAATAAAGGGCATTTAAAGCATAAAAGATATTACAACATATACTCAGCAGTACTATTAGTATTACCCATTCTGGTATTTGTATTTATATTTACGTTTTTAAGAGAAACTAGTTGTCCTTAAATAATAATAAGAGTAAACCGCTAAAGACTAAAATCTAAACAACTGTATTCTTCCTCAAATTTTCGACACGTTGCAACAAGGTTGGATGCGAATAATTTAATTTCACATATAATGGATGCGGTGTCAGGTTACTTAAGCTATTTTTAGATAGTTTTTTAAGCGAACTAATAAGTGGTTCGGCTTCGTAGGTTTCGGCGGCGTAATTGTCTGCTTCATATTCATGCTTTCGCGAAAGCGCACTCATAAAAAATCCAGTAACGGCAGAAATAGGTGTATATAAAATACCAAATACCACCATGCCTACATGAAAAGAAGGCGTCGTAACACCCACAGCTTCTGCTATAATAGGTTGCGCTAAACATAAAGAAAATAACCACAGTGTTACCCCAGTAATCATTACAGAAAGTAATAGGTTTGTAATAATATGCTTTCGTTTATAATGCCCCACTTCATGGGCAAGTACCGCAACAATTTCTGTATCCTCCAGATCATTAATTAAGGTATCGTACAATGTAATTCGTTTTTCGCGTCCCAGACCTGAGAAATAAGCATTTGCTTTGGTACTACGTTTAGAACCATCTATCGTAAAAATATGCGTAAGATTAAATCCCACTTGTTTTGCATAGTGTTCTATTTTTGAACGCAACTCCCCTATTTCTAAGGGTGCTTGTTTATTGAATATAGGTACTATTAATCGGGCATAAAACATATTCATAAACACCGAAAATACTGTTACAACACCCCATGCGTATAGCCAAAAAGTATGTTGTGTCGCTTCATAAATCCAAATGATTAATGCTAATAAACCTCCCCCTATCACAATGCTCATTGCCCAACCTTTGAGCTTATCCATAAAAAAAGTAATTGGTTTCATTTTATTAAACCCAAACTTCTCTTCGATCACAAAGGTGTTGTAATACGAAAAAGGCGTGGTCAATATATCACTAGCTAACATAATGATACCAAAAAAGATAAGTGCAACGCCTATAGGATGGTCTGTAAATGATCGTGCCCATTGATCTACAATCGCAAACCCATCAAAAAAGAAGAATGCCAGCATTAATAGTAAACTAAACGTAGCTGTATACGTTCCAAAACGGTCTTTTGTTCTTTTATAGGCCTGTGATTTTAGATATTCTTCTTCGTTATACACATCTTTTAAAGCCTCAGGAATGGGATCATTAAAATGTTTGGCGTTGAGATATCCCATTACAAAATCGACTACGTATCCTATCACGAGAATTGCAATGATGCCATAAAATAATGTTTGCGATGTCATAAATAGTATATGAATTTTAAATTATTTAGTTTGTATTTGCTTTCGCGAAAGCGGTTAAAAACCACGTTGACGTTTTGCTTCAAAAGTAAGAATTCCTGCCGCTACACTCACATTCATACTGTCTATTTCTCCACACATGGGAATGATAATATTTTGAGTACTTGCCGTGCGCCATGGAGCTGTGAGACCCGTAGCTTCTGTTCCTACAACAATAGCTGTGGGTTGGGTATAATCTTGCATATGGTAGGATTGTGCTTCTTGTAGAATAGCACTAAAAATCTGAATTCCTTTCTCTTGTAAAAACGAGATCACTTCTTCTGTAGGAGCTAATGCAATTTGATTGGTAAAAACACAACCTACACTAGATCTTATGATATTTGGATTGTACAAATCTGTTTTAGGATTTGCAATGATCACTGCATCTACTGCAGCAGCATCGGCGGTACGTAATAAAGCACCTATATTGCCTGGTTTTTCAGGAGCTTCGGCAATAAGTACCAGTGGGTTTTCTGGTAATTGTAACTCTTGTAAAGTGGTTTTTTTTGCTTTCGCGAAAGCGATCACAGCCTCCGTCCCATCTCGATACGCCACTTTACGATATACCTCATCAGCCAGTGATGTGACCAGAACGCCTTCTAAAGAATCAATAAGTGCAACTACGGAAACATCTTCAATAAAAGATGCTTTTATATACAATTCTGAAATACTATATCCACCAGCAATCGCCAAGTTAATTTCTCGCAACCCTTCTATAAGAAATGCATCTTCTAATTGACGAGCCTTAGCTTTAGACTGTATCTTTATGAGCTTCTTTACCGTAGGATTTTGAGAACTTGAAATATACTTTAACATAAATAATAGATGCAATTATTCAAAGAGCAAAGGTATTATAACTATTTTTACTTTTAAACTACTAATTATGAATAAACTATTACTTTGTGTCCTGATATTGGGATGTGTTTTTACGACCAACGCCGCTTCTTTAGAAGCCATCGAAAACCCGCCTGTAGATCTTGGAGCATGTGATGAAGATAATGGGGTTGCTACCTTTGACCTTACTCAAAACAATACTATTGTTTTAGGGTCTCAAAATCCTGCTGATTTTAATATTACATATCATCTAACACAAGCAGATGCAGAAAATAACACTAATGCAATTCCTAATCCAAATGCATATACAAGTAGTGATGCTACGGTATTTGTACGTGTAGAAGAAACGGCTAATACAGATCTATTTGAAATTGGAGTGTTTAATGTGATTGTATTATTTCTTCCAGATATATCTTCAAATATAAGTGATCTTATAGGATGTGATCTAAATCAAGATGGATTTATATCTATTGATCTTGCTTCAAAACAAGATGAGATTCTTTTAGGTCAAGATTCTATTGATTTTATTATCACTTACCATACTTCTTTTTTAGATGCTACTGACGGTATAAATTCTATAACTACACCTTTTAACTATACAAATCAAATAGCAAATACTAATGAAACTATCTGGGTGCGTGTTCAACGTAATGATGGTACTATCAATGACTGTGTAGCGATCACAAGTTTTAATATTATTATTGTGTCTCCTCCTGAAATCAATCCATCAGGGATGGATATTAATATCACTGTTTGTAATGATGATAGTGTTAATGAAGACCCTATAGGAATTACTACATTTGACTTAACCACTTTTGAAGACGATATTACAGGTGGTGATGTGACGTTAATGGTATCTTATTTTGCATCACTAGCTGATCTGAATGCAAATATTCCTATTGCTGATCCATCGGCATATACCAATACCAGCAATCCTCAAACAATTCAATTTACAGTAAGTACATTTGTTTTTACTTCTTGTGCTACTCAGGGATCATTTGATATCGAAGTACTACCGTTACCAAGTCCAGTTCCTAATACTGAATTAGCACAGTGTGACGATGATGCAGATGGTTTTGCTTCCTTTGATTTATTTACTTTAAATGATGTGATTGCAAATGGAGAAGTAGTTAATATTTTCTATTTTGAAACAGCATCAGAAGCAGTCATTGGAGACCCTAGTACTGCTATTGATCCTAATGTTCCCTACAACAATAGTATCCCATCTTTACAAACACTATATGTTAGAGTTGAAAGCACTGTAAGTATTATAGATGGTCTTCCTTGCTTTGTGATTGTAGAAGTCAACTTAGTTATTGAAAATTGTGTAGATACCGATGATGATGGCATTCCTGATGAAGAGGAAGACTTGAATGGTAATGGAGATTTAGAAGATGATGACACAGATAATGATGATATTCCTAATTACTTAGATGATGATGATGATGGAGATTTAGTCATGACCATCGATGAAATCACAGGAATAGGAGCTGGTATTGCGCCGCAAGACTTTATAGATACCGATGATGATACCATAGAAAATTATTTGGACGATGACGATGATGGAGACGGTGTATTAACCATAGATGAGGATTATAACAACAGTGGATCTCCTCTAGATGATGATATAAATGATAATGATATTCCAGATTTCTTAGATCCTGATGTTGCGTTAAGCACTGATGAATTTGAAATAGCAAACTTTGCTGTATATCCAAATCCTGCTACATCAGTAGTTACGTTAGAAAATATTGATGTAGATGCTACAATTACCGTTTACGACACTTTAGGGCGTACTGTATTATTCTTTACAAATGATACTACGGAAAGGTATTCTATAGATATAAGTACCTTAACGAACGGGCTCTATTTTATAAGTGTGAGTAACAGAAGACCAGTTACATTCATTAAAAACTAATCATCAAATGAAAAAACTACTTTTTTATATCCTACTAGTAGGATGCGTTTATACGACGCAAGCTTCTATAGCATCTATAGAAAATCCGCCTGTAGACCTTTACATATGTGATGATGATAATGATGGTTTTGCCACATTTGATCTTACTCAAAATAACGCTATTGTCTTAGGAACTCAAAATCCTGCAGATTTTCAAATTACGTATCATATATCACAAGCTGATGCGACTACTAATGTGAATCCTATACCAAATGCAAACGCATTTACAAGCATGACTACTACTATTTTTATACGTGTAGAAGAAATTGCTAATTCGAATATGTTTGAAATTGGAGTGTTTAATGTGTTTGTTAACGATAATCCTCCTATAGCAACTCCATTACCAGATCTTATACAATGTAATGATGGAAGTAATCAGGCTGTATTTGATCTTCATATAAATACACCAACGATTATAGGAAATTTGGACCCTACTGACTATACAGTTACATATCATGAAAGTCAAACGGATGCAACTAATAACGCTCTTCCTATTGGTAATCCATTAAATTATCTTGTTAGCGCACCAGGTACTGTCATTTGGGCACGATTAGAAAGTGCAACAACTGGATGTTTTTCCATTGCTTCTTTTAATGTAATTATTAACCCTCAACCTGTTTTTACGACACCTGACCCTGTTGAAGTTTGTGATGACATAGAAAGCGGTAGCGATGTAGATGAATTAGCAACGTTTGATTTAAATAGTCTTGCTATTGATGCTACTAATGGTGATCCAAATTTGGCTATTTCTTTTCACCTGACACAATCTGATGCAAATAATAGCCAGAACCCTTTACCAGATATGTATCAAAATGTTACTCCTGGCATACAAACTGTTTGGATGCTTGTTTGGATCACTGCTCCTAATAGCTGCTCAAGTGTTGTGCCTGTCACATTAATTGTAAATGCTTTACCATCTCCAAGTTCTATTCCAAATGTTATTGTGTGTGATGATACTAATGATGGTATCGGATTTTTTGACCTAGCTCCATTACAAGAAGATATATTAAATGGAGAAACTAACGCTTCTTTAACTTTTCATGAGACATTAGAAGACGCAGAAATAGGTACACCATCTATTGACATAACTATACCTTATGAAAGTGTTGCTAATCCACAAATTCTTTATGTACGTGCTACAGATATAGACCCTCTTACAACTACAGAATGTTTTAGAATTATTACAATTACATTAGAGGCATTTCCTATTCCTATAACTACGACTCCTTCAGATTATGAAGTATGTGACGATGATAATGATGGAATTTTTAATGCATTTGTTCTATCGAGTCGTAATGATGAAATTACTGGTGGAGCTCCAGATGTAGAAGTCATTTATTATTTTACTGAAAGTGATGCGATCAATGCCGTTGTTGGTATAGATATAGATGATATGAATTATATCAATAGTAATGACCCTTTTTTCCAAACAGTATATGCCAGAATAGAAAATACAATTTCAGGTTGTTTTGCAATAGAACCACTTAACCTTGTCGTATTAAACACTCCTGAAATTAACAATACTCCTAGTGCTTATAGTGTCTGTGATAATGATAGTGACGGACTTGGCTTTTTTGACTTAACCACCAGAGAATCTGAGATATTAAATGGTTTAAATCCTGCAAATTATGAGATTAATTGGTTTGTAAACCAAGTTGCCGTAGATAATAATGTTCCTATTGCAGATCCTACTAATTATACTAGTAATGCATCTACTGTTATTGCAGTAGTTACTGATATTGATCAAAGTACTACCACTTTTTGTTCTGCACAAGTAACACTCGAACTTAATCTAAATGCGTGTGTAGATACAGACGATGATGGAGTTCCTGATGAAGAGGAAGACTTGAATGGTAATGGAGATTTAGAAGATGATGACACAGATAATGATGATATTCCTAATTACTTAGATGATGATGATGATGGAGATTTAGTCATGACCATCGATGAAATCACAGGAATAGGAGCTGGTATTGCACCTCAAGACTTTATAGACACTGATGATGATATGATAGAAAACTATCTGGACGACGACGATGATGGAGACGGTGTATTAACCATAGATGAAGATTATAACAACAGTGGATCTCCGCTAGATGATGATACAAATGATAATGATATTCCAGATTTCTTAGATCCTGATGTTGCGTTAAGTATTGATGATTTTGAAATAGCAAACTTTGCTGTATATCCAAATCCAACAACAGCAAATATTACAATAACAGGTACTATTCCATTTGACAAAATTAGTGTCTACGATATTACAGGAAAGTTACTTCTAGAGCAAACTATAGCTTCTCAAATCATACATACAGTAGTACTTCCTTCTATTAAAAAAGGTATCTATTTTATACGCATCGATAATCAATCTCAGACATTGCGATTTATAAAGAAGTAAGCTAGCATCCTATAAAAGTATCTCGGAATTCTATAAAGTTCCTTACTTTTATAGGATGAAAAAAATTACTATAAAATTACTTGGAGTGCTGTGTATGCTAACTTCTTCAATTGCTATTTCGCAAGTAACGGCAAACCAACCACAGGATTTATTTACTTGTGATATTAATAATCCTGGAGATGGGTTTGAATTCTTTGATCTTACGACGACTATTCCTGAGATTATTGGAGATCAAACCAATGTAAACGTCTCGTTTCATCTTACGTCTGGAGATGCGCTTGGTAATGGTCCTGGTTTCCCAAACCCTGGGAGTTATCAGAATGTCGTAAACCCTCAATTGGTGTTTGTACGTGTACAAGGTAATGGAGATAGTCAGATTACTACTTTTACTATTGAAGTACGATTGGCTTTTGAACCAGATACCACTACACCCGAACCTTTACTTATTTTTGATGTTGAAGGTGATGGTTTTGAAGTATTTGACCTTACCGACATTATCCCTCAGTTCACGAATGATCCTTTTGTATTAGATATTACATATTATGAAACATTAGAAGATGCGCAAGCTAATTTAAACCCTATTGCTGACCCTGAAAATTATACCAACACTATTCCAGAAATGCAAACTATATATGTGCGTTTTCAAAATGCACCACAGGAAGAGTGTGTAACCATTGCTACTTTTGAAATCATTGCAGATCCAGAGTTAAGTATTGACGATGAGCGTTTATCTTCTGTTAAAGTATATCCAAATCCCTCTTCTTCTGTAATTACTGTAGAAAATATCGACTTAGATGCTACAATAACCATATATGACACCTTAGGTCGTACTGTATTATCTGTAGTAAATAATAACACAACAAGTTATTCAATGGATGTGCATACGCTTACCAATGGTGTTTATTTTATGGAAATTGATAACAGAAAACCAATACAATTCATTAAAAACTAATCATCAAATGAAAAAAATTATCATTTTAGTTGCTGTAGCTATTTTCGCTTTAAGCTGTAAAGAAAAAGTACAAGAAACTACAACAATTGTTACTGAAGAAGTTACCAAAACCATTGCAAAAGAATATCCAGAAGGAATTGCTCCTGTATTCAAGGCACATGGCGGTATTCAGAAATGGAATGACATGAAAACGCTTGCATTTACCTTAAAAAAGGAAAATGGCAATGAGCATCATACGGTAGATTTAAATTCCCGTAAAGTTACCATCGAAACAGAAAAATACACACTAGGATTTAATGGCGAAAAAGTATGGATTGCACAAGATTCTGCACATTTCCCAATTAAACGTGCTCGTTTCTATCATAACTTAATGTTTTACTTTTATGCGATGCCTTTTGTATTAGGTGATGATGGTATTACCTATAGTGATGTCCCTGCATTAGAATTTGAAGGTGTAACATATCCTGGTACTAAAATTTCTTTTGGAAGTGGTATTGGAGATGCTCCAGATGATGAATATATCGTATATCGTAATCCAGAAACAAATCAAATGGAATGGCTTGCGTATACAGTAACCTATGGAAAAAATGAAAAAAGCGATCGTTTCAGCTTTATCAAATACGATCAGTGGAATGATGTTGGAGGATTACAATTACCAAGTGTATTACAATGGTATACTGTAGAAGATGGAGTTCCTACAAAAATAAGTGGTGAACGTTCATTTACAAATGCAACAATCACTGAAAAACCATTAGATGCTTCTAAATTTGCGATTCCTGAGGGAGCTGAAGTTGAAGAGTAAACACTTTACAAAAGTATACTATATAAAATAGGCTTAGTTTTACAACTAAGCCTATTTTTATTTTAGTTAACTATTATCGGTTATGACTACTCTTCTTCACGACGTTATTAGTTTCACTAAACATCAATACTAACTAAAAACAAACCATGAAAAAAATTACTATTTTATTTTTACTAATATCTATCTCTTTATACACTTCTTGTTCTTCTGATGCTGATCCAGATCCAGGACCTGAAACCCAAGAGTTTCCAGAAAATATTTTTACAGGAAATGTTACTCTCGAAACACAACAAGAAGTAAATGAATTTGGAGCCAACAACTATACTATTATAGAAGGGCAAGTAGTTATAGGGAAATTGTTTGATGAAGATAATGTGAGCGACCTAACACCTCTTATTGCTCTCAAAGAAGTTAGATTATTCTCATTACGTATTCATGCTGATCTTATTACTTCTTTTGAAGGTCTGAATAATTTAGAAAAAGTAACCGGCTTAACAATCAGCACAACACAAAATCTAATTAATTTTGAGGGATTAGACAATCTAACTACTATTGGAAATCCTGGAGAAAACTTTCGATTTAATATTGATACAAATATAGCATTAACATCATTCGAAGGGCTAGAGAGTCTAACTACACTTAATACTACCGATTTTATCTTCGGGAATAACCCTGTATTAAGCAGTTTAAATGGATTAGAAAATGTGACTACATTACCTGCTGTTTTACTAGGTCAAAATGCTACTTGTGCAGGGTCCTCAACAACGGTTTTGTGCGGAAACCCGATGTTAACAGATTTTTGCGCTATTCAAAATGCAGTTTTGAATACAGATTTTGTTCTGTTTAGTATTGAATTAAATGGATATAATCCTACTTTAGAAGACTTTGCAAATGGTGACTGTAGTATATAAAACAAAAAAATGGCTGTCTATTCTATGTAGACAGCCATTTTTTTTATGAATAATATACTTATTTTAAGAAACCATACGTCTTAGCATATTCCAACATTTGCGTTTGGAAATCTGTTGGCTGTTCTACTGCAAAGCCAGTAATTTCTCCATCTCCCATAATTGGAACAATCACAGGATTTACAAAACCACTATAAGCAGCACTTTTAAACTTGCTATTACGATCTAAAACTTCTTTATGAAGTGTAGGATCTACCTTTACACCATAATCTTCTACAAGTGCCTTAGCTGCTTCATAATCTCCTTCTGATGTGATGCGTTGTGTCTCACGTAATAACTCTCCAAAGATCGCTCTAAGCTTCGTATAATCGTTTATGTTATAGAATGTCTTTCCTTCACGGGTTACTTTTTCTATAACATTTTCTTTTTCTCCTTTTTCAAATGCCCATGCACTTACCCACTGACGGTTACGCATATGTGCTTCTTCTACATCATCTCCTAATTCAAGACGTACCAATTGAGAGACTAATCCATTACGAATATATCCATCATATGCAGCCATCCCTGTTTTTTCCCAATCTTCTACCAACCCTAATTCTTGAAGTTTTGGATCCATTAAGTAGTATAATCCAAACAAATCGGCTCTTCCTTCTTCTATCGTAGATTTATAACTCTTCAATGTCTCTTTAGGCGTCCCTACTCCTTCATTAATTTGTCCAGATGCATGTCCTACTACTTCGTGTAAAGCAGTGTGTAACTTATCTGCTAACTGTCCATATTTTTTTTCTAATTCAACTTCTTCTCCATCATGTGCAAACTCCTGTAAACGACCAGATCCTCCTGCATTTGCATAAGAGTTTATAATATTACCTAAAGAAACTGACTTACTTCCGTGTGTTTGTCTAATCCAGTTGTTATTTGGAAGGTTCACTCCAATAGGTGTACTAGGCGAAGCATCTCCTGCTTCTCCTGCAACAATTACAGTCTTATACGAAACTCCTTTTACCTCCTTCTTCTTATGTTCTGCCATTAATGGTGAATTGTCTTCAAACCATTGTGCATCTTGAGAAAGTACTGCCATTTTTTTAGACATATCAAAATCCTTAATCTGCACGATAGTTTCGTAAGAACCTTTATATCCTTTTGGATCGTTATACACTTCTATAAATCCGTTGATCCAATCTATATTCCCTTCTGTAGAAGTTGCCCATGCGATACAGTAATCATCCCAAGTATCTAAACTTCCTGTTTTGTAGTATTCTATAAGAAGACCTAAAGCTTCTCCTTGTTTTGGGTTTTCTGCAACTGTTTTTGCTTTTTCTAACCAACCAATAATTTCATCAATGGCAGCACCATACATTCCCCCACTTTTATATACTTGCTCTACAAGTTTTCCATTTTCTTTAACCAGACGTGTATTTAATCCTACTTCTATAGGCTCATTCTTGTCTACTTCTATAGCTCCGTAATATGCTTCTACATCGGCTGTAGTTACATCAGGTCCATAAAAATTAATGGCGCTCTCTAATACAATATCTGCATCTTTAGAAAGATTTACCTTTTTTGCATCTTGATCATTAAAAATTACTTCAAAAGCTTCTCCTTCTAATGTTGCTCCAGAAGCAACCAATATTTCTTTTAAGTATGCTGCAGAAAATTCAGGTTGTAATTTTGCATTACTATAATGATGGTGAATTCCGTTTGAGAACCATACACGCTTTAAATATTCCTCAAAGTGTTTCCAATCTTCAGAACTTTTATCTCCAGTATACGAAGTATATACTTTTTCGAGCGCATCTCTAATTTCTAAGTTGTGACGGTAGTTTTGCGCCCACATAATATCGCGCCCAGCAAGTCCCGCTTGCGTCATATAGTATACTAGCTTTTGCTCTTTGAGTGTCAAATCTTCAAAACCAGGTATTTGATATCGTAATATTTTGATATCTGCAAATTGATCTACTTGGTAATTAAATGCTTCTGTTTTCGCTTTCGCGGAAGCGTTACCAGAAATATCTTCGTTTTTTGTAGTTTGTTGATCTTGACCACAACTTACCGCTAGTAATGCAGCAAGTCCAAAGCCATATAATGCTTTAAATTTCATTTAGATTCGTTTTTTTGTATGCGTAAATATACCAAAAATAGAAGTTTTAAAAATCTACTATCTTAGCTACACTAACTAACCCCATATATACAATGAAAGTTTTCAAATTTCTATTCTTTCTTTTACTCATTTTTTTAATTGGCAGTGCTATTTATTTTGCTTCAAAAGATGGTCGTTATGATATCAAAGAAAGTAGATTAATTGAAATACATCCTTCTATTTTATACAATACTGTAAATGATTACAAAACATGGGAACATTGGGGACCATGGAAAAAAGAAGACTCTACAATGACATTTTCCTATAATGCGAACACTGTAGGGGTTGGTGGTGGATATTCTTGGGACGGTGAGTTTCCTGGTAGTATGAAAACCACTGCAGTTCAAGAAAATGTTGCTATAGAACAAAATCTCACGCTCGAAACACCAGGAGGTGAACGTTCTTCTAAAGTAGGGTGGGAATTTACTCCAAAAGATAATGGCGTTGTGGAAGTATCTTGGAAAGTAGAAGGTGAACATACCTTAATGGATAAAGTATATTTTGCTTTTTCAGGAACTGACTTTGAAGGTGATATGCGTACGATGTATACTTCTGGTCTAGAAGGGCTGGAAACATATGTAAGAGAACAAATGGAAGACCACGAGGTTACTATACACGGAATCACTGAACATGGAGGTGGCTTTTATCTATATAAAACAACCTCTGCCAGCGGCACTAACATTAGTACTATTATGGGGAAGAATTATGGAGAAATTGACCAGTTTATGAAACAAAAAGGGATGACACAGTCTGGTATGCCTTTTACGATATATAATGAAATGAATCCCAACGGAAGCATCATCATGAGCAATGCAATTCCTGTTCCCAATGCTGTAGATATAACTGAAGATAGTACTGTTTTAAGTGGGTATCTACCCAGAACAAAAGCAGTTAGAGTTTCTCTACAAGGTGATTACACCTATTTAGGAAAAGCATGGGCCGAAGCAATGCAGTATATTACGCAATATAAACTTACACAAAGTGAACAGAAACCATTTGAGATTTACACAAATGACCCCGGAAACTATCCTAATCCTGCAGATTGGACGACAGATATCTATATCCCTATAGAATAAAAGAGATAAACATCATATGAAACAATTACTACTAGTTTTTATAGGAGGAGGTACAGGAAGTATAGCTCGATATTTACTAAGTAAAGCTTGGAATACATCTACTACAGGTATTCCTTATGGTACGTTTACAGCAAATATAATAGGAAGTCTTATCATAGGGCTAATCTTAGGATGGGCAATAAAAAATGATACACTTTCTAGTAATACAACTCTTTTATTAGCGACAGGTTTTTGTGGTGGGTTTACGACCTTCTCCACATTTGCTTATGAAAATCATACGTTCTTAAAATCTGGAGACCTTATGCAATTTGCTTTCTATGCCATTGCCAGTTTTACCATAGGTATTCTTGCTGTATTTGGAGGTATGTGGATTGTAAAAACACTATAATATATTTTCACCTTTGCAAGAAGAAGCATTACAACTTCAAATTACAACATATGAAAAGCCATTACAAAAATTGATAGGCAAATCAATTATGAATGTGTTTTATTATGAAATTAATTATGGAAAACCAACTTGGAATCAGGACAAATTCCATTCTTTAGATTACGGGGTGGAACTTCAAATGTCTGATGATACATCTTATTATTTTATTTGGGATAGTATCTATCATCAATATGACCTAAAATTTAGTACAGGAAGTATTGTATCTGAATTTAAAATGAATGCTGATATTCAAAAAAAGTCCTGTAAAAGAAAATTTGTTTTGGGAAAAACGTGTTTTACAGAAAATCAAAAGCATTAAGAGTTTTTGGTCCTATTGGACAATAGCAGGACATACAGATCGCACCTATTATCCACAAGATATTTGTATTGAGTTTGAAAATAATACTAAAGTATGGATCTCAGCTATAGAAATTACGGAAACCTATACTAATGCGGGTAGTGATCATATTACAGTTACTTTTGATGAAACAACAAGGAGTAAATACCATATAGATGATAGATCTTTAAATTAAAAGGGCTATCATCCTAAGATAATAGCCCTCTCCTACTAAAATTAAGTAATCCCCCTAGGATTAAGAATCTAGCGTTTAATTAGTTTTATTGTTTCTTGCCCTTGGTTTGTAGTAACTGTTGCTAAATATATACCTGTTCTTAGGTTTGAAGCATCGATATCAAATGCATTTGCATTTGGTGTTGCAACAGATACTCTTCTTCCTAAAAGATCATATACTGCTACAGATGTAATAATATCAGTACTTGTTGAAACTGTCCAACGATCTGAAGATGGATTTGGATATACACTAATATCTACAGCTGTAAATTCTTCTGTACTAAGCGTTGTATTGTTATGAAGATAGATGTTATCTAAAAAGATAGTTCTTGCTCCATTATCTGCACCTGCAACGGTAAGTACAAATTGTCTTAAAGCATCTCTTTGTTGTGTATTATCTCCAAAATCAAAATCTACAAGAGGTACATCTACAGATACCCACTCTCCAAATGTATTAACAGGATTTGTTAATCCAAATACAGACGTTTCTCCAGCATCACCTACGTGGTTTGATAATGCAGGGTTGGCTATTAATCCTGTAGATAAATCAGTAGAAATCCAGTAATCCATGTGGAAATGTGTCATAGCAGTATTATCTACTATAGTTCCCCAATCAACCAAAAGAAATTGTGGGTCAGGTTGGGTTGCAACTACTTGTTGCGTGTCATCACCTTCTATTTGAATGGTTGTAATATCCTGAGTACCTACTCCAAATGCTCCAAATACTACATCTGGTTGATTTGTATATGCATTACTAAAAATAGAGAATACAGCATCTTCAGCTCTATTAGGAGGAGTTGGTGCAGCAACTAGTGGCATTTCAGGATCTTCCTCCTCTTCAGTCGTATTATTATGAAGGTATATATTATCTAAGAAGATAGTTCTTGCTCCATTGTCTGCTCCTGCAACTGTAAGTACAAATTGTCTTAAAGCATCTCTTTGTTGCGTATTATCTCCAAAATCAAAATCTGCAAGAGGTACATCTACAGATACCCACTCTCCAAATGTATTAACAGGATTTGTTAATCCAAATACAGACGTTTCTCCAGCATCACCTACGTGGTTTGATAATGCAGGGTTCGCTATTAATCCTGTAGCTAAATCAGTAGAAATCCAATAATCCATGTGGAAGTGTGTCATAGCAGTATTATCTACTATAGTTCCCCAATCAACCAAAAGAAATTGTGGGTCAGGTTGGGTTGCAACTACTTGTTGTGTGTCATCACCTTCTATTTGGATAGTTGTAATATCCTGAGTTCCTACTCCAAATGCTCCAAATACTACATTTGGTTGATTATTATATGCATTACTAAAAATTGAAAATACAGCATCTTCTGCTCTGTTAGGAGGTGTTGGTGCTGCTACCATTGGTATTTCAGGATCTCCTCCTCCTTCAGCTAACATTAAAGAAACATTATCCAATACTAAGACACCATCGTCTGCTCCTAAATCAAACAATACACGACTATTTGCACTTCCTGCTGGGGGTGTTAATGTAAATGTATAAGTTTGTAAATCTGAAGTTACAGTAACTACTTCTGTAGCTGCAGAAAAATCACCTTCATTCAGACCAATTCCTGCAATGATAGTTCTACTCCCATCTTCCATAGAAGTAGATGCATCAAAACTAAACGTATAAGCAACTCCTCCTTCTAATGCTACTGGATGACTTAAATTTACATCAAATGGGTTTCCTGAAACTTCATTATCCGATAGATTGAAACTGTTTCCTCCATCTTCTTGTACATTAAACGCGTTACCAAACCAAGTAACCATTCCTTGTTCAAAATCTCCATTGGATAATAGCTCATCACCATTATTCATTTCTTCATTTAAGGTAAGAACTACATTATCGATTACAACAATACCTTCTGCTGCACCCATATCAAATAACACACGGCTATCTGCTGAACTAAAATTAGCAGTCAGTTCTAATGTAAATGTTTGTGTTGCTTCCGTAACAGTAATTTCTTGACTTTGATTTGTAAAAGGATCAACAAAAAGACCTATTCCCGCAATCATGGTACGACTTGCTGTTGTTGCATCTGTAGACGCATCAAAAGTTAAAGTAAATGTTTGACCTTCTGCTATATTGATTCCTCTTTGACTTAAATTTACAGCAAAAGGATCTCCAGCTGTAGCAACATCTACAAAATTGAAGCTATTCCCTCCATCTGTTTGTACATTAAAACCATTTCCTTCCCATACAGTCATTCCTTCTTCGAAATCACCATTTGATAATAAATTGTCTTCGTTCATTGTTTCTTCAACAGTAAGAACTACATTATCAATAACTAAAACACCGTCGTCTGCTCCTAAATCAAATAAAGCACGGCTATTCATACTACCTGCAGGTGGAGTTAGTTCTAAAGTATATGTTTGTGTATCTGAAGTAACAGTAACTGTTTCAACTGCTGCTGAGAAATCGCCTTCATTAAGGCCTATACCCGCGATAATTGTTCTGCTTACGTCTTCCATAGATGTTGATGCATCAAAACTTAATGTATATGTTAATCCTGCTGTAAGAGCTACTGGATGGCTTAAATTTACATCAAATGGATTTCCTGAAACCTCATTATCGGAAAGATTAAAACTATTTCCTCCATCTTCCTGTACATTAAAAGCATTACCAAACCAAGTAACCATTCCTTGTTCAAAGTCACCATTGGATAACAAATTTTCCTGAGCTTGCAATGCAATAGCCCCAAAAAACATAAAAAGTAAAAAAGTAATTTTTTTCATAATTGTGTGTGTGTATTAAGCATTCATTAAATATGAGTAGCTTAGAATTTATAATGTTTGTGTGTGAATGACTTGGACCATTCTTTATTATACTTTTAATTCTAAGGTGATCGAAATACAATCTTACTGAATCAAAGCTATTATTAATTATGAAATTAAAGTCAGTAAATAATAGCAAATTGATAAACTTATCCAATGGTAATTTCGAATTAATCAAATTTAAGGGGTATTTTTTGATGAATCCACAAAGAAGACCTATACAAAAAACATACAGCGTTTTTTTATTTTCTGTTTAGAGTTTTGATTTTCAAACAACTCCAAAAAAGCCTATGTTTACAGTGTTTTAGAAAGAATTTATAGAAACGTTAAAAAGATAAAAAGTTTGAACAAAATACATCATTGTTGTGGTAATGTTGTATTCTAAAACTCACATGTTGTATCGCTTAAAGATTAATGAAGTAGTCATTTAGATTTACATCCCTTGATAAATCTAGTTTCTTTCGTAATCTGTAGCGTTTTATTTCAACACTACGTGAGGAGATATTTAATAATGGAGCAATTTCTTTAGAAGACATATTAAGTCTTAAATAAACACATAACTTCAAATCATTTGCTGTTAATGAAGGGTGTTTTTCTTTAACCTTTCTAAAGAAATCTTTATCTGCATGGTTAAATGCTTCTTCAAAGAAATTCCAGTCCTCTTCATTTTCAATGGTTTTATCTACTAAAGAAACTATTTTATTTATATCTTCAATCTTCTCAGCTTTTAATAGCGCATTTTTAATAGCATTTAAGGTTTTGTTTTTATTAACCATGTTCATAGTAGAAACAGCGAGTTCTCTATTACGAGCATCTATGTCTTGTTTTAAATTAGCATTATTTAATTCTACAATTTGCTTCTCACTCTCTAGAGCTTTGAGTTCCATATCTTTTTTAGTTCGTTCAAGCGCGAGCTCTTGTTGCTTTCTGTAGTAACGTTTATAAAACCAATTCAATAAAATAAATAAGAATACTGTTAAAATCACATACAGTATAATACTAAGGTTAGATAAATACCATGGACGCTCAATACTAAAGGAGTATATTAATTCATTACTAGTCTCTTCTCCTCCCACACGAGCCTTAGCCTTAAAAGTATAAGAATTATGTGGTAAATTTTCGAAGTGTATATTTGAATTTGTTGTCCAAGGACTCCAGACATCGTATAAGCCTTCTAATAAATAGGAATACTCTGTAGTGTGAAACTTATCATATTCAGGAACACTATATGAAAAACTCAAGTTATTATCTCTTGAAGAAAATTCCACTTCATCATCATAAGATATTAATCTAGATTCGTTACCTAAACTATGTACACTTACGGATTTTAAATTTATTTTATAATCTTGAACTTCTGTATAAGCATCAGATGTATTTACAACGATATACCCATTTGAAGTTCCTAACAGATATTCATTTTCTCGGATGTTAACAAAACTCTCATACCCCTCAACAGTATTACGTAGACTAATGGGAATAGGTATTTTTTTAATACTATAAGCGCCATCTAATTTATCACTAGAAATACTAATAAGATTATCTTTTGTAAATGCCCATAATTTATTTTGATCTTCTATTAGTTTACCAGTCACAAAGGTATCATCATTAAATATGAGACTAAGTTTTTGATTAATTACAAATTTTTGATTTTCAGAGTCATACACAAATACTCCTTCTTTATTTGCATAAAAAACAGCATTGTCTAATCGTGATAAACTTGAATGCTCTCCTATATTGACACTCGTATGCTTAAATACTTCTGTAGCTTCTTGATATTCGTCATCTACTTTAATTTCAAAGACTCCTTTATATTCATGATTAACAAGAATTTCATCTGCATCAATAATTTCAAAATGCTTAGAAGAGTTTACAAAGTTTTGGATTTTATTTCTTACACGCCATCCAGAATCTGCACGTTCTAAAACATATAATCCGTCATAATTACCTTGTAAAAGAAGGTTTTTATGAGTTGGTATTTGTTTGATATCCCATGTCCCCTCAATAGTAGCAATTAATTGTTGGCTTGATTTTTCTATAATATAGGTTCCGTTATTATGACCACAAAAAAGGACTCCATCTATAATCCTCAAACTCCAAACCTGTCCTTCAGTACCTGGCATTCTAACAAAATCTGATTGTGAGGTTTCTGGTTTATAAAATAAGCCCTGATTTGTACCTAGATACATATAACCATTTATTGTAGCAGAAGCATATATAGTACCTAATTCACCACTTACATCTATGTATTGATGAAAAGGACTTTGGCTATTTATACAGTCAATTCCAGCATCTAATCCAACCCACAAGTTTTGATCCTTATCTTCTAGTAGAGTCAATGCCGTATTATTATTTAAACCATTCCCTTGTTTAATTTGATATTGAAATACCCCATCTTTAGAAAGTTGAATAATTCCATTTTCAATAGTTCCTAAAACAATAGATTTATTTTTACGCTGAATAGCACTATATACAGTGTATTTTTTTATGGACTCATTACTTAATACTTCCCAAGATGTTGCTTGTTGTTCATCTATAACATAGAATCCATCATTAGCAGTAATACCAATCAATTTCCCATCTATCTGAAAAAGATTAATTAAACGTTCTTGAGCGAGTACAGAACTGGAATTATAAAGAACAGGTTTTCCTTTTTGTATCGTATATAATCCTTCTCCTTTTACCTGAAACAGCAAATCATCTCCCACTAGAAACAGACGTGTTATTTGCGCATTTGGAGTCACCACTTGAACTTGTCTACCTACAGTATCATAAATATAAATACGATCTAAAGATTGAAAAAGTACATACTGCCCATAACTCTCTATATTCCAAATATGCTCATCCTCAATCATTTCTATATGCAAATTAGCAATAATTGAAGTATATTTTAAAACTCCTGTAACCTCTTTCTCCCAAACACCAAAATCCATATAAGCGCCCGTATATACCTTATCTGAAACAGCTTTTACAGCTCTAACAATTGTTCTATTTGGAGAAGGGTACAAATCCCATTGTGCTCCATTAAATGTTAATAAACCTCTATTATTTGCAACAAATATGGTCTTGTCTGGACCTTGAGTGAGCATCCAGTTTTGATTATCAGCATCGTAAACACTAGGCGGATAATTTACAACAGGCGGGAGTTCTTGCGCTTTCGCGAAAGCAAAGAAAAATAATAAAAAACTTATACGTATGATATACTGTGTCATTTTGAATATTTCTCTTTAATGAAAATTTAAAAAAGTAGCATTTCCTAACCAAATGAAGGATACTATACTACCGTAATAGTCATTCATTTATTTAAAAAATAATAAACAATGATGCTTTTTACTTACATCTAATGGGAGTAATGCCTATACAATAAATAAAAACACTACAACATGAGTACAACATTAACACAAAATTAACACAACACAGCTATATGTTAGCATTTTTTTAAAGTTAAAAAAACGAGTTGACAAATATCAATATTCTCAATATTTATAGGCTAAAATCATCAAATTCTTAAAAAATCATACTCAAATAAGCAAAATGTATAGTTTTTGTGCATTTATAATTAATAATATTTACATCACATAATTATATATTTACTAGATACATAAGATTAAAATTCATCATTATCTCAAAATGATGTATACATACTTACTAAAACCAATGATTCAATGAAACATTATTTATTAAGACTATTTCTATTTCTGGCCACAACATCATTAGTCGCTCAAGCTAATAAAGTAACTGTGGAGAATACTAGTGATGGCGCAAAATTGATAGTAGACGGGCAAGACCTTATGATTAATGGTATGAATTGGGATTATATCCCAATTGGTCAGACCGTAGCAACAACTTCCTATCAATTCTGGAATCAATCTGATGATATCATAAAGGAAGCTTTAGATGCAGAGATGTCACTCCTTAAAAACATGGGTGTAAATGTCATAAGACAATATGTAGGATTAAAACCAAAATGGGTTCAATATATTTATGAGAATTATGGTATTTATACCATGATCAATCATTCATTTGGACGTTATGGCCTTACCATAGATGGTGCATGGCAACCTATTACAGATTATGCTGATCCTCGTGTAAAAGAGCTTCTAATCAAAGAAACTACTGCAATGGCTCGAGAGTTTAAAGATACTCCTGGAATATTAATGTTTCTATTAGGTAATGAAAATAACTATGGCCTTTTTTGGGATGGAGCCGAAACAGAAGACGTTCCTGAAGAAGATAGTCGAATAAAGCCTAGAGCTAGAGCTATGTATAAGCTTTTTAATGAAGCGACTATCGAAATGAAAAAAATTATCACCTCACAACCTATTGCGATTTGTAATGGAGACTTACTTTTCTTAGACATCGTAGCAGAAGAATGTAAAGATATTGATATCTATGGTACAAACATGTATCGAGGCGTTTCTTTTGGTGATGCTTTTGAAAAAGTGAAAAATGAATTTGGAAAACCAATCATGTTTACTGAATTTGGATCAGATGCCTTTAATGCGAATCAGAACCAAGAAGACCAAAAAGCGCAAGCTTATTATATGGTGGGGAATTGGAAAGAAATTTATGCCAATGCTGCCGGTTTAGGAAAAGCAGAAAATTCATTAGGTGGATTTACTTTCCAATTTAGCGATGGCTGGTGGAAATATGGTCAAACCACAAATTTAGATACTCATGATAATAATGCTTCATGGGCTAATGGAGGATACCAATTTGATTTTGAAGAAGGAGAAAACAATATGAATGAAGAGTGGTTTGGTATCTGTGCAAAAGGACCTACAAATGCTAAAGGACTTTATACATTGTATCCAAGAGCTGCATATTATGCCTTAAAAGAAGCACACGAATTAAATCCTTATGCATTAGGAACCACTGCTGCTTCTGTTGAAAATCACTTTAATAATATTCAACTTATTGACGCCGTATTAAGAGCTCGTGGTGATAAAGCAGCCTCTGGAAGCTCCGGAGGAAGTAAAATTAAACTAAGTTCGTTAAGAGCTGAGTTTACAACATTTAACACGGGAGGTAAACGCATAACAACACCAGATGATAGAGACCCAAATGCAAACGTATTTCCTGACCAATTAGGATTTGATAATATGGAGTCTTATTACATTGGTGTAGAAGCAAATCCAATGCCTGGACTAAAAGCAAATGTGGTAACCAACATTTTAGGAAATGTCGCTAGAAATCCTATCGATGAAATTTTCTTTGAAAATAGAGGTCGTCCAATAAATGTCCAAACTGACAATGGAATTGTACCTATTACAGATAATAATAGAGTTCAGATATACCAAGCTGAATTTGATTGGAATACAAAATATACAAATGTAAAAGGATTCTATCGTACAGGACATTATCACTGGGGATACGAAGGTGATTTCTTCGGATTATATCCTGAAGCAAACTATGGACCTAATATAGACCTATATAATGGTTTAGCTCCTTTTGGTTTTGAATTTGAAGGAAAGAAAGAATTCAAAGGACTTAAGGTCGCATTTGGTCCAGAATTATGGTGGGGAGCTAACCCTGCTGTTCTTGTAAAATATGAGAAGCAATTCGGAAAATATAAAGTAGCAGGTATCTTTCACGAAGATATCGCACAACAAGGAGGTGCTGGTGTAACATCTGGAGCTATTCCTCAGCCAAGAACGAGAAGGTTTACAGGATATGCACAACGCAAGTTTGGTAAGTTTGATGTAGAATTAGGTGCTATTTGGGGTGGTCAACCTTTAAATGGAAGAGAATATCAAGTTATTCAGAATGATGAAAATGGAAATACAAATGTTTTTGTCAATACCATCGATTCTGATGATAACTGGGGAGGTAAAGTAAAACTTAAATATACTGGAGGTAGGTTCAACTGGTATGCACAAGCTGCTGCTCAAGGACTCGTTGCCGGCGGTGGTGCAGATTATACAAAAACATTCACAGGTTGGAGATTAAAAGATAGTGGAAGTGGTAATCAATATAACTTCTTAACTGGTTTTACATATACTATAGGAGATTTACAAATTGCTCCTAACTTCTTATGGCAAGAGCCTTTAGTTGATCCAATTCCATTAGGATCACCTGCTCCTGCTAGAGCTAGAAATATTCTTGCTGATCCTTTTGTTGTAAGATCAAACAGAAGAACAACAGCAGGAGAACTATTATTAACCTATGATCCTACTCCTGGATCTTGGTTTTATGAGTGGGATAATGACAGAGCTGAAGATGCTCCATTTGCAGCTAGTTTAGGGTTTGTATATAGACATCTTCCAACAACACAAGATGCAGCTATTGGATTCTTTGGAAATAGTCGTGCTCCTGTGGCTTTTGACTCAGCGCCATCAGCACAAGATTTGTGGGAGATAAATGGTAGAGTGGTTTCTAAGTTTACACCAGATTTTGGATTGATAGCTAACTTCTTTGGAGGAAATGGTCAAGCAAACGGAAGTGATGATAGAGTTATTTATAGATATGGTACAGATGTGCGTGTGATCTATAATAAACTTAAATTAATGACTGAAGTAAAAATAGATGATTGGGGTCCTTTTGATTTCCATAGAGATTTCAACTTAACATTCCCTTTTCAGTTTAAGGTAGACCTTTCTACTACTGTAGGTAAACCAGACTGGTTTATCTTACCAAACACACGTATTGGTATCCGTTATACTTGGCGTTCTTTAGATAATTTCTCTCCGAGATTTCAATTTCAAGACCCAATTGACATGGGATTCCCTAACGGAAATGAGTGGGAAATTAGAACATATTTACACATTAACATTGGAAAATAAAAAGTCATGAAGAATATATTCACAACAAGAAAAATAAGCTACTTAATAGCCGCGCTGTTTTTAGTTATTAATTATAGTTGTCAGCCAGATGACGAAAATTTACAAGAAGCCACTTTTCCAAATATAGCAGATGTATTTATAGACTCATTTAGTGCTAGTCTAGAATACGCAGCTTTTGGAACTTCTAAAGTAACTGCTTTTGATGTAGATTCAGATATTACATTCCAAGGGGATCTCGCTATGCGTTTTGATATACCAAATACAAATGATCCAGAAGGAGGATTTGCAGGAGGTGTATTTACTACCGGCGTAGGTAGAAACTTAACAGAT
This sequence comes from uncultured Dokdonia sp., assembly GCF_947492815.1. GTDB lineage: Bacteria > Bacteroidota > Bacteroidia > Flavobacteriales > Flavobacteriaceae > Dokdonia. The sequence goes on from NZ_CANLOB010000012.1 coordinate 104,263, forward strand.
TATAATGTATTGACTTTTTATGCAAGAGCATCAAAAGGAGAAACTATCAATCAAATAGGATTTGGATTAACCTTTGAAGGAGAAGTATTTAGAACACAAGTGAACGGCATTCAAGTAGGAACTGCATGGCAAAAATACTTTATCCCAATTCCTAATTCTGCAAAACTTACACAAGAAAGAGGAATGCTTTGGATAGCAGAAGCTGCAGACGATGGATCTTCATACCAACTATGGATAGATGAAGTAAAGTTTGAAAACTTAAGCACATTTATACAAGAAAGCGCTCAAATATTAAACGGAGTAGATCAAGTAACAGCTGCTTCGGCAGGAAGTACAATTACGATAGATGGAGCATCGGCTACTTATAACCTTCCATCTGGTGTCTTACAAAGTCTTACGACAACAGCAGCATATTTTGATTATACTTCTTCTAATGAATCTGTTGCTACAGTAGATGAATTTGGTGTTGTATCCGTGTTAAGCGATTCAGGCTCTTCAATTATAAGCGCTACATTAAATGGTCTTGAAGCAGACGGATCTATTACATTTATGGATGTAGATGCCTCTGGAAATGTAGATGATTCTGATGCTACCGAAATAGGACTCCCATTAGGTTTTGAATCAACAACACTTAATTACAATCCAATAGGGTTTGAAGGAGCAGGTCCTTCTATAGCTGCAAATCCAGTAGTAGGTGGATTAAATAATAGTTCCAATGTCTTAAGATCATTAAAAAGTGAAGGATCACAATTCTTTGCAGGACAATTTATTGATCTAGATGTACCTGTTGATTTCTCAACAAATCAAATAGTGAGTGCTTTAGTATTAGCACCAAATGCAGGTACTCCTGTGAGAGTAGCGTTAGAAAACAGTCAAGATGCAAGTACACAAATCAGAGTAGATATTACAAACACCGTAAGTAATCAGTGGGAAGAACTCCTTTTTGATTTTACAGGACTTGTAAATCCTAGTATATCCTATGATCGATTAGTGATCATTTTTGATATAGATGAAGCAAACCCAATGCCTGGTGATGGTTCTGTATATTTTATAGATGATATTCAATTAACCGACGGCGATGGCGGCGGCGGCGGCGGCGGCGACAACCTATTGATCAATGGAGATTTTGAGCAAGGAATGACCGTATGGGAAGGAAATGGATTTAATGTTCAAACAGAAGGTGGTAATAGCTTTAATTTTGTAGATGTTGCTACAGCTGGTAATCCTTTTGATGTAAACTTAAGTCAAAGAGGTTTAGACATTGCAGAAGGTGATACATACACATTAACCTTTGATGCTTCTACAGATGCAGGTACAGGTAGTCGAACTATGATTGCTGGTATAGGACTCTTTGTCGCACCGTTTACAAACCAAACTATGGAAGTTACAGTTACTGAAACTACACAAACGTTTACCTTAGAGCTTACTGCTAATTTTACGTCTGTAGATAGTCGTGTGTTATTTGACATGGGAGCAGATACAGGTATTATAGTTATTGACAATGTTATTTTAGAATTAAATGACGGAGGCGGAGGCGGCGGAGGTGATAACGAACTCACCAATGGAGACTTTGAACAAGGAATGACTGTATGGGAAGGAAATGGATTTAATGTACAAACAGACGGAGGTAACAGCTTTAACTTTGTAGACGTTGCTACAGCTGGAAACCCATTTGATGTAAACTTAAGTCAGAGAGGATTAGTCATCAATGATGGAGAAACGTTCACATTAACGTTTGATGCTTCTACAGATACAGGTAGTCGAACCATGATTGCAGGTATAGGGCTCTTTGTCGCACCATTTACAAACCAAAGTATGGAAGTCACAGTGACAGATACCGTTCAAACATTTACCCTTGAACTTACTGCAAATTTCTCTTCTACCGATGGTCGTGTGTTATTTGACATGGGAGCAGATACGGGAGTTCTGGTAATTGATAATGTATCATTAGTACAAAACTAAAGACAAAAAATTATTTAATAAAGTGATAAAAGATATAGCTTCAGGGTACGCTTTCGCGAAAGCGTACTCAGTAACCACCCAACTGTAATGTATGGATCTATCTCTTTTGTTTCTCACAAAAAAAGGAAAATGAAAATAAAAAATGGAATCTTAAAAAGTATCGCATATGGTTTTATCTGTATGGCAGTACTAAGTTGTAATGACGACGAAGGAAGTACGATAGGTCTAACAAATCTTAATCTCGTATTTGAAGACGATTTTAACGGAGAAGCAGGAGCATCAATTAATCCTGAGTTTTGGAATTTTGATATAGGTACTGGAGATAATGGATGGGGAAATCAAGAACTTCAATATTATACAGATCGCCCAGAAAATGTATCCTTAGATGGTCAAGGAAATATGGTCATTACGGCTCGTAGAGAAAACTTTCAAGGATCACCTTTTACCTCTGCTAGAATAAATACTAGAGATAAAGTAGAGCAACAATATGGCCGTTTTGAAGCAAGAATACAAATGCCTGGAGGACGTGGTGTTTGGCCAGCTTTTTGGATGTTAGGAAGTAATATTGAAACTGAACCAGATGATGATCCTGCTACTATTGCATGGCCATTTGTAGGTGAAATAGATGTCACAGAAATGAGAGGTCAAGAGCCTTTTAGAACCATTGGAAGTATACATGGCCCAGGATATTCTGGAGGAGGTGCCATCTCTGGTGAATTAGATCTAGAAGATGAGCGTTTTGATACAGAGTTTCATGAGTTTGCTATTGAGTGGAGTCCTGATTTCATAGATTACTTTATAGATGGTATTCGCTTTAATAGAATCACTAAAGATGATATTCCAAATGGCGCCGACTGGGTTTTTGATGATCAACCTTTCTTTATACTATTAAATGTTGCGGTAGGTGGAACCTTTGTTGGATTTCCAGTAGACTCAACACCTTTACCTCAGCAAATGATTGTAGACTATGTACGTATATACGAGATAGGAAATTAATCAAGGTGTAAACAACAATATATAATAGCATCTATAGCATCAAATGGAAACATCATCTCCTGTTTGATGCTGTAGATAATAGAATAATCCCCTAAAGTGAAATACGGTCTTATCTGATAATTCAGATAACATACTATTTCTTAATCATAATGAGCGCTATAAGAAGTGCCATTTTCGTGAAAAATCATAAATGACAAAACAATCTATTTATATAGGACATCAACAAGCCTCTTATAATGAGCTTGAAATAAAAGGAGAACTTCTCAATATTGATAACGAAATCTATTATAAGATATCCAACAGTGATCAAATGAGGCCTTTTTTCATGAGTATCATTAGTAATTCAAACCATTGGATGTTTATTGCCAGTAATGGAGGGTTATCTGCAGGTAGAAAAAACTCAGACAATTCACTATTTCCTTATTATACAGATGATAAGATTACTGAATCTGCAGATGTAACAGGTAGCAAAACACTACTTAAAGTACAAAAGAAGGATAAAATATTTTTATGGGAACCGTTTTCAAACACATACAAAGGAGTCTATAATATCACTCGGAACCTATATAAAAACAACTATGGGAACAAAGTCATTTTTGAAGAAAAAAATACTGATTTAGGACTCACCTATAGATACCAATGGAGTTCTAGCGATACCTATGGTTTTGTCAAGAAATCTACACTTATAAATGATCAGGAAACGTCTGTAAAAGTAACTGTATTAGATGGTTTACAAAATATCGTTCCTTATGGTGTGGGTGAAGATTTACAAAAAGCAAGTAGTAATCTAGTAGATGCGTATAAGCGTAACGAACTTATAGAAGATACAGGTATTGGTTTATATGCACTCAGTGCTATTATTGTTGACAAAGCAGAGCCAAGCGAAGCATTAAAAAGTAATATTATCTGGTCTTTAGGTATAGACAATCCTACGTATCTTGTATCATCTCTTCAGTTAGAATCTTTTAGACGAGGAAAAACTATTCATCAAGAAACAGATGTTAAAGCAGAACGAGGTGCCTATTTTGTGGCTACAGAAATTGAGTTAGCAAAGAGCGAAAAAAAAGAATGGATGCTCATTGCTGATGTAAACCATACGATAAGTTCTATCACAGAGATTTCTGAAAAAATAAAGACAACTCCTAACCTTATGGAGTTAGTTCAAGAAGATATTGATGTAGGGACAGCACACCTTTTAGAATTAGCAGGTGCATCTGATGCGATGCAACTCAGTGACAATAAACTCAGAAATACACGTCATTTTTCAAATACGCTTTTCAATATTATGAGAGGTGGTATTTTTGATCACAATTATCAAATAGAAAAATGGGATTTTGAAACCTATATTGCAAAAGCAAACACCGCTGTTTTTGAAAAAGAAAAAGCAGTAATAGCAGCTTTACCTGATACATTCTCACTTCCCTTTTTAAAAGATATAGCTTCTAAAAGTAATGATCCACATTTTAAGAGATTATGCTTAGAATACATGCCATTAAAATTTAGTAGAAGGCATGGAGATCCAAGTAGACCATGGAATAAGTTTTCAATTAACACACGTAATGAGGTTGATGGTTCTAAAGTATTAGACTACGAAGGAAACTGGAGAGATATTTTTCAAAATTGGGAAGCATTATCACTTGCATATCCAGATTTTATTGAGAGTATGATTCATAAGTTTCTCAATGCAACTACGTTTGATGGATACAATCCATATCGTGTTACAAAAGGTGGCTTTGATTGGGAAACTATAGAAGAAGATAATCCTTGGGCATATATAGGATATTGGGGAGATCATCAAATCATTTACCTACAGAAGTTTTTAGAAATTATTGAAGGGCATCATCCTGGAAAACTTGCAAGTTTTTTTGATACAGACCTCTTTGTATATGCTAATGTTCCTTATATCATAAAAGAGTATACAGAAATATTAAAAAACCCAAAAGACACGATCGACTTTGATTTTAATCTTGATGATAAAATACGCAAGAGAAGAGCAACTTTAGGGGTAGATGGTGCTCTATTACAGACCTCAAAAAATGAGATCTACAACGTAAACCTCATCGAGAAAATATTAGCAACAGTGTTGGCTAAAATATCCAATTTCATTCCAGAAGCCGGTATTTGGTTAAATACACAACGTCCAGAATGGAATGATGCTAATAATGCACTTGTAGGGAATGGCGTCTCTATGGTAACCTTATATTATTTAAGACGATTCCTTCACTTCTTTGGAAATAGTATTGCAAATGCAACTATTGAAGAAACCAAAATATCTAAAGAATTACATGATTTTTATACAGGGATCACCTATACCCTTAGCGCACATAGAGATGTATTAAATAGTGCTATTTCTGACACAGATCGTAAAACGATTTTAGATGGTTTAGGTACTGCTGCTAGCATCTATAGAACGCAGATATACAAAAACAACTTTTCAGGAAAAAAAGAAACGATTTCATTACATAGTATATCTGATTTTATAACAACATGCCTATCATATATAGAACATACTATAGATGCAAATAAACGAGAAGACAATCTGTACCATGCATATAATTTGATGACCGTACATGGTGATAAGGAAGTTACAGTAAGTTACCTAGAAGAAATGCTAGAAGGGCAAGTAAGTGTCTTGAGTTCGGGATATCTTAGCTCAAAAGAGAATCTTGAGGTACTAGACGCTTTAAAAAGTAGCGCCTTATTTAGAGAAGATCAATACAGCTATCTCCTCTACCCTAACAAAGAATTAGCGAAGTTTTTAGATAAAAATCAAATCCCTGAAAAAGCAATAAGCGAATCAAAGCTTTTGCAACAACTTCTTGACCATAATAATAGTCAAATAGTACAGAAAGACATCAAGGGTCATTATCATTTCAATGGTAATTTTAATAACGCAAAGCGATTAAACGAAGCATTAGATACCCTAGATACTACCTATCAAAAACTCGTTACTAAAGAGCGTCAATTCTTATTAGACACCTATGAATTAGTATTCAACCATAAAGCATTTACAGGAAGATCAGGAACCTTCTTTGGATATGAAGGTCTTGGCTCTATTTATTGGCACATGGTTTCCAAATTACTACTGGCTGTACAAGAATGTTGTTTAAAAGCTATTAGAGAGCAGGAAAGCGATGAGATTATTGGTAGATTATTAGAACACTATTATGAAATAAATGAAGGCATTGGCGTTCATAAATCACCAAAACTATATGGAGCTTTCCCAACAGATCCGTACTCACACACACCGGCAGGTAAAGGAGCACAACAACCAGGAATGACAGGACAGGTAAAAGAAGACATCCTAAGTCGTTTTGGAGAATTAGGCGTTTTTGTAAATGATGGAAAACTTCAATTCAGTCCACATATGCTTCGTAAATCAGAATTTTTAAACACCCCACAATCATTTGATTATATCGATATAAACCTAAAAAAACAAACGATTCATATCCCTAAAGACGCTATTTGCTTTACCTATTGTCAAATACCAGTGATCTATACCATTTCAGAAAAAGCATGTATAGAAGTACGCTCAAAAGAAGGGACTTCTCAAACTTTTGATGCATTGCAATTAGATAACACCATAAGTAAGCAAGTATTTAGCCGTACAGGAGATATTGTTCAAATACATGTATCAGTAACTAACAACTATTTAAAATAGTATGTATATGCTTTCAAAAAATATAGTGATGCAGAAGTTTATGCTGAGCTTGTCGAAGTACGAAAGCGTATAGTAGCAACATACTTTTAATAAGAAAATATAAAATAATACAAGAACCCATGAAAAATATAAAACACATCATAGTTGGATTGCTTCTATCTTTTTGTGGATGGTCTTGTAAAAAAGATATGAAAGCCCCTGAAACTCCAAAAGAACTAATAGTGAAAAAAGTGACTGCAAAAGATATATTAGGAAATTCAGATTACTTAGCCATCTCTTATGGTGGATATCGTATGACTTCTCGTGATAGCCAACCTACTATACCGCAGCTAAAGGAAGATATGAAATTGCTGCATGCGATGAATATTAAAGTAATAAGAACTTATAATGTACAGTTAGCGCAAGCATCCAATATCCTAAAAGCTATTAAAGAGCTTAAAGAAGAAGATGTAAGTTTTGAGATGTATGTAATGTTAGGCGCCTGGATAGATTGCTTAAACGCATGGACAGATCAAGAACCAAATCACGATATAGAGAGTCCAGATAATGCCGCCGAAATTGATAGAGCTGTAAAGCTTGCTCAACAATACCCAAATATTGTAAAGATTATTGCGGTAGGTAATGAAGCTATGGTCAAATGGGCTACCTCTTATTATGTACAGCCAGATGTTATTTTAAAATGGGTAAACCACTTACAAGATCTTAAAGCAATAGGGACACTTTCAAAAGACTTATGGATTACGAGTTCAGATAATTTTGCTTCTTGGGGAGGTGGAGAAAATCAATACCACGTCAAAGCATTAGAAGATCTTATACAAGCAGTAGATTATCTATCTGTACACACCTACCCGATGCACGATACACATTACAATCCAACTTTTTGGGGAGTATTTGGTCAAGAAAACGAACTATCGCAACTTGAAAAAATAGATAAGGCAATGTTACGTGCCAAAAACTATGCCATTGCACAGACGGATAGTGTTGCTCGTTATATGAACAGCCTAGGAATAGATAAACCTATTCATATTGGCGAAACCGGATGGGCAAGCGCATCTAATGGTTTATATGGGCCTAACGGCTCTAAAGCTACTGATGAATATAAAGAGGCGCTATACTATGAACATATGCGTGATTGGACCAATGAGAATGGGATGTCATGCTTCTATTTTGAAGCCTTTGATGAACCTTGGAAAGATGCACATAACAGCGGAGGATCAGAAAATCATTTTGGCCTTTTCACAGTAGATGGAAAAGCAAAATATGCACTTTGGAAACTTGTAGACAAACAAGTGTTTAAAGGGTTAACACGTAATGGAAATCCAATAACCAAAACCTATAACGGAGATAAAGAAGCATTACTTACTGATGTGTTATCTCCTCCTGAAAAAGGAAAGGTGCTAGTGAATTAATACTTATGAAACTATTTAAAACATATCCGCTATTTATACTTGTAATTACCATAATGGCATGCACTAAAGAAAAAGAACAATCAAAAACACTTCAAGTAGACGTCTATGAGACCTCAGCTAGTGGAAATAAATTAACGGCTGTACAAACAATTTCTGAAGCAGATACTTTAGAAAAAATCACGCTTTTTCCAGAAAAAGAATTACAAACTATTACAGGATTTGGAGGCGCTTTTACAGAATCTTCTGCCTATTTACTAAATCGTTTAAGTAAGAAAAATAGAGATACCATTATACAAGCCTACTTTAGTAAAGAAGGAGCTAATTATTCACTTACTCGAACGCATATGAACTCTTGTGATTTTTCATTATCACAATATTCATATTCACCTGTTGAAGATGATATGGAATTGGAACATTTTACCATTCAAGAAGACAAAGATGATCTTATTCCTATGATTAAAGATGCAATGACAGCTTCGGATGATGGGTTCAAAATCTTTGCATCCCCTTGGACAGCTGCTCCTTGGATGAAAGATAACAACGAGTGGGTAGGCGGAAAATTATTACCGAAGTATTATGACACATGGGCCTTATTCTTTTCAAAATATGTAGACGCATACAAAGCTGAAGGTATTGATATTTGGGGCTTCACAGTAGAAAACGAACCGCATGGAAATGGTGATAATTGGGAAAGTATGCACTACACACCTGATGAGATGACCAATTTTGTACAAAATCATTTAGGTCCAAAACTAGAAACAGATGGGCATGGTGATAAAATTATTTTAGGATATGACCAGAATAGAGAAGGCTTAAAAGAATGGGTAGACTCTATGTATGCTACCGAAGAAACCTCAAAATATTTTGATGGTACTGCCATACATTGGTATGAAAGTACGTATGAAGTATTCCCAGAAGAATTACAATATGCGCATAACAAAGCCCCAAACAAATTACTCATAGAAACAGAAGGCTGTATTGATTCTGAAGTACCTGCATGGAAAGATGATACGTGGTATTGGAGTAAAGAAGCTACAGATTGGGGGTTCGATTGGCGTGAAGAAGAAAAAAAATACTTACACCCTAAATATGCTCCTGTAAACAGATATGCAAGAGACATTATAGGTTGCCTTAATAACTGGGTAGATGGTTGGGTAGATTGGAATATGGTATTAGATACCCAAGGAGGTCCAAACTGGTTTAAAAACTGGTGTGCAGCTCCTGTCATTGTAGATCCAGAAAAAGATGAAGTATACTTTACACCGTTATACTACACCATGGCACATTTTAGTAAATATATACGCCCTGGCGCAAAAGTAATTGCTCTTGATAGTCCAGCAGATAAAAAATTTATGGTCACTGCTGCCAAAAATCCTGATGGCTCTATTGCTGTTGTTGTTTTTAATGAAAAACCACAGGCAAGAAATTTTAGCTTAATACTTAAAGAAGAAACGGTAAACCTTCATATTAAAGGACAAGCGTTGCAAACAATTATGATCCCGAGTCGTAAATGATACTATATAGCATACACATAATGAATACTACGATAACTCGTAATAAGATGGAGTCTTTATACGCTTTCGCGAAAGCGGACTTAGAATTATTACCGTTATTAATCAACTAATTACTAACTAAAACTCTAAAAATTATGTCCACAACTACCCAAAAAGTCCCATTCGGTCAGAAAGTAGCCTTTGGTGTTGGAATGCTTGCCAATCAAATGTTTCCTGCTGCTTTAGCAATTTTTATGGTAGTATTAACTCAAGATTATGGGATTTCTACAATTTTGTGGGGAGTTTTATTTTTTCTTCCTCGTATTTTCGATGCTTTTACAGATCCGTTAATGGGTTTTATTTCGGATAATACTAGATCTGTTTGGGGAAGACGTAGACAATATGTTTTTATTGGCGCAATTATTATGGGAATTTCTTTTTCTATTATGTGGCAATTATATGAAGCTGATGGCCCAGATTATAATTTTATATACTTCTTGATATGGTCATTGGTTTTTTATCTAGGTATGACCATATTTAGTGTTCCTTATGTTGCCATGGGATATGAAATGAGTGATGATTTTCATGAACGCACAAATATTATGGCAGTTGCGCAGTCTATAGGACAATGGGCTTGGGTCATTGCACCATGGTTTTGGGTAGTTATGTATAATGATGATTGGTTTGGAGTTACCACTGAAACAACAAGAACATTAGGTATTTGGGTTGGTGTTACTTGTGCTCTTTTAGCTATGGTACCTGCTCTTTTTATAAAAAGCAAATCAACTAAAGATGATGAAAGTCTGACTCCTTTAACTATGAAAAATTTAGGAGGTAGTTTTAAACAAATCATTGATAACTTCAAAGAGGCTTTTAAAATTGGAGCTTTTAGAAAATTATGCTTTTCAACATTTTTAATATACAATTCTTTTAATGTAGTTGCTGGTTTTTCATTTTTTATTGTAGTTTATTATTTATTTAATGGAGATGCAAAAGCAGCAGGACTATGGCCAACATTATTAGGAAGCGTAGGAGCCTTAGCAACGACTTTCTTAGTTATTCCAATTGTAGCAAAAATGTCAAAAACCTTAGGAAAAAAGAAAGCTTTCTTATGGTCTCAAGGAATTTCAGTTTTAGGATATATTATGTTATGGTTTTTATTCATTCCAGGTAAACCTTACATGTTTTTATTTGCATTGCCTTTTTTCTCTTTTGGAATTGGAGGCTTGTTTACGCTCATGATGTCTATGACTTCAGATATTATAGATATTGACGAATTAAATACAGGAAAACGAAGAGAAGGCGTTTTTGGCGCTATTTACTGGTGGATGGTAAAATTTGGTTTTGCCATTGCAGGATTATTGACAGGCGCAATAATGACATTAGTAGGTTTTGTACCAGATACCGTTAATTCTGAAGCCTCTATTACCGGAATAAGAATATTTTATTCAGGTTTACCCATACTTGGTACACTTGGAGCCATGTGGATCATGCGTAGTTATAATCATACAGAAGAACGCTCATTAGAAATAAGCGCAGAATTAGAAAGACGCAAAAAAACAACGTCTTTTTATCAAACAGGTAAACTAGCAACGTTAACAGGCACTTCAGTAACTAGTGACTCAAAATATGATATAGATTTTAGTGGGATGTCTACCGATGAACTCAAATCACTATTTACCAAATCATTAAATGGGGGTTTACACGGGATATGTTTTAGTCCATATACAGAAGGACAGGATATTGGTGATCAACTATCTGAAGCGCAAATACAACGCCGTATGGATGTTATTGCGCCTTATACCAAATGGGTGCGTTCATTCTCTTGTACAAATGGAAACGAATTCATTCCACAAACGGCGCATAATAAAGGCCTGAAAACCATGGTAGGTGCATGGATTGGAAGCGATAAAGCTCAAAATAATAAAGAAATTGATGCGCTTATTCAACTTGCAAAAAATAAGCTTGTAAATATTGCTGTAATAGGTAATGAAGTACTCATGAGAGGTGATTTAAATGTGCAAGAAATTATCGTACACATCAATAAAGTGAAAAAGGAATTACCAGGCATCCCTGTAGGATATGTAGATGCGTATTACCAATTTCATGAGCATCCAGAACTTATAGAAGTGTGTGATGTTATTTTAGTAAACTGTTACCCATTCTGGGAAGGGAGTAGTATTGAAGACGCCACTCGCTACCTAAGACAAATGTATACAGCAACAAAAGATATTTCAAAAGGGAAACCAATCATTATTACAGAAACTGGATGGCCAAATCAAGGAGATAGTGTAGAAGGTGCGATGCCTACTACAGAAAATGCCATGAAATATTTCATTTCTGCTAGTAATATGTCTAAAAAAAGCGCTATACCCCTATTCTATTTCTCCTCTTTTGATGAGTCATGGAAAGTACATCAAGAAGGTGATGTAGGGGCACGATGGGGATTATGGGATACAAGTGAAAAATTAAAATATTAATACATATGTCATATAGAGGAGATCATAATTTTCTACTTGAAAACACAGATTTCACACACCACAAAGGTGTTGATTTTAGCAAGTATACTACTAAAGAATTAGAAAAGCTTTGGAGAAAAACAGTAAAAGCTGGAATGCACGGACTGTGTTTTAGTATGTACGAAGATGGACAAGAACCTGGCGATGTAATTACTGAAGCACAAGTAGAACGCAGAATAAATATCATAAAACCTTATACAAAATGGGTGCGTTCCTTCTCTTGTATTGAAGGTAACGAATACATTCCTCGTATAGCACACAAACATGGAATGAAAACTATGGTAGGTGCATGGCTAGGGGATGATCTTCAAAAAAATGAAGATGAAATTGAAGCTCTCATTGCACTCGCAAAAGAAGGCTGTGTAGATATTGCAGCCGTAGGAAATGAGGTGATGTATCGAGGTGATCTTACTGAAGAACAATTGTTAGACTATATCTATATTGTTAAAGAAGCATTGCCAGATATTACTGTTGGATATGTAGATGCATATTACGAATTTTCTCATAGGCCAAAAATCACAGAAGCTTGTGATGTGATCTTATCTAATTGTTATCCCTATTGGGAAGGATGTGACCAAGAAAATGCTTTAAATCACATGCAGCAAATGTTTGGACAAGCTACCCATGCTGCAAATGGTAAAAAAGTAATTATTACAGAAACAGGATGGCCTAGTCATGGAACCAATCTAAAAGGAGCCTATCCTTCAAAAGAAAATGCCATGAAATATTTTATCAATGCACAGGCTTGGTCTGCAAAAGAAAATATAGAATTATTCTATTTCTCTTCCTTTGACGAATCATGGAAAGTAGGTCCAGAAGGTGACGTAGGTGCCTATTGGGGATTATGGGATAAACGTGAAAAATTAAAATACTAAAAACAATATATAGTACAAATAACTCAAATCAATTGATTCCATTAGTAGAAGATTTTTTTAAGTAGCTTGAACCCCCTTAAAACAACGCATCCTCATTTTACATATTAAAATGGGGATGTTTTATGCTGTATCTAATGCGCTCCAAAATCTTTAACTCCCGCTTCTATCCGAATGGTTAAATCATTATATTCAGGAGGAATAGGACAACTATAACCCGTGGTATAAGCACAATAAGGATTGTAGCTCTTATTAAAATCTATAATCAATGTATTATTTATAATATCAGACTGCTCTATGTCTACATAACGACCACCACCATAGGAACCATCTCCACTGGTATAATCTGTAAAAGGTAAGAAAAGACTTTGTCCGTACTCATGCTCAGGATGTTCTATATAATAGGTGTTTTGATAAATGGGTAATGTAAAAATCTCCTCATCTATTTCAAATTTTGCAATACCATACATCACATACTCTCTTGTACGACCTGTAGATAAAGACATTTCAAATGGTGTTGCATTAGGTGTCTTGGTAAACGTTGCGCTTACGCGAAATTTTAAATCGACTGGGTAGAATTCCAATCCGTCAAATTTTCTTAATTGTTTCTTACTTAGAATAGAAGTTTCTGGATCTTCATAATCTTCAGAAAGTGATTTTTGATATTCTTGTGCTTGTGCTATCAACAATGAATCATCAACGTTTACAGAAGTATCTGACTGAGAAACAGCAATTTTCGCGAAAGCGAAAACAACTAAAAAAATATAAAATTTCATTTTTCTTGTTTTAAGTGTGTACAAGTAACACATTTTTTACTTAGTTTTGAAGTATCAAATAAAAAAACAATGAAACAAGTCAATACATGTTACCGATCTCAGAAGTGGAATTTCCACTGTCGGACGCTATGTATTGTTTCTATATAAAAAATAAGTAACAATTCTTAAAAGTCCGACCCTCTGTGTCGGACTTTTTGCTTTTATAAAGTCGGCACAGGGTATCTATATAAACTCACTAAAACACCTGTGTTATGAAACTCATACTGCGCAATTATATAAAAACATTTGAAGGCCTCTCTAAAGAAGTATGGTGGCTGTCACTCATTACTTTTGTAAACCGCTTTGGGGCGATGGTGATTCCATTTCTATCTATTTACCTTAATGAAAGTATAGGAATTACATTAAGTGATATCGCATGGATCATGTCTGCTTATGGTTTAGGATCTGTAGTAGGATCCTATATAGGAGGAAAATTAACAGATCTTATAGGATATTATAAAGTAATCCTTTTAAGTCTCTTTTTTACAGGAATTAACTTCCTATGGGTGATGCATATTGCTTACTTCTGGGGATTATGTTTTTCCTTTTTTATTTTGATCACACTTGCTGATATGGGACGTCCTGCATTTTTTGTGGCGTTAAGTGCCTATTCAAAACCAGAAAATAAAACACGATCTCTTACGCTATTGAGACTTGCTATTAACTTAGGAATGGGAGCTGGACCAATGATAGGTGGTCTTTTAATTGGAACTGTAGGGTATCATGCACTCTTCTATGCCGATGGGTTTACCTGTTTACTTGCTGCCCTATTAATGATGTATGTATTAAATCCAAAAACGGTAAAAGAAGTAGATACCGAAGTGGTTGTAGAAAACCCTATAGCGCCAGAAAAAGACATCACCTATGTTTATTTTCTTATAGGTCTCATACTATTTGCCATGGCATTTCTTCCTCTATTTACGGTAGTACCCCTTTATTATACAACTGTTTATGAAATAAGTAAACCTAATATTGGATTATTGATGGGAATCAACCCAATAATGATCGTGCTATTAGAAATGCCATTGGTCACTTGGCTACTAAAAAAGAAGTATGATAATATACAACTCACTATTATAGGAATTGCGTTTACAGGACTCAGTTATATTGTGCTTGTATGGGAAGCGTGGATAGGTGTTTTATTTATTTCTATTGTACTGATGACTTTTGGGGAAATGATAGGATTTCCTTTTAGTAATAAATTTGCATTAGATCGTTCTAAAATAGGGAAGCAAGGTGCTTTTATGGGATTGTATTCTATGGCTTTTGCTATAGCCAGTATTTTTTCTCATAATGCAGGTATGCAAATAACTGCAAAATATGGGTTTAAGGTGGTTTGGTTATTTATATTTGGACTCACAGTTATTGCTTGTTTTTTTATGTACTTATCTAGACGAAAAGTAATGGAAGAAACAACGACAAAACAACTATATTTAAAATCTAAATAATATACATGAAGCATCTATTTATACTAATAGCGGTTCTAGCACTCTACTCTTGCGAAACTAAAGAAAGAAAACAAATAGAAACAGAGGTGCCTAATACAGAAATTACTACGTCAAATAACGCTTTCGCTAAAGCAAAGCCAGAATTAAAAGAAGGGCGATATAATGTCGCCTTTCTAATTATGGACGGAACCTATAATACGGAACTCACAGCACCGTTTGATATTTTTCAACATACACAGTATCGTGAAAACATCAAACAGATGAATGTATTTACAGTTGCAAATACTTTAAATCCTATCCGTACATTTGAAGGTATGTACCTCCTACCCGATTTTGATTATACTGCGCCAGATCTCCCTAACATTGATATTCTGGTCGTTCCAAGTGCAGAACATCATTTAGATACCGATTTGGATGATGAAGTAATGATCAATTTTGTTAAGAAAGTAGATCAGAATGCCTTGTATATGACATCACATTGTGATGGTGCTTTTGTTTTAGCAAAAGCAGGACTATTAGATGGTAAAGTATCTACTACCTTCCCAAGTGATATAGATAAGATGCGCGATACGTTTCCACAATTAGATATCCGTAAAGAAGTATTATTTGTACACGATGGAAAGTACATTACCTCAGCGGGTGGTGCCAAAAGTTTTGAGGCAGCACTCTATCTGGCAGAACATTTATATGGAGCAGAAATTGCTCGATCTCTTGCTGGAGGTCTTGTAATTGATTGGAAATTAAATGAAGTCCCTCATTTGATTGTGGAATAGTTTATCGGAAGTAACCTTTATGAGTCAACAACCTTAGACCAAGTCCAAAAAGCTTTTATACACAACTGAATTTTAATTTTGAAGTAAGTCTCAGGGTATTAAACCCTTTGACAGTGCCAATAAACACAAAAAAATGCGCTAAAATATAGCGCATTTTTTGTGCTGTATTTTGTCTAAAATACGGATTCAACCTTTTTTTTCTCATTATCTCACAACTACTTTAGCTTCAAAATAAATCATTGTTAACAAGAGATTTAGATAAAAAAACCGAAGACCAATTTCTAGAACGGCCTTCAATAATTAACAAACAAAATCATGAAAAATACTATTTTAACATGCTCTCTATTCTTAGGGTTCATCACACAAACAATGGTAGCGCAACAAACTACTACTAATCTAGGCGCTGGCTCTGGAACAAATGGAAATGATAATACTAATATAGGATATCAAACAGGTCCAACGACTACAGGCTTCAGTAACACATTTGTAGGGTCACTTTCTGGGTCATCAAACACAACCGGAAGGAATAATGCATTTGTAGGAAAATCTTCTGGACAATCAAATACAACAGGAAATGGCAACGTATATTTAGGAAACGACGCCATGACTTCTAATCAAACAGGACATAACAATGTAGCTGTTGGAAATAGAGCTGGATCAAGTAATAGTGCTGGATCTAGAAATGTATTTCTAGGGACAAGAACAGGAATGAATAATCAAGGGTTTGGTAATGTATTTATAGGAAACAGAGCTGGAGAATTCGAATCTGGAAACGATAAATTATATATAGATAATACGCAAACAAGTACACCTCTTATTCATGGTGATTTCGCAACTGATTTAGTATCTATCAATGGGCGACTTTTTGTAAATGGATCGATACAAAGTAATAGCGGTCTTGCAGTTAGTTCACTCGATAATTATCTAGCAATAACACGTTCTCTAACACCTGGAAAATGGTCCTTTAGTACTGGTAGTTCGGTCCTTCCTGGCCCTACTCCTCCTTTAGGGAGTACTATTTTTATGAATGTAGATCAAGCGAGTAAAAACATCGGTATTGGGCAAAACTCTAGTACAGAATTTGCACAATTTACCATCACAAATAGTGGTGTCCCTTTGGCTTTTGAAAATTCAAGCACTGCTAATAATGCTGGTGGATTGTGGCGTTTCTTTCAAGTAGGTAATGCCGTAGGTTTTGATGTAAATACAGGAAGTACTGGGAATGAATTTGGAAATAATTACAAACGTCCGTTACGTATGAGTAATAATGGAAATGTAGGACGTGTAGGTATAGGTATTACACTTCAAAACCCTTCTTACGAACTTGATGTAAATGGTACGATAAGAGCATCATCAGTGATTACAAATTCTGACAAGCGTTTCAAGCAAAATATAACTCCTATCACAAATGCTTTAGATAAAATAAATGCTATGGAAGGGGTGAGTTATCAGTTTAAAGAGTTTAAAAAAGAAGGATATAATTTACCATCTGAAGAGCAATTTGGGCTCATCGCACAAGACGTTCAAAAGATTGCTCCTCACATTGTGAAAGAAGATGAACAAGGATATTTAGGAATTGATTACATAAAAATCATTCCATTACTTATTGAATCTGTAAAAGAACAGCAAGCAAGTATTACAACACTTCAAGAAGAAAATGAGGATTTAAAACAAGCTATTCGTCAACTGACTGGAGAAGATACAAACACGTCTAAAAAAGCGTCAATTGACGCCATATTATATCAAAACACACCTAATCCATTACAAGATCAAACAACCATTACCTATCAACTCTCTAAAGAAGCTATGCTAGGAAATGCCGTTATAGAAATTTATGACTTTAATGGGACTGTTATTAAACGTTACACTAATTTAAAAGAAGGGAGAAATAGCATTGAGGTACAGTCATCACTATTAACATCTAGAGTTACTTTTTACAGACTTATCGTAAAAGGGGAAGTCATAGCTACAAAAAAAATGTTGAAACGATAAATAGCACCACACATTCATTCATCAATTCAACAAGAAGGTCTCTAAGAAGATTTATTTCGTTAAACTGAACTTGTTTCAAAATGACGTTTTAAACTACTTTTTAGAACCTTCTTTATACGTTTAATCACTTTTCTTTCTATGGTTGTGAATTTCATAGGTTCGCTTTCGCGAAAGCGTATAAAACTTTCATTACATCCGAAATATTATTTTTACATGATGCCTAATACATTACCTCAGCGGTTGGTAGCATAAGTTTTGAAGTAGCACGTTCTCTTACTGGAAGATTTGTTATAGATTGGAAAATAGATGAATTTCCTAATTTAATTGTGGAATAAATATCTATGACTCTAATTTTCCTATTAAAACTTTAACGTCCACGAACCTCACCTGGAACTTTACCGTACTCCTGTTTAAAAACACGTGTAAAGTAATTAGGATCATTAAAACCTACCTCATAGGCAATTTCAGAAATATTCATATCAGTTGTTTCTAATAAAACAGATGCTTTTTTTAAACGTATTGATCTAATAAATTGAGAAGGTGTTTGTCCTGTAAGTGCTTTTAATTTTCGATACAATTGAATATGGCTTAATCCCATAAATTCAGAGATTGTATTGACTGACAAATCACTATCTTGAATATGGTCGTCTACATAAGAGCGTAATTTATCTATAAATATATTTTCTCGTTTAACTAAAGGCTCAGGAATTGTTTTGACAGTACCTGAATAATAGGCTTGCAGTTTCTCTCTGGTAGTCAATAAGTTTTTGAGTTGGACTAATAACTCCTCTTTCTCAAAAGGTTTAGATAAATAGACATCGGCACCTATGCCTAATCCTTCTAGTTTGGAAGAAATATCAGCTTTAGCTGTTAAGATGATAATGGGAATATGACTGGTTCGACTATCGTTCTTTAAAAAATCACAAACTTCATAACCATTTTTTTCAGGCATCATAATATCCGTTATCACAATATCTGGAATACGTTCTAACGCCATTTCTATTCCTTCATGACCATTAATAGCTACATTGATCTCATAACTAGCTTCTAGGATAGCTCGTATATATGTCACAACACCACTATTATCCTCTATAAGCAAGAGTAATGGTTTATCTGCTGTAGTGTGATCAGTAAGATTATTAATTTCGTCAATAGTTGTTTGAAATTCGTTCTCGGTAAAAATAGTGGCTAGTGTTTTATCTACCTCTCTTTCAAATTCTTCATTTTCTATAGGTAAACATACTATAAAACGTGAGCCCCAAGACTTTTCACTCTGAACGCTAATAGAACCTTTCATTAATTCTATCAATTCTTTTGTTAAGGCTAGTCCTATTCCTGTACCTTCAAAAGTTTTACTTCTATGCTGAGCCTCGTTAGTATTACTAACTTGATAAAAACGCTCAAAAATATGAGGCAAATCTTTAGCATCAATACCAGTACCTGTATCCTTAACGGTAATCTCAATATACGGTCTGTCTTTATGTGATATGGTCTTTAACGTAAGATTTACTTTTCCACCAGGTCGTGTAAATTTGATCGCATTAGATAAAAGGTTATAGATTACATGTTGTAGCTTGATTTCATCATAGTCCATAACCAATCCTTTCATATCAGAATGGAAACTCAAATGTACTTTCTTATCTGAAGCCATAGAATAAAAAGACTCTGTCAAATATTTTAAATACAAAATGATGTCCCCTTTAGTTGTATCCATCTTCAAAGTTCCTGAATCCAGTTTTGATAAATCTAATAATTGATTGATAAGACGTAATAAGTTTTTAGCATTTCGTTTTATTAAATCACGTTCTTTATCAAATCCTTTGATGGTATCATTCATGCCCATAATCACAGTAAGTGGGGTTCGGAATTCATGAGTAATATTAGTATACAAACGTGTTTTCAAATCGTCTACTTCCTTTAAGCGTTTTGTCTCTTGTTTTTCATATTGACGTTTTAAATTAAATCTATAAATAAGGGATCCAAGGCCAAAAATGAGTAAAACACCTACAATTTTAGCCCATAGTGTTTGATACCAATATGGTCGCACAATTACAGTAATATCGCGTTGGTTTTGAGAAGCAGTTTCTGGAACGAGTCCACCTCTCATTTTAAGTGTATATATTCCAGGAGGGAGATTTTCGTAGCGTACCTTATTGTTATTTCGTGCAATAGAATTCCAGTCCGCTTCATAATTTTCAAGGTAATAGCTATAACTGTTACTCCCAGTACTTCTAAAATCAGTAACGAGGAAAGACAACTCAAAAAAGCGATCTCCGGGCTGCAATACGATGCTATCTATGTTCTGAATTCCTTTTTTTTGACTTATGACTTTTTCTTCTTCTCCATTATATTGCGCATAAGAAGTAAGGATGATTTGTGATTTTTCAGACGAAACCTGATTGTAATAACGCAACACATCCTCTGGAAAAAAACTAATAGTTGGACGATCAGTTCGATCTGTCCCAAAGAAGAACTGTCCTTTTTTACTTTTGTAATACGAAGCTCTGTTGTATTCATAGCCCATCACATTGGGATGAAGCGGAAAGTCCATAAACTGCCCAGTTTCTGAATCGAAACGAAAAATACCCTTGCTAGTACTGAGCCATAAAAAGCGATCATCATCTTCTGGGAGAATACCATATACCAAACGGGATTCTGGATTGTCGGGATCAAAGGTATAATGTGTAATGTCCGAAAAGCCAGAATCAATACGACTCAATCCCGACCCATGCCCAATCCACATACGTCCTTGACTATCTTCGTAAAAAGCAGATACTACATTGTTTGGCAGGGAGATGGCGCCTTCATCTTTTCGATCCAGATGATGTAACAAAGTTCCATCTTCATCAAAAACAAAGATGCCTACGCCATAGGTACCTAGCCAGATCGTACCATCAGAAGGACGTTGGTACCAGTCATTAAGACTGACTACCGCCGATTGTAAGGCTTTAATAGGAATACGCTTAATGCGTTTGCCTGTATCAGGGTCATAAATGCCTATATAGGGAACGCCCCAATGAGCTTTCCATAATTCGCCCTTTGTAGTAATAAGAGATAAATAAGGTCCAAGATTAAAATCCAATTCCACATCATCAAAGTGTTTGGTATATCCTTCAACGGGGTTCACAATTCCGTTACCAGCATGCATTTTGTCCTTATAGGAATTCACATGATACCAATAGCTTCCAGCAAGGTTTCTTTTTGCCATAGGAACCACCTTATCGGTATCAGGGTCATACCGATTTATTGAAGAGCCTTGTTCATATTTGTTATACAAGTCGACACTTCCATAAATATATCCTTCCGTATCCTCTATAAAAGAACGCAAGCCTAAAGGTGATAGTAATTTAAAGGCAGGAGGTTGTGGTGTTAATTTATGAAGCCCATCTATACTACCCCACCAGATAATTCCGGATTTTGTTTTGAGGATTGTAAAAGGGTGCTTGGTTAAAAAATCTTCCGAGGTATTAATAATTTGAATAGGGTTGTCAAGTACTTCGTCCAGATTTCTGGCATCAGCAAATGAAAAATAACGCTCATTAATAATGGTTATCCGTTGCAAGTAATTATTAGTATCCACATTAGAAGAAATGGTTCCACGTTCTGTTGAAATCACTTCTTTAGTCAATGTAAATTGATTGCTATTGGCAGTTTTTTTCCATACAGTACAGGAGTTGATATACTGCCCACTTTTATATGCAAGATTTTGTTTACACGCCCCTCCCAGCCAGACTGTGCCATCTTCTTCTACCTTAAAGTTAAACGTTGTGATAACAGACGCAGGTACTTGAGGGATCGCTATAGTAGATACTTTTCCATCTACAGACCAGATTTCGAAGTCATTTTCTGCTTTCGCAAAAATAGTTTCTCCTACCCGTTTAATAAGCACACTCCCATGTGTGCGTATAGGCTTGGTAGTAAGTTGTTGGAAAGGCCCATGGTTTTTAGAGATCAATATATGATATTCGGGATTTGTATCTTGAGTATTAAGTTGCAAAGCGCCCCATACATAGGTGTCTCCCCCATTTTTTGTAACGGCAATTCCGGAAAGGGATCCCAATTGGATCTGCTCGCTATTTAGGGCAATGGTTTTAGGGTTGTCCTGAACAATAGGGTCGAAAATACGAATACCATCCCCATCATTGAGATAGAGTTTGTCTTCAAATCCTTCAAAAACAATATCACGACTGGCAAAATTTTGTTCATTAGGCAAGGGAAAACGCTTTACTTTTTCGCCATCATAATAAGCCAGTCCCTTTCCATAGACTCCCATCCATATAATACCAACAGGGTCTTCGTACAAACTGTACACATTTCCAAAATTGGCACGCTCTTCTTCAGTTAAATAGGAAGCCAAGTAATTTTCTTGTGCAATACAAGAATCTCTAATCAAAAAAAAAACTAGAAGGCTAGCGTAGCGTAATAATTGCCGTTTCATCAAAATAAAGAAGTTCTCAAAATTAAGGATAGTAATATATTAAAGTTATAAGAATTTGAATAGCACAAATCTTTCTCAAGATAGCACATATTTTACAGTACGTATTCTGCTATAAATTGAAAACGTCGTGCTAGACATCCTTGACTAATTCTAAGAAATTTGACCATTCAATTATTAGAAAAAGTATTTTATATATTTTCTAATTAAAACTTTAAACAAGTTAACAAAACAATAATTATTATGAAAAAAATTACCCTACCCCTTACTATTTTATTTTTAGTATTTGGAGCATTGTCCAATGCACAAACAGTACCAGGTGTTTGTGACGCAGGAACTCTCCTAGCCCAAGAGACCTCCACTCCACTACCCTTAGAGCTTGATGGTGAAGACGATATTACTATAGACTGTGAAAATGAACCTAATATTATCGCATTTGACATTGCCGAAACAGGGATTATAGGTTCAACGACAAGCCTTAGTCAGGTAGTCTTTGAAATAGAACATACCTATTCTGGAGATTTAGAAATTGCTTTAGTATCTCCTGCAGGAACAAGTATTGTCCTTACAGATAATAATAGCGGAAATACAGTTGATGCCTATTTCGTTACCACTTTTGGAGATGGTGGAGAGGATATCACTACAGCCACGCCTCCATACACAGGCTCAATTTTTCAACCTCAAGGTGGAAATTTTGCAGATGTATTTGATGGGGAGTCTATAACTGGTACCTGGCAACTGAGAATCTGTGATACTACAGACCTTGATACTGGAGCCGTTGCATTTGCTGGTATTGTATTTTGTAATCCCATCCCACCATCAAATGACCTTATTGAAAATGCCATAGATGTAGATGAAGCAGGGTTTCCATTTACCGATGCTGCTGTTAATTTCCTAACGGCTACAGGAGATGTTATTCCTAATGATACAAACTGTGGTACAGGTGGTAACCCAGTACCAGCCGTATGGTATAAGTTTACAGCTACAGAAGAAGGTACAGCCACGGCCACCATTACTACCCCTGCATCTGATGCTTCTAGTGCCCTTGTTGTTTTTTATAATGCTCCTGATGAAAATGCAACAGTTGGTGACTTGCTCTTTGAAGATTCCGGAACAAATGAATGTGCGAGTTTCATTACTTCCAGTATAGAAACTGTACCAGGACAAACCTACTATCTATTAGTGATCAATTTGGATACTGCCTCTGATGTTGTTATAGAATTTGATAACAATTTAAGTATTGATGAGCAAGCATTTGATGGTTTTGAATATTTTCCTAATCCGGTTCAAAACACACTTACCCTTAATGCACAAACGCCTATAGAAAAAATAAGCCTCTATACGCTATCTGGTCAAAAAGTGATCGAGCAAACAAATACTACCACAACAACACAACTTGATATGACAGCACTTAGTTCAGGAATCTATCTGATGAAAACTACCATTAATGGACAGGAAGGTACCTTTAAGATTTTAAAACAGTAATTAGCCAAAACAATTAATATCCTATTAAATAATAAACTCATCTTGGTCTTTTAGTTTTCTAAAAAATCAAGATGAGTTTTACAATTGTATACGTTTTATAGTCTTACTTTCCCTGCGGTTGTTGACCTACAAGCAGGCTGGTCTCAAAAAGTACGTTTTCCTACCTACCAGCAGGCAAGCGCGAAAGCATACCTATTCATTTGTATACTATTGACATCCTGTATAAGGATTTGTAAATGTATTAGGGTTCTTTGCCCACGTCAAAGTTGTCTTATCTCTAGATGTCATAGGATTGCTAGACACTGGAGTTAAATATGTATCACCCGTACAATATCCACGCGTATCTAATTCTACAGACCCATCACTCATTACGGTAATCAAACTATAGCCAAAAAATGGCGGTGAGTGAGATACATGACGATTATTAACACTTCCTCCATGACCAGCGACAATTTGGTAGGTTCCTCCACCTAAAGTATTATTAATAGGTTGGGAACGTTCATAATTATGTTGATGTGCAGAAAGCATAGCTACTACTCCATTTTTCTCAAATGTTGGCCATAATTGCCCTCCTTGAGGTAATCCTCCATGCGTTGTGTCTGGTTGTCCATTTACATAATAAGGACGATGTCCTAACACAAAAATATGATCTATAGCGCTGTCTTTCTTATAGGCTTCTACTTGATTATTTACCCAAGACACAGGTAATTGGCCTTCTAATCCATTAGGGTTATAGGTATCGGTATTCATGACTACAAAACCTACATTATGTTTTGTAAAAGCAAACGTCAATCGATTATCTAGTCCTAAGGTATCTGGAGCTGTTTTTCTACCCGTTGGCATATATTTTTTCATATACTTTAACCAGACATCTGTACTACCAGCAAGAGGTATCTCTCCATTAGGAGTGTACGATAACATCTCGTGATTTCCTGGTACAGCGACGAGTTCAATTCCAGATTTGCTAATAGGATTGACATCGTACAATTTCTCCCAAGCTTTAAGTTGTGAATCTAAATTAGGGAGTGTACTCTCCGCAAGTACTAAATCTCCTAGAAAAAAGAATAATTCTGGTTTCTGAGATAAGCTATCCATATCTTGATAAATACGCTCTAAAGCATACACATTAGCCGTTGAAGGATTTGAAGATGATTGATTATGTCTATCAATACGGTTACATCCTACAAAAGAAAAACTAAAAACAGGTGTTGCTTGTTTTTTAGAAATTACTCCTAATTCTTCTTCAGTAGTCTCTTGAATAGGTGTTTCTGTATTGTTTTTACAACTACCTACTAAAATGAGCGCTATAAAGCTACTCCATAAAATTCTATGCTTCATGATGGTTAGTTTACGTGCTATGAAAATAGTATAATTTATACAAACACTTATAAGTATAAATACGTGTTTGATAATGTAATAACCAATCAATAAAACCTAGTTAAAAGGTCTTATTAATCATCATAAAACTTAGATTTTCCGAGATAGGCTTTTACAATGGCATTCCATTCTTCTCCTATACGTAATGCAGTTGTACCATCTATATTATAGAGAAGTTCATAATTTGTAAAACCGCTTTTAAGTAGTTCTTCCAAATAAAACAAACTTGCATTTACATCACCTTCTTTTGCACTTAAAGAAATTGCATTTATAAAGGCTTGTTGATTGTTAGGGTCTACCAACGTACGTAAAATATTCATAAATAGTAGTTGTTCTATCTTAGGCTTTTTTTCTAAAACCTCTTTGTATTTGTCTTCTACAAGTGTTTTTGCAAATCCTTTTAAACGAATAGAAGCTTTACGTTCTTGATTATTACTTGCTGTACTATCAATTTTTGCATCTAAATCATTCATTTGAAAATTCCACCAACCTAGGTTATCAAAGTAAGAATTCTTAGCATCTTCGGTAAGATAATATTGAAAATCTTCTGCCAATAATAATTCAGCATATCGTACTGAAGTTTTTCTAGAACGTTTTGCTTTAAACGTAGCATTGCCACGTATCGTTTTCAATAGTTTTTTCTGTGCATCTATAGCTACCCGATCTTTGTACTGTTTCTTTAAATCTTGTACAAAACTAAATGCAGATAAGTGTTTTTGCTGTCTATATAATAATTCTCCAAACGCTAAATCACTCTCATAATAGCGTTGTACATCTTCTACTGGTGTAGACATTGTCATGATAATATCTACCATTGCTGCCGATAAAAACCCAGCTTCTGGCCATTCTTCTCCTCCTGTGTACTCATAATATCCCTCAAAACTAGAACTACTACGTAGTACATTTTGATATGCCCGTAATTTATAATAGTTGGGGTTTTCATCTCCAGATATAAGCGTTAATTTAATGTCTGAATTTTTACGAAAAATTGTATTATCAAGATAAATATCATTCACCGCTATCACTCCCTTAATCTTTTGTGTCTTATACGCTCCTGCCGATGCTATCAAAGCACCATTACCCCTACCCGCTAGAATAATCCGAGTAGGATCTATCGCATAACGTTGATACACTGTATTAATGAGTTTTTCACTTTGTTTTAATGCTGTTTTTAAAGAATCTGTAATCGCAAAATTGGCACCTACAATAATACTTTTAGTAAGCTCTGCCCCTATTGTAAATTGTTGTGCCGCTCTATCTCCAGCGCCAGTTTCATCAAAAACAAATACTATAGGATATTTCTTATTCTCATCATAATCTCTAGGAAGATATAAAGCATACGTATCCTTTTGAGTATCATCTAAAGCAATCGAAGAAATAATAGTACCAGGAGTAATGTCTTGACTTAAAGCGGGAAAAGTGACTAAGAGAAAGAGTATTATATAACGCATATACAATTTTAAATTTTCAACAATTTATATCAAATATCGTGCAAGAAATACTTTAATAAAAAAATAAATGAACTTATATGCACAACTAGCCTGTTATTTTTTGCCTATTTTTAATCTACTAAAACTTTGTGTATGAAACGTTCTTTACTCCTTATTATTCTATTTTTATCCGCTTTCGCGAAAGCGCAAGACTATTATTTTGCAAAATATGCTCCTTTCCAAGAAAGCATCCCAACACCAGAACAGTTTCTAGGTTATGGTATTGGAGATCAACATACACGTCATGATCAGATAGTATCTTATTTAGAAAAGCTAGCAGAAGTATCTGATCGTGCTACCATTTCTGAATATGGACGTACACATGAAGGTCGAAAATTAGTCATGTTTACGGTGACAACACCAACACATCATAATAATCTAGAAAGCATTAAACAACAACACCTTGCTTTTACCAATACCTCTCAAAAGGTACGTAATTATGATCAAATACCTGTTTTTATACAACTAGGCTATAATGTACATGGAAATGAGCCTTCTAGTTCTGAAGCTGCTTTACTAACTGCCTATACACTAGTTGCATCAGAACATACTGAAATAGCAAACTATCGTCAGAATGCTATTATCTTTATAGATCCAACAATAAATCCGGATGGACGTGATCGCCATACACAATGGGCCAATAGTTTTAAAGGGTCACCTTTAGTATCTGACAATATAGATGCAGAACATACCGAAATGTGGCCAAGAGGACGTACCAATCATTATTGGTTTGACTTAAATCGTGATTGGTTATTAGGAATTAACCCAGAAAGCCGAGGTAAATTAAACTGGTATCATGAGTGGTACCCCAATGTGGTTACTGATTTTCACGAAATGGGAACCTATAGCACCCACTTTTTTGAACCTATGCTCCCTATAGGAAGTTTAGACCCTATCATGCCTAAAGAAAACTATGAAGACCTTAATAATCTTTTCGCGCCCTATTTTTCAGATGCCTTAGATCAAATCGGGTCTTTTTATTATACCAAAGAATCTTTTGACGGTACCTATCCTGGGTATGGAAGTTCATATCCAGATCTACAAGGTGCACTTGCCTTACTTTTTGAGCAAGCCAGCAGTCGAGGACATTTACAAGACACCGATTATGGAACGATCTCCTTTCCATTTACTATTCGTAATCAGTATACTTCTGGTTTCGCTACGGTAAAAGCAGCCGTCGAAAATAAAGCAACCTTACGTAAATACCAGCAGGACTTTTTTGTATCCGCTTTCGCGAAAGCAAAAACAGATCAAGCCGCAGCATACGAATTTGGAGATCCTAACGACCATAATCGCACCAAAGCATTTATAGACAAACTCCTATTACACCGAATTAAAACCTACGAAAAAGGAGATGGACGATATGTAGTACCCGTAAAACAATCGCAAAAACGAATGGTGCAATCGTTCTTTGAAACCTATGAAAAATATCGCGATAGCGTATACTACGATGCGAGTGCATGGAGTGTTGGTAATTTTTATAATATGCGTTACAAAAGCCTTAACACTGTTCCTAGTTTACGAAATGAAGTAACAAGTACAGATAATATCGCTTCTGTAACTCCTGTTTCTAAAACAAACTACGCATATCTTATTAATTATGATGATTATAATGCTACGGCTTTACTATACCACCTACAGCAAAAAGGTATTACCGTTTCTACTGCGTTCAAACCCTTTACCGCAAAGACACAAAGCGGTACCATAGCTTTTAATTATGGAACACTCCTCGTTCCTGTGAGTAGACAGTCACTAGATGCTACTAAAGTACATACAATAGTTTCTGAAGCACAACAACGTTTTCAGGTACCTATTTATGCAACCAATACTGGTTTTAGTATCAAAGGAATTGACCTTGGGAGTAATAATTATGTAAAGGTAGACACTCCAAAAGCTGCTATGCTTATTGGTGATGGTACCAGTTCATACGAAGCTGGAGAGGTATGGCATTTACTAGATACGCGTGTACATATGCCTATCACAAAAATCTTAATGAATAATTTTCGATTTGCAGATCTTAATAAGTACACTACTTTAGTCATGGTTTCTGGAAATTATAGCCAACTCTCAGATACCGAAGTTCAAAAATTGAAAGATTGGGTATCACAGGGTAATACACTTATTACTATAGGTCGTGCAACTTCTTGGGCGATCAATAGAAAAGTAGCAACAGCGAAATTGACAGAAAAGAAAAAGGATACTAGTAAGGTAACTGAACGGAAAAATTATGTAGATGCGCGTAATAATAGAGGGAAACAACGTTTGGGTGGTGCTATTTTTGAAGTAGACTTAGATCTTACACACCCGCTTGGTTTTGGATATTGTTATCGTGACTTACCCGTTTATAAAAACAATAATGTATGGTTAGCCCCTAGTAAAGATGCATATAACACAGTCGCAAAGTATACTGAAAATCCGCATATCGATGGTTTTATTTCTGAAGAAAATCTAGAAGATAACTTAAAACCTTCTGCCTCCCTTGTTGTAAGTCCGCAAGGAAGGGGTCGCATCATTCTTTTTGCTGATAACCCCAACTTTAGAGGTAGTTGGTATGGTACCAATAAGTTGTTTCTAAATGCTATATTTTTTGGGAGTCTGATTGACTAGGTTTTGATATCATAATACCAACGTATTGT
>NZ_CANLOB010000013.1 GCF_947492815.1 uncultured Dokdonia sp.
GACAATTGTAAAATGAGTAATTAATAGCTCAGGTAGAATTAACTTTAATAAGTCTAAGGACAGTTCCATTTTTTTTTTACAAAAATCCAACTTCTATTTTAATTCACACACAACTTTTAGGAATGATCCGTGATCCAATTCTAAAAAGTGTAGCTTCCAGCACACTTTTTAGAATTGGATCGTTCCTACGAACCCTCATCGGCTTCCTTTTGTTTTAGAGTTATATAGTGTTTTTTAGTTTCTAGCACACTTTTTAGAATTGGATCGTTCCTACGAACCCTCATCGGCTTCCTTTTATTTTAGAGTTATATAGTGTTTTTTAGCTTCCAGCACACTTTTTAGAATTGGATCGTTCCTACGAACCCTCATCGGCTTCCTTTTGTTTTAGAGTTATGTAGTGTTTTTTAGTTTCTAGCACACTTTTTAGAATTGGATCGTTCCTAAGCAATAACACAGATTCTTTATAAGAGGCTTCAAAATTAACTAGTTGTCGTCCTGAGCGTGTCGAAGTAGATTTGATAACTAAAATGCTTATAAACTTCGATAGGCTCAGTTTTACAAATAAAAATGACTTTTTAAAACAAGACTAACTCTGCGAATCTCTATGAGCTTCCTGTAATATATAGTTGTATTATTGATTTATAATGAAAATAAATGCGATTGTAACATGAGAGTAATAGAGTTCAATACAAGTGCCTCTAAGAATTTAACTGAAAAGATAAAATATAATTAATAGAATGATGCCAATAATCCAGAATACAAAATGATTCAAACAACTTTGTAATAACACCTCAAAGCACCCATTTCCGTTTCCATCATCAATACTAAGATTGAATACATCAAAAAAATCACCAATTGAAAAAGATGAATCATTTTTTGATGTATTCTTTTTCGGATCATTCTTTTTTTTCATCAAACAAAAATATTAATACTAATACTAGCAGTAGTTAGCGTTTTCTATTTCTTCGAATCAAATAGATAATTAATCCAATGAAACTAATAACTATTAGAAATAAAACGATAAGTATAAGAATTTGCCAAGGACCAATAGTTGAAGACATAGAGAAATATTTTAATTAAATATAAACAAACTAAAATCTGTAGTTATTTATACTTTTTAAATATTGTTCTAATAGCAAGTACAAGTAATAATATGCAAATTGCAATAATAAAAAAGGCACTTGGTGTAGAAAAATCTAGAGTAAACCCTGATGTAGTATTCACAGGACCACTGGTAGGTGTTCCTTTTTGTAAATGTAAAAAAATCATCAATTAAATATAAACAAACTAAGATCTAGAATTAATTTTCCTCTTCAAAAACATATGAGACTAAAAGTCATTTTTTTTTCATTAATTAGCAATTCTTAATATTTAGTTAACCATTTATGAAAAACATACTTTGCACTTTAATCTTCTTGGGAAGTTTTACCATGAGTGCACAACAAAAAGCAGTTACAGAATTAGGAGAAGAAGTATTTTTGTATCAGAATGGGACTTGGAAATATGCAAATGTAGAAGATGAAGCTGCTAGAGTAACCCCTGTTAATCCGGATCCTTTTTTTAAAGATGAAGACGCAACTTTTTTACTTAAAAGTAAAGTTACAAACGTTGGTTTCTGGCTAGATCCAACAGAATGGAGCTTCCAAAAAGCAAAAGATAATCCTGAAGCTGAGTATGAACTTCAATTAAAAGGGGAAGATTTATACGGGATGATCATCACAGAAAAACTAGAAATTCCTATTGAAAACCTAAAAGAAATTGCTTTGGAAAATGGGAGGGAAGCCGCACCAGATTTAGAAGTAATCCAAGAAGAATATAGAACTGTAAATGATCAGAAAGTATTATTTTTACAACTTAACGGTACTTTACAAGGCATTAAGTTTACATATTATGGCTATTATTATTCAAGTCCTGAGGGAACTGTACAATTTATAATGTATACCTCACAAGGACTTTTAAAAGCGTATATTGAAGATTGTGAAAAAGCCTTAAATGGATTTGTAAAAATATAGACATACCAGCATAAATAACCAACCAACCAACTAGAGAATTCCCCATCTTAAGACCATTAGATGGGGAATTTATAATAGAAGGGGTTAATCTAAATAAAGTGTAAAATCATTTACATTTATAGACGTATAATTACATCCTACATTAGAATCTCTATAAGGTCTCGCTATTATTATATTACTTAACGATATATTTAATGGAGTAAGTATAGTAGGTGTTGCAGCCATGTATCCAGTGCATATGGTAATTTTAGGTTTTCCAGGATATATTTTCCATCCAGTTCCTCCAGAAGTTTGATCAGTAAGTGGGTGTGCACCTATAACATATGTAGCAAAATCTATACGGTCATCGTCATTCAGTAAGTATGAAATATTAGGCGAAGGTCCATAATTAATTCCATTTGGAATGAATACCTCAACACAATTTGATCTATATAAAATGTAGTGAAATTTTCTGCCCATTCGTAGTAGACTTCTGATGTTTCAGGGGCTGTTGGAGGCGGAGGATTGTCACTTGTTAATGCATTATTAGGTGGTCGTTGTACTCCAATATTAGGTTTACAGTTTCCTACATAGTATTGGAGAGATTTGTATCTAAATGCCGATCTGAAGTTTGGATAATTAGTACTTACACCTATAATAATTTATTTTAAAATGTAATACATCTATTGGATCCACATCTTCCAAGACAATTATAATTATCTGATGCATAAAAACGTGCTCCATGACCTAAACCAGCACATCCTACTTGGCAAGCAATAGGAATAGGATTTATACCTCCTTTGATTTGTTTTTGCTCTTGAGTATTTAATGTGTTTGCGCCTTTTAAATTCATTAATTTTTTCATGATAATAAGTATTAAATTAATTAGCTCTCGAATAATTTAGAGACATTCAGGTTTATGTCTTTATTTATAGGATGTGTATCGTTATTTTTAAAAATGGTTGCTTTCTATTTTGAATAACTATTTTACAAAGTACTGTAAATAAATAAGTTGAATATATGATAATGAGTGAATGAGGTCATTTATTTATCAAACGTAAGAAGTGATTTCGTAAACGTTTATTAAATTATTTATAAAAAAAATTATCCTTAAATAATTTATTATGCACGGTATTCCATAATAAAAAAATCCTACTAGTTTTTACTAGTAGGATGTAATACTTATAATACCAAAGAAAATTTATTTATTCTTGCTCTTTAGATGTTCGTTCTTCAATCAATTTTTTAAGTTGTTTACCATATTTAGAACGCTGTATTTTATTTGGAAAACGATTATATAATGTATCTAGGTACGTAATATTCGCATCTGGAATTTGGCTTAGTATCAGAAAAGGAGCCATTTCTAGGTTTGCATTTGTAGAAGCAAACTGTCCAGTGTACCTATATTTAGATTTTAATAAACGCTGTAATGAGTCATCATATTTCAAAATATCTTCTTGAATTCCAGATATCTGAGCATCATATGACCCTTTAATAAGGTCAAGATTTTTATCATTAAACTTCTGATTCATTTTTTGAAACTCAGTCCATCTCATCTGATTTTCTGCGCCAATCACAGCTGCAAATCCTTCAAAATTCTTTAGAGAAGTTGTAATATTCATTTCACCAGGTTCTGCAAAAAACATGATACGATCATCATATCCAGATGCATCTACTTTATCTAAGTGTAAATACAATACTTCGGTTTCTTTTAGGTCAAGTGAAAATTCAAATTCTGGATCACCATCTACTACGAGAGAATCTATATTGGTTAATATTGTATCCTGAATACGTTGTAAATATAGGGTTCCTTTCTTAAGACCTTTTACGGTTCCAGAAACAGTAAAGTTTTTTGATTCAGAACAAGAAACTACAACACAAGTTAATACTAAAAGGACAAAAAATCTTCTCATTAATATGGTTTCAATTAAAGCACAAAGATGCTATTAATTTTATTGAAATACTAGCCTACAGATGCCATTTCCATTAAAATTGTACACAATATGGCTCCATAGGTTCCAACAACATATCCAAAAACAGCTAGTAATACACCCACACTCGCTAGTGAAGGATGAAACTCTGCTGCTACAACTGGAGCAGAAGCAGCGCCACCTACATTAGCTTGACTTCCTATAGCTAGGAAAAAATATGGAGCTTTAATTAATTTTGCTACAAGGACTAATAAACCTGCATGAATCGTCATCCATATAAGCCCTATAGCAATAAGGCCAGGGTTTTCAAAAATAGATGCTAAATCCATTTTCATTCCAATTGTCGCTACAAGTATGTAAATAAATACACTTCCTATTTTACTCGCACCAGCACCTTCATAAGTCTTAGCTTTGGTATATGATAAAATAATACCAATAGCTGTAACAATTGTAACCATCCAGAAAAATTTACCTGTTAATGAAGCTAAAGCAGAGTCTTTATTTCCAAATGCTTCAAAAGAAGATAGCCAATTAGACATGCCAGTGGCTCCCCAATGTGCAATGGCAACAGCCCCAAAAGCTAATCCTAGCATAATCATAATGTCAGAAAGCGTTGGGTTACGTTTTATGCTTGCCGCATATGTAGATACTTTTTCTTTTAGAGCTTCTATAGCACTATTATCAGCTTTAAACCACCTATCTATTTTTGCAGATTTTCCTATACCTAATAATAAAATAGCCATCCATAGATTTGCAACAAATATATCTATGAGTACCATTCCTCCATATTTAGCTTGATTGTATTCATATATTTCCAGCATAGCTGTTTGATTGGCGCCACCACCTATCCAACTTCCAGCTACAGTGGCGAGCCCTTTCCAAATAGCATTAATACCTTCGCCTTCCAATGTAGAAGGACTAATCCAGCCTACTATTAGTATGGCAATAGGACCACCAATAATAATACCTACTGTTCCCGTAAAGAACATGATTATAGCTTTAGAACCTAAATTACGAACAGCTTTTATATCTATACTTAATGTCATTAAAAGCAGTGCAGCTGGGAGTAAATATCGTGATGCCACATGATACACCTGAGACCCTTCTTCTATAAAATCACATTCATCAGTACAGTATGACCATTCAGGACTTATAATATTAAAAGAATTTAAAATTGCAGGAAGCAAATAGCACATGAGAAGCGCTGGAACATATTTATAGAATTTTTTCCAGAAACCCTCTTTTTTACTAGAGGTGTAAAAAACAAAAGCTAATATGATTAATAATATTCCAAAGACTATGGCGTCGTTTGTAAATAAAGGTCTTGTATCCATAAAAATTTAGTTAATGTTTTATACGCTTTCGCGAAAGCGTACTCAGCACCACAATATAGTTATAAATATAACCAATACGTTACTTTAAGATTAATAGAGCGCACACGTGGAGCAAAAACATTATCTGTAAAATAGTTGTCATTATACACCAGGAAAAGATCCGAAAGTGGTGCAAAACGCCATTGTAATCTTGAATTAATACCAAGATTGTCTTGCAACGAACTGTATTGAATCAATGTATTCCAGAATAATGATTTATTGAAAGTTACTTCCATACGCGGACTAATGAGCCAGATATCATTATCTGAAAATGGATCGGGTAAATCAATACGGTCATAACGAGCATTTAACCCAAAAACCAAATGTGGTTGTAATCGTAAATTTATGCCTCCTCGCAGTGTGAGTAAATCACCATTAAAAAACTCTCCATAGGTAGTATTTAGATTGTACGAAAAAATACTACGCATGTCTGATCTGTATTCTGCTTCTACACTTTCGTAATAATACTCTGTGCCAGCAGCGAGTTCTAATCCATCTGATCTTGAAGGATCAAAACCATCAAAAAGTAATGTGTATCGAGAACGTGCCGTAATACTAAGATTACTGGTGTTTTTAAATTCTGCTTGCCAACGAGGCGCAAACGTATGGTCTGCTTTTTGAAAATCTAATTCTGGGCGAAAAACAAAGAAAGTTCCTAATGAGAAAATATGTCTGTTTATTTTTCCGCTTTTGGGAAAAATAAGACGTTCCACTCTATTAAAAGATCTAAAAATATCTTTACGAGGGATGAATCCTAAATCAGAATTAAAATTTTCACCAACAAAAATATTAGAAGTAAGGACACGCCAGTTATTACGATTGTATTCTAAGCGTGCTCCGCCAGAAAAATCATTGCTAGTGGTATTGGGTGTAAAGGACTTGTGAATAAAGAATTTTCCATTCCAACTATTGTCTTTATTTGCTAAGTTATAATCTAGTCCTATCAGTCTGTTATATTCTTCATCTGGTGTGACAAAACTTTCGTTACTCGTATTTTGTCGGTTTACAAAAATAACGCCTAGGTTAGAGCGACTAAATACTTTGTGTTGTAACGCTACAACCGTATTGTTATTTCCTGCAATCTCTTGCTGGGCATCATTTGCGGTTTGTATATTAAGTAAGCCTATTCTAAAATTATTATTTAATTTTCCGCTTAATCGAGCACCTGCGAGAATATCATTTTGTGTAGTGTTTCCATCTATATCTGTAGCGATACCTATACGTCTAGAGAAGAAAGGGTTTGCTGCGCGAGAATCTCCAAAATCTGCAAATAGATCATTATTTTCAATAAAGAACTGACGTCGTTCAGGTAAATTTACTTCAAAACGACTCAAATTTGTAATGACGTTATCTACTTCTACCTGAGAGAAATCAGGATTTATAGTGACATCTAAGTTAAGGCTGTTTCCTATCGTGAATTTTGCATCACCACCTACTTTGATATCTGTAGTTTCTTCATCTGTTTCAAAATCTTTCCCAACTAACCCATTTACATATGGAATAACTGATATAGGACTACGCGGACTTCCTAATGGTTTTTCAAAAACCATATCGCCCATATAGGCCAGATTAAAAATAAACTGGCTTTGTGGAATTTGAATCCACGTATTTCGTTCGTTTCCTTGGGTATCAAATTGATAAGAGTTAAAACGCCATCGAGTTTCGCCTTCTCGAAACTTTAATGCAGAAAAGGGGATGGCCCATTCGCATATATAATAACCATCGTATTTCTCAGTTTCTCCTACCCATTTTGTATCCCAACTGGTAGTAAAGCCTCGTAGGTCTGTACCTCCACCAGAAACTAAAGCTTCTCGTAAAACACCTTCTGGATTTGATCCAAAAAGAAAGGCATTGGCACCATCATTAAATGTATCAAACATTAAGGTGATATTATCACTTCCCCCAGCTCTAAAATCACGACGTAATGAAGGAACAATGTAATCATTCCCAGGAGCGTATACTTTAATTCCTACATATAGTTTTTGATCGTCATATAAGAATCTAATTTCTGTTTGGCTTTTAGCTTGAATCGTATCTGTAGGGAAGTACTGCCAGAAATTTTTAGCTGGCTCTACTTGACTCCATACCTTTTCATCTAGTTTGCCATCTATTATTATATCTGAATCAATATATTTTACAAAGACCTCCTTTTCCTGAGAGAAGGATAGAAAAGTCACATGCAAGATGGCTAGCAAGAGTATTTTTTTGCACATGATCGCAAATATATATCTAATGAATAGTTAAAATATCGATTTTAAGAACCTTTTAACCAACTTTTACGGAGTCTTAATTCTGGCCCTTCTACAAAATATTGTAATTCCGTAATAGTTGCTTTACTAATTTCTGCTTTAGTTATCGTTCCTTCTAAAGTTATTTCCTCTCCATCTCTTTCTACTATAAAAGAAATAGCTTCTCCTTCCTTCCAAGAATTAGATTGAGACATCAATGCGTATATATTTGAAAGATCATAGGCAGTTCCATTAATTTTCTTCAGAATATCGCCTCCTTGTATACCTATTTCTTTAAAAAATGAATGAAGCTGAATTCCTTTTCTTATGAAAACAGTATTGTCTACTTGCGATGCATCTATATATGGAGTGCTTGTAGCCATATCAATTAAATATCCAGTAGGAGCAAGTGTTGTATTATATTCTAATCCAACTTTATCAAAGAAAGCACTATAGTTAATAGGAATAGTTCCTATAACATGTTTTTCAAAAAAATCTCCAATGGCTGGATACGTCATTTCTGTTATTTGAGGAATGATTGCAGCATCTTCAAATGGACGATTTGGTCCATAACGTTCTGTAAGTTCTTTCATTAAGCTTAATAAACCTCTTTTACCATTACTATTCTCACGCATTAAGATATCTAAACACATGCCGATCAGTGCTCCTTTTTCATAAACATTTCCGTAATCTGATGCATAAGGCTCTTCTAAAATATTTTGGCTCATTTTAGTAAACGATAAAGAGTCATTATAACTTTTTGAATTAGTAATTTTAGAAACAATCGTATTGTAAAACTCAGCATTATTTACTAAACCTTCGTGTACCTGAAAGTGCTGTGCAAAGTATTCGGTAATACCTTCATACATCCATAAATGCTGACTCATTTCTGGGTCATTGTATTTAAACTTATGAATTTCTGTAGAGTGTAGGTTTAATGGAGTTACAATATGAAAAAACTCATGAGCGACTACATCTATAATAGCAGCATCCATAGCATCTTGAGGTAACATTTCTGGTAAAACAACCACCGTTGATTTATGGTGTTCTAAGGCCCCAAAACCTTGTGCATCTTCTGGTCCAACAGTACTTAGGTATAATAATATGCTATAACGATCTGTTGTATTCATAGCTCCTAAGTATGTTTTTTGTGCCTTCATCATTTTCTCAATATTTGGTTTGAGATTGGATGCTTTTACAACATTATTAGGACTGTATACACTTACTTCTATGGTGATACCTTCTATGTCAAAAACTTCTTTGTTAGGAGCATTGTACATAATAGGATTATCTATAACTTCAAAGTAACGTTTTGCTAGATAACTATCTATCTGTTGTGTGTTTTCAAAAGTTGCTTTAGTATATTCTGTATTACTTTGTGTCGCTAATGATGTTGTTGGCTCTAAAGTTGTCGGTCTATTAATATCTATATAATAAGTATACTCTTCTTGATTTTTAATATAGCCTACTATTCCATGAAGATTAAGCATAAACTGCTCATCTTTTTTAAAATTGGTTCCGGAAGGAGAGAATATATCATGTTCTGATTCTATATCGTAAGTGTCGTTTACTTGATATTGAATGTATCCTAGTTTTAAAGCTCCTTGAATTCCCCATGTGTTTGGAGAGGTTCTCTCTACATTAAGTTTAGCACCTGTCTTAGAATATACTTCTAAGTTGTCTATATAGGTTCCATAATCATCATCAGCGTATGTTCCTGGGACTGTTTCAGGAATATAAAATGTAATGTTGTCAGTAGTTATTGTGCCTGGTTGAATACGTACCGTTACTTTATCGTCTATAACATTTACTAAATCTATAGCGACTTGTACTGTTGTATTTTTTGAAATATTTAGGTTTTGTGTTGAACCACAGGAAAATAAGAACGCCCCGAAGAAGGCGTAAAAAAATATCTTTTTCATATAGGAATTTTCTAAAGATGTAAAAGTAAGAAAACAGATACTTATTTTTCTATATTATAACAAAGTGTTAAGTTACTTTGTTACAAAATCTGTAATCACACGTATAAGTTCTTCTGAAATAGGACGCTTAGGTTCGTTATATGATTTTGTGTTTTCTAAGCTGTCAGTACCTTCTATAATGCGTAGTACATGATTCATGTTTTTTATCAAAATAAGGGAAGCATCTGGTTTAGCTTCCTTTAATGTTTTAGCTTCTTTTGTATCGACTTGAATATCATTAGTTCCTCCTATAACTAAAACAGGAATTTCTAACTTTTTAAGCTCTGCTTTCGGATCATATTGCATCCAACTAGCCATAAATGGTTGTGTTTCTGGTCTAAAGATAGAAGACAATGCAGGGCTGTATTTTTTTACTTTACCGTTTTCTTTTAATTGCATAAAAGCTTCTTTAGCCTTGTCTTTAAGGTCTGGCATTTGTAATGCTATTTGACTTAAAATAGTCTGATCTATGGCTTGTCCAGGACCAGCAAGCGAAATAAAACCAGTAATATTTAATTTTTGAGCAGCAATCATTCCTACTAATGAACCTTGGCTATGACCTATAATATATATGTTTTTATACTTATTTCTACTAGAAAAATAGGTGACTGTAGCTGTAGCGTCATCAACAAAATCATCAAAGCGTAATTTCTCTTCTTGTAACGCTCCTTTCTTTAATAATGTAAGTACACGTTTATCATATCTAAAGGTAGCTATTCCAGCTGCTGTTAACTTTTCTGCAAGAATACGTAACGAATTATTACGTGTTAATTGTTGATTTCCATTTCTATCTGTAGGTCCAGATCCAGGAATGATAATAATTAAATTTTCAGCCCCTTCTTTAGGCTGTAGTAAAGTACCATATACATATGGATTTACTTTTACATCTTTTTCTATAGAAGCATTTTGACTATATATAGCGTTTGAGGTTAAAAAGGCTAGTATAAATAAATGTACGTATTTCATATAACAAATGTTGAGACCTAATTTGTAGGTAAAGGTAATGATTATGTGTGGTTACTAATGAAACGATTCTTACTACTATTATAACAGTATGTCTTCAATTTCATTGTATTTTTGAAAAAAAATAAATAATGAAATATATTTTCATCATACTATTTTTCTCAAGTACTACGATACAAGCGATAGGTTTTGAATGGGGAAAAACGGGACATCGTACTACAGGTGCTATCGCAGAACAATACCTTTCACGAAAAGCAAAAAGAGAAATAGATAAACTATTAGATGGGCAATCTTTAGCATTGGTTTCTACGTTTGCAGATGAGATTAAAAGTGATCAAAAGTATAGATCATTTGGATCTTGGCACTATGTAAATATTCCTTTTGATAAAACATACGATACACATGCCAAAAGTGATAGAGGTGATGTGATACAAGGGGTGACAAAATGTGTCGAAATTATTAAAAATGAAAATAGCACAAAAGAAGAGAAAGCTTTCTATCTTAAAATGTTAGTGCATTTTATAGGAGATTTACACCAACCTTTACATACAGGAATTGGGGAAGATAAAGGAGGAAATGATTTTCAGGTACAGTGGTTTAGAGATGGTACTAACTTACACAGAGTCTGGGATACACAAATGATAGAACATTATAATATGTCGTATTCTGAACTAGCGACTACTATGCCACGTTTATCAAAAAAACAAGTATCGCTTTTGCAAGAAGGCACCGTACTAGATTGGGTAGAAGATAGCAGAATGCTTGTTAAAGATATATATAAGAATACTAAAGTAGGAGAGAAGTTAGGATATAAATATATGTATCAATACTTTGACCCTTTACGATCTCAACTACAAAAAGGCGGGATACGTCTTGCGGGCTTACTAAATGAATTGTTTGGCTAGTCGTTAATCGTTGAGTAGGTTATTACTTTCCTGCAGTACCTTATTTTTATATTGCTTAGGAGTCATATCATTATATTTTTTAAAAATGCGAGTAAGGTGGCTTTCATCAGTAAAACCTAGTTGATATGCAATTTCAGAAACTGTAAAATCAGTGTTTTTTAACCGATACTTTATAAGGTGTAGTTTATACATTAATATATAATGATGAATAGATTCTCCTGTTTTCTTTTTAAAATATAAACTTATAGCGCTATTTGTCATATTAAAATGAGAAGCAAGCGAACTTACCTTCATAAGATCTGTTTCATATACATGCTGTCTTATATAGGATAGTATTTGATCTATAGTAGTAGGTACATCTTTATTCGGAATTTCTTTGACAGGCTGGAAATCTCTTGTAATATTTCTGGCGATTACACTTAAAGTAGTACTGACCATATTAGAAATATTATGTTTATAAAATTCTTTTTCACCTATATACTCTTGATTGATAACATCATGAATATGCCATATAAGCTTTCGATCATATTTTTCTTTTATAATATCTCCAGGTAAAAGGTTCGGGTGATGTATGATTCTTTCTATACGATGTAACCAATAGGATCTATCTGGTAAATTCATTTTACTAGAGAAAAGTAATTCTGTAAACTGAAAGTAACAAAAAGTAGTTTCTTCTTCTATTTCAAAATGATG
Organism: uncultured Dokdonia sp.; assembly: GCF_947492815.1. Classification (GTDB taxonomy): domain Bacteria; phylum Bacteroidota; class Bacteroidia; order Flavobacteriales; family Flavobacteriaceae; genus Dokdonia. The sequence goes on from NZ_CANLOB010000013.1 coordinate 12,046, forward strand.
TTTGTCTTCTGGGGCAACTAAAAATATGTCGCCCTTCTCATATGTCACTATGAATTCATTTATAAAGTGTCTCCCTTTACCTTCTTCTATAAAAATAATTTCAAAATAATTTCTAGGCCCAGGATCTTTGTGAAGTCCAGTTTGTGTAAACTGCTTTATCAGAAATGTGTCATGTAAGCTGAAACTCTTCACAATGATATTTTAATTTTTTACAACTAATTAGAATCTTTTAATACTCACGAAAACGTTATAGTTCTCTTAATAATCAGTAAGTTACGAATTTTGTACAATTTTTAGTGAAAAAAATACAAGAATTACTATGCATGCTTAGTATAATTTTGTCCTCGGTTAATAAAGTGATTTTCATGAGATTAGAGGTGCTGTCACATATTGTTATAAAATTCTTAATAGGATTATTTATGTTAGCGCAATCATTATATCACATTGTAATATATGGTATGTACGTTTCAAATTTAGGAATGTATTTAAGAAGTACTAAGATATTAAACAATGAACTTTTCCAACTGATAGCACCTCTTTTTCCTTTTATAGAATTTGCTTTAGGACTAATGCTTATACTGGAAGTTTATTATAAAGAAACAATGATGATTACTACAATTATATTTTGTAGCGTAACAATTACATACTTCTTTACAGACTATCAAATAAGTAATTCATTATTAATGCTATTAGTTTCGCTACTTTCTATATGGCTTTTTGTAAATAGATCGTATGTGTATAAACATAAGAAATTGAGCTACTTGTAACAACCCCCCAACGTATATGTTTTGATTAGAATATATACACAACGATCTGGGACGAATGTTGACTTTTTTAAATAGAATGCCCCCTAATGTTCTATTTAATAAGCTTCGTTCTAGATCTTTATATAAAACGAATGGCTTTCACCCCTTGATTGTTCGGAACGTAAGATTTATTCTTGGTTCTACAAATTTTGAAGTCTTTGGAATTTGATGTTGCCAGTTATGCTGTGTCTCATCTTTCATAAGTAATAGACTTCCATGTTCTAAAGACATGGAATGTACAGAAGACTTAGCCTTTTTATCCCTTAATTTAAATACTCTACTAGCGCCCAAACTTACCGAGGCGATAGTAGGGTTTTTACCTAGCTCTTTTTCATCATCAGCATGCCAACCATTACTATCTTTGCCGTCTCTATAGAGATTTAATAAGCAGGTTGTAAACGTTGTGTTTGTAATAATTTCTACCTTTTTTTTTATTTCGCTTAAAGCGAAAGTAAACGAATGAGGATGCATTGTTATATTAGAGTAGGAGTAAGGGATGTTATTCGTTGCATATAAAGCTGTAAGACGTGGTTGTGGGTGTACTTTCCCAAATACCTTTATATCATCTTGTTGCCAAGGTGTTTCCTTATATAATGTTGTAAAGTAAAGAGTCGCTTCTTCTGAAGTCAGGAAATCTGGATAATACATCACGTTTGCCCCAGATAATTTTAATTGATACGGTTCTGATGGAAATAACGACATTGTAAAATATTAAAGATAAAAATAAGCCCAATACATCAATCCAAATTGTAGAAAAAATCGAAACCATAATACAGGTTTAGGAAACTTTTTATGAAATTTCTCATCTACAATCATATACCAATGTACTATTAAGAATACAATAAGCATTACTATAATTCCCCAAATTGCATAGGTTCTGGTTGCTTCAAAACATAGGGCAACACCAAGTCCAATTTCTACAAGACCACTTAGATACACCATGGTTAGTCCTGCTGGAATGTATCGAGGCATCACACTTAAAAATGCTTTAGGTTTTATAAAATGCATACATCCTATTAAGATGTACATACCAGCCATTACATATAGATGCCAAGGGGTCATAAAAAGGAGTTTTATATTATTTTTTAAAGTTAAATCTAAATTCTTAAACGATAAAGTATATCAATGTATTTAGTTTCTTTGTTAGAGTCTTTGAAAATCAGAAAACAATACGTACTTTTGCACTCCTTTTTGACAACCTTTAGAAAGCCGTCATGAAAGGAAATAACTAAAACAATAAAAACCACTTTTACGGTTTTGAGGTTGAAAGAGCTTTCGCGAAAGCGTAAAATACAAACCCCATTGGTAATAGAAGCTTATTTCTAATACTAATGTAATTTTTAGCAAATGGCTGAAGAAACAAAAAATCCTGAAGTTCAGGAAGAAGCTGTAACAGCAGCACCAAAAGTTGAGCTATCTCCTGCTCAAGCAAATCCAGAACAATTTCTTAAAGACTTTAACTGGGAAAAATACGAAGAAGGTATTGACGTAGTAGATGATGAGCAACTAGAAGAATTTGAAGCTTTAGTAGCAAAGAATTTTGTTGACACTCTTAATGATGAAGTAGTAGAAGGAACTGTAATTAATATTACAGATCGTGACGCTATCATTGATATCAATGCAAAATCTGAAGGTGTAATCTCTCTTAATGAGTTCCGTTACAATCCAGATCTTAAAGAAGGAGATAAGGTAGAAGTACTTATTGATGTACGTGAAGATGCAACAGGTCAATTAGTATTATCTCACCGTAAAGCTCGTGTAATCAAAGCATGGGATCGTGTAAATGCAGCACATGATGAAGGTACGATTGTAAACGGATTTGTAAAAGCACGTACTAAAGGAGGAATGATCGTTGACGTTTTCGGTATCGAAGCATTCTTACCAGGATCACAAATAGACGTGAAGCCTATCCGTGATTACGATCAGTATGTAAATAAAACAATGGAATTCAAGGTTGTAAAAATCAATCACGAATTTAAAAATGTTGTTGTATCTCACAAAGCGCTTATCGAAGCAGATATCGAAGAGCAGAAAAAAGAGATCATTGGGCAGCTTGAAAAAGGTCAAGTACTTGAAGGAGTTGTTAAAAACGTTACTTCTTACGGGGTATTCGTTGATCTTGGAGGTGTTGATGGACTTATCCATATTACAGATCTTTCTTGGTCTCGTATCAACCATCCAAATGAAATCGTTGAGCTTGATCAGAAATTAAATGTTGTAATCCTTGATTTTGATGAGGATAAAACACGTATCCAATTAGGTCTTAAGCAACTTTCTAAGCACCCATGGGATGCATTAAGTGAAACGCTTAAAATTGGAGATAAAGTAAAAGGTAAAGTTGTTGTAATCGCAGATTACGGTGCATTTATCGAAGTAGAAGAAGGAGTAGAAGGATTAATCCACGTTTCTGAAATGTCTTGGAGTACACACTTACGTAGTGCACAAGATTTTGTAAAAGTAGGTGATGAGGTAGAGGCTGTTGTTCTTACTTTAGACCGTGAAGATCGTAAGATGAGTCTTGGTATCAAGCAACTTGCTCCAGATCCATGGACAGATATTACTTCAAAATATCCAGTTGGTTCACGTCACGAAGGTGTAGTACGTAACTTCACTAACTTTGGAGTATTCTTAGAATTAGAAGAAGGTATTGATGGACTTATCTATATTTCTGATCTTTCTTGGACTAAGAAAGTAAAGCATCCATCTGAATTCTGTGCTGTAGGAGATAAACTAGAAGTAGTTGTTCTTGAGCTAGATGTAGATGGACGTAAATTAAGTCTTGGTCATAAGCAAATAGAAGAAAATCCTTGGGATAAGTATGAAGCTGACTTTGGAGTAGGTACGAAGCATACTGCTAGTATCGCAGAGATCGTAGATAAAGGTGCAACAGTTGCTTTTAACGAAGATATTACTGCTTTTATTCCTACACGTCACTTAGAAAAAGAAGATGGTTCTAAACTAGGTAAAGGTGAAGAAGCTCAATTCCAAGTAATAGAGTTTAATAAAGACTTTAAACGTGTTGTAGCATCTCACATGGTGATCCATAAAGAAGATGAGGCAAGAATTGTTAAGCAACAAGCTAAGAAAGCTAAAGCTCAAGCAGATGAAGCGAAACCTACTTTAGGTGATGCTAATGACGCGCTGGCAGCTCTTAAAGCAAAAATGGAAGGTAAATAATCTGATTCTTTAGTAGAATACAGTTTTACTTATAATTTAAAACCCGTTGTACTTTTGTATAACGGGTTTTTTTATAGACAATGATTTTATTCGTAATCAATATTCATAATGTCTTCATATCTCATATGTGATAAAATACTTTTTGAGCATACCTGATTAAATTCAATTCCTGTTTTTTAAACTCCATTCTCATTTTTATAGATGGTAGAAAAATCTTCCTCTTTACAACGTCTATTTTTAAATATAGAAACGAAAGCATGTTTTTATGAGTAAAAGACTATTTCATAAAGTATATAAGGTGTATCTAAAATAGATAACTGAACTCATCCAGCTGGATCTTGGTTTCGTTTAAGATCCCTATTCCTTGGGTTGATTCTTTTTATTGGGTACAGGTTTTACTTTGGGGTTTACTACCTTTTATTAATTAATTTCAGAGTGATTTAAAATTATTAATAAACTAGACTGGTGCGTTTCTTTTACAAAGAATAAGTAAGTGATAAGTTGTTTCTTAAGGGGGTGATTAGTTAACTCTCGTCATCTTTTTTTTTACATCTTCAGAAGGAGAAGACTTAGCTTGCTGAGCAACTTCATATTTAAGTTGTTGCGCTTTAGATACCCAGCGATCGTTTTTAATGCGATCAGGAAAGAATTTGATAAGCTTTGTGACAGCGATAATGTCATCTTCTGTAAAATTACTGATTTGCTCAAATGTATAAATACCTAAATCATTAAGTTTTGTCTCAGTATAAGGACCTATGCCTGTTATTTTTTGAAGATCATTTTTAATTTCAGTATTAGCGTATCCAATTCGCTCAAAATCAATTTTTGTAGGACTACTGGAGATAGCATTCGTGCCTTTTGATAGAACATCTTCAGAAAAAGCTCGCTTTTGGAAGTTTACTTGCTCGTATTCTTGATCCATTCGATCCTTACGGAAGCTTAATTTTTTATTTTGCTGTTCGTTTTCTTCTTTTAAGTCTTGAATTTCTTTTTTGAGAAGATCTATATCATTATCAATAGCTAATTGTGTCGTTTTATGTCGATAACGCTCGTATAATGTAGCGCCAACATACCCAATAACAAAAGCGCCAAGCATCATCACAAAAGCCTCTATATAGGCTATGGGAATAGCTATGGTTTCTTGAGTTTCAAGTATATTATTAATCAACAATAATCTCAATTCTATTATTTTTTTTACGTCCCCAATTACTTGAATTATCCTCAATAGGGCTAGATTCACCTCTGGATATTGCAGTTATAAGTGATCTTTTTATGCCTCTACGGGTCGTAAGATACCACTTTATTTGTCTTGATTTTTTTAATCCTATTCTAAAATTATCTTCAGCGTTACCTACATTGTCCGTATGTCCAATAATAGTAACCTTTTTATTAGGGTTGTCTTTTAATACTTTTTTTAGCTCCGTTGCATATGAAATTAATTTTTTATCTAATATGAGATCTGTATTTGCATACCTTGGATAAAAAATTTGAGACGATGCATTCGGGTTGTCTGTAACTAAAGGTTCCTTTTTGTACTCAATAGATGGTTCGTCTTTATCTATATCAATAGTGTCACTTATGGCTATTGATTTTTTTATTTCTTCCGCTAATAATTGAGAATCTGAAATACTATTATCGCTTATATATAAGTTATTGTTTTCTATTTCATCAAAAGAGTTATCAGTAGTTGTTGTATCTACAGTAATCTCATTTGATACTGGAGGTATTTCTTTGATTTCAGTTTGTTTTTCAGGCGTAGCTTTTGATACTGTAGTGTTTGCAATCTCGTCTTCTATTGGAGCCTTAATAGCAGTTATATCAATAGTATTGCCTTTTTCTTTTATATGTATATAGTATATTCCAGCCGTAGCCCATAAAAGAAATATTAAAAAAGTGCCCCAAAAACCTTTCATTTACTGTTTTTCCCCAAATTAGTGTAAGTGATTTCGTATCAAATCTACTAAAAACTTTTTATTGTTAAGTGAATATTATTTTGTGTTATACACTTGTTTTTAACAAAAAATACAATACTTTTGTATCAGTTATGAAGAACAACACAATACATCATCATCATTTTACTGTATATCGCTCAAGCGAGGTAAGATGATATGTCTGTATTTTATGATATCAAAACCCGTTTGAGTTATTCAAACGGGTTTTTTGTTTTTGGATAATTCAAGCTATAATTATTAAAAGAAAAATGAGTACAAAAATTAGAATTGCAGTCCAAAAATCAGGACGCCTTAACGAAAAGTCTTTAGCGCTCCTTAAAAGCTGTGGGGTCTCTATAGATAACGGTAAAGATCAATTAAAAACAACCGCTAGGGATTTTCCTTTAGAAGTCTTTTACTTACGTAATGGGGATATTCCTCAATATCTAAGAGATGGAGTTATAGATATCGCTATACTAGGAGAAAATACACTTATAGAAAAAGGAGAAGATCTAAAGATTATAGAGCGTCTTGGCTTTTCAAAATGTAAAGTATCACTAGCAATACCTAAAAATGAAACATATACTTCGGTAAAAGATTTTGAAGGAAAACGTATTGCTACATCATATCCTAATACGGTAAAAAGATATTTAAAAGAAAAAGGAGTAAACTTTGAACTACATATTATCAATGGTTCTGTCGAGATTGCTCCTAATATAGGTCTCGCAGATGGTATTTGTGATATTGTATCTAGTGGAAGTACGTTATTTAAAAATAATTTAAAAGAAGTAGAGGTGATGCTTACCTCTGAAGCAGTATTGACAGTGTCTCCTAAGATATCTGAAGAACGAAAAGAAATCTTAGAGAAATTGCGATTCAGAATTCGTAGTGTTCTCAAAGGACAACGCAGTAGATATGTCCTTATGAATGTACCTGATGAAAAGTTAGACGCTGTTATAGATATTCTGCCAGGAATGCGAAGTCCTACAGTATTGCCCTTAGCAGAAGAAGGATGGAGTAGTGTTCATAGTGTAATAGATAAAAATAGTTTTTGGCAAGTTATCGATCAGCTTAAGTCTGCTGGAGCCGAAGGTATTTTAGTATGTCCAATTGAAAAAATGGTTTTGTAATGAATAAAATATACACACCAGACCCAAAAGATTGGAAAGAGATTCTCAAACGTCCTACACAAACAGTAGAAGATATAGAAGCAACGGTAACAGATATTTTTAAAGAAGTCAAACAAAAAGGAGATATTGCTGTAGCAAAATATACTTCTATCTTTGACGGTGTTACCTTAGATGCAAACATAGTTTCTCCTCAAGAAATAGATGATGCATCTGTATTATTAAGTCAAGATGTAAAAGAAGCAATAGCACTTGCAAAAAGTAATATAGAGAAGTTTCACAAAGCACAACAAACGGAGCGTATTACCATAGAGACAACACCAGGAGTCTCTTGTTGGCAAGAAAAACGACCTATCCAAAAAGTAGGTTTGTATATTCCAGGAGGTACAGCTCCTTTGTTCTCCACGATATTAATGTTAGCTATACCTGCTAAAATTGCAGGTTGTAAAGAGATTGTACTCTGTACACCTCCTTCAAAAGAAGGGGCTGTAAACCCTGCGATTATTTATGCAGCACAAGTATGTGGTGTTACTAAAATTTATAAAGTAGGTGGAATTCAGGCAATTGCAGCAATGACTTTTGGAACAGAAACCATTCCTCAGGTGTATAAAATATTTGGACCTGGAAATCAATTTGTAACTGTAGCAAAACAACTAGCTACAAAGTATGGTGTCGCTATAGATATGCCGGCTGGTCCCTCAGAACTTCTAGTTGTAGCAGATGACACAGCTGACGCCGCTTTTGTAGCCTCCGATTTATTAAGTCAGGCAGAACACGGTACAGATAGCCAAGTGATTTTAGTGACGACGTCTCGTACGCTGATAACAGCAGTAGAAAAAGAAATTCAAATGCAGATGAGTACGCTTTCGCGAAAGCGTATAGCTCAAAAAGCAATTGATAATAGTAAGCTCATTTACGTAGAAGATGATGCAACGGCACTAGCACTCATTGATGAATATGGCCCAGAACACTTTATTATTTGCATGGAAAATGAAGGTTTTTATATAAATGGTATTCAAAATGCAGGCTCTGTGTTTATAGGAAATTATACACCAGAAAGTGCAGGTGATTATGCTTCAGGAACCAACCACACGCTTCCTACTAATGGGTACGCAAAGCAATATAGTGGTGTCAATCTGGATAGTTTCTTGAAAAGCATGACTTTTCAGAAAATTTCAGAGCAAGGAATTAAGAATATAGGGACAGCTATCGAAGTAATGGCAGCAGCAGAAGGCTTAGAAGCTCATAAAAATGCAGTGACACTTCGATTAAGTAAACTTACTAAAGCTTAATTGATATGGAACAGCAATTTGATATCAATAAACTTGTACGACCTAATATTGCAAAAATGAAGGCGTATAGTTCTGCGAGAGATGAGTTTACAGATTTTGATAAAGACATGGTGTTTTTGGATGCCAATGAAAACCCTTTTGATAATGGTGTAAATCGATATCCAGATCCGCAACAGGGCGCATTACGTAGGTTAATAGCGTCTCAGAAGGAAATTAATGAAGATTGTATACTCTTCGGAAATGGAAGTGATGAGGTATTAGATCTTATTTTCAGAGCTTTTTGTATTCCTGGGAAAGATAATGTGATGAGTTTGCCACCTACGTATGGGATGTATAAAGTGTTATCAAATACAAATGATGTTGAAAATAGGGAGGTGTTACTCAATGAAGATTTTCAACCAGACATCGAGGCGATATTTAAACATGTAGATGCACATACCAAATTACTTTTTCTTTGCTCGCCTAATAATCCTACTGGAAATCTTATTGAAGAAGAGAAGATAGAAATGATTCTTAAACGGTTTCATGGAGTGGTGGTTATCGATGAAGCTTATATTGATTTTGCTACTGCTCCAAGTTGGATTACACGATTGGAAAAACACCCTAATTTGATCGTTACACAGACGCTTTCTAAGGCGTATGGAATGGCAGGAATTCGACTAGGAATGGCATTTGCTTCTATAGCTATTATTGATATTCTGAAAAAAATAAAACCACCGTATAATGTGAATGGACTTACGCAACAAAAGGCAGTAAAACATATTACAAAAACAGATGTATATAATAATGAAACTAACTCAATACTAGTTAATAAGGGTATTTTATGTAAATCTTTAGTTGATATATTTTTTATTGAAAAAATATACCCTTCAGATGCCAATTTTTTACTAGTAAAAGTGGATGATGCCAACAAAAGATACCAACAATTAATAGAAAAAGGGATTGTTATTCGTAACAGAAGTACTCAGCCGCTTTGTGAAAATACCTTACGATTTACAATAGGTACTTCTCAGGAAAATGAACAGTTAATTGAGGCCTTAAAATCTATTTAAATATTAAAAAAAACAGAGAAGATTCTTATGTATAAAGAGTCAAAAATGATATCACTATGAAGAAGAAAGTTTTATTTATAGACCGTGACGGAACCATCATTAAAGAAACAGCAGATGAACAAATAGATGCTTTTGAAAAGATGATTTTTTATCCTAAAGCATTTACGTGGTTAGGTAAAATTGCGCAAGAACTCGACTACGAACTTGTGATGATAACCAATCAAGATGGATTAGGAACTGATGTATTTCCGGAAGATACCTTTTGGCCGGTGCATAACTTCATCCTAAAATCTTTTGAAAACGAAGGTGTCGTATTTGATAAGGTATTTCTAGATCGCACATTTCCACATGAGAATGCCGATACACGTAAACCTGGTACAGGCTTACTAACCGAATACTTCTCTGAAGATTATGACCTTGCTAATTCCTTTGTAATAGGCGATAGACTTACAGATATGCAATTGGCAACAAACCTAGGGGCTAAAGGTATTTATATCAATGATGAGACGCATTTAGGAACTGGAGAAATCACTATTGAGCGTTCAGAATTGGATAAAGACATTGCTTTAGAAAGTAATGATTGGCAAAAAATCTATGAGTTTTTAAAATTAGAAGATAGGGTTCGTACGCTTTCGCGAAAAACAAATGAGACCGACATCCAGATTACACTAAACCTTGATGGTACTGGAAAATCGTCTATCCATACAGGAATTGCTTTTTTTGATCATATGCTTGATCAACTAGCGAGACATGGCGCAATGGATTTGGATATCCAAGTAAAAGGAGACTTAGAAGTAGATGAACATCATACTATAGAAGACACTGCGATTGCATTAGGAGAAGTATTTGCAGATGCCTTAGGAAGTAAACTAGGAATAGAGCGTTATGGTTTTTGCTTACCGATGGATGATTGTCTAGCACAAGTAGCTATTGACTTTGGCGGCCGTAACTGGCTCGTTTGGGAAGCCGATTTTAAACGCGAAATGATTGGTAAAATGCCTACAGAGATGTTTTATCATTTCTTTAAATCATTTACAGATGGTGCTAAAGCAAATCTTAATATAAAAGCCAAAGGTACCAATGAGCATCATAAGATAGAAGCTATTTTTAAAGCCTTTGCAAAAGCCATTAAAGTAGCCATCAAAAGAGATCCAAATAAAATGATTTTACCATCTACAAAAGGAATGTTGTAGATAATAAAATCCAAAGTACAAAGTATAAAGTGCGAATTGAACATATTTATAGATTATAGAAATGCAGGATCTGAAGAAAAGAACAAAACAATTTGCATATGATTGTTGGGAATTTTGTGAAGGAATACCAAAATCAAGAGAATTTAATGCTTGGGTAAATCAATTAATAAGATCGTCCAGCTCTGTCGGTGCAAATTATAGAGCTTCTCAAAGAGCAAAATCAACTGCCGACTTTATCAATAAATTAAAAATTGTAGAAGAAGAAACAGATGAGAGTATGTATTGGCTTGAACTTTTTAATATGGCACTACCTTCAAAAAATATCGAAAATTGAAAAATTACACATAGAAGCAAAAGAATTATTAGCAATTACGGTTGCTTCTATAAAGACCTCAAGAAAGAATAGTAAATAAAATGGAGAAACTTTTTTTAAATCTTAACCTTGTACTTCGTACTTCTAACCTTGTATTTAACTTATGAATATAGTAATCATAGATTATGGTGCCGGGAATATTCAGAGCATTAAGTTTGCGATAGAGCGCTTAGGGTTTACGGCTACTTTAAGTCATGATCCCGAAGAAATAAGAAATGCTGATAAGGTGATATTTCCAGGGGTAGGCGAAGCAAGTAGTGCGATGCAAAAACTTAAAGAAAGTAAATTAGATACTTTAATTCCTACATTACAACAACCTGTTTTAGGAATTTGTTTGGGCATGCAACTCATGTGTAATTCTTCGGAAGAAGGAAATACGGAGGGATTAAGGATTTTTGATGTAAATGTGGTACGCTTTCGCGAAAGCGTAAAAATTCCGCAAATCCAATGGAATAGTATTTCAAGCCTTAAAGGGCCGTTGTTTGAAAATGTAGAAAATGATGAATTTATCTATATGGTACATAGCTATTACGCGCCAGTGACAAATGAAACCATTGCGGTGTGTGAATATGGAATTCCGTATGGTGCTGCTTTCGCGAAAGCGAACTTCTATGGAACGCAATTCCACCCAGAAAAGAGTAGTAGTACTGGAGAGCAGATTTTGAAGAATTTTCTAGAAATGTAGTTCGGTAATGAGTAATCAAAAACAAGATATAGTAGCACTTACAGAAAATATCACTGATGATTGGAAAAACTTTCCAGTGTGTGAAATTAATGACCATGTGGTAAGAGTAAGTGTATTGCAAAAGGATTTTTATTGGCATTCGCATAGTAAAAGCGACGAATTTTTCTTTGTAGTAGAAGGGGAGTTGTTTGTAGATTTTGAAAACCGAACAGAAACTCTTACGAAAGGGCAAATGATTAAAGTGCCTAAAAATGTATTACATAGAACGCGATCTAATATGAGAACGACTATTTTGTGTTTTGAAAGTACAGATAATGATGTGACGGGAGATGTGACTGAAAAGTAGAAAGTAGAAAGTAGAAAAACGAAATTTGGAAATTGGATAGTATGGTAGACATGAAAATAAGAACTAAAAAATTTGCAGTTGATTGCTGGAATCTTTGTTCGCAATTACCAAAATCTCGTGAATATAATAACCTTGTTTTTCAATTATTAAAGAGTTCAAGTTCTGTAGCTGCAAATTGGAGAGCTTCTCAACGACCAAAATCTGAAGCAGATTTTATTAATAAGCTTAAAATTGTAGAAGAAGAAGCGGATGAAACCTGTTTTTGGTTAGAATTAATTATAGAAATTAGAAATGAAGATACGACTGAAGTAAAACGCCTTTGGAAAGAGTGTGATGAATTGTTAAGAATCACAGTAGCTTCAATTAAAACAACAAAAAATAAACAAATAAAGTAGTTCGATTTTCGTTTTTCTACTTTCAATTTTTGAATATGAGAATAATACCAGCCATAGATATCATAGATGGGAAGTGTGTACGCCTTTCGAAAGGAGATTATGATACCAAAAAAATATATAATGAGAACCCATTAGAAGTTGCAAAAAACTTTGAAGCGCATGGAATCAAACATCTACATTTAGTAGATCTAGATGGTGCAAAAAGCAAGCATATTGTAAATCATAAGATTTTAGAGCAAATAGCGTCTAAAACAAGTTTACATATTGATTTTGGGGGTGGTTTAAAAACAGATCAGGATCTACATATCGCTTTTGAAAGTGGCGCTTCTCAAATTACAGGAGGGAGTATTGCAGTAAAAGATCCTGAAGTTTTTGAAAACTGGATAACTACGTATGGAGCAGAAAAGATTATTTTAGGAGCTGATGCTCAAAATGAGAAAATTGCTATTAATGGTTGGCAGGAAGAAAGTACAAAAGATCTGATACCTTTTATTACATCATATATGAAAAAAGGGATTTGTTATGTGATTTGTACTGATATCAGTAAAGATGGTATGTTAGAAGGACCTTCGTTTGATTTGTACGCTAAAATAATAAATCAAGGAACAATCATCACAGATGATCGTGATATAACAAGAACGATTAAACTTATTGCCTCTGGCGGTATCTCAACCTTTGATGAATTACCAAAACTGGCCGAATTAGGCTGTGAAGGTACCATTATAGGGAAAGCTATTTATGAGAATCGTATCACTTTGAAACAATTAGAACACTTTATTTTAAATCAGTAAGTATGGAGTCACCTTGGGTAACAGATTTTAAAGAAAACGCGCTTTATCGCATAGATGAGAGTACACGTATGATTACTATTGCCTTTCAGAAAATTGATGATACACAAGTTTGGCAACGTCCTAATCATTCAAGTAATAGTCTTGGGAATCAAATTTTACACCTATGTGGTAATATGACTCAATATGTCATTTCAAGCCTTGGAGAGAAAGAGGATGCTCGTGATCGAGATGCAGAGTTTGATGCTATAGATGGATATACGAAAGAAATGCTCTTAGAACAAATAACAGTTACAGTAAAGGAAGTTAAGAATACGATCCAAAATGCAACAGAAGGGCAACTTTTAAAAAAACGAAATGTACAAGGATTTCATTTCTCAGGAATGGGGGGTGTGATTCATGCCGTAGAGCATTATAGTTACCACACAGGACAAATAGCTTTTTGGATAAAAACACTTGTAAATAGTCCTTTAGGGTTTTATGATGGACTGGATTTAACCGTGAAAAATGATGAAGATTTTAAAAATAATATTTGAGATTACTGTTATTATATTTCTAATTTTTGAGTTAGTAATATTATTTCATTTAATTAGGAATGATAATTTTTTTGAAGATGATAATCCTATTTTGTTTTTAATGTTTATCGGATTAAGTTTATTTATCTCTGGCTTTAACTGTTTTATAAATAAAAACTTTAGAAATAAAATATGGATTGGTTTAATATTTTTACTAGGTATTATCTCTATAATTTTAATATTTACTTATGATCACTAAACGTATTATTCCGTGCCTTGATATAAAAAACGGTAGAACTGTAAAGGGAACCAATTTTGTAAACCTCAGAGATGCTGGAGATCCAGTAGCACTTGCTAAAGTATATTCAGATACTGGAGCAGATGAACTTGTGTTTCTTGATATATCTGCCACCGAAGAGCGTAGGAAGACCTTATCTGATCTTGTATTGCGAGTGGCTTCACAAGTAAACATTCCATTTACGGTAGGAGGTGGAATCTCATCTGTAGAAGATGTAGATATACTTCTTAAAAATGGAGCAGATAAAGTATCGATCAACTCTAGTGCTGTAAAACGACCTGATTTGATTAATGAATTGGTAGCTAAATTTGGCTCACAATGCATTGTCGTGGCTATAGACGCTAAATGTATTGATGGCGATTGGATTGTGCATCTAGTAGGAGGAAAAGTGCCTACAACGCTCAATTTATTTGACTGGGCAAAAGAGGTAGCGCAACGAGGTGCTGGAGAAATCTTATTTACTTCGATGGATAACGATGGAACGAAAGATGGTTTTGCAAATGAAGCATTAGCCAAACTTTCTAACGAATTAAATATACCTATTATCGCAAGTGGTGGAGCAGGGAATAAACAACATTTTAAAGATGCATTTACAGAAGGAAAGGCAGATGCAGCATTAGCTGCTAGTGTTTTTCACTTTGGAGAAATACCGATACCAGAATTAAAAAAAGAATTAAAAGCACAAGGGATTACTGTGCGTATCTAACCTCAAAATAAATAAATTATGACAATTGATTTTTCAAAATTTGCAGATGGTTTAGTTCCTGCCATTGTACAAGATGTAAGAACTAAAAATGTACTCATGCTGGGATATATGAATGAGGAAGCATACTCAAAAACCGTAGAGTCTAAAAGAGTGACATTTTATAGCAGAAGTAAAGAACGTTTGTGGACAAAAGGAGAAGAGTCTAACAATTATCTCGATTTAGTAGATATTAAGATAGATTGTGATCAAGATAGTTTGTTAGTTTTTGCAGAACCTACAGGACCTGTATGTCATAAAGGAACAGACACTTGTTGGGGAGATCGAAATTCGCCTAATTATGGATTCTTTTCGCATTTAGAAGAGGTTATAAGAGATCGTAAAGATAATCCAGAAGATAATCCAGATTCTTATGTAGCAAGCTTATTTAAAAAAGGAATCAATAAAGTAGCTCAAAAAGTAGGAGAAGAGGCTGTTGAGGTAGTTATTGAAGCAAAAGATGATAATGACCTATTGTTTTTGAATGAAAGTGCAGACTTAATCTTTCATCTTATGGTGTTATTACGAGCAAAAGGATTTGGTCTTCGTAGTGTAGAGAAAACATTGATTGCTAGGCATAAATAAATAAAGAAAAAAAGCCATTGCGATTCGAGAAGTCAAACTCGAGTGCAATGGCCTCTGCAAAATATGTTTTTAGTGTTTATGGAAGTTGTCCTTCTATAATTTCTTGTGTTTGTGCAATCCAATCTCTAGAAAAATCTAACTTTATTTCTGGTTGTATTCCTACCATTTCGTATTGAATAAACTTATGAAAGTTCATATCAGTAGGTGTGAAAGAAAAGTTTCCAGTAGGTGAATCATAGCTAGTTCCATAGTTCATACCGTATGCTATAATCCCGTTGGTACGCTGCCCCAAATGAACAGTATTATTAAGTTTCTTTAGTTTTAAAGTAAACTGCTCTCCATTGCTTCCTGTAAAGTAATTAGTAATCACATATACTTTTGCACCAGATTTCTTTAATATTTTCACAAAAGGGTCACTATACTTAGAATTACCGCCCCCATTATTACGAAGATCTACAATAACATTAGGTGCATTGATATTGTCTTTATGTTCAGCATAGAATTTTTTGAAGGCTTCTACATTACTTTTTCTATTTGAGAAAGAACCAAAATATAGATACTGTGTATCATTAGTAAGCTGCTTAAATTCCCAATCTCCATTTTCAGAAGGTGCTTCAGCATGGTTAGGACCTTGTAATTCTTTTTGAAGACCCCATAATTTCCCATTATATGCTAACATTGATTTTTGAAACCATAGTTTACGAGAGTATGGGTGATAACGCAATACTTGGTATTCGTCTCCTTCTATTTTATTGATCTGGTATGCTATTTGACCAGTTCCCCAAAAATCTGATGTAGCTTCTAAAACAACAGCAATATAATTCCCTTTTGTTGTTGTTTCATACACTCCAATTTCACCTACATATCTATCTGTGTAAACACCTTCTATGTTTTCAAAAGGCATCTGTGATAATCTAGTGCGTAATTCCGTTAGGTTGATTGCCGCGGTAGGATGCTCTTTAAAAATAGCTGTTTGCTTAAAATTCATTCTATATATAGAATCTTGATATTGTTCTTTTGTAATTATGTCACTAGTTGAAGCAATGCTAGCATGCTTATCTTTTACAACACTTAATAGCGTATTTAATTTAAACAAGCAATCTACTTTACTGATAGATGATTTCATTTCTTCTGAAAGTGAATGGTATGTTTTTTGAAATTCGGATACCATATCGCCTTTGATTTGTTTTTTATAAGAGACCATATCTTGCATTTTAGTAGCAAGAAAATCAAGATCTGTTTTACAATCACATAATGGAGATGTTTGCGCTCCTGCCTGTCGTGCTATATTTTGCGCACTAGCGGCAGACAGGTTTCCGAAAGCGAATATCATAAGAAATAAAGCGGTAAGTACTGTAGTTAATTTAGTTTTCATAATTGATTTTTTACGTTTGACTTCTGGTTCAAAAGTATTTTACAAAAATCAACCAGCCTATTATATATGAGGCTTTGGGGTGAAATGCATCTAGTTTGTGGTGGAATTTATGGTTGTTTTTACCGCTGTGGCGTAGGTCTTTGATATTGGGATGAAAATAGCATTAGATGCTACGATGCCTAGCTTCCCATTTTCGGTTTTCCAAGATTGAAAATGATAAGGATTCATTAAAAATGAACGATGCGTTCGTATAAGTTCGGGGAAATTGGTTTCAACAACCGATAGCTTATTTCGAATCAATTGTTTTTTTAAGATGTTGTTGTCTAAAAAAGAAACTTCTACATAATTATCTGAAGATTGTATACAGATTAAATCATTGAGTAGTAAGCGTAAGCTTTCGTAATTACCTTCTCCTTTTATTTCAATTTTAGATTCTTCCAGACGTTTGTTTTTATATTTTCCTAAAGCCCATCTTCCTGCGAGTACAATAGGAAGTATGGTTACAATGGCCGGGATAAATATACTTGTAGTATAATACCATAGCGTGTAAGGGTTTGATTCTCCATATACAATTACGTATACATAATACGTGCGAGCTAATACAAAAGAAAAAGCGATAAAAGCAAGGTTGAATATGATTTCGTTTTTTAGTGACCATTGTTTCTGAGAACGCTTATATAAAAAGTTTTGAAGTGGAAGCATAATGATATAGCACAAAGCTCCAATAAGTCCATAAAATGGCAGATATATAATTTTTTCACGATCACCAAATTCGTTCACATCCAAGGGTTCTGTAAAGTATAGGAATATAAAAATCCATATAGCGAGTGCTAGTCCAACAAGTAAATGATGTTTTAAAGAAGCATCAAAAGGGTATTTTTTCAAAAGCTATCTATTTGAAGAATTTGAGTTAAATATACTATTTCTAGTTTATTTTAACCTCAATATTTTGCCATAGGTAATATATTTTTCTGCTTTCAATTGATCCATTAACGGAGCATAATCTTCTTGTTTTAGACAGTTTGCTATAACAATCGTGCTTTGTGTTTTGGTATCGTAAAAACTTGTAACAAAGGAAGTGTTTGGATGTATGTTTTTAGGAAGTGTAGGAAACTGCTTTTGTAATACAGCAACGATATGATCTTGATCTTTATCTATTACAATAAGCTTTGTTCTATTGTTTTCGCGTAAGCGTGTAAAAGATTCCTCACTATCAATAGGGCTAGAGAAATAAGCAGAATGCATTCTAAAACGTTCTCTCACGCCTGCAAAATAGACATCTATCAAAGTTTCGTCTTCTGTTTGTGAAAAGATGTTGAGGTTATTCATGAGAATATCTAAGTCTGTAGTTGCTTTTGGAAATGCTTCTCCAAAAAGAACAATAGCTTTCTCTATAAATGCTTTATCAATTGTTTTATTCGTCTCCATGTATGTTTTTACGAGTGGGTATAATTTTTTCCCATAGCCATTTATATATTCAAAACTGTACCACTCGCCAGGGTCTAATGTACCGTTAAGTTGCTCATGCGCCCAACCATTACCAACTGCAGTTGCAAGCCCTTCATCAAAAAAATCATATGCTAAGGCTGCGTATGGATTGCTAGAGGTGGTGAACCAAGTATCTATATCTTGTTGTAGTTCTAAGGGTTGTGCGTCAAATAAAATATGATTCATTTCATGAATCGCGATCCCTATAATATCTTCACCTTCTTTCTCTCTTTCAGATAAATAGGAACAAATTAAATTATTTCCCTTAGGAATCGCCGTAGTACCTCCACTTTTTAGAGGAATAGGGTAGAGCATGATATTAAAGGGTGTTGTCTTAGACCAATTACTTCCAAGAAAGACATTTACCTTATTAAATAAAGTTTCTATCTGAGGTACATAGTTTTGTATGGATTGTTCTAATTGCGCTCTTTGGGTAGTCGTGGTAGCCCATACATGTTTTCTATAATAGGGGAGTACTTTGTGCATGATTGCAACAAGTTCTGTATGTTCATTAGGTGGTAAATAACCAATGGTACGCGTAGCAAAATCATCAATACTTGTTGAGTTAGCACTAGCAATCCACAATAAGTCCATCGTACTTGTAAAAGGATGCCTTTTTTCTGGATAGTGCTCTCTGTGTATACTGGTTTCTACATCTATGGCACTAAAACGCTCTGTAAGTAGTGTGAAATCAGTGTCATTTCCAATAGCATTCTTAATATATTTTTGGTAAGAAGGAGCACTTCCAGGCTGATTACTAGCGGTTGCTATAAACGTTAACGTACCCAGTACCTCATTATGCGCTACTTTAATAAAATCTTGTTGGGCGTATGCTGATGCATATGTGCATAGAAAAAATGTGATTAAATGAAGGAGTTTCATGAGTGATTATAATTGATTGATATTACAAAAGACGAAAAAAATAATGAGATGTTACCACTTAATGATTTTAATAGCTCTCTTTTAACTTTTATAAACTGTTTTCCAAGTTACCTCGTAATATCATTTTTAAAATTAAAAAATTATTAGTATTATTGTGATATCAAAATGATACTATTATGAAAAACGAAATACAAATAAAACCTGCAAGTGGATACTTTATGTTACTGGTATTATTCATTTTAATCGTTAGTATGATCGCAAGTATTGTACTAACTGGTAATCCCGAATTTGTATTATGTATACCTATTCTTATCTTACTTATAAGAGGATTCTTTATTGTAAATCCTAATAGTTCTAAGGTGTTAGTCTTATTTGGGGCATATAAAGGAACAGTTAGAGATAACGGATTCTTTTGGGCAAATCCATTTTATACAAGACAGAAAATTTCTTTAAGAGCAAGAAATTTTGATAGTGAGCGTGTGAAAGTAAATGATAAGATTGGAAATCCAATTATGATTAATGTGATTTTGGTATGGCAAGTAAGTGATACGTATAAATCTGCTTTTGATGTAGATAATTATGAGGAATTTGTAAGAGTACAAACAGATGCGGCAGTACGAAAATTGGCAGGTTCTTATCCTTATGATAACTTTGATGATGCGCAAGCAGAGTTAACCTTACGATCAGGTATGGATGAGGTAAACGAGGCGTTGGAAAATGAAATCACGGAACGTTTGGCAATTGCAGGGATACGCGTAATGGAAGCAAGGATAGGTTATTTAGCCTATGCTCCAGAAATTGCAAGTGCGATGCTTAAAAGACAACAAGCAGTTGCTATTGTTGCAGCACGTAAGAAAATTGTAGAAGGAGCTGTTGGAATGGTAGAAGATGCTTTAGAACAATTATCTGCAGATAATATCATCGATTTTGATGATGATAAAAAAGCTTCTATGGTAAGTAATTTAATGGTTGTACTTTGCGGAGATAAAGAAGCAATACCTATTGTAAATGCAGGTACTCTAAATGCTTAAAAAGTGAGTAAAAGAAAATCATTTGTCCTTCGAATTGACCCAGAGACGTTTAAGCAAATTGAAAAATGGGCAGATGACGAGTTTCGTAGCGTTAATGGGCAACTTGAATGGATGATTCATAAAACATTAAAAGAGGCGAAAAGATTGCCTAAACCTAAAAAGAAACAAGACGATCAAGAATAGCAACTAGCGGTATGACTAAACTTTCTTAAACTTAGGATGACCACCAAACCACAAAACACTTTTCTATAGAATCATCTGGTTTTTTAATCCAAACAATAGGTGCTCGTTTTTGTGAATGCTTTAATTGTATTTCTTGTAGTATCTTAAGGTGTGAAGACCATACTACATCTAGGTGTGGTGTATGAATCCACTCGTTTTTATGTGTGATATAATAGTTGTAGTTACTAAAAACTTCAGATTCAAAATCATCCATACGAATCCAGAAACCAACAATACAAGCTGTGTTTAAAGGTGTGATCGAGGGAGTTTGTAAATCATAAGGGGTAAATAATTGACCCATAAATACTACTTGTTGTTCGAGTTCAGAAGCTTTTATTCCTATCTTTTTAAGCGTTTCTATTCCCTCTTTTGTATAAATGAGAGGTAATTGTTTCTGTTTTGTTTTTTCCAGTTTTGTAAAAAATAGGTCCTTTCTATTTGGTCCCATTAATCGATGGATAGGTTCGGTAATGGTTGGATCTAGAATATAAAATTTATAGGTAAGCTCTATGTGGAGTAATTTTCCGCTTTCGCGAAAGCGTATAATGAAATCTAGTTCTCCTGTAGTATCATTTCCTTTTTTAACCTGAATATTATGTGCTAGCACTTCATAGTCATCTGAATGTGAGAGTATCTGATGGAATATATGTTCTATCTGATGTCCTAATCGAAGTCTTTCTGGTATAGGTTGTGGCGTAAACGTAGAAAGATCTATTGCTGGTATTGTAAACTGTTCAAGCCCAAATTGTGTATTTTCCCATAGGGGAGGAGACGCTAAAAAACCATGTATATGTTTCAAGAGACGAAGATACTTTTATTCTACTTAATTATTTCTACGTCCCCTTGCGTGGCAATAAAGGCCTAGTATTATAAGTAAGGGATCTTCTTGTTTTGTTGTTTTTATATACCCTCTAAGTTTTGAAGCATCATAGGTATATATACTTTTATTCTGATGATATATATCAAAATGATTGTGGAAGATAGAGCGATATACCATTTCGTATATCGTATGATTATATATTATTTTGGTAGATGAACCCCAGAAATTAAACTGAAGTGTAGCAATAGGTGTTTTTTCTTCATTTTTATAAACTCCAAAATTGTTAGCCCAAATGCTAGGCATTTTGACGGTATAGGTATTTCCTAAAAGTTCTATATACGTTTTCATAAATATACCCATTGCAAAATTCCCTATAATGGCGTTATCTAGGTATAGATTGGTTGTCGAACTAAAAAACTTTTTTTTCCATGAATATTGATGCATAAAATAAGGTATAAGTAGCTTACACCTTATTTCTGTTACATTATATTAGCTTAATATACCTTTTATGTATTACATCACAGGGAAGAATATATTTTACTTCTTCATATTTAAGATAACCATCCTTTACTAGTAGATCGTTTACAATACCAGTACAGGAAAAAGCCTATGATTATAATCATAATTGGGAAGTAAATGGATTGCATCGTTCCAAAGACTTCTAAATGGTTTGTTGCAGTAAGACCATAGGCTGTTGTAAATACAACAGCTAATGTGGAAATTAAAAATAATAATGCAGCAATTTTCTTTCGCATTAACATAGCAATAGCTGCTATAAGTCCTCCTATTGTAGCAACTCCGTATAATACTATTTCCCAAGATGCTATTCCTTTTATGTATTCGAGTTGTTCTTCAGTATACATACTTGCGAGTATTTCTTCTCCACCAAAATTATCTAAATAAAAGGCAGATACTCCCATTAAATTCCAAAGTAAGCCTAGTACAATTGCAATAATCCAAAATGCAATGTTTGGTTTGTTAGTTGTTGTCATTATCAGTCTATTTTTTGGTTGTTAGTACTAACAATGTACAAATTTTTTGTAAACACTTTTTTGGTGATGTCTTCCATGCATTGGGGTTAAGAGCTTTTTAATTTGAAAAAAGCCATCTAAGTTAGATTATAGATGACTCTTTTTGCATTTGTATTTTGGCTATATTAATTAAATGGTCCGTTATAAATATTTGATTCTATTACAGCTTCGATTCCATTAGGGATATTTTCAAAAAGATCATACCCTGTTAAGCTTTCAATAGTATTTACTGTAGTCCTGAATTGTGACCAATCACTAGAAATTCCTTGATCATTAGGGACATTAATTGCGATTACTTCTGTACTTGTAGTAACTCTGTTTATGTCATTAGAACCGTTAGGAAGTATTAATGCTACTTTCCAAAAAGAATCTGGTACTGTAATATTTCCATTATCGATAGTAGTTGCAAATCCATTTCTCCCTGTTCCGCCAGAGCCTATAACGCCAGAAACAACATATATTTCCTTTCCTTCTGTAGTTAGAGAGCGTAAAAACCTTTCAAAATTAGCCCAACTACGTTGATTGTTATCTGGAGCTTGCGGTGCTACATTGGTCATGTAATATGTATTTTCATTTGCATCATCTGTATAAGTTCTATCTGCCGATGGACACATGTGGCCTCTATCAAATCCAGATCCTGTATAATCGCTAGAAGTAGCTCTAAAGAAATTGCTTGGTAACGCAGTATCTCTTTTAAAACAGTTACATCTTGGAGCATCACCCGTCCAAGCTTCACTTAAATGCCAACTTACCCAGTTTGCAGTACCTTTATTATTATTGTAAGAAAGAGCGTAATCGGGTTTTGGTAAATAATAATTAGTAGCGCTCGTACCTGCATTAGATGGATTTCCAAATGTAATATTACTATCTCTAGTAGCAGTACCCGTTGGATCATCGCCACCACCAGTAGTGGTTGTGATAATTTCTACATTATCAATGTTTATTCGATTTGAGCCTCCGCCAGTTTTGTAAATCCCATAACGAACATTTTGTGTTTCATTTACAGTATAAGAAACAGTATTAAGAGAAGTAGAATTTGTAGTCACTGTGCCTCCTACATAAAACCATGAACTCCCATTATCTGTAGAAGCAATAAGACGCCATGTAGAATTTCCATCATTTCCATATTTTGCATGACGTATGTGTATTTCTTCAGCACCATTGTCAAGGTTAAAACTCATAATTGCATATCCCGTATTTCTAATACGAACAGATTTTGAGCCAAATTTTCTATCGTTTGATAAGGAGCCTAACAATGCATCAGATAAAAACCAAGACCCACTACTTAAGTTTACACTAGCGGCTGCATAACTCCCTTTTGACCCTGATTCAAAAGTTTCCGTAAAACCAGCAGTGATACGTGTGCTATGATTATGATGATGAGGACCTTCATTATCGTAGTAATGGATGATAGTTTCCATACTACCATTCATAGTAATTGAGTTATCTACTGTAAGTAATGTATCTTCATAAGAATCGTCATCATTACTACAACTTAGAAAGAATAATAGTGCAAATGTAATTGCCCATAACTGTTTTAGATTAAAAAATTTCATAAAAAATGTGTTTTAGTTAGTATTTTAGAATTAAAAAATGTTTTTTTAGTTCTTTAAAATTAAGAGGCTCTTGTTATGTAGAAGTCACTTAAATGTTAGTAAACTATTATAGCTTCATGTTTGACAAACGATTCTATTACTTGCTGAAAATCCAATACTTAGGGTTTAGATATCATGGTTGGCAGAAACAACCAGATGTGCTTACAGTAGAGCGTATGGTAGAACGCACTCTCTCTTATGTATTAGAGCGTAAAAACTTTAAACTACTCGCCTCAGGGCGTACAGATGCAAAAGTGTCTGCAAATGTGGCCTATGTAGAGTTGTTTTTAAAAGACGCTCCGCTACCTGAGGAAGGTTTTTTTGAGTTGTTTAATGCAAACCTACCTCAAGATATACGCTGTCTGGAGATAACAGAAGTAGATAAAGCGTTTAATGTGATGGATGCTCCCAAAGGAAAAGAATATATCTATCTCTTTTCTCATGGAGCAAAGAACCATCCATTTGCAGCTCCCTATATGGTGAATATCAATGCGAAGTTGGATATCGCACTTATGAAAGAAGCAGCACGTCTTTTTGAAGGAACGCACGATTTTAGAACTTATGCGTATAAAGCAAATCCTGAAACTAAAACTATTAGTACATTGGAGGTAAGTGAGATCATTACAAACAAATTGTATACAGCTAGTTTTTTTCCTGATGAGAGTTATATGTTTAGAGTTTGTGGTAAAGGATTTAAAAGACATCAAATACGTTTAATGATGGGGGCTCTGTTTGACCTTGGTCAAGGAAAAATAGATATAAATTTTATCAAAGAAACTTTAGTACCAGGAAATTCTATAAAATTAGAACACATAGCACAACCTAGCGGCTTGATGCTTCACAATGTGCAACTATAAATTTTTAATTCAGAATTGGTATCACAAAATACTATCTTTAGTTCTTTAAATATCCTAGATTATGCATACAGTACCAACATCATCTTTTACCTTCTTAAAATCACTTAAAAAGAACAATCATCGGGATTGGATGACAGAACATAAAAAGGAGTATCAGGCTAGCGAAAAAGAACTAAAAGCCTTTTATGCAGCTATTCAGATGGGGCTCAATGAAGAAGATGAAATAGAAAAACTAAAGGTATTTCGTATTAATAGAGATGTTCGTTTTAGTAAAGATAAAACACCTTATAATGTGCACCGTAGTGTGAGTTTTAGTAGGGCAGGAGCACACCGTAGAGGTGGGTATTACCTCCGATTAGAGCCGGGAGGGAAATCTGTGGTTGCTGGAGGTTTCTTTAGTCCGGAGCCAAAAGATTTGCTACGTATACGTACGGAGTTTCAAATGGATAGTAGTGAGATACGTGCTATTCTTGCTGAGTCCGCTTTCGCGAAAGCGTATGGAGGAAAATTTGACGCATGGAATCCAGTAAAAACTGCACCTAAAGGGTTTAGTAAAGATGATCCTAATATTGATTTAATACGTCTTAAGAATTTTGTTGTCACACACTCTTTTACAGATGCTGAGGTACACGCACCAGATTTTGGTGAACAGGTGCTTTATCATTATAGACTTTTACGTCCTTTCTTTGATCTAATGAGTGATGTGTTAACTACCGATTTAAACGGGGTTTCCTTGATAGATTAAACGTCTTTATTCTTACGTTGTCGTCTTCTTGCAATAAAATACACCACTATTAATAATATAGGTAGTGCTATAAAAACAATCAACTCTACTGGAGATGATGGGTCTATAGGCGCATTATTCTGACTTTTTGGAAGTTGCATTAACTAGCTTTTGTGAGAGCAATTGGTCGTTCAAATACTTGAATATTACTGAGAAGGCGTTCTTTTGTGATATTCATCATCCTTTTGTTTAATGCAGATGAGTTTTGGATATATGTAAGATATTCGTCTACAGTAAATTGCCCAATAATAATTCCTTTAAGACCATTGCGAAACTTCATGTCTTTATGAATAGCATTTTCGATATAATCGGTTCTTTTTTCAATAGACAAGTCATAAAATACATTTTTATGCTTTGTGATATAGTTTCGAAAAACTTCAATTAATAGTGGGCTTTGTAGTTTAAGAATGGGTCGAATCGTTTCGTTTTGAAACCGTTCTTCAGTACTCATTTGATCGTGTACCCTCGCTGAAGGAATTTCTGGTCGTATACGCTTAATGTCATTAGGCCTGTCATTCATAATTTTAGAGTTTTATTGGCACTACCAAAAGGTAAGATACCTTATGGCTTGCCTCGAAATTAAAATTTAGCTACCTATAAATTCCTCGTGGATTTTCCACCGAGGTAGTTTACTAAAAATACGAATACAGTATATGCTTTCGCGAAAGCGAGGATAGAGTTTATCAACTACTTATTAACTAACAAAGCCTCTGTAAAACAGAGGCTTTGAGAGAATTAACACTATAAGTAAAAGTATGTGATTACTTAAGTTTGAAAGTTACTCTACGTACTAGTTGTCTAGCATCTGCAGCAGTTATTCCAGTATCTTCACCAGCACCAGTAATTGATAATCTGTTTGCATCTATACCTGATGCTACAAGAATATCAAATACTCTTTTTGCTCTTTTTTCTGAAAGCTGTTGGTTATATGCAGCATTTCCTACTTCATCTGCATATCCGATAAGTTCTGCATTTTTACTTGGATTTTCAGAAAGATATTTAATAAGGTAATTGATAGCATCTAAGCTGTAAAGTTCAGGTTTTGTACTATTAAATTGGAAGTATACATTAACATATCCATCGTTAAGTAGTTTTGCAATAACATCATTACTACTTGCAACACTATTTTTTAGATCGCTCTTTTTAGCGTAACGTGCTTCTAATTCTGCTTCTAATTCATCAGGAATACCATTTTTGTTTACATCTACAGCATATCCTTTTGTATCTACAGCAACACCAGAAACTGTGTTCTTTTCACGATCTAAGTAATCTGCTACACCATCTTGATCTGTATCGATAAGATCAGTTTCAATTTTGGTAAGACGCTCTTCTAAGTCATCTACTTTATCTGCATCAACAGTATCTTCTACATACCAATCTGCATGTACTTCATTTTTACCTAATGCAATATTAATACCTACCGTTCCTGTTACATAAAAACCATCAAATCCTCTAAGTGTTCTATTGGTAACGCTACCATCAAAAGTTAAGTTTTGTCTTATGTTTCCTACTGCGGTAAGATCTCCAAATAGAGAAACTCTATTTGATAAGCGTACTTGAGGAGAGATACCAACAATAGCACTTAATACTTGATCTGCATCTCCAAAACTTCTGTCTACTGGAGTTTTTGAAGTTAGTCTTCCATATCCTAAACCTCCATGGGCAAGAATACTAAAATCTCTTGTCCATTCTTTAAAGTCAAGTACATTTCCTAAATTGATAACCCCTTCTAAAGAAAAAGTATATAAAGTACTCTCAAATTCTACAGCAGCGCCTCCTTCATTAAAACTATTATATCCTAAACCAGCTCTTAATCCTGCTTTTGTATTAAACATGTAACGAGCACCTAGGTTTACTGTAAATGGTGATGGTGTGTCAGAAAAAGCTCCACTTAATACAGGTCTAACTGGTTTGTTTAATCCTGCACTTATATCTATAGACCATTTGTTATAAAGAGCTTCTGTAGTTGTGTTTTCTTCTTGAGAAAAAGAATTAAAAGAAATTACAATGCCTACTATTAATGTTAAGAGTAATTGTTTTTTCATTAGGTATAGTTTTTTAAATTTTAATGCGCGAAAATAGTATCATTTTTCTGATACTACTTGCTTTTTAACAAGATTTTTTAACTTGAAAATCAAATATATCTTCACTTAAAATAAGTGATATTCAATGAGTGCTGTTTAAAATAAATTTTATGCAATAAAACAGTTAATTAATAAATAAAAAAGCCTCCAAATGGAGGCTTTTTTGCATATTCTACAAAAGTGACTTAAGACTTTAAAAAATCTTTTTTACTTTTTAATTCTATAGCAGATAGTCCTGCTTTTTCTATAAACTTAGTGTACTTAGCTAATTGTTTACTTTTAATTTTTTCATAATCAGCTTTCGCTTTTGAAAAACGATCAGAAAGTAATGTAAGATTATCTATTTGTGCTTGTGAAGGAGCTTCAAAATTTGCAGCAACATCACTGTATAATTGCGCTAGTTTTTCTCTTAGTTGAGGAGGAGCAGAATCTACATAGTTATCACCAGAAGTAATTACTAATGTTTCTTTTAATCCATTAAGAGCGCTTATGAGTGGTTGTGCAGTCTTTTTAGCTTTTGCATTTGCTGCGATTGCTTTTTCACCATTATTAATCATCTCATCCATTTCATACACCATGTATGCTAAATCCTCTTGTATATCAAAAAGTTTTTTAGCTGTAGTTTGCTGTGCTTTTCTTTCTTTAGTAGTGATAAATGACTTTGGATCATTTTTGATCTCAAAAGTAGTTTCATAGGTGTCTTTTCCTTTCTTAAGTACTGCTTTATATGTACCTGCTTCTGCTCTTAAGGATTGGAATGCTCCAAAGCTTAACGTTTTTCCAGCAGCATTCTTAGGAGCTTTCGTATTGTAATTCCAACGTACAATATTAATTCCTTTTGACTTTCCTGGGGTAAGTGTTCTTAGAGTATTTCCTTCCATATCTTGGATTTCTAAAGTCATTTTTCCAAACGTATGCCTTTTCTTAAGATAATACTTTAACTGTACAGAAGTTCCAGGATTTGGACCTACAAATTCTAATTCTGTACTACCGCCACCAAAACCACCTTCTTCTACCATGGTTCCTGGCTTTGTATCAAAAAAGTGAACTTTTTTTGATAAAACATCTTGTGTTACTTCACGTAGTGTACTAATATCATCTACAATAATAACTCCACGTCCATGTGTGCCAGCTACTAAATCATTTGTTTTCTTTTGAAGATCAAGAAAATGTATAGCTGTATGTGGAAAATTATTGGTGAAATGAGACCAGTTTCTACCTCCATTTACAGTAATATATAAACCATCTTCAGCTCCTAAAAATAATAAATCTTCATTTTCATAATCTTCCTGAATATTACGAGCAAATAAAGGAATATCATCTGTTACAATATTTGTCCATGTTGCTCCATAGTCTTTTGTTTTGTATACATATGGTTTCATGTCGCCACGTGCATGACCATCAAATACGGCATAAGCTGTTCCTTTTCCGTGAACACTTGCTTCAATATGGTATACCCAAGTATTTGCAGGAAGTCCTTGGATATTTGATGTAACATTCGTCCAGTTTTTACCGCCGTCTTTCGTAATTTGTACATTCCCATCATCGGTTCCTACCCATAGTACATTTTCATCCATAGGAGATTCAGCAATTGTAAAGATGGTTGTGTGCTTTTCAGCTCCAGAAGTATCATTAGAGAGTCCCCCAGATTTTGTAGGTTGCTTTGCAGGATCATTTGTAGTTAAATCTGGTGATATAATCTTCCAAGTATCTCCCATATTATCACTCACATGCAAGTATTGACTTCCCATATAAAAGCGATCAGGTTGGTGAGCGCTTACTGCCATAGGAGCATTCCAGTTAAAACGTAAATCATCATACCCAGCAACAGGAAGTGGTTTTACATTCTTTGTGTAATTACGTTCCATATCATAACGCCATACATTATCGGCACCTTGCATTTCTGAATATAGTACT
The DNA here is from genome assembly GCF_947492815.1 of uncultured Dokdonia sp. Classification (GTDB taxonomy): domain Bacteria; phylum Bacteroidota; class Bacteroidia; order Flavobacteriales; family Flavobacteriaceae; genus Dokdonia. The sequence continues at coordinate 41,437 of NZ_CANLOB010000013.1, forward strand.
TCTTTGGTAGGATGTTTTAGCACTCTAAAACCATCACCTACACCTACACGTACCCAGTCACGCGCTTCTACACCTCCAGGAGAGGAAGAAGGGCCATACCAAGAACCATTATCTTGTAATCCTCCATATATTCTGTATGGCTCAGCGTCATCTACACTGATATGGTAGAATTGTGATAAAGGTAAATTACTTACTATTTCCATAGTTGTACCTTGATTCCATGAACGATACACACCTCCGTCAGTTCCTACATGCATCATATCTGAATTATTAATATCAAAAACAATATCATGAATATCTGAGTGCATATTTCCTAAAGGAACAAATGTTTCTCCTCCATCTTTAGAAATAGAACCGCTTAATCCTCCTTTTACAACTACATCTGAATCTTTTGGATCTACCACAATTCTAGAGAAGTAAAATGGACGAACCGTTAAAGAAAAGTCACTATTGGTAAGTTCCCAAGATGCTCCTGCATCATTAGAACGATATAATCCCTTATCTTTTTCAGACTCTATTACAGCATATACTCTATTAGAATCTGATGGAGAAACAGCAATACCAATACGTCCTAAGATACCTTCTGGAAACCCTTTATGTATTTTATTCCAAGTAGCACCTCCGTCTGTAGATTTATATAATGCACTTCCAGGTCCTCCAGAATTAAAGTCCCAAGCCGTACGACGGTGTTCCCACATAGCAGCATATAACACATCTGGATTGTTTGGGTCCATCATAAAATCTGCCGCACCTGTGTTCTCATCTACATATAAGATATTATTCCATGTTTTTCCACCATCGGTTGTTTTATAAATACCACGTTCTGTACTCTCGCTCCAAAGCGATCCTAATACAGAGACATAAACTACATCACTATTTTCAGGGTGGATTTCAATACCAGAAATACGCTCAGAGTTGTCAAACCCCATTTTATCCCAGTTTACACCACCATCTTTAGACCTATATAATCCGTCTCCTATAGAAACAGAGTTACGAGTCCATATTTCCCCAGTACCTACCCAAACTGTTTTATCAGGATCATTAGGATCAATAGCTACTTGCCCAATAGATTGGATATGTTCTTCAAAAATAGGGGCATAGGTTGCACCGCCATCATTAGATTTCCAAACACCACCTCCGGCAGTACCTGTATATATAATTTGTGAATTAGTTGGATGCACTTCCATATCGATAATACGACCGCTCATTAAAGCAGGCCCTATTTGTCTAGCGGTGATATCTCCAAAAAGTTCTTTTCCTTTAAGAACAATTTCTTGAGCAGTACCCACTAAAGCAAAGGATGCAAAAAGGCACCCTAAAAAAATGTTTTTAGTTTTCATGAGAATTCTGATTGATTATTATTGGTGTGTTATTTCGCTTAAAGCGAAATAAAAAACCTCAATCTTTACGATTGAGGTTTGTATATAGTCTTAAATTATTCTTGCGTTGGAAATGCAAACATATCATCAGTTACTTTTGGATTAAGATCAATACTTTTAATTTCTAAAGCTTGACCTCCAAAAACAGTTCTCGCAAGTGCAAAATATAGCCCTTCTCCTTCTGATTGTCCTTCCATTAGTACTTCTGTGTAATCACTGTATGTATCTTTAGAGATTTGTCCTTTGCTTGGACCAGCTTGTACTTCAGAAGCAGTTTGAATAGGTACAAAGTTTTCATCTTCAAAGTAATATGTAATTTTGTTGTCTACCATTTCTCCATCAGCTTTTACAGGGTCCATAGTAATTTCTACTTTATATGTATTTGTACCATCAATAAGCTCTTCTCCTAAAAGCTCAACGCTGAATCCTTTTTCTTTGTAATTCAAAAATGGGCTAGGGAAACTTTTTCCAGCAAGTGTCTTAAAGTTCTCTAACGTTTCAGAATCTACCTTTTCTGATTTCATGGACTGGAAATTTGTAGTCCATGCTACTTCACCGTCAAAAGCTAATTGTGTAATCTCTTGACCTTGTAGGTTAATCTTGATCATTTGACGACCATCTTTCATTTCGATGATTGTTACAGGAATATCAAATCCTTGATTTACTACAGCATTGATCTGAATTCCTTCCAATTTACCCCAAGCTTCTTCACCACCTGTATTTTCAAAATAATTAGCGATAATCTCATCAGCAGTTTGTGCATGTGTAGGGAAAGCAACAGCTATAAGTACTACTGCAATTAATAGTTTAATCGTTTTCATAAAAGTATAATTTGTGTATTTGTTGTTTGATGTCTAGCCATAAGACTATAGAGCGTCCTTTTTGTTACAGATTTTTCGATTTTTTTTTCTTTTTTTTCTATTGTTTTTTGATGACTAAAAATATTTTTAATATCTCATCTGTAAATGATCTTGATAAAGATACTAATACTTCTGAAAAATATACTTGGTTTACGCTAACGTTGTAGTTGATTTTATATGCTAAACATAGTAAGTAAAGATCGATTCTTTTATCTTTATCATTTTACAATAAGTTAACATGAAATTTGGAAAAGTAGAACAGCCAGAAGCTATAGATTTTACATTACCTCAGGATCATATAGATACAGAAAGAGTCTTAAGTAAGAGTGATGTATCAGATCCACTTCAAGTGTATGTAGGTTGTGCAAAATGGAATAAACAAGATTTAAAAAACTTTTACCCTAGAGGTACTAAGGATGAATTAGGTTACTATTCAAATCAATTTAATTGTATAGAACTCAATGCTACATTTTATAGACTTTTTCCAAAAGAACAGTATGAAAAATGGTATCATAAAACGCCTGAAGGATTTAAGTTTTTCCCTAAAATAACCAATAACATAAGCCATCTAAAAAGACTTATAGACTCCGAACAGTATATTCCAGAATATGTGGATCATACGCTAGCTTTAAAAGAAAAATTAGGAACGATTTTCTTACAAATGCATAATAATTTCCAGCCTAAAAATTTTGATAGGGTAGATAACTTTATCAATAACTGGCCTTCTCATGTACCTATAGCATTAGAGTTTAGACATACAGATTGGTTTAATGACCCTCAGGTAGCAGATCGTTTATACCATACTCTGGAAGAACATAATATGGCTAATGTCCTTGTTGATACAGCAGGTAGACGTGATATCATGCATATGCGATTAACAAATAATGAAGCATTTATTCGTTTTGTAGGTGCAAATCATGAAAGTGATTATACACGATTAGATGATTGGATTATACGATTACAAAAATGGGTATCTCAAGGACTAAAGAATATTCATTTTTTTATACATCAAAATGTAGAGGTAGAATCCCCTTTATTATCAGCCTATTTTATAGAAAAACTAAATAGTGCTTTGTCTTTAAATTTAAAAATACCAGAAACATTATCACAAAATAACACCAATACACCTACTTTATTTTAATGGGAACGATTTACATAGTGATGGGCGTTTCTGGAGTAGGGAAAACTACCCTAGGACAAGCCATAGCAAAACAGCTTGATATTCCTTTTTATGATGCAGATGATTTTCATCCTCAAGAAAACAAAGATAAAATGGCTTCAGGAATTCCGTTACAAGATGAGGATAGGTGGCCTTGGTTAGATCGTATTGTCACCCAATATGATCAATGGAAGATAAAGGGAGCGGTTTTAGCATGTTCAGCCCTAAAAGAAAGCTATCGTACAAGGCTTAAAGTTGATCAGTCACTGGTAAAGACCATTTACCTTTCGGCTAGCTTTGACATGATATCACAACGCTTGGAAGTTCGTAAAAACCATTTTTTCAATCCTAATTTATTACAATCTCAATTTGATACGTTAGAAGCACCTACATCGGGTATTATTTGCGATGCAGGATTACAAAAAGATAGATTACTTAAACATATTATACATACTATTGATAAACAATAGAACCTATTATAATAGGGCTTATCAATATAACTAATAACTAAAATACAACATGGACATACAATTACTTGCAGCAGTGTTTATAGGCGTTAGTGTCTTATTATTTTTAATACTTCGTTTAAAGTTTCAAGCATTTATAGCGTTGTTGATTACCTGTATAGTGGTAGGTGTGGTTGCTGGTATGGATCCCAAAACCATTCTAGATAGTGTTAAGAATGGGATGGGAGGGACTTTAGGTTTTGTTGCAACAGTAGTGGGCCTTGGTGCTTTGTTTGGAGCGATACTGGAACGATCAGGAGGAGCACAACAACTTGCCCAATCTATGTTGAAACTCTTTGGTGTTAAAAGTGCACATTGGGCTGTAATGCTTACGGGCTTTTTAGTAGCAATTCCTGTGTTTTTTGATGTTGCCTTTATTATCCTAGTTCCATTGATTTATGCATTACAAAAACAAACAAAAAAATCATTGCTTTTATATGCGATTCCGTTGTTAGCTGGACTTGCTATTACGCATACGTTTATTCCTCCCACTCCAGGACCTATTGCTGTCGCAGATATATTAGGGGCTGATCTTGGATACGTTATTATATTTGGTTTTTTAGCAGGACTACCTGCGGCTATTGTTGCAGGACCTATGCTTGCAAAACGTTTATCAAAAACAATGCATATAGAAACTCCAGAGGATATGATCACAACCACGGAGATTCCAGAAAATGCGCCTTCTGCAGTAACTATCTTATTAATTATAGCGATTCCTATTTTTTTGATTGTATGTAATACTGTATTGGGGAGTCCATTATTTGATCAAGATAGTTTACCTACATGGCTTACCTATGTAGCTGGATTACTTGGACATCCCTTTGTTGCTCTTATTATTGCAAATATTGTGGCTTGGTATGTCTTGGGAATAAGGAAGGGGTTTTCAAAACAACAATTATTAGATATTTCTACAAAATCACTATACCCTGCTGGTGTGATTATATTACTTACTGGAGCAGGTGGTGCATTTAAACAAATACTTATAGACACGGGTTCTGGTAAAATGATTGCCGAAGGACTGAATACAGATTTCTTCCCACCTGTTGTCTTTGGATTTATTGTAGCAGCAATTGTACGTATATTACAAGGATCTGCTACAGTGGCAATGATTACTGCAGCTGGTATTACGGCACCTCTTCTTGGTCTTACAGAAACGAGTGCTCCTCAACTTGCAGTACTTGTGATTGCTATTGCATCTGGGGCAACAGTATTTTCCCATGTGAATGATAGTGGTTTTTGGTTGGTAAAACAATATTTAGGACTTACCGAAAAAGAAACATTCCGATCGTGGACAGTAATGACCTCCCTAATTGCAATCATAGGCTTAGTCGTTTCAACAGTTCTTTGGTATTTAGTGTAAGTACGCTTTAATCTTCCTTATGGTTGTAAATCTCATAAGTTTGCTTTCGCGAAAGCATATATACCAGTATAAGAATTTGATATCATAATAACAGTTATTATTGTCATGAAGTGCACTAAATTTGCCCTAAATTACTAATTATAGGAGTTGGATGAGGTTTCTGACTTCTCAGAAATATATTATAGAATGAACTTTCACACACGTAAATGGATAAAACCTGAAGATTTAAATCCAAATGGGACACTTTTTGGAGGTAGGTTATTAGAATGGATAGATGAAGAAGCTGCATTGTATGCTATTATTCAGTTAGAAAATCCACGTACGGTCACTAAGTATATGAGTGAAATTGATTTTCGCGCAAGCGCAAAAAAAGGTGATATCATAGAAATAGGACTTGAAGTTGTAAAATTTGGAACAGCTTCTTTAACACTCAAATGTGAAGTACGTAATAAGATGACACGAGAAGTTATTATTACGATAGAACGTATTGTAATGGTTGGCCTTGGCGATGATGGAAAGGCAAAACCTCATGGTAAAAAAGAGGTTGAATATGTAAAAGATCGTCTTGAAAACTCTAAAAATTAATTCGTTTTATAATGTGTTATGGAGGTAATTATTATCGGTTGTGACTCACTAGTATAAGTATCCTAATTATCTTAGGCATTACTAAACCAACCTTACCAAGTTATGACTTCATTTATACGAGTATCTGTACTTCTTTGCTTTTTTATATTATCATGTGATAATGACGATAAAGTGGCTCTTACAAATGCCGATGATAGAGAAATAGGCGCATATGTGCGTACTACCGAAACTGTAAATTCAGATTTTTCTATTAATAATCCCAATGATATTTTTAGAGTAGAACTAGAAGCTCATGATGAGCAAAATGGAGGATTGCTAGACGCTATAGAAGTATATCTTACCTATAAACAATCAGGAGGAGTACCATCTAATGAGGTGTTATTAAAAACACTAGAACGAGATGTTTTTACAATAGGACAATTTGGAAAACCTGTAAGTCCGCTCACGGTTTCTTTTGAAGAAGCACTAGATGTTTTTAATTTAACCATGGCTGATATGTCATGTAAAGACCAATTTGAAGTTAGAATTAATCAAAAACTTACAGATGGTCGTTCATTTACAACGGGACAATCAAGCTCTAAAATACTTGCGGCTGATGATTTCTGGAGTTCGCCATTTTGTTATACAATTAACGTTATTGAACCTATAGCTGAAGATATGTTTACAGGAATATATCAATTGGAAAGTGTATTAAACGGACCTCTAGGACCTACATTTGGTGATGGGCCTCAACTTGTAGAAGTGTATAAAGGACACTCTACAAATGTGCGCGAAATGCGATTACGCCATAGATTATCTATAGAGCAAGAGCTCCCTCGTATTTTTAGATTTACGATTGTTTGTAATGAATCGGTGTTTAGTAAAGACTTACTGTCTAGTAAAATAGGTTTTTGTGGTATTGATCCAGCAATTTTATTGGGTCCAGATACTGTAAATGCTACTATAGATCCTAATGATGATACGGTTTTTGAATTATGGTTTGTAGAGGGATATCTAGGCTTTGATGGGAATTGTGGTTTCGGAACAGCTCCTTCTAGAATAAGACTTTCTAAACAATAATATCGTTATCATTTTTCAGGACACACGTTCAAATAGTATGTATATAATGCATACTATTTTTTACTAATGTTTTTTTAAATAAACACACTTGTTATGATTAAAAAATACTTGATACTACTGTGTCTAGTGGTGTATATATCCTGTAATGATGATGAAAAGGCGGTCGATATTGTTTTTTCTGATGCTCAGGTAGGGGCAGTACTCCGTACACAATCTATAGATAATTTAACGTTTGACACTTCACAGCCAGAGCTTCCTATTCAGTTTACATTAGAATACCAAGATGGCCAAGAAACAGCATTACTTTCGGATGTTGATTTTTTCATTTCATTTATAGATAATACACCTGATAACGGTGATAATTCTAGCACTTCTGAATTCTTTAGAAATATAACAACTACAGATTTTACAACAGGAGTTAATGGATTACCTGTTACGACAGTTACCATTACAACCCAAGAATTATTAGAAGCTTTAAATGTAGAGGGTTCTCAAATAAGTTGTACAGATCAATTTGTAATTGATTTGACGCTTAACTTGACAGATGGTAGAAGTTTTTCAAATGCAAATACAAATGGTCCTATTATAGGTTTTGGAAGTGCGCTAAATTCTCCTTTTACGTATGATGTAATTGTAGTAGATGGTATAGATGATGATTTATTTACGGGTACATACTCTTATACGAGTATAGAAGATGGCTTTAATGGCCCTACCATTATATCTCCTGACCTTTTAGAATTGACTAGAACAAGACCTAATGCAAGGAGTTTTGAGATTTTTAGAGATGCTCAACAAACAACTACAGGTGGTGTTTTAGTGCGATCTGAAGTAGAGTTTACCATTGCGTGTGATCAAATTATATTAACAAGATATGTGCGATCTTCTATTGTTTGCGGAGCAGGAGTAGAGGGAGATGTACATGTATTATTAGGTCCTGCAACTAATTTATCAGGCACAGCCGATCCAAATGATGATACTGTTTTTGATATCCGTTTTATAGAAGCTTTTGAAGGGTTTGACGGTTTTTGTGGTTGGCCTACAACATCTTCTGCTGTTAGATTATCAAAACAATAGGCTTTAAAAAGATAGGGTTAATTATTATCGGTACGTACGTTTGATCTAGCATATAGCATTACTTTTAAATAAATAACCAACTCTTATGAAAAATAAATACTTTTCTCTCCTAATCTTAGGGGCCTTATTCTCTTGTAATAGCGATGAAAAATCTATAGAAGTCGTCTTAGAAGAAGTAGAACGCGGGGCTGTAGTTAGGACATTGGCAGTAAATAATCTTGATTTTGATATTAATAACCTTCAAAGTACATTTAGTATTGACGTAGAAGAAATGGATGTTGAAGAAGGGGGATTATTAAATGAGGTTGAGGTGTTAGTTCAATTTAAAGACAATACACCTAGTAATGGAAATAACTCTGTTGCCGCTACGTTAATAGAAACAATTCCTGCTTCAGAATGGGTGACAGGATCAAACAATCTACCTACAACATCTCTTCTATATACTTTTGAAGAACTTTTAGCTATTACAGGTCTTACAGCTGCAGATGTTGCTGTTAAAGATCAATTTTTAATAAGTTTAAATTTAAACCTTATAGACGGTCGTGTATTTAATGCTTCTAATGCGAGTTCTATTATCATCGCATTTGACACCTTTTTTAGTTCACCATTTTGTTACACTATAAATATTGTATCACCCATCGCTGAAGATCTTTTTACAGGAAACTATTTGATGGAATCTATCGTAGACGGTCCCAATGGACAAACTTTTGTAGATGAGTTAAGACAGCCTTTTCCAGATGGCACTATTATCGAGGTCGTAAAAGGACATTCTTCAAACACAAGAGAGTTTAGAGCATTTCATAATTTACATCATGTAGGTTTAGAGCAACCAAGACGTTGGGAATTTACGGTAGTAAGTGACATCATTGTAATGGGTAAAAATCAATTATCTTCTCCAGAAGGGTATTGTCGATTTAATGCCGCTCCTACGTTATTAGGACCTGATACCGTACCCGGTTTAGCAGACCCCAATGATGATACTGTTTTTGAATTATGGTTTGTAGAAGGCTATTTAGGTTTTGATGGCGAATGTGGCTATCAGACAGCACCTTCTAGATACCGTTTTTCTAAGCAATAATACGCTTTCGCGAAAGCGTGTAAAGAAAATATACATGCTAAAAATTTCCTCACCTTCTCAAGAGGTGAAACTGTTACATAACCATTAACTAACCAAATAGATTCTTATGAAAAAAATTACATTTATTATCCTCAGTCTCTTTGTATGTATTTCCTGTAATGATGAAGATAAAGCCATAGAAACAGTGCTCGAAGAAGTAGATAGAGGTGCTGTTTTACGGACATTGCAATTTAATAATGGAGAATTTGAAGCAAATAATCCTGCCAGTACGTTTAGTGTTGATTTGCAAGAACAAGATATAGAAGATGGCGGATTGTTGAGTACTGTTGATGTCTATGTTTCCTTTATAGATAATACACCTTCAGGAAATTCAGTTTCGACACAAAGAATACTTTTAGAAACGCTTACTCCAGAAAATTTTACGGTTGGTGATTTTGCATTGCCAGCAATTACATTAGAATATAGTTTTGCAGAATTACTGGATGCTACAGGGTTAACCATAGATCAAACAGCTTGTAAAGATCAATTTCGTATTGATATGGATCTTAATTTATCTGATGGATTAACATTTAATGTGACAAACTCTTCAGGTACAGTCGTAAATGCCAACGGATTTTTTAAATCCCCATTTACCTATTTAATCAATATTGTAGAGCCTATTCCTTTAGATGACTTTACAGGAGTGTATCAATTAATGAATATTCAAGATGGTTTTTTCGGACCTACCTTTGGAGAAGAAGGTCTTGTAACTGTTAGAAATGGACATTCTAATAATTTTAGAATTATTGATATAGATGTACCAGGAGCTACACTAGAGATTGAATTTAGTGTTGTATGTGATGTCACTGTTGTTACTAGATATCAAAGACTTAGTCTTGGGTGTACACAAGAAGACCTATCTGATAGAATTCTGATTGGTCCAGATACAGTACCTGCAACTATCGATACCAATGATGATAGTGTTTTTGAACTACACTTCTTAGAAGCATTTGAAGGGTTTGATGCAAGATGTAATTTTTCTAATGTTCCCTCTAAAGTGAGGTTTTCAAAACAATAATTACAAAAAAAGTATACGATGAAAATATTCCGCTTAGTAGTTGTTTTTAGTTTTATTTGTATACTGTCTTGTAGTGAAGATGATAAAGTAATAGATGAAGTTGTACAAGAAATAGAAAGAGGAGCGATACTACGTAATGTCAATAAAATTCGTAAAGATTTTATACATAATGATTTTGAAAGTGCTTTTGAATTAGAGATAGAAGCACAAGATATTGAAGATGGAGCGCTTCTTGATTTTGTTCGTTTATACATAGATTTCAGAGATCAAACGGACAGTGATGTTAATTTAGATACACAAGAGGTTATGTTAAGAGATGTTCCAGCGAGTGTATTTGAAATTGGCCCCAACGGCTTACCTAGAACAACCGTGCTTGTTTCTTACCAAGAAGCGGTAACCGCACTTTCAGTAAATACTTCATTAATCACTCCAGGAGACCAATTTGGTTTACGCATGGAAATTCATCTTATAGATGGACGTACTTTTAGTAATTCAAATAATAGTGCTTCTATTCTTACAGATGCCTGTTTTTTTAAATCTCCATTGCGTTATGAGATCAATGTTTTAGAAGTTATTCCAAATGAACTGTTTACAGGAACATATTCTTATGAAGTCGTAAATGGAGCAGATGAATTTAGTTTTCATATTTCAAATCAAGGTATTGTTTCTATATTTGAAAGCAACCTTCCTAATGTTAGGACGACTAGTATTATAGGTGAAGGCCTAGAAGTTACAATAGCAGGTGAAAATATCTTTCCAAAGATTTATCAATCAGTAAATCTTTTTTGTAGAGAATCTGCTCCTCATATTTTATCAGGACCAGATGATACTAGTTTTGGAGCAATAGATTTAAATGATGATAGCACCTTTTTTGTAGATCTAATTGTTGGCTTTGAGGGGTGGGATGGAACATTAGATTTTAACGATAATATGCCTGGTATACCTGTTTTATATACATTTAAATTTACGAAACAATAACTTTAAAATAGTACACAATGAGATTATATCAATTAGCATACTTACTAGTAATTATCTTTATAGTATCCTGTAGCAGTGATGATAAAGCTATAGATGTTGTACTTGAGGAGGTAGAACGTGGTGCAATTTTGCGTAATATCGATAGAGTTTCTCCTAATTTTGAACGTACAGATTTAGAAAGTGCTTTTACAGTGGTGTTAGAAGAACAAGATCTTGAAGAAGGTGGAATTTTTGATTTTGTAAGACTCTATATTCAGTATACAGATAGAGATATTTCTAATGGAGACAACAGTAGTGCTGAAATTACGTTACGTGATGTTCCTAGTTCTGATTTTCAAACAGGAGGTAATGGATTACCTGTAGGCACTATAGAAGTTGTGTACCAAGAAGCTATCGATGCTTTAAGCCTTAATTCAGGCACAATACAAGCTGGAGATCAATTTGATTTGCGTATGGAAATACATCTTACAGATGGTCGTACGTTTAGTTCTGAAAACGGAAGTGCCTCTATACTTACAGATGCTTGCTTTTTTAAATCGCCCTATAGATATGTTATTAACGTCATAGACACTATTGAAAACGACTTATTTACAGGAACCTATAATTATGAGATAGTAGCAGGATCTTCTCCATCTTTTTTCAGTGTGGGAGATCAAGGAATTGTCTCTATTACAGCAGGAAGTACACCTAATGTAAGAAATACAGGACTTATAGGTGAAGGGTTAGAGTTTACAATTGCTGGAACAAATGTATATCCAAAAATCTATCAATCTGTTAATCTTTTTTGTAGAGATTCTGCATTTCATAGTCTTACAGGACCTGATGAAGAAAATTTTGGAATTGTAGACCTTAATGATGATACTGTTTTTGAATTAAACTTAGTATTTGGTTATGAAGGTTGGGGAGGATCAGGTGATCTCACAACTCCACAAACTATTCGATTTCGTTTTTCAAAACAATAAACACAAGCGATTTATCTTATTAAAATGTTAATGTTGATCTAAATTATTGTTAAGTATTTTGTTATTCTTATTTTGCTAAGTACTTAATATCATCACATCAACAAACCCAACCAATGAGAAGAATTTTAACGCTTAGTTTACTATGTGTATTCTGTTTTACTACCACTATACATGCTCAAAAAAGGAATAAGAGAAAAAAGAAAGGAATTCCTGAGAAAGTAGAAAAATCAGAGCAAAAGAAAGAAAAGAAAGAAAAGAAAGATAAAAATTCTATTAAAGACTATAAAGAGGTTGTTACTAAAGAAGCAATAACAGATAGTGGTCTTTTTCAAGTACATCGTGTCAAAAAATCATATCTCTATGAAATTCCCTTTTCTGTATTAGAAAAAGACATGCTTTGGGTAAGTCGTATTGCTCAAATACCTTCTGGACTAGGAGGAGGTTTTTTTAATGCAGGTACAAAAACGAATGAACAAGTTGTTCATTGGCAACGTTTTCAAGATAAAATATTACTCAAAGTAAAATCGTATAGAAATATTGCAGATAGTACAAAAGCAATTAGTAATTCTGTACGTGTAAATAATTATGAGCCTACATTATATGCTTTTGATATAAAAGCATTTAATAAAGACTCTACGGCGGTTGTTATAGATGTTACAAAGCTATTTTCTACAGATGTAAAAGCAATTAGTGGTTTACCTTCTCGTTTACGTAAACAATACAAAGTAAAAAAACTAGACGCTTCTCGTAGTTTTATAAACAGTGTTAAAAGTTTTCCATTGAATATTGAGGTAAAACAAGACTTTACCTATGATGCTTCAGAACCACCTACAGCTCGAAGTACAGAATCTATTAGTCTTCAAATGAATCAATCTATGATTCTATTACCAGAAGAACCGATGCAACCTAGGATTTCAGATCCTAGAGTTGGCTTTTTTACAGTAAGTCAATATGATTATGGAAGCGATGCGTTAAAAGCTGATGAAAAGACATACATAAGAAGATGGCGATTAGAACCTAAAGATCCAGAAGCATATGCAAGAGGAGAGTTGGTAGAACCTGTAAAGCCTATTGTATATTATTTAGATCCAGGAACCCCTGAAAATTTACAGAAGTATATTAAGCAAGGAATAGAAGATTGGCAAAAACCTTTTGAAACTGCAGGATTCAAAAATGCCATTATAGCTAAGGATGCACCCACTCCAGAAGAAGATCCTGAATTTAGTCCTGAAGATATACGATATTCTGTGGTACGTTATGTTGCTAGTACTACTCGTAATGCAGTAGGACCAAGTGTGTCAGACCCTCGTAGTGGAGAGATTATAGAAAGTGATATCATTTGGTATCATAATCATTTACGTAGTTATAGAAATCGCTATTTATTAGAAACTGGTGCTGCAAACCCTAGCGCTCGAACCTTAAATACACCCGACGATGAGATAGGGGAGATGATGCGTATGGTAATTGCTCATGAAGTAGGTCATGCTTTAGGATTCCCTCATAATATGGCAGCTAGTTATGCATATGATGTAGAATCTTATAGAGACGGTACGTTTACTCAAAAAAATGGAATTGCTGCAAGCCTTATGGATTATGCGAGATATAATTATATCGCACAACCAGGAGACCAAAATATACGTTTTGTACGTCAGATGGGACCTTATGATCACTATGCTGTAAATTGGGGATATAGATGGTTACCCAACACAACAACCGAAGGAGAACTGCCTACATTAAATAAGTGGATTGTAGAGAAAGCAAATGATCCTATTTATAAATATGGACGTCAGTCTAGCCGTTTTGACCCGCAATCACAAACAGAAGGTATTGGAGATGATCCTATCAAAGCTAGTACATATGGTATTAAAAATTTGAAATATGTAATAAAGAACTTACCATCTTGGACCTCTGATCAAACCAATAACTACCAAGATTTAGAAGAACTTTATGGTGAATTATTAGGAGTTTATAGCAGATATGTTGGTCATGTGGTAACGAATATAGGTGGTGTATATGAAAATCTCAAAAATCCTGATCAATCTGGAATAGTATATACACATTTGGATAAAAATGCACAACAGGAGTCTATGAAGTGGCTTCAAGATAACTTATTTAAAACACAAGATTGGTTAGCAGACGCTTCTATATTACAAAATATAGATCATGCAGGTTATTTTGAACGTATGCGCAACGTACAATCTCGCTATTTAAATGGTCTTTTAAGTTTTGATCGTATAGGAAGACTCATAGATGCAGAAACTGTAAATGATGAATATTACAGTGCTTATGAGATGTTCTCTCAATTGCGTAAAGGACTGTGGTCTGAAGCTTCACGAGGACAAAGTGTAGATATATACAGACGTAATTTACAGAAGTCATACATAGATAGAATGCAGTTTTTAATGACAAACGATGGACCTGCGAGAAGAAGAGGAAGACCTGGTTTTGAAAGTACGTTTGTATACAATACCAGTACTTCAGATATTAAATCATTGGTGCGAGGCGAACTAACAACTTTGCGTTCTACACTAAGAAATGCTAAAAATGGAAACATTAATAGAATTACAAAATACCATTACCAAGATGTAATTGCTAGAATAGATGCTTTATTAGATCCTAAATAACCAATAAACTATAAATTTAAAAGCTCTTAAATAGAATTATTTAAGAGCTTTTTTATGTACATATCTAATTATTGCTATTCCGAACAGTCAAAATCGATATCTAGTACTTTTAGACCATAATTTTTTGCATCATAATTAAAATGCCACCACTCTGTTCTAATCACAGAAAATCCATTCTTTTTCATCACATCCCATAACAACTTTCTATTTGCTTTTACAGTATCGGTATGATGTGGATGATCTATATGGGCTTCTTTTCCAAAATGATCATAATCACTTCCCATATCTAGAGGAGTTCCATCCAGTTTTACAATAGTCATATCAATAGCAGCACCTCTATTATGAATAGAACCACTCTTATAAGGATTTCCTACATACGAAGGGTTAGGGTAAATTGCCCACATTTTCTTTTGAACAGAAAGCGGTCTATAACAATCAAAAAATTGAATTTTATAACCTAATTCACAAAAATCATGATTGGCAGCAGCAATAGCTTCGGCGACTTCTGGAAGTAGTAAGCATTGCACACAATCATACACCGTTGTTTTTAAGAAATTATCATCTGTAGCATATTTTACATCATATGCATACGTACCTCCATAGGTTTCGATGTTTACTAGTGGCGATTCCTGTGCATTACTTATATAAGAAAACAGCATAATGCCTATTAAAAAATGATATATCTTCATACCGTTAAAATACAAAAAATGATGATGAGGTTGTATACGCTTTCGCGAAAGCGTATAATTGCTTAATCTTAGTAAATTATGATCCAATTTCCACATATAAAAACGCAGCGTCTGGCTATTAAATTAAAACCTAAAGCTGAAAAACTTGTAAAACAAGGACATCCGTGGATTTTTGAAGATAGTATCGCCAAACAAAATAAAGCAGGAAACGCAGGAGATATTGCAATTTTATTTGATCAACGTAAGGATAAGGTATTTGCAATTGGTTTGTATGATCCAGATTCTCCTATTAGAATTAAAGTAATTAGCGCATCTCCAACAACTCTAGATACGTTGTTTTTTCAACAAAGAATAGCTACAGCATTTTCTAAACGAACTGAATTATTAAAAACAGCTACTAATAGTTATCGCTTACTTTTTGGAGAAAATGATGGATTCCCGGGCTTCATCGCCGATGTTTATAAAGATGTTTTAGTCGTCAAATTGTATACAGGAATCTGGTTTCCATATCTAGAAATGATCCTACCAGAACTCGTCTCTATTTCTAAAGTAAACACTGTAGTTGTGAGATTAAGCCGCAATTTACAGAAATCAAATGCACATGGATTTAAAGACGGACAAGTCATTCATGGTACATTACCTTCTGAAGTTATTTATTTTAAAGAACATGGAATACGTTTTTCAGCTAATGTAATTCATGGTCATAAAACAGGCTATTTTTTAGATCATAGACATAATAGAAAACGTGTTGGTGAACTATCTAAAGGAAATAGAGTTTTAGATATATTTAGTTATGCTGGCGGATTTTCAGTACACGCACTTGCAGGTGGTGCTACCGAAGTCGTGAGTCTAGATATAAGCGCACAAGCCTTAGAAGTAGCTCTTGAAAATGGGAAATTAAATCCTAGTAAAGGAACGCACAAAGTGATGGCTGTAGATGCTTTTGTAGGATTACAACAACTTATAGACGAGCAACAAAAATTTGATATTGTTGTGATTGACCCTCCTAGTTTTGCAAAAAGTGCTAGAGAGATAGAAAGTGCTAAGCATAGTTACAGTAGATTAGCTTCTTTAGGCGTACAATTAGTCACTAAAAAAGGTATTTTAGTACTAGCTTCTTGTTCTTCAAGAATTACAGCACAGCAATTTTTTGATATTTCAGAACAGGCTATCGCAAAAAGTAAGCGTTCCTTCAAAGTAATAGAAAAAACATTTCATGATAGTGATCATCCTATTAGTTTTCCAGAAGGAGCATATCTTAAATGTGGGTATTACCATTTAGATTCATAAATTAGTAGTTTTTACCTATGAGAAAATATACATATATCATTGCTATTTTAGTATGCGTTTGTATACGCTGTACTCCTGATAAACCAGACGTTTTTATATCATTGGAAGAACGTTCGTTACTTCCGTATCCTAATGAGTTAGCAACATCTGAGCAAGGATTTCTGGTAGATGCCAATACAGTTATTTATGCCGGGGCTAGTTTAGAAAGTCAGGCAGTAGCACAAGGGTTTGCTGATCGATTTAAAAATGCTAGCGGATTTACATTACAAACGATACAGGAAAGTAAACTGGCAACCAATAGTATTCATTTTGTATTAGATAGAAATGCTAATAATATTTCTAATAATGAAGGGTATATTCTCAAGGCATCTAAAGATCGTGTTATCATTAGAGCACGTGCAATGGCTGGGTTGCATATGGGAGTTCAAACATTGTATCAATTACTTCCTGATCAAATTGCTAGTAATACAGTAATCCCTGAAACCGTATGGGCAATTCCTGGTGTTGAGATACAAGATGCTCCTACCTACGCTTATAGAGGGGCAATGCTAGATGTAGCAAGACATTTCTTTTCAGTACAAGATGTAAAACGATATATAGATTTAATCGCTAGTTATAAAATTAATAAACTACACCTACATCTTACTGATGATCAAGGATGGCGTATAGAGATCAAATCATGGCCTAAACTAACAGAAATTGGAAGTACAAGCGCTGTAGGTGGTGACCCAGGTGGGTTTTATACACAGGCAGAGTTTAGAGATATTGTGGCTTATGCAAAACTGCATCATATCACAATCATTCCAGAAATTGACATGCCTGGGCATACCAACGCTGCATTAGCGTCATATCCAGAATTAAATTGTGATGGAAAAGCAAGAGAACTATATACAGGTATGAGAGTAGGATTTAGTACACTTTGTGTAGATAGCGATGTTACCTATGAGTTCCTTGATGATGTTATTAGAGAATTGTCAGAACTTACCGATGGAGATTATATTCATTTAGGAGGAGACGAATCCCATGTTACTTCAAAAGAAGATTACAATGTGTTTTTGACAAAGGCACAAGCTATCGTAAAAAAATACGGTAAGAATGTGATGGGATGGGAAGATATTCAAAGTGCAGGTATTTCTGATGAAACGATTGTACAACATTGGACCAATAGTGAAATTGCTATCAAAGGAGCAAAACAAGGAGCTTCTGTGGTATTATCTCCAGCACCAAAAACGTATCTTGATATGAAGTATAGAAAAGATACTAAAATAGGACTTACGTGGGCGGGAGTAACACCTATTGATAGTGCCTATATATGGAATCCTCGTATGATATTAAAAGAGGTGCCTTCATCACAAATTATAGGTATAGAATCTCCTTTATGGACAGAAACAGTGAGAGATATGGATGCTATTGAATACTTGGTATTCCCTAGGTTGATAGGACATGCAGAATTGGGTTGGTCTAGCGAAGATAATATAGGTTGGGAATCTTATCTCATACGACTCAAAACACATTTGAAAAGATTAGAAATAAAAGAAGTAAACTACTATAAATCTCCGCTTTTAGAATAATATATTTTCATGTTAATGAGGTAATCCATTTTAAGGCACTATCTAATGAATAAAAATTACGGATTTTATGACCAAACATTTTCTTCTCACTCATAAAATTCATGAGACCACTTTTATTATAAGTAACAATGGCTAGTGCTTTTAAAGAGAAACCTTCTTTATAAAACTTTTTCCAATCGTCATATTTTATGTCATAGGTATTGTACCTATTTGATATTAATGAGAGGTTTATTTTTCTTCCGTAGTGGTCTATAGCAATATCTATAAGCTCTTGCGCTCTTTCCCAAGTAATATATTCTCCTTCATTTATCTGAGATATAATAAAGTCTTTATAAAAATGAAATGTGCCACATTGTAGAATATACGTTTGTTCAAAGTGGGGTAAGGCTTTGTAATCAACTGTTTTCATATAAGAAAAGTACAATTAATGTTTTTCTATATGCACTAGACTATGAGTAGAAAATACAATGCTAGATGAACGGCATTTTTGCATAGTTCAAATACAAAATTGGCACATAAAATATGATTACAATCTATTTTTTTGCTATCCTACCATGGAGGTATCCCTAATAGTAGGTTTATGTGTAGTTACCCATTCGGCAGCATCGTATAAATTTTCAAATGTCTTGATCTTAGATTTGAAAAATATTTTTTCCATCATCACATTAATCAAGCCACTCTTAGAATAAGTGACAACAGCAAATGATCTAAGCGTATGTCTTTTTTTGAAAAACTTTAACCAATCTTGTGCTTCAATAGAGTAAGAGTAAACTCTATTAGAAATATAAGATATTTTTGAACCACTTCCGTAGTGATTTAATGCAAGTTCTATAATATCTTGTGCAGATTCCCAATTAAAATGAACCCCCTCATTAATCTCAGAGATTATGAAGTTTTCAAAGAAATAGAACACACCTGAAGAAAGGATGTATACATCTTCTAATTCATATTTTAGGTTTGATTCAGCGACTAACATAGTATAAAGCTACAGATGATATCTGATATGATAGATGAAAAATACCCATTTTTCAATCAAAAAAGATGAAATGCATTTTTTTTTCGTTAAAATACACAAACAAACGTTAGTTTATTGACATCCACTACTAAAGCCAGTTGCATCAAAAGTAGCTTCTACAACGCCTGTTCTTGTATTTGATAGTGCTTGAATAACAAGATTATTCATCCCGCTACCATCACGTTTTGGGCTACAGTATTCGAATAAATAAAAACTATTTGCTTGATTAGCTACATTATTAGAAACTTGATTAAATACGGTTTCTAATTCAGAACTATCAGTAGCAAAAACACTTCCTGAAGTTCCTATTTGTGAAAGTGTATTTTCATCTATTTCATTACCTAATCCAATTGTGAAAAACGAAATATTCTCATCTGCATTTGCTACAGCAGTAAGGGCTTCTTGTTCTGTAAAACGAGCCGCTTGATCTGTACCATCTGTAAAAATAACAATAGATGCCGCTCCAAAAACATCTTGCGCTTCGGCATTTGTGATGAGGTTTTCAGCTACTTGTGTCGATTTGATGACAGCTCCATATAAGTCTGTAGATGGATCATTACTAATATCTGGTGTAATACTATTAATAGCATCTTGTAATACTGTAGCGCTAGAGGTTGGCGGTTGTAATTCGTGTAATATATCTTCTCCGTCAAACCAATAAATACCCATTTGAAAAGAATTTGTGGGAATAGATGGTACTACATTCGTAATAAAACTTATAGATGCATCTTTTAATTCTTGCAAACTTGAGCTCAACACACTATTACTTAAATCGAGTACTAAGATGGTATTATTTACAAAAATCTGTGAATTAGGAGAAATTTCTGCAGAAGATTCTGAACTTGATATTTCATTAAAACAAGCATCATTACGTCCTTGTTCAAAAATTCTAAAATCTGAAGGATTCAACCCAGGAACTCCATTGCCATCTAGATCTGTAACTCTAAAAAATACAGATACTTTAGAAGGAAGTGTTGTAAAGGAATCTTCTATAGTAAGGGTTAGTTCTTGTGCGCCTAAGTTAAGGCATTCTATACCACTAGTAGAGTTACCATCATCATCACGCGTACTACATGCCGTGGTTATAAATACTAAAAGTGCTAAAAAATAAAAAATGTTGATTTTCATAAAGGTTCGATTTGATTGATGCTAGCATAACGCTTCACATTCCTTTTTTATTTTAAACACATTCTGTTAAGAGAAGCATAATTTTACGACCTAATTAAAAAATATAGATCTATTGATACATGGTTTTGGTACAAAACTTGTTAATGAATATGTTAAGTATCACCCATTATTAAGACACATTTATTATCTTTACTCATCAAATAATTATTTTGAAAACTACACTTAAGACATCTATTTTAAAAAGCTCTCTAATATTACTTGCATTATTTTGCATGAGTGTAGGGTATACACAAGTAGATGCACCTCGTAAATCTATTAAGATAGATGGAACACAAAATAATGAAGCTCCAAAACCTATTTTGGTTTCTCCAGAGAATGCTTCTTCAAGTATTTCTTCCAATACATTATCTGTAAAGAGTAAAGTAAAATTAGGACAACCTGAAAGCGGTACGAAAAAACGTGAAGTTCGTTTTATGGAAGGTGAAGAGTTTGCAAAAAAAGATTATACAGCACTAGAAAATAAGCTTAATAACAAGAATAATTACACGAAAGATGCAGGTTTAAAACCAGAATATTATAACGATCAGCATTTTGGTGATTTTAAAAGTGGTTCTAAATTTGTACGTTTCTTATACAGAGATCACGAGTATGTAGATGGTGATAGAGTAAGTGTCGCTGTAAATGATACGATTATCCACCCTAATATTCACTTAGCTGGTGAATTTCAAGGGTTTTATATAGATCTTAAAACGGGATTCAATAAAATAGATATTACTGCTTTAAATCAAGGTACTTCAGGACCAAATACAGCTCAGTTTGTCATGTATGATGATAATAGACAAGTCATATCTTCTAATATCTGGAATCTAGCGACAGGTGTTAAGGCTACAGTAATTATCGTAAAAGACTAATTGTAGTACTATTCATTTTTTACACGCTTTCGCGAAAGCGTATAGAACCACACATCATTTTTAATTTATGAAAATAACCTTACTATCATTGTTTGCATGTGTAAGTATGATCTCATCTACTTTTGCACAAGAGAAAGAATTATTATTATCGATAGATGGACCCTGGCGAAGTGAGCAATTAACATTTCCTATCGCATTTGCACCATCCTTAGATTACAAAGGAATAGAAGAAGTACGTTTTGCAAAAGGGTGGGGAACACCAGAGAGTGAGGAGTTTTGGACTTATACATTCTTATGGTATCTGGATGAAGATCCAAGTGTAACAGCAACTCATTTAGAAAAGGATATTGAAGCTTATTTTAACGGACTAATGGCTTTGGTAGGTAAAGGAAGCGGACTAACTGATATTCCTAATGCAAACGTTGTTTTTGTACCAGAAAACAGTAATGAAGGATCGTATATAGGAAAAGCAAAGATCTTTGATGCCTTTTTTACAAAAGACATACAAACGCTAAATATAAAGGCAGTATCAGGTTTTTGTGAAAAAACAAATAAGTATACTGTACTTTTTACATTTTCACCAAAAACATTTGATCATTCTATTTGGAAAACATTAAATGGTATTACACTTTCTAAAACTTGTAAATAGGAATCATCTATTTTTCTGGTATATATACACCAGAACTTGGCAGTTCAAATAATTCTAAATCAAAATAAGAAATTGAAGCTAAAAAATGATCGAAGATATCGGCTATGATATATTCATAATTTTGCCATCGTTTATCACTGCTAAAACAATAGACTTCAAGGGGAATTCCATGTGAAGTAGGAGCTAACTGACGTGCCATAATCATCATATCCTTATTAACTGCAGAATGTTGTCCTATATACGTTTCCATATATTTTCTAAACACTCCAATATTAGTAAGATTACGTCCATTTAATTGAAGTTCTCTAGAAATTCCGAGAGCAGTATTTGAAGCCTCTATTTTTTCCTGACGACCTGAAAGATAGGTTGTAATGAGTTCGATTTTTTTAAGCTTTTCAATATCTTCTATTGATAAAAACTTAATGCTGTCTTGCTTAATATAGAGCGCTCTTTTTATACGCCTACCGTCAGAATCATTCATTCCTCGCCAGTTTTTAAAACTATCTGATATCAATGCATAGGTAGGTATAGTTGTAATGGTTTTGTCAAAGTTTTGAACTTTTACAGTGGCGAGATTAATTTCTATCACATCTCCGTCAGCGCCATATTTATCAAAGGTTATCCAATCACCAATACGTACAATATCATTGGTTGCTACTTGAATACTCGCTACAAAGCCTAGTATGGTATCTCTAAAGACTAAGATAATAACAGCAGAAATGGTTCCTAAACCAGCCAAAAATTTCCATAAATCAATATCAGAAACAACGGCTAATGCTAGGAATACTCCAGCAAACCAAGCAAAAATCATAAAGACCTGAATGTAACTATCTATAGGCTTGTCTTTAAGTCTTGGTTTTGTTTTAAAATAACTCTTAAGTGAATTTAAGAAAGCACGTGCAATACGTAATACGAGTACAATCCCTAGTAATTGTAAAAATTTAATGGCAAAAATCTCTAAATCTTTAAAATCTTGAAAAATATGTGGTACTGTCCAATAGGCAATAAGCAGTGGAATTAAATGTCCTACACGTCTAGGAACTCTGTTTTCTATGAGTAAGTCGTCGAGTCTGGTTTTTGAAGCTGCAGCAATCCCATTTGATACTTTGCGTAATATTTTTCGCGAAAGCATATCTACTATGAAAAGTACAATAACTAATAAAATACATAAAACAATCACATTGACATACGAAGCCACGCTGATTGATAGGCCTTTATCAATTAGAAAATTATAGAGCCAATGACTTATTTGTTTCATAAAGATGAATAACGATTTATGCAAAAATAGTATTTATTATATAGGGTTTTGATAAGATGTGTTATTAAAAAGAACAGGCAAGTAGATAGCTACTTGCCTGCGTGTAAAATTATAAAGATTGATTTTTACTGTTGCACAAATGATTTACCTATAATACACCTTATAATATATCCTCCATTTGCACACCCACCATTATTTGGGTCTATTAGATAGGTGCTTTCTAATACATAGGCAGTATATTCTTTTCCTTGATGAGAAAATGTTGTAGGCTTTCCTGTAGTTAACGGTATCTCTTTTCCGTTTGCAATAATTAGTAACGGAGCAGGGATATAACCAGACTCTATAGAAGATGTGCTCACTTGCTGTTGTATAATACGAAGGTTATTTTTTGTTTCATAAGCAAATGGGGTCATTTTAGTACCCCAAAAAAATGCGGTATCTAAAAGGTCTTGATCTACTATTTCTACACTTTTATTAGCGCCTTCTGGGCCACTTAAATTTGTATAACGTAATTGCGCATTTTCGAGAGCATAGTTAGCAGTAAATTCAATGCTATTAGGTAACGCATATTGTATCGTAAATGAACTATTCTCATGCTTTATATCAAGTATTCCTCTTTTACTTTCTTTTGTAATTGTTACTGGAACAAGAGTTCC
Organism: uncultured Dokdonia sp.; assembly: GCF_947492815.1. GTDB lineage: Bacteria > Bacteroidota > Bacteroidia > Flavobacteriales > Flavobacteriaceae > Dokdonia. Next base: position 65,285 of record NZ_CANLOB010000013.1, read on the forward strand.
CTCTGTAAGTACTTGATTTTCATTATTCAAAATATTAAAGTCTAGTGCAAATACTTGACTGTTGGTAGGTTTTGTGTCCTGATCATTTTTTATAGTTACAGGTTTTAATACTGGATTTAAAGGACCTACAGTTACATTTCCTTCAAAAAGATCATTGGTGTTTTGGTTTTGTTGTGCGGTCATAGCGCAGATAAAACAACTCGTTATGACGATGTATATATATAATTTCATGATGTTTAAAATTTAAAGTTACTAAATCAATTATTATTCCAGCTACTTCCAGAGGCTCTAAAGTCTAATCGAATAGCACCCCACTCATTATAATCTATAGAGATGTCTGTAGTATTACTGTCATTATTTAGGTTGATAGCACCTGTATTTGTGGTAGATCCATTACCATTAAAATCTAATCCTAAATTATCGCATATACCATTAGCTTCTGTAATATTATTTTCATTTAACGTTGCTAGCATCCCTTGCGAAAATCCAAAAGCATTGTCAGATGTTAAGTCGCAATCTGTAGATACAGCAGGAAATTGATACCTATAATTCATACTAGAAGGTTGATTTACTTTAAAAGTCTCATTCCAATCAACAGGAGTGAGACAAGCACCTCCATGACATAAATTTAAATTATGACCTAGTTCATGTATAAAGGTACCTACTTGATTTCTGGGTGTAGCAAAGGCTTGCGCGCCAGTAAAATTTGCAAAGGTGACCATAAAGTCATTGCCAAATACTTCTCCTCTTCCAGAAGATCCATTGGGCCTTGCTCTACCAAATATCCCATAATGGAATAGCTCTAGTCTATCTGTATTAAAGCTAGCCGCTTTATAGGTATAAAAATCAACATATCCTGTACTTGTATTCGTGCCAAAATCCATAGATGTATGATCTGTTAGTATGGTGCCACCACCAGTAAAAACACCTCCTTGACCTCTATCTAAATGCATTTCAATACCACTACTTCCATCTGGATTTAGAATAGGAGCTTGGTCAAATACAGCTTCTATTGTTGCCCAAATACTTGGATCTGGAGTCGCAGCAGTAACCCAATCTACTTCTACTAAAAGATCTTTGCGTTTTGGATCACAACCTAATGCTTTTAGGTCAATAACAGTACCACTGGCTGCTGTATATCCGTTTTCCTCCCAAGTATCTAATAATCCATCATTATCACTATCTACAGTAGCATTGCTACTTGGAAAGGTATAAGATTGTTGAGGACTTGTACTTCCATCATGATTACGTAAAGCCACTTGTATGGTACTTCCCCAATTCTGGTCCTCCAAAATTGCTATGTGTAAACTATAATGATATACAGGGTATCCATACGTAGCAGGCACATGGCCATTAAAGTAATCTGTAGGAATGGCAGATGTGAAAATAGTTGGAACATCAGTTCCATTAATCGTTACAATAGCATCTGCATCTCCATTAGCTACAGAAATAGCAAGAAGGTAATTTGCATCTATTGAAGTTTGCTCTGCTATATTATTAATCATAATTTCTTCTATTCTTGGATTTGGCCAAGTACCAGAAGGTGTTAATACATTTACATTAGTTACAGTATTAGAAGTTCCTTTAGAAGTTCTCAATGCAATAGGATGATTACCACTACTAGCGGCATCTGGTAATTGAAAATACCTTGCAGAGAGAAAAGCAGTATTTAAGTTTGTTTCGCTTGGTAAATTGTGATCCCATACCGCACTTGCTGCAAATAAACCACTTCCTTCTGTGCTTAAAATCTGTCTTGGATATGCTGTAGAAGGTTGAATAGCTGTTAGTGTAGGTCGCGAACAACTATAGAGCATTCCCAACAATAGCATACATACGAATACGTACTTTTTTTGTGTTGTTTTCATCGTCTTTGGTTTTATGTTTTGAGTTTTTCCAAAGCAAAACTAGACGAATCATATATTTGAATAAACAGGCATTCGACTGTTTATTAACACTTTAAAGACTATTTTTTTTTAAGCTAATATGGTATATAGCTATGCTATTAATTATATCTTTAACCATGGGAAACAAAATGACAAATGCGATACCTTCAAAAAACATAGAAACGCAACGTTTATGTCTTCGTGCGCCAAGACTAGAAGATCGGGAGACTATTTTTTATATGCGTTCAGCTCCTGAAGTAAATACATATATACAGCGTGTTCCCCCTACATCTTTACAACAAATAGATCTTTTTATTAAAGATCGTTTGCTAGATAGGCAAGTAGGCGCGAGTATCTATTGGGTGATTACCTTAAAAGAAGATCCAGATCAATATATAGGAGCTATCTCACTTTGGCAATTTTCAAAAGATCGGAAAACTGCCGAAGTTGGATATGATTTACATCCAGATTATCAAGGAAAAGGGTATATGAAAGAGGCATTAAATGCTGTTGTAAACATTGGGTTTGATACATTGGACTTACACGCTATAGAAGCATATACCCATCAGAATAATCAACCTTCTAAAAAACTACTAGAAAAGTTTGGCTTTTTACTTACAGATAAGAAAGATGATGGGGTAAAAGAAAACGTGGTGTATCTAATTAAAACCAAAAAAGCATTTTAAAAATTAACAATGACAATACCTGAAGATTTTACTGATTTCCTTTATTGGGTTAAAGAACGTACAGAAGCTTTTTGGAGTGTGAATCCTAAAAGTAATGATACTGAATTCGTATGTGAAGATTGGGCATATGGAGCTAAATGGATCGGAATGACAGATTCTGAAATAGACAAAGCTGAGAAAAAATATGCTATTAAATTCTCCAAAAATCATAAAGCGTTTTTAAAAATTTTACATACTATAGATAGAAAAAAATATATTCCTGATTGGGACTTTGACGAAGATGGAAATGACATCTCTACAGAATTTCCATTTTTTTATAATTGGAATGAAGATCATAAAGAGCTACAAGAATCTTTTAAATGGCCTTTTGAATCATTACGTAATGATTCAAAAGATCACTTTTGGTTAAAATCTTGGGGAGATAAACCAAGTTCTACTAAAGAAAAAGAAAAGATTTTTACTGATTGGTATTATCAAGCACCAAAATTAATTCCATTACGTAGTCTTAGATATGTTATTAGTGAACCTATAGATACTGATAATCCTATTTTATCCATTTATGGTATAGATACAATTATTTATGGAGGAACCTTTAGACAGTATTTATTAAATGAATTACAAGAAGAATTAGGCTTACTCGATTTCGTTTATGACAAAGAAGAAGATGTTTGGCATACAGAGCCAAAGAAAGAATTTAAGAACATCTACGATGCAGGATATACGTCTCTGAAAAATAGAGATATACCTGTTTGGAAAGAATTTTTAATTGCAAACGGAGCAAACGTTTATTTAAAAAAGTAATTTGATTATTCTTTCTGATCTAAAAAATCTCCTAATTGATCTAGTTTAGTATCCCAGAATTTTTCATAAAAATGTAACCAGTTTTTTACTTCCTGCAGAGGTTGGGCTTCTGCTTTACAAAACCGTTCTCTCCCCGAGGTAGTAATCGTAATTAAGCCTGCATTTTCTAATGTTTTTAGATGCTTTGTAATTCCTTGTCTAGTAATATTAAACTGTGCAGAAACCTGTGTAATAGGCAAAGCTGTTGCAGCAATGACTAAGGCGTGAAATAATTCACGCCTTGTAGGATCAGAAATCGCTTTTAATATTTTTGTAATATTATCCTGCATGTACGATATTTTTTAAATAGTTAGTAAGTCCTGCTAAACAACTGTCCCACCCAGCATTAAAACTCAGAAACATATCAATAGCAGTCTCTCCGTGATAGTTTGAAATTCCAGAATGTTCTAAATATAATTTTGTACCACCATCTACTTCTTCTAATACCCATTTTACAATAGTTTTCATAGGGTTTTCTGTAACAATCCAAGAGTAGATAAGGGTGTAAGGTGTTGCTTCTAACACTTCACCTCGTATAGGAGAACAGTCTCCTCCAGAAGCGTTAAATGTGTATTGAAATCCTTTTTCTGCTTTAAATGTAGCTGGAATAAACCATGTTGATATTTGCTCTTGATGGGTAATTGCATCCCATACTTTCTGAATAGGATGATTAAATAACTGTTCTTTTGAAATAATGTCTTTCATTGTTCTTGATTTTTTGATTAATGCAACTAATTGGTTGCTAATATACAAAAACTATTCTAATGTGCAACTTTTCGGTTGCATATTGTGATTATTATATTTAATAGCTTCGTTGTAGCCTTTTCTTTTTAGATAGAAGGGGAGTGGTTTTAATACTTTATCGATATGAATATTTTTTATAGGCTCATCATACTTTGTATATGTATTAGTATCACTAGCTGTAAAAAGCAAAAAAGTATAGGTAATTATAACCATTCTATTGTTCCTGTGCCGCACGAAATTGCTTTTACAGGAGATTTTATAGATCTTTAAAAACTTCTAAAAGAGCAGCATACAGCTGTTAAAAAATTTGGAGATTATCAGTATTTACTAAACCAAATTATCTTTAATCCCAATGCTTCATACCCTATCTTGGAAAGTCAACTATCAAGTAGGCTCGTACTTTCCATTGATATTCCAATGCCTGAAGAAGCCTATAAACTTGTTATTTCTGACGATGCTATTGTCATACAAGGCGGTAGTGATCGTGCTGTGCGTTATGGGATTATAACCTTATCTCAGCTTTTAGTAGAAACAAATAAAAGTCTTCTACTTCCTAAAGGAATCATTACAGATCAACCTGATCATGAATATCGTTCGTTAATGATTGATTTATCTCGTAATTGGCATTCGGTAAATACCTTGAAACAGCTTATTGTTTTAGCTGGGTTTTATAAGGTAAAATATGTGCATTTACATCTTACCGATGATGGTTTATTTACTTTTTCTAGTGATGCATTTCCAGAGTTACGTACTGAGAAGCATTATTCTAAAGAAGATTTGATGGTTTTAAACGCTTTCGCGAAAGCGTATGGAGTTACCTTAATTCCAGAAATTGATATGCTTGGACATTCAAACGCTTTTATTCGTGCTGATGCCCAACGTTGGGGTATTGAAAATAGCAAAGAAAACTACTATACGTTAAATATGGGAAGTGAGCAGGTGTATGAAGGTATTCAGACTTTGTTAGAAGAAGTTGCCGAAGCATTTCCTGAAAGCCCGTATATCCATATTGGAGGTGATGAGGTATATATGGGCGGGTTTGAGAATGACCCACAAGTAGAGGCGTATATGAAAGCACACGAATTAGAATCATTAACAGATCTATACCATCATTTTATTGTTCGCGTAGGAACGCAAGTGAAAGCTATCGGAAAAACTCCGATGATTTGGACAGGTTTTGAATTGGAAAGTGAGGTGAAGATTCCGAAGGATTTTGTGATTATGGCGTGGAATATGACCGATTATACCCCTCAAAAATTGGCACATGATGGGTATATTGTCATTAATGCTTCTTGGCAACCTCTATATGTTGTTAATAATCGTAAATGGTCTCCAGAAACAATCTATGATTGGTCACCTAACCAATGGAAAGGCGATCAAACACCTAAAGAATTACCAGGACATCGCGTTAAAGACAGTACATCTATGATTATTGGAGGAATCATGTGTGCTTGGGAACAAGGACAGTATAAAGAATTAATCACTTTACGAAAACGTTTAGCAGCTATGAGCGAACGTTTATGGAATACAAATGCCACTGATTATGGTACATATGCTTCTAGAAATCAAAAATCTGACCAACAGTTAGAAGCGATTTTGTTTCCTTTTACACTGACTGAAAGTGGATTAACTCAAGGGGATTGGGACGATGCAAATCGTTATGAGAATTTTGAATTTGAAGATCTATTGTCATTGCACATTAAGTCGGCTCACAATGACATAGAAGTTCGTTATACTCAAGATGGACGTATACCCACAAATACGGATCGTATGTATTCTTTACCTATAATATTAAAAGAATCGGGACTGGTTTCTTTTCAAGCTTTTAGAAATGGTACGCCTATCGGACAAACGTTAGAAAAGAAGTATTTCTTAGCACCTATTCAGGCTAAGGTTACAGGAATTGTTAATGATTTACCTCCTCATAGTTGGGAGAATCATAAGTTTGCCGATACAGCAACCTTTCATTTTTCTTCAAAACGCGATGGGGTTTTACGATATACTACAGATGGAAGTACACCTACAGTGACAAGTAGTATATATACAGATTCTATCCTACTTAAGGATTCTAAAACAATAAAGGTTGGCTTGTTTGATACGTCTGGTGATCAGATAGGTGCTTCTTGGTATGAAGAATACGTACAATTAGGATTAGAAACGAGTTTAACCACAGGGAAACCAGTGAGTACCTGTCATGGTGATAATGAGTTAGGTGTTCCTTCCCTTATCAATAATGGAGAAATTGCCCGCTGGGATCATTGGGGAACACATACCAATGGTGATAATTGGGTAATCATAGACTTAGAACAAGCTCATGAACTTACACGTTTTAAAACCTATACCTTTTGGGATGGGTATCGCTACTATGAATATACGATTGATGTATCATTAGATGGTATATCATGGAAACAAGTAGTAGATCAAAGTGAGAACAGAAAACTATCAGTCTCTGAAGGGCAAGAAGATATTATAAAACCCACAAAAGCTCGATATGTTCGTCTTAACTTGATTCGTAATAGTGCTAATCCAGGATTGCATCTAGTCGAATTTCAAGCGTTTGCGGATTAAATGGTACTAATTTTGGATTCTAGCCTTTTCACTATCGGCGCTAGATCTACTATTTCCTTCTTTTACTTTTGTATTTCCAAACGGATATGAGAAACTGAGTCGCCAGATACTTGATACGGCAGATTCTGGTAAAAAACGCACATCAAATACATTATCATAGGCTTCTCGTGTAAGATCACCTACTTGTGACTTAATATCAATGCTTTTAAAGATATCGGTGACACTTAGTTGTAAACTACTTCCATTTTTAAATTCTTTTTTAAGTCCTGCATTTACAGTTCCAAACCCTTGCACAGTGGCACTTCCATTAAAATGCTTTGATGTATACCATCCTGAGACTTCTAAAGATATTTTTGATGGGAATTGTATCGTCTGACTTCCATTAAAATTATAATGCACATAATCATGTGTGAGTTGCTCTCTTGTATGGAGTAATTTAAATTGTCGTACACCAATGGTTCCATTTACATTTAATTGCCACCAATTATTTATTTTGACAGGAATATTAGATTGGAAGTCTATACTATTCTGATATTTCAAGTTTTGTGGAGCAATAATAGCAAGATCACTTCGGTCATCTTCAGTAACCTGAAAACGCGCTAATGGATTATCTTCCTGTGTTGCTATTACAGAAAAACTATAGGCTTTATACGCATAGGTAATTGTGAGGCTATTGGTAATAGCAGGTGAGAGTTGCGGATTTCCACTAAAAACAGAGGTGGGGCTATTGTAACTTAAAAAAGAAGCAAGATCATTATAGCTTGGTCGTGTAATTCGGCGGTTGTAAGCGAGGTTCCAGCTTTTTGTATCTGAAAGTGTCTTGGTAACAAATACAGACGGGAATAATTGTCCAAAACTGCGATCTAAGCTTGCATCATCAAACTCTTGATTCCAATATTCATAACGTACACCTAATTGTGCATTTATAGAATTACTAAGAGCGTAATTTGCAATTCCGTAAATAGCACCAATCTGTTCTGTATTTTCATTGATATTTACAAACCTAAGATCGGTAATAAAAGTGTCGCCTTCTTGTATCTCAATACGTGCATTGTTGGTTGTTTTTGAGAGAGAGCCTTTTACACCTCCTTCTAAGGTGAGCTTTTCATTGATAGGTCTACTATAATCTATTTTTAAAACACCTACATCTATAGAAGTGCTATTGGTTCCTCGATTTCCATTGTTATAAATCTCACCTTCAGGTTGAAAAGGCATACCATTTTCATCAAGATATATGCTTTGTACGTTGTTTGGGGTATCATTCTTATAGTTTATATAATCTGCCGTAATACCAAAAGTATGATTGTCATTTTTAGTTTCATAGAAAGCAGAGGTATTGTAATTTTTCCATTGGCCATTAGCTCTAAGATTGATACGTGCATCCAGAAAAGGATTGATGGGGAAATTATACAGACCACGGTTATCTGTTCGAATAGATGGATTTGATTGATTGTAGGTGATACTTGCTCCAAAAAGCGAGGCCTTATTGAGTTGATATTCGATACCCGATGTTAGGTTATGACTTCTATTGAGTTGGGAGGTTTCACTGGTGAAATCAATAAATGTTTCTCCCCCAAATACGGGAATATTGGTACTCCCAAGACCATTCCAAGTACTATAGGTATCGTCATATGAGAATGAATAAGAACCATATAGCGTTGTTTTTTCGCTACCATAATTAAGCGATACACTTGATGTTTGTTTTACTCCTTCTCCATATCCTGCAGAAACGGTAGCATTACCACGTGTACCTAATGCTTCATTTTTAGTCATAACAATATTGATAATACCTGCATTCCCATCGGCATCATAACGAGCAGAGGGATTGGTGAGCAATTCTATTTTCTGAATATTGTCGGCACTCATTCCTTGTAACAGTGTAATAAGATCTGAAGTTGGGATGCGTTGTGTTTTTCCGTTGATCATAATGGTAGTGCCACTCTTTCCATTTAGAGAAAAACTATTGTTACGTTGATCTAAAATGACTCCTGGTGAACGTTCTAATACTTGTAAAGCAGAGCTTCCCTTGGTCAAAATACTACTTTGCACATTAATGACACTCCCTTCTTGAGTGCGTTCTATGAGTTTCTTTTTGGCGACAATAGCCACTTCGTCCAGTGCGGTTGCTTCCTCTAAAAGTATGATGTTTGGGAATGTTTTTGTATCCGCTTTCGCGAAAGCGAACGACTCTGAATTCCATGTTTGATATGAAATCAAATGTATTTGTACGGTATAATGTCCATCTGGGATATCATCTATATAAAAAGCACCAGTTTCACTAGTGATGACACCTTTTGTAAGTTCTTTTGTGAGGTCATTATAGAGTATCACATTGGCAAATGGAATAGGGGTGTTATTGGCATCTATAACTTGGCCACTTATTTGACTATAGCTTACATATGTGGTCATTAGCAGGATAAATAGAATACGAATTCTCATAATTTTAGGATTGTTTGTATCGCAATAACCATAGAGAATACGTAGAAAGAAAATAGGATTGCTAAGAGGTTGCAGATTCTTTATAAACGGCGTGCTATAGGAAAAACAAGTATTTGTAGCATGTATTTTTCGATAGGCTACCACTTGTCAATTATATCGTACCTGTTATCAAATATGATGTGGTATAAACGTATTGCTTATTGTATTTTTATGGGATGACTCAGAGATTAGAAACTATCATTTCTCAAATTACACGATATAAAGGACACCATATTATATTGTGGGCGCTATATCATTTTATATGGTGGTCTGTCTATGAGGGGAGTATGATTCGCATTTTTAATACATTATTAGAACCTCAAAATATTATTAAATATTTGGGATATGTTGTTTTCCAAGGCATAGGGGTTTACTTCTGTTTGTATGTGTTAATCCCAAGTTTTTTAGAAAAACGGAAGTATGTTTCTTTTTTGGGAAGTCTTATTACTACGTTAGTAGGAACTGCGTTATTGATCACATGTAACTATTATATAGCAGGTGCTATTGTAGGGATTTCTCCTTATGAATTGTTTAAAATATCTCCTGCTTCTCCAGTCGCTATCTTTAAGAATAATGCATTTCCATCTTGTGTTGCAGCGATGACCTTAGGAATGAGTATTAAATTGGCTAAAAATTGGTTATTATCCCAAAAGAAGCAACAACTTTTAGAAAAAGAAAAACTAGAAACGGAACTTAAGTTTTTGAAATCACAGTTTAATCCTCATTTTTTATTTAATACAATTAATTCCATTTTTGTACTTATCAATAAGAATACAGAAATGGCATCTGAATCTCTTGTGAAATTTTCTAGTTTACTACGCTATCAATTGTATGAGTGTAATACGCCAACCATTCAGTTAAGTAATGAAATACAATATATTAAGAGTTTTATAGAGTTAGAAAGCTTACGCCAGAATGATAATTTTTCTTTAAAAGAATCCTATCCAGAAACGGTCGGTACCGATATGATGATTGCTCCTTTTATTTTAATTCCTTTTATAGAAAATGCATTTAAGCACTTAACAGAAGATCATCAGTTAAAGAAATGGATTCAATTTGACTTGAGTTTGCAAGAGAATATACTCACACTCTTTATAGCGAATAGTGCTAATTTTCAGATACAGACACATACTTTAGAAAACACTTCATATAAAGGATTAGGACTTAAAAATGTAAAGCGTCGTCTTGATTTATTATATCCTGATATCTATACGTTGCTGGTTACAGAAAATAAAGATCAGTATACGGTACAGCTTACCTTAACATTAGCAAAGCAGACTCATGTTCAACTTCAAAAAGTAACAGCATGATTAAATGTATAGTTGTTGATGACGAACCTTTAGCTAGAGAGTGTATTACAAACTACATACACGAAATTGATTTTTTAGAATGTATAGGAAGTTATAGTTCTGTACTAGAAGTAAACTCATCAGTAATTATTAAGGATATCGATTTATTATTTCTAGATATTCAGATGCCAGTTATCAATGGGTTAGATTTTTTAAAAATGACAGTGCATGCTCCTATGACTATTCTAACAACGGCATATCCTAATTATGCTATAGAAGGTTTTGAATTGAATGTACTAGATTACTTACTAAAGCCCATTTCTTTTAATCGTTTTTTTGCAGCAGTTACCAAAGCAAAAAATCAATATGCTTTACAACAATCAGATACTTCTATAATTCTCCAGGAAGAACAAGATTGTTTTTTTATTAAGAGTGATGGAAAGTATGAAAAGATCTATATAAATGATATTCTTTTTGTACAAGCCATGCAAAATTATGTGATCATTCAAACTACGCAAAGACGCTATATTACATTACTGTTTCTTAAAAATGTCATTGAAAAATTAGATGAAACGGCTTTTATTAGGGTACATAAATCATATGTAGTTGCAATATCAAAAATAGATACTGTAGAGTCTCATGAAATTCATATCAAGGATTATAAAATTCCTTTAAGTAGAAACTATAAAAAAGAGGTAATTCCTATGATTATTGGGAATAAGTTATGGAGCGGAAATAAATAACTTATAATAACTACGTCATGTTATAGATATCAATAACACAACGTAGTTTAGTGATGACTTATTTAGTACGTTCTATGGCTAGTTTTACAGCTTCATAGGCATTAACTACTTTTCCTGTTTTAGATAATGTGTCAAAAGGAACCGTTTCTTCAGTTCCAGGTTGATGTACCTCTAACGATACAGATACCGCAGAATCTTCTATAATACTTTTAACTTCTTCTGGAGTTAATTCTGGAAAATAAGAAAGTAATAATGCAGCAATCCCTGTTACAACAGGAGAAGCCATACTCGTACCACTACGATTTCCATATTCATTATTAGGTAAGGTTGAATAAATATCAACGCCAGGAGCAAAGACATCCACTGCTTTTTTTCCATAATTTGAAAAACTAGCCACAAAATCTTCATTATAGTTGCCAGATGTAGCACCAACTTCGATCCAATTGGTCGCTACACTACCATCTAAGAGTAAAGAAGAAGGGAAACTGTAGTAATAATCAATATTTGTATGATCATTTCCAGCACCATGTATGAGTAGCACTCCTTTTTCTTGTGCATATTTTACGGCAGCATCTACCAATTCTTTTTGTGGAGAATAATCTTTACCAAAACTCATATTGATAACACGCGCTCCATTATCTACAGCATATCGTATTCCATTAGATACATCTATATCTGCTTCATCCCCCATAGGCGTGTTACGTATAGGCATGATAATACTTTCTGTTGCAATTCCTCGTATACCAATCTTATTATCACTTTGAGCTCCTATAATACCTGAAACATGTGTTCCATGCTCAGATCGTTTTGACACATCAGGATTTCCATATCCTGATATTGCTTCCCCAACGATAGAACGTCCATCAAAATCAAGACTGTAGTTATATTTAAGTCGAAGTTCAACTTCTTCTAGGCGACTTACTGATGAGGTGTATCTTTCAATAATACTCTCAGAAGTCATTCTACTATTTTGATCTAATACTCGTAAATAGGTTGCTTTCACTTTTTCAATAGAAGAAGAACGAGGTTTAAATTTTTCTACATCTTTTCTACTAAACGATTCCTTATCTAATGCTTTTTGTAATGGAGGAACTAATGAAGTTAAAAAATCAGCTTCTTCTTTAGAATTATTATATCGCTCTTGCCATGTCTGCTGTGCTTCTTCGTATTTTTCTTTAAAGCTTAGAAAAACTAAATACTCTTCTCTTTCTTCGGGTGTAATGGTATATTTGTCTTTTGTGCCAAAACGTTTTAAATATTCTCTATAAATTCGTGTCATCTCTAACGTTTCGGCTACTAAACTTTCTCCATTAGTGTTTCCTATAAAATTCCAACCAATAGTATCATCTATAAATCCATTACCGTCATCATCTTTATTATTTCCAGAAACTTCATCTTCATTTTTCCAAACACGATTTTTTAAATCTTCGTGTTCAATATCTAAACCAGAGTCTAAGACAGCAATAATCACAGGTTGAGGTGTTCTGTCTTTTAATAATTTATATGCCTTATCTAAGCTTATTCCAGGATATCCATCTTTTTTCTTATCTAATAAATGCCATCCATCTGGAATTTCTTGTGCCTGTAGCTGTATAGATGAACATAGAATGATAAAGCTTGTGAATATAAAAGCAATGTTATTTTTAATCATAGAATTTATGTTATAGGTAATTTGTACTGTATTACTGTTTTAGACCCTGAAAATAAGTATTTTTTATCGGTTTTAAAATGAACTGTTTATTTTAACCTACATAATTTATAGTAAAGTATATCTATGATAAACTTTGCTATAAATAGTTAGAACTATACCTATCTTTGAGATACTATTTACAGGGATATTATACATGAGAGAATTTGCACAAAACGTTTCAAAAGATTCTAAAAAAGATAAAAAATCAAGAATTACTATTGGGAAAGCTTTTAAAACGATTATATGGCCACGTCGTAAGCTCGTTTTTATTGGATTGATTCTTATTGCAATTAGTCGAATGGCAAGTTTAGTATTGCCATGGCAAACGCAAGTATTAATTGATGAGATTGTATTCTGTAAATATATGGATAGGCTAGATAATGTTTTGTGGCTTGTTGGGGCGGCGTTATTAGTACAAGCCATTACCTCATTTTTATTAACTAGAATTCTAAGTGTACAGGCACAATACGTAATCTCAGAATTACGAGCACAAGTACAGAAAAAAGTATTATCACTTCCTATTAGTTTTTTTGATAATGAAAAGTCTGGTGCTTTAGTATCGCGTATTATGAGTGATGTAGAAGGCGTGCGTAATTTAATTGGTACAGGATTGGTACAATTGGTAGGCGGCACTATTACGGCTATTGTTTCGGTTGTGTTATTAATACAAATTAATCCGTGGATGACACTTTTTGTGTTTTTGCCTGTTGGGATTTTTGGATATGTAGCGTTACGTGCATTTAAGTATATCCGTCCTATTTTTAGAAATAGAGGAAAGATCAATGCAGAAGTAAAAGGAAGGTTAACAGAAACACTAGCTGGAGTTCGTGTGATTAAGGGTTTTAATGCAGAAGATCAAGAAAATAAATCATTTGAAAAAGGAGTAGATCTTTTATTTCAAAATGTAAAAAAGAGTCTTACAGCAACAGCAGTAATGTCTAGTTCTTCTACATTTTTACTGGGATTAGCTTCAGTAGGTATTATGGGAATAGGAGGATACTTTATGATTCAAGAAGAAATGACAACAGGACAGTTCTTATCGTTTACATTGTATTTAGGATTAATGATCGCGCCTATTGTTCAGATGAGTAATATTGGGAGTCAATTGACAGAAGCGCTTGCAGGATTGGACCGTACGGAAGAACTGATGAATATGACACCAGAAGATGAAGTAGGGGATCGTACGGTGGCTTTAACAGATTTTAAAGGAGACTTACAGTTTGATAAGGTCTCATTTGCATATGAAGAAGGAAAAGAGGTCATACATGATATAAGTTTTAAAGCGCCAGCTGGTTCTGTGGTAGCGCTCGTAGGGAGTTCTGGTTCAGGAAAATCTACGATTGCAGGATTGAGTGCTACGTTTTTAAATCCAGATTCAGGTACTATTTCTATAGATCATCAAGATCTATCTAACGTGAAGTTAAGTAGTTTTAGAAAACATCTAGGGGTCGTTCTACAAGATGAATTCTTATTTGAAGGAACGATACGTGAAAACATCTTATTTCCTAGACCTAATGCAAGTGAAGAACGCTTACAACAAGCTGTAAAAGCTGCATATGTAAATGAGTTTACAGATCGGTTTGAAGACGGATTAAATACATTGATAGGAGAACGAGGTGTTAAACTTTCTGGAGGTCAACGACAGCGTATTGCCATTGCAAGAGCTATTTTGGCAGATCCTAAAATCATTATTCTAGATGAGGCTACTTCAAATCTAGATACAGAAAGTGAAGCATTAATACAGAAATCACTCACTGAACTTGTTAAAGACAGAACGACGATTGTGATTGCACACCGTTTAAGTACCATCAAGAAAGCAGATCAGATTTTAGTGATAGAAGCGGGTCGTATTGCTGAGCAAGGTACCCATGAAGAACTCATAGCCAAAGAAGGCAGGTACTTTGATTTATATACCTATCAAGCTAAGATATAATCTTAATGGGTACGCTTTCGCGAAAGCGTATAAAGTATCATTATATTTTATGTAATTAGATTTTTCTTTTCTTTTAATCTTTTTAGAGTAATTTTTATTTGTCCTTGATGATTAATCTCATCATCTATGATGTGTCTTAAATGATAATAATAATTCCCCATATTTTTGCCATTAGCACGAATTATTTCTTTAAATAGCCATTCATCGTTTAGATTTTTTAAATAAGACAACGTATTTTTTCTAATTGATTCTAGTTCTTCCAAATAGAAATCTAAATTATTTCCAAATACAAGTCGCTTATCCATCATAGACGGCATAGCATTACCATACACTTTGAATTCCTCTTTTGTTATATTTCTTTTATAAAAATGATTTAATTGAAACTTAAACTCATGACTAGCAATATGTAATAATAAGGTTCCAATACTATTACTATAGTCATCAAAATTAAAATCTAAACCTCTCATGGTGAGGCCTTGTTCTTTTAATAACCAATAAGTATCATTTCTAATATATTCCATTTCGGAAACTAAAATTCCTATTTGAAAATCAAAACCTTGTTTAGAAATTATACGAATACCCATTTTATTTCTTTTTAAGTTTTTAAAACAGATAAGGTATTTTTAAATACCTTATCTGAATACATTTTTAACTATGCAATTTCAATACATGATTAACAAAATGCATTTGATGCATCAGCATTGCCTTTAGACCAATAGCATTCTTCTTCATTAAATGATTGAGGAAGTTCTTCTGGATCTGAGGATGATCCTCCTCCTCCTATGATAGTTCCAATAGCGAGTTTAGAAATTATCTCTTTTTTAAATTTTAATTCATTCAGATTCTTTTTTCTCATAATAGTATATTTTAAAAATTAAACAGTGTATACTAAGGTTAAAATATTTGATTTACAGATGGTTACGTCCGATCGTGTCTTACTGGTGGATATATCGAGATTCATGAATATAGAATGTGTTAATGTAAAATATTGATAATTAGTATTATATGATTAATAAGCGTTTCATAATACGATACTAACAGATACACTTACTCAATCGCTTTGTACACTTACGAAACGATATAAATTTTAAAGTTAAATGTCTGTATATTAATGTGTTATTAATTTTAAAAATATACTATTATGTTAAAAAATGTGCAAAATTTAGGAGATGTTCTAACAAAAAAAGAGCTAAGTACAGTTACGGGAGGCGGAATGGTTCATTGCTGGATGGTTGGACAAATTATTTGGAGTGCAGTATCAAATTCTAGTGCTGGTGATTTACGTGCGATGAATCTTTGTATTTCTGGAGGTGGTAGTACGATTCCTAATGCTTAAAAAGAACCTTAGTATACTATACATAGTAATAAAAGGCTATATATTATTTGTATAGTCTTTTGTTTTTTAGAAAGATTAATAAGAATTAGTTTTAATACATAAAATGTCACAAAAAACAATAAAAAGCGTCTATCTTAGTATACTTAATGAATGTCTATGTTATTTGAACCTCAAATTCCAGAACTGCAACGTCACATCGACCACTATTGGATTGTAGAGGATATTACACAGTTGTCTTTTGGAAATAACCAGTTATATGCATATCCTGGTATTACACCAGATATGATCATCGTATTGGATGGGTATTATACGATAGATTATATGGGAAAACGTATCAAGTCTAATAAAAGTCAGCTATTTAGCTTTATTCATAAAGAAGTAGTGATGGATTTGACACATCTTACCTCCTGCATTATTATTAAATTTAAGTCTAGAGGCCTTTCTTCTTTAAAACCCTTTTTAAATCTTGATTCAGATGCAATCATGAGAGATTCTATTGCATATACAGACGATGTGTTTGACTCTCAAATAGAGCAATTTAAAACACACTTACAAACCCTTACAGCAACAGAAATAGCAGACGAGTTAGACCAATGGTTGGTTACGCATTATAAAAAGGAACGCGAAGGCTTTGTTATAGAAATGGCACAAGAAATAAGTGCGACCTGTGATCTTAAAACGATTATGGAAGCTACAAAATATTCTTATTCGACTTTAGAACGTCATTTTAAAAGGGATACGGGATTGACTCCTAAAAAATTCCAATCATTGCAACGCTATAAACAAGCGGTACGTGAACTGTATACTACTCAAAATGCAGATTGGCAGCATTATATAGATGCATATGGGTACTATGATCAGAGTCATTTTATCAAAGAAATTAAACGGTATACTTCGTTTACACCTGCACAATTATTGAAAACTCCAGCCTTTATACAAGTCCGACCAAAGTATTCATGACGAATTTTTACAATGGTAGCTTTCGCGAAAGCATCATCTTTGTAAAAAAATAATAGAATGACAATGAAATATTATGTATTTGGCTTAGTACTATGTCTTTTAAGCTGCAAAAGTCAAAAAGATGCTGTAAACTATACAGGTTCTCATGAAGAAATCCTTACTCGTATTTTAGAAGAAGAAGTACAATCTACAGATGCAACTGTTACTGGCGTATCCCTTACGGTGATTTCTCCTCAATTAGGTATTGATTTTTCAGGCGCATCGGGATATGATAGTATGACAAAAAATCATGTACTTACTCCTGATCAACCTTTTCGAATCGCAAGTTTAACAAAAACTTTTGTAGCTACAAGTATTTTACGCTTACGCGAAAAAGGACTCGTGTCTATAGACGATCCGATTACAAATTATATTTCTAAGGAGCATATTGCCATTTTAGAAAAAGGAGGATACACACCCTCTCATATTACTATAAAACAATGTATGACACATACGAGCGGTCTTTTTGATTATGCCGAAGGAAATATGGATTATATCACCGAAGCAGCTAAAGATCCTTATAAACGCTGGACGCGTACCGAACAAATACAATGGGCGATGGATCACGGTGAGCCGAAAGGAGCTCCAGGAGAAAACTATCATTATAGCGATACAGGCTATGTTTTGTTAGGAGAAATTATAGAAAAACAAACAAACAAAGGACTAGCGGAAGGTATACGGGAATTATTAAAATTTGATACACTTGGGATGACTTCTACATGGTTAGAATCTTTAGAAGACCGTCCTGATGGATTGCCAACATCAGTAAGGAGATATATGGAAACTCTAGATGCATCAGATTGGGATAACTCTGTAGATTTATATGGTGGTGGAGGATTGCAGTCTACTACAAGAGATTTAGCAGTATTCTTGCAAGCATTATTTTCAGGTAAAGTCTATGAAAAACAAGAGACATTACCGGTAATGCTTTTAAAATCTGAATTTTCTGGAGATCCACTGACGGAGTATCGTCTAGGTTTTGGTTATATTAAAGGAAAAAAATCAGACATAGAAGCTTATATGCATTCAGGATTTTGGGGCACACTATTTATACATTTCCCTGCATACAATTGTTCTATAGCTATTAATCATACCAATGATGAAAGTAATGGTGCCTTACAAAAAGTTATAAATTATATACAATGGCTAGCTGAGCAGCAATAATGATTTTATGTATTTAGTTTTACTCTACACGAAAAGAACGTTCTAGGATAGGAGCCATCTTTTTGGTAGTAACATCTTGGTCGAATAATCGCTCTAAGTTGTTACCAGATAAGTCTTCAATAATAGGTTTACATTTTAAGATGTAAGTTTCTTTATTCCAAACGTTTAAAGGTTTGAATAAAATGCTATTTTGATTTGAAAGAATAGTAAAGTCACCAGCTATAATATTACCAGATGCAGTTATAATCTGCAAGTTGTTTTGAAGGCTTCCATAGTCTAAAGATTCTTTATAAGTTATGACTAGTAGATCTTTTGTATTTGCTAGAGGAGGCTGTAGCTCCCAAGATGTAATAGATGGTTTTTTACGATCAGCATTACTGATCGTAAAAGAATGTTTAAAATCCATTTCCATGGGAATTCCTTGACGATCTTTTAGGTTTTTGTCAATTAATAGTGTGTAGGATTCATTTGGGATAAGTACTTCTCCGAGACGTTTATTAGGACCCAAATCTCTTTTTTGACGTCCAGGTTCAATCCATAATGTAAGTAAGGTTCCGTCATCTGAGACTAAAGGTGTTTCAAGCGGGAGTAATGCGCGATCTACTTCGGTTCCATCTCGATTATTGATTAGTGTAATATGGTCGTATACTTTTGTAGGGTTTATGGGTTTTGAAAATTGTACATACCATTTTAAAAAGTTGGATGGTACTGTATCAGTATTTGGATATAAAGTAGTTATCGCTAGTTTTTTATACGACGGATTTAGCGCTATTGTAAAAGGAAAGACTTCATTACCATAAATTACTGTATAATCACTATTTTTTTGAAAAGGAAGCAATGGAATAAAGTTTATAGTAGTCTCATTTTGCGTATACTCTCCTAGGATTGCTTTTTTATGGATCGTTTGGTCAATAGTAGTATATGCCCCTTTATAAACCGTAAATGGTGTTTTTTTTGAACCGTTAGCTTTTTTTAGCGTTAGGGTATCACTCGCAAAAGAAAACCTTGGAGATTGTGCATTCATCTCCAAGGCTAGTAGTATAAGAAGTATGCTAATGACACTTCTTCTTATATATAAATAACTTATAACCAACGGTTACTACTTGTTTTTAATGCTAATTTACCAGAGGCTTCTCGTTGAATAAATACAAATTCTGTATCATTCAGTTTATCTAGTTGTTGCACATTTACAAATGGAAGATTGATAAAGTCAACACCAGCAGTGTCGGCACGTTCAGTAACTCGAGTTGTTAATGAATTTCCAAACGATTCAATATCGGCTACTTTAATTTTCATTAAGGCTCTATTTGTATTTGCCATTAAGATATAGCGAGCACCTTCTTTTTCCATTTCGATAATATCTAAAGGAGTATTCCAGTTTCCTAATTCAGCAACAGTACGACCTTTTGTATGGGCTCCTGATTTTAATTCACTTAACGGAAACACCACTAAAGGAGTACATGTGTAACTTGCAATAAGATGTGATTCATTATTGATTTGTGTCGTTGTAAATGCTTTTATAGGAGATGCTGTTTCATATTTTCCGTGAGCAGCGTGATAAATCTCTAACGAGCTTGCGTCTTGTTGTTGTGTAAAAGGAAATGGTATAGATCGAAATGTAGAAGCAAATTCAGCATTACTTAACCCAGATACCATTACGTGTCCGTTTGCATATTTTAAATCAGAAATAGCCCATTTACGGAGTGATCTTCCACGTCTGTCCTTTGCCTCAGCGGTAACCGCATTGGAAACATCAGTTGCCGTATAGGAAACGGACTGTAGAGGTACCATTTCTAGTGAATTATTATTGACAACAAAGAGTACTGATTTACCAGAACTATGTTGCGCGCCGATGTAAATATTCTGATTTGCAGGATTTACAACCATATCTATAATTTGTAATTGGTCGCTATCAGCTCCTAATAGTTCACTTAAAAGGAGTTCCACATCTGGAATGTTTAATTTCTCATTGGTCGCTTTTGGAGCCGTACTCATATCAATAGCAACAATTTGAGCACCTTGGCTATCACCTATGAATAGAATGTTTTCTGGACCAAACGTCATTGCGTTTATAGTCCCTATTTCAGGGTTTCCAGTAATAAACCCATCAGTAAGCGAAGTGTTTGCAAATAAAGGAGTGCATAGTACTGCTAATACGATTGTAAGAAGTGTCTTTCTCATTTTGGTGATTTTAGTATAAAAATACTTAAAAACCCTCAGTAGTATAGTGAAAGAAATGTTAAGTGTTTATAGGCTTTACATGGGTTTGGGTAATATGAATTCTTCATACTACGGATTTAACAAATACTTGAGACTTATTTATCATAACATTGGCAGGAGGCTTGGTTTGTGTTAAATATTTTCGCTCCAACTAAAAACCACATCATGAAAAAAGTTATTTACTACGCATTAGCACTATGTTTTAGTATGTCTCAAGCGCAAATTTCTACAGAAAGCGCTTATGAAGTTATTTATGAAGCTGATAGAGATGGAAACAAATTATCAGGAGATTTACAAGAATTAATAGCATTGGTACAAAGCGGAAACCCTGTACGCGTAGGTTGGGAAATGGAATTACAAAATCCAACAGATGAAAGTACCTATGTCTTGGAACATTGGTCTGATGCTGGTTTTATGTCCATACATCAAGGACATTTGTTTGCTCAAATTCCATCTATATATGGACAAGGTTCTTCTGCTGTACAACCTGAATTTGATCAAGACCCCTCTATATTCCTTGTGAACAATAAACCGCATGGTTGGGTTGCTGTTGTGGGAACTACTGGTGTACTCAGACAAAAAATGTTACGAGACGAACGT
Organism: uncultured Dokdonia sp.; assembly: GCF_947492815.1. Lineage (GTDB taxonomy): Bacteria > Bacteroidota > Bacteroidia > Flavobacteriales > Flavobacteriaceae > Dokdonia. The sequence goes on from NZ_CANLOB010000013.1 coordinate 86,458, forward strand.
ACGGTTTCATATATGAAAGAAGCAGGAATGACTGATGAACAAATAGAAGAACAACTTCTGAAAATGGAAACAAGTCATTTTAAGACGAAATGGGCAGTAGCCGTAAAATAGTAAATTGTTATACCAATATTATTCTAGGAATTAGGATGCTTATTTTATCTTCAATTTTTTAAAAAAATATACGAATGGCATAGTACTTGATTTAGAGACCGCAACCATCCAAAGCTTTATTTTTAAAACCATCAATTATGAAAAAAGCGATTCTCTTAGGACTGTTATGTCTTTACTCCATTTCTTATGCTCAAAAAATTCCTGTTGTTACTGTAAATAATAAACCGCTAGGCCTTTCATCTTTAGATATAGACGTTGTTGTGACGGGTAATATTGCCACAACTACCTATGACATGCAATTTTATAATCCTACCAATGCTGTCTTAGAAGGTAGTTTAGATTTTCCTTTAGGAGATGGGTTTTCCGTATCTCGTTTTGCATTAGATGTCAATGGAAAACTAAGAGAAGCTGTTGTTGTAGATAAAGAATTAGGACGTGTTGCTTTTGAAGCTGTTGTACGTAGACGTGTAGACCCTGCATTATTAGAAAAAGGAACAGGCAATAATTATAAAGCACGTATTTATCCTATTCCAGCAAAAGGGTATAAACGTATTGTATTAGCCTATGAGCAAGAACTAAAACTTACAGAAGGAAACCATTACTATGATTTACCATTAGCCTTTCAAAATGAATTAGAAAACTTTGATCTAAAAATTACCGTTTTTGATCAAAAGACAAAACCTATTGTAGCAAAGGGTACTATTAATGGATTAGGGTTTACACCTTGGAAACAAAATTTTACGACTACCGTACATAAAGACAACTATAAACCTGATACACCTATACGTATTCAAATTCCTATAGAAGAAACAGCACTGAAACAATTGCAAACAGCAGCGTATTTCTATGCATACACAACAATAACCCATAAGAAACGCACTAGAAAGAATCTTAAAAAGATTACGTTGTTATGGGACGCTTCTTTGAGTATGAAAGGGAGAGACTTTAAAAAAGAAGTCGAACTTTTAGATGCATATTTCAACAAACTTTCAGAGGTAGAAGTAACTCTTATTACATACAGTAATACGATTAGATCTATGGAGAGTTATGTCGTGAAAAATAGACAATGGACTGCTCTCAAAAATACGTTAGAAAACATAGTATATGATGGTGGAACAGATTATTCAATATTAACCGACAAGCAATTGAAAGGAGATGCTATCTTATTGTTTACGGATGGGATGCACACCTTGAGCACATTTAATGTATATAGTAACACACCTGTATTTACTGTAAATAGTGTAGTAAAAGCAAATCATCAGGCTTTGCGCCAACTAGCAACTACAACACACGGCGGATATATCAATCTTATAGATTCAGATACAAATGAAGGAGTAGCAACACTTACTGAGGAATCTTTTCAATTCTTAGGGTATACCACAACAAATACAGAAGCAGAAATCTATCCCAATAGACCGCAAGCAGTGACAAATGATTTTTCAATGGCTGGGAAAAACCTCAAAAATGGAGATTGTATTACGTTACAATTTGGATATGATGGTACAGTGACTCAAGAAGTTGAGATTGTTGTTTCTAACGCTTTCGCGAAAAGCGATATCGTAAAACACCTTTGGGCAAAAGAAAAGCTCCAAACATTGTCACAAAACGTAAAAGAGAATAAAGAAGCCATTACAACACTAGGGACTACCTATCAATTAGTAACAGATTATACCTCTCTTATTGTACTAGAAGATGTGAGAGATTATGTACGTTATAAAATTACACCACCCGAAGAGCTGTTAGAAGAATACAACCGAATTCTTTCACAAAAAAAGAATGTTGAAGCTGTAGAAGTAGCTGCTGCTGATAATCGAAGTGCATCTCAAAGAAGAACGAGCAATACTTCTGCTAATGATTTGCCTTTGGAAGATGGTATTATAGAATCAGAAGATGCATTTGGTATTGATTTATCATCACCTTCGGCACCTGAGATTATAGAAATAATGGAAGAAGAAGAGATCATTGACGAAGTACTATTGTTAGAAGAATCAAAAATTGAAACTACAACGTTAGATGTAGAAACTTTTACTGAGGGTATACCTTTTATGGTAGTAGAACAAATACCTCAATATCCTGGTTGTGAAGATGCGACTAATAAGAAAGATTGCATGAGTCAAAAGGTTAGTGCATTTGTACATGAAAATTTTGATATATCTGTTGCCGAAAATGATCCAAGACAACTTTCAGGTACTATTAGAATTATGACTCAATTTACCATAAATGAAGAAGGTATTATTGAAGATGTGAAAGCACGTAGTGCCAGCCCTATTTTAGAAGAAGAAGCTAAAAGAGTCATTGCACTTCTTCCTAGAATGACTCCAGGGGAACAACGTGGTAAAAAAGTCAGTGTTATTTATAGTTTACCAATAGCTTTTAGACTTTCTGGGAATGGTCAGACTCCTAGTGTAACGCCAGATCCTATAGTAAGACCTACGTATACTAAGTATAGAGGAAAACTTATGGTAAAAGATCGTAAGATTAGCACTTCATATCTGAATGAGTTACGAGAGATTAAAAATGTAGAAAGAGCGTATGAGTATTATCAGATACAACGTACTTCATATCAAAAAGAGCCTGCTTATTTTATAGATGTGGCAAACTTCTTTAAACATACATTTAATCATCATGTATATGCTAGACGAATTGTATCTAATATTCCAGAAATGGATGGCGATAATTATGAACTTTTAAAAGTATTTGGCTACCAAATGCAATTAGAAGAAGCTCATGATATCGCAGCTTATATCTTTGAACGTATTCTAGAGTTACGCCCTGAAGATTCCCAATCGTATAGAGATTTAGCACTAGCTTATGAGACTATTGGAAAATGTCAAGAAGCATTAGATCTATTAATCTCTATTGTAGATGGAAGTATTTATAAGAATAACCAACGACGCATTTTTGAAGGTGTTAAAACCATTGCTAAAAATGAAATTAAACATTTGGTAGACGAATATAAAAATGATCTTATCATAGATAGTGTTCCTAAAAGCCTTAAAGATATGAATCCTATGGATGTTCGGGTGGTAGTAGATTGGAATCATAATGATACCGATATCGATTTACATATTATAGATCCTAATCTTGAAGAGTGTTATTACAGTCACAATAAAACGCAGATAGGAGGGAGGATGTCTCAGGATATGACAGAAGGGTTTGGTCCAGAAGAGTACACCGTAGAAAACGCTATCAAGGGTGATTACTTTATTAAAGTTCGCTATTATGGAGATCGATATCAGAAAGTAGAGAATCCAACATTTATGAAAGTAACTATATTTAAGTATTACGGAACGAATAAAGAAACTAAAGAGACACAGTTATTACGTCTTACCAAAGCAGATAATCAACAAATTATTGCCAAGCTTTCGTTTTGAGAAAATTGTGTTATGTACTAAAGAAGGTACACGCTTTATTATTTAGCTCTCTCTGTGGTCATGAACCTGCCTAATGGCAGGCAGGTCTCACAAGTTCGCTTTCGCGAAAGCGTATACATACATATACAAAGTTGAAAGAATACTATAATTTTATTATGATACAAGTAACTATTTATAGGTATTTACTAGTAGTATATAGAAATTAGATATTTTTATGAGTATAACTAACCGAACCTTATATGATGAAGAAATATATACTCTTGCTATGTATGGCACTCTTTTTTATAAACACGAGTGTTGCTCAAGAAAAGAAGTCTAGAAAAGAAATTAAACTCGAAAAGAAAAAAGCAAAATTTGAAGCCCAAAAAAAAGCCATGGAAATAGGGCAATTTGGTTTTGCTATTCGTAAAATGCTTTCTTCAAATAAAAGCACTAATGATTTTGCAGCAGGTATTTTATATGTAAGAGGAGATAAAGGACAATTTGATGAGGTGGTATGGTATAAAGGAGTTGGAGAAAAAATACGTTTAAATAAAGATTTTAATGTCACAAATTATTATGCTGTAGTAGACAATAATGGACAAAAAATGACAGCATCCTATCAAGGGATGATTGACGGGATACGTTATTCATTTATAAATGAAATTGCTTTTGGAGAAAAGCCTAAACTCAAAATAACAAGTAGTGATGGTATTGAAATTTGGTATACAGGCATTTTTGATACTAGAAATTAACCATATGCTATAGAGTAATAATACATATTGAACGTTTTTTTAACCCTATTTATCGTTTTACTAAAGTAGGTATATCGTAAAATGAAAAATAGAGTCTTATTTTTAGAGGGTGATTTCGCTCAAGTTTAATAAATCGGATTATAAGCTTCTCGCTTTCTTCACTATTTTTATGGTGATCTGGTTAACGTTAAAGTTTTATACAGAAAACTATACACTACATCAAATTCTGTTTGATGTACCTATTATTGTACTTAAAACACTTGCAGCTATATTTCTTATACGTTGGATTGCACAAAAGTTTTTTGTAGAAAGGCAACAATATATACTTTTTTTACTATTTAGTGTCGCTGCACTTACAATTACAGGATTTGTTGACTTATTGCGTGATTATTTAGGTTCTGGTCGAACATGGAGTGATTTGCCATCTACAGGATATATTATCATACATAGTTTTTATTATTCTTCTGCAGATCTTGCGGCGCCCTTTTTAATGATTATGATTAAGAAATATTTCGAAAATCAAACCTCACTTGCAGTTATAAAAGAACAACAAAAAGATGCAGAACTAAAGTTACTCCGATCTCAGTTAAGTCCGCATTTCTTATTTAATAATTTAAATACGGTAGATGCACTTATAGATTCAGATACTCAGAAAGCAAAGACATATATTGCGCGTCTATCATCATTATATCGTTATTTTATCAAGACGAGAGAAGATGATATTGTTCCTCTGGAAGATGAGTTAGCAATGGCACGAGATTATTTCTATTTAATAGGAACTAGATATGGAAATGCCTATACATTTAAAATAGAGGAGGAGTATGCTTTTAAGCAACATCCTGACAAAAAAACTCATACAGCGCATAGAAGTATGAAAGCGTATATACCATCAGGAGCGCTGCAAACGGTTATAGAGAATGTCGTAAAACATAATAACGTTTTACATGATACATCTATTCATACATACCTTATTATTACAGAAGATACGATCACTCTCACAAACTCTAAAAGTAGTAAAGTAAAGAACACTATTGAATCTATGGGTACAGGACTCAAAAATTTAAAAGAACGTTATGAACTATTAGTTGGAAAGACTGTTTTAGTAACAGAAACTACTACGCATTTTGAAGTGAGTTTACCACTTGTAAATTTAACTACTAAAGAATGATGCATATTCTAATCATTGAAGACGAGATTCCAGCTTTTGAGAAGTTGCGCATGCATATATCGCATCACTTAAAAGGAAATTTCACGTATGATTGGGCTAGATCGATTACAGAGATGCAGCATTTTTTAGAAACACAAAACTATACGATTATCTTTTCTGATATACAGTTATTAGATGGTCTCTCTTTTGAAGTCTATGAAAAATTAACAATTACGACGCCCATCATTTTCTGTTCTGCATATGATACCTATCTATTAGAAGCTTTTAAGGCCAATGGAATCTCCTATATTTTAAAACCTTATAATCAAGAAGATGTAATTCAGTCATTTGACAAGTATTTGTCCTTGTTTGACAAATCCATAACCCCTCAAGTGTATCGTGATATAAAATCTTCTATTCCAACTACAGCTACCACGTATAAAAAACGCTTTGTTATTAAAAGTAAAAAGGGATTGCATCTTTTAGAAAGTGCCAATATTGCTTTAATTCAAGCAGAAGGAGATTTTTGTAAACTTATAGATTGTGAAGGTAATACTCATTTATATTCTCAAAATATTGGTACTATTTATGCAACTATAGATCCACATCAGTTTTTCAGAATTAATAGAAGTCAAGTCATACAATTACCATACATCCTAGAAATGGAAAGTCATTTTAAAAATAGGTTGTTGTTGCGTATGAAAGGTATTAAAGAAAAAGTCATGACAAGCTCTGGAACGACTGCAAATTTTAGACTTTGGTTAGACCGATAAGATGTACATTGTTCTCGTTTATCTTAATTTTAACCCGATTCACCTATTCTTGCTTTCCTAGGGATATGTATTTATTGATTTTTGAAGTATGAATCAAAAATCGATAACATGATGACAACACTTATTAAATGGTTAATACTAGGGCTTGTGAGTTTTTCCATGACTGGACAAACTATAAAAAACCCCATAGGTCAAGCAATTGCTATAAAGGATATTAATTCCTTTTTTGATAAACAAATGGAGGCTACAGGCACTCCTGGAATTTCTTTAGCTATTATAAATGACGGGGAAATTGTATACCACACAGTAAAGGGGAATAGCGCACCCAATATTGCTGTGAGTTCAAAAACTATTTTTGAAGGAGCTTCCTTGTCTAAACCACTGTTTGCTTTTTTTGTGATGCAACTTGTAGAACAAGGCATACTTGACTTAGACACCCCTTTACATACGTACCTTCCTTATAAAGACATTGCGCATGATGAACGCTATAAAAAGATAACAGCGCGTATGGTATTATCACATACAACAGGATTTCCTAATTGGAGAGATGAAAATGGAAAAACAGGGCTTACCATTGATTTTGAACCAGGAACGCAATTTCAATATTCTGGTGAAGGCTATCAGTATTTAGCATTAGTACTACAAAAATTATTAGATACGGATGTAAAAGGTCTTCAAAAACGTTTTCATAAACAAGTAGCAAAACCATTTGATCTTACAGTAACTCGTTATATTCCCAATGCTAAAAACCAAAAGAATAAAGCACAAGCATTTAAAAATGATGTATGGCTTCCAGTTAACAATCAAGGAAATGATGAATTTGGAGCAGCATATGGCGTAAATTCTGAAGCAAGAGATTGGGCTAAGCTTCTCATTGCTTGGATGCATAAAGAAGGTTTAAGTGAAGAAGGATATGCAGAGCTTTTCAAAAAACAAACAGCACTTCCCGATGATAATCCAAACAAAGCTTCTGGAATTTCTCACTTGACTTTAGGGTTTTATAATGGAACATTTCCTTTTGGAGATGTATATGGGCACGGTGGTAATAATAACAAACGTTTTACCTCTTTATTCTTCTTTATACCTGAACGTAAATGGGGAGCAGTTTTATTTACAAATTCAGGATTTGGAGAACAAATGGGGATTGAGTTTTTTCAATATATACTTTCAGTAGGAAATTAAAATAAAGTGAAAGAGCAACATATCTTTAGATATGCTGCTCTTTCTATATATAGTGGACCTATTTTTATCGTATAGCAGTAATATCAGAATCACCTTTAGAACTCTGCTTTACTTTTGAAGGATTTCCTGCATAGCGTAATTCGCTATCTCCGCTAGCAACAGCATCTAGCGTATTGGTTACAGTAACTACAGCTTCACTATCCCCATTCAATACAATCTTTAAATCCTGTACTGTAAAGTCTTTATTCTTAAACTCACTGTCAGATTTTAAGTTAGCAGTCATTGTTTTTGCAGATCCAGTTACTTTTACCTGTGCGTCAGATTTTGCATTCACTATGAGGGTATTAGCTGTAATATTTCCTTTAAATATAGCATCTCCTTTACAATTTATATGTACAGTCTCTGTTTTTAAAGGTGTATTTAATGTTACAACTGCATCAGAAGAGGCATTATAATAGTTGATCATATCTGTAGTAAGTGTTACATCTAAAACCATTTTTCCTTTAAACCACGTATTTTTCTTAAGTCTTAGAAATAGTGTGTTTCCTTCTTTATAGATATGTACATATTCCATAAGATTGCTATTTGCATTTACGGTAATTGCATCCTGTTGTCCTAAAGAAATATTCACATGAAAATCACTTGCTACATCTAATTTTGTATAGCCAGAATAATCGAATGATTTTGTGGTGGTATCAGAAGAAAGTTTTACGGGCTTTTGTGCAAAAGCTTGCATACTTAGAAAACTTACTAAAACGAAGGTAATAATTGATTTAAATGTCATAACTATAAAATTTGAGATTGATGTTTTGTGTTTGTTTGTAGTAGAGACCCTCTTAAAAATAAAGTGTTACAGTTTTACTTAAAAAAACGTATGTATACGCTTTAACGCTTGGCTTTCTTTTTGGTTATGAACCTGCTGGCTGGCATATCTCATGAGTACGCTTTCGCGAAAGCGAACCCAAGAAACAATTTTTAAGGAATGATTTTTGATTATAAATTAGTAATTTTAATAAATTCATCTGCTATGAAAATATATTTGCTTGTCATTAGTTTTGTGTTTACCATTTCTCAAGTCACATGGTCACAGTCACGATCAGAAAGAAAAGCACTAAAAATAGAAGCTGAAACAAAAGCATATCAAGATGTAAAGTCATTATTAGATAGTGGTGCTTTTTTCTTTAATGCCGATTGGGTGTATCCCCGCATAAGCAGTCAAATAAATCTAGTAGACAATCCTGGGATTATTAGATTTAAATCAACCGATTCTGTAAAAGTACATTTACCATATTTTGGAGTTATACGAATAGGAGGAGGGTTTGATCAATCTACAGCGATACAACATAATGGTGCGATAGCTGATTATAAGATTGAACATAATGATAAAAAACGATCTTCCATGGTTACATTTACGGCAAAATCTCCTTCTGAAACCTACGATATAAGTATGACTGTATTTAGTAATGGGAGTACGTCTATTTTTGTAAATAGCACAAAGCGAGATGGTATACGGTATAGAGGTGTTATAACACTTTTAGAAGAAACATCGCTTACAAAGAGTTAATAGCTATAATTTGAGATGCAATAGTAGTAGTCGTTATTTTCTCAACTTCTGAGGGTTGTAGTTCACCTAATGTGATATTTCCTACACGAATGCGTACCAGTCTGAGCGTTGGATATCCTACTGCAGAAGTCATTTTACGTACCTGTCTAAATTTACCTTCTCTAATCACAACACGTATCCAAGTAGTAGGTCCATGACGGTCATCTCGTAACTTTTTAGAGCGTTCTGGTAAATCAGGAACTGTAGTTAGCTTTGAAACTATACAAGGCTTGGTTAGGTATTTCTTTCCATTAAATCCAATTTGGACTCCTTTAGATAACGCTTCAATGGCTTCTTGGGTAATCATGCCATCTACTTGTGCATAATATTCTTTTTCTATACCCGATCTATTTATAGTATCACTTAGTTTTCCATCTGTAGTGAGTAGTAATAAACCTTCAGATTTTTCATCTAATCTTCCTATGGCCATAATCCCTTTCGGGAAATCATATAATGAGCGTAAAAACTTCTTTTTACGGGCTTGTCGTTCATCATTACTAAGCATCTGACTGATATAGCCATATGGTTTGTACAATTTGAAATGGGAATGATCTGACATGATTTATAAGTAAATTACTAAAGGTAATAGTATACTTTTTTTAATTTAAAAATCGCTGTAATACTTTACTAATTGCAGCTGGATCTACAGGTTTTGAAATAAAATCATCACATCCTGCTTTAAAAGCTCTTTGAATATCAGCCTGTGTAGAATATGCTGTTTGTGCTATTATAGGTAATTGAGGATTTATTTTCTTTAATTCTTTTGTGGCATCATGTCCATTCATAATGGGCATTTGAATATCCATAAAAACAAGATCTATCATATTATTTTCTGTATATATATTGACAGCTTCTTTTCCGTTTTTAGCTCTGTAGATAGATAATTTATGATCATCGTATCTTTTTAAAATTGTTTTTAGGAACAAATAATTTACCTCTCCATCTTCGGCAATAAGAATAGAGTATTCATCATTTTTTGATGTTGTCATCATTCTTTCATCTGTGGTTGCTGTAGTCGTGTTGGATGGATTGTAAGGAATGTCTATGATAAAAGTAGCTCCTTCTCCTGGTTTTGACTTTACCGAAAGATGTCCATTCATGATGGTACAGTATGACTTCGTTATGGAAAGACCTAATCCTAAACCTTCAAAAAGATTAACATCTTCTTTGTCAGATTTAGAATAGTTTTCAAATATAGATGATTGATGCTCTTCAGAAATTCCAATTCCAGTATCTTCAATAGTAATATAGATGCGATTTTCTGCTTTGCGTACACCTATCTTAACATGTCCTTTCTCCGTAAACTTTATAGCATTATCTATCAGATAGTTGATTGATTTTGATAATTTCATCTTGTCAATAAGAATACCGCTATCTTCTTCAGAAATTGTGTCTAGCAGTTCATAAGTGATTCCTTTTTTTAATGCTTTGTTTTTGTAAGTATCAAACGAGTTTTTAACGAGTTGTTTTATATCTGTATTTCGTTTTTTTGAAATCACTTGACTACTTTGTAACAATGAGATTTCGAGTACATTATCCATCATTTCCATGAGCCTATCACATCCATCTGTAATAATACTGGCATATTCTTCTTGTTCTTCTAAAGTAATTCCTGTTTTATTAAGTAGCCCAGTAAATCCCATAATAGCATTCATAGGCGTACGCATTTCATGAGAGATATTATTAATAAATGATGTTTTTAGTTTACTACTTTCTTCAGCTTTCTTTTTTGCCTTTTCTAACTCTACAGTTCGTGCAGTGACTTTCCATTTTAGAAAGCGATTTATGGCAGTAATAATAACCATTAATAAAGCTATAATACTCGCAATAGCAATCCAAAATTGTAATTGCATATAAAAGGGAGTTGCAACATTATATAACCACTCTTCTCTAATAGCACTTCTTTCTTTATACGTAATACTTTCAGTTCCTTTGTATATAATATTATTAAGTTCAGGGTGTGTTTTTGTAACAGCAATACCAGGTTTATACTCATAATCTAGTATAGAAATAACATGTAACCTATTAAGCTGATTTGATTTTATAAAAAAACTAGTAACCGCTTTCGGACCTATATAAAAATCTGCTTTCCCCTGCTGAACCCATTGCAGACATTCAAGATCATTTTTACAACCATCTTTAACAGTAATCGTTGGATGTTTTTCTTTTACATAATCAATGATAGCAAAGCCTTTTGGCATCGCAATTTTTTTTCCAAGAAGATCTTCTAGTTGTATACCAAAAGATTGGGTTGTGTCTCCTACAATCACATATGGAGAGTGATAGAGTTTTTCGTAAAAATTTAAATATTTTTCACGAATATCATTTCTTTGAATTTCTAGAATGAGATCGATTTTTTGATCTTTTGCATCTTGGAGAACTTTAGAAAAGTTTTGGTATTCTACATATTCAAATTTATAATTAAGTTTTTCTTCTAACTTTAATAAGTAATCCATTAAAATTCCTTCTAATTCACCAGATTCATCTTTGAAATTGTAAGGTGGATAGTAGGGAAAAACAGCAATTTTAATAGGCTCTGCGGTAGTTAACCAATCTTGCTCCTCTGGAGTTAAAATGGAAGAATCATTACATGAGATAGCAATAATTGCTAAGGTAAATATGAGCAGAACCTTTTTAGGAACAGTCATCCAATATTTCATGATTATTTAGTTAGTTGAACTAAATATAAAGAAAAATATATTGACCAAAGTGCTAACTATCTCTGTAGTAGATTGATGGTTAATTTTAAGTAGGGAAATACCACGTAAGAATGCGACTTTTTTTATGTCCTTGATGCATTTCAATTACTTGATGCGTCGCTGTAAGCTTTTGTAATTGCTTTAAAAGTTTTGGAAGATTCTCTTTTTTAGAAATTAAAGTTGTAAAAATACCTACTTGATCTTTGAAGTCAACACTTTGTTTGATCATTCTCTTTACAAATAATGCTTCTCCACCATTACACCATAATTCATTAGATACACCCCCAAAATTACGAGAGGTTGCTTTGGTAAGTTGTAGTTTTTTATTTTTCTGAGTGTTTGCTTTTTGAGCGTCCTTAGCAGAAGTATAAAATGGAGGATTACACATGGTGAAATCAAAATACTCATCTTTTTGAATAATCCCTTTAAAAATATGAGCCGGTGCTTCTTGTAGTCGTATTTCGATATCAGTAGAAGCCTCAGTTGCATTTTGCTTTGCAATAGCAACCGATGACTTACTGATGTCTGCCCCAACCATATGCCATTTGTAGATTTGTGTTGCTAGTAAAGGATAGATACAATTTGCACCTACCCCTATGTCTAGCCCCCTACAGTATTCCTTTGTTTTTATAATGCCTGCTATATAATGTATATAATCAACTCTGTTAGGGATAGGAGGGCAGAGGTAGCCATCAGGTATATCCCAATTATTGATGTTATAATACTGACTTAATAATGCTTTATTAAGTGCTTTTACAGCTAGCGCATTTGAAAAATCAATTGTTTTAATGTTGTATTCATTTACAAAAACATACTCTTTTAAAAGTGAATTAGATTTTTGTAACGACTCAAAATCATATGAAGTATTATGAAGGTTATTGGGATGCAAAATAGATACTGTTTTATAGTTGCAAGATACTCAATAACCTTAGAGGTTATCTAATATAAACTTCTACCGTCATGTTTGCATTTCCCCAGTTATAATTAGCTCCTGATTCAGCATACCTATTAAACACATAGGTAATATCATCTATTTCTTCATTTTGCTCTATATATCCATTTAGAGTGTATGTAAAACTACGATCTGAAGAAGTAGCAGAAATTATTTCTGTATATAAAGCAGAAAGTGTATTCATTTTTGCAATTTGAGAGGTGTGACCAGCAGCATCTCCCTGAAGTGGTAGCGAAAACTTTCTGGAACCAGCAGTAGCTTCAATACCATTTTTTAAGAAACGAATACCCATGTATGTGCCCAATGGCATTTCTTCTACTTCAGCACCCATAGGAACCGAATATGTTACTTTTATAACGGCTTCTCTGTTAGCCGGGATGGTAATCGTTTGGGCCATTCCAATATTTATATTGCTTACGGTACTGGTACCAAAAGGGCGCGTAACTCTTACACTATTTGGAGCTTCTAAAGTGAAAATTTCATAAAGAGATAATCTATTTGACTTTACCACATTACCACTATCATCTACCGCAAGTGTAGTAGCTGGGGTGGAACCTTCTGTAGGTGTAGTACGAATTCTTAACTCACCATTTACATCAAGTGTTTTGGTAGGTGCTGTTGTATTAATTCCAATTTGAGCATTTGCAAAAGATGCAACAGCTAACATAGTAACTATAAGTAACTTTTTCATTTTAATCAGATTTGGGTGAGACAAAACTATGTAAAACAAAAGGCTCAATTTTAGTATTATACTCACTTTTCGATAAGAGCAATAAAAAAATCGTTTAACTTCACAGTTTTTATAAAAAATTCTTACAAAAAAAGGAAAAAACGTATCGATTTTATGGTAATTTTAGTGTTTGTTTACGGTTTTACCATTGCAAAAACGACGGTTTTTTGTTAAAAATCTATCATTTTTCAGTTACTATAATGATGATTTCAATATCTTAAATAGATGAAATTCATAGTTTATTTTATCGCTTTACTCTCTTTAAAATATTGAATCTCACAATTTCGCTTTCGCGAAAGCATATATAAAACAATAGATTTCATACTTATAATAGCAGTATCTTAACATTAAAATAGTACGGTTCATACTAAATAAAGAGGGGATGATTGTTTATTTTTGCAGGGCTATATTAAAGAATGAAACATCCTATTTTATTTTTATGTTCTCTTTTTCCGCTTTTTATGTTTAGTCAAAGCATACAAGTGGATAGTCAGAGCTTTACTCCTCAAGAATTAATTGAAGATATTCTTATAGATAGTAATTGTATAGATGCTGTTGTTGTGACAAATGTAGTAGGAGGTGACTTTGGAGGAAGCGATCAGAGCTATGGATATTTTGATGCCACTAATACTTCATTTCCTTTTGAAGAAGGCATCTTACTTAGTACTGGGCGTTTACAAAACACACAGGGGCCTAATACAAGCTTAAGTGATGATGATGCACCAGGTTGGGCAGGAGATGCAGATTTAGAGATGGTTCTTAATGAATCTAATACTATAAATGCAACTATATTAGAGTTTCAGTTTAGTTCGTCGGCTTCAGAAATAAGCTTTCGCTACATATTTGCTTCAGAAGAGTATCAAGAAGGAAATCCTAATACATGTCAGTTTTCTGATCTTTTTGGTTTTTTAATACGTCCTTTAGGAGAACAGCAATACGAAAATATAGCTTTAGTACCAGATACAGATACACCTGTAAAAGTAACCACAGTACATCCAGAGATTCCAAATGGGTGCCCGGCAGAGAATGAATTCTTTTTTGAAAGCTTCAATGGAGCTAATGTTCCTATTAACTTTAATGGACAAACAAAAGTTATTGAGGCAACAGCGCAAATCATACCTAATACAACGTATGAAGTAAAATTAGTGATTGCAGATGAACAGAATTTTAGATTTGATTCTGCAGTATTTTTAGAAGCGGGTAGCTTTGAATTAGCAACAGAACTCGGACCAAATCGATTATTGAGTACGGGAAATGCTTTATGTGAAAATGAAACCTTAACATTGGATGCTACTGAAGCAGATGTTACAGGATATACTTGGTTTAGAGATGGGATTGTATTACCCGCAGAGACTTCAGCAATGTTAGTCGTAGATACTCCAGGTTTTTATGAAGTAACTGTTGGATTACAAAATGGATGCGAATCTTTTGGAGAGATTGTGATTGAGTTTGCAGACACCCCTATAGTAGTAGATGTCTCTGTAGAAGTTTGTGATATAGATCAAGATGGAAGTCTTACCTATAATCTATTTAGTACGAATGATGCTGTTACCAATAATGATAGTTCAATTTTTATTTCAGATTTTTTCTTAGATGTTTCAGACGCTATGTTGGATGTGAATTCGATTCCAACACCTACTGCTTATGAGATCACGAATCCTGGTGAAACATTATTTGCTAGAGTAGAGAATCAACCGGGGTGTTTTGCTATTGCAGAAGTTACCATTACTTTAACAACTACGGTTACACCATTACAGATTGATCCTTTTCAACTATGTGATGAGACACCTATTGATGGTTTCGCTAGTTTTTCTTTACCAACGATTACTGCTACCTTTAATAGTCAATTGCCTGCTGATGCTGTTGTACAGTATTATGAGACACAAAATGATGCTTCCTTAGATGAAAATCGTTTGAGTTCTCCATTTATAAATACGCTGGAAAATAATCAGGAGATCTTTGTTAGAGTGTTTAGTGAAACGGATTGTATTGCTATTAGTTCAGTATTACTTGAAGTATTCGATACTCCTGTACTTGCTGATGGGGTATTACTTAATTATTGTTTGAATGATTTTCCAAGTACTATAGAACTTGATAGTGGAGTACTAGGAAATACAAATGGTCTTTCCTATAGTTGGACATTTAATGGGAGTACTTTAGCTGCTACTACCTCTTCTATAGCGATTAATGAGCCCGGTAATTATATGGTAACTGTAACAAATAATAATGGGTGTAGCTCCACACGTAGTATCTCTGTACAAGCGTCTGATGTGGCAACTATAGAAAGTATTACAGTCGAAGATCAGAATCAAAGTACCACGGTTACAGTGATGGTTTCTGGTCAAGGAGATTATGAATATGCATTAGATAATGTGTTTGGACCTTATGTTGAGCTACCGGTCTTTACAGATGTTTCTTCTGGCTTTCATACCGTATATGTAAGAGATAGAAATGGATGTGGTATTATTACGGGAGAAGTTGCTGTGATTGGTTTTCCAAATTTCTTTACGCCTAACGGTGATGGCATACACGATACTTGGAAAGTAGATGGTGCTACTAATACTTTAAACCCAACAGAGCAATTTGTGATTTTTGACCGTTATGGTAAAATCTTATTCTCTAGACGTCGTATGGGGAATGGGTGGGATGGTACCTATCAAGGTGAAATCATGCCTTCTAATGATTACTGGTACTTAATTACATTTACAGATGGCCGTACCTTTAGAGGACATTTTTCTTTGATTAAAAGGGGAGGGTAATTATTCTATGCCTTCCTATGTTCTTTAGTATAATGCATAAGAGCTTTATACTGGTTTAACCCCATACCTAATACTATAATAGCAACAATGCTAATGCTATAAATACCTGTATTCGTAATATGAAAGGGATTTGTAATCATAAGTATAATACTTCCTAAAACCCATAAAAAGTCTTGAACGATAATAGCTATCACACCAGACTTACGTAATTTGAATATTTCATAAGTTATTGTTGCAGAAAAAAATAATAGTAAACTACCTATTATCCAAAATATGCTATTATTCCCTGTCCCAAATTCATGCGCTATTCGTTGATTTGCTATAATCAAAATGAGACCTGATAAAGAGGAAAATACCGCGTTTAGAGTTAATGCTTTTTGTAATTTATTCATCTTAAAATACTTTATTCAAAAGTATTTCTAAGACAAATAAAAACTCTTGACATTTGTTAAGAATTTGATCCTATCCCTTTTCTTAACCTACTTAATGATTCTGGTGTAATACCTAACATAGAAGCTATATATTGTAATGGTACATGATTAAAAAGAGATGGTTCTTCTTGTAATAGTTTTTCGAATCGTTGTTTTGCCGTAGTATGTAAATGTGAAAACATTTTTTGCTCTAAAAGCGCAAAAGAACTAGCTAATAATAGATTGTCAAACTCTAACCATTTTGGTTGACTTTGACATAAATAAAAATGATCTTCTCTACTTAGAATATATACTTCGGAGTTAGTGATTGCCGTAATATTCCAATAATTTGATGTTTGAAAAACAAAACTAGATACTGATGTAATAAACTTGCCTTGACTTCCTATCCAGAGCGTAATTTCTTTCCCGTCAGAAATGTCATACATTCTTAGATAACCAGATGCAATAAAAATTAATTGATTTGAAATGCTCCCAGATTCTAGTAAAAATGTTCCCTTAGATACTGTAACTGGCTCAAAGAATGATACAATTGTATCTAGAGTTTCGTTTTGAACTGGTACGTGTTTTGTGATACAATCTTTTAATTGTTGCATACATTATTATTTCTCCCCAGGATGGTATGTTTTCTTAGCTCTTTTTAAAACATCTTCTTTATAGAAAGCCACTTCTTTAAATTCACCATTTACATACGGGTTTATTTGATCATCAAAGTGTGGAGAGTCTGGATTACCACTTTGTCCACCAGCAAGACTTGTTTTTGCTTTTACTTTATCACCAAATTCAACCACAGCAACAAAACTATTCCCACGAGTACCGTATATTTTTTTAGTACCATTGTTATACCGTTCTCCGTAGGCTGCAAGTGCTCCCCAACGACCGGATGCTAAACCAACAGGCGTACTTGGAAGGTCATCATTAAAGGGTTGACGTATGTCGCCATTAATACGCTGAAAACGATTCACTTCTCCCCAAGGTATAAGAACACGTCCAAAATCTGCTTCTAATTGGGTAATTACATTTGTGAAAATTTCCATGCGCTCTTCTAGTGGTGATTCCTTTCCAAAGTAGGAGAGGAGATTCATTGTAGATAATTTCTGTTCAGGACGTTTTCCGTTTTTAAAATATGCTGTTCCGTAATAATGGGCCAGTGTCATCGCTGTAGATGTTGTAGATGTTCTATAATCCCAATTACGAAGTATTTCTATATAAGCTCCCGTCTTTTTAGTACGATCTATTTTGTCATAGGCTTCTACGAGTCCCGGAATTAATGCTTCAAATGCGGGTAGGTAAGAATCATATCCTAGGTCTATCAAGCTCTCTAACGTATAGTCTTTGCCTTCTTTTAAAAGTTCAATGGCATGTATCCCTCTAAAATTCTCTCTATCTATAGACATATAGTTTGGGTAGTCTTCTTTTTTAGGACTGTATGCTAAAGCTGCTGTAAAGGGTGTCGAATTACAGTTTTGTAACCACCCATTTTCAGGATTTAAAAGCATAATCGTTTCATCTACGGTATGTAATCCTTGCCAATCTGTTTTAGGGTTACTACCATCTATAGGTTGTGTATAGTCAAAAGAAGTATCTCGTTTAGGAATATAATTCCCATGGAAGTAGGCAATATTTCCTTCGGCATCTGCATAGACAGTATTGTTTGAAGAGTTGGTACGGATATCCATCATTTCCCTAAACCCTTTGTATCCATCTTGCTTAGATCTAATATAAGATTGTTTTAAAGCATTCACAGGTTCCCACATTAATGCAGAGGCCACCCATTTACCATTTTTCATATGTGTAATAGGTCCATGATGCGTTCGGTAGGCAGGAATCACTTTTTCCTTCATCTCAACTCCATCTTTATATCGTATGGTCATATCATATTGTTCTACAGGTTTCATTTCATCTCCATAGCGATATACCAAATTTCCATTATGATCTTCTTCTACGGTTTCAACAAACTCATCTATAACATCTGTATAGGTGGAGGTATGCATCCAACCTGTTTTTTCGTTAAATCCTTGGTATACAAAAAATTGCCCCCAAGTTACAGCGCCATAAGCATTGAGACCTTCTTCACTTACCACATGTACTTCTCCTCTAAAGTAAAAAGAAGTATGCGGATTGATTAATAGTAATGGATTTCCAGATTTGGTAAGTTTTCCAGAAATAGCAATACCATTAGAACCTTGTGGTTCTTGCATTTCTTGCTCTTGCATCATAGCTACTTCGAGTGCTTTAGGGATTTCCATTCCACTTTCATACATCGCTGCTATTTTTTTAGTGGATACACGTTCTATATCACCACCTATAGAGCCTTCACTAAAATACATAGGCATCCAAGGTTCAAAATGTGTAATCACTCTAGGAGTTACTTCGGGATGTGTCTCTAAATAGTAGTTGATCCCATCTGCAAAAGCGACACATAACTTTTTTAGCCATTCAGGACTGCGTTCATAATTGGCAATGGCTTCTTCTTGTGTCATATATAATTTAGCACGCACATCACTATAGATAGCCTTTTCACCTTCAACTTCAGCAAGACGTCCTGTTGCCCAAATATAATTTTGTTCTACACGATTAAAATCATCTTCACTTTGTGCATAGAGTAATCCAAAAACAGCATCGGCATCCGTTTTTCCATAAATATGAGGGACTCCAAAATCATCTCTAATAATGGTAGTGTTTTGAGCATGTGTTTCCCATCGTTGCTGTTCTGCAGTTTTAGTAGGTTCGGTCTTACAGGAAACAATAAGTAAAAATGTAGTGCAAAAAAGTAGAGAGTATAATCGCATGGTTGTATGTTATAAATATAATGGTGACTGTATACGCTTTCGCGAAAGCGTATAAAACATTAATCTAATAATTGATGTACACCTTTTTCTAATGAATATAGCGTCGTAATTTCTTCTTGTGACAAGTGTTTATTATAAATAGAAAGCTCATCCATTAATCCAATATAGCCAAGTCCAAGGTAGATATTAGATTTCTCTAGTTCCCATGTAAAAGGATCTTTGATGTCTTTTCTAATTCCTTTAAGTTCTCCATTCATATAAAGTGCTGCTTTGCCTTGATCTGTATTTAACGCTGTATAATTTATAAGGATGTGTGTCCACGTTCCTTTTGCAAAGGGAGGATTTGAAACTCCTTTTAATTGTTCAATAAAAATTGGGTTTTCATTATCAGGACCTTTTGGTTCTGGGTTCCAACTATTTCTATCTCCTATGACACCTAATCGGAAATCTCTAGGATTTTCTTTGGTAAAATCTACCCAAATGGCGGCATCATTATAACTTACATCTGTAATTTGAATAGGATCGCAATAGCCAGGATCTAAATCGGTAGCAGGATCAAGACTTAACCAAAATGATATGGCTCCTTCCCAATTTTCTGTATTATATGCAATATTATTTTTACTAGGGTAGTAAATGTACCCTTCACTATCTTCTGCATATATTAACCCGTCTCCAAAACGTCCTGTACCTTCAGCAATACGAACGCCTTGTTTATGGAGTCCTACCTGTGCAGAATCTCTTGCTTTTCTATTGGGCACAGAATATAATTGCGCATCTCCTAATGCAAAATCGGCATTGATGCCATTGTCAAAAGATGCATATAGTGTTAATGCATTTTTTAAGGATGCGTTTACTGGATTTACTTTCGTTTCCTCTGGTGTTATGGTTTCTTTTTTTGCAGTATCATTTTTGCAAGAAACACTTATTATTAATAGGACTGTAGCTCCTAAAAATAATGTGTAAGGAATTTTAAAGTGGTTAAAAATCATAGCGGTTGTTTTATAGGTGTAATTTTTGATTTAAATGTACGAAAACAAAAGCTATAATGATGTATTGTTTTAATCGATAAGCGGTGCTAGATTGATATAGCTATAATTTACAATTCCAATGTGTTTATACTTATCATCACCATCTTTGAGAGTTCCCCAGCCAAAATTACGTTCTATCACATCATCTTTATATTGATACATGATGTCTTGTGAGAGTAATAAATATTCATCTTGTGAGATGTCGTTTTTAAGTAAACGATGTGCTATAATAACATCTTCTCCAAGAAGTTTGATGTTTTTACCAATCTGAACAGAACCAATTTCATTTCCATAATGTAAAACAATTTTAAGTCCTAGGGTAGCTGGTATCTTGTTTACTTGTTCATGATCTTTATATACTACTTTTAGGCGTTTCATTTCTGTATAAAAGGCAATATAAAAAGCTCGGCATTGATGTATTAAGTCTTTAAAAGTGGGAAGTTTACCAGTTTTATAAAAGAAAATAGCATCTCCTTCTATTTCAGAAACTTTTAAATCTATAGTATTAGCATAAATGATTTTGTTTAATAGTGATGGGATCACTGCAGCACTTAATTCAAAGTCGGTGTCACTCATAAATTTGGTAAATCCACTTATATCTGGGATACATAATAATGTGGGAGAAGCTTGAATTTGGCTGTCTTTATTCATCGTATTTTATTCTATTGTTGTACCATCTGTAGTGAATGAAAAGGCATGTTGTCCAATCATTCCAATCATTACGGCCTGAAATACAGGAGTTATTTTATTTTTTGCTCCCCAGTCTATTAAAAAGTTTGCCCCACTACCGCCTTCTGCATCTTCTTCTTCAATTACATAATCTATAGTTTCTAGGGGTTTTAAGAAAATAGGAGATTTGATGTAGTTTCTTACTAATGTTCCTTCGGTATTATAATACTCTATAGTATTGATAAATAAAGAATCCTTTTTACTTGTATTTCGAATACTTAAGGTAGCCGTAAGGAGTATTTTAGTATTTCGATTTTTGCTATAAATATCTGAATAAATAGGCACATATACTTCAGCATTAATAGGATAGGTTAGTGCTGCATTTTTTGCTTTTACTAGGTTTTCTTGTTGGATTTCTTTTTCAGTTATTGTATTGGGATTTTTATCTACGCAGGAGTAGAAAGTGCCTAATAAGATAAAGATCAATATGAATATTTTGTATTTCATAGTGAGAGTTATATTGTTATGAGTAAAGATACTTGTTAATTTGTAAATTGGTCACGCTTATTGAACGAATTTTAATGATTAAAACCATCATTGTTTTATAAAAACGAAAAGAGTCAGTTCTCACTGACTCTTTTTCACTGCAAAATACTAACCATTATTTTGCAGTATTTAAATTTTCTATTTTTATTTTAGTGTCGTATACTTTATAAGTGCCTATATCTGTCAAGAATATTGGATTTTCAAGAGTTTTTGATGTATTAATAATAATACCATCAGGCGTATTTGTATAGTTTATATTCTTCTCAACATTTTCATCTTTAGCGTAACTTATGGTAACTTTTTTGTCGTAGAATATATCTTCATCGTTATCTATTAGAATCTCTTTAGTTATTATAATTGATGTTTTTTCTGGATGTTGGTTTACTTTTTCACTATCAGTTTCTTGTAACTCTAAATTTTGAGTTTGACTTTCTATGGTTTTAATAGTGATTATTTTTTCATTGTTGTTATAATTGTATTCTTTTATTGTTGTTTCTTTTGACATATTTGTGAGTGACTGAGCACTTACAGGTATTGTGATTAGTAAAGAAAATAGTACTGTTGTTATGATAAATTTCATTAGTGTTTTTTTAGTGTTATTAATAGTTTTCTAGAGTAGATGTTTCCTTATTTAGTAGCATCATCTATTTCGTCTTTTACTTCTTCAACGCCTTCTTCTATGGTATCTTCTACTTTTTTGGTAGTTGTTTTTTCTCGACAACCATATGTATCCTCACAATAGTTATTTATGTAACTTATGCTTTGAGGTATTATATATGCCTTAGTTTAATTCTGCTTCTGCGTGACGCTTTGATATAGTGAGAGTAGGGGTATTATCAAATTGAAGTGTGCGTATAGGAAATGGAATGTCTATGTTTGCTTTCGCGAAAGCTTTCTTAATTTCAATAATCGCTTTACTTTTTGCTTTAAGTTTTTGAAGACCTGATGTGGCGTCTATCCAAAAACGTGTCATAAAGTTGATAGAGCTATCTCCAAATTCTGTATAGTAAAATTCTACTTCCGTATTTAATGAATCTTGATTAAAGTTATTATCTATAGTGTGTTTTGTTAGGGATTCTACTAATTCTAAGTCAGAATTATAACTAATCCCACAGTGAATAGTCACACGCATTTTTGAAGTTAAAGAATAGTTTTTAAATGGGTTCTCGATGATAGATTTATTGGGAAGCACTACAATATTATTATCTGCTTCCTTCATAACAAAATAGTTTGTATTTATATCTACCACTTCACCAGTGTATCCATTTGTTTCAATCCAATTTCCGATTTTAATGTTTTTTCTAAATGAAAGTATAATACCAGATATTGTATTAGAAAGTGTACCTTGAAGAGCAAGTCCTATTACTAATCCTGATATTCCTGCTGCAGATAATATGGTCTTTAATGTACCACTTAGATTAAGTACACTTAGCGTTAAGAAAAGACCTGTCGCAACAATTACCACAGATGAGAATCTTGCAATTAATCTTGTAATTGATGTTTGTTGTATTCGTTTGTAGATAAGTTTTAGTACGATATTATAGACAAATTTTGAAGAAAAATATGTTGCTATCATTACTAAGATTGCTAGAAATATATTTGGTGCATTTAGGATTAGGATTTCTCCCCAATTACTTACTTTATCTACTATTTGTTGTATTTTTTCTGTCATGTAGTTATTTATGGTTATTGTCAAAAGTATTTTGAAAGACTCAATCATTGCTGATATTATCCTGTTTTAGGATCATACTTCAAAAGAATAAAAGTGATTGAGAAAATGGTATACGTATCAGGGAACAATGTAGAATTGCTTTGATTTTAAAAAATTAATTAACGTATTTATTGAGAACCATTATTGTATTTGATTTATTTTAAATATATATCACATTTAAATTTTGTCAAGTGATTTAACATGCTTTAACGCTTATTGGATTCTATTAACATAAAAAAATCTTAATTCTCTTAAGAATGTTAAAAAAATACGACTACTAGTATTATACGTACTCGTAAGTACTATTTTAGCAATCTAAATCTAACATTTCTTATGATAGCCCCAAGCATACCTCATAATGAACGTAAACGTCAAAAAGCTGTTGATAGCTATGGTTTACTAGATACGCAAGAAGAAGAGAAATATGATAATATTACAAGTATTATATCTCAAATTTGTGATGCTCCTATTGCATTAATTACTTTATTAGACAAGGATCGAAATTTTTTAAAGTCCCATTTAGGAGTTCCTTTTAATGAATCACCTCGTGAGATTTCCTTTTGTGGTCATACTATTAATGAGGATGGTCCCATGATGATCGTAGAAGATGCAAGAAAAGACGATCGTTTTCATGATAATCCTTTGGTAAAGGATTACAATGCTATTTTTTATGCTGGCGTTTCTCTTGTGAATAAAGAAGGATATAAACTAGGAACTCTTTGTGTATATGACCATAAGCCTAGAACTCTAAATTTAGAACAGAAAAATGTGCTACAGAGTCTTGCAAAACAAGTCGTAATGCTTTTTGAACAGCGTGTTCAAAATGATGAATTACGATTACTCAGAGATAGTCTTGAGCGTAAGAATAAGAACTTGGAAAAATTTGCGGCAGTGGTATCTCATGACTTAAAATCTCCGGTCAATAATATTATTAGTTTAACGAATTTATTAAAAGAAGAAAATCAAGATCTTTCTGAAGATTCTCTTTTATATATTGATTATCTACAGCAATCGTCAGCATCTTTACGTAATTATATAGATGGAGTTTTGCGTTTTTATAAAAGTGATGAAGTTGTAGGATTAGATAAAAAAAACGTTGTGCTTCCTGAGCTTATAGAAGATTGTAAGCATATAGCAGATGCAAATAATCAAGCTAGTATTCGTTTGCATACTGCTCTTGATATTGTTTTTATAAATGAAACAGCTATTAAGCAAGTCTTGATTAATTTACTGACCAATGCTATAAAATATAATGATAAGGATCACATACAGATTGACATACACTGTAAAGAAGATGAAGACTTTTATTATTGGGAAGTAGTAGATAATGGCATTGGAATTCCAGAGCAAGACCTTGTTAAAATCTTTGGCCTTTTTGAAAAGTTAGGTGTTGTAGATCGATTTGGAAATCAAGGAAATGGTATTGGTTTAGCCACTACTCAGAAGATAGTTACTAGGCTAGGGGGAAAAATTACTGTTAGTTCAACACTAGGTAAAGGCACTACATTTAAATTTACTGTAGAAAAAGATTAAGTAGTTTCTTTCTTGTCTTTAGAGAGTAGTAACTCGTTTTGTTTTTCTAATTGATTACTAATCTTGTCTAGTAATTCAATTTCTTTAGGCGTTTTAACCTTTTCGTTTGTAGGGTCTTGTGCTTTACTTTTTAGCCTGTTCATAAACTTAACGATTACAAACACTGTAAAGCCAATAATTAGAAAATCAATACTTACTTCTAACAATTTACCATATTTAATAGCAATCTCTTCGCTTACAATGGTTCCGTTATCCAGAATAGCTTCTTTTAAAACCCATTTTTTATTCTCTACAGTGACTCCATCTGTCAAATAGGTAAGTGGTGGTAAAAAAACTTCTTTTACTAAAACATCTATCACTTTATTAAATGCAGCACCTATAATAACACCAATAGCGATGTCTATCATATTTCCTTTTACGGCAAATTCCTTAAACTCTTGAAATAGCTTTATCACGATATGAGTATTGTTTAGATAATTTCAGTTCAAAAATAAGAGAATAGATATTTATAACCATTTCTTCTTTCTAAAAAGAATAAGTAGTATTGTAAATATGGTAAGCATTACTCCCAATAATACAAAATAGCCATATCTGTATTGAAGTTCTGGAATATATTCAAAATTCATCCCATAAATACCTGCCAGAAATGTTAATGGAATAAATATTACAGAAATTAGTGTAAGTAATTGCATTACTTTATTCATTTTGAAACTTACTTCTGCAATAAATAAATCCTGTAAGCTAGTAAGCATATCTCTATATGAATCGATACTATCAGTTATTTGTACTGTATTTTCATAAAGGTTTCTAATAAATATCTGTGTAGTATTCTTAATGACTTCACTTTCACTTTTTGAAAATTTACTAATAACCTCTCTTAGCGGAGCAATAGATTTTCGCAATACAACAAGTTCTTTTTTTAGTTGATGTATGACTGCTTTATCAGAACTAAGCTGTTCTTCTGTAATACGATCTTCTATCTCTTCAATAGTTTCTTCAAAACGATCTAAAGTGATATGATAATTATCAATAAGTGTGTCTAATAAAGCAAATAGGAGATAATCAGCCCCTCTTTGACGAACTCTACTCATAGTATTACTCATTCTCTTCCTTACTGATTCAAAAAGATCAGAAGGAGTTTCTTGAAAAGTAAGTAGCACATTATGTTTTAAAAATATGGCAATATGTTCTTTGGATACACTTATCGTATTCTTATCAAAAGAAAGTGCTTTTACAATAATAAAAATACCATTCTCATACTCTTCAAAACTAGGCCTTTGGAATACATCTACAATACTTTCTTGTAACAAAGGGTGTATTTTAAATAAAGAAGAAATGGAAGATATAACCTCAATATTTTGCATCCCGCGTAGATCAATCCAATCTATTAAATCGCTATCAGAATTTTTATTGATTTTAATCTCTTTCTTATTTTTGACAACACTGTCTTTGATTGAATCATTGGTGAATTGTAAATGATGAATCATAGTATCGGTTATCGCTTTATCTCCTGTATAAATAATAGCCCCAGGAGCCATACCTGTTTTGATTCTTTTATTTTTTGCCATGTTGTTATGGTTCAAATATGAATAGTCAATAGAATTAAAATAATAAACAAGATAGAAAATCTTATAGTTACATAGTAATATAAGATGTACATAATATGATTTGGTTGTAATAAGTTTTGTATTTTATTACTTCTATGGAAAACAAAAAACGAATACTTCTTACAGGAGCCACAGGGTATATAGGTAAGCGATTACTTCCTATACTTGTAGAGCAAGGTTATCACGTACTCTGTTGTGTAAGAGATGTAAAACGATTTTCTCCTCCACAGTCTTTAAAAAGCTCAATTACAGTGCTTAAAATAGATCTTCTAGATAAGCAATCCTTACAACATATACCCAACGATATTGATGGTGCCTATTATCTAGTTCATTCTATGTCTAGTAGTGATAATTATAAAAAATTAGAGTTAGAATGTGCTATAAATTTTAGAACTGCTTTAGAAAAAACAAAGGTGAAGCACGTGATCTATTTAAGTGGTATTGTAAATGAAGATAACCTTTCTAAACATTTGTCATCTCGTAAAGATGTAGAAATAGAATTAGCGAAAGCTAGCTACAATTTCACAGCATTGCGCGCAGGAATTATTATTGGCTCGGGTAGCGCATCTTTTGAAATTATACGTGATATAGTAGAAAAACTACCCATTATGATCACACCTAAATGGCTGAATACAAAATGTCAACCTATAGGAATTACAGATGTACTTGCATTTTTATCAAAAACCTTATTTCATAAAGATACCTACAATCAAAATTTTGATATCGGAGGCTCAGATATATTATCCTATAAGGAAATGCTATTAGGGTTTGGAGAGAAACGTAATTTAAAGCGGAGTATTCTTATCATTCCAGTGATGACGCCTAGACTATCTTCTTATTGGTTGTATTTTGTAACCTCTACTTCTTATAAACTGGCTACAGCTCTTGTCAATAGTATGAAAGTGGAAGTTGTTTGTAGAGATAATAGACTAGCAGACATCTTATATATTCAACCATTATCGTATCAAGAAGCATTAGATAAAGCATTTGTAAAAGTTAAAAGTAATCAAATTGCTTCCAGTTGGAAAGATGCACTTATCAGTGGTGGAATGAATATGAAAATATCAGATTTTATAGAGGTACCTAGTTTTGGTTGTTTTATAGATAAACGCTCAAAATCTTACACTAATAGACAAAACACGGTTGATAAAATCTGGCGTATTGGAGGGAAAACAGGATGGTACTATGCCACTTGGTTATGGAAACTTAGAGGATATATAGATAAGATTTTTGGAGGCGTAGGACTTCGCAGAGGCAGAACCAATGAAAGTAAACTTATAGCTGGTGATTCAGTCGATTTTTGGCGTGTTTTATATGCAAATAAAGAAGAAGGTAGATTGCTGTTATTTGCAGAAATGAAATTACCAGGCGAAGCTTGGCTAGAGTTTAAAATAGAAAATGATCAATTAGTACAAACGGCTACGTTTAGACCTTTAGGACTCTCAGGACGACTATATTGGTTTTCAGTTTTGCCTTTTCATGGATTTATTTTTAAAGGAATGCTCGCTAAACTTACAGTATAAATTTTGCCTTCAAAATGCATATGCTTATTTTCAAGCTTTCAAAGCTATGTGATCTATAAATTATCATATATCATTAGACCTAATATTACATGAAAACATTTCTTTATATGCTATTTTTTTTGTGTGTCATTACGATGTCAGCACAAGAAGATACTCGTTGGAAAATTACTGACACGAATGCTATTCAATGGACTATAAAAAATAGTGCACTACCTCATAGTGATAATATCGAAATGGCAGGCACTAAAGTTGCTGGTATTGTATCATATGATGTAGATAAAGATGGAAACTTGCAAATAGCACGTCAATTGTTTTATCCACAATTGCATCCGCATATTAAAGAATCTGATCCAAGTTGGTATGTGTTTAGAGCCTATCTTAAAGAAACGTATACAGATGCGGTATTACCAACATTCTATATCAATGATAAACAGTTTACTCCGGGGGCTTTAAAAGTCATTACCATCAATGGAGTAATTACATTTGAACATATGGAAAGTGTGAGTGGTATTACGCTTTCGCGAAAGCTATATCCGTCTCCAGACCAACGTTTATTTATAGAAGAATTACATCTTGTTAATACATCAAATACGGCTATTACTATAAACTATGAAGGAATTTCAAACACACAATCTAAACAAGGAATAGGAGGGGCGTTTACATATGGCGTACAAAGTCATGGAAATAAAAATATGACATTGCAACCCGGTGATGCTACTACGTATCAACTTCATTTTACAGCACAACTCAATGAAGAACCAACTGTAGTAGATGATCATAGTCTTGAAAAACGAACACGTTTCCTAGAAGCAATGCAACAAAATTTAATTTTAGAAACACCCAATCCTGTGTTTAATCAGCTATTTGAGTTTTCTAAAATTCGAGCTTCCGAAAGTATTTTTGATTCAAAATTAGGACGTATACACTCACCAGGAGGTGGACGCTATTATGTTGGGATATGGGCAAATGATCAAGCCGAGTATGTCAGTGCTTTTTTTCCATACCTAGGCTACGATATAGGAAATGAAAGTGCTATGAATTGCTATCGTGCCTTTGATCGTGTAAAATCACCTGATTATGAAGCCATACAATATGCTTTTGAAGTTGAAGAACGTAAACCACCTTCTTTGTTAGATAGAGGAGATGCTGCAATGATTGCTTACGGAGCTACACAATATGCACTTGCAAGAGGAGACAGAAAAGAAGCCGAAGAACTATGGGATCTTATTGAATGGAGTTTGGCATATAACGATCGGAACTTAAATGAAGAAGGCGTCGTTAAATCACAATCAGATGAAATGGAAGGGCGTATAGAAACGGGAAATGCAAACCTTTCTACATCATCGCTTTATTATGGAGCATTAACAAATGCAATCTATCTTGCCAAAGAACTTGATAAACCTTCTAAGCTAATAGCAAAGTATACCAAAGACGCTTCTCAACTTAAAACCGCTATCGAGCATTATTTTGGAGCAACTATAGAAGGGTTAGATACCTATAAATACTATAAAGAGCATACAACCCTTAGACATTGGATATGTTTGCCATTAGTAGTAGATATTAATGATAGAGCGGCAGCAACTACAGAAGCATTATTTGATCGTTTATGGACAGATAATGGGGTACATGTAGAAAAGAATAACCCTGATAAAAAAGTGTCTGAAATTTTCTGGGATCGCGGTACCTTATATGCCTTAAGAGGCGCATTAAGAGCAGGTGCTACAGAACAGTCTATAGAACGTTTAGCACAATTCTCTAAAACGCGCTTGCTTGGAGAACGTGTTCCGTATGTGGTAGAAGCATTCCCAGAAGGAGGAATGGCACACCTCTCTGCCGAGAGTGGCTTGTATTGTCGTGTGTTTACAGAAGGTTTGTTTGGAATCACTCCAACAGGTTTTGATAGTTTCACCATTCAACCAAGATTACCAAAGGACTGGAATGAGATGGCATTGCGTCATATACGTCTATTTGGAAAAGACTTTGATATAGAAGTAACACGTAATGGAGCTAAAATTAATGTTGCTATTAAAGATGCAAATTCAGGAAAACTCATCAGTAAAAAGAAAATTAAAGGAGAAAATCCAGTGTCTTTTAAAATTTAACGGCACTATATAATCACGTATTTTTACTTATAAATACATCCTTCAGATTATTGATATTTAGAATTCTAAAAAACAATAATCATGGATGCTACACTTTTTAATGATCAATACGATGAAGTATTTGATGACCTTATAACTAGGTTTACTAGCGAATTAGGACAAAAAAGCTTAATAAAAGGACACAATACCTCTGAATTTTGGCAATATTTACAAGAATGTGAAGTCTTTTTCACGAGTGAAAGCTACAAAACAGGAGCATATTCTCATCATATGGAAAATATGCTGTCATTGTATATGCTTAATCATACGGTACCCAAAAAATTAACAGCTGTATTGCGTGATTTTGGACTTCCTCCAAGTGTTGTAAAAGAAGGTAGTGTAGAGGGACACTCCATATTAGATGGGTATGTAGCAGGTGATGGAACATTATACGCTCTTGCAAAATATTGCCAATTAGATCCTATGTGGACAGTTGTTTTGGCATATTACGTATGGTATAAATATATTCACCCGGGAGGAGTACATAAATTTATGTCACAGCCATCTCCAACATTTAATAGTAGCTCTCCGAATGGGGCTAGAGTTGCCATTATTGGAGATTGGGGTACTGGTGTTTATAAAGATGGACATGTAGAGAACTGTCCAGCACAATTAGTAATAGACGGTATCATGAAGCTTGATCCTGTACCTGATTATATCATTCATTTAGGAGATGTATATTATGCAGGTACAAAGAGGGAAGAACGGAAACACCTTATAGATATGCTTCCTGCAGATTACAAGGGGAAATTATTTACGATGAATAGTAATCATGAGATGTATGACGGTGCAAATGGTTTATTCACAGAGACTATTCATAACCCTAAATTTAAATTTCAACAGGGTAGTACTTATTTTTCTTTAGAAATAGGAGATTGGATTGTAGTAGGACTAGATTCTGCATACTATGATAAGAGCTTTTTATATATGGATGGTGCAATTCATAACGGCAGTGATGGTATGGAACAAGTCAATTTTCTTCAAAAAAATGCAGCAATAGAAGGCAAGCAGCTACTATTATTAACACATCATAACGGAATAGAATATAATGGCTCTGAATTGAATACAACACTTTGGAATCAAGTAGTTAAGGAAGCTTTGGCAGGTAAGGCTCCAGATGCTTGGTATTGGGGACATGTACATAACGGAATTGTATATGAAGATTCATTAGAGGTGTTAAAAGAAGTTACTTCCATAAACGGAAAGTCTCCTTTG
This sequence comes from uncultured Dokdonia sp., assembly GCF_947492815.1. Lineage (GTDB taxonomy): Bacteria > Bacteroidota > Bacteroidia > Flavobacteriales > Flavobacteriaceae > Dokdonia. Next base: position 117,715 of record NZ_CANLOB010000013.1, read on the forward strand.
TTACGTTGCTGTGGTCATGCTTCCATGCCCTATGGAAAAGGAACAGGACTCTTTAATAAAGATACAGGTGAAAATAATCCCGGAATCGCTTATTTTGGAGAAACTCCAATGAACCCTCCAAAACCAACATTATCTCAACACCTCAGAGTTCTCAATGGGTTCTCAGTAATTGATATTAAAGGGAGCGCATTTAATGAAACGTTTTATGAAGTTTCAAATGAATATAATGCTCCAAAAGAAGTTTGGAAGTCATAAGCAAAATATAATTTTATAGTATCATCGTCTGTAATTTATGATTATTATAGACGATGATTTTTTTTATGGTCTTTCCATCTCTTATGAAAATATTTTGAAACATTCTCAGTACCTTCGTATGCGTCTTATGAAAAAGCAAACATACCTCATTGTTATTGCCTTTTTTTCAATCTATGTCTTTTGGGGATCTACTTATCTGTGGAATAAAATAGCTGTTACAGAATTGCCACCATTTATGCTTGCTTCTATACGCTTTTCTATAGCGGGATTACTTATATTTATTATAGCAAGAGTTATGGGAATATCACTTAAGATTACTAAAAAGGAATTTCTTAATTGTGTATTTGCAGGATTCCTTTTTTTAGGATATGGAAATGGTGTGTTTGTATGGGCTCTTAAATATGTAGATAGTAGCTTTGGAGCGCTACTTGCTGCTATACAGCCACTTGTGATACTGATTTTAATGCGTTTATGGAACCGTAAAGCTATTAAAGCAAAATCTATTATTGGGATTGTTTTAGGAATGGGAGGGATGTATTTATTAGTAAGTCAAAAAGGACTACAACTCCAAGAAGGAAGTACGTTGGGTATTATTATGATTTTTACTTGTGTTTTAAGCTGGAGTATAGGTAGTTTATTTGTAGCGCAAGCATCGATGCCTAAAAACTTTTTTATTACTACAGGATATCAAATGATCACTGCAGGTATTATGCTTGCTTTTAGTAGTTATATTGTCGGTGAATCATGGATACCTCCAGTGGATTGGACATTAAAAACACAATTGTCATTGATAGCACTAATTCTTTTTGGAAGCATTGCTGCATTTACGTCGTTTAATTATTTGTTAAAAGAAGTTTCTACAGAAAAAGTAGCTACATCAGCATATGTAAATCCCATTGTGGCAATCTTATTAGGTTGGTATTTCCTAGATGAGGTGATTACATTACAAACGTCTATAGCAGCAATTATTTTGCTTGCAGGAGTGTATTTTATTAATAGTACTAAAAAAGGGAAGAAGTATACATAGATATTAAAAAGGTGTACTTCATAAGAAATACACCTTTTTAGTTGTTGAGTACGCTTTCGCGAAAGCGAACCTATGAAACTCACGACCATAGGAGCAAAATAAAGTGTATAGATTATTAATCCAATCCTCCTTTACGGTTTGGACTTTTAGGTGAAGGCCAAACACGAGGCTCTCCAGTTCTTGAATCTACAGGAAGGACACTCTTTACACGTGATGTTTTTTCAGGATCTTCACTAGCCATGTATGTTAGAATAGCGGTAAGAATTGCATTATTACGTACATCATCAAAAATAATTTTATCGTACGTATCTCTATTGGTATGCCATGTGTAGTTCCAGTAAGACCAATTTAAAGAACTTAAACTAAACCCAGGAGCGCCAGCAGCTTGAAATGACGCATAATCAGAACCACCTCTAGCAGGAGTGCCAGGAAATGTAGTTTCGATATGCTGCGTAATATCTTTAGGAACAGCATTTAACCATCTTGATAAATAATCATACGAATGTAAAAATCCACCACCAGATATACGTACCACACGACCTGTTCCATTGTCTTGATTAAAAGAAGCTTGTAGACCAGCAACTATTTCTGGATGATCTTCTACAAAAGCTCTTGAACCATTAAGACCTTGCTCTTCACTTCCCCAGTGTCCTACTAGTATTGTGCGTTTAGGGTTTGGATAATACTTCTTTAAAAGACGCATTGCTTCCATCATTACGATAGTTCCTGTACCATTATCAGTAGCTCCAGTACCTCCATCCCAAGAATCAAAATGTGCAGACAGAATAACATATTCATCTGGCTTTTCGGACCCTTTAATCTCTGCTATAGTATTAAACGTAGGCATTTTGCCAAGATCTTTAGACTGAGCAACAATATTGATTTGTGGTTTATTTCCAGAGTTTACAAGCCTGTATAACATTCCATAGTCTTCTAATTCAAGATCGACAGTAGGTATTTTTTCAGTACGAGCGCTAAAAATTTTATTAACCCCAAAACCTCTAGACCAGTTTGAAGTAACAATTCCAACAGCACCTGCTTTTTCAAGAGCAGCAGGAAGTGTACGTCTGTTTTGTTCCATCGCTTTCATATTTTCCCGCCAAGCTTCAGTTTGTGCATTACGTTCTTCTTTCATTTTAGTAAAAGATTCTTCGGTAGCAAATTCTTCCCAGTTATAATCTGGACGTCCCGTAGGTTGTAACATAGAGATAAGAACAATCTTACCTTTTACAGAAGGAAGCCATTTTTTAAAATCAGCTTCACTTTTTGCATTGGTTGGCAATACAACAAGCTCTGCTGTAACCCCTTCTTTTGATGTGCTTGGATTCCAAGCTAGTTGCGTCCCTCTAAGACTTTGCACACGTGGGTATACCATATCAATATGTGTAATTCCACGTTCCCAACCACGCCATTCTCCCCATTTCTCATTACGAGCTGTAATACCCCAATCTTTATATGTAGCAACTGCCCATTCATTTGCTTGTTGCATTTGTGGAGTCCCCACAAGACGCGGACCTATTAGGTCTGTAAGCTCATGTGCTAAGTTTTCTAATTGAGAGTTTTCATTTGCTTCTTTAATCATTCCCTCTATAATAGGGTCTGTTTTTTGAGCTAATGTAATCGTACTTATGCATAAAAAGAGCAGTAGTAATTTAATTTTCATAGTGGTCAGTTTGTTTCGTTTTTTATGTATTCATTGAAAGTTTTGAAATTACAAGAAATCTGTGAGTATCTAAAAAACGTGATCATAAAAAAGGGGCTATTTGCTGTATTTTTAAGAATAATGACAAATTTTTACTGAAATAACAGGAATGTATGCTTAGAAATCGTATATTATATGTGTAATAATCCAAGTAATCTGTATCTTTGTTGTAAAAGGATGTCCTAGATGAATGCTATTAAAAATAGTAGATAACCAATTATAAATTGAACTTCCTCCTGACATTTCACATATAACAAAATACGCTAACTCTAATCTCATTAATATAAAGAATGGCAAAATCGCAACAAACCTTTAATAAACTTGAAAAAGAAAAAAAACGTTTAAAGAAACGAGAAGAAAAACAAAAGAAAAAATTAGCTCGTAAAGCTGAAGCAAAAGAAAAAGGTGGAGGAATCCAGTTTGCGTATGTTGATCATTATGGAAATTTGACGGATACGCCGCCAGATCCAAACGATAAAATAGAGGTTGATGTAGAAGATATCGTTCTAGGTATCCCTAAAAAAGAAGAAACTGACGAAGATAAATTTGACCCTATCCATAAAGGAAAAGTATCCTTCTTTGATACTTCTAAAGGATTTGGATTTATTATAGATTCAAAAACACAAGAGAAATATTTCTGTCATGTTAGCGGACTTATAGATACGATTGCAGAAAATGATCAAGTATCATTTGAACTTGAAAAAGGAGCAAGAGGTATGAATGCTGTTCGTGTTAAGAAAGAATAAGCAAGATGCGATACATCATTGCTTTCTTTTGTATCTCTTTTGCAATTAATACATCTATAGGTCAAGAAAAAAACCAAGTAGATCAGTTTTGGTCTTCCTTGCAGTCTTTATGTAGCACTTCATATAAAGGAATACTTTTAGCACCTGAAAATGATGCCCAATTCGCAGGAAAGGAATTGATTATGCATGTACGTTCTTGTAACGATACAGAAATTAAAATTCCATTTTTTGTAGGAGATGATCGATCGCGTACATGGGTGCTATCTAAAAAGAATAACCGTATTACATTAAAACATGATCATCGTCATGAAGATGGGAGTGAGGATAAAATTACCATGTATGGGGGTACTACTACCAATGTAGGTCAAGCAGAATTACAACTATTTCCCGCCGATGCAGAAACACAAACAATGATTCCTGCTGCATCTGGTAATGTATGGTGGATTACAATAGATAAAACTACGTTTACTTATAATCTTCGTAGATTAGGAACGGAACGTCTTTTTACCATTTCTTTTGATATAACACAACCCGTAAAAAATCCAAAAGCTCCTTGGGGTTGGAAAGAATAGGTTATTTATGATCTATAGATTGTAAATACAATTGCTCAACTTTTTCGCGTGCCCAAGGTGTTTTACGTAAAAATTTAAGACTAGATTTAATAGAAGGATCTTTTTTAAAACAGTTTATATTTACTTGATAACTAAGTTCCTTAAAACCATATTTGGCAACAAGAAATTCTAATATATCTAGAAGCTTTACGCCATGAAGCGGATTATTGGGTTGTGACATTAGTAGTTTTGTTGAGTACTTATAATTGTTAAAAATACTATTTAAAACTCAAAACGCATTCCTTATTTTTACATCGTGAATCGCACGACACATACCTACACCATATCGAACCTGAAAACGTTTAAAAAACAACTTCTTAATTGGGCACAACAATTTGAAGAAGTGGTTTGGTTAGATAGTAATAACTATCCAGATCAAAATTATAAAACATATGATGCGATACTAGCTGTAGATGGCTTTACCAGTATTAAGACTTCATATTCGGGTGCGTTTGATCGCTTAGAAGAATATCAACAAACTACAAAGGATTGGATATTTGGGTTTATGTCATACGATTTAAAGAATGATATAGAACGCCTTCAAAGCACCAATGATGATTTTGTAAAGTTTCCAGATCTCTATTTTTTTCAACCTAAACGTATCTTCTTATTGAAAGGAAATAAGATAGAATTACAGTATTTGCCCATCGTAGATGATGAAATGGAATATGATTGGAAAGAAATTATGCATCCATCTGTACAAGACATCGATATGATAGATGATGCGTCGCTTCATATTAAACTAAAAATACACAAAGAAGCTTATAAGAATAAAGTGCGTAAAATGCTGGATTACATTCAGAAAGGTGATATCTATGAAGCAAATTTTTGTCAAGAATTTTATGCACATGGTATTATAAATCCTATCAAAACTTTTCAAAACCTTAATCACATTAGTACACCTCCTTTTGCTACTTTTTTAAAGGTGGAAGATCATTTTTTATTATCTGCTACACCTGAACGGTATTTGAAAAAAGAAGGCAGTAAAGTGATAAGTTCTCCTATAAAAGGTACAGCACCCCGTAGTCAAGATGTTCAGGAAGATTCCGCTTTCGCGAAAGCGTTATCAGAAGACCCAAAAGAGCGTTCTGAAAATATTATGATAGTAGACCTTGTGCGTAATGATCTCTCTCGTATTGCACAAAAAGGAAGCGTTAAGGTAGAAGAGTTATGCAACGTATATCCTTTTAAACAGGTATATCAAATGATCTCAACCATAAGCGCACAAATAGCTGTAGGGATATCTCCAGTAGATGCTATACGTGCTACATTTCCCATGGGAAGTATGACAGGCGCTCCTAAAATAAGAGCCATGGAGATCATCGAAGAATTAGAAGAAACAAAACGAGGTCTGTATAGTGGTACAGTAGGGTACTTTACACCAGATGGAGATTTTGATTTTAATGTTATTATTAGGAGTATTGTATACAATGCTGCAAATGCATATATATCCTATTCTGTAGGAAGTGCAATTACCGCAAAATCTAATCCAGATAAAGAATATGCAGAGTGCTTGTTAAAAGCAAAAGCAATGCGTGAAGTCTTAGAGCAAAAAACGTGATAGGATTTTGTAATTTAGCAAAACGCATTTAAAAATAATAACCAACGAAACTAATAATTTCGCTTTCGCGAAAACGTATATAACTATGAGTGACGATAAAAAGATAATATTTTCTATGTCTGGAGTGTCAAAGACATATCCAGGCGCACAAACACCTGTTCTTAAAAAAATATATTTAAGCTTTTTTTATGGAGCTAAAATTGGAATCTTAGGTCTTAATGGTTCTGGTAAATCTACTTTAATGAAAATTATTGCAGGTTTAGATACCAATTTTCAAGGAGAAGTAACTTCAGATAAAGAATTTACAACGGGATACCTTGAACAAGAACCACAACTTGATCCAGAAAAAACAGTATTAGAAGTTGTTAAAGAAGGTGCTGCAGAGACTGTAGCGATACTTGATGAATATAATAGTATCAATGATCAGTTTGGTCTAGAAGAAGTATATAGTGACGCTGATAAGATGGAGAAATTAATGGCACGTCAAGCAGTACTTCAAGATGAAATAGACGCTCGAGGCGCTTGGGAACTAGATACAAAGCTTGAAATTGCAATGGATGCCTTACGTACACCTCCAGGTGATCAGAAAGTAGGTGTGCTTTCTGGAGGAGAAAAACGCCGCGTGGCTTTATGTAGACTTTTATTGCAAGAACCAGATGTGTTATTACTAGATGAGCCTACTAACCACTTGGATGCAGAATCAGTACATTGGTTAGAACATCATTTAGCGCAATATAAAGGAACCGTTATTGCAGTTACACACGACCGTTACTTCTTAGATAATGTGGCAGGATGGATTCTTGAATTAGATAGGGGAGAAGGGATTCCTTGGAAAGGAAACTATTCTTCTTGGCTAGATCAAAAATCAAAACGTATGGCACAAGAAAGCAAAACAGCTTCTAAACGTCAAAAAACGCTAGAACGAGAACTTGATTGGGTGCGCCAAGGAGCAAAAGGACGTCAAACAAAGCAGAAAGCACGTTTGAAGAACTATGACAAGTTAATGAGTCAAGACCAAAAGCAAGTAGATGAAAAACTAGAAATCTATATCCCGAATGGACCTCGTTTAGGAACCAATGTGATTGAAGCTACAGGCGTAAGTAAAGCATTTGGCGATAAGCTTTTATATGAAGATTTAAACTTTAATCTTCCACAAGCAGGTATTGTTGGGATTATAGGACCAAATGGTGCTGGTAAAACCACTATTTTCAAAATGATTATGGGAGAAGAAACTGCAGATAAAGGTACTTTTGCTGTAGGTGATACTGCAAAAATTGCTTATGTAGATCAGAGTCATGCAAACATTGATCCTGATAAAACCATTTGGCAAAACTTTTCTGATGAACAAGATTTAGTGCTTATGGGTGGACGAGAAGTGAATTCTAGAGCGTATCTAAGTCGTTTTAATTTTAGCGGAAGCGAACAAAATAAAAAAGTATCCACCTTATCTGGAGGAGAACGTAACCGTTTGCATTTGGCAATGACCTTAAAAGAAGAAGGAAATGTACTCCTCTTAGATGAACCTACCAATGATCTTGATGTAAACACTTTACGAGCTTTGGAGGAAGGACTTGAAAACTTTGCAGGTTGTGCTGTGGTGATTAGTCACGACCGTTGGTTCTTAGACCGTATTTGTACACATATATTAGCTTTTGAAGGAGACAGTCAAGTATATTTCTTTGAAGGTAGTTTTTCTGATTACGAAGAAAACAAGAAAAAGCGCCTTGGAGGTGATTTAATGCCAAAGAGAATTAAGTATAAAAAATTGATACGATAATTCATCACTTCAATAGTACATAAAACGACTCGAGGTTTTAATCTCGAGTCGTTTTATGCATTTATCTTTTCTTTGTTATCAGATTTTTATATTTCAATACACTATATATAGTGTCATAAGATGTGATACTAGTTTCCTACCTTTATTAGAAAATTTATATTAAGACTCCTATGTATACTACTATACAAACAATTGCCTTTGATGCCGATGATACTCTTTGGATAAATGAAACATTTTTTAGAGATGCCGAAGATCAATTTTGCGCATTATTTAAAGACTATGTTTCTTATGAAGAGTGTCAAAGACTTTTGTTCAATATGGAAATGCATAACCTTCCTATGTATGGCTATGGCATAAAACCGTTTACGCTATCATTAATAGAAGCTGCTATAGAGATTACAAATAATGAAGTGTCTATTTCGCAAATTTCTGAATTAATAACTTTGGGGAAATTAATGTTAGAAGCGCCAGTGGTTCTTATAGATGGTATTGAAGAGGTGTTGGGTACGCTTTCGCGAAAGCATAAACTGGTGGTTGCAACAAAAGGAGACCTATTAGATCAAGAACGAAAGTTAGAGAAGTCTGGACTAGCAAAATATTTTCATCATATAGAAGTAATGTCAGATAAGAAACCTACGCATTACACTAAATTAGTGAATCATTTAGACATACAACCCGAAGAGTTTTTGATGGTAGGAAATTCTCTGAAGTCAGATATACTTCCTGTATTAGAAATAGGAGGGCATGCATTTCATATACCATTTCATACTACTTGGATTCATGAGCAAGTTGAAGAGGCGGTAGTTCATAAAAATTTCAAGGAGTTATCAAAAGCTTCAGAAATTTTAGAATTCCTATAACTTAGAGCGATCATCTAGAGAAGTGTTTCATTATACGTTAAACCTTTTACATCCAGAAAATTAATTGTTTGTCAGTTTCGGTTCCTTTGGGATATATAAAAAGAAACCCATTCATAGGTTTGCCAGTAAAATCCATTTTACGAGCTCCTTTTTCTAATAGTAAGCGATCATAATTTTCTTTTCTAACTCTCACTATTAAACGATCTTCTCCTGTATCTTTATCTTTACCTGCATTTACGCACATGCTATTATTTACCATAAATAATAAGCCACCCATCATCTTTTTCTCAGTATAAAGTATTTTTGGAGATTTTAAGGCCATTCGAATACGATCTATAAATAAATATCATATGCCATTATTACGAAATGTAAAATGTGTTACACAAGTAAAAAGGTTTATTCGTAATTTTTAAAAAGAATTTGTGGGGTTAGTAGAATAATTTTTTGATTCTTTTTAAGCCATTAATGAGCAGTAAAAAAGGGATGTACAGTGGTAAAAACATTTTGTTTTAAATTTTATTAAAAAAAAGCACATTTAACTCGCTTAAAATTTTGTTTTATATGAGATGATAATGTACATTTGCATCCGCTTTACAAAAGCAAGTTCTTTTGAAATAGAATTAACGGAGAGGTGCCAGAGTGGTAATGGAGCAGATTGCTAATCTGTCGACGGGTAACTGTCGCCAGGGTTCGAGTCCCTGTCTCTCCGCTTTTTTTTATATTTAGATAACTATTCGGGGTGTAGCGTAGCCCGGTTATCGCGCCGCGTTTGGGACGCGGAGGTCGCAGGTTCGAATCCTGCCACCCCGACAAGATGGAGGTCGTCACGCATAAAGTGTGACCATACCCCACAAAATATAGGGTATCACGCCTAAAGTGTGATCATCCTGTTATAATTTTAAAGTTAAGGGCTCTTAGCTCAGCTGGATAGAGCACCTCCCTTCTAAGGAGGCGGTCGAAGGTTCGAATCCTTCAGGGCTCACTTTAATTCCTCATCTATTTAGGTGAGGTTTTTTTTTGTATAAACAGTGATATTTCCCATTTAGACAGTGGGATTTTAATTCACTAAGTTGTTATAGTATATAGATGGTTCCTAATTTTCCATATTATAATAATAAAAATGGTATTTTTACCGTTATTGTTTCTTTGAAAAAAATCCTATGAGATCAAAACTACTTTTATTCGCAGCAATTACTTTTTTTGTCAAGATTCAAGCTCAAAATATAACAGTTGATGATACTTTTGTTACTGATGCAGATGTTGAAAACCTTGTATCTGATGTCCTAATTGGTGGATCAGGAAACTGTGCTCAGGTTAGTAATGTAACTAAGTTCACAGGTTTAGATGCTGGTAATACGATAAATGGGATAGGGTCTTTTGACGCTACGGGTACTGATTTTCCATTTGAAGCAGGTGTTGTGCTAGTTTCTGGAAATATAAATACAACACCGGGTCCTAACAATAATGTGCAAAGTAATGGTAATTGGGGAGGAGATGCAGATTTAGAAGCAAATACAACAGCAATAAACACAAATGATGCTTCTTTTATTCAATTTGATTTCTTACCCTCTGTAGATGAGATTAGTTTTAATTTTATTATGGCTTCAGAAGAGTATGATCAAAACTTTGAATGTACATTTTCTGATGCATTTGCATTTGTATTAACAGACCTTACTACGGGAGTTGTACAAAATTTGGCAGTATTGCCAGGTACTAATATTCCTATTGAAGTAACAAATATTCATCCTTTTGTGCCGCCTCTTAATGGGAATCCAGGTTGTCCTGCAATTAATGAAGAGTTTTTTGATCGTTATAATTTCAATCCTTTTAATAACCCTGTAACTTCTGCAACAAATTTTAATGGACAAACTGTTGCATTAACTGCAATGTCACCTGTAACTTCAGGAAATCCTTATAGGATCAAGTTGGTAGTTGCAGATCAAGGGGATAGTATGCTTGATATAGCTGTTTTCCTAGAAGCAGGAAGTTTTAACCTTGGTGTAGATTTAGGAGATGACTTTACCATTGCCGGAGATTCTAATGCTTGTGATGGAGATACTATCACATTAGATGCTTCTGATAATGTAGCTATTGGCACCACTTTTCAATGGCAATTTTTTAACAATATGACTGGAGTTTTTGAAGATATTCCAGGAGAAATTAATGCAACACTAGATGTTACGGTTACTGGTGAATATCAGGTCTTAGTGGATTCTGGTCTAGGTTGTGTTGGAATGGATTCTGTAGTCGTTGAATTTGCTTCGGCAGTAGCAACAGCTCCGATTGATCAAATTGCGTGTGATGATCTTTCTAACGATGGATTAGAACCTTTTAATTTACAAGCCTTAATTCCATTTATTATAAATCCACAACCTTCGGCAGAAGTTGAAGTGAGTTTTCACTTATCACAAGCAGATGCTGATACGAATACGGCACCGATACCACAACCACAACTTCCAGCTTACAATTCACCTACTGACGAAATATTTGTTAGAGTACAAAGTGCTTTTGATGATGCTTGTTTTGATACAGCATCATTTATGGTGATTGTTAACGAACGCCCTACTCCTGTTGATCCAGGCCCGTTTATTGTATGTGATAATGCTACTGATGGGAGTGACACTAACGGATCTACTGATTTTGATTTATCTTCATTAACAGCGACTATTTTAGGAACACAGGACCCAACACAATTTACCCTTACTTATCATGCTGATGCAAATGATGCACTTTTAGACCAAAACCCACTTCCATTACTATTTACAAGTACGACACAAACTATAGCCGTAAGACTTGAAAATGATAATTTTACAGATTGTTTTACTGTAATTCCTGTTGAATTAGAAGTAGGTCCTTTACCAGTAATTATAAATCCAGCTCCACTATTAACACAGTGTGATGATAATACTGATGGCTTTTCTGTTTTTAATTTATTACAAGCAGGATCTCTGATATCTGCAGATGCAGCTAATGAAACATTTCAATTTACAGATTCATTTGGTTTTGCAATTGCTGATCCTATAGCATATACGAATAGCACTGTTAATAATGAAACTATAGATGTGGTTGTTACTACTGTAGATGGATGTTCGCGTCCTGCTCAGTTACTTTTAGAAGTAGATACCTCTCAAATTCCAGCCGATTTTTTATTAGAATACACTGCCTGTGATACGGATAGCGATGGTGTTTCTATCTTTGATTTTAGTGATGCTACAGCGCAAGTTTTGGCATTATTTCCAGCAGGTCAATTACTAACAGTTACATATTATGAGACGCTTCAAGAAGCTCAGAGTGAAGTAAATGCTATTCCAAATATTGATAATTACACCAATGAGTTACCACTTACTGATGTAAATGGTGTTCAAGGTATTTATGTTCGTGTTGATGGAGATACAGCCAATGATTGTATTGGTTTAGGAATACACGTACAACTTACGGTTTTACCAAACCCTGTTTTAAACACAGATGTTACTGACTTTGTAGAATGTAGTGATGATGGTGTATTTGGTATATTCGATTTAACATCAAAGGATGCCGAAATTACTGGAGGCAATCCAGATTTTGCTGTAACGTATTATGCCTCTTTAGTTGATTATACATCAGTTCCTCCTATCGCAATTGCAACTCCTACAGCGTACCCTAATATTAGTGAACCACAAACAATTTACTATAGTGCTGTAAATACAGTAACAGGTTGTGTCACTTTTGATGAGACTAATCTATTTTTTGATTTATTTGTCAATGAAAACCCAAGTACTGTTCTTCCAACTGATTTGATTGTTTGCGATGAAGATGGAACTGCAGATGAAGTTACTGTGATAGATTTAACAGTTAAAGATGCAGAAATTACAGGAGGGTTTAATCCTAACGTTACCGTTACCTATCACCTTACTTTAGCTGGAGCCAATACAGCCGAT
>NZ_CANLOB010000014.1 GCF_947492815.1 uncultured Dokdonia sp.
GTGTCAAAAATGTAGAATTCTTCCTCTTTAGATTAACTAGAATATTTGCATAAACACAACAATTGGTCTTGATCCGTTTCCTTTGACAGTGCGCTAGATAAACTTCTCAACACTATTTTACGTTTACACAAAAAAAGAAAAACCCTCAGAACTTTTATTTTCTGAGGGTTTTTAAGTTGGCCTACTAGGGCTCGAACCTAGACTCTTCTGGACCAAAACCAGACGTGTTGCCAGTTACACCATAGGCCAATATCGTGTTAGCGGATGCAAATTTAAACCAAACTTTTTGGTATGCAAACTTATTTTGAAAAATATTACAACTTTTTTACACGTTTTGAAAAAATTAACGCTGAAGTTGGCTGATATTCTTAACTTCGCCACATTGCAAAAAAAATAAGAACATGACAGAATTCAACTTTAAGAAGTGGAATAAAATAGTCGGATGGAGTGTTTTTGCCATCGCATTACTTGTATACTCTCTTACTGTGGAGCCTACAGCAAGTTTCTGGGATGCTGGAGAATACATCTCAACATCTTCCAAATTAGAGATAGGTCACCCTCCTGGAGCGCCTCTTTACCAAATATTAGGAGCTTTTGTTTCTATTTTTGCACCAGATAGCACCTATATCGCACTCGCTGTAAATTATCTTTCATGCTTGACAAGTGCCTTCACCATTCTTTTTATGTTTTGGTCACTTACCTTATTAATTAGAAAATTATTACACATCAACACAGAAGTAATGACTACTTCCAAGCAATATGCAGTACTTGGAAGCGCTGCTATTGGGTCACTTGCTTTTAGTTTTACAGATAGTTTCTGGTTTAATGCTGTCGAAGCAGAGGTATATGCGCCTGCCGCTTTTATCCTCTCTTTATTATTTTACCTAGGCTTACTTTGGGAACGTGACATGCACAAACCACGTGGTAACAGATGGCTTATTCTTATTGCATTTATTGTAGGACAGTCATTTGGAATTCACTTCATGGGACTTCTTACTATTCCAGCAATAGGATTATTATATTATTTTAAAAACACAAAAGAGGTTACTGCAAAAAATTTCATTATTGCACTTGTCGTTGTAGTGGCTGTATTACTATTTATCTTTAAATTCTTATTACCATATACACTTGCCATATTTGGGCATCTAGAAGTATTTTTTGTCAATACACTCAGGCTACCATTTAATAGCGGTACTATTATCGCAGCCTTATTATTAGCGGGACTTTTTTATTATGGGTTTACGCTTTCGCGAAAGCATAACAAGCCTGCTTTAAACACGGTATTGCTATGTATATTATTTATATTCATAGGATTCTCAAGTTGGCTTATGTTACCTATTAGAGCCAATGCTGGAACGACTATTAATGAAAACAACCCTAATAATGCGCGTGAATTATTAGCGTATTATAATCGTGAGCAATATCCAGAAACACATCTTTTTTATGGACCTCAGTTTACTTCTGATTACTCAGGACTAGACCCTGACAATCCCTATGTAGACGAAAAAAAGAAATATGAAAAGGATGAAAAATTAGGAAAATATGTGGTTGTAAATGAATGGCGTAATGCAGGCCAGAATCTTGACGATGCACATAAAGCATTTTTACCTCGTATGTGGAGCCCAGAACACAATGCAAATTACATGCAGTACACTGGACCTCTTGATTTTAGCATTAAAGCAGAATATGCTGGCGAACCTGAATTACAAGATATTGTCATGCAATTTAAGTTAGATTATGCTCAAGGGAAAGTAGACTATGAAGGATATAATGCATTCCTAAAAAGTGAAATTGGACAATACTACCTAGATGTAGAAAAGCCTTCTTTTGGAGATAACATTTCATATATGTTCAGTTATCAGTTTGGATATATGTATTGGCGTTATTTTATGTGGAACTTTACCGGACGTCAAAACGATATTCAAGGACAAGGAGATGATTTTAACGGAAACTGGATTAGTGGAATCAATTGGGTGGATAGTTTATTTATAGGTCCGCAGGATAATCTACCTTCGGATGTAACAAAAAACAAAGCACGTAATACCTATTATTTTTTACCATTGCTTTTAGGATTATTAGGGATTCTATTTCACGTAAGTAAAGACTGGAAGAATTTTGTAGTACTTCTTGTATTTTTCTTATTTACAGGTTTAGCGCTTAAAGTATATCTAAACGAGCGGCCTTTTGAACCTAGAGAGCGTGATTATGCACTTGTAGGATCTTTTTATGTCTTTGCCATGTGGATTGGCTTTGGCGCATATGCATTGTTTGACATCTTAAAAGATGTTATCAAGCCAAAAATAGCAGTTCCCGTTGCTATGGTTATTTGTTTATTTGCAGCACCTGTATTATTAGCTACAGAAAATTGGGATGATCACGATCGTTCTGGACGTAAAACAGCCCTTGCTATGGCTCGGAAATATCTAGATTCTGTAGATGAGAATGCGATTTTATTTACCATAGGTGATAATGATACATTTGCACTTTGGTACGTGCAAGAGATTGAAGGCTATCGTACAGATGTGCGTGTTGTAAATACCAGTCTTATTAATACAGATTGGTATATGGATCAAATGAAACGTAAAGCATTTAAAAGTGATCCTGTACCTAGCACTCTTACGCATGAAAAATACCGCTACGGTACCCGTGATGCTATTTTTTATGCTCCTATTAAAAAAGATGGAGATGATATTACTGCTGTTGACAAATGGCTGAATTGGATTGCACTTGATGATCCTAGAACACAAGAAGAACTCAGAAATGGAAAGCTTGTCAATACTTTTCCAAGTAAAAAAATAAGAATCCCTGTAGATAAAAATACAGTACTTAGTAACAATATTGTTCCTGAAAGAGATGCAGAAGAGATTGTACCATATATTGATATCGAATTAAAGAGCGATATTCTATATAAGAATAGACTTCTTATGATGGATATTCTTGCTACTAATAACTGGGAGCGCCCTATTTACTTTACAGGAGGTAGTTTTGGAGATGATGATTACTTATGGATGAAAGATTACCTACAACTTGACGGAGTTTGCTTTAAACTAGTTCCAATTTATACACCTGTAGACAAACGTAATCCATATGACATGGGACGTATAGATTCTGAGAAGTCTTATGAAATCATCAAAAACTGGTACTGGGGTAATAGTGGTGATCCAGATATTTACCACGATCGTGAGACACGTTCTAATGCAATTACCTATCGTGGTAATATAGCACGTGTTGTTGAACAACTTATTATAGAAAATGATCCTGAAAAAGCTAAAGAACTCATGGACCTTGCTATGGAGAAAATGCCTGTAGATATCTTTGAATTCTATACATTGTTAGAACCTTATATTAGTGGGTATTATCAAGTTGGAGAAACACAAAAAGCAAGGGATCTTTGGGAACAACTTGCTACAAAATATCAAGAGCAGCTCACCTATTTTAGTGGTCTTTCTGAAAGCAGACAATATGATTATGCTCAAGAAATTATTACAAACATAGAAAAGTACAGAAGCCTTATAGACTTAATAGTAGCCAATCAAGACGAGGAACTTGTAGAAGAGAAGGCGAAAGAGTTTAATGATTATTTACGTGCATTTTCTTTCTTTTATGACGATGAAGAACCAGAAAACATTGAAAGTATAGAAGATATACTTGGCGATGAATCTATTCCTATACCAGCAGACACTACTGAAAGCGATACGATTCTAAAACAATAATATGGGGTTATTTATCCCACTTCCTATACGGGTACCTTCGTTTATAAAATGGATGCACCCGTCTTGGTATATATGGGATAAACCTTCTAAAGAAAAAACAATATACCTAACATTTGATGATGGTCCTATTCCAGAAGTAACAACATGGGTCTTAAACCTTCTTAAGCAAAAGGATATAAAAGCTACTTTCTTTTGTATTGGAGATAATGTACAAAAACACCCAAAGGTTTTTAAACAAATCCTTGACGATGGACATACCATTGGCAATCACACCCAACACCATCTAAAAGGATGGAAACACACTACAGAAAAATATGTTTATGATGTTGCATTAGCAGAAACTACGATAACTCACGCATTACACTTAGAAGAAAAGCAGTCGCCAAGCTTTCCTCTTTTTAGACCTCCTTATGGTAAAATAAAAAGGAAACAAGCTAAACAACTTCGTAAAAAGGGCTATCAAATCATCATGTATAGAACTGTTGCTTATGATTGGGAAGCTTCCACAACACCAGAGCAATGTTTACAGAACATTATAAAGCATACTAGAAGTGGTGACTTAGTTGTTTTTCACGACAGTGTAAAAGCATCAAAAAACATGAAGTATGCACTTCCTAAAGTCATTGATTATTTTCTAGAAAACGGATATTGTTTTAAACCTATGTGAGTAATTACTAAGAAGCATACTCCTGCATAATACCTATTAAGGTATTTGCATCTTGCTCTCCGCTTTGGCGCCATTTCATTTCGCCATTTTTATAAATAATAAGTGTAGGTAGTGATTTAATACGTAGTGCTTCTGCAAGCTTGTTATTTTTATCTACGTCTATTTTGATGACTTTCCCTTTGTCACCCATAGCAGCCGCTACATCCCTTAGTACAGGATGCATAGATACAGAATCTTCATTCCACTCTGTATAGAAATCCAGTAACACGGGAACGTTTAAGTCTATTAATTCGCCAAATTTTGACATAACCTTTACGATTTAGTACTTAATGAACGGAGGAATATCCTTATCAAATATACCATTTTATCTTCACTATGCTGTTTTTGAACCTTTTTTAAGCTCTATCACAGTAATTTCTGGCCATATCCCAACTCTTCCAGGAAAAGCTAAATATCCAAATCCTCTATTCACATTTATATATTGTCCTTTTTCTTCATATATGCCTGCCCAACGTTTATAACGCCATTTTACAGGACTCCATTTTATCCAACCAGGGATTTCTATTCCAAATTGCATCCCATGAGTGTGGCCACTTAAAGTTAAGTGAAAGTGATCTTTATGCGGGACTACTTCATGATCCCAATGCGATGGATCATGGCTCAGCAATACTTTAAAATCATCTGAAGTAATGTTTCCTATAGCTTTATTAAGGTCTCCTTCTTGTTTAAAACCAGCTCCCCAGTTTTCTACACCCACTAGTGCTATACGTTGCCCATCTTTTTCGATAAAACGACTATCATTAAGAATTAAATCAAACCCAATTTCATTGTGTATATCTTTTAATCTCTGAAAGTTATTTTGCTTTTCTTCTTTAGAACTCCAACCCCTATAATAATCACCATAATCATGATTTCCTAAAATTGAATACATTCCATCTTTTGCACTTAGTTTAGAAAAAACATCTATCCAAGGTTCCATCTCACTAGCAAAATTATTCACCATATCTCCAGTAAAGAAAATTGCATCACTGTCTTGTTCATTAATAAGATCTATAGCATAAGATACTTTTTCTTTATTATCAAAACTACCGCTATGAATATCACTTATCTGCGTGATTTGATAGCCATCAAAAGCATCTGGCAAATCTTCAAAATGCAAGGTATATTTCAGTACTTTAAAATTATAACGTCCTTTAATAACCCCATAAAGAATAGAGGCAAACGGAACTGCCATTAAACCTAGAGCAATCTGACTTACAAATTTACGTCTGGAAGGAATTGAATAAGAAGTAGTCTTACCAGATAACTTATAATAGACACCTTCTACGAGTCGGAAGATATCTTCTCCAAACATCACAGCAATAAGAATGATTTTAGAGACTATCATAATAATAAATGTCACAATAAAAAACTGTGTCATTGCAGACCAACTACGTCTATCACCTGTAGCAACTTGAAAGATAAGTCCTCCTATGACAAGCGCTGTAATAAGAAAATATAAGATCGTTCCCCATTTTCCTTTTACTAAAAACCGAAAAGCCTGATAGGCATATATATCAAGTGCAATAACAATTGCGATAAATAAAATGAAACGAACCATTAAACAAATTTTAACAAAAATAAGATGTCCGTTCTGAGTGTGCTATCTTTTCACGTTTATTTAACCAAATCCTAATCATAAATGGTATAATTTCTAGGTACGCTTTATCGCTTTGCTCTCCCTATGGTCGTGAATCTCACAAGATCGATTTCGCGAAAGCGTATATATCATATCATTCATATTTTTGAACATCTTTCTTAAACACACCTAATTATAAAACGTTTATGATTTAAGAGCTCTTGCAAAATTATAGCTAGCCATCACAAGGTTTTCATAACTGTGAGCTATGGCTTTTTGAAGTGTCATAACTCCTGAAGTAATAGCAGTCGCATAGGTTAATCCTAGATCTTCTTGATCCTGTATAGATATATCGATACTCCCACAAAGAGCAGCTACAGGTATTTTATGTTTTTTTGCAGTTTCTAATACTCCGGAAATGGTCTTTCCTGAGATGGTTTGTTCATCCAATTGTCCTTCTCCAGTAATAATCCAATCGGCTTCTTGAACAGCTTCTTCAAAACCTGCCAATTCTTTTATCAGGTCAATTCCAGAAGTAAGTGTTGCTTTTAAAAACACACAGCTTGCTACACCCATTCCTCCAGCAGCGCCGCCACCTTCAATTTCTTGCACATGATTATTTACAAGAGTATTCACTATAGATGCATAGTTTCTTAAGCCTTTATCTAATGCTAGTACCTCAGCTTCTGAGGCTCCTTTTTGTGATCCATACACATGCGCCGATCCATTAGACCCATACAACGGATTTGTCACATCGCAAGCCACTAGAAATGTGATATCATGCAATTCTGGCAGTACTCTTGAATCATTTATGTGTGCTACATGGATAAGGTTTGCTCCTATAGGAGACAATACGTTTCCTTGTGCATCTAAAAAATCATACCCCAAGGCATGTGCCATACCCATACCCGCATCACAAGTAGCACTTCCTCCTATACCTAAAATAATCTTAGACGCTCCTTTTTGTATGGCATTTACAATAAGTTCTCCCGTACCATAGGTAGTTGTATACATGCAATTACGTTCCTCTTGATTCAGTAATTTTAATCCTGAGGCTTCTGCCATCTCTACAAAAGCAGTTTCAGAGGCTTCATTATATAAATAGCTGCCCTCTATTTTTCTAAATAACGGATCATTTACCTCTACCCTCTGCGTATTCCCATTTAGATAATGACCTATGATTGCAATGGTACCATCCCCTCCATCTGCTAGTGGCTTTTTAATAATTTCGGCGTTTTGAAAAACACGTTGAAGTCCTTCTTCTACAGCATCACAGAATTCAAAACCTGATAGCGAGTCTTTGTATTTATCAGGAGCGATTACAAATTTCATTTCTTTTATTTTATCCTAACAAGGTAGGTAACATCAAACTAAATATTAAAATACATACAAAATATCCTACGAGTAATAGTACTTCTTTTTTACCAGAATGGTACACCACTTCCACATTTTCTTTCACCTCTCTTTTAATAATATAACTCACCCCTAATGCTACAACAATGGTCATAATACATCCTAATGCATTCCACCAGAACCAGAATATTTCGGGTACATATAGCCATAAGTAGGCATTAAATAGTACGCCAACTACAATACCAATATTTGCTCCTAAGGCATGTGTTTTTTTAGTAAGGATTGCTAGCATAAATACCGCTAAGATGGGGCCATAAAAAACAGAACTTATTTTATTGATCACCTCAATGACTGTTCCTTCTATATTCCCTGCAAAAAAAGCAAAAAACAAGCATACAAGACCCCAAAATACAGACAAAAGTCTTGACGTACTTATATACTTTTTATTATCCATATTTGGTTGGAAACGCTTTATAAAATCTTCCATAGTCACAGCCGAAAGTGAATTAACTGTAGAGCTCAAGGAAGACATTGCTGCCGACATAATAGCGACTATCAAAATACCTATCACTCCATTAGGCAAATATTGAATAATAAAAACGGGCACCATCAAATCTGCTTTTTTCCCTTCCAGTGTTCCAATATTAGCTTGATATACATTTTCCATAGCTACTTGAAAACTTGTATCCTGAAATAACAATGTTCCTAGTACTAACCCCATAATACAATACACCAACGTAATTGGGAATCTAAAAAGGCCATTGGCTAATAATAGCTTCTTAAGAGTAGGCATATTCTTAGCAGATAGTAATCGTTGTGATTGTGTTTGATCAGTTCCATAATAGGAAGCATACAAAAAGAATCCTCCTATCACCATAGGCCAGAATCCAAATGCATCACTCCCATCAGCATTATTAAATCCCCATTTAGAGAAATCTACCGTGTTGATTCTATCTTTATCTACATGCGTCAAGAAATTATCAAATCCACCCAACTCACTTAATCCATAAAAAAGACATATAACAATGCCTAGAAATAATATTGTCATTTGTATCACATCTCCCCAAATAACAGCTTTCATTCCGCCTTGAAAAGAGTAAATCATGGTAATGATTCCTATAATAGCTACTGATATCCAGAAATCTAATCCGATCGTTGCTTGTAAAATAAGTGCCATGGTATACACCATAACACCTGTTGCTACAGAGCGACTTATTTGAAATACAAAACTGATTAACAATCTTGAGGATGCATCAAATCGTTTTTCTAAGTACTCGTACACACTTACGATACCTGATTTATATAGGCTAGGCAATACTGCAATAAGTAAGAAAGCCATAGCGAGTGGCACTCCAAACTCATAGGTAAGCCATTGCAATCCTCCACCATCTTTTAAACCTACAAATGCAGGAGCAGATATAAAACTAATGGCAGATAATTGTGTTGCCATCGTAGACAGACTTAATGGCAACCAAGAGATACTTCTACCCCCAAGAAAGTAATCACTAGAGGTTTTATTTTCCTTAAAAACATATCCAAGTCCCAAAAATCCTATTAAGTAAATAACAATAACTAGATAGTCTAAATAATTCATAATAGCTGATTATCAATTAGCTGTATACATTTGTTTCCTCATCCTAAAAAGGAGTATTCTTTCATACGCTTTAACGTTTCACTCTTCCTAAGGTTGTGAATCTGCCTAACGACAGGCAGGTCTCGTAGGCTCAATTTCGCGAAAGCGCATATCATATATTTTAAAATCATTCATGTAATAAATCAATTAAAAGTGCTGCACTCCAAGAGAAATTATTTCCTCCATAAGCTCTACTATCTCCAGATGGCAACTCTTTTCTAGCATCAAAATATTCATAAAAACCATAAGTTTCTATAAGACTAATAGAATCCATTTTTACTGTATTTGCAGTTTCTTTAAAACCATATCGCTTGAGTCCTTTATAAAGAATCCAATTCAAATTCATCCATATAGGACCTCGCCAATATTTTTTAGGATTATATAAAGTACTTGTTGGATCAAAAGAAGCACAGAGGTATTGCTCCTCTCCTCTAAATTTTTGTAACAATACGTTTAAAAGTTGTTTTGCCTGATCTTCATTAGGAATCCCAGCAAACAAAGGAGCAAAAGAAGAAGAGGTAATATAGGGCATGGGTTGATCATTTCTCAAATCATAATAGATATAAGCTCCTAATGTCTCATCAAATAGTTTTTCATTAAACCTTGCTATACTTTTAGCTTGGCACTTTTTGAGATAAGCAATTTTTTCTTCATTATTCCCAATACGCTCATATAACGCTATTAAAGATTCATTAGATTTAATAAGCATTGCATTAAAAAGAGGATCTTGTATTAATAAGGGAGAATGTACTGCTATTTTTTGATCGTTATACTGATGAGATTTTGCAATTTCGATAATATGCAAATAGTGATTGTATTCTCTATTTGAAGGTCTTTGCGATGGGTCAACATGTGTAGTATCTCTTCTTTCAAAAGTATATTCAGGAGCATCAATACCTTCCCATATCTCATCCCAAACTGGAGAATTATCTGTTCCCGATTCCCAATTGTGATAGATATAGACTAATCCTTCTTGATGAGGATCTCTGTTTTTATAGAAATACACATGATTATCAAATACCTTATCAATATGTACTGTTATAAAAGAGAGCATATCACTATCATCTTTTGAAATACGCATCATTTCTTCAAGCACAAATCCCAATACAGGAGGCTGCGTCATTCCGGTAGTTTTATACTTCTTTGAAGATAAGGGATGTAAATGAGATTGATGAAAATCTGCTCCAGGAAAATAGGTATCACTCTCATTATGAAAAACAATATGAGGAACAAATCCATTTTCCCATTGCGCATCTAATAATGTGGCAATTTCTTGCTTTGCTTTTGTGGTATTATAATGTGCTAATCCTATCGCAATAAATCCTGAATCCCATTTCCACTGAAAGGGATATAGTCCTTTACTTGGAATGGTAAATCCACCTTCTTGATAGTTTGCATCTAATACCTGTTTTGCTCTTTCTAGTAACGTTTCTTTCATATATAACACACTTCAAAAAAAGATGGCTCGTCCATATTATGTATTGCATCTTCCATATTTTTAAGGAGTACTTAAAATTATAAGAATATCTAATTGGCATTACAGAAATAGCTTTAAAAACCTATTCAAACGTTTGCGGGAATAATTGCAAAATTCTTTTTTTGACTTATCTTTAATTTTATGAATAAACGAAAAGCAACGACACTTAAAGAAATTGCAAAAAAGTTAGACATCTCTATTTCTACGGCATCAAGAGCATTAAATAACCACCCGGATATTAGTGATGCTACCAAAGAAAAGGTACAGCAACTTGCAGAAAAACTACACTATTCTCCTAACTTATTTGCGCAGGGTTTTAGAACACAACGAAGTCATATCTTAGGGGTAATTGTTCCTAATATTGCGCACTATTTTACCTCTACGATTCTAAAAGGCATTCTTAAAGAAGCAGAAACAAAAGGTTATAAAGTCATTGTCTCAGAGTCTAACAACAATGAAAACAAACAATCAGAAATGCTACGCACTATGAGTCAGTTTGGAGTAGATGGTATCTTATTAGCTTTATCACGTAAAACAACATCTGTAGATAGTATTCTGAACACTTTAGATACAGTTCCGTTGGTGCTTTTTGATAAGGTCTCTCATAAAATTCCATGTACACAAGTAGTAGTAGATGAAGAAATAGCTGCTTTTAATGCGATAGAACATCTCATTAATACTGGTAAAAAACGTATTGCTATTATAAAAGAAACAGAAAACTCATTCAATTCAGAAAAAAGATTTGCTGGATACTTAAGAGCTCTCAAAGAACATAATATTGAAGTTGATAAAAAAATAATCTTAAGCACAGAAGATGTTTCATTATACAAAGGGCGTATGATGACCAATATATTATTAAGTCTTAAAGAAAGACCTGATGCAATTTTTGCGATTACAGATACGGCTGCTATTGGAGCTATTAAAGCCTTGCATAAATACAACATAAAAATACCTGAAGAGATTGCTGTTGTAGGGTTTAGTAATTCTATACATGCTACCATCATACAACCATCACTTACGACTGTAGATCAACCTGGTGAAAAAATCGGAAAAACAGCTGTCATGTATTTAATCAAAGAGATTGAAAGCAACAAAAATGAAATAACCACAAAAACAGTTACCGTAAAAACACATCTTATCGTTAGAGATTCTTCTTTTAAAGTATAGAGATGATTACTGTTTTCAATTTCCTAAAAAATCGATATAAGTAGGTAAAAAAAGTACGACAACAGCTACCTTTGTACCTATATGCTTCGTATCACTAATGTTTCTTATGCCATTTCAGATCGATTCTCTTTACAGAATCTAAATCTTCAGATAGAAGAAGGAACTCATGTATCTATTATTGGGGAAAGTGGCTGCGGAAAGACGACTTTACTTAAATTAATTTATGGTCTTTATGATACCGATACTGGCACTATTTTTTGGAAGGATACTCAGATTACAGGCCCTAAAGACAACCTAGTACCGGGAATGCCTTTTATCAAGTATTTATCACAGGATTTTGATTTAATGCCTTTCATTTCGGTGGAAGAAAACATACAAAAATTCCTTTCCCGTTTATATCCCGAAGAAAGTGCACAACGCACACAGGAGTTATTGGAGGTGGTGGAGATGTCCGCTTTCGCGAAAGCGCATGTAAAAACACTTTCAGGAGGACAGAAACAACGCGTAGCACTCGCACAAGCACTCGCAAAGGAGCCAAAAATCCTATTATTAGACGAACCTTTTTCTCATATTGATAATTTTAGAAAAAATAGGTTGAGAAGAAAACTCTTTTCATATCTCAAAAAACGACACATTACCTGTATTGTTGCCACGCATGATAGCACAGATATTTTATCTTACATGGATCAAACAATTGTTATTAGAGAAGGAGAAGTTATTGCAAATGCGACTACAAAAGAGTTATATAAAAATCCTAAAACACATTATATCGCTTCGCTTTTTGGGGAAGTAAATGAACTTCCCACTCATTGGTTTGATCCATCAGCAACAGATCTTTCTAAGACATCTCTTATATACCCTCATCAACTTATGGAAGCTAATTCTGGACTAGAGGTTATTGTCCAACAATGTTATTTTAAAGGAGGATACTACTTAATAGAGAGTATACATAAAGACACCACGATCTTTTTTGAATCTTCAAAACCACATACCACAAATGATATGATACAACTTACCTTAAAGACTATCTTTATGAACTAAGAGTATTTGGTAAGCGTCTATTAATACTTCCCAACCTTTCTGTTCCATATAAGGAACTACTGTTTTTCCTTTTCCGCCGCCAGGTAAGCCACAATCATCTATGAGTACAATCGTGTCTTTATGCAATTGTTGTTCAATTGCCATAAATTCCTTTAAATGATGTTCTTGGCTTTTCTCTTGGATAACTGTATCTACCTTACAATAATCATAACTATCTAAGTATAGAAAATCTACCGTATCTTCAAATGCGTCTAAGAAATTTAAAGAATCATCTAATACCACAGTGACTGTATCTTGAAGTTCTTGATGTGTTACTTCTACTTTACACTCTTTGACAGCATCTCCATTAATATCTACAGAGAATAATTTTGCATCATTTTCTTTTGCCCACTTCCCAAACACAAAAGTTCCTGCTCCATCTCCTTTTGTATTGGTCAATCCTTTTCTAGAGGTTCCTGTCTCTATGATTGTTTTGATGTTTCGTTCTGATAATAAAGAGAGTGTTTTATCAAAGGTAACCCTCCTTCTTCTAAAATTATACTTAAATGGCATAAATGGATATAAGGATTTATGCTTTATAAATTTTAAGACATAATGAGTCAAGAAACCTAAGAATACAGCAATTCCAAGGTACATCAGAAAATAATTCATTTATAATCAGGGAGGTTAGTTAGGTTGCGAATGTACTCTAATATATATTGGCCACATAATTTACAGCCTATTCATTTTAAAAAAGGGTGCTAGACTACAGATCTCACTAAAAAATGGAATTAGCAAAAAACACTTCCCTCACTCAAAAGGATACTTCCCTCATTACTTGTTTTTATCTCCCTAGGGTAAAATTACTTTTGGTCACAACTAATAACCATTTAACCCATGAGAAAAATCTTAGTTTTTATATGTGTGATATGCTGTACTACTTTATTTTCTCAGACAGGAACTGTATCTGGTATACTAGAAGAAGAAAATGGTCCACTTCCCGGTGTTACTATTCTTGTAAAAGGAACTCAAAACGGTACAGTGACCAATTTTGATGGCATCTACTCCATAGAATGTAGTGTAGGAGATATTCTTGTAATCAGTTATATAGGTTATAAAACTAGAGAAATCTTAGTCACTGAAAATATGTTCAGTGACGTATATGAAGAAGCCATACTTCTTGTAAAATCTAAGCCTGTTCGTCTTATGCGACATGAAGATTATAAAGAGAATGTACGCTCCTTACCCAAGAAACTCATATTCAACCCAAAAGACCAAGACCCCATAAAGAAAAAACACTATGGATATGGCAAAGACCTTTATCGCATTGCTCAATTTAAAACTACTGATAAAGAGGTAAAAATATACCAGCAAAGACCTCGGTTTTACAGCTATGAAATTGAATATATAGGAGGATCAGCACAACGATTTATTCAAGATAAGAATCTACCAAAGCTTCAACGTATTTTTGCACAAGGATCTAATGGTATTGACTGGGAAGGTCCAGAGACTGGCACTGTATTTTCATTTGGACCGCGCTTGTCTGAATTAGGTTTTGACAATAGCATTTATGATTATGACACGAATGGTCGTCTCATCCCTTTAGGAGACGCAAACAATAACGCTATTCCTTACACAAACACCTTATTCCAGAATAGTCATAGAGATGAGCATTTTATCAGATTCTCTATAGATAACGAAAACTTCCGCTCTCTTAGTGGAAACTTTAAATATGCGACTATTAAAGACGTATTTGGAAGAGAGAATACTCAAAATATTCTTGCAGGAGCAAATTACTCAAGAAATGGTCAGCAATGGAATTTAGATTCTAGTATAAAATTCGGATCAACTGTTGATAATCAACCCAACATAAATGGTTTTCAGAACCTCTTACTATTCCAAAATTACATCACTCCATCTAGTTTTGATACCACACAAGGAATTGCATTAGCAGATGGAACACAACGCAGTTTTGCCCCAAACATATACAACAATCCACTTTGGTTATTAGATACGCACAGAAACAAATCCAGTACTTCAAGTTTATCTACAGCTGTTGCTATCAAAAGACCATTTACAGGCGATTTACAACTTACATTAGGAGGTTCATTTACATACAATAACCACAAACAGCGTTTTGGTCTCCCTAATGCTACTGCTGGTTTTCTTGACGGATATGCTTCTCAAAAAACGATACACAACACAAAAGTAGAAGGCTTTGCAAAGTTTACTACAAATTTTATAATCTCAGAGATAGACATTATGAGTTTATCACGTTTTTCTATATCAAATGAGCAACTAGATTATGATTTTAATGAAGTTGTAGGGTTAAATACGCTTTCGCGAAAGCGTACTCCGCAACGCACTAATTATGAACTTTTAAACAGTATTACTTTTGGCATTCCTATTTTTGATTATCAAGATCTTGATCTCACTTTAGGGAATACGAGTTATATCTCTACACTTCAAGAAGATGCATTATGGCAACCAAGCGTGAAGCTATTTGCCAATTTAAAACACGTATTAGATGAACTTTATATTCTTAATTTCATAAACTATTGGGGAGTCTCCACAGGATATTCATTCTCTAATGCAAATAGCCCTTTACTCTATGGGAATACAAGTCATAACAGTTTAAACTTCTTACCTGAAAACACACTTACATACACTGCAAATAATGATTTATTTACGGAAGGCTCTTTACAACTAGAAGATATTACTCGATTTGAAATAGGGAATGATTTCCGTTTTTTTAGAAATCATTTTTCACTGGACACTAACTTTTTTGCAGAAACGCGAAGCAATGTTGTATTTCCTGTACTAGATGCTAATTATACACTTGCTAATGTAGCTACCGTAGAAAATAAAGGCATAGAAATTCATTTAGGTATTGATCACATACGTAAAGAAAAATTGCATTGGCACACTGGAATTACTTTTTCAAAAAACAGAACCAATGTCACAAAAATAAACTCAAATACTACCCGAGTGCCTATTAGTGGTTTTTCTAACATTCGACAGAACCTTATTGTGGGACAGCCTGCAGGGATTATTGTTGGGACTGCTTTTGAAAGAAATACTAACAATCAAGTTGTTATTGACGATGCTGGATATCCAATAGTACAAACTGACTTACAAATAATTGGAGATCCCACACCCGATTTTCAAGTTGGACTTAGCAACCATTTTAAAATAGGAAAGCAATTACAAATAGCTTTTACAATAGACTGGAGACAAGGTGGAGACATTTGGAATGGCACACAGCAAGTACTTAATTACTTTGGGAGATCTCAAGAGTCTGCACAACTAAGAAATACAGAAGGGTTTGTTTTTGAAGGCGTAAATACTTCCGGAACTATCAACACAACACCAGTTAATTTTCTAAACCCAAATCAAGATGTACTTTCAAATAGGTGGACACGCTATGGTTTTTCTGGAGTAGGAGAATCTGGAATTGTAGATGGCACTTATATCAATCTAAATGACATAACGATTTCTTATGATTTTATAAAACCCAAAAAGGGTTATGAATACAAGACATTCAAATCTATAAGACTTATCCTATATGGACATAATCTACTTACCTATTCCAAGTATGATGGTGCTTCTCCATACACTTCTCTATTTGATGGACTCAGCGCACAAGCTCTCAACTTCTTCAATACTCCTTTGGTCTCTGAAATAGGTTTTAAAGTCAATTTAAAAATATAACTCCATGAAAAATCTATATATACTCATCCTTTTATTCTTTTGTTCGATGACTGTTACAGGACAGTTTTTTGAACCTATAGATCGTATAGAGAAAACATATTTACATACAGATCGTCCATTTTATTTTCCTGGAGAAACCATTTGGTTTAAAGGGTATATTACTAATGCACATCAAGACATTACGCTTTTAAGTCAGGGAATTATTGTAGAACTCGTTTCTCCCAAAGGAGTTGTACTTAAAAAATCAAACCTATCTATAGAAGATGGATATACCTATGGTGAATTTCTAATTGATGCATCTTGGGTAGGTGGCACATATACCATTAAAGCGTATACACAATGGTCTAAAAACTTTGGAGAAGAAGCACTTTTTACTAAAAATATTACAGTTCAAAAAATTATTCAACCTCGTTTACAATTAAAATTTGATTTTGAAAAAGAGGCCTATGGTCCTGGAAGTGTCGTGCATGCAAAACTCATTATAAAAGATTTAGAAAACAACGCACTTAAAAGCATCCCGTGTACATACACCCTTGCAATAGATGGAAGAATTGTTTCTAAAGAAATTACGTCCACAACCCAAGAAGGTCTTCTTAACCTCAAGACTTCACTTCCTGAAGATTTATCGACTACAGATGTTATTGTACAGGCACAAATCCCTTTTGAAGGAAATATAGAATCTATTGCACGTAGCGTTCCTATTACACTAGACGCTATCGATTTACAATTTATGCCAGAAAGTGGTTATGCCTTAGAAGGCTATAAAAACACCATTGCCTTTAAAGCTTTAAACCCATACGGAAAGCCTGCAGACATAAGTGGTATTATCAAAAACTCAAAAGGAGAAGAAATAACTTCTTTTGAAAGCTTTCACAATGGTATGGGAAGTTTTGAACTTACTCCAAAATCAAATGAAACCTATACTGCTTTCATCACAAAACCTTTTACATCTACGATTGCATATCCTATACAGAAGATTCAGAAAGAAGGAACTACACTTCACTTAGCATCTTTAGAGAATAACATCGCAACTTTTACGATACATAGCACCTCAATTCAAGAATTACAACTTGTCGCTTCTGATGTATTACAACAATGTTATGAAACCACAGTAAAAGTAAATTCCGAGGAAACAATTATTAAAGTTCCTGTAGATTCCATTGCTAGAGGAATTACAAAATTCTCATTGATAGCCTCTAATGATCAAATTGTTTCAGAACGACTTGTTTTTGTTAACTACGACAAAGCGTTAGATATTACAGTTCGTGTAGATAAAGAACACTATAACTTAAGAGATTCCGTAGTCGTTACAGTAAAAACAGCTGTACAAGACAAACCTGTTGCCGCAAATTTATCAATAGCTGTTGCTGACAATGCATTGCTCAGTTTTGCAGATGACAGACAAGATACTATTGAATCTTACTTTTTAGTATCATCAGAATTACAAGGATCTATATACAAGCCTAATTTTTACTTTGATGCTAAAGAAAAGAAGGCGAAAAAGGCTTTAGAATATCTACTTCTCACACATGGATGGCGATCTTATTTACAAACGATGCCTCCTGAAATCACAAAAGCAACCTTTGCTCCAGAAATACCCGCATTACGTAGGGTGTTTATAACAGATTCATTAAACAATCCAGTAAAAGCCAAACTACTTCTTACTAAAAGGTATAGTGACGACGTTTGGACGCTTGAAACAAATGAAGAAGGCGTGGCTCAATTTCAATTAAACACAAACAACCCATATGGTAACTATACACTTATTGCGTATACAGATGACAAAACCCCTCTTTTTATTCATGACTCAGCACCGATAAGCCGCACGCAAGAATCATTTGCCTACAGCCAAAATAACAATCGATATTTGGACACTAAAACAAGACAAATACTTCGTAATAAAAACAAGAACAACATCAATAAAAAAACAGCTAAAAAGAAGTTTGCTGTAAACGCAAATGCATCTACATCATTACTAGCATCTGAGAATGCCCTAAGTGAAGTAGTCGTTACTGGTTATGGTATAAAAAGAGAAAAAAAATCAGTAGGTTATGCTGTAAGTGAGGTAAATTCTGATGAGATAGAATTTCAAAGCGAAAGTAATTTAGCACGTTTACTTTCTAGAAAAGTATCTGGTATTGACATCACCTCGCAAAGCGGAGCCTCTGGAAGTGCTACCAATGTTGTTATAAGAGGTTACAATAGTGTTTCTGGAAGCAATCAAGCACTATTCATAGTAGATGGTGTTCCTTTTGATTATTCATCTATCGCATCTTCTCAAGTTAATGGAGGTCGTTTTTTAGATCTTGACCCAGAAAATATAGCTTCTGTCAATGTTTTAAAAGGGCTAGCAGCAGCCACACTATATGGAACTGCAGGTAGAAATGGAGTGATTGTCATTACTACAAAGAATAAAACTCATCGTTACAGTATAAAAAAGAGATGGCGTAAAGATTACCCTGATGTTACCTATGCGATTAAAAACTTAAATACGTATAGAAATAAGGTATATCATAATACAAGCAAACGTTTCTACATGCCTATATATAATAATGCCGTCATTCCTGAGCAACGTGATGACTTTAGAAATACCATTTATTGGAACCCCGTAGTTCAAACGAATAATGAAGGCAAAGCTACATTTAAATTTTACACATCAGATGCTGTAACTTCTTTTAAAATAACAACTGAAGGCGTTAGCCACACAAGCGCATTGGGACGTTCGGAGACAGATATTAGCACAATAAAATTACTGAATCTAGACGTAAAGATTCCTCCATATCTATCAACAAGAGATACGGTTCAAATTCCAATTACTATTAGAAACAAACAAGACAAAGCTATTCAAGCAAAAGTCAACATTGAGCTTCCATCATCTATAACATTATTAGATTTCCCTTCTGAAGATCACATCACTATTCCTGCCAAAGGGTTTAAAGTAATCTACGCTTCTATTATCCCTACAGCAATAACAACATCTAGTCGTATTGTGATTACTGCTGACACCGAAAATTACAAAGATGCTATTAGTAAAGAAGTAGTTATCACATCTCCTTTCTTTCCTAATGAAGCCAGTGTTTCTAGCTTAGAATCTGCTTCATACACATTAGATCTTAAAGATTATATCCCTTCTTCCGAAACTGGAAAAATCACTATATACACAGATATTACAGCACAAGTATTTGATGGAATAGAAGGATTAATACGTAAACCATATGGTTGTTTTGAGCAAGCCTCAGCTACCATCTATCCCAATGTACTTGTCATGCAATATTTTAAAGACATGGGTATTTCAAATCCAGAAGCAGAAAAAAAAGCCATGCAATATATACGCAAAGGTTATAGAAAGCTAAAAAGTTATGAAGTAAAAAGCGGAGGGTTTGATTGGTTTGGAGAAGCTCCCGCCGATGATGGTTTAACGGCTTATGGTATTCTTGAATTTACAGACATGAAAAAAATATATCCCGATGTAGATCAAAAACTCATTGATAGAACGACAACGTGGTTATTAAAACACAAAGACAATAAAGGAGGATTTCACGGCAATAATGGACACTCTGGTTTTTCAAAAGTTTCTAAAAATATTACAAACGCTTATATCATCTATGCGCTTGCTAATGCTGGACTTAACTATCAAATCTCTAAAGAATTTAATACAAGTGTAGAGGAGGCATTAACTTCTGAAGATACTTATAGAATGGCGCTTATGGTAAATGCTGCATTTGCAATGGGTAGAAAAAACGAGTCCTTGCAACTTATAGAAAAGCTAAAAGCAGTTATAAAGGATACTTCTTTTAAAGAACTCCCTATTGAACAAACAATAACGCACTCTTACGGCCGTGACAAAATAACAGAAACTGTTGCACTTATTACAAGCGCTTTATTAAAAGAAGAAAAACCAGATAAGAAACTTATCTTCAAGTGTATTAATTACATTTCTAAACAACGTACCTATGGTCGTTTTGGATCTACACAAGCAACGGTATTATCATTAAAAGCATTGATTGCATTTGCAAAAACTCAAAAAGAAGCAACTAAAAATTCAGATCCGCTTATATATGTATCCTATAACGGCACTGAAACATCTTATAAAATTGATAAAAACACCACTGGTAAGATGGAAATTCCTATTGCCAGAGAAAATATGTCTCAAGGAAAACTAGCTATTAACATACGCTACGATGATACAAAAATAGTACTTCCATACAGTATAGATACATACTGGGAAAGTAGTACTCCACAAGAAAAAGCGAAAGGATCATTAGAACTCATTACAGAAATCGTTTCTCAACCTATAAAAGTAGGTGACAACATCAGAATGAATGTTACTGTAGAAAACACAGACTCAAAACCTACTGGAATGGTTACTTCCATCATAGGAATACCTTCTGGAGCTACACCACAAATTTGGCAACTCAAGGAACTAGTAGAAAAGAAAGAAATTGATTTTTATGAGATTTCAGAAAATTTCCTTGTCATTTATTGGAGAACATTTAATCGCTTTGAGAAGAAAAAAATTGCGATAGACTTAAAAGCTGAAGTTGCGGGATCTTATACTGCACCTGCAAGCGCAGTATACCTTTATTATGGAGAAGAATACAAACACTGGCTCAAAGGAACACAAATTGAAATAGAAAAATAATGTCATTTATGATACACCTTCATAATACATAATGTAGGTTAAAAAGAGTGTTTAGTTGGTTTGTTGGAAGATCCGCATATATGTTTTTAGGAGGGCATTATGCGGATCTATTTTTAATTCAAAATTGGTTTGTAAAAATAGATCGGGAACTCATAGTATTTTATCGGGGCTTCGTAAATGTCGATAAAAGTAAACTTCGTTTCACAAAAGCCAAAAGATATTTGTTTTTAACAATCTAAAAACAAATCAACATGAAAACACAATTATCTTTCATTATAGTATTCATAACCTTTATAGGTTATAGTCAAACATTTACAAATTATACAGTAGCAGATGGTGTTATTCCTGGTGTCATTTATGAAATCATTCAGGACACTGATGGGGACATTTGGTGTGTTGGTTGGACGGAACCCGATACGCCAGGTATTGGTAGATTTGATGGGACAGAATGGACTCAGTTCGGAACAGAAGACGGTCCGCACAGTAATACAATGGTCTCTTCCTTTCAGGATAGCAGTGGAAATTATTGGTTTGGCTGTGTTCCTTTTTTTGGAGACGATGGTGTAAGCATGTTTGATGGGACAACTTGGATACAATTTTCTACGGCTGATGGATTAGCAGGTTCAAATGTAGAAGATATTATAGAGGATACAGATGGTAACATTTGGTTTGCCACAGGCGGTGGTGCCTCTATGTTTGATGGAACAACTTTTACAAATTACACTATAGAAGATGGGTTATCATCTAATGCACTTACAGGTGTTATTCAGACTACTAATGGTGATTTTTGGTTTAGCACTGCAGACAGTGGTGCCATTCGATTTGATGGTACAACATTTACAAATATTACTGTAGAAGACGGACTTGCCTCTAATGAACTAAGCAGAGTTTTTCAGGATCAAAACGAAAATATCTGGTTCAGTTCGGGATTTAGCGATACAGGTTTGACACGGTTTGATGGTGACTCGTTTACCATATTCACTACCGTAGATGGACTCGCTTCAAATAACATACGAGAAATAGCTGAAGACAATGATGGAAATGTATGGTTTGGAGGAGGTTTTGGTGCATCACGTTTTGACGGTACAGACTGGTTGGTATTAGACCAAAGTGATGGACTCCTAAGTAGTGGCATAAGAGGCATAGAAGCTGATGATGAAGGCAATATATGGTTTGGAACTTTTGAAGGAGTAAGTGTTCTTAACGCAGGGTCTTTATCTACTGAAGAAGAAAACTTAACCTCATTTTCTATATTTCCTAACCCAGTTCAAGATCAGCTAACGATACAAGCTCCAGGTGCTTCAGCAGTCTTAAAAGTAAACCTATACAGCATATTAGGTGAACTTATTACATCGCAGGAAAACACAACAATTGTTGATATGTCAACACTTTCATCAGGAGTTTATTTTGCAGAAATCTTAGCGATCAATCAACAAGCGCAGACCATAAAAATCATTAAAAAGTAATACCTATCCCTATTCATTCAAATTAAGGTGTTTTCACAAGATACATTGGAGACACCTTTATCTGTTTAGTAAATAGCATCTATTCTAAATACGCTTTCGCGAAAGCGTACCCAACCTTATTCCCATTTATTGAATAGTAATTGTAATACCTAAGAAGCATCACACATTCTATTTTTTTATAAAACGCTTAAATATATTTTTTTCATCCTTCATTACAAAATGAGCAATATACATTCCTTTAGCGAGGAAGCTCACATCCAAGTACGTATGCATCGTATCTTCTATATACGTAGTAATAATGCGTCCGTTTACATCCAGAATATGCAGTTTTTCTAGGCCCTGCATTTGAAGTGTTAAAATATCTGCTACTGGATTAGGGGTAATAAGAATATCAGATAGCACCGAAGTATTTTTAACAGACAATACCTCTTCTGGAAAAAAGAAGATCGCTCCTTGAACATTATCTGTAAAATATAATTTATTGTCATGCAGTGTGATATTCTCAATTTGATACACTTCTGGATCTAGTGTAATTGTTCTTGAAAATATCCATGGAGCTGACTGACTCGTATCAAAAATAGTAATGGAATTACTGTCTCTAAATAACACATATACTAAATTACCGTGTACTTCCAATTGATCTATAAATGCACCAACATCTATAAGTAGTTCTTTTGTAGTATTAAAAGAAGAGATTTCTGCTCTATGCAATCTAGTTCCCTCATCATAATATATAATATCATCTGCTACTGCAATATTTTTTACATGGACACCACTATCGCCAAATATACTTCCATCTCCATAAGGGTCTATGTCGGTAAGTCTAAAAAATAAAGATCCAAAATCAGAAAAGGTAAAGAAGTATTCATCATTATATACTTTAAGATCATATAACTGCTGACTATTAAAATCCATAAACAAGCTAGCATCACTAATCTCGGCAGTATCAAATGGCGCTTTAAACCAATTAAAAACATCTCCAAAATACACGTAGGATTCGTCAGGGTTCCAAAAAAAGTATTTTATATCTCTCGGAATCTCTTCTATATTCACCAGTAATTGTGCTTCGGTTGGATTTAATAAAGCTACTTGTTTAAGGCCTTCTTGTTGTGCGATATAATACACATAATCATTTCTAATTTCTATCGGTCCTAAATGATCACTTCCATCTTCATAAAACAATACTGGGGTTTGAGAGAACACGTGTACGGTGAGTAAGAAAATGAAAACAGAAAGTATATTTTTCATAGAATGTGTATTCTAAAAAACGGATGTAATGGTAAATACGCTTTCGCGAAAGCGTATTTCATCCCCTTCTTCTTTACTTAGTAGACGCTGACCTATAGGAGAGGTTGCGCCAATAGCAAAAAAAAGAGTACCATCTACTGTAATTTGTCCTGCAGGAATACTTATAAAATAATTATGTTGTGAAGTCATAACAGCACTTCCTAAATGGACAGGCCCAGAGGATATAGCTGTAGAAACACGTTGTAATATTGCTTCTAGTTTTTCTATTTCTGCCAATTGTTTCCCAGCGTTCTCTCTTTCTAACTGAAGCATTGCTCTTCCTGTTTCATGCTTATCTCCTGCAGAACTTTTGGTTTCTTCTTTAAGAGATAGCGCCACATTCTTTAGTATGTTATCTACCGCTGCGCGTCTAACGGCCAGTTGAGATTGACAGTGTTTAAATAGTGCTTCTTTTAATGCTTGTTTTTTCATAGATTTTTTCAGATTACATCTATTTGCTTTTTTATTTGACTTAGATCACTAATCTCATATTCTTTCAAAAGTTTTTCTCTTCTATTTATTTTTAAATACTTCCATCCTATATTTTTTGCGCCTATAACATCCGATTTAAAAGAATCTCCAATCATGACTATTTCATTTTTAGTATTTCCTGTGAATTTCTCAACTTCTTTAAATATTCTTTCATTTGGTTTTAAAGCACCATAATCACAAGAAAAAAACAAACCATCAAAATACGTATAAAGATTAGTTTCAAAAACAGGCTTTTTATAAGGTGACGCTAAATTGGAAATTAGGAAAATTTGAAAATCTTTCTTCAATTCCTCAAGCACACTAAAAACTTCTTTATAAACTACGATTGAATCTAATTCTTTTTCTAAATCTACTTCATTCTTATAATACAATTCTTTAAATTCAATTGGTAAAATAGTCATTACATCATCGATCTCTCTTGTCATTATAAGTTCTAAATATGCGATTACATTTAAGCCAAAACCATTTTTAGAAGTTTTAAATAATTTTAAAAAAAAATTATTTGATTCTTTTATTTCAATTAAAGTATTATATAAATCAAAAACTATAATTTTAATATTATTCATTATTTATAATAATTAATTTATCGGGTTAAACATTTACTACTAATCTTTAGAAAGAGAGTAACGGAAAGTTCTTTTCTTTTTGTATCCAAAAATTACAAAAACAAAAGAACAACCATCCCACAATGGGCTATCATTAATTAGTCACACCTTACTACCAAATCAGCCAAATCTCTTCCCACTTGACTACCTATCGCTATTCCCATTCCACCTAAGCGAACGCCAGCGTGTATGCGATGAGAGAGTTTCTTAACAATAGGTTTCTTTTGCGTTCCTACACCCATAATTCCACTCCATCGTCTATCTATTTCAAAAGAGGTGTTTGGTAAAATCACTTCTTTTAATATCTCTTCAAGCTTATTTTGAACTAAAGCTGTCTGTCCTAAATCGGTGGTTTCTTCGGTGGTGAAATCTAGATTACGACCTCCTCCAAAAAGAATACGATTATCTATGTTCCTAAAATAGTAATACCCTTTATCTAAATGGAAAGTTCCTTTTATCTTCAAATCTGGAATTGGTTTTGTGATCAATACTTGTGCTCTCGCAGGTTTTACTTCTTGTAAGCCTAACTGAGAAGCAAAACCATTCGTTGCCAATACCAATTGCTTACTCTCTAAAGAAAACTTGTTTGCACGAATCAGCACAGCATTCTCTTTTTCTTCGAAAGCCTCTACCTGTACACCATTCATAATGTTGATACCTTTTTGAATAGCAAGTTGCAATAAACGCTCCATCATAGCACCTGTATCAATCTGCCCTTCAAAAGCATTATAGATATAGTGATTTTGAATATGCTCAAATCCAAATACATTTTCTTTTGTACTGTATACAGGGGCCTTAAAAATAGGATATAGTAATTCGTTTATGTTATCTATATTTTGCAAACAATCTTCATAGAATACCTCATCTTCTTCTGTAAACAGTTCATAACCTCCTAATTCTTGATATCCTAAAGCAGTATCTTCCACGGTATCTCTCAATAGTGCTAAACCATCTATACGTTGCTTTACAAGTGCTACGACTTCTTCTTCAGAATGTGACGTAAGGTCGTCGAGAATTTCAGAAATACTTCCAAAACAAGCAAAACCAGCATTTTTAGTACTCGCACCTTGCGGCAACATGCCTTTTTCTAAAATAAGAATACGCGCCTTGGGAAATTTTTCGCGCAAGCGTAAAGCACAATTTAATCCTACAATACCACTTCCTACAATAGTATAATCAATAGCAGACAACCATGATTTGTATTCCCAATAACTTAAACTCATACGCGTAAAGCTTTAAGTAAAAATAAGCATCATCCTTCACTTTATATAGTTTTCTTGTAGAGGATCTCTACTTTCTTTTTTACATCTCTCAAACAAAAAAATATTTTTCTGTTAGCCTTGTAAAATAGTTACGTCTAAGCAAGCCTAACGACATCATCATGACATCATTTCTACTCGTGTTATTTTTATGGGCTTCACCTTCTACAAATGAAGGAGCTGTACGAATGTATAATAAAGAATACTATGCAAATGGCAATCTGAAATCTGAAGGATGGATGATGAGTGGTGAAAAAACAAGTTATTGGTACCATTATCATGAAAATGGAAAAATTGCTTCAAGAGGGCATTATAAAGGAAATAATAAAACAGCATACTGGTATTACTACGATAAAAACGGTTCTTTAACCCGAGAAGGGCATTATAAAAAAGGAATCGCCGAAAATTGGTGGATTTTTTACGATCTTGCAACCCAAGAAAAACGTAAAACACAATACCAAAACAATAAGAAAAACGGATTTAGTTTAATCTATCAGAAAAACAAGCTAGTAAAGGTCGAGAAATACACCAAAGATGTGTACAAAGGTATGTGGACCAGCATTAGTAGTTTTAGGCGTGACAACCCTGATGTAAAGATGTACTAGATTTGCCACCTATTATGAATCCCATCATCAAAGTTATTATTCCGGCTTATAATGAGCAAGATTCTATAGGTCTGGTCATTAACGATATTCCAGATACTGTACAAGAAGTTATTGTGGTAAGCAATGCTTCTACAGATCAAACAGATGAAGTTGCAAAAAAAGCGGGAGCCACCGTATTGAGAGAAGATACGCCTGGTTATGGAAATGCCTGTTTGAAAGGAATGGAATACGTAGCCAACTCAAAAGACAAGACAGATATTATTGTTTTTTTAGATGGTGATTATAGTGATTATCCCGAGCAATTACCATTGCTTATTACGCCTATTATGGAAGATGGATGTGATATGGTGATTGGGGCGAGAGATAAACGCTTTCGCGAAAGCGGATCCATGACCATTCCACAAGTATTTGGAAATTGGCTAGCCACGACCTTAATGCGCCTCTTTTTTAGAGCTCGTTTTACAGATTTAGGCCCTTTCAGAGCCATGAAATATACAAGCCTTCTCGAATTAGAGATGGAAGATAAAACCTATGGTTGGACAGTAGAAATGCAACTTAAGGTATTAAAAAAGAAAATGAAATACACAGAAATCCCTGTTAAATACCGTAATCGTATTGGGGTTTCTAAGGTTTCAGGAACCGTAAAAGGTGCTATCTTTGCTGGCATAAAAATTTTAAGTTGGATATTTAAATATAGTTTTAAATAATGCTGTTAGAACTCATAATCATCACGATTTACACCATTTCGTTATTAATCATATTTGCATATAGCTTATCGCAACTTAATTTGTTATTCAATTATTTGCGAGCACAACGCAAAAAAGATGATGCACCAAAATTTGACTTATCTGACCCAGAGCAAGTCCCTTATGTAACGATTCAGCTTCCCGTATACAATGAGTTATACGTAATGGAACGACTATTAGATAACATTGCGCTCTTAGAATATCCCGCAGAAAAATTAGAGATTCAAGTACTAGATGATAGTACAGATGAGTCTTTACAATCTACAAAAGAACATATAGAACGATTACAAAAAACGGGACTTGATATAAAACATGTAACTCGTGAAGATAGATCTGGTTTTAAAGCAGGAGCTTTAAAGGAAGGACTTATAGATGCTAAAGGAGAGTTTATTGCTATTTTTGATGCCGATTTTCTTCCTGAGCCTAATTGGTTACAACGTACGGTACCGTATTTTATAGATCGCAATATTGGTGTAGTACAAACCCGATGGGGGCATATTAATAGAGATTATTCACTACTCACAAAAGTACAAGCATTTGCTTTAGATGCCCATTTCACACTAGAGCAAGTAGGTAGAAATAGCAGAGGACATTTTATCAATTTTAATGGTACTGCTGGACTATGGCGAAAGCAATGTATCATTGACGCAGGAAACTGGGAAGGAGATACGCTTACAGAAGATTTGGATTTAAGTTATAGAGCTCAACTTAAAAATTGGAAATTCAAGTATCTAGAAAACGTGGAAACACCTGCAGAATTACCTGTAGTCATTAGTGCCGCACGTTCACAGCAATTTAGATGGAATAAAGGAGGAGCAGAAAACTTCCAAAAAATGGCTTCAAAAGTAGTCAAGAGTAAAAGCCTATCTACGAAGACAAAATTCCACGGTATACTACATTTATTAAACAGTACCATGTTCTTAAATGTATTGATCGTTGGTTTATTAAGTATTCCTATGCTGTATATCAAAAATGAATACGGACACCTTAAAACCTACTTTGTCGTCATGAGTTTCTTTGTGATGAGTACGGTAATTTTCTTTATCTGTTACTGGTATATGTTTAAGAATATATACGGAGGAGGTTTTAAACAGTTTATACGATATATAGGCATGTTCTTCACCTTTTTCAGTATTGCAATGGGGTTCTCATTACACAATTCTATCGCAGTCATTGAAGGACATATTGGAAAGCGAAGCGACTTTATACGTACACCAAAATTTAATATAAGTAATCTTAAAGATGGCTGGAAAGGCAATAAATACCTTAAGAAGAAAGTCTCTTTAAATGTTTTCATTGAAGGAGCCCTTATGCTCTATTTTGCTTTTGGAATGTACAGCGCTTTTATCGTAGGAGATCAAGGTGGAGATTTCGGATTATTCCCTTTTCACCTTATGCTATTTATAGGTTTTGGATTTGTATTCTTTAAATCATTAACCTCCAAAGTGTGATTGCACAGATTTGGAAATATCATAAACTTCCGCTTCTTTTTGCTTTACTGTCGCTAGTATTCTATTGGGTATTTGCTTATGATCTTGTACGTGATGATTTTATAAAATTATTCACCTTATATGGTGCGTTGTTTTTTCTGTTTTACAAAATAGTACAACTAGGAAAAACTGATTTTTGGCTATTAGCTTTTATCGCCTTTGTATTTCGACTTATTTTTCTTCCTGTAATCCCAAATCTATCCCAAGACTTTTATCGTTTTATATGGGACGGCAGGTTACTTTTAGAAGGCCTCAACCCATACCTAACTACTCCTTTGAGTTATGTGGAGTCTGGCACAATGGATATTGTATCACAAGCCGATGCACTCTACAAAGGTATGGGAGAGCTCAATGGAAGTCACTACACCAACTACCCACCTATTAATCAAGTATGTTTTGCTATTGCAGGACTTTTTTCCGGTAATAGTATTACAGGCGCTGCTATCGTATTTAGAGTATTGATCCTCATTGCCGATATGGGTACCATCATACTCGGAAAAAAACTACTTCAACGAATGGGCCTCCCTATTCATGCTATTTTCTGGTATGCACTCAATCCGTTTATCATTATAGAAATGACAGGCAACTTACATTTTGAATCTGTAATGTTGTTTTTTGTAGTATGGTCTCTCTATTTGCTACATAAAGGAAAATGGATTGGAAGTGCTGTCTTATTAGCACTTTCCATCTCTGTAAAATTATTACCCTTATTATTCCTTCCATTACTATTTCAATTTTTGCTTTCGCGAAAAACTACACAGGGACAAAACCTATTTCTTTCATGGAAAGGTTGGAAGCAAGCCGCTTTATATTACCTCATCGTTTTGGGAACTGTCGCGCTTACTTTTGCACCCTTTTTAACGGGTGAATTTGCCGAAAATTTTGGAGCCTCTATTGCACTTTGGTTTAAGAAGTTTGAATTCAATGCGAGTATCTATTATGTGATACGATGGATTGGTTTTAAAGTTATTGGTTGGAATATCATAGGTGATGTAGGTCCATTATTACCACGCTATGTTGTAGGATTCTTATTAATCTTAGCCTTCTTTAGAAAAAACAGAACGCTTAAAGCCACGATCACAGCCATACTTCTGGGGATCTCTTTTTACTTTTTACTCTCGACCACGGTACATCCTTGGTATGTAGCAACGCCCCTTATTTTATGTGTATTTACAAGGTATCGTTTCCCATTGGTGTGGAGTTTTACGATTATACTCAGTTACTCAGCCTATGGTCCAGAAGGTTTTCAGGAAAATTTATGGCTCGTTGCTACCGAATACCTAGTTGTATTGAGCGTATTTCTTTGGGAAGTTTTTAGAAAAAGTAAGAAGCCTATTATTGTATAACAAGTGTATTTAATCTCTTGTTATTTTAAAATGAAATCTATCCGCTTCAATTACAAAATCATATTCTTTATCTAATGAATCCCTAAAAGTGAGTCTTGATTTGAATATGGTATCGCTAAGATCTGTCTTTGTCATTCCTTGAATCGGAATATCTTTTTCGTATTCATAACTATTAAAACGCATAGGTAGACTATCTATCCATTCTATATCATGAGATATATTTTCAATCTTTACAAGATTTGCAGGAGCTCCAAAATTTTGCAAATCAAACGTAAGAAGCCAAGAACGATTATCTCTACCACCTCTTTGACTACTACTATAATAAAATTCTTCTTCTCTGTCTGTTCTCCAAAAATATCGCTCTATTCCACCATAAATAATAGGACTATCAAAATATTCTATTCTATCTATGATATATAGAATATTATCTCCAAAAAAATTAAAACCATAGGGCTCTCTATCCTCAATCAATTCATAATCAGCACAAATAGCTTTTTTCAACTCCTTTACAGTATAGGTTATGGTATCTGATAGTACTTCTTCAAAATAAATCTTCTTCTGACTATAGTTAGGAGTTTTTGTTTTTACTACTAGAAAACCATATGCATCATCTTTCTTTTCTACAACTTTTAAAAAAGTTATCTCACGATTATACAGGTTTTTCAAATCTTTAATTCTCAAATAAGCGCCTGGTAGTAAATTTTCGAT
This sequence comes from uncultured Dokdonia sp., assembly GCF_947492815.1. Classification (GTDB taxonomy): domain Bacteria; phylum Bacteroidota; class Bacteroidia; order Flavobacteriales; family Flavobacteriaceae; genus Dokdonia. The sequence continues at coordinate 31,006 of NZ_CANLOB010000014.1, forward strand.
ATTATTTTGGACCTCGTTCAGTCCTACCTCATACAAAGCTTCACGTTCTTTAAATCGTTCTCGATTCATATAATATTTAGAAATACTCATGAATAACGCAAAACCAGTTAACCCGACAATTAAAACAACAGGGATGAAGAAAGAATACCAGGGTGTTTTAATTTTATCTCCTCCTTTAATCCTACTTATAATATATTCTGGCAATTCATATAATTCTCCATTTTTCCGTAAAGCATATGACTTTCCTATAGGAAAAAAAGGAAGCCAAAATAAGTGAAATACTTTTTGACGCACCTCAAAAGTCACATTTCCCCATTCTTCTTTTTTAAGCTCTAATTCATCTACTGAATATGATTTTACCTTAAAACTATACCATCCAAATACTACACTCATAGAAATCTATTGCTTAGTTTATATTATTATTACTTGCGACCAACTTATACACACACCCTACCTTTCTGTCTTTATAGCTTCTTCCATCAGAAAATCATTCATTCAAGCTATCAATGATTTGCTTTAATGCTTTTTTTGCTTCCTTCATTACGGGAAGGAATGGCCAAATATGAGGCATCTTTTCCCCTTCAATAATAGCTACCTGAGTATTGGTTTTTATTAATTTCTCAATGGTTAATTTTTGATCCGGATAGGTAATATCATGTGTTGCTACATATAAAATAGTATGAGGAAAATTTTCGAAGCTTCCATACAATGGGGAGATCATACTATTTTTTAAATCATTATTCTCTGCACACATTTGCTTTGCACTAAGCACTCCTTTTTTAGATAGCATCGGATCAAGAGGATCTACTTTATCTATATCTGGATTAGATAATGTAGCATCCATTACTGGAGAGACTAAAATAACTTTAGCAGGTAATTCCATGTGTTTTTGAACTAATCTTTGAACTAAAGCTGTAATCAATGTACCTCCTACAGAGTCTCCAATACAAGAAATCTGATGTGCACTATATGTTTTTAGAGCTGTATTATATACCTCGTCTATATTTTGAGATATCAGCGAAATCGTATTTTCAGGAGCTTTTGGATAATCACACATCCAGACGGTATGATTTGTTTGACTAACGATTGTCTTTATAGTATCCCAGTGATGTTTTGCTGGGCCTGATATAAAAGCACCTCCATGAATAAACAATACTAATTTACCTGAAGCCTTGTTTGACGTAATCTCTGTAATCGAGGTATTTAAAATAGTAAATGTACGCGTTTGATGCTTCTTAAAGAACGCTCCTTTTGGTTGTCGAACATCTTCTTTTCGTATTTTTTTATAATCTATTGGGTCTTGACTAAAGTCTTTTTTTAATCCTTTTAGTTTAATAATAAATAACGTAATATAATAGGTGAAGCTTTGTTTCATTATTTATTATTTTTAATAGCTATTCTTTTGGCTACTTTAAGTTCAAATACAGCAAGTGTTATTATAATTAAAATTTCAATTAAAATATACAACCACCCAATAATTGTAATCGTTTCTATATGATAAAACGCAATTCCTACAGATAAGCAACAATACAACAAATTTAGTATCGCAATCATCTTTAAGCATCTACCTAAACTATTGCTCTTTCTTTGGTAACAATAGAAATCAAAAAGGGCAAAAAACACAGGAAGTATGGCGAGAAAATATAACGTAGAAGGAGGAATCCCAAACATACTTTCTAACTTGACTAGTACTATTCCTAGCATAAAAGCTGATAGTATTGCTCCCAATCCATCTATTAACAAAAGTCTCCTTGGGCTAAATATCATACAAGTTTTTTATTACTCTCATTTAACCAACTTATACACATACCCTATCTTTCTGTCTTTATGGCTTCTTGCATCAGAAGGTTCTGCATTTACATCTATACGAAGTGGAGTTTTAGTTACTACAGTATATCCTTTAGTATTTTGATTCTTCTTTAGTGTCAATTCATGCTCATATTCATGAGGTGCGATTATATAAAAGGCATCTTCTTCAATATCATTTAAGTGATAGATTACAGGTATAGTTCCTCCTTTTGACCAAATAATTTCTGGAGTAGTTCTTTGATAAGAGTAGTATGGAATTCCTTTTTCTAAAACCCCTTTCTCTTGTAACATTTCAAAATTAGCATATGCAGGGTTTGTGATCATATGTTGTTTTCGTAAACTACCTGCACTATATACAAGCATGATAAGTCCTATGATGGTGATGATTAACACATGCCCTATTGACTTTTGATACAGTCGCATACATAATAACACACCTATACTCACTAAAACCCCCACAAAGAAATATGTAATAACTGGTATGCGCATCGTTGTTTCAGTAAGAGATAGATAAATAATAGCGATAGCAATTCCTATAAAAGCGAGTCCTAATATCCCAAAAAAGAAATAGACAGGAATCGTCTCTCGTTTATCTTTTAACTCCTTAAAGCGACGTATGAGATACTCAATATAAAATCCTGTATTCATTGCCAATGGAATTAAAACAGGCATTAGGTATCTTGATTTTTTCTCTGGAATCACAGACAGCAATACCACAACTAGTAGCGTCCATAGCAATGTAAACTGATACACCTTCAGATTAGAAACACGTGTTTTTAAATACGGATATAGCAATCCTATAAATGCAGGTACTGTCCAAAGGCCACTTTGTGTAAAGAAACTCCAATAATAATAAAAAGGACGTACATTATAACTGGTCCAATTTCCTGTTTCTTTAGAAGCAATAGCCGCAAATGTCTCTGGATCTGCATATCGCACATAAAGGTACCAACTAAACCCAATAACCAAACCCACAATGAGAACTCCTACAAACAACACCCACTTTTTAGTAGTCGTAGATTTTCGAAATATAATCCCATAAGAAATCAAAAAGGGTAATAATAATGCATAAGCAGATACAGGACCTTTGCTTAATACAGAACATCCTATACCTAAAACAGCGAGTAATCCATATCCCCAAGAAATGGTGTCGTTTTTAAATAATTGCACAATCCCATAGATAGCAACGAGCATAAATGCATGTGCATAAATGTCCCAAGGAGCTTCAAAGACAATAAGAATAATATAAAGAGAGGTAACTCCTATCAGACCATTATACAAACTATGAGATTTATCAAGGGTAAGCTTTCGCGAAAGCGTATACAACATAATTCCTAATAACATCACCATGAGTACAGCAGGAAGTCGCAATCCCCAAATACTTTTTACACCAAATAACATCGCCGAAATTGCCGTTAGCCATGTAGGAAGTGGTGGTTTTTGATACCTAGCTTCGCCATTCATGGTAGTGAGTATCCAATGATCATCTGTCAGCATTTCACGAGCAGTAATAAAATTACGTGCTTCCATAATGGTGACTTCCATGACATCTAAAAATGGCAATAGTAATAATGCAACCAGCGTAATAATGGTAAGTATGGGTCGCTTTTTATAAATATCAATCATGCTTTTTCTTGTATAACATAATGTTGCGCACATAGATAATCGCGCCCATTACATTAGAAATAATCAACACAATATCTTGTCTAAAGATAAAGTAAGTTAATGTCATAAGCCCTCCTATAAGACTAATCACCCAAAAACCTAAAGGTAATATGGCTTCTTTATGCTTTTCTGCATAGAGCCATTGGTATACAAAACGAAGTGTAAAAACTATTTGTGCGATAACGCCAAGTATTAATAACCATTGAGCGATATCAGGATTATTAAGAAGATTTTTAATATCATAATCTCCATTATTATACCCATATACTACAATGGCTATAGGGATCAAAAAAAATAAGAGTCGACTCCAGGCTGGTATTTTTGCCCATTGATCTTGTATTTGTAAGTTACGTATGTAAATAAAATAGGTAAGTACCTGCCCTAGCATTAAAGCAAAATCAACACGCAAATACCCATAAATAAATAATAGAAAAGAGCCTGATAAACTTAACCACCAAAAGAAAAGTGGGGTTACTGATTTTTTTTGTTTTTCTGAAAGAATCCATTGTGAGTACATCCTTCCGCCAAAAAGGAGTTGTGCAATAATGGCAAGTATGGAAAATTTATCCACGGCTTGTTTTTTCTACGGTATAATTAATATACTTCTTTTTCATCCAGAGATAAGCAAAGCAATCCATAAGTGGTCCTAATAACCTGTTCCAAAGTCCAAACTTTGCCTCTCCTGCAATACGCGGAAAATGACGCACAGGTACTTGTTTTACTTTCCCATGTTGGAGTAAAATCATAGCAGGCAAAAATCGATGTAATCCTCTAAACATAGGAATACGTTTTGCATAATCTGTTTTTATGATTTTAAGCGGGCATCCCGTATCATCCATTCCATCATGTGTAAATGCGCGACGGATTCCATTGGCAATTTTAGAAGACATGTTTTTTACAAAACTATCTTTACGGTCGGCGCGTACTCCAGTTACTAATACGCAATCATCCATTTCATTCAATAGCTTATTAAAATCTTCTGGAGTCGTTTGAAGATCGGCATCTATATAGCCCACTAGATCTGTATCTGCATAATCAAACCCTGCTTTTATTGCAGCACTTAATCCTGCATTCTTCACAAAAGAAATATAGGTAAAACTGTCATTACGAGCGCAGATATCTTCTATAAGTGTTTGGCTTTTATCTTTAGACCCATCATTTACAAAAAGGACTTTGCTTTTTACAGCCGCAATTTCAAAATACGCTAGAAACTCTTTTTCTACACGCTGAAGATTGTCTTCTTCGTTATATACAGGAACTACAATAGTAAGTCGATACGACATTAGGATAAAGTTAGTTTGTCGCAAGATAGTTTTTTCTAAAAAACTATACCATTTTTAAATTAATGACTTCTTGTTTTGTAAGATGACGCCAATGACCTCTTGGTAAATCTTTTTTAGTGAGACCTGCAATCGTAACACAATCTATCTTTACCACTTCATAATTTAAGTGTTCAAAAATAGTGCGTATCACACTATTACCTGTATGCTTAATTTTAAGTCCGACTTCTTTTTTAGGAGCACCATCTACATAACTAACTTCTTCTACATTGATACTCTTCCCTTCTATTGTAAGTCCTTCATTGATACGCTCAATATCTGCTGCTTTTACATTTTTAGAGAGCTCTACATGATATAATTTAGCAACTCCCGTTTTGGAATTTGTAAAACGTTGATGTACTTGTTCATCATTTGTAAATAATAATAATCCTGTCGCATTACGCCCTAATCTTCCTATAGGTTTGATACGAGAGCTTGTAGATTTTGCTACAAGATCCATTACCGTATTTCCTTTATCATTACTTGTTGTTGTTGCAAACCCTTTGGGTTTGTTTAGAAGCACATAAGCCTTTTCCTCAGGGCTAATACGACGTCCATCAAAACGCACATCATCTCCTATCTGCACTTTGTACCCCATCTCATTAACAATCTTCCCATTTACAGTTACATTTCCTATAGAAATGTACATATCGGCTTCACGTCGTGAACAAATACCAGCATTTGCAATGTATTTGTTTAAACGCATCGTTCCATCATCCTTCTTTTGAGGTGTTTTTTTAGGCGTCACTTTTTTTGACTTTGCCTGCTTTTGATAGCCTTCTCTTGTGGTCTTCTGTTTTCCTTTTCTGCTTCGAGATGCTCCTTGACTCATGATACTTTCTATTTAGGTGCAAAGGTAGGTTTAAACTCTGAAATACAAACTACGAAAGTACTTTGAAACTATTTTATGGCATATCTATTGATACGAATTGGAAATAATCATCTTATACATTCAAAAAGATGATTGTATGAATTAAGACAGATTACTACCGATAGGAAACCATTTGATAAAAAAACACCAACCAAAGGAATGTTATTTTATTAATTTTTTTAAACCATCACATTATGTCAAAACGAAATGCACCCGAAGTAAATGCAGGATCTATGGCAGATATTGCCTTTTTACTGCTTATCTTTTTTTTAGTCACCACCACCATTGATAAAGACAAAGGCATTGCTAGATTTCTTCCTATAGAAACAAATCCTGATCCAACACCTGTTAAAGAAAAAAACATCCTTCCTATTTTTATAAATATAGAAGGAGAATTTCTCGTAAATGAAACCATAACACCCATCGATGAGATCTCAGAAATAGCGTTTGATTTTATTGATAATGGGGGCGCAAATAGCAATGACGAATTTTACTGTAGTTATTGTAAAGGTGATCGTGACCCTTTATCATCAGACAGCCCCAAAAAAGCAGTGATTGCTATAGATGCTAATAGAAAATCTGCGTATAATGCATATATCTTATTACAAAATGAATTAGCAAAAGCCTATAATACCCTTCGCAATCGAGAGTCGCAACGCTTGTTCGGATACGATTTCACAACCGTAAACAAGGAAGTACAAGAAGGTCGTTATAAAGGAAATATCGAAAAAACAAAAGCGCAACTAAAAGAGATCAAAGAACTGTACCCACTTTTAATTACAGATGCTCAAACGAAAAAACGAGAAATTTAAAAGAATACACTAATCATCAAGTGTAAAACACCCGTCAGTGAACAACCATCATTCATTGAACGGGTGTTTGTTTTTTAATGCATTCGGTAGTTTCGATACTATTTTCGCGAAAAGCGAAAATCACTCAACCACCTTATGATTCCAAATATAATTTAAAATACATCTACAAAAACATCTTTTTTAAGATGACGTTTTACAGATCCTGTCGAATAGATGGTTAGGGAGGTTATTTTATTGTCTCTAAGTTTTAGATACAATTACTTTTATTATTCTTCTGTTATTTAGACAAAATAACACACCCCTTAATCCCTTTTTACTAGAAGGGAAATTTCAGAATATGCGTATGAGTATTCCCTCCTAAAAAGGAGGGTTAGGGAGGTGTAGAAGAGATGAGAAACTTTTAATTGTAAATAATATGTTCCTTTAAACTAAAAATAGAGTACTGCTCTATTTTAGAGTACTACTCTATTTTTAATGTTATACACCCCTAAAAAGTTCCTTCTACCCCTGGGAGAAGGCTAGGATGAGGGAGACAACTTAATCGTACTCTGACGTTCCCTATTCACACTTAATTGTGTGACATCTGGACGCGAGTAATGTCCTACCGCATCAAAGTTTTGTCGTTCTTCATACACTCGATTAAAATCAATAGTGTGGTATATATTCCCTTCCGTAGTGATATCTGGATGTACGATAAATTCTCCATCAGGCCCAGCAATACAAGACCCTCCATTTGACAGCAATTCTGGCGCATTCTTTACCAACTCATCATAGTGAGGTGTGTCTTTTGGAAAATCTGACTTAAGCATTCTACTGGATACAGACACCACAAAAGAACGAGACTCTCTTGCTATAAATCGGGTGATGTCTTTGGTGTTGTAATCACTTCCAGGCCAAACGGCAATATGTAAGTTTTCACCTTGCCCATATAAAGCTGCACGTGGTAACGGCATCCAGTTTTCCCAACAGTTTAATCCGCCAACGGTAAATTGTTTTAAAGGATGTACTTGCAATCCATGACCATCACCAGGCGCCCATGTTAAGCGTTCATCATAGGTAGGTTGTAATTTACGGTGTACAGATTGTATCTCCCCTTCTTGATTTATATAGACCAATGAGGCATATAAACTATGACCACCTCTATCTTGTGGACGTTCAATAATACCTAAGTAAATGGCTATGTTATGCTTTCGCGAAAGCGCACACACTTCCTCTAAATCTCCTGCATCTATATCAACACAATTACGAGCATAATGTGCATGCAGTTCTTTCACCACATCTTTATTCCACTCGGCGCCACCTGTAAGTGCTAACCAATACGGATAGCCAGGTAGTACACCTTCTCCAAATACAATGAGCTCTGCTCCTTCTTGAGCGGCTTCAGTAATGGATTTTTTAATTTTCTCTAAAGTTGCTTGTTTATTGAGCCAGACAGGAGCAATTTGTGCCATGGCAATTTTAAGATGATTCTCTGGTATTGTCATTCAAATTTTTTTCTAAAAATACAAAATTGACAGTCGTTTTTATTAGGATTCGCTTGCGCGAAAAACGTTAAATTTCATAGCACATACATGAAATGTAGAAATATTCCATATTTTTGGAATAAATCCTTTTCCATGAACTTTGATCGAATTAAAGAAAAACTCAATATCCTTGCAGATGCAGCAAAGTATGATGTTTCCTGTTCTTCTAGCGGAAGCAAACGTGCAAATAAAAACAAAGGATTAGGAGATAGTAGCGGCATGGGTATTTGTCATAGCTATACCGAAGATGGACGATGTGTTTCTTTATTAAAAATTCTATTGACGAATCATTGCATTTTTGACTGTGCCTATTGTGTCACTCGAAAAAGTAATGATATCAAGAGAGCCGCTTTTAAAGTTCAGGAGGTTGTTGATTTAACGATTAATTTCTACCGCAGAAACTATATAGAAGGACTGTTTTTAAGTAGTGGTATTTTTAAAAGTCCTGATTATACCATGGAACGACTTGTTGCCGTAGCAAAAAAGTTGCGAGAAGAAGAAAACTTTAATGGGTATATACACCTCAAATCGATTCCAGGCGCTAGTGATGAACTAATGCGCGAAGCAGGTCTATATGCAGATAGACTCTCTGTCAATATTGAAATCCCAACCGTATCTGGACTCAAACTACTAGCTCCTGATAAAAAAAGAGAGGACTTTATAAAACCCATGCTAAAGGTTAAAAACGAAATCATTCAATATAAAAGTGAAAAGAAAATCATTAAGAGCACACCCGTATATGCCCCTGCTGGTCAAAGCACGCAAATGATTATCGGAGCCACTGGCGAAACCGATGCACAAATCATGTATACAAGTGCTCATTTTTATAAAAACTTTCACATGAAACGCGTCTACTACTCTGGGTATATCCCTATAAGTTATGACGATCGTTTGCCTTCTATCGGCACAGAAGTTCCTATGTTACGAGAAAATAGGTTGTACCAAGCAGATTGGTTACTTCGGTTTTATGGATTTGATGTCAAAGAATTACTCACAAAAGAACATCCCAATCTCGATGCAGATATAGATCCAAAACTGAGTTGGGCTCTTAGAAATCTTGATAAATTCCCTGTAAATATTAATAAAGCCAGTAAGCATGTACTCGCTCGTATTCCTGGTGTAGGCATGCGATCTGTACATAAGATCATACACGCACGAAAATACCGAAACCTCAATTGGGAACATCTCAAAAATATAGGTATCGCAATGAATAGAGCTAAATATTTTATTACCTGTGATTCTAAAGATTTTGAAACAAAAGACAGAACACCTGGTCAACTCAAAAGCCTAATCATGCAAGAGAGTGCTAGTAAGTTTAGAAAAGCATATAGCAACCAACTTAACTTATTTGACACACAAACGCCTCTTGTTATATAATACCAATATCACCATGGCTATTTACAGATATGACAGTACTTTTGAAGGGTTTCTCTCTTGTGTGTTTGAGTATTATGAGCAAAAACCTGCATCGTTATCTATTGTTCCTAATCATCATAATGCACTCTCTATTTTTGACACGAAAGAAACTATCATTACAGATCCTATAAAGGCAGAACGAGTTTGGAAAGGCCTCAAACAAACTGGAGGGGCCAAAACCACAACAGCTATCTACCGAGCTTTTTTAAGTGAGAAAGAAGGCATTGAAAATACACTACTCTCTTATATTATAAAACTTTTTAAACATCAAACATCTATAGAAGACTATACTGATTTTGACGTAGTTCAGATACGAAAAACAGTTAAAATGGTAGGGCGAGAAAAACATCGTATGGATGCTTTTGTACGCTTTCGCGAAACAAAGGACGGTATCTATTTTGCCACAGTAGCACCAGATTTTAATGTCTTACCCTTAATCTCAACTCATTTTAAAAAGCGATATGCAGATCAAAAATGGTTGATTTACGATCTCAACCGAAAGTACGGTATCTATTATGACCTCTACACAGTAGAAACTATTGAACTAGCCCTCGCATCTGATATTAATACACCATCAAAAGCCACAATTTACTTTACAGAAGAAGAACTACAATACGAAGCATTATGGCAAAACTATTTTAAGAGTACCAATATTGCATCAAGAAAAAACATGAGATTACACCTACAGCATGTCCCAAAAAGATACTGGAAGTATTTAAGCGAGAAAAGACCTTCTTAAATCTGCAGTATACGATTAAGTAATAAATCGTAACCATTCATTAGGTTTGATAAGGACGATACAAAAAACACCTGCTACAATAATAAACTTTAAAATATTATGTAATAATAAATAATGAAGTTTTGCTTGTGATTTCCATAAGGCTCCTAAAAAAAGAAGTAATGCAATCACACTTGCATAAAAGTAAAAATCCATATACCCTACTTCAAAGTGATTGATTAAAAAGTAAACGGGTATCACTGTAAAACCTGCAAGTGCCGTTAGCATCCATTTGGATGTTTTTTCTCCAAACACAATAGGAATTGTTCGATACCCTTGTGTCAAATCTCCCTTTAAATTTTCTAAATCTTTTGTGAGTTCGCGCATTGCAATCACCAAAAACAAAAAACTAGCATGTACAAAAATGACAGTATCGAGGTTTTTGTAATACAAAAAGGTAGCAAAGAAAGGAGTAATGGCAAGTATAGCTGCCGTAAGGTTCCCTATAAAAGGCCTCTTCTTTAACTTATGAGAATACAACCAGATTCCAAAAATATAAATCGCAAAAAATACTACTGCTCTAAATGACACATAGCTCGCTGCAATGACAGCTAGAAAATTGAGTACAAAATAAAAAGAGAGTTTGGTATTCTGACTTACCAATCGATCTAACATTGTTTTACGTGGTCTATTAATGAAATCTTTTTCTGAATCGTAAAAATTATTAATAATATAGCCTCCAGCAATGGTTGCCGCAGAAGCAATAACAAGCATAAAAAGATTTAAATCAAAAACAACTTCTCGTAATGTTCTACCTGAGGATAGTATAAATATAGACGCAAGATATTGGGCAAGTACAATCACCAAAATATTATAACCTCTCACGACAGAAAACAAACTAAACATCTTAAGAAGTGTTCGTTTATTTTTTCGCGAAAGCATATAAAAAATCCTTGTAAAGGGTACTGTTAAAAATTATAGACAACTTCTAGTTTGTGTGCATGTAATGCTTTACGTGCTTTATCTATATCTTGGGTAAACCCTAAAATATAGCCACCACCACCAGAACCACAAAGTTTTAGATAGTAATCATTACTTTCTATACCTTGTTTCCAAAGCGTATGAAATGCTTTTGGTATCATTGGTTTGAAGTTACTTAAAACCACTTTAGACAGTTGCTTTACATTTCCAAAAAGCGATTTCACATCTCCTTTTAAGAAATCATCTACACAAGCATCTGTATGTTTTACAAACTGATCTTTAAGCATGTTACGGAAACCTTCTTGCTTCATGTTTTCCATAAAGATATTTACCATAGGAGCTGTTTCTCCTACAATACCACTATCTAATAAAAACACAGCTCCTTTTCCTTCTTGTTCTTGTGAAGGAATACCAGCAGGTTCAATATTATCTTTACTATTGATAAGAATAGGCAAGCTTAAGTAACTATTTAAAGGATCTAATCCTGAAGATTTTCCATGGAAGAAAGATTCCATCGCTCCAAAAACTGCTTTCAACTTTAAAAGTTTTTCTCTCGTTAGGTTTTCTAATACTGTAATTTTTTCAGTAGCGTATTTATCATAAATAGCGGCTACTAAAGCACCACTACTTCCCACACCGTATCCTTGTGGAATACTAGAATCAAAATACATTCCTTTGGCTAAATCTTGAGACAAACGTTCAATATCAAACTGAACAAGTACATCTTCAGACTGTGATAATGTTGATAAGTGTGTCGCAAATTGAGTTAACTTCTCATTGGAATCTAGCGCTTCTTCTGATGTGTTACCATCACATTTAAGTGCTCCGTTGTAAAAGTTATAAGGAATTGAGAGTCCTTTTGAATCTTTAATGATTCCATATTCTCCAAAAAGAAGAATTTTAGAATAAAATAAGGGGCCTTTCATAGTTGTAGGTTAACTTAGTATATACAAATTTACAATTTTTTTGCTCCATTTCCCACGCAATCATTAATATAGTGGCTGTTTTGGCAAAATTTTGACAATTCGTTTTCTATAAAAAGGTGTATTTCTTCAGTTTCTTTTTGAGGATATAACACATGTACATTTGCTCCTGCATCTAGTGTAAAACATACTTTTGAGTCTGTTTTTTCTCTATATGCCCAGATGCGATTTATGATTTCTAGTGTATTAGGTTTCATTAATATAAAGTAAGGATGGCTCGTCATCATCATGGCATGTAATGTGAGCGCTTCACTTTCTACAATAGCAATAAAGGCATCCAAATCTCCAGATTGCAATACTGTTTTTAACTGAACTAAATTGTCGTATGCCTGATTAAATCTCGCTTTCGCGAAAGCATGCCCATACATCAACCCATGTCCTACAGTGCTACTTACTTGTTTCTCTCCTTTATCTACCAATAAGATCGTGTCTTGATAATCTTGAAAATTAGCATGTACTTCATAAGGGTATTCTGTACCGTATAGATCACTACTATTTGCAATATCTTGATGCGCTCCCCAAACGATGAGTGGCCCCTCTAAACTTCGACAAGCACTTCCTGAACCTAACCGAGATAAAAAGGAAGCTTTTTGCATAAAATAGCTTTCTGTCATTTCAGGAGAAAGTTGGCGTTCTATATCCATAATACATAGGGACAACGCACTCATTCCAGATGCAGAAGAGGCAATTCCCGAACTATGTGGAAACGAATTGGATGTTTCAATCTTAAAACTGTAACTCGTTATAAACGGGACGTATTTTTCTATGCGTTTAAAAAAGCTAGCAATCTTTGGCTCAAAACCTTCTTCTTTAGTTCCATCTAAATATACTTCAAATTCAAATCCAGCCGTTTCTTTGGGAGTATATGCCAAGGTTGTGATGGTATGACAATTACTTAACGTAAAACTTATACTAGCGTTTTGAGGTAGTTGTTCTCCATGTTTTCCCCAGTATTTAACTAAAGCGATATTACTAGGAGATTGCCAACACACCGAACCTGCAGACACTACAGGAATATTTGAATTTAAAACAAAAGAATCTTCAGACATATACTATATATAGGTTTTGGCAAAGATAACTGTTGTCTTTCTATTATTTGTATGGAAATCTTTAGGAGTTTTTTCATAAATTGGTATAACCAAATGAAAAAACGCCTCCTCATAAGAATTTTAATTTCGGTAATAGTCTGCCTCTCCATAGGTGGTATTGGTGCCGTAGCTACACAATCTAGTATTACAGATTGGTATGTCACACTTAACAAACCTAGTTTTAATCCTCCTAATTGGATTTTTGGTCCCGTTTGGACAGTCCTATATATTATGATGGGAATTGCAGTTGCCTTAGTATGGAATAAAGGGTTTTATCATAAATGGGTGCAAACTGCTTTATACCATTTTGGTTTTCAATTGATTTTAAATGCGATGTGGAGTATTTTATTTTTTGGAATGAAAAAACCATCATGGGCACTCATCAATATTGTGATGTTGTTTGTATTGATACTATTTACCATTAAATGGTTTAAAGTGGTAGACAAGCGCGCTGCTTATTTACTAATTCCTTATGCTTGTTGGGTTTCTTTTGCGACAGTGCTCAACTTTGAGATTTGGAGATTGAATTAAATAGTATAAAATAATTGGCTTATTTTCTTTATACGCTTTCGCGAAAGCGAACTTGTGAGACCAGCAGGCAGGCAGGTTCATGACTAATAAGGAGAGTGGCATTAAACCCGCATTATTCAATAAAACTTCATGATGAGGGTTGAAACAGCAATAAAATATGGCATTTTCTGAGTTTTAGCATAGCATCGCTATGGTTAAACTTAAAAACGTATTGCAGTGATATATTTTACAGCAGTTTCAAGACGGAATAGATTTTCTATTGCATAATGCGGGTTAAAGTGTATATCACACATTACTTATTTGTAATAGCTTCTGCTATCATATGCCCTCCTGTCCACGCATTTTGAAAATTAAATCCTCCTGTAATGGCATCGATATTAAGGACCTCTCCTGCTAAATAAAGATGATCTTGCACTTTACTTTCAAAAGTTTTAAAATTAACTTCTTTAAGGTTGACTCCACCTGCCGTCACAAATTCTTCCTTAAATGTACTCTTCCCCTTTATTTCATAAATACCACCAGTAAGTTCTTTGCTCAAAGATTGTAATTGACTTTTTGTAAGATCTGCCCACTTTGCTCCTTCTTTAATAGTTGAAGCTGTAAGTAAGCTTTGCCAAAGTCTTTTAGGCAAATCAAATTGCGTATAGGTATAAGGAGATTGTCTTGCTAATGACTGTTTATACTCTTTTAATAGAGCCATCACATCATCTTGCGATTCATATAACAACCAATTAACTTTAATAGTAAATTGATAATTCATCGCAGCCAGCTCTCTAGCACCCCAAGCAGAAAGTTTTAAAATACCAGGACCACTCAATCCCCAGTGCGTAATAAGTAAAGGCCCTTCTGATTGTAATTTTGTTCCTAAAATCTTAACAGAGGCTTCTGAAGAAAGCCCCATTAAATCTTTTATACGGTTATCTTTACTATTAAACGTAAATAGGGAAGGTACTGCTGGTGTTATTGTGTGTCCTAATGTTTCTAATTGCTTCCACATTTTTGGATTACTACCTGTAGTTACAATTAATGTATCACATGTAAAAGGGTGTTGAGAAGTTTCTAAAAGCCAATGAATATCATTTTTTTCTATCTTTTGAACGGAATGGTTCTTATAGATTTCAATATCATATTTTTTTGCTTCTTTTAAAAAGCAATCTATAATAGTGGTAGAAGAATCAGATATTGGAAACATACGACCATCTTCTTCTATTTTAAGTAACACTCCTCGTTCTTCAAACCATGCAATGGTATCACCTGTCATAAATGTATGAAAAGGCCCTAAAAGTTCTTTTTCTCCACGAGGATAATTTTTTGACAATTCTTTTGGAACAAATTCGGCATGGGTTACATTACATCTACCGCCTCCAGAAATACGAACTTTTGTTAATACTTCTTTACCTCTTTCTAAAATTAGAATAGAAACATCTGGTTTTCTTGAAGCAATATTAATGGCTGTAAAAAAACCTGCAGCACCTCCTCCTATTATAATAATATCTTTATGCAATACCGTAGTCTTCAAAAATACTTTTTACACAAATATACGTTGCCATTTTGAAGATAAGCTCCATTTATTTTTTTAAAAACATCAAGTTTATTTTAACGAAAATTATGTTACTATAATTTATCGTTGATATTATATAAATCTATAACTCATTACAAATTTGATATTATAGACTATTCTTTTTTAAGAACTCATCAAAAAAAACACTAAAATTTTCACAGAAAACAATACAAAAAGCCTTTTAAACACGAAAACGTTTTCGTAACTTTAACGATGTATTTTTGTTGCGTTAACGTAAATTTTACATAAATTAGGCGCTTATAAAGTGATATAAACGCTAATTTTTTAAACTAAGCAAACTAATTTTAAACAAGAATCTTATGAAGAAAGTATTACTTAAAAGTATGCTGCTGTTTGTCGCGGTTCTCTTTGCGGGAATTTCAACTGCCCAGACAGTTTCTGGAACAGTGACAGAGGATAATGGTCCTCTGCCGGGTGCAAACGTAATTGTAAAAGGCACCCAAAATGGTGCTACTACCGACTTTGACGGTAACTACACTCTCAATAATGTAGCAAGTGATGCTATACTCGTATTTAGTTATGTAGGATATTCTACGCAAGAGATTGCTGTAGGAGGAAGAAGCACTGTAAACGCAACATTATCTTTAGATAACGCGCTTGATGAAGTGGTATTAATTGGATATGGTACAACTACAGTTAAAGATGCTACAGGATCTGTTGCATCAGTTACTTCCGAAGAATTTAACCAAGGGGTTATTCAATCTCCTGAACAATTAATTCAAGGTAAAACTGCCGGAGTTCAAATTTCAGAAACATCTGGAGAGCCTGGAGCTGCTATTGTAGTAAACATTAGAGGTAACAATTCCATACGTTCTGGAAACAACCCTCTATTTGTAGTTGACGGAGTACCATTAACTTCTGGTGCAGCACCTGCTGTAAACGTAGCTGGAATTGGTGGAGGAGCTTCAAGAAACCCACTTAGTTTCTTAAACCCAAATGATATAGAAAGTATTTCTATTCTTAAAGATGCATCAGCTACAGCGATCTACGGATCTCGTGGAGCAAATGGTGTAATTATCATTCAAACAAAAGCTGGTCGTGGAGCTAGTAAAGGTATATGGGACATTAACACATCTGTAAGTGTTGCTAATACTGCAAATGAGTATGACTTATTAGGTAGAGACGCATTTTTAGAAAATATCGCAGAAGTAGGTAACGATCCTGTTGCACTTGACTTCGGATCTGATTCTGACTTCCAAGATTTTTATACACGTACTGCATACTCTAGAAGAACAGATTTAAGTTACTCTAAAAGTTATCAAGGAGGAAACTTAAGAGCTTCTTTCGGATATGCAAACACATTTGGTGTTGTTGAAAATACAGATCAAGAGCGTATTGCTGGTCGTTTAAACATAACTCACAAATTTCTTGATGATAAATTGACATTAAGTGGTCAATTTAGTATCGCTAGAGTAAATGATCAATTTGCTCCTGTATCTGGAGGTGCTGGTTCTACTGGAGATTTAATTGGAGCATCTATTACTCAGAATCCAACAGCTCCTATTGATCCTGACTTTACACCAGGAGGTAACGTATTAAACCCTGTAAGTCTTTTAGAGAACTTCTTAGGAAGATCTAGATCTAATAGATTTTTAGGAAACTTATCTGCTACATATGCCATAACTGAAGAACTTGACGCAAAAGTAACTGTAGGTTATGATGAAAATAATACAACGACTACTTCTGCATTCGGATCTGATGTTATTGGATTAAACGGTGTATCTGGTATAGGTCGTGGTAACTTCAATACTTTTGATCAGGAAAATTCATTATTAGAAGCAACATTATCTTATAACAAAGAATTTTCAAATTCAAACTTAAGTGTTGTTGGAGGTTATTCTTATCAAGAATTTGCTCGTTCAGGATTCTTTGCTCAAGGAGCTGGTTTTAATTCTTCTAACTTAGATGGAACTTTAGGTCAATTAGAGAATCAATTTGGTTTAATCCAAGGAGTAACTCCTGGAGGTATTCAAACTTTCGGATATGGTGCTGACGGAACATTCTTAAGTACATTTAATCCTAACGATACTGAAAATCCATTTACAACTGGACAAACACTTCCTAGCGTAAATCGTTTATTCTCTGCATATACAGGTGGAAATTTTGACAATACAGATGAACTTCAGTCTTTCTTTGTAAGAGCAAACTATACGATTGCTGACAAATATTTATTTACTGGAACATTTAGAGCGGATGGTTCTACTACGTTTGGTGAAAATGAGCGTTATGGATATTTCCCTTCAGGAGCATTTGCATGGCAATTACACGAAGAAGATTTCATTGGAGATGCTTTTTCAACTCTTAAATTACGTTTAGGGGCAGGTATTGTTGGTAACCAAGAAGGTTTATCTTTTGCAAACTTTATTCAAGTAGAAAGACTTGCAGGAGCAGGTATTGCTAATGACTTTACTATTATAGGTAATGGTAACAGTATTCCTGGTACATTCTTCCAAGGAGATCCAAACCCAGATTTAAAGTGGGAGGAAACTACTGACTTTAATGTTGGAGTAGATTTCGGATTTAATAACGATCGTTTCAATGGTACTGTTAACGTATACCGTAAAGAAACAAGAGATTTACTTTTATCAAGACCTCCTGCTGCACCAGCAACGCAACCAGTTATTTTTGGTAACTTAGATGATGGTCTTGTATTAAACCAAGGAGTTGAAGTAGCTTTAAATTATGATTTCTTCGATACAGATGATTTCGGTTTTTCTGCTAGTTTCAATGTAGCGTTTAACAAGAACGAAGTTCAAGATACAGACTTAGTAATAGACTTAGGTCCTATTAACGGTAACGGTTTAACAGGTGCTTTTGCTCAGCGTTTACAGGCTGGAGAGCCATTAGGTTCTTTCTTCCTTGCTGAATTTACAGGATTTGACGGAGACGGAAACCCAACATATAGAGATGTAAACGGTGATGGTGTAGGTGATCCAGATTCAGATAAAACGTTTGTAGGAGAATCTGCTATTCCTGAAATAACTTCAGGTTTATCATTAAATGCTCGTTACAAGAGATTTGACTTATCAACATATTTTAATGGACAATTTGGATTCTCTGTATATAATGCTACTGATAACGCATTCTTTACAAGAGCTGGATTATTAATTGGTAAAAACGTAACACAAGCAGCTACCAACCCTGCAGAAAACCCTGCAGCAACAGTAGCAGTATCATCTAGATTCTTAGAGGCTGGAGATTTTGTACGTTTACAATCAGCATCTTTAGGATACAATTGGCCAGTGAGCGAAGATGGAATCTTTGATTCATTAAGAATATCTCTTACAGGACAAAACTTATTTATTATTACTGATTATAGTGGATTAGATCCTGAAATCTCTGTAAACACAGGTACTATTAATGCTTCAGCTATCCCAGGTTCTGGTATAGATTATGCAGCATTCCCAAGACAAAGAACATTTACTCTAGGTGTAAATGCTAGATTTTAACAAATAAAAAAAGAAGTATGAAACGAAACAAAATCTTTAAAAATCTGCCTAAGGTACTCTTAGGAGTTTTTGCCCTAGTATCAGTCATTTCTTGTACTGATCTAGAGGTAGAAGGTGTAGACGGACTTATTATTGACCCTAATGATTCTAGATTCCAAGGGGTAACAGACCCAGCATCATTTATTGGAAACTCTTACAATAGTTTAAATGGACTTATTGGAGATCAAGCAAATACGTTTGCACTAAGTGAAGTTACTACAGATGCACATCTTATCCCTACTCGTGGAGCAGACTGGGGAGATAATGGTATCTGGAGACAATTGCACCAACACAATTGGACACCTGAGCATTCATTTATTACTAATGTATGGAATCAGTGGAACACACTACATTTCCAAGGAGCACAATTATTATCTCCTTTAACAACCTTAACTGGTGAGCAAGCAGGAGATGCACATTTCCTAAGAGCTTTAGGAATGTGGGTTATTTTAGATAACTTCGGGCAAGTACCAGTAAGAGATCCAGAATTAGACATCTTTGTTGATCCTATCGTATTAAGAGGACAAGAAGCTGTTGATCAGATTGTATCTGATCTTGATGCTGCAATAGCTAACTTATCTGCTGGTGGTCCAGGATCTGGAAACAGTAGAGCAAATAAAGCTGCTGCTCGTTACTTATTAGCAAAAGTTTTATTAAACAAGCATATTTACCTTGGAACATCGCCTGATAGTGCAGACATGAACCGAGTGGTTTCTTTAGTAAACGATATTGAGGGTGAAGGATACGGACTTGTATCTGGATACTTTGATATTTTCAGAGAGCAATTAGACAACGAAACAATTTGGTTTATCCCAACTGGAGTAGGAAACAGAATTTGGAACGGATTACATTACAACATGGCACCAGAAATTGCTGGAGGTGGTTGGAATGGATTCTCTACACTTGCTGAATACTATGATTTATTTGAAGGAGATCCTAACACGAATGTACCAGGAAGTGGTCAAGAAGAGCGTCGTGGATTTGTACCTACAGCAGGTGTACCTTTTACAGGTGATGCTGGAACTACAGAGTCTGGAAACTTCCCAGGTTTTGAAGCTGGATCAAACATAGGATTTGGATTCTTAATTGGTCAACAATATGAAATTGATGGATCACCTCTTTCTGAAAGAGGAGGAGCACCATTAGCTTTCGAAAGAGACTTCGTAGATGGAAATGGAGCTTCTAGCTTAATTAACAACAGTGAAGTTACAGGTATTCGTATGTTAAAGTACAACCCACGTTATGGAGGGTTTACTGGACATGAGATATTCTTTAGATTTTCTGATGCTCACTTAATGAGAGCTGAAGCAATGTTACGTAGTGGTGGAGACGCTACTTCAGAAGTAAATGAGTTACGTATTCTTAGAGGAGCTGCACCGTTAGGAGCAGTAACTGAACAAGATTTATTAGACGAAAGAGGACGTGAATTATACGCTGAATTTTGGAGAAGAAATGATTTAGTTCGTTTTGGTCAATTTACTAGAGATTGGGAACTTAAGAGCCCAGATGCTGTAGGTGACACGAACTTAAATTTATTCCCAATTCCAGCAAGTCAAGTTATTCTTAACCCTAATTTGACACAAAATCCAGGTTACTAAACCTAAATTTTGAATTAAGCTTAAAAAGAGGGTTGTTTCAACCCTCTTTTTTATTTCTATTTCTTTTAGTAAAATTGTATTTTAGAATTGTATTGAAACCCCTATTTTTAATATTTGCCACTGTAGTACTCTTTGCTTCATGTAAAGAAAAAACAACACTTCAACCTAAGTTTATTGGAGTGAAAAATTCTGGTATTTCTTTTTCAAATACTGTACAAAACCAACCTGAACTTAATATCTTAAACTACCTCTATTTTTATAATGGAGCAGGTACCGCTATTGCTGATTTCAATAATGATGGTTTAGATGATATTTATTTCACTTCAAATCAACAAGCCGATCAATTATATATCAATAAAGACAATTTACAGTTTGAAAATAGCACGACTTCTTCAGGTATTAAAAATGATCAAGGATGGACAACAGGAGTTACGACAGTAGATATTAATAATGATGGACGTACAGACATCTATATATCCAAAGTAGATGGACATCTAAACTTAAAAGGAGCAAATCTTTTGTATGTAAATCAAGGAAATGACACTAATGGAAATCCTACATTTAAAGAACAAGCAGCCGATTATAATTTAGCCTTAAAAGGTCTTGCAACACAAGCAACTTTTTTTGATTATGATGCAGATGGAGATTTGGATGTATTTATCTTAAATCATTCTTTACACCCTAATAGTAATTACGGAAAAGGAACACTACGTACTAAAAAGGATTCTCTATACGGCGATAAATTACTAGAAAATCAAGATGGTCAATTTATTGATGTTACAGATACCTCTGGCATCTTTCAAAGCAGATTAGGGTATGGATTAGGTATTTCTATAGCAGATGTAAATAATGATGGCTATCCAGATATATACCTAGGTAATGATTTCTTTGAAAATGACTACCTCTACATCAATCAAAAAAACAAAACTTTTGTAGAAGTAAACTCTACACAATCAACATTGGGTCATAGTTCTCATTTTTCTATGGGAAATACGATCAGCGACATCA
This sequence comes from uncultured Dokdonia sp., assembly GCF_947492815.1. Taxonomy (GTDB): domain Bacteria; phylum Bacteroidota; class Bacteroidia; order Flavobacteriales; family Flavobacteriaceae; genus Dokdonia. The sequence goes on from NZ_CANLOB010000014.1 coordinate 52,398, forward strand.
ATAATGATGGACATCCAGATATTATGTCACTAGACATGTTACCAGAAGATTTACACACATTAAAAGTCTCTGGGGCAGAATATAACTATCCTATATTTCAGAATCAGCTTCGTAATGGATATGAACCTCAGTTTATGCAAAACACATTGCATCTTAACTTAGGCAATGGCAAATATGCAGAAACAGCTTTTCTAAGTGGCGTCTCTGCTACAGAATGGTCTTGGTCACCACTTATTGCAGATTTTGACAATGACGGTCATAAGGATATATACATTACAAACGGTATACAAGGCGCAACAAATGATATGGATTTTGTCAATTTCATCTCAAATGAAAGTATCCAACAAAAACTAGGTCAAGGTATGAGTGCTGAAGAACTTAAATTCATTGACGAATTACCCGAAAAGAAAACAACAAATTACTTTTATAAAAACACTGGAAATGCACAATTTGAAGATGTAAGTAACCAATGGCAAGTAGCACAAAACTCCTTTAGCAATGGCGCTAGTTATGCAGATCTTGACAATGACGGAGATCTAGACCTTGTTGTCAATAACGTCAATCAAAATGCATTCATTCTAGAAAATACAACACGTAAAGACAGTAGTACTACCAACTATTTAAAGATACATTTCAAAGGAAGTACTACAAATACTCAAGGCATAGGTGCTAAAGTGATTCTATATAAAGGAAAACAAAAACAGTTTTTTGAAAACCACACTACAGAAGGTTATCTCTCTGCTACCCCTCCTAGCCTACTCGTTGGTTTAGGAAGTCATACACTTGTGGATTCTTTAGAAATAATCTGGTCTGACCAAAAACGTCAAACACTTACAAACATTAAAGCAAATCAACGTATTGTAGTCGCTTATGAAAACTCACAAGAAAACACATATACATACCCTGAACATTCGCAAACTTCTTTGATTACAAATACATCTTCTCCAATAGATTTTAAACACCGTGATGCCACTTCTATAGAATTTACCCGTACACCTTTAATTCCATATGCAAGTACCAATTCAGGTCCTTATATAACAACAGGAGATCTTAATAATGACCAAATAGAAGATATCATTACATTAGGTGCCAAAGGGCAGTCATCACAAATTTGGTTACAAAACGAATCAGGTGCTTTTCAATCACAAGAATTGCCTGACGCAAAAGACACACAAATACACGAAGATACACATGCTGTCATTTTTGATGCCAATGGTGATCAAATCAATGACCTACTTATTGTAAGCGGTGGCAATGAATTTAAACGTGGAAAACCACTAACACCTCGATTATATATTACATCACAAAATATACTTACGAGAGATCAAGAGCAATTTAAAGAGACTTTTATCAACGCCTCTAAAGTAACTGCAATAGATATTGATAATGATGGAGATATGGATATTGCCATCACAGCAAATGTAGTCCCGCATCAATTTGGAAAAACCCCTACACAATATCTATTCAAAAATGACGGAAAAGGACATTTTGAAGATATCACTATGGCCTATGCAAAAGACTTTCAAAATATAGGCAATGTATATGATATCACTTGGAAAGACCTTAATAACAATGGATATCCAGATGCGATTGTTGCAGGACATTGGATGCCTATTTCCATCTTTATAAATGATGGCTCCTCCCTTACGCTACAACAAACAAAAGGACTAGAAAGCACACATGGGTGGTGGAATAGTATTAAAGTAGCCGATTTTGACAATGACGGAGATCAGGATATCATCGCTGGTAATTGGGGTCTAAATACGCGTTTACAACCTACGTTAGAAGAACCTGTCACTTTGTATCGCAATGATTTTGATGACAATAATCAAATAGACCCTATCGTCACCTATTACTATCAAGGGATAGAAACCACCATTGCTACAAAAGATGAACTCGTAAAACAGCTCCCTCTACTTAACAAAAAATACCTTTCTTATAACGCTTTCGCTAAAGCAGATATAGAAAAACTACTTGGTAAAGAGAAGTTACAAGAGTCAGAAACAAAAGAAGCATATGTATTTGCATCTATGTATTTTGAAAACAAAGGAAACGATACTTTCCAAGCAAATGAATTACCATTCTTAGCACAAGTTTCTACGGTTCAAGACATACTGATTGAAGATTTTGACAATGATGGCTTTTTAGATGCCCTTTTAGTGGGTAACAACTATGAAATAAGTACACAATTAGGTAGGCTAGATGGCTCTCATGGCTTATTTTTGAAAAACGATACAAAAGGTGGATTCACGACACTTTCTGATCAGAATTATGATATCAACGGGGCTTCCCGAAGTATCCAAAAAATTAAAATAACAGATCGTACTTTTTATGTCGTAGGACGTAATAACGATACTCCTATATTTCTAAAAAAAGAGAAGTAATAGCATATGCAAGTTAAATTCACATACCAAACCGTTATCGGAGCACTCCTCGCTCTATGCATCATAGGATGTACTTCGACTACCAAAGAAAAAGAAAACGAAAAGCAAGAGACTGCAACAGAAGGAAATCCTTTATTTACACTTCTATCTAAAGAAGAAACAGGTATTGATTTTGTAAACAACATAAAAAACCAAAAAGATTTTAATATTTTCAAATACCGTAACTTCTATAATGGAGGTGGGGTTTCTATTGGAGATATTAATAATGATGGACTTCCTGATATTTTTCTCACAGCCAATATGGAGAAAAATAAACTTTACTTAAACAAAGGTGATTTTACTTTTGAAGATATTTCAGAAAAAGCAGGTATTGAAGGTAACAAAGCATGGTCTACAGGAGTAACTATGGCCGATGTAAATGCAGACGGATTATTAGACATCTATGTGAGTAATGCTGGAAATTTAGAGGCAGATAACCATGATAATGATTTATACATTAACAACGGAGATCTGACCTTTACAGAAAAAGCAAAAGAATACAACTTAGCGACTTCGGGGTTTTCTACGCATGCCTCCTTTTTTGACTATGATAAAGATGGAGATTTAGATGTATATATCTTAAATAACAGTAATGTTCCTGTAAGTAGTTTAGGAAACAAAGGACAGCGTGACAAACGTGCTCAAGACTGGGAAAATGTAGATAGCCAGTTTAGAGGGGTTGGTGATCTACTCATGCGTAATGACAATGGGGTTTTTACAGACGTAAGCAAAGAAGCTGGTATTTATGGCTCCCTTATTGGATTTGGATTAGGCGTGATGGTTACAGACATTAACCACGATTTATATCCAGACATCTACATCTCAAATGACTTCTTTGAGCGTGATTATTTATACATTAACAATCAAGACGGTACTTTTACTGAAGAAATAAAAAAATGGACTTCTCACCTATCACTCTCTGCGATGGGCGTTGATATTTCAGATATTAATAATGACGGACTGCAAGATATTTTTATTACAGACATGCTTCCTGATGGAGAAGAACGTGTGAAATCTGTCATGGAATTTGACGGGTATAATGTGTATAAGAGAAAACAACGTAACGATTTCTACCAGCAGTTTATTCAAAATACCTTACAAGTAAACAATGGTAATGGCACCTTCTCTGAAGTAGCGTATCATAGTGGTGTAGAAGCCACCGATTGGAGTTGGTCTGGATTGGTCTTTGATATGGATAATGATGGGTATCGCGATATCTATGTAACTAATGGTATTAATCATGATCTTACAGACTTAGATTTTGTAGACTTTTTTGCTAACGAGATTATTCAAAGTAAAGCCACAGGAGAAACTAGAGTATTAGACACTATTATTAATAAAATGCCTGTAAAGCCACTTTCTAATTATGCCTACCAAAATCAAAAAGACATTACTTTTAAAAACAAGGCCAAAGATTGGGGACTTGAAATTTTAAGTATGTCTAATGGTGCTGCCTATGGTGACTTAGATAATGACGGAGATCTAGATCTTGTCGTAAATAATGTAAACATGCCATCGTTTGTTTATAGAAATAATACCGACAAAGAAAGAAATCACAACTATATTAAATTAAAATTTAAAGGCGCCGAGAAAAATCCTTTTGCAATAGGCACTACCGTACGCTTATATCATGGAGGTCAAACGTATATCCAGGAACTTGTTCCTTCTAGAGGATTCCAATCTTCTATGGAACATACCATGACCATAGGATTAGGAGCTTCTCAAAAGATAGATTCGTTACGTGTGATTTGGCCTAATGAAAAAACACAGCGTTTTGAAAATCTTACAGTCAACCAAACGCTTCAACTGCAAATTACAGAAGCAACTGACACCTATAAAGTACCTGCGTCTACAAAAGCAAAAACACTTTTTAATGAAATTTCAAATACGTCATTAGATACTCATAAAGAAAATGAGTACAGTGACTTTGATTACGAAGGTCTCATTGCAAAAAAACTATCTCAAGAAGGTCCATCATTAGCTATCGGAGATATAAATGGTGATGGTCATGAAGATGTATTTATAGGCGGAGCTAAAAAACAAGCGGGAACACTTTACCTACATAAAGGAAATGGAAAACTAACCAAAGCACCCACGAATGCTGCCTTTAAAAAAGATGCTAATTATGAAGATTCGGCAGCAGCATTTTTTGATGCAGATAATGACGGCGATTTAGATTTGATGGTAGGCTCAGGTGGTAATGAAGTGACTACGAAGACAGATTATAGTCTTCGTTTATATCTAAATGATGGTAAGGGCGCTTTCGCGAAAGCGGAAAACACCATCCCTTCTGCATATCAGAATATGTCTGTGATTGCACCCTATGATTTTGATCAAGATGGCGACATGGATGTATTTGTAGGCTCTCGAAGTGTGATTGCAGTATATGGAATTGATCCGGAACACCTTTTCCTTGAAAATAGAGGAAATGGAGAATTCTCAAATGCAACAGAGCGCATTGCATATCCTCTTAAAAATGCAGGAATGATTACCGATGCACTTTGGGCAGATATGGATCAGGATGGAAAAGAAGATCTTGTGGTTACTTCAGAATGGGGAACTACCAAAATATTTAAAAATAATGGAAGACGTCTTACCGCTATGAAAAGCTCTTTAGATGATGTACACGGATGGTGGAATACCTTAGAGGCATCAGATCTTGATAACGATGGAGACCTTGACCTAGTATTAGGAAATGAAGGAACCAATATTCATTACAAACCTGAAGAAGGGGCTCCTATGAAAATGTACATTAATGACTTTGATAATAATGGTACCATAGAGCAAATCACCACCTTTCATAAAGATGGAAAGGATTATCCATTACATCAAAAGAAAGAACTTACGGGACAATTAGTGTCTCTTAAAAAACAGAATATCAAGGCATCTGATTATGCAAAACGGTCTATAGATGAGTTATTTCCAAAAGAAGTGATTGATGTATCTATCGTAAAGCAAGTACAAACTGCTGCTTCTGTCATTGCTATCAATGAAGGGAATGGCACTTTTAGAATTCAAGAGCTACCTGTACGTGTTCAGCTATCATGTGTGTGCGGAATTGCCTGTACAGATGTAAATAATGATGGGAATTTAGATCTCGTCATGGGTGGTAATAATTTTGAATTCAAACCACAATACTCACAATTAGATGCTAGTAGTGGTAATGTACTATTAGGAGATGGTAATCTTGGTTTTGAATGGCAAGACTATACTACAAGTGGTTTTGAGATACGCGAAGAGGTTAAACACTTAGCAACATTCAAAGATAGTGCTGGAAAGACCTTTTTGATTGCTGCTATTAATAATGAAAAACCAAGAGTATACAATGCAGGCAATTAGAAATATCATATTTCTTAGTCTACTCTTTATGCTTTTTGGCTGTAAAGAGAAAGATACTTTATTTAAAAATCCATCAGCAGAAGATACAGGGCTTACGTTTGTAAATACCTTGACAGAAAGTGACGATTTCAATATTATAGATTACCTCTATTTTTACAATGGTGGCGGACTTGCCATAGGTGATATAAATGGAGACACGCTTCCTGATATTTTTATTTCAGGTAATCAAGTAAAAAACAAACTTTACCTCAACAAAGGGAATCTTCAGTTTGAAGACATTAGTGATAAAGCAGGGATAACAGGTAATAGCACGTGGAATACAGGTGCGGTAATGGGCGATGTAAATGGCGATGGTTTACTAGACATTTATGTATGTGCCGTAGTAGGCATTAATGGTTTTGATGGGTATAACGAATTATACATCAATAATGGAGATGCAACATTTACAGAAAGTGCAGCAAAGTACGGTTTAGATCTAGATACTTACAGCTCTAATGCCGCTTTTTTAGATTATGACTTAGATGGCGATTTAGATATTTATATTCTGAATCATGCAGTACATACCCAAGAATCGTATGGAAAAGCCTCTTTACGCTTTAAGCGAAATTATGAGACGGGAGATCGATTGATGCGTAATGACGGAGGCAAATTTACAGATGTAAGTGAAGAAGCCGGCATTTTAGGAGGCATCAACAGCTACGGATTAGGAATTGCCATTGCCGATTTTAATCAAGATGGATGGCCAGATATTTATGTAGGGAATGATTTTCACGAAGATGATTATTACTATTTAAATACAGGAGAAGGCAGCTTTCGCGAAAGCTTAAAAGACTACTTTGGACACACCTCACGTTTTTCTATGGGAAATGATGTGGCTGATATTAATGCCGATGGTTGGCCTGATATGATCTCACTAGATATGCTGCCTGAAGATGAAAAAGTATTAAAATCATCTGAAGGGGATGATAACATTCAAACGCAGAAATTACGTATTGACCGTTTTGGATATCACTATCAGTTTACACGTAATATGCTATATGTAAATCAAAAAGGATATGATTATCAAGAAACTGCACTTTTAAGTGGTATTGCTGCTACCGACTGGAGTTGGAGTGCTTTATTTGCCGACTTTGATCAAGATAGTACGCAAGATCTTTTTATCTCAAACGGGATTCCGAAACGTCCAAATGATCTGGATTATGTTCGTTTTATCTCTAGTAAGCAAATTCAAAATAAAATAAGCAATACCAAACTCATTGATCAGAAAGCATTAGACTTAATGCCTAAGGGGAATACGCATAATTATATCTTTAAAGGAAAAGGACAGCTCGCATTTGAAGACTTATCTGGCACATGGACTCAAAAAGACACCTTGGTTTCTGGAGCCACTGCCCTAGCCGATCTAGATAATGATGGTGATTTAGATATCGTCACTAATAATATTAACACGACTCCACAAGTATATCAAAATACCACCGATGCTTCGGCAAATTATCTAAAGATTCGTTTTGAGTATAAAAAAGGAAATACTCTGGGAATAGGCACCAAAGTATTTGCCTATCATAAAGGGCAATTACAGTATAAGGAATTATATACCGTACGGGGTTTCCAAGCATCTTCCGAACCAATACTGCACTTTGGAGTTGGTAATGCACCTAGTATCGATTCGCTAAAAGTGATCTGGCCAGATCGTACGTCACAAATACTTACTAATGTGACGACAAATCAAACACTTACTATTTCGCCGAAAGGCAATACACCTTTTAATTATAATACACTACAACCTAAGAGCCAATCTCTTTTCAAAAAAGTAGTCGATAATTTAGGCATTGATTTTACCCATACAGAAGATCGATACATTGATTTTAACAGACAAAAACTTATTCCATACCAAGTATCAGATCGTGGTCCAGCAGTCGCTATCGGTGATATCAATGGAGATCAAAGAGATGATATTTATTTTGGGAGTTCTAAGTTTCAAGAATCCAAAATTTATCTGGCTGATAGCATTGGGTTTACAGCAGCTTCATTTCCTATTATCACCAAAGAGACTGTTACAGAAGATGTAGTGGCAACCCTTCAGGATTTTGATCAGGATGGTCGTGCAGATCTTCTTATAGGAACTGGTGGCACCGACTTTGATAATAAGGCAAAACCACTCAAAGATCTTTATTACACAGCCAAAGACACGACGTTTGTACAACAACAACTTCCAGAAAGCTTTCAGAACGCTTCTGTACTCGCTGTACACGATTATGATAATGATGGTGATCTAGATGTATTTGTAGGTAACCAGGCTGTTACAAATGATTTTGGGCGCCCATCTGAATCGCTATTACTTCGCAATGATAAAGGTACTTTCAGTATAGACGATACGACCTCTTTTAATGATATAGGAATGTTAACAGATGCTGTTTGGAGTGATTTTAATGCCGACGGAACAAAAGACCTTATCCTTATTGGAGAATGGATGGCACCTCAGTTTTATGCAAACACAAATGGCAGTTTACAAAAAGTACTTGTAACTGATGCATCTATGCATGGGTTATGGCAAGCTATAGAACCCTTTGATATGGATGCCGATGGCGACATAGATTACATCTTAGGAAATTGGGGAGAAAACAGTAAGTTTTCTGCTTCTCCAGAAGCACCTATGTATGCTTATTTAGATGACTTTGATTCCAATGGTCAATCAGAAACGATTATTGCCACTCAAAAAAATGGAGCCTATTACCCATTATTAGGATTAAATGAATTAGGTAGTCAGATGACCAACCTCTTTAAAAAGTACACAAGTTATAAGGATTTTGGAGGGCAGACAGTAGACGCTATTTTTGGTAAGAAAGCTTTATCTCAAAGCACTCAATTACGCGTAGAAACCTTACAATCTGGATACTTAAAAAATGAAAATGGACGTTTTAGGTTTGTGCCTTTCGGCGAAAGCTTACAAATAGCGCCTATCATGGCATTTGAAACGTATGATTTTGATGGAGATGGACAAAAAGAAGTACTTGCTGCTGGAAATTATTTTGGTGTAAAACCTTTTCATGGTCGGCTTGATTCTTTCTCTGGAGCATTGCTTAAAAGTGATGGAAGTAGTACCTTAGGTCATCATCTAGGCTTAGACCTTGCTCAGAAATCAGTAAGACATCTTTCTATTTTATCTGTAGATACAAAAACATACCTTTTGGTTACTTTTAATAATGAAAAAGCACACGTATATCAATTACAAAAATAAACACAACATGACTAGCATGATATCCCGTTATTTTGGAGTCCTACTCCTGATTCTTTTCTTTACAGCTTGTGAAGAAAAACCTGCTGAACCTATTGTGATTACCGCCGAAAATTTTCACACCTCTGTAAACAATGTTACAGAAGTGATGATACATGATATATTTTCACCACCACAAGCCAGTAGAATATATGCGTACCCTAATGTGGCTGCTTATGAAATCTTATCAAGTAAAGCATCAGACTACAACTCATTGGCTACGCAACTTGCCGGTTTTACAGCAATTCCTGAACCTAATCCTGATTCTACAAAATATGTAAACTATGAACTTGCTGCTCTTGTGGCGCATATGGATTTAAGCAGACGCTTGGTATTTTCTGAAGACATGATCACACCCTACAGAGATAGTTTATATCAATTATGGAACACTAAAAACCCTAAAGAATATACAACTTCAAAAACCTATGGTCTCGCTGTAGCAGAACATGTAGCTGCATGGATGGATAAGGACATGTACAAAGAAACACGTACCATGCCTAAATTCTCTGTAATTACAGACGATCCTTCTAGATGGCAACCTACGCCACCTGCCTATGCAGATGGTATCGAGCCCCACTGGAATAAAATACGTCCGTTTGTGATTGACTCTGCAGCACAATTTAAACCTGTGCCTCCTCCTGCTTTTTCTATGGATGAGTCGTCAGATTTTTACAAAGAGCTTAAAGAAGTATATGATATTAGCGAACGTATTACAAAACAAGGAGATGACGCAGAAGAAATTGCTATCGCACAATTCTGGGATTGTAATCCATATGTCTCTGTAACGAGAGGGCACCTTATGTTTGCTACTAAAAAAATCACGCCTGGAGCACACTGGATTGGTATTGCTAAAATTGCTTCTAGAAATGCAGGACACGACATCATGCAAACCATGTACACGTACACTAAGACATCTATTGCCATTGCCGATGCTTTTATAAGCTGTTGGGATGAAAAATACCGCAGTAATTTAGTACGTCCAGAAACACTCATCAATGAGCATTTTAATGATAGTTGGCAACCTATTTTACAAACACCTCCATTTCCAGAATATGTAAGTGGTCACTCAGTAGTGTCTGGAGCTGCATCTGAAGCATTAACCAGTATTTTTGGAGATGGCTTTTCATTTATAGATGACACAGAATTGCCTTATGGACTTCCTGTACGTAGTTTTTCTTCTTTTAGAGCTGCAGCTAGTGAAGCAGCTGTAAGTAGACTCTATGGAGGTATTCATTACCGTGCCGCCGTAGATAACGGACTGGTACAAGGAAAAAATATAGGAAGATTTATTAATGCTTCTCTAAAAATGAAAATTAATAACGCACAAGCTTCAAATTAATTATGAAAAAGATAGTACGTCTACTACTGTTCGTTGTTCTTATCGTAGCGGCCTGGTATCTATTTATAAAACCTTATGATTATGTAGTACGTTTTCCTGCAAAAACAACGGTAGGAACGATTAATCAATCTATAAAATCATGGTATGCCGCTATAGAAGGTACAGAGATTATTGATGACTCTAAATTTGATGAACTCAAGCAGCAATTTAAATTTGGCGATTCTACACATCTTTACACGTGGAAAATAGAAGCCTTAACAGACTCGACCTCTCGTGTAAAAGTATATGTAAAAGATCGTGAGCATAGTTTTGCAAATAAGCTTGCGATTCCGTTTTCAAAAACAGCTATAGAAAAACGTTCGGAAGCAACTGTAAAGGAATTTTATGATGTTCTTAATTCTCACCTCAAAAAAACTAAGGTGACTATTAACGGGGAAGATGCAACAAAGGAAACCTATGTTGCTTATACACCCCTTAAAGGCTTACAGGTTGAAAAAGCAAAAGGAATGATGTATAATTATTCTTTATTAACCCAAATCATGCTTAAAGGGAATGTTGCGCTTAATGGTCCTCCTTTTGTAGAAGTTACACATTGGGATACCAAAACAGATAGTATCTCGTATAATTTCTGTTTTCCCATCAAAAAAAGCGATAGCTTACCTACACATCCTGAAATTAAATACAAACAATATCATAGCCGAAAAGCCCTCAAAGCAACCTATAATGGCAACTATATTACTTCAGATCGTGCTTGGTATGCGCTACACACTTATGCCAATAGTCACAACATTCCAGTAGATCTCACACCAGTAGAAGTATTTTATAACAATCCAAATATGGGCGGTGATGAGCTTAAGTGGAAGGCAGAGATCTTTATGCCTATCAAAGAGTAAAACATATGTCCAAGCTATTCCTAGATCAAAACTACCAAGGCATTGATTATACTAGCCAAGGGTTTTCTATAGGAGAGTATGACAATTGTACATTTACAAACTGCTTATTTCCAGAGCTACATATTTCTAATACCACCTTCTTAGAATGCACATTTATAGATTGTAATTTTACCAATACCAAGTTTGGAGGAACAACACTTAATGACGTCTTTTTTAAAGGCTGTAAAATGATAGGGATAGATTTAAGTGTATGTAATGATTTTATGCTTTCCATAAAAGCCGAAGACTCTGTACTCGATCTGGCAAATTGTTATCAACTCAATCTTTCAAAAACTTCTTTTAAAGAGTGCTCTTTAAAAGAAGTAGATTTTACAGAAAGCAACCTATCTGAAGTAATATTTGCAAATTGCAACCTTAAAGATGCTATTTTTGATCATACCAATCTTCAAAAAACAGATTTTAAATCGGCATTAAATTATACCATAGACCTAGACCAGAATACGGTAAAAGGTGCTCAGTTTTCTAAAGAAAATATACAGGGACTACTCACTAAATACGGTATAAAAATCTCCTAATATGCTTTTATACGCTTTCGCGAAAGCGTATACCTGATACACACATCATAAAACACTTGTGAAAACAAATGGTTTAAATTTAGTAACTTTATGTAAATCAAACCATTATATTATGAAAAAAGATAAACTTCGTACGTTATCACTTAACAAAGTAACCATCTCTAGTTTGGAGAAGAGCACTATTATTGGAGGCGATGCCGATCCGCAACCACAAGAGCAAACAGATTCTTGCCGTTTCTGTGACATTGTATCATTCCGACATACTAATTGCTGTTGGACTTGGTGGGGTTGCTAAACCTACCTAATTTTTACTGTGTACAGATATCTGTACCATCAAGTACATATATAAGCTGTGTATAGTGTATACACAGCTTTTTTTATTAAAATCTTGATGATGTGTTAACCTTTCTTCCCCTACCGTCATTAAACACTGAAAACTAAAACTTTATAACATGATACAAGCAGCATACGCATCGCCATCTTCCGAAAGAGATATGGTCATTTTTTTTAGAAACAACCACTGGTATAGATATGATTTCCAGAAAGGAAAAGTAATAGAGAAATTTCCTAAATCTAAATTTTTCTCTCAAATTCCAGTACATTTTGACGCTGTTCTAGAAGGGCGATTAAATAGAAAGGGGAAACTTTATTTTTTTAATAATAAGGAATACTATCGTTATGATCAATTCAAAACTAAAATAGACCCTGGATATCCTAAATCGATAAAATCTGTTTGGGGAGTTGATGCTCATGAGGTTTCTTGTTCGCTCAACACTAGTGGCAACAAAGCATATCTTTTTCATGGAGAATCGTATACACGATTTGATTTTTCTACAAACAAGAAAGATTCGGGATACCCGAAAAAAATAAAAGATCATTGGAAAGGAGTTCCTTCACATCCAGATGCTGCATTTAGAGGTATGGGATCCCGCAGTAACAAAGTATATTTTTTTAAGAATCAAGAATACTATCGTTATGATACAAATCGTCGACGTGTAGATAGCGGTTACCCCAAACCTATTCATCTTAATTTTAAAGGATTGATTGAACGAAAAGAGGTAAAAAGAGTGATGACACACCCTATGCTCACTAAATTAAACAATACGCATGTTAACAGACAATTTGGAGCTCAAGAAAAACTAAATAGAAGTACTGAACATTTAAAAGTAAGCGGTAAAATTATATTACCTTATATAACAGGAACCATTGTAGATATGTGTTTACATCCTGACCAAAATCTATATTGTTTAGTAAATAATGATCATAAAAAACAATTTCAGATCATAAAGATAAATGAGGTTGGAGAAAGAGACCGCTCTTTTGCTGATGACGGTATTTTTACCTTTTCTTTTACTAAAGAAAAAGAAATTAGAAAGTTACAGCCTATAGGAATAGATGTTTCTATAGATGGTACTATTGTAGCGGGTATGAACGTGGTACATAACATACAAATTGTTAAAGACAAAAACCTCACCTCATATGCATTCCAAAAAATCAATAATGACGGAAGAGCTTTAGGAGGAGTCCAATGGCCTATACAAGCAGAAAAGTTAGAGATGCTACACGATATCAAAATAGATGCTTCAAATACGGTCTATTGTACAGGAATAGTATCAAAAGGGTTATTTAAAAAATTTGAAGATTTCATTCATTTCTTTCCAGAAACTAGTTCCAGAAAAATCCTTAGTGAACGACCTATAAGCACCAATTTTGATGGGGTACAAATTACTGAAAGTAACCCCACATTCAGTAAAAAAACAATATGTCTTGGAAAAGATCTTTTTCAAAGAATATACGTAGCTCAAGATGCAGAAAGTAAAAAAATAGCTATCTGGCGTCTCTCTGATAATGGTGTAATAGATACCACATTTACAAAAATACTTATTGATAAGCCTGCGCATAATAATCATAATCAGGCACCTGTATTCTTTTCATTTACCATCAACAAAGGCACGTTAAATTATGCTATTGGAAGCGTTATTAACAGTGTTACATTTAATCTTCAAGGTCGTATCGAAGAGCAGTCAGTAATTGGACCAAAAACACCACTTGCGCATAAAGAACTAATCATCACAGAGGGTAACGGTTCTATCAATATTGTTCAAAATGAAAACTTTACAGATGCTATTTCCATTGCATATGAACCTTTTGATCTTACGCCCAACACTTCGTTAACGCGCTTTGTAAATCAATCTATCATTGCAACGACAGCTCAAAGAACATTAGGGGGATCATGGAATAATAATGTAACGCCAGATTTTTCTCCAGCCCTTCATGGTTTTAAATTTAGTAATGCAAACTTCCCAGGTGTATTTATGGAATTATTTAATACCTCTCATGGCGCTGAAGCAATTAGAGCAGGCTTTTCAGGTACATGGAGTCTATGTGGTGGTATGGCACAAGCTGCTGGAGATTTCTATTATCATAAAATGCATATTAGTGATATTGTAAATGCACCAAATACAGGATCTGATTTGATGGAGTATATTATAAAACGACAAGTAGATTCTTTTAAAGCTGGAGTTAAGAAAAATGGTTTCTTTTGGAATTTAGGAACTGCTTTTCAAGGTGCAAATGACTTAATTGGATCGTTCGTATTTAAAGCAACTCCAGATCAAACTTTCTGGCGTATTTTAAAGTCTACATATCCTACAGGAGCTAACTTTTATGCGTTCTGGGCTTTTGATGAGCGACAGTATGGTCATAAAGAATGGCGTAAAATTGTAAGTTATCGAGAATGGCCTAAAATAAAAGCAGTGATAGACACCTATGGATTTGCTCAAATAGGATTGAACTATGCGCTGAGAAAAGATGGAGGAGAGATTTCAGATAATCATCAGGTAATTGCTACTGGGTATCGAACAAAAAACAATGGCGATTTAATCGAAATGGATATCTATGATCCTAATTATCCTGGTGTTGAAGATTTAAAAATTGTTGTATCTCAACTAATGGTTAATACAGTGCATCTTATAGGAAGTCCTGGAAGTAAAAAAATGTTTGGATATGCATTTGAACAGAAAACTTCAGATTTAAGTCTTAATAAACCTGTACATGGAGTGTTTTTAATACCAACAAAGCCACAAAAACCTAATTTTTAAAGCTACACTCTTTACATAACTTGTTAAAAATTAATAAATTAACTTCATTTCAAAAAAGATTATGCTAACTTATTACTATCTGTATAGCATTTTATTATAATTTACCACAAAATCATAACTATCTGAAAATCAGATATTTTTAGTAAATTAGAGTATTATTAATTTAAAACAATACTATGATAAAGAACATTTCAAGTTTAGGTGTAGCCCTAAACACAACAGAACAAAAATCAATTCAAGGAGGACTAACACCATATACAAGTAGTTGCGGTCCAGCATCAGATGGTTTAGCCTGCTTAACAGGTTTTCCTCATTGCCCAACAGGCTTCTGCTCAGGCGGCGTTTGCTCTCCAACTACAAATGGCTAATTTGAATGGTATCAATAGCTGCTAATGTATTTTAGCAGCTGTTTTTGTAAGTGTTAATTACCAAAAGAGTGTTAAGAAAGTAATAAGATTAGCTGATTGTCATCCTGAGCATGCCGAAAAACATTTGATAACCAAATGATTAAAAACCTCGTCAAGCTCAGGATAACAAAATAAAATACTTTTTGGGCACACCATTTATTCGTTATATACCTTTAGAATTAGGAATTGTACGCTTTCGCGAAAAACCATGCAGCCACCCCTCAAAACACAAATAGCCATACACTACTCACGCACAATTATTTTCTGTTATATGTTTTACTCTTGGTGGTATTTGTCGTAGAAGAGTGCTTGCGAGGGAAGCAAAACTAATTACTACTCTTTTTGTTTTTAAAAAATTTTAATCTTCTATGAGCAATGAGATTAATTTAATTTATAACTACTTGAATTTATTTTATCATCTTAAAAACGCATGGTACTCGTTTATAACAAATATTAAGCAAAACTATTTTTAATTCAAAAAGCCTATAGGATCTATTTGCAAGTATTCTGTAGGCAACATACGTATAAAGAAAAATATGATTGAATTCTTTCTATACTATAGCTATCTTATTTAAATTGCTTGATATCTCTTCTAAGTTTTCGAAATAAGCTGTGAATTAACGAACTTCTTCATAGATTAATTTTACATTTGGGATATTGAAAAGTAAGTGTTTACAAAAAAGTACACATTTTCAAAAGAGAAATATATCATTAATACCAATCATTTTTTTGCGTGATATTAAAAAAATACTTTGTTTATTTATACTATTCCCTTATTTAGTTGTCTCACAAGTTAGTGTATCTCAATTCCCAAAAGATCTTCAGCTTTTTAAAAGAGATACCATTAGTAATACAGCTACAGTTACTATTTCAGGGCAAGTTGAAGCTGCTTCTGGTTTTTCTTCTCTGGTATTGGAAACATATGAAAACAATGTCTTATTAAATAGTTTACATCATCTTTTATATTTTAATGATAATGTTGCTGATTTTGAATTCTCTGAAAATATTACCGCTGGATTGATTTCATACCAATTTATACTAAAAAGTAATACAGGGGTCATTATAAGAGAAGCTTCTAACGTAGTTGCTGGTGATATTTACATAATGAATGGACAATCTAATGCTATCAGAAATTCTTATGCAAACTCTCCTTTTCCTTATCAAAACAATTTTATTAGAACTTTTTTGTTAGATGCTCAAGAATGGAGTTCTGATCCCAATCCCTTTATTTTTGGAGGAATTGGATACTGGTTTGCACAGTCAATAGTAGACAATCAAAATATTCCAGTCTTATTATTAAATGGAGGAGAAGGCGGAAAATCTATTTCTCATTTTCAAAGAAATGAAGAACATGCTTCTGACTTAGAAACTAACTATGGAAGACTATTAAGTCGATATAATGAAGCCCATTTTACTAGTGGAGATGTCAGAGGAATAATTTGGTTTCAAGGAGAAGCAAATGCTTTTACAAGTATAGATAATTATGTCTCAGCCTATAACAATCTATACGAAGCCTGGAATGAAGATTATGCTCCTGACTATTATTACATCTTCCAGGTTAGATATGGTTGCGATATCCCAGAAACTTCTGAGTATAGAAAACATTTCCAAACCCCAGAAGCACATAGAAGACTTGGTTTATTCGCTAATACTAGAATTATTTCTACTAATGCAACAACCAAAGGTTTTGATGATTGTCATTACTATGGAACAAACGCTTATGCAAATTTAGCAAACCGTTTATATGATATAGTAGCATATGATTTTTATGATTCTAACAATAATAGCGGTATTTACTCTCCTAATGTTGAGAATATTCGCTTTACTAATTCTATTAAAAATCAAATTAAGTTTGATCTAATACCTGAATCCGACACCTATTTTTGGCAAAATGGTGTAGAAAATGATTTTTGGATAGAAGATAATAATGATATTATCGTTTCTAATGGCAGTATAACAGGTAATACCGTGACTCTTAATTTATCAGGGAGTATTACAGCGTTAGAACCTAAACTTTCATATTTAGGACATAATCCAAATGACAGCCCATTTATAATCAATCAAAATAGTATAGGAATGCTAAGCTTTAAAGAGATTGATATATCAGATTCAACATTAGCAAATGATAAATTCTCAATAGATGATTTTTCTATATATCCTAATCCCGTAACAGATGTGGTTTATATCAGTTCGAAACTTCTTGTTAACTCAACAGTCGTACTATATGATATAACAGGAAAAAAAGTATATAAAGGAGAGCAAAGCAATAAAAACCTTATAAAGATAGATGTGTCAAACATATCATCTGGACAGTATTTTGTTAAGATACTAAATCAATATACAACCTCAACAAAACTACTAATCATTAAATAATGATTACCTATCTGTCATAATAAGGGATATGTTTCACTCTTGCAAAACTCACAAAATACGTACCACTCGTGTTATAAAACTTGTATTTCCTACTCATCATTTTAAAAATACAAAAAAGCCATACGTATATCATGTATGGCTTTTTGTTCTATTATATGACTTCTTACTCTTGACGGCACCCGTCACTGCTGCAAATCCAAGAAACACATCATGACTAACTGCTTCCCCATCATGCTTTAGTTGACCAAAACTTCCTTCAACCCATTCATCCTGATAACTACCATCAGGATTATGAGTTCTTTTTTTACCTTCTCCTTCTTGCCATGCATACACATCATCTTTATCATCATCAGTTTCAAAAAGAAATGTTCCATCTTGTGCATAGTAGTACGATTCTCCTTCTGGATCAATAAAAATAATCGGATTATTTGCAACATTATGATAAGGAGACATATCAACATATAAATCAGCCATAGGATCAATATTCATCCATCTACCTAAAGAAGCATCATAATTTCTTGCTCCGAAGTCGTACCATTCCAGTCCAAGTTCAGGATTATTTTCTTTTCCGTTGAAGGCAAAACGTTCCGCCATCGAGTTAGAATTACTGGTAACCACGTCATTGTATCCTTTTTGTTGCAATCCAAATGGATAATAGTCTCGCTTTTACATTTTTAAGATAATGCAAGATATAATGTAATTAATTAATATTTAATGTTTTATTATTAAAAAACATGTGATTTTATTATGAATTCTTAATTCATAATTACTATCCTTTCTAATTAATTTAATGAAGAAAACAGTAATCAGTCTTTTAAACTAACTACTGTTTTTAAGTAATTTATCATTCTTAACGATGACCTATTTTAGAATATTACTTGACTTTGAAACACTTTTCTAGCCTTTAGGCTTAGTGTTAAGCAAGTCTGAGGATACCCTTCGAAAATAATCTCCTACAATAGTTATACTGCTATCATTACCGCCTATAATTTGTATCATTTTTTGTGGATTCAATTCATTACTAGATGTAACATTTTTCTTTTTTTTCATACTGTTTTCTTTAATTTACGATATGTTAATTATTAATATTCTGTTATAAGCTTTCTAAGATTCTCTTTTACTTAGTTTTGATAAAACCACAACAAGTAATATACTAATATAATTAGAAGCTTCTTTTAAGTTGTTCAGTAATAATACAGTGAATTATTTTGAATTATAATAACAACCATCAATCCAAAAGAAATTACCACCCTCTTATCATTATTCTTTTTACAAGTGGAATGCTATCAGTTGATGAATTAAGTAAACTCCCTAGAACCACAAAGCATAACTGGAAGCATTTCCAACATAATAATTATTACGGACACGAATGGGTTTCATCATATATTAAACAATTTGATGATATCAAAGATGTCTTTCAAAGTAAGTTTACCGCTCGTGCTATCAAAACTATTCTAAAAACAAGACTTGGATTTTATAATATGCTTGGCGAATTAGTGCATCATAAAAATCTACTCAAACAACATGCTGATAGTATTATCACTTCTGTAGAAGATATGGCAAGATTTTCTAATGTCACTATTTCCAAAGCATGTAAATTCTATGGCATCTCTAAAGATTGGTATTATGCTCAGAAAAGAAAAGTTAGTTGTTCTGTAAGTCTGTTCAAACAATGTTATCGCCAATACCCTAATCAACTTACTTTAAAAGAAGTTACAGATATCGAGTTTCTGGTTAAAGATTCCGAAAACTCTAAAAAACCAATAACTACCATTTACTATAATGCTATTCGTAAGAATCTTATCGCTTGTGGACTTACTACTTTTAGAAAATACACTAAAGCATTAGGATATGTAAAATCAAAACCTATTCGAGCAAAAGCAAAAGAAGGTTTTAAAGCATCTTATGTTTTTGAGTGGTTACATATTGATGTAACGCATGCACACACTATCAAAGATGGAATCCAAAAAGTAGCTTTTGTAAAAGATAATTTCTCTTCGGCATTATTGCATTACAAATCCACTTCTGAAAAAGCAGGAAGTTTATTTATCAAAGAGCTTCTCGAAGATGCGTTTGAAAAATACAATCTCCATAATCAAACAAAAGATATTCATATCCTTTCTGATGGCGGTTCTGAAAACAAAGGCGAAGTACTCTCTTGGGTAAAACACATTAATGCACCTCCGATTGTTAAGAAAATAAAAGCCATGACAGATGAATTTCCTTTCTCCAATGCCATGTCTGAAATTACCCATAGTATCTACAAATCTGAATTTATGGGCGGTAAACACTCCGAAGACCAAGCATCACACTTAATAAGTCTTGACGCCTTTATGGATTATTACAATCATCATAGATATCCATGTCGACTATACGGTAAAACGCCTATGGAAATTATCAATGGAGAAAGCATCGACAAAACACTATTTTCTGAAATACTCACAAACGCCAAAGCCAATAGGCTAGAGGTTAATAGAAATTTCAATGAATGTGTTGCTAAAATCGGATGTAATAGAGCATAACTATTCAATCCAAGTATTTAAAATGTAATTTTCAAATTAACTTGATGTAAAATCAATTTTCAATATATCAATGAACTTTTAAAAAGAGTAAGACAGTCTTTAAAAAACTGTCTTAACTCTAACTTATTATATTTCAGTTGTGTTCCATCTTTGGAACATATTTATCGCGTTTCTAACGATTAGTACCTCGTCAATCACATAGATTTATTTTAAGCATACTAAAGCTTAGTGAACATTACATAAACACAAAAAGCCATACGTAAATCACGTATGGCTTTTCTATTCATTTTTAAGTAGTGTGTTCGTTACACCACTACCGTTCTATGTTCGCTAAGTATCACTGGAGTTCCATGTACTAGAATTTTTAAGTCATTCCCTTGATCGATACTAAATTGGGTATTCTCTTTCGCAACTTCAACGGTAAGGGTTTGTCCTCTAAAGTTAATTTTAAACGAATAGCGTTCCCATGCATCAGGAATTTGAGGTTCAAAAGACAGTTTTCCTTCCTGTATACGCATCCCGCCAAATCCTTCTACCACACTCATCCAGGTTCCTGCCATACTGGTGATATGTAATCCTTCTTCTACTTCTTTATTATAGTCATCTAGATCCAAACGTGAGGTACGCAAATAGAAGGTATACGCTTGTTCCATACGCCCTAGTTTTGCTGCTTGTATGGCATGTACGCAAGGAGACAACGAACTCTCATGTACCGTAAATGGCTCATAAAAGTCAAAGTGTTTCTCTAGTTGTTCTTGTGTAAAATGATCTTCAAAAAAGTAAAACCCTTGTAAGGTATCTGCCTGCTTGATGTACGGCGAGCGTAAAATACGATCCCATGACCATTTCTGATTGATCGGACGTTCAGACATAGGTAAATCGGCTACAGAAATGAGTTCCTTATCTAAGAATCCATCTTGCTGTAAGAACACATCGTACTTTTCTGAATACGGAAAATACACCTGACTCGCCACACTTTGCCATTCGGTGATTTCGGCGTCAGTGAGTCCCGTTTTTGCGATGATACGATCATAGTCGGTGGCATGTTCTTGTTTTACTTGGTGCGCTTTCGCGAAAGCGTACTCCAAACACCAGGTTGCTAAATAATTTGTAAACCAATTGTTATTGACATTATTCTCATACTCATTAGGTCCTGTAACGCCTAACATCACATATTTTTCTTTGGCAGCAGACCAATTAAATCGCTGTTTCCAAAAACGTGCTACCCCAATAATCACTTCCAATCCCATTTCTGGAATATAGGAGGTATCGCCTGTAAAACGCTCATAGTTATGAATAGCAAAAACCATAGAACCATTACGGTGTATTTCTTCAAAGGTGATCTCCCATTCGTTATGACACTCTTCTCCATTCATGGTAACCATAGGGTATAAAGCAGCTCCTTTTGTAAAGCCTAATTTCTCAGCATTTTCGATAGCTTTATCTAGTTGTTTATAGCGATAGGTCAACAGATTACGAGCCACCCCTTGATCTTTGGTTGCCATATAAAACGGAATACAATAGGCTTCGGTATCCCAATACGTAGACCCTCCATATTTCTCTCCTGTAAATCCTTTAGGGCCAATATTGAGACGGGCATCTTTTCCAGAATATGTCTGATTGAGTTGAAAAATATTAAAACGAATACCTTGTTGTGCTTTGACATCACCTTCTATCGTAATATCTGCCATCGCCCAAACGGCTGCCCAATCTTCTTTTTGTTGTTGTAATAAGGCATCAAAACCTGTGGTTTCTGCTTTTGAAAGCACTGTTTTTGCCGCAGTCATTAAAGTCTCTCTATCGTGATTTAAATCACTTACATACCCTCCAAACTTATGAATCTCTAACGTCTCTCCTTGTTTGACATCGGTTTCATAATAATGCCCTATGTAGGTAATGGTTTCTTGTTTATTACCTACCGTACCTTGATAAGATGATTTTTCAGTACGCTTTCGCGAAAGCTGAAGCGGTCTACCTTCCACAAATAATTGGTTACTCATCATTGTGCATACGTGAAACTCCGTTTTCATAGTATTTGCCACGATAAAGGCATGTTGATCTTCATCTGCAATAGACAACGTATTCCAAAACTGATCATCCCAATTGGAGTCTTCATTAGTAATCCCACTATCCAAATAGGGTTCATAGCTTATCGTAGCATCTTGATTGAGTGGTGTTACTTCATATTTGATGGCACCTATCTCATCTATTGCAAGACTTAAGAAACGAGTAACATTTACTGCTACTTTCATCCCATTTTTTAATGTTGCTTCAAAACTACGATACAACACCCCTTCTTTCATGTTAAGTGTTCTCTTGAAATTTTGAACAGTAGTACAGGTATGTAAATCGAGTTTTTCTCCATTTACAGTTACTTTAATTCCTATCCAACTTGGCGCGTTGAGTACCTTTGCAAAATACTCTGGATAACCATTCTTCCACCATCCTACACGAGTTTTATCTGGGTAATACACCCCACCTATATAACTACCTTGAAACGTAGCGCCACTATATTTTTCTTCAAAATTGGCTCGTTGCCCCATGGTCCCATTTCCGAGACTCATCAAACTTTCTGATGACTTCACATGGTCTGGATTCCAATTTTCTTCTATAATAGACCAAGCGTCGGGAATAATATATTCTATATGCATGTTTTATATTTTGAAATCAAGAATCAGGATTACTCGCTTTGCTCACTGTTAAAAACAAGACTTTGTAAGATCTTTTAATGTATATTGATTCTTGATAGATTGTTTAAATAATTAATGGGTATGAGTTATTATATTTACTTCTCTACACCAGTTCTTAACATGACCTTTTTCATCTAAAAGCAGATAACAATAAACTATTTCATCATAGTAATGTTCGCTTATTGTTACATAAAACTCTTTTAAACTATTCTTTTTATGATATGGTGGTGATATATTTAAAAATGGATATGAGTTTGGTCTTCTTTTTTTAATTCTAAATTCTTTCTTACTTAAACCTTCATAATTCATAACTCTAATAGGAGATTCAAAATTCATTTGATCAAACACATAGTTCTCAAAAACCTCGAGTTCTTCACCTTCCTTCAAGTAGCTTCCTGTAAGACACCTAGAAACCCAAAAATGGGTATAAGCTGGATGAAGATCTTGTACATCTTTTGAAATTTTCAATCTCTTTTTTACAGGAAAATTAGGCTTAATTGAATCTTTATAAAAATCAAATGCGATTTGTTCATAAAAAGGCAATTCTAATTGAGCTATTGTAACATTAGAAACTAAAAACAACATGAAATACAGAATGATTCTCATTTCTCAATCTATGATGCTATTAACCCTTGTAGAAAGTCATTCGATATTTCAGTAAAGTCTTTAAATACATGCTTAGCTTCATGCAATACAGCGGCATCACCTATTCCAATACTGATCATCCCTGCGGCGTTTGCAGCTTGAATGCCCGCAATTGAATCTTCAAATACAATACAGTCTTTTGCTTCAGCATTTAGAGCTTGTGCACCTTTGACAAATACCTCTGGATCTGGTTTGGCTGTAGTGACATCATTCCCATCTACAATGGCTTGAAATTTATCTAGAAGTGCCACACGTTCTAAAATAGGACGCGCATTTTTACTAGCACTTCCTAAAGCAATCCCTTGTTGATTTTCGATTAGGTAATCCAGTACACGAGGGACATCTGGTAAGATTTCGCTCTCATCCATTTTTTGAATATACTTCAGATATTCTTCATTTTTCTGAACCAACCACACCTCTTTTTGCTCTTGCGTTGCGGTATACTTTGCCATGTCTAGTAAGATCTCTAAAGATCGCACACGACTTACCCCTTTAAATTGTTCGTTCTGCTCTTCTGTAAAATCAAAGTTGATTCCTTTGGCAAGGTTTCTCCAGGCGAGATAATGAAATTTTGCAGTGTCTACAATCACACCGTCCAAATCAAATATAAATGCTTTCTTCATAGAATATTAATGTCATTTCCGCGAACCTGCCTATCGGCAGACAGGAGTGGAAATCTTATCCCTCTCATCGCAAATCATATTTTAGTAATATGCCTCACGCTTTTAGTAGCGTTAAGGCTAGTTTTTTATCTTTTTTGTACTCTCTCGTTCTATAAGTGTGGTATCAATGTATGCTGTTGTATACTCCTCTACCTCATCTTCAGGACGTTCTAATTTATTAATCAATAATTCGGCAGCTTTACGTCCCATTAATTCTCCATGTTGACTTACAGTCGTTAAACTAGGAATAAAATGCTTTGATAATTCACCGTCACTAAAACTCACAATTGAGACATCATTTGGCATATTTTTTCCAAACTCATTGAGGTATTTAGCTGCCGTCACCGCAAATAATTCATTCACTGTAAATAAGCCATCAATGTCTTTTCCTTTTAGGAAATTTTTGATCTTTTTATTACACTCTCCTTCGCAATGATCTATATTATCTAGTTTTAAAATATGATCTTTTTCTATTTTAATTCCGTACGATTCTAATGCCTCAATATATCCTTTGGTACGTAACCTTCCTATCGTTACATAATCTTCTGTTGTGATGATCGCTATTTTGCGACACCCTGTTTTTAAAAGGTGTCTCACGCCCATTTTTGCACCTTCACGGTCATCTATAAGTACCTTATCACATGGGATTTCATCTACAATACGGTCAAACATCACCACAGGCATTCCCTGATCTATCGCTTCGGTAAGATGTCTAAAATCATCTTTATGCAACGTTTCTTTTGCTAACGACACGATAAAGCCATCCGTACTTCCATTTGCCAACAATTCCATATTCAAGACTTCTTTGTCAAAATCATTATTAGAAAGCGTAATGATCACATTGTAATTATGCTCCCTTGCCATTTGTTCAATCCCTCGTATTACTGTTGTAAAAAAGTGATGCACAATTTGAGGAATGATAATTCCAATCGTACGTGTTTTACGATTTTTAAGACTTAGTGCTATATTATTAGGCTTGTAGTTATATAGCTTTGCAAAAGCTTTAATCTTTTGGCGTGTGTCTTCACTTATTTCGGCACTATCACGTAATGCTTTTGATACTGTCGAGATAGACACATCAAGTTCTTTGGCGATTAGTTTAAGGGTGAGTTTTCGTTTCATACTACTATATCATGTAAAAATAAGGGGTTCGCTATTGACTTACAATTTAGGCAAATCCTTTTTCCTACGAAAACGTTGTATTCTTAATAACTAATTTTGTTATTCTATGTAAACTTTACAATAATCCCATTTCTACACGTGTTATTTTAAAATTTAAATGGTATTAGTATATTTAAGCAAACTAAAAACCATGCGAATTCTTCCTTTTTTGTTTCTTTTTTTAGTCTTGACAGGTTGTAAAAAAGAAGCCCCTTCAGATATAAAAGAAGAACCTACAGAAAAAAATGACGTGGTACGCTTTCGCGAAAGCTATAGACCGCAATACCACTTTACACCTCCAGAAAAATGGATGAATGATCCTAACGGATTGCTATTTTACAACGACACCTATCATTTATTTTACCAATATTATCCCGAAGATATTGTTTGGGGACCGATGCATTGGGGACATGCCACTAGTACAGATTTAGTTTCTTGGAAGCACCAACCTATTGCGTTATATCCGGACGAATTAGGCTATATATTTTCTGGAAGTGCTGTCATGGATCTTGAGAACACCTCTGGGTTAGGCACCAAAGAAAATCCGCCAATGGTGGCTATTTTCACACATCATGACCCCAAAGGAGAAAAAGAAGGACGCAATGATTTTCAATATCAAAGTATCGCATATAGCTTAGACGAGGGTACCACATGGACCAAATACGACGGCAATCCTGTGATTGGTAATCCAACGAGTATTCGTGATTTTAGAGATCCCAAAGTCATGTGGCATGAAGCCTCTCAAAAATGGATTCTCACACTTGTTGCTGGCGATCACGCAAAATTTTATAGTAGCCCTGATTTAAAATCATGGACGTATCTCAGTGATTTCGGAAAAGACAAAGGCGCTCATGGAGGCGTTTGGGAGTGTCCTGATTTATTTCCTCTTACCGTTGCAGGAAGTGATGAAACAAAATGGGCCTTACTCATAAGCATGAATCCTGGTGCTCCCAATGGTGGATCAGGTACACAATATTTTATAGGTGATTTTGATGGTACATCTTTTACTACCACTCAAAAAGATATCAAATGGCTAGATTATGGCGCCGATAATTATGCAGGTGTTACTTACAACGGTTTACCAGACAATGACCGCACCTTCATAGGATGGATGAGCAACTGGAACTATGCACAAAAAACCCCTACTGAAAATTGGAGGAGTGCTATGACGCTTTCGCGAAAGCTTACCCTACATAAAAACGACACCTACTATCTAAAGAGTTACCCAGTACCAGCAATAGAAGAATACACCTACAGTTCGCATACCTACGACAGTATTACAAATAACTATTCTCTTACTTCTGAAAATTTTAATGAAATGCGCATTGATTTTGAAATTGAAGGCGCCTTGAAAGATTTTGAATTAAAGTTTTCAAACGTAGCTAATGATCAATTATTTTTAGGATATCATAAAGAAGATCATTCTTTTTATGTAGACCGTAGAAGATCTGGAAAAACTAATTTTGAACCAAAATTTGCTGAAAAAGTACATATAGCACCTGCAATGACTAACGGAGAAAACAAGACTTCATTTAGCCTTTTTCTAGATACTTCTTCTCTTGAATTTTTTGTAGATCAAGGAGCGACGGTGATGACAGAGCAGCTATTTCCAACACAGCCATATACGGTGATGACATTTACGAGTAAGGAGCATAAAATGACACAAGCAAGCGTCTCTAAAATGAAACGTATATGGGAGTAACAACTGCTCTTATTGATAAAATAGCGCTCATAGAAACAAAAGACCGCTCCATCTTAAGTACACGCTCTAAAGGAAAGGAGAAATACTATATTCCTGGTGGCAAAAGAGAAGGTCAGGAAACTGATACTGAAACACTGATTAGAGAAATTAAAGAGGAACTTTCTGTTTCTATTGATCCCGTATCTATTAGCTATTTTGGTACATTTACCGCACCTTCTGATGGAGCGCCTCAAGGAGTTCAAGTACAAATGACATGTTATACAGCCACATATACTGGAACACTTACTGCAAATAGCGAAATAGAAGAAATTGTATGGCTTACGTATCAAGATATTAAAAAAGTATCTGCCGTAGATAAACTAATTTTTAATTTCCTAAAAGACCGTGGTGAATTATAATTGTGTACCCTATATCATTGCATTCGCTGTATCTTGTACATTAAATTACAATGTTGAGCTTACATTATACATATCTAACCCATCATATTAAAACTACACACTCATGAAAGAAATTACAAAATGGAGTATCACCGTTGCCCTCGCCGGATTCTTATTTGGATTTGACACGGTCGTCATCAGTGGTGCCAATCAGCCTACTCAAGAGTTATGGAATCTATCTCCGCTATTTCATGGGACATTTATTATGAGTATGGCGCTATGGGGAACTGTATTAGGGTCTTTATTTGGTGGAGTTCCAACAAAAAAGCTAGGTCGCAAAAAGACTTTATTTTGGATTGGTATTTTATTTTTCGTTTCAGCAATAGGAAGTGCGATTGCACCAGATCCGTATTCCTTTTCCTTCTTCCGTTTTATAGGAGGTATAGGTGTCGGTATATCATCGGTAGCAGCCCCTATTTATATTTCAGAAATTACCACAAGCTCTAATAGAGGAAAGCTTGGAGGTTTATATCAATTTTGGTTAGTATTTGGTATTATGATTGCTTTTATCTCTAATTGGCTACTCAAAGGTTTTGATGGCGCTAATGACTGGCGATGGATGTTAGGAGTAGAAGCCATTCCTGCTTTATTATATACGCTTATGGTATTAAAAGTACCGAATAGTCCTAGATGGCTAGCTTTACAGAAAAAAGATGATCAAGGTGCACTAGAAGTGCTAAATAAAATATACACTCCTGAAGAAGCTAGCACACAACTTCAAGAAATAAAAACAGATCTTAGACAAACCAAACGCAGTGAAAAACTCTTTCAGAAAAAATATAATCGTGTATTGTGGTTAGGCTTTTTAATTGCCTTTTTCAATCAACTCTCAGGAATCAATTTTGTATTGTATTATGCTCCTCAAATATTAGAACAAGCAGGACTTGGTGGTAAAGAATCATTATTTAATTCCATCGCCATTGGGATTGTCAACTTAGTATTTACGATTATAGGCGTGCGGTTATTAGATAAATTAGGACGTAGACAACTCATCATTATAGGATCGATAGGCTATATATTTAGTTTGATCATGGTAGGTGTTTGCTTTCAAATGGATTTAAGCCCGACACTACTGCTTACTTTTATTTGCCTTTTTGTAGCATCCCACGCCATAGGACAAGGTGCCGTAATTTGGGTATTTATTTCTGAAATTTTCCCGAATCGTGTGCGTGCGTATGGGCAATCGTGGGGTGTTAGTACACATTGGGTATTTGCGGCTATTATTACCCAAATCACCCCTATATTTATAAGTGACAAATTAGTAGATGGTGTTCCAGAAGGAATTTTTGCGAATCAATTAGAAATTATCTATTATTTCTTTGCAGCAATGATGGTATTACAATTGTTATGGGCTATTTTTAAAATGCCAGAAACCAAAGGTGTTTCCTTGGAAGCGCTTGAGAAAAAATTAATTCCTGAAGATGAGTAAAACACCGCATATTGTTTGTTATGGCGAGATCCTTTGGGATGTATTTCCTGATGGCAAAAAATTAGGGGGTGCGCCTCTCAATGTAGCCTTACGATTACATTCGTTTGGTGCTAACGCGAGTATTATTAGTGCGCTTGGAAAAGACGCACTTGGAAAAACTACCTTAGAAACGTTAAAAGAGAAAGACTTTTCGACCACACACATTCAGCAATCGAAACGTCCTACAGGAAAAGTAGGGGTAACACTAGATAACTCGGGAAGTGCTCGTTATGATATACAGAAGGATGCCGCTTGGGATCATATAACGGCAACTCCAGAAGCTATCAAAGAAGTCAAAAAAGCCGATGCGTTTGTTTTTGGAAGTTTAGCCTTGCGCGACACCTATAATCAAGCGCAATTTGAGGCGTTAGTGACCGAAGCAACCTATACCGTATTTGACCTCAACCTAAGAGATCCGCATTATGATTTGGATATAGTTTTATCTCTGATGGAAATTGCCAATTGCATCAAACTCAATGATGAGGAGTTAGAGCTCATAGTTACCTTACTCGATCTTGAGAAAGAGAGCTTAGAAGAAGAGTTGAAAGCGGTTGCCAAAGCTACTAATACCGATACGATTTGTGTTACGCTAGGTCCTGATGGTGCGATGTTGTATCATAACAAAACGATCTATACTCAGGTAGGTTTCCCTACCAAGGTAGTTGATACTGTAGGTGCTGGTGATTCGTTCCTAGCTGCCCTTATCTTCGGATTAGTTTCTAAACAAACTCCCGAAGATTCCCTCGAAGTCGCAGCCGCTATCGGAAGTCTCGTTGCTGGAAAAGCAGGCGCTAATCCCATAGTAACTAATGATGAGATTGATGATTTGCTGGAAGGTGATTATTAGTCGGTGGTTTCGATACAGTTTTCGCTTGTAGCGAAAACCACTCAACCACCTTGCATTACGTGTAAAATGTTGACTACAACCTATATTTCTTTTCGCTTTCGCGAAAAGACACACCCCTTACTCCCCTCTTACTAGAGGGGAAACTGTTATAAAATACACCAAAAGTCATCTCGACCCTTCGACAAGCTCAGGATAAACTATAGGAGAGATCACACATCTGGCTCACTGTTATGTGATTTATC
The DNA here is from genome assembly GCF_947492815.1 of uncultured Dokdonia sp. GTDB lineage: Bacteria > Bacteroidota > Bacteroidia > Flavobacteriales > Flavobacteriaceae > Dokdonia. Next base: position 82,498 of record NZ_CANLOB010000014.1, read on the forward strand.
GTCGCTCATACTTTGCTCTTTCGAAATGACTGGTATTGTTATTTCAATCGTACTTCGACACGTGTCACGCTGAGCTTGTCGAATTGAGGGCTAGGGAGTTGTATTCCTTTTCGCGAAAGCGTAAAAAGAAAAATAGAGTACTATTCTAAAATAGAGCAATACTCTATTTTAAAACAAACCATCTTTTAAACGAAAAGCAGTTTCTTCTCCCTTGGGGGAGAAGGTTAGAGCCTGTGCTGAACTCGTTTTTAGCAATGAGGGGAAATAAAGGAATTCAATGCTTCCGTTTATAACGTTTCCCACGTTTCAACACCTGTCCTTCATAGTCTTCAAAATAGATAGGTACGGCAATATCTCCAGGCTCGCGAACTACAAAATGCAAATGGGGTCCTCCGCTATAGCCTGTATTTCCAGAATAGCCTATATGTTGCCCTTTAATGACGTGATCTCCTTTTTTGACAAGTGTACCTTTATGCATTAAGTGGGCATAGGATGCTAAGGTCCCATCCGAGTGAACAATAACAATTTTATTGGATTTGTGGGTAAGTTCTTTGCGCTTTCCTCCTTCTGTAAAACGATCTACCGCAAAAACGACAATGCCTTCTCTAGCGGCATATACTTTATCTCCTGTTCGCATCCCAAAATCAATGGCATATCGAGAGGCAATATTTTTATGGGAAGATTTCCCAAAAAAGGTTTGCTCTATTTCTATTTTTCTTCCTTTTTGATAGGGTAAGGTGTACAAATATGTACTATCGTGTTTTGCATTTCTACAATCACCATAATGGGCTTCGACGGTATAAATTTTTCGCTCTTTTCGCGCTTGTTTTAAGTTTTCAAAATCATCTATATGTACTTTAATAAATCCGCGGACACTATCATTGGGTTGTACGGTGACTAATTCTTTATAGACGACTTTAGGAAACAGCGTATCTACTTGTTTGCTCACCACATCTATAGGAATGATAGCAACACTCTTGACTTGAAAGAAAATAGAATCATTTTCTTGAATATATTCTAATTTCACTTCATTATTTTGTGCGTAGCCATATGTACAAAAAAACAAAAGTAAAAGTAGTGTGAGAATTTTAGTGATGTAGATATTCATATACAAAGTCATTGTTTCTCATATCATTGCAACAATTAAAATGCCATAATTTAATATGATGTAAGGGGTTTTATTTCTTTCACTAAAATTACGACATCATAGGCAAAGATCATTTTTTGCACTTCTTTAGAAAAGGTATGTGATTTTAAAGAATCATACTCGCTTTCGTACTCGTCAAGCTCAGTATAAATTTCACTTTCGTGAAAGCGTATACATCTAACCTCATTTCTTAGCTAATTTATTAATTCATAATACACTGTATAGATAACTTTCACTATGTAAGGAATTCTTATTTTTAAGACTATTATACCGAACGTTAGTTAATTAGTATTATGAGACCTCAAAAAATTGATGATATCGCACTATTAGGGAGACTTATTGATGTATTCAGATCTAAAGGATATGAAGGCTCAAGTCTCAATGATCTTGCAGCATCGGCAGGACTAAAAAAAGCAAGCCTGTACCACAGATTTCCAGGAGGAAAAGAAGAGATTGTCACTACTGTGCTTGAATATACAACGACATGGGGTAAAACACATGTAGAAGACACGCTAGCAAATCAAGCGATTCCAGCCCGACAACGCTTAGAAAAAGTAATAGACCATATAGATGTCTTATACGCACAAGGAACAAAGACTTGTATTTTACGAGCACTGTCTATGGATACAGGCATTACTTCTCTGGATAGCCTTATTCAAGTGACGATGAATAATTGGATTCAAGCCTTTAAAACCTTTGCGCAAGAAATAGGGTTTTCATCAGAAATAGCGCATCAAAAAGCGTTACAAACATTAATTAATATTCAAGGTTCTTTAATCATTACAAAAGGCCTTAACGACACGACTATTTTTAAAAATACATTAGAAACAATTCAAAATTTATATTACCCAACCATATAATAGCATGGAACAGAAACATCCTTTACCCCCATTTACATTAGAAACTGCAAAACAAAAAATACAATTTGCAGAAGATGCATGGAATAGCCAAAATCCAGAAAAAGTGGCAATGGCATACTCAATAGATAGCGAATGGCGCAATAGATCTCAATTTATAAACGGACGTGAAGAAATACGTCAATTCCTCACAGGAAAATGGGATCAGGAACTCGACTATAAACTTAAAAAAGAATACTGGGCGCACGGTGATAATCGTATTGCTGTTCGTTTTGAATATGAATACCATACTCCAGAAGGACAATGGTATAGAGCATATGGAAATGAAAACTGGGAGTTTGATGAAAATGGATTCATGAAAAAACGATATGCTAGTATTAATGATGAAGCCATTAAAGAAGAAGACCGAAAATTATAAATCCAACTCAACCCAATTAAAATCATAAACAAATGAAAAGAATAGCAATCAACGGAATGGGACGTATAGGACGTGCTGCTCTCAAAGTAATCTTAGACACTCCAGAACTCGAGGTAGTTGCTGTAAATGATCTTGTACCAGTAGATAACATTGCATACTTACTTAAATATGATTCTGTATACGGTATTTATGAAAAAGAAGTTACTCATGATGAGAATCACCTAATTATAGATGGCAAGAAAATCAACTATTATTCAAATCGTAATCCAGAAGAACTTCCTTGGAAAGAAGATAATATCGAGATTGTGATAGAAAGCACAGGTTTTTTCACCAATAGCGAAGATGCTGCAAAACACATTACGGCAGGTGCAAAAACAGTTGTTATTTCGGCGCCTACTAAAAGTGAAGATACGCCTACAGTTGTACACGGTGTAAATTCTGAAGAGGGAAAAACTTCTATCTTCTCCTGTGCGAGTTGTACTACCAATAACATAAGTCCTGTAGTAGAAGTACTAGGAAGACGTATTGGAATAAAGAAAGCTATTATGACTACTGTACACGCCTATACGGCTTCGCAAAACATGGTAGACTCTGTTTCTCAAAAGAACTACCGTATGGGACGTGCAGGTGCGGCAAATATTGTCCCTACCTCAACGGGTGCAGCTATTGCAACCACCAAAGCATTACCGCAATACAAAGGAAAATTTGATGGAGTAGCTTTACGAGTTCCAATTCCTGTTGGCTCTATTTCTGATATGACATTTGTCACAGAAAAACCAGTAACAGTAGAAGAAGTAAATGCAATACTCGAGGAAGAAGCACAAACGGCACGTTATACAAATGTATTAGCCACTACACATGAGCCTATTGTTTCTTCAGATATTGTAAAGAGCCCATATGCATCTACGGTAGATTTAAGTATGACACGTGTGGTAGATGGTGACTTATTAAAAGTGATGACGTGGTATGATAATGAGTGGGGATTCACAAATCAAATGATACGTCAGATTTTAGAATTATAATATGATGTTTCTGTATATGCTTTCGTGAACCTGCCTGCCGGCAGGCAGGAGCGTATAAAGAGATTTTAAAACCATAAGACAAAGAGACTGTCTAAAAGATATAGTTTTCGTCAAACTGAACGTGTTTCAGTTTCTCCATAGCGTAACAACTAAGTGCGATGAGATGTTGAAATAAATTCAGCATGACGTTTACCCTATCTTTTAGACAGTCTTTTTCTATTGTAACCAACTTTAATAGTTTATACGTACATTACAGAACAGTAGAAAATTAAACGATATTGCGTACAAATAAAATCGGGTTTTGGTCTAGCACCTCTCTTGTGGTAGGAAACATGATTGGATCTGGTGTGTTCTTATTACCAGCTTCATTAGCAGCTTATGGTGCTATTAGCATTATCGGATGGATTTGTGCTTCTATAGGAGCTATTCTATTGGCGTTAATTTTTGGGTATTTAGGCAAACTAGCTCCCGATACCACAGGAGGTCCTTATGCATATACGCGATTAGGATTAGGTAGATTTCCAGCTTATTTAGTTGCTTGGGGCTATTGGATTTCGATCTGGTGCACAAATGCAGCCATTGCAGTAGCGCTGGTTGGATATCTCGAAGTATTCTTTCCCATTCTCGGTCATAATCAACTACTCTCAGTGTTCACAGGATTAGGGTTTATTTGGTTATTTACATGGGTGAATTCTAAACCTATAAAAACAGTTGCCTTTGTACAATTAATCACCACCATTCTTAAAGTAGTTCCTATTATGCTCATAGGTTTTATTGGGATTGCTTATATAAAAATGGATCATTTTACGCCATTTAATCTTAGTGGAACTTCTAGTCTTTCTGCAATTACAGCTACGACTACACTTACGCTTTTTGCTTTTTTAGGAATGGAAACTGCAACAATTCCTAGTTCCTCTATTAAAAATGCAGCAAGTACTATAAAAAAAGCAACTGTTTTTGGCACCTTCATTACCATCATCGTATACATTCTTAGCTCTATAGCTATTATGGGAATTGTTCCGCCAGATGTACTTGTTACTTCCAATGCCCCATTTGCAGATGCGGCGGCTCTATTTTGGGGAGAATCTGCTAAGTATATTGTAGCTGCTGGTGCTGTTATAGCGACATTAGGAGCATTAAATGGGTGGATTTTAATACAAGGGCAAATTCCAATGGCTGCGGCTCAGGATCAGCTTTTTCCTAAAATATTTGGTAAAACAAATCATCATACATCACCTATTACGGGTATTATTATCTCAAGTATTCTAGCATCCCTATTAATGGGGTTAAATTATACAAAAAGTCTTGTAGATGCTTTTACATTTATGATGAAGCTTTCCACATTATCTGTATTAACACCTTATGTATTATCGGCTATAAGTTTATTGATATTGATCTATAGAAAAGAAAAGAAAATCCCACTAAGCAAGACGATCTTATCAGGCGTAAGTATGCTATTTTGTATCTGGGTGATTATAGGTTGTGGCGCCGAAACTGTACTGTGGGGATTTGCCTTATTAGTCCTTGGAATTCCGTTTTATCTATATCTAACCAAAAAAAGTTCTTAAATTTAGGGATATGGAACCATTCTACATTCATCCAGATATTACACAAGCCGAAACCTTACCTGCCTCTTTTTATCGTAGTCAAGATGTTTTTGATGCGATAAAAGAACGCGTTTTTGAAACGACATGGCAATGGATTGGTGATGCAAACTCCTGCATTCCATTAACAGAAAGTGTATTTCCCTTTGTCTTGTTAGACAACTATCTCACAGAGCCTATGATGGTGGTAAGAGATAAAGAAAATAAGATTACGTGTCTCAGTAATGTATGTACACATCGTGGAAATATTGTGGTGCATCATCCCGGAAAAATAAAGAATTTCACCTGTATGTATCACGGAAGGCGTTTTGATTTGCAAGGCACTTTTAAATCGATGCCTGAATTTGAAGACGCAAAAGATTTTCCAAGACCCTGTGACAGCTTGCATAAATTTGAATTACGGGAATGGGGTTCTCATTTATTTGTTGGACTCAACCCTGTATTTGATTTTTCTGAGGTGATCAATGTGATGAAAGAACGCGTTGGTTTTTTACCTCTTAACGAATTCAAACTGGACGCAAGGCTTAACAAAGATTATATCATTAATTGTCATTGGGCATTGTATTGTGATAATTATCTGGAAGGATTTCATATTCCGTTTGTACATGCAGATTTAAATGACACTTTGGATTATGGGCAGTATAAAACAGAGATTTATGAGCATGTAAACCTACAAATTGGATATTCCGATGGAGGTGATGAAGTTTTTGAATTCCCAGAAGGCCATCTCGATCAAGGAAAACATGTAGCCGCTTATTATTATTGGATATTCCCTAATATGATGTTTAACTTTTACCCTTGGGGATTATCCGTTAATATCGTAAAACCTTTTAGCCTCAATAAAACAAAAGTGTCCTTTATCACATATGTATATGACGAGACAAAACTACATACGGGTGCCGGTGCTTTACTAGACAAAGTAGAACGCGAGGATGAGTTTGTGGTAGAAGGCGTTCATAAAGGACTACAATCTAGGTTCTATAAAGCAGGAAGGTTCTCTCCTACACGTGAAAAAGGCGTTCACCATTTTCATAGTTTATTAGCAAAGTATCTTAACTCCTAAAAGCTTATTCTAGTGCTTATGTTGCTGTATACGCTTTCGCGAAAGCGTATAATAGAATAGTTTAAAATAAATGATTATGAAGTATCCAAAACATCTACAACCACCACATGATATTGATTTTGTACACGGAATTAATATTGCTTGGATGGACTTTGGAAAAGATATTGGCATTCATCCAATCACACAAGAAGAATACCATCCTGACTGGGATACACTAGATGAAATCATGGAACTCACAGTTGCCAATGGAGGGAATGTAATACGATGGTGGTATCATACCGACGGATCTACAAATCCAAAGTTTGATGACACTAAAAAAGCACTACCAAATCCTGATTTTTTTCATCAAGATGTGATGCAACTATTAGACATAGCAGCTTCTAAAGGCCTGAAAATCCAAATCTGCTTATGGTCATTTGATATGCTCAAAACAAAAGAAGGCGTAGATGCGCAGGCTAATAAAAAATTACTCACTGAAGTCGCTCATTATACCTCTTATATTGAAAATGCATTACTCCCGCTTGTGAATTATATAGGCGCACATCCTGGGCTTTTTGCATGGGAAATTTTTAATGAGCCTGAAGGTATGACCAATGAATATGCAAGCCATTGGGAAGGTTTTGCAGAACGTGTGACCATGGAGGATATACAACGTTTTATTAATAGAACTGCTGCTTATATACGTAACGCACAACCAGACGTTAAAATTACTAGCGGTGCATTAGGGTTTTTGTCTAGTGTAGATGATCCTAAGCATGGATTTCAAAACCGATATTCAGATCAGGCATTAGAAGATATTGGTGGAGAAATTACAGGCTACTTAGACTTTTATAATATTCATTATTATACATGGGCAAAAAAAGAAGGATCTCCTTTTCATACTCGTTATGATGCTAAAAAATTAGACAAAAGAGCCATTATTGCCGAATATTATCCCGACCCCATTTTTGAAATTCCTTCAGAAAATCTTGTCAATACATTAAAACATCATGGATGGCACGGCTCTATCGTTTGGTCATGGACCGATAAGTCATGGGAGCTTATAGAAAGTGTATTACGAGGAGGTTCAGATCTAGATATTACATAGCATTTTATAGTAAAATATTACATTTTTAGTATACGCTTTCGCAAAAGCGTATACAGTACAAATCCATCATTTTTAAAAAAATATAATTCTATAGTGTAAGGAGTGAAAAGTGTTTCGACTTATTTACCGAACGATCGGTAAAATATTAATTAAAAACAACATCAATGAAACCAATTATTAAAATTTCGCTCATTACCTTTTTAGCTATTATCACTTTCTTTACATTTTCTTCTTATACTGTAAAAGATACTAGCCATTCATTAACTGAAGATACAATCTCAAAGTATCCAATCATGTATCGCTCTTTAGAAGTAAATGGCGTAAACATAGCTTACAGAGAAGCTGGAAATCCGAAAGATCCAACGATTGTATTATTGCACGGTTTTCCTTCTTCATCACATCAATATCGTAAAATTTTAGATCAACTTTCTGATGAATACCATTTGATTGCTCCTGATTATCCAGGGTTTGGGAATAGTGATTTTCCTTCTCAAGATGTATATACCTATACATTTGATAATCTGGCTACCTCTATAGATGGTTTATTAGAAAAATTAGGTCTTAATTCCTATGCACTGATGATACAAGATTATGGAGCTCCTGTAGGATTTAGAATTGCAACAGCACATCCAGAACGAGTAACCGCCATCATTAATCAAAATGGAAATGCATATGAAGAAGGATTAGGTCCTGCTTGGGCAGGTATTCAAGCGTTATGGAAAAACAGAAATGCCGAAACCGAAAAGGCATTATTACCTGCTTTTTCTTTAGAAGGGTTAAAGTGGCAATATACACATGGCACACGTAATCCTGAAGCTGTAAATCCAGATACTTGGCATTTGGACTATTTACGTCTTTCAAGACCTAATGCTCATAAAGTAAACATTGATCTATTTGATGATTATCAGAATAACATAAAATTATACCCGAAATGGCAGCAATACTTAAGAGATAACCAGCCACCTATGTTAATTGTCTGGGGTAAGAATGATTTATTTTTTCCAGAAATTGGTGCTGAAGCTTTTAAAAGGGATGTCAAAAACATAGATTATAATATCTATGATACGGGGCACTTTGTATTAGAAGAAGAAGGAGATGCTATTATTGCTAAGATTCGCTCTTTTATGCAAACTATTTAGATCTATCTCACTCATTATAGATACTTTAAAAAGGGATTACTTTTTTCAGCAACTTTTAAATCATTTAATCAAAAAAAGTGATCCTTTTTAAATATCATTTATATATTCCAATAAAAAAATCTATAAAATTTTTGTTACAAATAAATTAAATTGCATATATTTATACTGTAATAAAAAAAATTACATTAAAATACATGGTCAAAAGTAAATTTTCTATATCTCTTCATATAATGACACTCCTAGCTTATTATCCAGGGGAATGGCATTCGTCAGCTAGAATTGCAGAGAGTCTTAATATAAATCCTGTATTAGTACGAAAAGAATTAAAAGCTCTCAAAAACGGCAATCTAATTGAGAGCAAAGAAGGAAAAAATGGAGGTGTGAAATTAGGGAAATCTGCTGAAAATATTTTGTTAGCAGATATTTTTGAAGCAATAAAAGGAAGTAGTCATGTACTAAACCTTTCTAATAACGTACCAGATGTACATTGCAAAATAGGGGGGCAAATTAATGAAAAATTATTATCAATGTTTGATGATATAGATAAAGCTATTGTAGATATTTTAAAATTACAAACACTAGAAGCCTTTAAAAATCAGTTTTAGTTTTTTTTATCTAAAACTGTAACAAAAAAAATAACAGTAAAATTATAAACATGAATAAAACTATTGAAATTGACGGACTCTCTATCTTCTATAGAGAAGCAGGTATACAAAATAAAGAGACCATTTTGTTTTTACATGGAAACCCTACATCATCACATATGTATAAGGAATTAATGAATTTATTAAAGGATAAATACCATGTGATTGCCCCAGACTATCCTGGATTTGGATTTAGTTCTAGACCCTCTATTTCTGAATACGAATATTCTTTTGATTCTATTAGTGATACGATGAATCAATTCATCGACAAACTCAAGCTTACCAATTTTTATCTATTCGTACAAGATTATGGTGGTCCAATAGGATTTCGTATCGCCACAAAACGACCTGAATTAATCAAAGGATTGATCATTCAAAATGCAAATGTTTATGCAGAAGGTTTTGGAGAATGGGCTATGGAAATTGGTGGGTATATTCAAAATAATGATGTAGAAAAAATGAATGCCTACAAAAAGCATTTGGTGAGTTTAGAAGGGCTTAAAGAACAATATATAACAGGAGCTAAAGATGTTAGTTTAATTGATCCTTCTTCATACTATTTAGATTATGCTTTTTTACAACGACCTGGTGTAAAAGAATTATTTCTAACACTCTTCGATAATTATGGAACCAACTTTGAAAAATATAAAGAGTGGCAAAATTATCTAAGAACACATCAACCTCCTACCCTTGTAGTTTGGGGGACTAATGACAAATTTTTCAGCAAACCGGGAGGAGAAGCATATGCAAAAGATTTAAATGATGTTGAATTACATTTTTTTGACGGAGGTCACTTTATGCTAGAAGAATACAGTTCAGAAGTCGCACAACTAATAAAAAAATTCACTTCAAAATAAATCATATTTAACAATTAAAAATTATTAAAATGAAAGTATTTGTAACAGGAGCCACAGGGTTTCAAGGCGGTAATATCGCAGCAGCTTTATTAAAAGAAAATCATCAAGTAACAACATTAAAAAGAGATCCGAACATTGGAATACCAGCAATGAAAGGAATTGAAGTTATAAAAGGAGGATTAGAACATCAAGAGTCTTTAGCAAAAGCTATGAAAGGAGCTCAAGCTGCAGTTTACTCTTTTCCTCTTATTTTTGATATGGGACTCGCACAATCGTATACAAAAAACTTTATAGCCGCAGCAAAACAAGAAAACGTAGAATTAATAATTTTTAATACTACTTTTCATCTATCTAAAGAAGAGACTGGTTTTTTAGCATTAGATATGAAAGTTGCTATTAAAAAATTATTGGATACATCTGGTTTAAAAGTTATCACATTAGCTCCAAATATTTATATTGATAATATTGCAGCTCCATGGTCTATACCTGTTATTTTAGAGCATAAAATCATAGCCTATCCGATTGCACCGAATAAAAAACTACCATGGATTAGTCATTCAGATTTAGCAAAATATGTAGTTAAAGCAATCTCAAAACCAGAATTGGCAGGACAGACACTCCCTATAGGAGGAAATCTTTTATCTGGAAATGAAATTACAGCTGCTATAGCTGCTGAAATAGGGCTAGATTTAAACTTTGCACTTGTTCCTGTAGATGAATTTGAACAGCAATTGACTCCAGGCTTCGGACAACTGGCTGCTAAAGAAATCTCTAATCTTTATAGGTTCGTAGAACAAAACCACAACGAATTTGTTGATAAAGATTTTGACAAAACTAATCAGCTTTTAGAGATTCAGCCACAATCGCTTAACGATTGGGCTCATTCTATAAATTGGAGTTTGTCATAACATAGAATATATTTCATAAAGAAAAATAGATTTGATTATTAATCAACAACTTCTAAATCAAATCTACGGTAAGATTACGTTATAAACTTAGTATAAAAACATATTCCTATTAGAAAGGAAAAAATTTATTATAAATAATGAATAACAATTTAGTAAAAGAAGTACAAAACGCTTTGGATCAATGGCTCGAGGCATTTAACAATAATGATATAGAAGCCTTAATGAATATCTATGATCCAGAAGTTGTTTATGCAAATAGTAACAAACCCATTGAAATAGGAATACCCGTTATCAAAGAGGGTTTCCTCAACAGTTTCGCCATTAAACCGAAGGTATTCTTTAAAGAAGAACAAGCCATTGCTGTGGAAGGTCTAGGATATATAGCAGGCCAGTTTAGATTAATGGGAACCAATCCCGAAGACGGCAGTAACATAGAAGAATCTGGACGTGTTATTGTTATTTTTAGAAAAAATAAAGTTGGACAATGGAAATTAATATTTGACATGGACAATCGACCACCAGACGTAACAATCTAATACAAGTATTATGACACTAAAAAAAGCAATGCGACCAAGAGATGTCGCAAATAAGATTAGCGAATGTATTACTGAAGGCGATATAGATAACATATTGGATTTTTTCCATCCAAATTATGTAATGTCTTTTCCACCAACAGAACCCACTAAATCTGGTTTAGAAACAATAAGACAAAGTTTCCAGCCATTTATAGATGTAAACGCCAAACTCTTAAGTAAGGTTACTGGAGAATTGATTAATGGTGATATTGCTGTACTACAAGCAAATTGGAGTATTATAGATGGACAAGGAAATAAACTAGGAGATGGCTCATCTACAGAAGTTTTAAAACAGAGAGTAGATGGCTCTTGGCAATATTTTATAGATTGTCCTTTAGGGTTGCCTTTTCAGAAATAATATCGTACAAAAACAGCTCACTTTCTCAGAAAGTGTACTGCTTATAAGAAAGATGTGAAAAAAATAGATTATCATATTTATAATCCGGGTCACTTTGCGCTTGAAGAAGATGAAGTAAATTATAAAAATTGTCTAGTCCTAAATAATCTGTATGGATTATTTAGGACTAGACAAATCGAGCAAACAAAAAAACCTCATCATTTCTGATGAGGTTTTCGTTGTACGGGCGGCGAGACTCGAACTCGCACACCGTGAGGCACTAGATCCTAAGTCTAGCGTGTCTACCAATTCCACCACGCCCGCATTTCAATACATCGTTACGCATCTCTTTGTAACGGGGTGCAAATATAAGAATAGTTTTTAATTGCAAAATAATTTTTTAGCAAATTTTAATCAAGAATTTAATATGTTTTGAATTAACTCCTGAGAAATTGCTGTTCCTTGTCGTTGTAGCTCTTCTATAATGCGTTGTTTCTCCTCTTCAGAATAGGATGCTTGTTTATTTTCTTGCTCAAAATCATACCCTAATGTTGAAAATAAGGCATCACTCCATGCGTTTCGTTTACAATCCATGACTAAATGAATTCTATCTGAAGTTCCATTATTCTCAACAGCATGCGGTAAATTAAAATTCCCATACCAACAACTCCCTACCTCCATAGTCACTAATTCCTTATTAATATAAAACCGAACATCTTTATTAGTCATAATAGGCACGTGTACCCTAAACAATCCATCTTCATATCCTAGATCAAGATCTGTATGCTCATGGATACGACTTCCAGGTCTTAGATTCAGTAAACGTATGGCTTCTTTATCACATTCAAACGTGTCTATAATTTCTTTAAAATAAGTACACTTCTCTAGCAAAGGCGTATCAAAAAACTCCCCAGTCAGTGAGAATGCTCTTATATTATCTGTAGCACCATCCATAGATCGAAGTGCAATTATTTTCCAGCTACCATCATAATCGGCAGCATTATAATGTTCGGAAAAGGCAAAAGCTTCACATGTTTTATAATCTTTAAGAAGTTTATCCTCAGTAAAATTAAACGGAAAACGTGCACTAGTAAGGCTCATAAGTGATTCATTTAATACCCTAAATGTAGTTCAATTTTAGTACTTTTAAACAAAAATTAATAATCTACATGGAATCTATAACATCTTATATCCAAGAACACAAACAGCGCTTTATCGACGAGCTTATCGAACTCCTAAAAATCCCTAGTATTAGTGCTGATTCCGCTTTCGCGAAAGCGACCACACAAACCGCCACTGCGGTAGCCGATAGTTTAAAAGCCGCTGGATGTGATACCGTAGAAATATGTGAAACACCAGGATACCCTATTGTATATGCAGATAAAATCATAGATCCTAACCTTCCAACAGTATTGGTATATGGGCATTATGATGTACAACCACCTGATCCATTAGATCTTTGGGATGCTCCGCCTTTTGAGCCAGTTGTAAAAACGACAGATAAACATCCTGACGGCGCTATTTTTGCTCGCGGGGCTTGTGATGATAAAGGGCAAATGTATATGCATGTCAAAGCCATGGAATACATGACTGCCAATGATAAACTACCGTGCAATGTCAAATTTATGATTGAAGGCGAAGAAGAAGTAGGAAGTGTCAATCTTGCTTGGTATGTAGAACGTAATCAAGAAAAACTAGCCAATGATGTGATCCTCATTTCTGATACAGGAATGATCGCCAATGATATTCCTAGTATCACCACAGGACTTCGTGGCCTAAGTTATGTAGAAGTAGAAGTAACTGGTCCAAATCGTGATTTACATAGTGGATTATACGGAGGTGCTGTTGCCAATCCAATTAATATACTCGCTAAAATGATTGCATCTCTTCATGATGAAAACAATCATATCACCGTAAAAGGTTTTTATGATAAAGTAGAAGAGCTTACTGCAGCAGAGCGTGCAAAAATGGGGGAAGCTCCTTTTAGCTTAGATAACTATAAAAAAGCACTAGACATTAATGCGGTGTATGGAGAAAAAGGATATACTACCAATGAACGTAACTCGATACGCCCTACTCTAGATGTAAATGGGATTTGGGGAGGCTATACAGGTGAGGGTGCAAAAACAGTCATTGCAAGTAAAGCTTATGCAAAAATATCAATGCGATTAGTACCTCATCAAGATTGGGAAGAAATTACTGAGTTATTTAAAACGCATTTTGAAAGCATTGCTCCCGAAGGCGTTACTGTAAAAGTAACCCCACATCATGGAGGTCAAGGCTATGTCACACCTATTGACAGTATAGGATATCAAGCCGCCGAAAAAGCGTATGAAAAAACATTTGGAAAAACCCCTATCCCACAACGTAGTGGCGGAAGTATTCCTATTGTTGCTCTTTTTGAAAAAGAATTAAAAAGCAAAACGATTTTAATGGGATTCGGTTTAGATAGTGATGCGATACACTCTCCCAATGAGCACTTTGGTATTTGGAATTATTTAAAAGGTATTGAAACCATACCTTACTTTTATGAGTATTTTACAGCATTAAAAAACGCATAAAAATCACTTTATATAATAGGGAAAGTCCTTTAGGTTGCTGTAAACCTAAAGGACTTTCCCTATTTTAGATGCTAACTAATTGCATCTTTATGATACTATCACATGAGTCAAGAGGGTATTGGTCTCCTATCAGTAAACTTGTATTCAGATTTGTTTGCTTTTATTTCTTAAGTTACATCACTTTTGCCTACTCTGGAGCGCTTTTTTTTGAATCTCTTTTTGTATGGGTTGGGAAAAACATCTTACATACCGAAGGTCGTCTAGAATATTTCTCTACAGGGAGCGGAGATACAACCATGGCATATATCAGTTGGTTTGTGCAAGGTAGCCTCACTATTATGGGTGTATTATTATGGTCTCTTTTTGATCGTAAACGAGCTTCCTATAACCAGCTCTTTTATTGGTTTATAGTTATACTACGCATGTACTTAGTTTTACAACTCTTTATCTATGGGTTTGTAAAAGTATTTAAGGGGCAATTCCCAGGACCTTCTTTAACCCGTTTATTACAACCTATTGGAGAGATGTCTCCCATGGGACTAGCATGGACCTACATGGGACATAGTGAAGGGTTCAATATGTTTGTAGGAGGTATGGAAGTATTAGGAGGCCTCTTATTAATCTCTCGCAAAACAATTACACTAGGAGCTATCGTTACGACAGGAGTGATGTTACAAGTACTTATGATGAATCTGTTTTATGATATTCCTGTGAAGTTATTTTCTGCACATCTGATGGCAATGGCATTTGTGATTTTTGCGGCAGATTGGAAACGATTTAAACAAGTATTTATCAAAAATGAAACAGTCCAAGCTATCAATTATTATGAGGTTTCTGATGACTCTCATTATAGAAAAATCATCTTTTGGAGTAAGATCATTTTAGCGTTATTCTTAATTGGTAGTTTGTCATGGCGAGGATATCAAGGAGAACGCACTTATGGAGATAAAAGAGAAAAACCTGTTCTATATGGTATTTGGGAGACAACTACTTTTATAAAAAACAAGGATACTATGCTTCCTTTAACAACAGACCCTACTCGCTGGAGATATCTAATTATCGATCGTAAAGGACGTGCTACGATACAATTTATGGATGATCAAAAAAAATACATAGCACTTGACGTAGACATCATAAAAGACAAGCTTTCCTTATATGAAAGAGAACGGGAATTAAGTGACAATTTCAACTATACGCATATTAACGATGAATTACATTTAAGTGGAAAGCTTTACGGAGATTCTTTAAAAATTCATTTAAAAGCAAAAGATTTAAGTGAATTTGAATTGATAAATCGCGGTTTTCATTGGGTTAATGAAGTCCCCTATAATAGATAAATTGTAGTGTGTTCAAAAATTAAAGCCTGTAACATTCCTGATCATTAGTATACAGATATTTTAAAACACAAAACTTTTATATGAATAAACTATTGACCAGACTCAACCTTCTTAAAACAACTACTATTGAACTTCTTACAGAAAAGTATAATTTCATTTCTATCGTAAATTCCAATATTGATCAAAGTGATTTAGGCTATTTTTCTGATATGGGAGATGTTTTTTCTTCAAGTAAAGCTGAGTATAAAGGTCATATCAATTCTTATGGTTTTAAATTAAAGAAAAAACGAAAGTTTTTTGATTACAATATGAATTTTGCTAAAGCAGAAGGACGTTTTAGTCAACAAGGCGACACTTTAAAAATTAATGTAGAAATCAATGGTTTTTCAAATCAAATGGCTCCCTTTTTCATAATGGTACCACTATTCTATATTTTCTTTATTGTTATGGCATTACAGGATAGCTTTGAAGCATCTATGATTGCTATTCCATTTTTACTACTACATGGACTATTTATGTTAGGAATCCCTTATTTTATAATGCGACGATCTGTAAAGCGTATGAAGTATGAATTAGAAAGAGATTTTTATTTTATGATTAAAAAATAATATTTTTCTTTATACGCTTTCGCGAAAGCGAACTCAACAATACTCAAAACGTAGCCAACTGGTTTCGGAAAAAAGTAGCTATTGGATTAGAAAGACATCAGTATGCCAAGGGAAATTGAAATCAAATCAGTACTTAATAAGACTAAACGTCGTGACACGTGGTTTCTGGATGATTACACCGTAAATTTATATAGCAGTTGTTCTTTTAATTGTTTGTATTGTTATATCCGAGGAAGTAAATACGGAACCAATTTAGAGACAAGCCTCTCTATAAAAACAAATGCGATTGAGGTCTTAGATAGACAACTTTTTAATAGAGCAAAAAAAGAACAATACGGAATCATTGTGCTGTCTTCTGCCACAGATCCTTATTTACAAATCGAAAAAAAATACGAACTCACTAGACAAGCTTTAGAAATCATTGCAAAGTATAAATTCCCTGTTCATGTGATTACAAAATCGGATATGATAGCTAGAGATTATGACTTATTACATCACATTGATAAAAATGCAATACTTCCAAATGATTTAAAAAATGATTTAGGCCGTGGTACCATTATATCCTATTCTTTTTCTACATTGGATGATCAAGTAGCTCGTATTTTTGAGCCAGGTGCTACACCACCATCCCTACGATTACAAAGTTTAAAAAACACAATACAAGAAGGCTTTTTATCTGGAGTAAGTTTGATGCCACTACTACCTTTTATCTCAGATACTACCGCGCATCTTGATCTATTATTTTCTACTTTTAAAGAAGCTAATGCACATTATATGTTACCTGCTACACTTACCGTATTTGGAGAAGGAAAAGCAGCTAGCAAAACATTAATGCTTCAAGCTATACAAAAACATTACCCAGAACTTTCACCAAAATATCAGAAATATTTTCAATATGGCTCGGAAATGCCCGCTTATTACAAAGCTGCTTTTGCAAAAAAAATGAAAGAACTTGCTACACAGTATGAAATAAAATCATCCATTTTGTAAGGATTAAAAAAAGGAACTGACTATTAAAAGTGAACAGACTTGTCTGTTTTTAAAAAATTAGTATATATTTGCAGTATCAAATTAAAATAGATGAAACATAATCTTGTCAGACAAACTATTATAGAAACAGCTTCTCGCTTATTTTACGAGAAGGGTTATAATCTGACAGGTATCAATGAAATTATCAAAGAAGCAGGTATTGCTAAAGCCACGCTTTATAATCACTTTAGATCTAAAGAAGAGATTTGTATTGCCTATCTACAATACAAAGATCAATTATTCTTTGAGCAGTTAAAACCATTTATTGCAACCTATACACCTGGAAAAAATCAGCTTGTTGCTTTATTTGATTTTCTAGCAGCATTTTATAATCAAAATGATTTTAATGGATGTTGGTGTTTAAATACAATTTCTGAAATTCCTAAAGAAAATAAAGAAATCCGAGTTGTAATTCAGAATGGAAAAGAAACACTTATCAACTATATAGAAGGACTCTTAGCTGGCATTCCTGAACTTACAGAAGCAGATCAAAAAGTATATGCAAAGCAAATATATGTGCTTTATGAAGGAGGGCTTTCAGAAAGTCATTTGCATCAAGAAATATGGCCTATTGAAACAGCTCGTGGGCTTTGTGAAAAACTAATAGCATAAAAAAAATTTATCAATAAAAAGACAGACTTGTCTGTCTATAATTTAAACTTTAAAATAAATAAACAATGGAAAACAACAAAACAGCATTAGTCATCGGAGGTACCAGTGGTATCGGTCTCGCAACAGTAGAAAATTTACTAAATGAAGGTGTAACAGTACATATTGCAGGTCGCACACCTAGCAAAGTAGCAGATGCGCCTAATCTTGTAAAGCATCAATTAGATATTACAGATACTGCTGCAGTACAAAACTTTACCAATGAACTTTCAAATTGGGATAACCTAGACTATCTAGTAAATGCATCAGGTATTTTTGGACCAAAAGCGTTTTTAGATCATACACAAGAAGATTATGATTCATACCAAGACTTAAATAGAGGTTTCTTTTTTATCACACAAGCTGCTGCTAAAAAAATGAAAGATACACAAGGAGGTGCTATTGTAAATGTAGGATCTATGTGGGCAAAGCAAGCTGTAAAAGCAACACCTTCTTCAGCATATTCTATGCAAAAAGCAGGATTACACTCACTAACACAACACTTAGCCATGGAACTTGCTGATGATAATATTAGAGTAAATGCAGTATCTCCAGCTGTTGTATCTACTCCAGTATATCATGGTGTTTTTGGAGGAAAAGAAGAAGCAGAAAAAGCATTAGAAGGTTTTCACGGTTTCCATCCTATAGGACGTAATGGTACGCCTCAAGACGTAGCCGATAGTATTACATTCCTACTTTCTGACAAAGCTTCTTGGGTAACGGGTGCTATTTGGGACATTGATGGTGGTGTACGCGCAGGACGTAATTAATTTTCACTCTATTAAGGGCAATACAGATTTTCAGTATTGCCCATACTTTAATTTAAAAATAGATTTTTATGTATGATATGAATCACCTAAAGAAGTTAGGTACATTAGGAAAAAATGCCGAACAAGCTATGAAAGCTTTTCAACAATTAGATCAAGCTGCACTTGCTGATGGCGCTATTCCAAAAAAATATAAGGAGTTAATAGCCATTGCTGTTGCACTCACCACACAATGTCCATACTGTTTGGAAATTCACAAAAAACACGCAATCGATGCTGGAGCAACACAAGAAGAACTTTCTGAAGTTACTTTTGTAGCAGCTGTATTACGAGCAGGAGCTGCAGTAGTTCATGGTACGCACTTAATGAACAATTAATACCGTTTACATATCAAAATGTAAATGATAATGCATTGCCATACGTATTTAAACATTACCCCATTTTATCAAAAACTTCATTATAACCAATACACTCGTGTGTATAATGAAACTTTATGGGTAATCAGTTGCTATTTAAGATATTAATGGTGGTGTATGTGCAAGACGTACTTAATTTTCACTCTATTAGTACTTATTTTAAAGGTCTTCTAATTAGAAGACCTTTTCTTACTTTTACTAATTATCCTCCTAATCCATTTTGATTAAATTCACCATCACCTACATAAAATTCATTAGAAATATTTTTAACATTCGGATATAATAATCCTCCAAAAGTGAATGGTGCATTTACCTGATTTGATTCTGCTATTCTATCAATAGTACTCCCCCCGAAAACAGTATTACTATACTCTAACTGATACTTTTTCAATTTACTTAATTTCATAATTCTTTTTTTAATTAATTTTTTTTATCTCAAAACTTTACAACAAAAAACACGCTATTTTTTGTTAAATTATTGCTCTACAAATGTAGAATTAAAAATTTATTCTACATTTGTAGAGTTAATTCTAAAAATGTAGAAAGAAATGGCATTATCTGCTTCAGAAGAACAACTCATGCAACTCCTTTGGAAACAAGAACGTGCATTTATGAAAGACCTCATAGATGCATACCCTGATCCAAAGCCTGCTACCACGACTATAGCTACCTTACTAAAAAGAATGCAGGATAAGAATTTTGTAGACTACAAACAGTATGGACGTTCTAGGGAATATTTTCCATTGGTAAAGAAGACAGACTACTTTTCTAAACACGTAAACGGACTTATTAAAAATTTCTTTAATGACTCTGCTTCTCAATTTGCTTCTTTCTTTACACAAGAAACTGATCTAAGTGAGCAAGAATTGGAAGAGTTAAGAGGTATTATAGACCATCAACTTAAAAAGAAAAAGCAATGATTCTGACATATCTTATAAAAAGCACCTTGTGTCTTGCGGTTTTATTTGGGTTTTATAAAATCGTATTAGAAGCAAAAGCGCTCCATCATTTTAAACGGTATTATTTACTAGCCAGTCTTATTTTTTCATTAACGATACCATTAATAAAATTTACATATACTACTACAGAGGCACCGCAAGAGATTTGGATAGGTGAATTTGCTCAAGCTTGGGATCAAACCGCTTTACCTGCACAATCTTTACCTGTAGAAGAAAAAACAAGTTATCTTCCTTATATACTATGGGCCATATATGGATTAGGAACACTCATTTTTGGAGGGCGTTTTCTCTTAAATTTAATTCGCTTAAAGCGAAAAATAACAAATGCAGAAACCCATAATCATAGAGAGTTTACGTTAGCACTCTTACAGCAGTCTATTGTTCCACACTCTTTTTTGAAATATATTTTTCTTTCGCGAAAGCGGTATGAGAATAAAGAAATACCAACAGAAGTAATTGCGCATGAAGCTACACATGTACGTCAAAAGCATTCTTTAGATATCTTATTTATAGAATTTTTACAAGTGGTATTTTGGTTTAATCCGTTGTTTTGGATGACTAAAAAATCCATTACACTAAATCATGAATTCCTAGCAGACCAAGGGGCAATTCAAGAAGAACACGACATTTATCAATACCAACATATACTCTTAAACTATGCCAGTAGTGCTCATCACACTACCCTTGAGAGTCCATTTAATTATTCATCAACAAAAAAACGAATTCTTATGTTATCACAATCATTTAATCGAAAGCGACTCGCAATAAGTGCGCTACTACTCATTCCCATTATTGCAGGCTGTGTACTGGTCTTTAATCAAGGAATTATTGCACAACCAAATAACGATCTTGCTATTGAAGGACATTGGATAGACCATGCTAATGAAAATCAAGACGTATTTATCTATGAAGAGGATGGAACACTTTGGTGGGATCAGAAAGTTGTAAAAGCCCCTATCACAGTTAAAGATGGAAATTATTTTTTACCATCTGGCAATTTACCTGATAGCGAATTATGGGAGTTATCTATAGCAGATAATGGATTTTTAAAGTTAGGTGACAGCACTTATTTTACACCGCCAGAAGACACCGTAAGTTATCGTATTGATGGTATTTGGTCAACACCAGATGGTGAAACTAAGTATCATTTTATCACCAAAAATGGAGGTCCAACCTGTGATGTTATTAATACAACTACAAACAAAAGCACACGTTATTACCCAAAACTTATTGATAACGGAATGACGTTTACAATGGGGTATGATTGGTATACATTTACATTTGATAACGGTAAACTTACGATGCAAGATGGTATTGAACTTAAACGTATTGAAAACCATTCTGTGTATAAAACTCATACAACAAATGAGGATGTAAATTATCTAAGTATTAAAATTATAGATAATGATAATTATACAATCAATGACATTCCAGCAACAAATGCTACGTTAATGACAGTACTGGAAAGCTTTAATACAAATAATACAAAAGAAGAAAGACAACAGCTTATTAATGCAACAATTTCAGAACCAAAACCAGAGCAACAAGATCAAGTAGACTTACTACATAAAGTTCTTTATGAATACGGTGTTAAAGAAGTACAAGTGTATATGGGTAACATTTTTCCAAACACTACCCTTGAAAACTCTTTAAAAGAAAAACATCCAACAAAGCAAGATCTTAAAAGATGGTTAGACACAAATCAATATGGCATATGGATAAACGGAGTAAAAGTTAGCAATGAAGTGTTAACTGCATATCAACCAAATGATATACCATATTTTACAGAAAGCACTCTAGAGAAAAATGCTATAAACTATGGAGAGTATGATATACAAGTAAATCTAATGACAAACACCTATTGGAGAGAAAAGGGAGGATATCCAGAAGGGCATAAAGAATATCTAAAAAAGTTTTTGGAAAAAAATCAAGAAGAAAAAAATAGTTACAATGCTAAAAATATCACATTAGAAATAGTAGAAGATGGCACATATCTTATCAATGGAATAGCTGCCACAGAAGAAAATTTTTCTGAAGTATTACATACGTTTAATACAAACCTTACCAAAGAAGAACGCCAAAATCAAGTAACAGTAACTATTACAGCTCCTGAAAAAGTTAATGTAGATCAAATTAAAAAACTTAGAAACAAACTTTTAACTTATGGTGTACACCAGATTCAAATTCCTGGAGGACTTATTGTTCCTAATAGTACTTCAAAAGCATCTTTAGAGCCTACACATCCTACCTATGAACATTTGGTAAAATGGCAAAATACAGATTTATATACCCTATTACTTGACAATAAAGTGTTGAATAATAATAAAATTCTTGAGTATCATCCTAATGACCTTATGTACTTCAAAGAAAAACCTCTTCAAGGAAATAAGATGATAGTCGTTTTATGGACCAATCCATATTGGCAAGAAAAACGTGGTGTAGGATTTCCTTCTGCATATAGTGTAAATTTAAATACAACAGAGGGTGTGGTTTTAAAACCTGTAAATCAACAACAAACCTCACAAAAACAGCATATTGAAAAAGAGGCATTTGAAGCTATGTATAACCAAACAAAGCAAAACTACGCTAAAGAATTTGTAGAAGGCGCCGAAAGAAATGGAGAAAAAGGGCTGGTTATTGAAATAAAAAAGAACACCGTTCGTGTAAATGGAAAGCCTTCATCGGTAGCAACACTACGTAGAGATATTGATGCCATTACTAGAGATTGGTCAGCAACAGACTATACAGAAGCATTCCCTTCTACACTCGTTAAAAATCCAGAGAAGGGTTTTGTTAAAAAACTAAATGAAGAATTCTTAAAAACCAATTTTTCAAAAGCAAATGGAGGCATGGATTTAGTACCACCACCTCCGCCACCACCACTAGCACCAGGAGCTCCAAAAGTACAATTACCACCACCGCCTCCACCGCCAAGTGTAGAAGATCATCTTAAAGGCATGAATGATATAGGAGGGGTATTTTATTATGAAGACAAGCAAGTTACTTTTGAGAAAGCAATACGTCTTGTAAAAGAAAATAAAAACCTCAACGTACAAACAAGACATCCTTACACAAATGCTCCTAAAACCTATATTTCTGCAAAACCTATCGTAGTAGAAACTCAGGAGCAAAGCAAAAAACCCGTCACTAAAAAAGACATTAGTGTTTACAATAAACTTGCAAAGAAGTATGGCAAAAACCCTGAAGGGGAAATACTAAATTCTGAAGTGGCTTTTATGTATGAGATTTATAGCAGAATGACAAAAACACAAAAGAAAAATGCTGAACCGTATCCTGCGCTTCCGCCGCCACCGCCACCGGCTCCAGTCCCAGCTCCAGCTCCAGTTAAAACAAAAAAAGAGGGAGCACCTACTCCTAATAAGGGAAATCAACTTGTTTCCACACAGAAAATATTAGGAATGCAAACTGTTCAAGAACAAACAACTGCACATTTAAATAAAGGAGGTATTTTTATCCTCAACGGCAAAACAGCCTCCAAAAAAGAAGTTGTCGATTTTTATACATCTGTAACAACGCAACCTTCTCGCATTCGTATAGATAAGAAAGCAAATCCACCTGTTATGTATGTAAACAATATCCCTAAAGACATGGCATATACAACTATGACTCAAAAGGATATTCAAGCATATAATGAACTTGCAAAAAAGTATCGAGAAAACCCTACTACTAAAATAAAAAAAAACGAAGTTCGGAAACTATATTACGTATATGTTAATATGACTCAAGAACAGCGTGCTATTGCCGAGCCTTATCCAATAATATCTTCGCAACATCAAAAAGAAAAGAGACAACCATTAGTAGGAGTAAAAGGTCTTTCTTTAGATGACAAAAATTCTTTTGACACTTCTATAATAGATGCATCTCAAAATAATGTTATTGCAAATGCTCGTTACTATTACAATCACAAACACATTTCTGTTGCTGAAGCACAAAAACTTATAAATACGAATCCTTCTATCAAGCAAAGAACAAAGCCTTCTAAAACATTTGACAAGCCTCTTGTTTTCTTGTACACAACAGATCTCTTTGAACCTACTCCTAGACCAACAAGTGTAAACATAGTTGATCATATTAAAGTATCCAATAGACATCAATCACAATTTTACTTCGAAAATGAAAAAATCACCTATCAAGAAGCACTTAAACTTGTTAGAAAAAATCGTTCATTACAAGTAATCACAACAATAAACAAAGAAGACAAATACCAAACTAAAATATCTAAAGCTTAACCCTTTTAGATAAAATCAATTTATCAAATTAAGCATGACCTATCAAATAGGTCGTGCTTTTTTTATAACCTATTAATATTAACTTACAAGAATGCATTCACTTACGTTTTTATATATTTACATAGAATGGCTCTATCACTAAGACTAATCATCTTATTGAGCTTAATAGCTATCATCTAAAACATCAAATTATTCATCATGAAAATCAAGTCCATCTTTCTTTCTGTTTTTTTTGTATTCGCTTTCGCGAAAGCGGTCTCAGGACAAATAAAAACATTTCCTACACACAATAAAATCACTCCAGAACTTGCTGCACAAGTGGATGCTATATTTGCAGACACTGATAAGCCTGATCATCCTGGAGCAGCGCTAGGTATCTTTAAAGATGGAGAGATCATCTATGCAAAAGGATATGGATATGCAAATTTAGAATATGACATTCCTATCTCATCAACCTCTGTATTTAGGATTGCCTCTACCTCAAAACAATTTACAGCAGCCTGTATTGTGTTACTTGCTCAACAACAAAAACTGTCTTTAGACACAACATTAGACACCTTCTTTCCTGCATTTCCTAACTATGCAAAAACAATTACGGTAAGACACCTCCTTAATCACACTAGTGGTATACGTGATTATTTGACACTTGCATCTTTGAGTGGTTTAGGTGACGAAGATTTTTATACAGATCAAGATGTTATGAAATGGCTTATACATCAAGAAGAGCTTAATTTTAAACCTGGTGATGAGCATTTATATAGTAATTCTGGATACTGGTTACTTGGACAAATTGTTCAGAAAGTGACAGGAACATCTATGGCAGATTATGCTCAGAAAGAGATCTTCAAACCTTTAGGAATGAATAACACCCATTTTCATAATGATTATACGGCTATTGTAAAAAACCGTGCTTCAGGATATTCTCCTACACAAGACGGGGATTTCCAAATTAGTATGACCACACTTAATATGATAGGTGATGGAGGAATCTTTACAACTATAGAAGATTTAAAGAAATGGGATGATGCATATTACAGATCTACCGTTCTTACTCAAGATTTCTGGAAAACAATGACAACCACAACAATACTCAATGACGGAACAACTAATGAGTATGCGTCAGGTCTTGAGGTAGGTATATATGATGGTCATAAAATCATAAGTCATGGCGGAGCCTTTGTAGGGTTCCGTGCACAGAAATTTCAATTTCCTGATAAACATTTTACTGTTGTTGTCCTTGCAAATCGAGGTGATGCAAACCCTAATGATCTTGCTTCTAAAGTAACAGACCTATTTTTAGATCCTATTGAAACATCCGCCAGTAATGAACGTATAGATACTGCTACGCTTACTTCTGCTTTCGCGAAAGCAAAACCTATAAAAATCCCAACAACCGATCTTAAAAAACTAGAAGGATCTTATTGGAACGCGGACTCAAAAACAAGCAGAAAGCTTACCTTACTTAATGATACATTGAGTTATGATCGTGGAAATGGAAGAATCACAAAAATGGAACCTATCTCAAAAAATACGTTTAGATGGATAGGTCCTAATATTCCTATAAAACTCACCATAGATAATCCAAATACGCCTTCAGGTTTTACATTAGAGATTCCAGGACAGGGCATTTTTAATTATCAAAAGTATACACCTATAACACAACTTACTTCAGAACAAATACAACGCTATGAAGGTGATTATTACAGTAAAGAACTTGATGTTACCTACACCTTCAAAAATGAAAATAACCAATTAACTTTATATGTAAATGGAGAAAACTTTTCCTCAGTAGTACCAATCAAAAAAAACGTATTTAGTGTATTTGGATTTATAATATTTGATTTCACAGAAGACCAACAAGCATTTAGGACCTCTGCTGGACGCGTTCAGAACTTGCGTTTTGTAAAAAAATAAGTGACTATATAATACATATCTTTTTATAATTAAATAAACCATTCATGACCCAAGTATCTTCAAAACGCATCGAATCTATAGATATTTTGAGAGGTTTAGTGATGATTATTATGGTACTAGATCATGTACGTGATTATTTTCATATCAATGCATTTGCTGGAAACTACCCTGAAAATTTAGAATCAACACATCTTGTATTATATTTTACCCGTTTTATAACGCATTACTGCGCACCAGTGTTTGTATTTCTAGCTGGGACTTCGGCATACTTATATGGGCAAAAGAACGGCACAAAAGCACTTTCAAAATTTCTAATTACTCGAGGTATTTGGCTTATTATAGTTGAGATTATAATCAATAACTTCTTATGGTGGTTTGACATTAGCTATGGGATGATTAATCTTCAAGTCATTTGGGCGATTGGTTTCTGTATGATTATTTTAGGACTACTCATTCATCTTCCTAAAAAAATACTACTTACACTTGGTTTTCTGATTGTACTAGGTCATAATATGCTAGATAGTATTCATATTCCAGGAGAAAGCCTGCTATCTATCATATGGAAAATACTTCATGAATTGAGTTGTGTTTCTATAGGGGAAGCACGCTTATTATGTTTTTCATATCCTGTTCTTCCATGGATAGGTGTCATTATTTTAGGGTATTCTTTTGGATATTTCTACAAGAAGGGTACTTCTATAGATACCAGAAAAAAATGGTTGCTTATTTTAGGTATTTCATCTATTACACTCTTTTTTATTTTACGAACTTTCAATCTTTACGGGGATAGTATGTTATGGTCTGAACAGGAATCATTTTCAAAGACGATAATCTCTTATTTTATCCTCTCAAAATATCCACCATCTCTATTATTTTTACTAGTCACATTGGGTCCTTCATTACTATTTCTATATATAATAGAAAACATCAAAAATAGCGTGACTAACTTCTTAATAGTCTTTGGAAGAGTCCCTTTCTTCTTTTATGTCATACATGTTTTTGTTGTACACGTAGGTGCGGTAGTAGGTCTTCTCATAACAGGTAAAGACTGGCGAATTATGATTCTAAACAATGAAACCATGAGTTCTGGAGCACTTTCTGGATATGGATACTCCCTAGGGATTGTGTATCTTGTGTGGATCACTATAATCATAGTATTGTATCCCATTTGTAAATGGTTTATGAAATACAAAGCAACACACAAAGGAATTTGGTGGCTTAGTTATATATGACATGTAAAATTCATTTTCTTTAAAAAACATCATCCAATTACCCTTATGAAATATATCATTTATAATATCCTATTGTTGATTCCTTTAACTTCTTTTTCACAAGAGAATCTTAATAATCGACCCTTTTCATTTACAGAAAAATTAACCGAAATTATTCCTGTGGGTGATTCTGCAAATGTGTTTTTTGATGTGGACAATGATTGTGATCTAGATTTATTAATTACTGGATGGACAAACCTACTAGAAGATTTTGAAGTAACGACAAAAATATATTTAAACGATGGAAAAGGGAATTTTAAAGAAGATCATCAAAATAAATTTAGAGGTGTAGAATATGGTGCTGTAGATATAGCTGATATCGATAATGACAATGACTTAGATATTGTTATTGCAGGTTCTGCCAAAGGAAATTATAAATTAGGCGTAGACACTGAAATAATTACAAAAATATACAAAAACACTGATGGTATTTTTAAAGAAGATACAACTCAAAAATTCCCTGGCATTTTATGGGGGAAAGTGAAATTTATAGATATTAATAATGATTTTAGTAAAGATTTATTACTATTTGGGGATGGCATATCAAAAATTTACCTTAATGATTCTAAAGGAATATTTTCACCTATTGAGAACATGCCTTTCAAAGAATTAGAACAATGTTCTATAGCCGTTTTTGACATTGATAATGATCAAGATAAAGACATCATCCTACAAGGTCAAGATCCCAATGAATATAAAGTATCCGTCTCAGTATATCAAAATAATACAAAATCCTATACGGAAGTTAGCCATAAAATAATTCCTTTAGCACAAGGAGATATCTATCAAGCAGATATAAATAACGATGGGAATCCTGACATCTTAATGACAGGTTATGTTTTTGGAGACGGTGTACCTTATTCTAATAGGTTAAAAATATACACTAGTGACGGAAAAGGAAATTTCACTCTAAAAAACACAGATGTTGTTGCTTATAATGAAGGGCGTATTGTTCTCTTTGATATTGACAAAGATCAAGATCTCGATCTTATGATAAGTGGTGAAAGGAGATTTGGCGATACTGATGAAAACGTAAAAGCAACAGATTTGTATCTTAATGATAGTCATGGAACCTTTACATTACATACTAAAAACATATTACCAGGTCTAGAAAGTCACTCCTTAACAGGTTGTGATATAGATAACGATGGCGATATGGATTTTTTACTAACAGGATATAGCATCGATGGAAATCAAACGCCTACGAGTGAATTATATATCAACACGTCTAACTAAACTATAAATATGAAACTAAACTATATCTATTTCTTCATATTCCTGAGCACTTTAAATATACACGCACAACAGTTTTCTGCTACCGTACAACGTTTTATTACGGTAGATGACACTCATTTTGCGATCACTAATGTCACCGTAATTGACGGCACAGGAAATGCCATTAAAGAAAATCAAACCATTGTCATAAAAGATCAACGTATTGAAGCGTTAGGAGATACGACTTCTATGACACTTCCTAGTGACCTTAAACAGATTGATGGCACAGGAAAAACAGTAATTCCAGGGCTTGTAATGTTACACGAGCATATGTTTTATACCAAGCCTTTTGAAGAGTGGTTTAGTGTAGGGCAAATGACTTTCACATTTCCTAGGCTCTATTTAGCTGGAGGTGTCACTTCTATGCGAACAGGCGGAAGCATCCAACCACAAACTGATTTAAATGTCAAAAAATGGATTGAGGAAGGAAAAATGACAGGCCCTAAAATGCATATTACAGGACCTTTTATAGAACGTGAAGGCCCACGTGTTCCTGAATTAGGTTTTATAGGAAATACTGAAGAGGTTTCTAAAATTGTAAATTATTGGGCAGATAAAGGGGTTACCTCTTTCAAAGTTTATAATAATATTACAAAAGAAGATCTTAGAATTTGTGTCGCCGAAGCACATAAACGTGGCCTTAAAGTCACGGGACATTTATGTTCTATTACTTATGAAGAAGCTTCAGAAATAGGTATTGATAATCTGGAACATGGTTTTATGGCTTCTAGTGATTTTCTAGATGGAAAAGAAGAAAACAAATGTGACCCTTTTGGATCTAGAAGTGCTTTGATACGCGAGCCAGAAGATGGAGAAAACATCGAAAAACTCATTGATTTATTGATTAAAAACAAAACAGTAATCACAACAACACCTAATGTTTTTGAGCCCTACACCAATCACGAAGTAGTGCCCGGAGGTGGTTTAGAAGCATTAATACCACAAATACAAGAACGCTTACAATCAGGGTATGACAGAGCGCAAGGCAGGGATGATATTTCTGCAAAACTGTATCATAAAAATTTAGCTTGGATCAAAAAATTCTACGATAAAGGTGGGTTTCTTGTTGCAGGAACAGACCCTACAGGAGCTGGGCGTACCGTTGCAGGTTATGCCAATCAGCGTACGGTAGAGATTCTCGTAGAGGCTGGATTTACATTGGTAGATGCTATCAAAATATGCACACTTGATGGTGCTACATTTTTAGAAGAAGACAAAGAAGTAGGAAGTATTGCTGTAGGTAAAAAGGCAGATGTATTACTCATAGATGGAGACCTTAGAACAACCATTAAAAACATCAGAAAACTAGAAACTGTTTTTAAAGACGGTATTGGTTTTGACTCTCAAAAACTCTTCGAATCTGTAAAAGGGAAAGTAGGCTTAAACTAAATAACCATGGCATTTCAATTAGAAAAAATTATTCCCATTTTAGAACGTACTCCTAGTATTCTAAAAACATTTTTAGAAAATTTAGATCCTGACTGGATGCATCAACATGAAGGAGAAAACACTTGGAGTCCATATGATATTATTGGGCACCTCATTCATGGAGAGAAAACAGATTGGATTCCGCGTACAAAGCAAATTTTAGATAGCACATATACAGATGCATTTGAACCCTTTGATCGTTTTGCTCAATTTGAAAATAGCAAAGGAAAAACCTTAGAAATGTTGTTAGAGGAATTTATGGTATTAAGAGCTGAAAACATCGACATCTTAAAAAGCCTTGCGCTCACCCAAGAAGGCCTTACTAAAAAGGGAAGACATCCTGAATTAGGAACCGTCACGTTAAAAAACCTACTGGCAGCTTGGACGATTCATGATCTTAGTCATATCAATCAGATCACGAGAGTAATGGCAAAAGATTTAAAAAATGATGTAGGTCCTTGGGAAACTTATCTAACAGTTATAAAATCATAAATACAACCTGTTGTACATTTTGAGTAATTTCATCGATTTTACTCAAACCCTAAAGGGAATATCGACGAAATTGTTAGTTCTTCTTTTAGGATGGAGGTAAAAACTAAAAATTTCACTAGAAAATTAGAGTAATGGTTTCTTTATACGCTTTCGCACTTTGATTAAACGCAATATAAATTGTACTTACGTGAAAGTGTAAAATTATGTACTCACAGGTAATATAATAGTAAATGTAGTGCCTTCATCTGGCATGCTAGATATTTGTATATCCCCATGATGCTTTTCTATAAACTCTTTACAGAGTATTAAACCAAGACCTGTACCTGTTTCTCCACTAGTTCCTTCCCTACTTACCATCTCTCCTAATTGGAATAACGAAGAAGCTAGTTCTGGCTTCATTCCAATCCCATTATCTTTGATAGAAATATGGATTTTATCATCATCAAGGTATGAGTTAATAACAATCTCTCCACGTATATCTGTATACTTTATAGCATTAGAAGTTAAATTACGTACAACCGTTCGGATCATATCTACATCTCCATAAAAATGAATAGTATCATCTAAATTTTGAACAATCGTAATCTTTTTTGCAAGTGCCTGTTGATCTAATAATGCAATTGTTTTGCGAATAGTTACTGCAATATTAAAGTGAATAGGTTCATAAGCAAGCTCTCCTGTTTGTGAGAGTGCCCAACGCAACAAATTATTCAATAAATCCACTGTATTTCTTGTAGACTTTCTAACTTCTTTAAAAAGAGAATTTATAGAAGAGTCGTCTGTTTTTTCATCCTGTAATAAACCCAATAACCCTTCTATAGATTGTAAAGGCTGTTTTACATCATGACTTATCATAGTAAAAAACCTATTCTTTGTTTGATTTAAATGTTGTAATTCTTCATTTTGACTTGCAATCTCTGTATTAGCAATTTCCAACCTATTGTTTAATTTTCGATATCTATCCAATTGCCACGTAATAATCAATAGCACTAAAATTAAAAGTCCATAATACAAGAGTAAAATATTTCTAAAACGCTTTCCTTGATTTGGCACTTCTTTATAAGCCGTTGCTATGGTTATCTCAAAACCAAAATATTGTTTTGTTGTAGAGATAAAAGCATCTTCTGGGATAGTGAAATTTTTATAGAACTCTTTATCTACCTCTTTAGTATGCACTTCTGTTCCATTATAAGAACGTGTACGATCAAACTCATTTCCACGTTCTGTAGAAAACTTAAATGCAAAACCTTTCGTTACCTCATCGTCATAAACACTAGACATAATGGTTGCAAAATTCAAAATAGGAGCCCCATACCCTTCTACAATACCATTGCGCTTTATTCTAAAATCTATAGGTATTCCTAACCAACCTTCTCTTAGATTAATAGGAGGAAACATCTTAAGATCATCTGTTTTCATCAGATCATCTAATGCTTTTATTTTTTCTTCACTTCGAAAATCTCTTACAGAACGACCTATGAGTTGAGCAGGATCATTTTCATATCGCGTAAATGCCTGTCTGAATATATGTGATGTATCTATTACAGAAACGGCTATAGAATCTTTACTATCTATATCATTTAATTGACTTTGTACAAACTTCTGAAACTGATCTTGACTTGGCATCTCTTCAGACATATTTATATATGACTTCATTCCAGCTACAAGTCCTGCCAGATTATGTACACTACTGGAAAATTGATTTACCGCACGATTGTGTATGTACTCTAATTGTTGTCTATTAGAAATCTCGACTTTTTCTAAATTACTTTGATGTAATAGATATACAACAACCCCTCCTAGAAAAATTAGGAAAAAACATAAATACCAATGAATGGAACGTTTCAAAACAATTAAATTTAACCCGATAAAGATACAACTTATACGCATGGTCTATAAGCAATCGTATTTTATATACTTTTGTACTTCGATTAAGCTAGATATAAACTTCATTTACGTAAAAGCATATATACCATAATTCAAACAATACATCACACTTCTTCTAAAAAAATGTAACATTCTATACATTTTTGCGTTCTTATAGGCACAGCATCATCAATCAACCAGTTCGTTACTAGCGAATACAAAACATACTTTTATGATACAGCAATTTTTCATTCTCTGTTCTGGAGCAGACAGAGATGTGCTAGACACCTGTTCTCGCGGAGAGAAAAACAAATACGCAGGTATAGGCGCCACTGTATTTTTTACAGCAATTCTAGCTGCTATTGCAGCCACTTATGCGCTATACACCATTTTTGACAACGTATATAGAGCGATTCTTTTCGGAATACTTTGGGGCTTTGTAATTTTCAACTTAGACCGTTTTATTGTTTCTACACTCAAAAAACGAGACCAATGGTGGAAAGAATTTGGGATGGCTATACCGCGTCTTATCCTAGCAGTGATAATTGCTATTGTGATTTCAAAACCCTTAGAACTTAAGATTTTTGAAAAAGAAATAGACCGTGTGATGCTAAGTCAAAAAAATGATTATACGGTTCAGAATCAGGGCGAAATCTTAGCTGCCTATACACCAGAAATAAATAAACTGGATGCTGAAGTAACGAGTTTAAAAGACGAAATCGCTACCAAAGAAACAGAAGTAAATAACCTGTATGAAATATACATAGCTGAAGCAGAAGGGACTGCAGGTACTGAACTCTTAGGAAAAGGACCCGTATATCAGGAGAAGCGTGATAAACACGATGCGGCTTTAGAAGAACTCACCGCCTTAAAAGCTGCTAATGCTGATAAAATCGCTTTCGCGGAAGCGGAAAAAACACGCCTTAGAGATGAGTTTAACACAGCCGTAAGTACGAGTCAACCCATCATTAACAACTTTGATGGTTTGATGGCACGTATCGATGCTATGAAAGAATTGCCTTGGCTTCCCTCGTTATTCATATTCTTACTATTTCTAGCTATTGAAACAGCGCCTATATTTTCGAAATTGATCTCTCCCATGGGAGAATATGATATAAAACTCGCCGATCATGAAGCCACCATAAAAGCGTGGAGTGCTCAAAAGGCAGCACAACGTAAAATCTTAACAGAAACAGATCACATCCTTAATGATCGTATCTATACCGATATTGCTAATGAAGAAGAACTCTATAGCTATAAGAAAAAGATGGCCAAAGAGATTATGAAACGACAACAAGATGCATTCTATCGAAGACAGACTAAAATATTAGGATAATCATATACGGGTGTGATGGATCTATCCATATGTTGATAGATACCGCTTCATCGTCACACCCATTTTTTTTATATATTGCAAAAATAACAACCTATACTACTTGAATATTCATATAAATAGCGTAACACTCTATCATAGAGCATTACGCTATTTTTCACACACAATATTTTGAC
The DNA here is from genome assembly GCF_947492815.1 of uncultured Dokdonia sp. GTDB lineage: Bacteria > Bacteroidota > Bacteroidia > Flavobacteriales > Flavobacteriaceae > Dokdonia. The sequence continues at coordinate 116,486 of NZ_CANLOB010000014.1, forward strand.
CCAAACACTATATTTGGATGTATTGTATTAAGGTATAAGTATATATGACGAACTGTTATAATTCTATAACACTGTTTTCTGCCGCTGCATATGAGTTCCATTCAAAACGGTCTGCTTCCTGCTCATTAGTCCATTCTCCATCTATCACATAACGGAATTCATACGATTGCTCTGTTGGAATATCAAACGTTCCTTTAAAACTTCCATTTTTAAGTTTCTTTAAAGAAGCTGTGGTGTCCCAATTATTAAAATCTCCAGCTACAGCTACCGTAGTTGCTTCAGCTGCAGGAACTGTAAATGTTACTTTACATACAGGCTTTGTTTTTAGGTATTTCTTTGTAAGTGGCATACTAAAATTTATTTATATTCTACGCTCCAAATATAGAGATAGCACCTAACAAAAAACAGTTTATCAGTGAGTTAACAGCATTTTTTACAGAATGATAATATTGACTACTCAAAATAAACAATACGGTAAAACGCAAACGTTTTCAATTATGAATTTGCTAGTAAAACAATATGGTTTCAATATGTTTTTTAGAAAAAAAAGCTCAAAAACAACTATAAAACAGTCAATAATTGCTGTAAATCGTCTTCTGTATTAAAATAGTGAAATCCAACACGCACCCCTTTACCTCGTAAAATACACATGATATTTTGAGCTTTGAGACGATGTACAAGTGCTTCATCTCCTTTCAAATTAAAGATAGAAGAATGCGAAGTTCGTTGTACAACAGCCTCTTCCAATAATCCTCGCTCCGTAAATGCAGTTCTTGCTTTTTCAGAAAGCGCTTTTATATGGTTCTCAATAGCGGTGATCCCAAATTCATTAATAATATCTATCGCAACACCTAGACTTCCATAGTTTAAGGTATCTTGATGTCCCGGTTCAAAGCGTCCTAAAAAACTTCCTTCTTGTGCTTTATATTTTCCTTGTAAGGAGTTAAATCCTGTTGTTTTTGGAAACACTTTTTCAGACACCGATTCTTTAAAAAGAAAGATTCCATTTCCATATCCAGCATTCATCCATTTGTAACAACTCCCACCCATCACATCAATAGCTGATGCGTCAAAATCAAAAGCTTCGGTTCCAAAATACTGTGTAGCATCTGCAAAAAACAAGGTCTCGGGATAGGTCGCTTTTAACTGTTTCAAGAATTCGAAGTCTATTTTGATTCCGTTGATATATTGTATAACAGAAAATGCAAATATATCAGGCTGCGCTTTCGCGAAAGCGGAGGCAACATTTTTCTCCAAATCATCATCAATTTGCGCATACGTAATCTCAAAATCACGAGATTCAAACGGCCAATTTATCGAAGGATAATCATTTTCTAATAACAACACCTTTTTAGAAGTAGGTACACCTTCTAAAAGCGTATTAAAACCATATGAAAAGTTAGGCACCAATGCCACTCGATTAGGAGCACAAGAAAATAAAGCCCCTACTTTTTCACGCACTGTTGTAAGTGCAGGTCCTCGATTATCTTTAATAGCACTTCCCATCACAAAAAAATCCAAATCATGCTCTTGCCTATACTCCAATACAGGTGATGGAAGTAATCCCGAAGCAGGTGTATTCAAATAAGTACATTGCTTAGTAATTGGGAAATATTTTTTAAATGCTGTCATAACTTTTCTGTGCGAGTTAAAAATCTTAATTTTGAGTGATACCGATATCAAATCGGCATAAAGGTCGTATATATGTCTATATTCTCAAAGAAAACACCGTCCACTATCGATCCAGAACAGCGTGCATTAATCGAAAATGCACAGGCACGTATGCGCCAAAAAAAGAGATTGTACCGTCACTTTGTACTTTTTCTAGCGGGTGCTATCCTGATGATTATTGTAAATCTTGCCTTGGGCTTTGGGAAGGATATCAAAATATTTGATACTGATTGGTTTGTGTGGGGTATTTTACTGTGGACCTTTTTCTTCCTCGTACACGGTATAAATGTTTTAGTATTAAACCGTTTTATGGGCAAGGATTGGGAGGAAGAACAACTTAATAAGCTTGTAAAAAAACAACAGGATAGAATTGCTGAACTTGAAGAAAAAGTAGCAGTAGCACATCCATTACCTGAAAAAAAAACTCCAGTCGAGAGTACCATAACACCAACACCTACAGACCAGAATACTCCCCTATGATAACAATGATCGCTGCTGCGGCAGAAAATGACGCCTTAGGAAAAGACAATGACCTTGTATGGCATTTACCTGATGATTTTAAACGTTTTAAAACCTTAACTACTGGACACCATATTATTATGGGGCGCAAGACGTGGGAATCATTTCCAAAACCTTTACCTAATCGTACCCACGTAGTCATCACTCGTAATACAGATTATAAAACCGAAGGCGCTGTAGTGGTACATTCTATGGAAGATGCGCTCGCTTTCGCGAAAGATGATTCAAACGCATATATTATTGGAGGTGGTGAGATTTATACGATTGGTCTTGACTTTGCTACCCATATCGAACTCACCCGTGTTCATGGTGAATTTGAAGCCGATGCGTTCTTCCCTAAAATAGATACTACTGTTTGGGAATTACAAGAAAGTGTATTTCACGATGTAGATGATCGACATAAGTATGGGTTTACCTATGAGACGTGGAGGAAGAGGTAAGTTTTATATATAAAAAGCAATATTGAGAATAAATTATTGCTATTATATGAAACGGAAGACAGACTTGTAAATTTCATTTTAGAATTTACAAGCTGTATTATATACAACTCATGAGATCAGTAATATTACTGCTTTGGAAATTTTAATAGTAAATGATATAAGATTACTCTAACCCCCTCTCTTTTGTGGTATGATTTGAACAATCTGCTATCGGTATATTCAACATCTATTTCTTCTAATTCATCAGTTATAGGATAAATAAAAGTATGCTTATTCGTTATATATTCCTTGTACTTTTCTACAGCTTTAGGAAATGAGTTTATTTTAAGATTGTAATATACAACTACAAACTTCTCCCTTAGACCTTTTGAATCATAATAATTCTCAAGCTTGTCTATATGAGTTTTGATAGTCTTTTTTATTAAAGAGTCAAGATTAAATGCTTCTATAAAATATTCTTTGCCATTTACAGAAATTACCCCATCAACACTTCCTGCCTTTTTTCCGACTGTTGACCTCCCATATTTTGGTTGATCTTTTGTATAGTAGTTCTTATGAAGTAATTCTAATATCTGTTTAGTCCTCGTATCTTCATCAACATTCCAATAAAGCTTATTTTGTTGCATTGTATAAGCTGCATTTAAAACATCATTGACAATGTCATTTTGAACAAGAGTCTCCCTTGAGTTCAAAAGTTCAATAAATAAGTTTTCGAAGAGTTTACTGTTTGATAATAATAAACTCCAAGCTTTGTAAAAATATCCTTGAAATTTCCCATCCTCATAGGCATTAGTAATTTCACCGCCATCTTTAATGTTTTTTTCAATATTCATCGAAACTCTAAAACCTGTATGATTATTTCTCCAACTGTGCGTGAAAATTATTTCTTTAGTTATGTACTCAAAAATTTTATTCACAAAATCAAACTTATCGGCAAACATCGGCATAAACTTATTGATATAATCTTCCTCAAAAAAATCATAACCATCTTTAAATCCAAGGCTATAATCCTCAAAATAAGGAAATAAATCAGCAAGTCTTTTAATTGGTTTTCCCTTATATGTGTCTTTTGAATCTATTAGAAACATTAATTGATAAAAAAGTTTTTTTCTAAGAATGAAAGCTCCATTATAGCGAAAAAGATAAGGAGACAATGTAGTTTTTGGATTACCTATATAACCAATTGATACAAATTTTTGATAATCTTCATTGGTTAACATATCACAACAAGGGGAAAAATAGTATTCTTTAATTATCTGTGGGATGTCGAAATTTGCTAATAAATAATTATGAGTGAATTCTTCAGGAACTATTTTATTTTCTTCATTCTGTAATATCAAAATACCAGAATGATATAATCTTATATATTTTAATAATTCTTCATTAATTTCTTGATCTATCATTTACTCGTCCATTTTATAGATGGGTATTTACGCTGTTTAACGTCATTTTTAAATGAATTCTATCACAAAGTAAAATTAATAAAATACATTATAGCTATCATCAAGCTTACATCATAAAAACTAATAAAGAGACAAACTAACAAAAAGCAACTCTCATTACGGGATATTTAGAAAATGATTTCACTATCAAAATGCCTAAAATATAAGTCCTTTATTTTATCTTATCTATTTGTTAAAAATTGTACGTAATTAAACGAAAGAAACTACTTTTAATACGACTAATTCGATACTAAAAACAGCTAAAATAAATACCATGAAAAATCTAATTGGGATTGACCAAGATAAAGCCAAGGCACTTACAAACGAACTCAACCAATTACTCGCAGACTATCAAGTTTTTTATCAAAACTTACGGGGGTTTCATTGGAATATCAAAGGACGTGAGTTTTTTGAATTGCACTTAAAATTTGAAGAATTCTACAACGATGCGGTGATTAAAATAGATGAAATTGCAGAGCGCATCCTTACATTAGAAGGCGAGCCTTTACATACCTTTACAGCCTATGTAAGTCATGCCGATATCAAAGAAGAAAAAGGAATCACTAATGGTATAGAAGGTGTTCAAATAGTCGTTAAAAACTTCGCTACCATCATCTTAAAAGAAAGAGAGATTTTAACCCTTGCTGCCGAAGCCGATGATGAAGGAACAGTTGCTTTAATGAGTGATTATATCTCCCAGACAGAAAAAACCCTTTGGATGTTAAACTCGTATTTACAATAAACAATGACAAAACTAAGAGATCAAAATACAGCCTTACTTTTAATAGACCTTCAAAAAGGCTTTTCGGAAGAAGCACATTGGGGCGGTAATCGAAATAATAGAGATGCAGAAGAAAAAGCCTTGCAATTGTTAGAAACGTGGCGATCTTTAGAGCTGCCTATCTTTCATATTATTCATAGTTCGCAAGATCCAAACTCATTACTTCATAAATCACATCCTGGTTTTGAAATGATAGATGCCTTAAAGCCTAAAAATGACGAACCGCTCATTATTAAAGATGTCAACAGTGCCTTTATAGGAACCGATTTAAAAGAACGTTTGGATGCACAAAACATTAACAAACTAGTCATTGTGGGGCTCACTACAAATCATTGTATTTCTACCACAACCAGAATGGCAGGAAATTTAGGATTTGATGTGTTATTAATTTCTGATGCTACGGCTACATTTGATAGAAAAGGATTGAACGGTCAGACTTATTCTTCAGAGATGATTCACGAGACCGCATTGGCAAGTTTACATAAAGAATTTGCAGAAGTCTTGGATAGCAAAGTATTACTTGAAATGGTTTAAAAAAGAATCAATATCACTTCGCTTCAGGACTTATTTTTAGTCGTGATTCCTGATTCTCTTTAGTCATGGTACTAATCATTATAAAAGTGCTTATGAGTCAAGCTGAACTTGTTTCAGCTTCTCACTAATTTAATGGGATTCTGAAATAAATTCAGAATGACGCATAAAGTCTCATCTATATACGCTTTCGCGAAAGCGCATACATTTAATAATAAAATTCCTGATTCCCTTTAGTTTTGAATCATTTTAAGAAGCGCTTTTCCTCTTCTTAAAATACTGCTATACTTTCTGTATTTTTGCAGTTACAACTAAATAAACAAACTATATATGAATGCATATATTTTCCCAGGACAAGGGGCACAATTTTCAGGAATGGGACTTGACTTATTTGAAGCATCTGGACTGGCACAAGATTACTTTCATAAAGCAAATGATATTTTAGGTTTTGCGATTACAGATATTATGTTTGAAGGAGAAGCCGAAGATTTAAAACAAACCAAGGTAACACAGCCTGCTATTTTCTTACACTCTGTAATTTTGAGTAAAGTATTAGGCGATGCATTTCAACCTGATATGGTTGCTGGGCATTCTCTAGGAGAATTAAGTGCACTTGTTGCCAATGGCACTTTAGGTTTTCAAGATGGTTTAAAATTAGTATCACAACGCGCATTAGCTATGCAGAAAGCATGTGAGATGCAACCTTCTACCATGGCAGCTGTATTAGGATTAGAAGATCAGGTAGTAGAAGATGTATGTGCTGCAACTGAAGGAATCGTAGTTGCTGCAAATTATAACTGTCCTGGACAATTAGTAATTTCTGGAGACATTCCTGCTATTGAAACAGCCTGTGAAACCTTAAAAGAAAAAGGAGCGCGTCGTGCATTAGTACTTCCTGTGGGAGGTGCCTTTCACTCTCCATTAATGGAACCTGCTCGTGAAGAATTAGCCGCAGCAATAGAAAATACGACATTTAACACACCTACATGTCCTATTTATCAAAACGTATCTACTACAGCCATCACAGATCCAAAACTCATCAAAGAAAATCTAATGGCACAACTTACAGCGCCTGTAAAATGGACGCAAAGTATACAACATATGATCGCCGATGGGGCGACAAATTTTACAGAAGTAGGGCCTGGAAAAGTATTACAGGGATTAATGCGTAAAATAGATCGCAGTGTTACTGCAAGTGGGGCTATAATACCTGAATAGAAAATCATTATAATTACTATAAAACAATAAGTAGTAAACCAAAAATCCCGCCTAACAACGGGATTAATCCAACTGACTATTTTGAATGCTCCCTTTGGGCTTTTCAAAATAAAATTTTTTGTATATCCGTAAATAGTCCTAAAGTGAATTAATTTTCGTATATTTTATTGAATTTAAGATGGTTAAATATGAATATATTTTCTTTTGGCGTACAGTTTACAGATGAAAAGAGTTGTCGATTA
>NZ_CANLOB010000015.1 GCF_947492815.1 uncultured Dokdonia sp.
GCGTTTGACAATTCCTGTGTTTACTGATGTTTTCATTACACTAAAGTTTTAGTGTATCGATATTTCAGGACGAGACATAATTTTCATATAAAAGCAGTTAAAGAAACATTCTTCAACTGCTTTTTCTTTTAAATGTTTATCTTGAAAATGAATTAGTAACTCTAGACTTTGTTGAAAGCCATATTTTTTACTTTATTACTGACACTTTTTTTTAGTTGTCAATCAAGTGACACTAAGGAATTAAAATTCGTCACATTAGAGGCTTCAGGCAAATCAATTAATGCCAGTTATGACTTCTGTTCTGTTGTAGCAATAAAACATGAATACTCTTACAGAATAAACACATGGGAATTTATCGTTAATGATTCTATCAAAATAGCAGAAGGTCCTTATATAAATACATTAGTCACTATTGATGATCATGGTGGGTGTCCATATTCTTTTTTTACAGATTCAATTGCTATTGAGAAATGGTCATTTTGGGATTTAAAAGGACATCGTATTTCTCCTAATCAAAGGTTGAAAAACATAATTACATCTAAAGACACACTATGGACTATGATAGATCTAAGTGATTCGTTTTGAATAAAACTTTTCTGGGTACGCTTTCGCGAAAGCGAGCTTGCGAGATTCACGACCAAAAAGGGAGAGCGCAGCGTTAAAGCGTACTTAGGAGATTCACTATCAAAAGAGAGAGCGTAGCATTAAAGTATACCCAGAATTTATATACGTAAATAAATAGACTGCATGAGAACATCTAATTCCTGCTTCGTAAAGTAGTACATTTAACAGATGTATAAACTAGATACACTCAAAGAGCTAAGATTACTTATCCTTTTAATAACGACTACTTTTATATGTATGGGGTGTTCTAGCCAAGACTATACCTACATACTCACAAATAATTCATCTAAAAAATGGATTCTTAAAGAACAAGAAGGTCCTATCCAAAATAAAGAAATTGGTATTTGGGGTTTGAATAGAGCAATGATTGATCCTGATATCATTACCATTTTAGAATTCCAATCTGAAGATCAGATGATCAAACATTCTTTCTGTCCATCACTAGAAGATTATAATAAAAATACACGTTGTATTCATATTAATGGAAATTGGTTGATTGAAAAAGATCAAATTGAATTAACAGTAAAATTATTCGAAAATTATAAGTGGGTCATCTCTTCCATTAGTAAAAACGAACTTACAATAGAAATACTAGATAAAAACGACAACGTTTATATCAAAGAAACGTATAATAAAATGGACTAATCTTTTAATTTCACTTAACGATAGATGCTATCCTAATGAAGAAGTATTAGGAATACCTCCTCTTTATTCAGATACAGTAGCTATACTTGAATTTCCACCAAATGAGCTAATTTCCGGATCTACTCCTGAATAATTACCTCCTATTATTTGTTTTTGAATAAGAGTTTCTAACTGTTTTGTTGAACTAAGTGATTTTAATAATATATCTATCGTTTTCATAATGTCAATTGTTTTATATATATAACGCGCTATTGGTTATACTATTTTGTTTTACCTTGCTTTTTTGTTATGAAAAAAGAAATTACTTCCAGAGAAGATATTCATCTTCTTGTCACTACTTTTTACAGTCGCATTCGTAAAGACGTATACCTCGCTCCTATCTTTGAAAGGCATATTCAGGATTGGAATGAGCATATAGAACACCTCACTGATTTTTGGGAAGCACAGCTCTTTTTTAAAAAGAAATTTACAGGAAATCCATTACTAAAACATCAGCAAGTAGATGCTAAAGAAGCATATACTATTAACGAACAACATTTTGGTATCTGGATCAATCATTGGATACAAACCATCGATGATTTGTTTACAGGAGAAAAAGCAACAACGCTTACAAACAGAGCACGTAAAATTGGAACCTTCTTACACGTTGGTATGTTTAATGTAAGACCAAAACAATAGGTTTATAATGTTTCGGCTTTCTCTACAATTGTATCATAAATTTTTTCAATAAAATCTGAAGTAACAAAAGGTTTTAAAATATAACCATCCATCAATTGTCTATTGATTTTATCTTCTATTTCTTCAGTAGAGGTCGCTGTTAATGCAATAATAGGCGTTTGATCTCCATTTTTTCTAATGATTTTTGTAGTTTCATATCCATCTAATTCAGGCATATGAATATCCATTAAAATACAGTCAAATGAAGTTTCTTTAATAAGATTGATCGCTTTCTCTCCTGAGTCTACTGCCTGAGAAGTAATATCATACTGATCTAAAATCTTCTTAGTTACAAGCAAATTAATTTTATTATCATCTACCACCAACACCTTCTTATGTGCTAATCCTTTGGTTAAATCTTTAAGATCTTCATCTTTTATAATAGCTTTACTACTCTTAGATACTTTTAATTCAAAGCTAAAGGTTGCCCCTTTGCCTTCTGCACTATCTATCATTATCTCACTTTCCATAGCGTCTAACATTCTCTTTACTATAGAAAGTCCTAACCCAGTTCCTTTAAAAGATTTTTTTGTCTTAGAATGTTCTTGATAAAATTCTTCAAATATTTTTTTCTGACCTTCCTTAGAAATACCAATACCATCATCTTCTATAGCAAAATAAAGTGTCACCTCATCTCCTATGGTTTCTATCAATTTCACCCGAATTGTAATCGTACCATTACTTGTAAACTTAATAGAATTAGAAATAAGATTGATTAATATTTGCGAAAGCTTTAGAGAATCTCCTACTAAGACTTCTGGAATGGTTGCATCATATGCTAACTGTACTTTATTATGGCTATCACTAATTGCATACTCTAAACTTTCTATGATATCTAAAACCAAATTTTTAGGTCTAAATTCTAAAAACTCTAAGGTCATTTTTCCTGCTTCAACTTTATTCAACTGAAGGACATTATTGATAAGAGATAATAAGTGGTTTCCTGAAAAATTAAGAGATTCAAGATATTCTTTATGACTACTATTCACGTTCTCTTTTAGTAATAATCTAGAGAGTTCAATAACAGCATATAAAGGTGTGCGAAGTTCGTGACTAATTTCTGAGTAGAATTTACTTTTTACATTAGATAAATATTCTGCTTCTTCTTTTGCAATTTTGAGTTGCTTATTTTTATTAAATATGGCATACACTGCCAGTAAAAGTATACTACTAACGATAATAAATATAATATTAGAAACCCGTGTTTTTTTAAAGGCTATCGCTTGTTGTTCTTTTTCTTGGTTGGCTAAAAAAAGTTTTTCTTCATTATCCTTATTACGAAACTTAGTCTCTATTTCTTTAGCAATTTCTAATTCTCTAAATGTATAGATTGTATCTGCTACCTGAGTATATTCACGTAATGCAAGAAAAGCATCTTTATAGTTTTCTTTTTGAGAATAACGTTCGGATTGAGTTCTATACAAAGTAGCTAGAATTCCATAAAAATCATATTGCTTTGCGTAGGAAACACTCTCATTAAAATAGAAATTGTAATTGTTAATATCGTCTATTTCAAAATACACATCACTCAGTCTCATATACAAATACCCCAAAATAGATCTTCCTTTTACAAGGGTAGATTCTTTAGAGAGTTCATACGCTTCAGAATAATACACAAGAGCATTGTCATAGTCCTTTTCTACATTATGTAAGTGCCTTGCATAATTATAAAGTGGATATATGATTTCATCTTTATTCTGAGAAGTTCTTCCTAGACTTATTGCTTCTTTAAAATAAATATTTGATGTTGAGATACTATCCAACTCACGATATGTGACACCAATATCGCTAGTTACCTTTATAGCATTTCCAACATTACCAGATTTTAAAAAGTAATCTCTTGATTTAAATAGGTAATCAAAGCACAAACGAATATTACCCGTATTGTAATATGAGTTCCCAATTACATTATATGCCTTGGCTTTTAAATGATCGTTATTGGTTTTGGTCGCATAATCAATTACCTGATCAGAAATTTTAATGGCTTCTCCATAATCAAATTGATCAAACATGTTATAAGCACGCTCTACTTCTTTGTACATAGAGTCTATGATAACACTATCTTGGACTTGAGCATTCATAAAACTATAGAAGCTCATAAGAAAAGTACATAGTAAATACGTATATCTCATTAATTAAGTTGGTTGTAAGTCTCTGTAATTTAAGTAAGATTCATTAGAAACCTTTTTATCTTCCTTAAATTGTTTCATAATAAAATAGTGACGTTAACATTCGTTAACCATTTTTTATTGCATTCTTAGTTACTTTTGAAAAAACAGTTCCATGAGAAATTATCTTTTTTTACTTTTTTTAAGCATTACAACATTTGTAAGTAGCCAAGTCGCAAGTATCCCATTTGAAAAAGAAGGACTCGTTTATATACCTGTCAAAATTGGAGAAAAAGAAACGCCGTTAACTTTTGTATTTGACACGGGTGCTTCTACAGCTGTTATAGATAAGACCGTAGCCAAACGCATAGGGATCAAAGCAGACACAAAACAATATGCAACAGGAGCTTCTGGATCTCAGGAATATGAAATTGCTTTAAATAGGACACTCACTATTGCTAATTTAGATTTTAATCGATTAAATTTTGTACTGGTAGATCTTGAGGAGTTAAACAATCGTTCTAGTATGCAAATAGATGGTATTATAGGCTATGACGTTATTAAAGAATTTGTGACTGAATTTGATTTCGCTGAAAAGCAATTATATCTTTACAAGAAAGCAAAAGATATCAAAGATATTGCGGATTATACTGCGCATGATATTAAATTAGAAAACGCCATCCCAAGAGTAACACTAGAATGCACCTTTCTAGATGGATCAAAAATAACAGGTGATTTTCTATTTGATAGCGGAGCTAATCTAGGCATTCTTTTTAATACTCCTTTTTCTGAAAAACATCAACTAGAAGATAAATTTGATAAAAAAATAACCATTTCATCTAGAGGACTTACAGCAACTTCTACTTCTATAGTCGGGTTGACAAAAAGTGTTTCTTTGTTAGGAAATACCTTTACAGAAGTGCCTATTAGCCTTTCTCAATCTAAACGAGGTGTAAGCTCACAAAAAGGCTTTGCTGGTATCCTAGGTGCAGAGATTATTAATCGTTTTGATATGATTCTAGATTATAAGAAAAAGAAGCTTTACTTAAAACCAAATAGCTATTACAAAGATGCATTTGAAGTTCCATTGGTAGGTTTTACTATAAAAAAATCAGGAGAAAACATTGTAATAGGTGATGTTATTAAAGATACGGAAGCTGCTACTAAAGGAATTCAGAGTGGAGATCAATTACTTGCTATAAATGGAACAGCACATACAGATTTAAAAACGTATAGAAAACTTCTAAAAAAAGAAGGACAGACCATACGCATTCAACTTAAAAAGTCATCTGGAAAAGAAGATGAAATCGAATTAAAACTAGAGCGTTTATTATAAACCTATATAAAATTCAACGGCAACACCTTCTCCCTGAGAGAGAGAAGACTGGGATGAGGGTTTTATCTAGCCTATACTATTCCTTCAATATCTAAGAGAAGGCTGAAAATGAGGAAAATATAGCTTATTTATACTGCTTTCCGTGTTTAATCACAATATCCACATCTTGTAAAAGACTGATATGACGTAACACATCTCCTTTTACGGCTATAATATCAGCAAACTTACCTTCGGTTACAGTCCCTACCTCATCAGCAACACCCATCCATAAAGAAGGCCAATAAGTAGCACCTCGTATCGCATACATAGGATCGATACCAAACTCATTGACCCAAACGTCCAACTCGTTCCATGTAGACTGACTATGAAATTTCATAGGAATACCGCTATCAGTACCAATCATAAGTACAACACCCGCATCCAGCAATTGATTAATCTTAGTTTCTAAGGTAGGCTTACGCACAGGAGTTAATTGAAAATAAGGCAACCTATCTTTATGTGTAAAACTATTTTTAATATCAGCAACAATGGTGTCATGTAACCCACGATGCCAAGAATCATTATCCAAATGCTCGCCGTGATCACGTACATACTCGTAATTATATAACCCTTCTACGGTAGGACACCAAAACAAAGGTCCTAAATTCATTTGTGCAGTACGTGCTTTAATCGCATCCATTACATCATCTGGATATCTCGGCGCAGATGAAAGTCCCGTATGCTCAAAACAATCAGCTCCTGCTTTTAAACCTGCTATAATCTCCATAGGACGATGTCCATGCGCTACTACTTTTAATTGATGTTTATGAGCTTCATCTACCACTGCCTGAAGCTCGGCTGTAGTCATTTGATCTTGATCTATGAGTTTAACACAATCTACTCCTGCATCGGCGAGGCGTTTTACTTTTTTACGCGCATCATCAGGACCATTTACTCCCCATCGAAATGCCTCTGTTCCTGGATACGGTTTCTTCTGAATAAAAGGACCAGATACATATAAGGTAGCTCCAGGGATTTCTCCGTTATTAATACGGTCTCGTACTGAAATACTCTCTTCTAAAGGCGCTCCAAGATCACGTGCACTCGTAACACCTGCCATCAATAACTGCTCAGCAGAAGCTGGCATAATCGTATTCTCTAATAAGGGTAAATAGGTTTTATCCCAATACGCATAATCAGCATGTCCATTAATCATGGTATGCACATGCATATCCCATAAACCCGGAAGTACAGACATACCCTCGGTAGAAATCACTTCGGCGCCTTCAGGAATTTTTAATGTTGCAATAGTTCCCACTGCTTTTATTTTTTCCCCTTCTATAAGAATTACACTATTCTTTATAGGAGTAGATCCATATCCATCTATAAGCGTCCCTCCTACTAACGCTTTTACTTGCGCTTGAAGTGAAACAGATCCTAATAAAAGTGCAAAGAGTAATTTTTTCATGGCGGTTATTTTTTCTTAAATATAAAGAAATTAAGAGGACAATAACTAATACGTTTGTATTAGAGATTGCTTTGTTAGATTCAAAAACAACATGATACATACATTTCAAAACGTCATGATGTTAAGCGACCAAGATGTATAATTTGATAGATTATTTTTCTGGATATGATTTCGCGAAAGCGAACTAAAGAATATACTTCTTACAAGCCATTCAAGATTCTGGCGAACAAAGAGTAGTTCGTTTTGTAAAACAATAAATACTATTATTTTCTTTAAAAAGAACCTTACCATATATAAGCTCTTTTTAAGCATATATCAAAAAAGCCATCTCTCTTGAGATGGCTTTTGTATGATACATAAAGGATAAGCTTAGTCTATAAGACTTTCTAGCGTACCTCTATACGTAGCTGTAATAGCAGTATTTCCTGGACCTACTAAGTCTACTTCGATAAGTTGATTATTTCCTGTTCCAGAAACTGTCACAGTACCACCTATTGCGTCAAAGAAAATACCGTTATCTGTTTCTATGTTATAATTAAGTATTCCTTCTGCAGCTACCCATGTAAATGCTTCACGTGTTTCAGAAAATGTATATACTCCAGGAGTAAGACCTGTTGCACTATCTGAATTAAGATCTAAATAAATCGTAGCACCCACACCTGTAGCCGTTTGTGCATTAATATCTATCGTAAACCCATCAGACAATAAATCAACATCCCAATCAAAGCTTCCATTTCCATTATCCCCAAATGACGTTAAAAACCCTCTTTCTACAGTAAAGTTTTCTCCATCAATAGTCATTACATTTTCAGAACCATTATCATTATCATCATCACTTTTACAAGAAACGAATACAAGATTAAATGCTACAAAAGCAAGTACAAATAGTTTTAAGTTTTTCATTTAGTTTAATTTTTGATTTTAAAAGGCGCGAAAATAAATGTATACACTAAACGAGCATAGTACTTTAACACTCTTTTTTAGAAGTTCATAACAAAACCTATATCATTTTAGAAAGGTTTATTCTCTATACGCTGTATATAGTCATTTTGATACAATTTTCGCGAAAGCGAAAATCACTTAATCATTTTAGGTTTTTATTCATGATATGCGATGAACTGGCAATAGAACACTTAGATAAACCAACTTATCTTTCAATAAGAAGGTCTCGACTACGTCCTTACATAGAAATTTATACGAAGTACTTCGATAAACTCAGTATGACATCTGTTAATAAAAGCGTCATTCTGAATTTATTTCAGAATCCCATACCGTGATAACACACCAAAATTCAAAACAGAATAAGATGAGATTCCTTTTCTAATCTCCATATACTATTTTCTTTAAATACGCTTTCGCGAAAAGCAATACAGAAACGTATCCTGAACACTTCAATAAGTTCAGTGTAACATTTGTAAAAGAAAGCATCATTCTGAACTTGTTTCAGAATCCCATACCATAATGACACACTAAAATTCGAAATACATTAGTTTAGATACTCTTCTCATATTTGACCATTTCGATTCAATTTTCGCGAAAGCGAAAATCATTTAATCACCTTAACTATTCCATTTTCACTTCAAAATAGAGTAACACTCTAATGTAGAGTAGTACGCTATTTTAGTCTAATCTCTGTTAGCACACTACCTATCTAGTTCTCACCTCAAGCGCAGTCGAGAGTTTGAACAAGCCTAATCATCTTGTACTAAGAAGATTTAAACACTCTTTCCTATTCTCAATTCTTAAAACAGTTAATTAACAGATATTAGGAAAACAAAATCGTTAGTAACACAAGAATCTTTCATACGAATTCGTTACTTTTAAAGTTAACTAATTTTTCTAACGCCAAATGAAGATTAAAAAATTCTGGAAACGAATTTTACTAGCATTCATAGTAGTTCCTATACTTGTAGTAGGAGGGCTTATACTCTATATTCAAAGCAATCAATCTGAAATTATTAAAGGAGAGATCGCAAAGCTAAACCTAGAACACAAAGGGCTTATTAGTGTTGGAGAAAGTGAACTATCCCTTTTTGGTAACTTCCCGCACATCTCTATCAAAGTAAATGATGTACAAATTTTTGAAACCAAAGAAGACAATGCCCCCATCATCATGGACGTAAAAGACATCTATGTAGGCTTTAACCTATGGGATGTTGTCAATAAAAACTATGACATTCAATCAGTATTAATTGAAGATGGCATTTTTAACATTATCATTCACGAAAACAATACTACCAATATTCAAAACTCCTTAGCAAGCACTTCTGAAACAGAAAGTCCTTCTATGAATATTCATCTTAAAAAAATCAAATTTAAAAACCTAGATATCCATACGTTAGATGAAGCCACTAATACCGATGTCGAAAAATTCATATACGCAGGTACAGGTGGTTTTAGCCGAAAAGATAGTATCATCGCTGGGCATATAGACACCCATTTTGAATTGAATGTCATAAAAGATAGTGACACTACTTTTATTCGTCAAAAGCATTTTGAAATTAATACAGATCTTACTTTTAATGAACATACCGGTATTCTTGAGATACAACCATCAGGGATTTCAATGGAAAATGGCGACTTTGAATTAGAAGGCAGTATAGACACACAAAATGATGTAGACCTGGATCTGTCTATAAAAGGAACAAAGACCAATTTTGATATGCTGATTGCTTTTGCGCCAGCAGATGTAATTCCTGTACTAGAAAAATACAACAATGCAGGTAAAATTTATTTTAATGCCAGTATTAAAGGTCCTGCAAATAAAGGAAATAGACCAGCGATCAATGCCAGTTTTGGCGCAGGAAAAGCCTTCTTAGAAAACACAGAAAAAAATAAGAAGATAGATAACCTAGGCTTTAATGGTCATTTCACCAACGGAGAAAACAGAGATACCAATACCATGGAGTTTTCCCTAAACGATATCACTGCATCATTAGAAAAAGGAGAGTTTAAAGGCTCTATTTTTGTCAAAAACTTCGAATCTCCAGAAGTAGAAATGCAAGTAGATTCCAATTTCAATCTTGACTTTATCGTAGATTTTTTTGAACTAGACCAAGTACAAGATGCCTCTGGACAAGTTTCATTAAAAATGAATTTTCACGATATCATTGATATTGACAATCCCGAAAAAGCATTACAAAAACTAAATCAAGCCTATTTTGCAGAGCTCATCGTAAAAGATTTAAATGTTGTTTCCAAAGAACTCCCCGTTTCTTTAGACAGTTTGAATGTAAACTTAGTCATGAATGGCAAAGAAGCAACACTTAAAAAATTTGAACTCTTAATGGGAAAATCAGATCTATCCATTACTGGTTTTCTTTCAGACTTACCAGCGATTGTACATCATACCAGTATCCCTGTAAAAGCCCATTTAGACATTACTTCTACCCATTTGGATATTGCAGAACTTACCCGTTTTTCTGTACAAGATTCTACACAAACAGGTATTGACGAACAAATAAAAGACTTGAGTTTAGGGCTTTCTTTTAACGCTTCCGCGAAAGATTTTACAGAATCTGACTATTTACCAAAAGGGGAATTCTTTATTGATAGCCTGTATGCAGACTTAAAACATTACCCACATACACTACACGATTTTAATGCCGATGTATTTATAGACACCAAAGACTTAGAAATTATCGATTTCACAGGCTTTATAGATGATAGTGATTTTCACTTTAATGGACTCATACATGATTATGCCTTTTGGATGCAACCTGAACTGAATGGAGATGTCTATTTAGATATCAACCTCACATCAGATATGTTACGACTGGAAGACCTCTTCTCCTACAAAGGAGAAAACTATGTCCCAGAAGACTATAGACATGAAGAGTTAGATGACTTGGCATTGCATTTTTCATCGAGTATGCATTATAAAGACTCTGTATTACATTCCATCGATCTAGGTTTAGATAAGTTGAATGCCAAAATGAAAGTACATCCCCTACCCTTTGATAATTTTAGAGGGAATATCCATTACGAAGACGACCACATTGTCATTAAAGACTTTCATGGAGAAATAGGAACTACCAATTTTAATTTCGATCTCAACTATTACCTAGGAGAAGATCTACAAATCAAGAAAAGAGATAATTATCTCGCTGTAAAAGCAAATTATATTGACTTTGATGCACTATTCAATTTTGAACTAAGTCCACCAACAACACCAACAGAGGTCGTAAGCACTACAACCGATGATGTCAAAGAACATGCAGAAGCCTTCAATCTCTATGAACTGCCATTTACAGACATGCAATTCAAGGCAGATATCGGACATTTTATATACCACCGAATCGATCTTCAAAATATAAAAGCCGATATACGAACCACCCCTAACCATTACATCTATATAGATACACTAGATATGAATGCCGCTGGAGGAAACATCCGATTAAGTGGTTATTTTAATGGTAGTGATCCTAAGCATATCTATATGCAACCCGACTTGGTAATGACCAATGTAGATTTGGACAAACTACTCTTCAAGTTTGAAAACTTTGGACAAGACCATCTCGTTTCAGAAAATTTACAAGGTAAACTCACATCTCAAATCAAAGGCAAGATTAGAGTATACCCAGATATGACACCAGATCTGGATCAATCTACCATAGAAATGGACGTCAAAGTATTAAACGGGCGATTAAAAAATTACGACCCTATGCTCGCACTTTCGGATTATATGGGTGATAAAAACCTCCAAAACATCCGATTTGACACCCTACAAAACAACATAGACATACAGAAAGGAACCATCAATATTCCTATGATGACTATCGAATCTACCATAGGTCATATGGAATTATCAGGTACCCATGATAGCGATCAAAATATTGATTACTACCTACGTATTCCTTGGAAAGCCGCACGAAAAGCCGCTTGGCAAAAACTATTTAAAGGCAAAAGAGACACCCTTGTAAACCCAGAACAAGAAGATGCCATTGTAGCCATAGACACCACCAAAAAAATCAGGTACCTCAACCTAAAGATCAAAGGCAACATCGATGACTACAAAATCTCATTAGGCAAGAAAAAAGAAAAGGAGTAAATACATTATTTAACATCACCCTGAATTCATTTCAGGGTCTAACAAGCTTTTATCGTCATTCTGAACTCGTTTCAGAATCTCAAACACAATCACCTATAGACTCTCTTCTCTCTTCTCTCTTCTCTCTTCTCTATAATCTATATTCTCTTTTTAAAATTCGCTTTCGCGAAAAGATATAATGAAGCATAGGTTTATAATGAGCTTACCGAAGTATTAAAATAAACTTCGTCACTTGAGCAACAAGCAGTCATCTCGACTGCAGGAGAGATCACACATCATACTAAGATCCCACAGATAAAATATTCACTGTTATGCGATTTCCTGCCTGCGGCAGGCAAGCTCGTCGTTCATTCTTCACGCTATCGAAATGACGAAGACAAAAGAAACTTTCTGACTCATTTACGGGTTTCCGTAACGAAGGTTGTGGGGAATTGGGTAGGTTTAGAGTTTTACAAACGCTCTGTAACGTTTAAATAAAAATTAGAAGCAATCTAAATGCAACAAACAAAAAAAATAAAACCTTTTTTAAGATGGGCTGGTGGAAAAACATGGCTCCTTAAATACATTGATGACTTTCTTCCAGGTAATATTTATAATAATTACCACGAACCATTTTTGGGTGGAGGGGCAATTTTTTTTCACTTACAACCTAATACATCAATTCTTTCAGATCTAAATCCAGAATTAATTGAATCATACATTCAAGTAAGAGATAATGTTGAAGAATTGATTAAAATATTAGAATCTTATAAGAATGATAAGGATTTTTATTATAAACTTAGAAATTCCTCACCAAGGAAAGCAGCTACAAAGGCAGCTAGGTTTATATATCTAAATAAAACTTCATTTAATGGAATTTTCAGAGTCAACTTAAAAGGTGAATATAATGTTCCTTATGGTTATAAAAAAAATTACAACGTTGATCCTGAAAATATGAGAAACGTTTCTAAGATACTAAAAAATGCAAAAATCATAAATCAAGATTTTGAAAAATCATTAGACTCAATAAAACCAAAAGATTTGATTTTTTTAGACCCTCCTTACACAGTTACACATAATGATAATGGTTTTATAAAATATAATGCAAAGCTATTTAATGAAGAATCTCAATTACGTTTAGCAAAATATATTGACAAAATTGAAGAAATAGGAGCTTATTATATTTTGACTAATGCAGCACATAAATGGGTACACAAAGTTTTTAAGAGGGACAGTAATAAAATATACACTCTCAATAGAATTAGCATAATTGGAGGAATCAATGCTGTAAGAGGAAATTATGAAGAATATTTAATATCTAATATCAAGAATTAACCTATGGCATTCCTAAAGCAAATTGCAATAGATGAGATTAAATCAAAGCTAACAAACGATCTTTCTAAACTTGGAAAGATTTATAAAGCTAAAAAAGTAATTTATGATGAAATAAGTGTGACTCATAATTTAGTTGAAGATTATTTAGATGATGATTGGGAGGTTTTCAAAATTTTAAAAACTAAAACTAGACTAAGGAAACCTAAGTCTCATAACCGTCTGTTTGAGGATGATATTTGGTGTCAATTTTATGAATTAGGGTATCGGAATATGAATTTTGATGAATCGTTCCAATTACCTTATGGAAAAGAAGAGGAAGATAGTAAACAAATAGACGTAATAGCAATTGATGATGAATCAATAATAATAATTGAATGTAAATCAAGTGAGAAACCTCGAAAACCGAAATCTTTAAAAGATGAATTCACTGCCCTTGCTACTATGTTAATTGGATTTCAAAAAACATTGAAGCAGATGTTAGGAAATACTCTAAAAATAAAATTCATATACGCTACACGAAATATAAGAATTGATCATGAAAGTGTAGATATTGAGCGCTTAAAAAAAGTAGGAGGTTTTTATTATAATGATAATACTTATAATTATATAAATTCTCTTATTAGAAACTATAAAGATGCAGCAAAGTATCAATTACTTGGAATAATTTTTAAACATCAATTAATTTCAACTGAAAGAATAGAATTACCGGCATTAGAAGGTTTCATGGGTAAAGAAAAGTATTATATGTTTTCTATTGAACCGCATCTTCTACTTAAAATGGGCTTTATATTACATAGAACAAAAGCCAATGAATCTGAAATGCCCACCTACCAACGACTTCTAGTTCCTAGTCGATTAAAAGGAATAACTAAATTTCTTGAAGCAGGAGGCTATTTCCCAAATTCAATAATTGTTAATTTTAATAAAGGTAAACATAAACTTGAATTTCAAGCTAATTCAAGAGCTAGTGATTCTAGATCTCGGGCAGGTATCTTAAAAATACCTAATGCATATGCAATTGCTTATATAATAGATGGTCAACACAGAGTCTATGGATATGCTAATTCAGATTTCAAAGCTAGCAATACTATTCCTGTAGTCGCGTTTACTAATCTAAGTTCAGTAAAGCAACTTGAAATATTCATGGATATAAATCAAAATCAAAAAGCTGTGAGTCCTAGTTTAAGACTTACTCTTGAAGAAGATCTATATTGGGGTAGTGAGATAGCAGCATCTAGAATAAAAGCACTTAAATCATCTATTGTCAAAGATTTAGGGACTCTTCCACTTAGTCCTTTAAATGGTAAAATATCTATTGGAGAAGATCATTCAAATCTTACATTCAAACCATTTTATTCCGCATTAACTAAATCAAGTCTTTTACCCATAGCAATAGGTAATAAATATCAAGAAAATACTGTAAAATATTCTCTTTATAATATTGCCCAAGGTGATCACGATAAAGCGATGAAGAACGCAAAAAAAAGAATTATTTCGTTGTTAATTCGATCTTATGAATTTGTAGAATCTAATTACCCTAATGTATTTGATGACGAAAAATCATTAATTTTATCAAATAGAGGGACTTACGCTTTCATTACACTCATCGGAAGTTTACATAAATTTGTATCTGAAAATAATTTAATTAATAGATTAACAAATGCTGAAGACAGATTTAATTCAATAGAAAAATATATCAAATCTCTATTAGAATTTATCAAAAATATTTCTGAAGAAGATCATAATAAATACCTGGTAAACTTAGGGTCTGGAGCAGATATTAAATGGTTAAGATATTTTCAAAGTATCGTAAATGAAGCTCATCAAGAATATGAACCAATAGAACTAATTGACTGGAAAGAGAGAAAAGATGAATCATTACAACTTAAAGCTCATGATTTAATCTATGACATAGAAAAGTATACGAAAACTCATGTTTTAGATACGATTAAAATTCTTTTTGGAATAGATTGGGATTTAGAAATAAATGCAATTAAAAGAGAATGTCTTAAAAGGGCTGAAGAAGAGAACGAGAGATATTATAAAGAAGGTCTAAAGAAGAAAAAAACTAAATGGACCGAAATGTTTACAATAAATGACTATAAATCAATAATTACAAAATATTGGACTAAGGTTCCAATTAATGAAAATGATCAAAAAGATTTTATAACATTTGAAAATAGGTTTACTATAGATATTGGAGATGGAATAGGAAGTAAAGCTACTAGAGTTAAATGGATTTCATACTTTAATTCATATAGAAATCTATCAGCCCATGCAGGTTCAAAAGATAAAGGACTAAACAAAGAGGAAATAGAGTTCTTACAGAAAGTTAGAGAGCATTTTTATAAATAATTATGTATTCAAAAATAATATAGACTTATATTATTACGGATACAAATCGAGAGCTAGTCAAATAATTATTAACTTCATTGAAATTCCCCCACATCTCCCCAAACATTTCCATAACTTTAATCGGTACCCAAAACTTTTTTGCGACACTTTTAAAAAAGGTACGTTATTATAGTGTAAAGGCATTAAATCAAAACTCCCGCTGAAAAGCGGGATTAGTTTAACTTACACTATTGAGTGCGTCTTACAGACTTCTCAATACTGAGTTTCACTAACAACACATCAAAACCGATTTTTGGAACAATTAGAATTAATAGAAGCATGCAAAAACAATAACCTAAAAGCACAAATGCAAGTCTATCTTAATTATAAAGATATGCTGTACAACGTGAGTTTTAGAATTGTAAAAAGCAAACAAGATGCACAAGACACCGTGCACGATGCCTTTATCAAAGCGTTCCAAAATATTTCAAAACTTGAAGACAATCATAACCTAGGCGCCTGGTTAAAACGTATTGTCATCAACTGTTCTTTAGACTTCTTACGAAAGAAAAAGAAACTCGATGACTTACAAGACTCGGTAGCGCTTCAAGAAGAGGAAGAAGACACAGATACCTTTGAAGAGACGTCTTTAAAAGTAGCCGCAGTAAAAAAAGCAATACACGCATTAAAAGACAAATACCGAATCATTATCATATTGTACCTCATTGAAGACTATTCGCATAGAGAAATCGCCGAACAATTAGGTTTAAATGAAAGTACGGTACGTAATCAATACATACGAGGAAAACGTCTTTTAATACAGCAATTGCAAAACAACGTAGAAGTATGAATGTAGAAGATTTTATAAAGAAGCACAAAGATGCCTTTGACGATCAGCAAATGCCTGACAATGCAACGTTAGATTTTGAAACGAGACTAAAAAAAGAGTTGCATACATCAAAGCGTTCCAAAAGGATACAAATGATTCGATATGTGTCTATGGCAGCAAGTCTGGTACTCGTTATTGCATTGGGATACCTTTATAATGAAAACAAAAAAGAACAATTAGAAATTAGAGACAACCTGGTGCTTGCTTTAGGAGAAGATCAAACCAATAGTACACGTTTACAAGCCATCTATGATATAGAAGATCAGTATCAAAATCAAGAAGAAGATGAAAAAATACTGCATGCCTTTTTTAAAATTCTAAAAGAAGATTCCGATAGTAATTCTAAAATAGCTGTCATAGATGCTCTTTTAAAGTTTCCTAATAATCAAAGAGTACGCAACAACCTCATTGAAGCCTTGGAAACAGAAAAAGAACCCTTAGTACAGCTGAAACTTATCAAATCGGTTTCCATTTTAAGAGAGCAACGAGCCAAAGAACCACTTAAAAAAATTATAGAAAACAAAGAATCATTACCCTTAGTAAAAGGGAACGCATCTGCCTCATTGGCCATGTTAAATCAATAAAACGAACAAAATGAAACATATTATCACACTAGTCACTTTCCTTTTCATCATAGGAACAGGATACGCACAAAAAAATGAAAAACGCATCACGTTTACAAAAGGAACCTTAAAATTATGTTCCACAGCTAATATGACCATTAGCGGATATGATGGCGATGAAGTCATCATTAAAAGCCTCAATAATAACGCAAACTATGCCTATTACAACCGTTTTGGCGAGAAATTAAAAACGCTAAAATCAACAGATTCTGTGGTATTTGGATATACATCCTTCTTTAATGAAGAGGAGAATAAAGAACTGGAAGAAGGCCTGACTCCTTTAGGAAATAAATCAAACAATCCTGCTGACAATCTGTATTTAGACATTACAGAAAAACCAGGAGAATTAATTATCAAAGATTATAATGGTATATCTAATAATCCAGGCATCATAAACACTGTCAATTTTAATAACAAATATGAAATACTCATTCCTAACTCGGTAAAACTATTATGGAATACAGAAGGATGCAAGAAGACCAATTCAAATACCTTTTTTATTACCTCTAATTCGAATGCTTGGAAATTATCAGATTTTAAAGGAGAAGCCGAGATTGCTACTTCGTATCGTTCTATCAACTTAACCGATGTAAGTGGTCCCGTCATAGCAAATACGATAGGCGGAAATATAAAAGTAGTTTTTGATAAAGTATCGCCTACAAATTTATATTCTCTAATCAGTAATGATGGATACATTGATATGACATTACCTCAAAATGCCAATGTACAACTAGATGCCACTGGAAATCGCATTTTAAGTGATATTGATTTTAAGGTTTTAAATGAAGATCTTACCGAATTTGATGGAAAAAGAATGCGACTGGAACTAAATGGAGGGAAAACCAAAATGAAACTAGATGCTAGTCAAGGAAGCATTTATCTTAGAAAAAGCAAGTAAATCATATACGTCATTCTGAATTCATTTCAGAATCTCACAGGCAGCACTAGCAAGTAAAGTTTGACAAAAATAGAGTAACACTCTAAATTAGAGTGTTACTCTATTTTTATATAAGGCGTCTAGAAAAAATGTCACTGTATACGCTCCTGCCTGCCGGCGAGGCAGGTTCACGAAATGTCATACGAAGCCTATCAAAGTAGCCTATATAGCAAAGAATTCATTTATATTACTACATTAGATACCTATTATGAATAATAGCTAAAACCATAACAGGAATTAAAAGTGAAGAAAACAGATACATCCATACATAACATTTGTATAGCTGCAATAAAAAGAAGTACGATGAAACCATTTGACTATAAATGGTCTAGGTTTTATAAATCTAACACTAACTTTCCCTATGCTGGATTAGAATTGTATTTAAAAGAAAACGAATTAATCATTTGCTCAACAGTTATCGATGATGCTAATTATAGTATTTTAACGACTCAAAAATTGATAACAAAAGAGAATGGGGTTGAAACTATTGGGAATCTAATGAATGCAATTCAAAAAAACCCTGGAGACTTTAAAGGATATAGAGGAGACCCTTTCACTTTAGGTCTATTACAACTAGAAGATGGAAATGAATTAAAGTATTTTATAGAAACAGGAAAAGCCTCCATGATCATGATACATGGAATAAGAACTTTACTCCAAACGCAAAAAATGACTATTAAAAATGTTGAGAATGTAACTCGAGTTTGGAATAAAAAAAACAAACAAAATGAAAAATAGAGTTCTATAATGGATGCATTCTGTATACGCTTTCGCGAAAGCGTATAAAACAATAATTCATTTCTACTCATTATAGCAGGAACACTATTAAGTAAAACATATCCCATCCATCATTCACCAAATACCAAAACTTCGTTAAAATTCAACCTTATTAACAAAAGCCTTCAACCCATTTTTGTAATTTTAGGAGTTATGAGATTGTTTTTAAAAATCTTTACGACGTCATTCTGAATTCATTTCAGAATCTCACAGGTATGATTCACATAATGAGATCCTGAATCAAATTCAGGATGACAACCTTAAAAGTTTTAGATGATCTCATAGAATAATCACTAAAACCACACCAAAAAATGAAGATTGCTTTCAACTATCTCATGCTATTCCTATGCGCGGTTAGCATGACACTCCATGCGCAAGAAAAACCTAAAAATCCGTATAGCGGTTTAAAATTTAGAAACATTGGTCCGGCGATGACCTCTGGGCGTATTGCAGATATTGCGATTCATCCAGAAAATGAAAACGTATGGTACGTTGCCGTAGGATCTGGAGGTATCTGGAAAACAACGAATTCTGGAACGACTTGGAAATCGCTTTTTGATAATGAAAAAGTCTATTCTATGGGATGCATCACTATTGATCCTAATAATCCAAGTACCATTTGGGCAGGATCAGGTGAAAATGTAGGAGGACGCCATGCTGGATTTGGTGATGGAATTTATGTAAGCCATAATGATGGGAAATCGTGGAAGAATATGGGATTGAAAAATTCAGAACATCTTTCTAAAATCATAGTACATCCAGAAAATTCAGATATTATATGGGTCGCTTCCCAAGGGCCGCTTTGGAGTAAAGGTGGCGAACGTGGCGTATATAAAACCATAGATGGAGGAAACACTTGGAAGCGCACCTTAGGAGATGATGCATGGGTAGGCGCTACCGATCTACTTATAGACCCAAACAACTCAGATGTACTCTATGCGGCTACATGGCAAAGACATCGTACCGTGGCTGGTTATTTAGGTGGTGGTCCCGGATCTGGATTGCATAAAAGTACCGATGGTGGAGAAACTTGGAAATCTCTTAAAAGTGGGATTCCGAAATCCAATCTTGGTAAAATAGGACTCGCTATGTCACCTTTTAATTCTGACGTGATATATGCCGCTATCGAATTAGATAGAAGAAAAGGCGGTGTGTATATGACTGCAAATGGAGGGACTACCTGGACGAAGCAATCAGATGCGGTTTCTGGAGGAACAGGACCTCATTATTATCAGGAAATTATTGCTTCCCCACATTATGAAGGAACGCTATATATGATGAATAACTCGGCGTTGATCTCTACCGATCACGGGAAGACCTTCACCAATATGAAACGATCTAATCAGCATAGTGATAGTCATGCATTGGTATTTAAAAAATCAGACCCTAATTACTTACTCATCGGAACTGATGGAGGTTTGTATGAAAGCTTTGACCATACCAATAGCTGGAAGTATGTACGCAACTTACCGATTACCCAATACTTCAAAATTGCCGTAGACGATGCCCTCCCCTTTTATAATGTATATGGAGGAACGCAAGATAACGGATCACATTCAGGTCCTTCTAGAACCATTAGCTCTGATGGAATTGCAAGTGCCGATTGGTGGAAAACATTAGGCGCCGATGGTGCGCAAACTGCTACCGAACCGGGGAATCCTAATATTAGCTATGGAGAATTCCAACAAGGAGCTCTATGGAGAATTGATCATACGACTAGAGAAACAGTATTTATTCAACCGCAAGCGCGAGAAGGAGATCCTTTTGAACGTTTCAATTGGGACGCTCCTATTGTGGTGAGTTCGCATAATCCTAAAAGACTCTATTTTGCTTCACAACGTGTTTGGAAATCTGAAAACAGAGGTGATGGATGGGAACCTATCTCTGGAGATTTAACCTTAAATCAAGAACGTGTGACTTTCCCATATTATGACAAACCACAAAGTTGGGATAATGCGTGGGATGTATACGCCATGTCAAATTACAACACCATTACTTCGCTAGCCGAGTCGCCAAAACAAGAAGGATTGTTGTATGCAGGTACAGATGATGGTCTGATTCAAGTGACCGAAAATGGAGGAGCTAGTTGGAAGAAATTTACCCTAAATACTATCAAGGGAGTACCTACAACGCCTTTTGTAAATGATGTACGCGCCGATTTATTTGATGTCAATGTTGTATATGCTGCTCTAGACAATCATAAATATGGAGATTATAAACCCTATATCATCAAGAGTACAGATAAAGGAAAAAGCTGGAAACTCATCAACGGGGATTTACCAGAAAAATTATTGATCTGGCGATTGGTACAAGATCACGTAAAGAAAGATTTATTATTTGCAGCGACAGAGTTTGGTGTATACGTTACTACAAATGGAGGTACTAACTGGATGAAATTAAAAGATGGAATGCCAACCATTCCGATCAGAGATATTACCATTCAACGACGTGAAAACGATTTGGTTGCTGGTTCGTTTGGTAGAGGAATTTTTATACTGGATGATATTACTCCGTTACGAAATTTCGCGCCAAGCATGAATACTACAGAAGCGACCTTATTTCCTGTAAAAACGGCACATTGGTATAGACAACACAATCGCGTGGGAAGTCAAGGAGATGCTGAATGGATTGCAAAAAACCCACCTTTTGGAGCTAACATCACCTATTATATGCCTAACAAAATCAAGTCTATCAAAGATCTACGAAAAGAAAAGGAAAAGAAAGGGAATGCTCAATTTCCAGGATGGGATGCTTTAGAAGACGAAAACAGACAAGACAAGCCTGCAATCTTATTGGTGATTAAAGATGCGAATGGAAAGGTTATTAATACTGTAAAAGGAACCAATAAAAAAGGCTTTAACCGTGTAAACTGGAACCTATCCTATCCTAACAAAAGTGGAGAACGTTTGCGTGCTCCAAGAGGACGTCGTGGCTTTAGAGGGCCAGGTGTTATGGTAACTCCTGGTAGTTATACAGTAACTTTAGTAAAACAAATGAATGGCACACAAACCGTATTGCAAGGACCTGAAACATTTCAAGTGGCGCCACTAATGGAAAGTACATTACCTAGAAAGTCATATCAGGAAATAGATAATTTTAGAGAAGCTGCCTTTGCCTTCCAACAAGATTTAACTGCTACTAATATTGCTTTATCTAAAAGTCAGCAAACAGTAGATGCAATGCTACGCGCTTTAAATAAAGCATCATCACCATCTAATGATTTGTATATGCGTTTACACGATGCTAAAACGGCCTTACTTGATATCGATAAAGAACTACATGGAAATCCTGTAAAAGATGAGATTGGAGAACGATCAAATCCTACAGCAAGTGATGGAAATTCTTTAGGATGGAGAGCGCTAGGAAACACCTATGGTCCAACAGACGAGCATAAAGGACTTTTGCGTAGAGTACAAAGTCAACTTAAGAAAGTAAAAGCGAAGTTAGCTCCTATCGTAAATTCGACACTTCCAGCACTTGAAAATGATTTAAAAAATGCAGGTGCACCTTGGATAGAAGGACAAGGGTTAATTAGAAATTAGATCTTCTAAACATCTTTATAACAACTAAAAACACCTCCATCTGGAGGTGTTTTTTATATCAGTTAACATAGATTTTTCTATTTTTCAATATGGGAGAATTATTTTTAAAAATCCTCTTCACATTAAATAATCGCAGTGTTTACAGGTATATGACAGATAGATGACACACATATGACGCCTTAAAAACAGGCCAATCTCCATAACTTTGTGCCAAATAAAAAACATATGGAAAATCAATCCGTTGGAAAAAACGTACTATATCAAAGAAAACTAAAAGGATACACCCAAGCTACCCTATCTGAAAAATCAGAAGTAGCTATAAGAACAATTCAACGAATTGAAAAAAACGAAGTTACACCTCAACTTCAAACCATAAAATTACTAGCAAATGCTTTAGAGATAAAAGTCGATGACTTACTACTATTAGAAAATCCGAAAGAAGAAATAGTTCAAAAAAAATGGTTGTTATTTTTACATGGGTCCCCATTCTTAGGTTTTATATTTCCATTTTCTGTTTTATTTCCACTTTTCATATGGCTTCACAAAAAAGAAGACAACGTTATTTATAACAAACACGGTATCAAAGTCATCAACTTTCAGTTAAGTATAGCTATACTATATGTTCTTGCAGCTATTGCATTGATTACTGTTGAAAAATGGGGGTTTCTATTTTTTATAACAGTACTGCCTTTTAACTTCTTAGTCATCATATTCAATGTATTTAGAGTCGTTACCTCACAAAAATGTATCTATCCACTAGCGATTCCCTTTCTAAGACAAAAAAAGAAACGTAGTAACATCAGAAAAACAATGTCATTCATTCTTATCGTTTTTATATTATTTTCTAGTTGCACTGTACACCAAGAAAAGTCTAAATATGAACAACTCTTAGATTATGAAGGAACGTATGAATATATTCAAAATACTTCCCTTCAATTAAAAGCGTCAGAAATAGACACAACGCTATATGCAGTAATAGATCATGCAAAGTATCCTTTGCGATATATCTCTTTAGATAGTTTTGTTGACATGCAAGGAAGCGCTGTCGTATTTAAAAGAAATGAACGACAAGAAATAACGGGCTATACATCAGAAGGGTTATCATTTAATCTTATAAATACACGTATTCAAAAAATAGATATGTATCCTAGAAAAGCGTTTTTTAAAAACCCTGACAACTATCAATATCAAACTCCCACAGAAGTAAATGACGGTTTAAAAACAGGTACTATTTACGAAGAATTCAAAAATCCCAAACCTATTATTAACATGGTTAAAGAAACAATCAAGGGAGAATTTCCTGAAGTACATAGTATCTTAATATATAAGAATAACAAGGTTGTACTTGAAGAATATTTTTATGGATATGATAAAGACACACCACATCAATTAAGGTCTGCAACCAAATCATTTATTGGAAGTGTTGTTGGAATTGCTGTTGATAAAGGGTTTATAAAGAGTGAGAAAGACCGTATCCTCCCCTATTTTGCTTCAAGATATCCAGAAATTGCTAATCTGGATGATCAAAAAAAAGCACTTACTGTAGAAAATTTTCTTATGTATCGTCATGGATTAGATTGTGAAGATTCAAACTCAGAAAGTAAAGGAAATGAAATGGCAATGATGCAAAGTGACAATTGGGTGAAATTTACACTAGACTTACCTATGATCTCAGCTCCTGGAAAATCATCATCATATTGTACTGGCTGTGCATTAACTCTTGGAAGTCTTGTTGAAATAGCAACTCAAAATACGATTGAAAGTTTTGCAAAAAAGCATTTATTCCAACCCCTTGGAATCTCTAATTATGAATGGACTTTTGAACCAAATAAAGCGAGTATGACTAATTTTAGTCAATTGAAATTAACTCCTAGGGATTTAATAAAATTAGCAAAAGTGTATCAAGATGATGGGAAATGGCTAGGCAAACAAGTAATTTCAGAGGATTGGGTTCATAAGACATTCAATATGAATGAAGCAGATTATGGATATTTATGGTATGAAAAACATTTCACTATCGACGGAAAAAAGTACAGATCTTATCAAGCCTCAGGCAATGGTGGACAGAAAATTAATATCTGGCCAGAACTAGATATGATTACCGTATTTACAGGCGGAAACTACAATTCATATCTACTTTATGGAAAAAGTACGCCTCCAAATAGAATGATCCCTAATTATATATTAAAAGCAACTAAATAGTACTAACTATTTTTCAACAGAACATGCCTTAAACAAAAAAACACCTCCAAATGGAGGTGTTTTTTTGTGTATATTAAAATATTTTTTAGCCCTCAGGGTGCATAAACGCTTGTTTTCCGAGAAGTTCTTCTTCAGTTTCTACATGGTCATCATCAGGAACACAACAATCTACAGGACATACTGCCGCACATTGAGGTTCTTCGTGAAACCCTTTACACTCCGTACATTTATCGGGAATGATATAATAAATCTCATCGCTTACTGGCTCTTGTGCATCGTCTGCATTGACTGCCTTTCCATTAGGTAAGACAACATTTCCTCCTAAACTTGTTCCGTCAGAATAACGCCAGTCATCGGCTCCTTCATAAATCGCTGTGTTCGGGCATTCTGGTTCGCATGCTCCACAGTTTATACATTCGTCTGTGATGATAATTGCCATAGGTTCTTTTTTCAATAACTTTGCACAAAAATAATGCCTAGCCATAGATTAGACAAGCACATATGAAATTACTAGAAAGAATTAACGCTTTTGTTCAACTTGGAGATTTTTTATCTCAATTTTCTAGAACAGAAATATCTCAAAAAAAAGGAGTTGCGCACAATGATCTTTTCTTTGATGGCTTTCAACATCAAATCAAATTGGCTGGAGAGTATAACGGTTGGTTTACAAAAGAAAATATCTTGTATGCCATAGAAGGATGGGCGTCTTCACTTACGGAATCAAACCTTACACAATGGATGACTACGTATGAGTCCGCTTTCGCGAAATCGAGTTTAGGAGATTCACGACCAGAGGGAGAGCGCAGCGATAAAGCGTATACCTCCAAAACCATTGCCGTCATCATGGCAGGAAATATCCCGCTGGTGGGTTTTCATGATTTCTTATCGGTACTCATAGCAGGGCATCAAGTAATCGTTAAACAATCGAGCAATGACAAACACCTCCTCCCCTTTCTAGCAAAGTATTTGGAATATGCTGCACCAGGTTTTAAGGGAAAAATCACATTTACAGAAGATAAATTACCTGAATACGATGCAGTCATTGCGACAGGAAGTGATAATACGGCTCGTTATTTTGAATATTATTTTGGTAAAAAACCAAATATCATTCGTAAAAACCGAAACTCAATTGCAGTGCTTACAGGTAATGAAACACCTGCTCAATTAGAAGCACTGGCTGAAGATATATTTCGTTATTATGGATTAGGCTGTCGTAATGTGTCTAAACTATATGTGCCAAAAGACTATAACTTTGACGCCTTCTTTAATGCTATCTTTACATGGAAAGACATTATCAATCAGGCAAAGTATGCTAATAATTATGATTACAATAAAGCAGTATACTTAATGAGTCTTTTTGATGTATTAGAAAATGGATTTTTAATGCTTAAAGAAGATCCAAGTTTTGGATCTCCTATTGCCACGCTGTTTTATGAACGATATGAATCTTTAGAAACTTTATATAAGACACTAGAAGATCACAAAGACAATATACAGTGTATTGTAGGTGAAACGTTGGATATAGATACCATTGCATTTGGGCAGACACAAAAACCGCAATTGCATGACTATGCTGATGGTGTAGATACCATTGCATTTTTGTTAAAAAAATAGTTTATAAATTATCATATTATCAATGCCATTGTAGCGCATTTTAGGCATCTTTGCATTGTATTTAAAAAAAGAATACCCAATGAAAAAGCATAATTTTAGCGCAGGACCTTGTATTTTACCACAAGAGGTTTTCCAAGAAGCTTCTCAAGCTATTTTAGATTTTAATAACTCTGGATTATCCATTTTAGAAATTTCACACCGAAGCAAAGACTTTGTTGATGTGATGGATGAAGCTCGTAATCTTGCACTAGAGTTACTAGGTTTAGAAGGCTTAGGATATAAAGCATTATTCCTACAAGGAGGTGCAAGTACACAGTTTTTAATGACTGCATACAATTTACTCCAAACCAAAGCAGGATATTTAAATACAGGTACTTGGAGTGACAAATCAATTAAAGAAGCAAAACTTTTTGGAGAAGTAATCGAAGTAGCTTCTAGTAAAGATGCTAATTATAAATACATTCCTAAAGGGTTTGTGTTACCAGAAGGACTGGATTATTTACATCTTACAAGTAACAATACTATTTTTGGTACGCAAATTAAGCACTTTCCTGAAGTGGATTGTCCATTAATATGTGATATGAGTAGTGATATATTTTCGCGAAAGCTAGATTTTTCAAAATTTGATATGATCTATGCTGGAGCTCAGAAAAATATGGGTCCCGCTGGAACAACACTGGTTGTTATACGAGAAGATATTTTAGGAAAAGTAACACGAGCTATTCCTAGCATGCTTGATTATAAAACACATATTAGCAAAGGAAGTATGTTTAATACGCCTTCTGTATATGCGGTATACGTATCTATGTTAACGATGAGATGGCTTAAAGCGAAAGGTGGTATCGATGCTATAGAAGAAGTAAACGACCGCAAAGCAACGCTACTTTATTCTGAAATAGAATTGAATCCTTTATTTACTGGCTTTGCTGCCAAAGAAGATCGTTCTTCTATGAATGCAACCTTCTCATTAACTGATGGAGATCTTAAAGAGACTTTTGATGCGATGTGGAAAGAAGCGGGTATCAATGGCTTAAACGGTCACAGAAGTGTAGGTGGTTATAGAGCCTCTATGTACAATGCAATGTCACTAGAAAGTGTTGGAACATTGGTAGATGTAATGAGTGAACTAGAGCGTAAAGCATAAGCAAGATTAATATAAATTGATTAACAGATTCCCGTCTTCACGGGAATGTAAATTACCCGCTTATGCGGGCATTACTATGAAAGTATTAGCAAACGATGGTGTTTCTCAAACAGGAATTGATGCACTAGAAAAAGCCGGATTTGAAGTAATTACAACTAAAGTTGCACAAGAACAACTTGCTAACTATATCAACTCAGAACAGATTGATGTGGTATTAGTACGTAGTGCAACAACGGTTCGTAAAGAAGTGATTGATGCATGCCCAAGTCTTAAAATTATAGGACGTGGTGGTGTAGGAATGGATAATATAGATGTTGCTTATGCACGTGAAAAAGGATTACATGTAATTAATACGCCAGCTGCTTCATCTGCATCGGTAGCAGAATTAGTATTTGCGCATTTATACGGAAGTGTACGTTTCTTATATGCAGCAAATAGAGATATGCCACTAGATGGAGATTCAAAGTTTAAAGATCTTAAAAAAGCATACGCAAAAGGAACTGAACTTAGAGGTAAAACACTGGGTATTATAGGGTTTGGGCGTATTGGGCAAGAGGTCGCAAAAATTGCTATTGGATGTGGAATGAATGTCATTGCGAGTGATCCATTTATGGAAAAAGCAACGATTGATCTTTCTTTCTTTGATGGACAGTCACTATCATTTACAGTTGAAACAATTGCAAAAGAAGAAATTTTAAAGCAATCTGATTTTATTACACTTCATGTTCCTGCTCAAAAAGAGTATGTGATTGGAAAGGGTGAACTTGCACTTATGAAAAATGGTGCTGGTATTGTAAATGCAGCTAGAGGTGGTGTGATAGATGAAGTAGCACTTATTGATGCATTAGACAAAGGAAAGCTATCATTTGCAGCATTAGATGTATTTGAAAACGAACCAAAGCCAGCAATTCAGGTATTAATGAATCCTAGAGTATCATTGACTCCGCATATTGGTGCTGCTACACAACAAGCACAAGACCGTATTGGTACAGAGCTTGCAGATCAGATTATAAATATTCTAAAATAACAATACAGCTACGCATAAAAATAAAAAACCAGCATTTCTGCTGGTTTTTTTTATACATACATATTTAAATCATATCATAAAGAACTTATTTACCACAATTATTATCCTATAAAAACCACATCCTAATGTTAAAAACATGTATGACAAGCGTCAAACAATCACACTTATAAATAACTATATGTAAGGATGTTAAAATAAAAATCGATAAAATCTACTCAATTTCAAAAACAAAACATCGATAAAAAACACTTTTTTATCGATAAAATGCATTTTTAAACTTATAAACCTACTTTCCCTTAAATATTTCGTAAATTGAAATCATTAATAACTTAAAACAATATAAAGGATGTCAGGATTACTAGACTTATTAAATAGCCCAATGGGAAAGCAGATTATTAGTGGAGTGAGTGGGTCTACGGGTCAATCAGAAAGTGATACAGGTAATCTATTAAGTATGGCAATGCCAGTACTTATGGGTGCCATGAAAAAAAATGTACAAACGCAAGATGGAGCTGCAGGATTAATGGGAGCGTTATCAGGAAAGCATGATGGTAGTATATTAGACAATCTAGGAGGTCTTTTTCAAGGAGGTGTAGATGAGAGTGTTCAAAAAGATGGTGAAGGAATTTTAGGACACCTTTTAGGAGGAAATCGTCCTACTGTAGAAAATGCTTTAAGCCAGAAATCAGGAATGGATGCTGGATCTGTAAGTCAGATTCTTAAAGTAGCTGCTCCAATTTTAATGGGAGTATTAGGAAAGCAAACACGTCAGGCAGGTGTTAGTGATGCAAATGGAATGAATGCACTATTAGGCGGAATGTTAGGTGGACAACCAAAAGAAAACCAAAGCTTAATCTCCTCATTATTAGATGCAGATGGTGATGGAAGCATTTTAGATGATGTCGCTGGAATGGTATTTAACAGTGGAGGAAAACAAGGAGGAATCGGCGGATTATTAGGAGGTCTCTTCGGAAAATAAATCGTACTTAACCTAGTTCGGTATATGGAATCACATACTATTTCGGTAGTATGTGATTTTTTTTGTTTGAATAAGACTCATTGATTTACAGTTTTTTAAAAACAATCACTTCTATGCGCGAACAACCTGAGTTTACAGTATTTGATAGTGAGTATAAAAAAATAGGAGCAAAATTACTTTCTATAGATCCTCAGAATCCATATACAAACTATTATCAAACTAAGAATGTTATAGACAGTACTACATACTATTACAAAAGAATTGCTACTGCAGAGAACTTCTCTCCTTGCTGATATACCAATGAAGCAAAACAATGGCTCGAAAGCCAAAATTAAAATCAATATAATTACTCAAGATTTTTATTGCCATCTTGAGTGATTTTCTATACATATACCAATCTACTCATTGAAACGCCTCATTCCCTCATTTATCATTTTACGAATCACGTAAGTACTATAGTTTTGTTAACGACAAAAAGCAGCAATGATACTGCTTTTCATTAACACAAATTTTGAACTAAAATCAGTACATTTAAGATTATTATTATGAAAAAGATATTTTACACCTTATTACTCGCCACCTTTATTATAGGATGCGCTACCACCAATACAAAAAATGATATTGCAAATACTGCTGGAGATACTTCTGATACAGTACGTATTGCAAATGACAGTTTAGAATTTGAAATTCTTATCATAGAGCCAGGATTTAATAATTGGTTAGTAACACAACAACCCAGAGGATATTACGAGCAGAACTATTTAGAAAACAGAAACCTCATCCGTGTAATAGAGTATAATAATCGTGTACTTGAAAGTTCGCGTTTTGATCCTAACATTTACTTACAGCAAATAAATTATGAACGAGGTGTAGATTATGGATATGAAGTAAACTATTTATTACATAATTGGTTCATTTTTTTTGAAAGACGTTATGAGCAAAAGCTACGATAGTTGTATTTTTGTTCTGTGATACAGAATATCAAAAATCGTTGGGAAATAACTCAAAATTGGCAATTCATCCATATTATTCTTGGTTTGATTGCCACTTTTTTTTCTGCATACCTCATCTCAAAAGGTATTATAGCATCTATTTCTATTCAAAATGAAATCTACGTACTCGTTGCGATTAGTGTATGTACACTACTTATTGCTTTTATTTTATTAAAAATCACATTTTGGCTATTTAAAAAATTATATAAGCGTTGGAATGTCACACAACGATGGCAATTAATAGCGATGTTTCTAGTCTTTGCCGTTACAGGAACTACAGCAGGTAAAATTTCTGATCCGTTAATGGAATTAATAGGACTTACAAAAGAAACAACGAATGGATGGATTTACTGGCCTGTTAGAATTGTGTTAATTTTCCCAATATATCAAGTTTTATTAGTGATCTTTGGCTGGATATTTGGTCAATACAATTTTTTTAAGCAATTTGCGATCAAAATGGCCTCACGTATGGGGTTTAAATTTTTGTTTAGAAAGTAAGTTTGCATATATATCGTTCACATATTATCAAAAACGTATCGGCAATTGCCTTGATTCTTTTTTTGTTGCTACCTTCAGTAGTGAACTTTGTACATAGTGCAGAAAATCATGATCATAGTGATCAATGTAAAAACAAATCTAATACACATATACACGAAAAAGAGCTAGACTGCTGTCTCTGTGATGTTACACTCTTAAATAATGGAGTCTTTAACATTTCTAAAGAAATCGTGTTTATAAGCTATCAGGATGTCCCTGAACAAACTATTCATACACAAACGGTATATCTTTCTGTATATCGTACTACAGAATCACGAGGTCCTCCCGCTTGTTAATAATAAGTCATATTACGCTTTAAATTAACAAATTATTCACCCATGAAATTTTTCATTGTACTCTGTACATTTACGTACAGTAGTATAAGTATAGCACAAAACTGCACTTATACACTTACTGGTTATGTTATTGATTTACACGATCAAGAAACACTTACTGATGCAATACTCAGTATAGAAGAGCTAGGTAATACCATAAAAACAAATGCAAAAGGCAAGTATACTTTTGATGATTTGTGTAATGGCGCCACTTATACCATACGTGTATCACACCCCTTATGTAATACACAAACTATTAACGTAACCATTAATGGAGATACAGAACGTACCATAAATATGGAACACCACTTAGAAGAATTAGGGGAAATTTCAATCACTGGAGAAGCTCAAAAAAATGGCGGAAAAACGGCTATTGAATCTCAAGTATCCAATGAAGCTATCCAAGCTAATAGTGCGGGTTCGTTAGGAGATGCTTTAAACCAGTTAAGTGGTGTTTCTTCTTTAAATACTGGTAATACTGTGGTAAAACCTGTAATTCAAGGATTACACAGTAGTCGTGTCATATTAATTACAGAAGGTACACGATTGCAAGATCAAGAATGGGGTGTTGAACATGCTCCCAATGTAGATTTGAATAATGCAGGAAGCATTTCTGTAATAAAAGGAGCAGCCGGATTACAATATGGAGGTGATGCTGTAGGAGGAACAATTATTGTAAATCCTAGACGTATTCCAATATCAGACAGTTTATATGGAGAAACTCTTCTTACAGGAGTATCTAATGGTCGTGGCGGTAGTGTAACAACAACCCTTACCAAATCATACAATTCAGGATGGTATGGTAGCATTCAAGGAACCATAAAACGTTTTGGAGATTTTGAGGCGCCAGACTATATATTAAGTAATACAGGAGCTTTTGAACGTAATGCTGCTATACGTTTTGGAGTAAATAAATATTCTTATGGTGTTGAAGCCAGCTATTCTATTTACAATAATAGATTAGGAATTTTACGTTCATCACATGTAGGAAGTGCAGCCGACCTTGCCAATGCTATTAATAGTGATAGACCTTTATTTATAGAAGACTTCACGTATGATATCAATCCGCCGAGACAGGAAGTAAAACATCAAGTAGCAAGACTCAATGCCTATAAAAGTTTTGATAATATCGGAAAGTTTAGTTTTCAATATGATTATCAACAAAACAATAGACTTGAATTTGATATTAGACGTGACAGTGAAGATGTTCGGCCTGCGATAGATCTAGAATTAAGTACACACAGTGCCACACTAGATTTTGATTATACTGCAGATAATACCATTGATGCTAAGATTGGACTATTAGCACGCTTACAAACTAATTTTCCTGACCCTGCCACAGGGATACGCAGATTAATTCCTGATTATGATCGTTTTGATTTTGGCGTATACGCATTAGCCTCTAAAACATTAGAAGCCTTGACTATTGAAGGGGGGCTTCGCTATGATTATAACTTTATAGATGCACAAAAGTTTTACCGTACTTCCTTTTGGGAAGCGAGAGGATACGATGAGTTATTTCCAGAATTAGTCGTTGAAGATCTAGGCACGCAACTATTGACAAATCCTGAATTTACCTTTCATAACATATCAGCTACTGCAGGTGTTGGGTATGATTTTAATGATACTTATAACATTACAGCAAATTATGCGCTCTCAAGTAGAGCCCCTAACCCATCTGAATTATTTAGTGATGGGTTACATCAAAGTGCTGCTCGTATTGAACTAGGAGATATTCGTTTTGATCAAGAAACCTCTAATAAAATTTCTATTGCGCTTTCGCGAAAAAGTACCCAGTGGTCTTTTACTGTTGCACCGTTTGCCAATTACATTTCAGATTTTATCTTAATAGAACCTACAGGAAGTCAGCAATCATTACGTGGTAATTTTCAGGTTTGGGAATACCGTCAGACCGATGCACGATTGCTCGGGGTAGATATCGATAATGAATTTCGCGTAAGCGAGCATATTAGTATTAACAATCAACTATCTGTTGTTAAAGGACAGGATACCACTTTAGATCTACCACTCATTAATATTCCGCCTGTAAATACTACAAATCGCGTAACCTATACAAATAAGAAATGGCACAATTTAAAAATAACTGCAGAGAGCTATTACGCATTTAGACAAAATGAATTTCCAGACAATAATTTTGAAATTTTTATTGTCGAAACCGATAGCAATGTACTGGTAGATGTAAGTACACCTCCAGAGGCATATCATTTAATTAATCTAAGAGGACAACTTGACTTTGAAGTAAGTAACACATCTACTTTACAAGTAGCATTAGCCGTTACAAACTTATTTGATACTTCCTACCGTAACTACTTAAACAGACAACGCTTTTTTGCCGATGACCTTGGTAGAAATGTAAGTTTGCAATTGAAAATAAACTATTAAACCTATTAAACAATTAAATTAAAAACAATTATTATGAAAACTATTAAATCTATGAAGACCTTTATGATCGCATTAGCAGCAGGAATTATTGCAATTTCTTGTTCTAGTGATGATGATAATACCCCACCAGAAGTAATTAATGAAGAAGAAGTAATTACAACCCTAAGAGTACAATTAACAAATACTGCTGGAAATGTAACGTTGCAAAGTGTAGATAGTGATGGTGAAGATGGACCAAACCCTCCTGTAATTACAATTGTAGGAGACATTATGGCGAACACTACCTATAATGGTACTGTAGCATTCTTAAATGAAACTGAATCACCAGCCGAAGATATTACAGAAGAAGTAGAAGAAGAAGATGATGAGCATCAAGTTTTCTATACACCTGCTGCAGGTCTTAATATCACTACAGAGTATGGTAACTTTGATGGTGATGGTAACCCATTGGGAACTGTATTTACATTAACAACGGGAGATGCAAGTGATGGTAACTTCACCGTAACACTTCGTCACGAGCCTACAAAACCAAACACAGGTCTTGCTGATGCTGGTGGAGAAACCGATATCGAAGTTACATTTGCTGTAACTGTTCAATAAAGATAAATATTTTGATTAGTAAGGCGGTTACATTTTTGATTAGTAACCACACCGTAACCGCCTTCATTCAAAATAGAATATCTAGTATTAGTAAAAAAGACTAATACAGAAGTAATTTTCATTTAATTACTGTATTACATTTTTATATATTTTGATTAGCAAGGCGGTTACATTTTAATTAGGAACTATACCGTAATCGCCTTCATTCAAAATAGCATACTATTCTAATTTTAGCTGTAATCAATTATAAGCTTTCGCGAAAAATTATACTGAATCTTTCTTCTTTGATTCATTTTAAAGTGACAAGATAATAATTTATCTGTTAACTAATATCTAACTACACATACTCCAAAAAGAAATCTGGTTCAGGTCGTACTCGATAATTATCGGTTACATCAGCAAATTGAATCACCCCATCTTTATCTGTAATAATCACGGTAGGCAACACCGTATCACTATCATATCCTAACGCTTGAAATCCAAAAGGAATCCCATTTTTAGACGCAATCGCTAATTGTTTAGCTACTCTATTATTTACATCTGTTAGAAAGTGAAATTGTAGCCCATGTTTCTTTGCGAGTTTTTCCGAAAATCCATGCGGTTGCGGACTCACAAAAACCATATTCACTCCTTTTTCTTCAAGGGTTTTGTATTGAGCTACTAGCTCTTTGATTTGCGCCATACATAACGGACACCAATTCCCTCTATAAAACAAATAAATTGCTGGACTTCCTAAAAAAGAGGATGAAGAGACATGTGCTCTTTGAGAATTCTCAAGAGTAAACTCAGGAAGCCTATTCCCTACCCTAATTACTGATGTATCTCGATTACGAAATACAGAATACCAAAAAAGATACAAACACCATCCTAGTACGAGAATACTTAAAAAAATAAACTCTTTGATCTCTAAAGTCATATATCCAATAAGACTTAGTATAACTCCGATCAAAATTGTAATTGTATACGGGATTAAAAAGGTATTTGTTCTTGCTCTTGGTACTATAAACAATCCAAGAAAAAAAACAACAATTGGAATTGATGTAATCATGATTCCTAGAGATCCTAATTGTGTCTCATTCTGTATCATTTCCCAAGTATACTTTACCGTTATAAATAAGGCAAACACAGGAAAAACAGATACGAAAATAGATTTAAGTAAATTTTGCATAAAGATTCATTTGAAAACTAAGTAGTAAGATTTAGAAGTTCATTACATTATTTTCCCAAGCATTCTTTCTATTCTTTTTCCAGCCTCTACTTGTGAAATTCCATGGTAATAATCTCTAACAAATGGATGATCAAAACTTTCATGAGGAAAAATTTCAGGTCTTTGATTTCCACTTTTTGTGATAACATCACAAGGAATAGATAAGGTATTATCATATTCTGGAATGTGACTACACAACCAGCCGAAATATCCAGTCTCATGATTTTCATTCATAAAATTGGTTTTATAATCTAAGAAACTCTTTTCGCTTAACGATACCCAAAGTCCATAGTCCAAATCTTCACAAGTGTTATTTACTTTTTGGGTTAATGTCACTCTTATAAATCTATCTATCTGATCTTCAAGATGAATCTCGCAAAAGTCTGTCGTTAATTTTCCAATGATTTCTTTTTCTTCGGCAGTTAAATTGTGATACTTATAAGGTGATTTAAACCCTAAAGCTGGCCAGTCTGAATGCACCTGTCCACATTCAACACATTTAAATGCTGTCGATATATGTTTCTTTCGTTTCCAGAACATTAGATCTGTCGTTTTATTACAGAAAGTATACTTAAACCATGCTATATTATAATAAATACTTAATGTTACCCTTCCTGCTGTGGTTGTGGTTGTTCTGGTTTGGCAAATAGATCCATATAAGCTCTTCCTAAGAACTCAGTTACATCGCCAGCCATCAGTCCTTCAATACCGTATTGATTAATCGCAATATCGGCTGCTCTTCCATGAAAATACACTCCCATTAATGCGGCTTCCATAGGATGGTATCCTTGCGCCAGTAATCCCGTAATAACTCCTGTGAGTACATCACCGCTTCCTGCTGTTGCCAGCCCTGGGTTTCCGGAATCATTAATGTATAATTTCATATCATAGGTAGTAATGGTATGTGCTCCTTTCATAACAATAGCAATGTCATGCTTTTTAGCAAACTTGGCCGTTTTTTCTAATCTATCA
This sequence comes from uncultured Dokdonia sp., assembly GCF_947492815.1. Classification (GTDB taxonomy): domain Bacteria; phylum Bacteroidota; class Bacteroidia; order Flavobacteriales; family Flavobacteriaceae; genus Dokdonia. Next base: position 36,356 of record NZ_CANLOB010000015.1, read on the forward strand.
AAATCATCTTCCCAAGGACCTATTAAACGAGCTAACTCTCCCATATGAGGAGTTAAAATAGATAAAGATGGCACATCTGCTAAAAGTGCTGGATGGGCAGCAATAATATTAATCGCATCAGCATCAATCACCATAGGATTTTTTTGTGCTTTTAAAAATGCTTCCATCGCTTTTACCGTTTTTGGATCAGTTCCCATACCTGGTCCTACTCCAATAGCATTGGCTTCTGTTTGGAAATCTATTTCTTCTAAAACTTTTCCATTAAAATTATCGGTCTCTGCCATTACTTCTGGTAATGCCGTTTGTAAAATAGGCACTCCTATTTGTGGCACATAAGCTGTAACCATACCACTTCCGGCACGCATTGCAGCTTTACTTGCGAGTACAATAGCACCCATTTTTCCATAGCTACCTCCTATTAATAAACTATGTCCAAACATTCCTTTGTGCGAAAACTGACTACGACTGCGATACATCTGAATCACTTCTTGTTTCCCAATAAGCTCTATATCTGTAGGTGTTTTTGCCAAATATTCTGGATCGAGTCCTATATCCAAAATATCCCAAGCCTGCATAATTGGAGCCGTTGCTTGTAAAAAGAATGGTAATTTTGGTGCTTGAAAACTTAAGGTAAAACGCGGTTGAATAATAACATCGCCTTCTTGCGGTGTCATATCCATATACATACCCGAAGGGATATCAATACTCAACACATATGCATTAGATGCATTAATTGCTGTAAAAAGAGCCTTGACCCAATATTGTACTGTTCTATTAAGACCTATCCCAAAAATGGCATCTACTACAATATCCTGCGCACCAATCGCAGGTAATTCATCTCCTTCATTAATTACTACAGGCCAATTTTTGGTAGCCGACTTTAAACGACTGTAAGCTTCTAGAAAATCAGGAACACGTTTTGTATTATAGTTTACAACATAAGTTGTCACATTGTAGTTATTTTCTATCAGGTAACGTGCCAGCACCATTCCATCGCCTCCATTATTACCAATACCACAGAAAACTTTGATAGGCACTTGCCCACCTTTTAAACGTTCATGTACCCACTCATAGATATAACCTCCTGCACGTTCCATCAAATTGATAGAAGGAAGGTTTTCTTTTTCTACAGTGACTTTATCGGCTTCGTATATCTGTGCTCTACTAAATATTTTCATGAAATCTTATCTCTATTTATAAGTTGTCGAGCCATCTTATGACTCCTGTCGTAAAAATACTACTTTTTTAGGGCTATTGAGAAGTTGTTTTTATACGCTTTCGCGAAAGCGTATACAGAAAGAATACCATTAAAACTTTTTAGAATATAATAACGCCTTATAAATAACAAAAAAGTGTGATAACATCTCTTTTCTATAGTTATATTTTCATATACCAAGCTCCTCAAAATAAAGTTAACATATTATTAAACAATTAGTTACATGATATTCGTATTTTTAAAGTAAACTCATTTATGAAGGGTTAAAAAAAAAGCCTTCATAAATGAGTTTACTTCACGAATCACTTAAAAAATACAATTATGAAAAAAAGTATCTTAACCATTAAAGGAGCGCGTATTCTCAACAATAGCGAATTAAAATCAATTTCAGGAGCTTCTAATTATTCTTGTCAAAGCGATGCAGAATGTCCTATATATTCTTCTTGTGATTGTGCTGGAAGGTGTATTAGCTGGACTGATGAAGATTATGGAGACGGTTTATGCTATTAATGAGTATGTAGTTTTAGTAATACCAATCTATACAAAACCTCTTAATAGAGGTTTTTTTATGCCGTATTTCCTCAAAAAATATAGTATCTTTTTACCCGTTACGTTGCATATAAAAAAGCATTGGACATTATAAAAAACGTAAAAAGACATTCCTTAATGACTAAACTATTTCTAGCGCTCATTCTTGTTTTTGGATGTATAGGTTGTCAACCACCTACTGAAACTATTGATTATCTAGGACAATCAGAACCTGATACAATTCCTGTGATTTTTGCGCCAGATCTCGTCTCTGTAAAAGGAAGATTAGAACACGGTATTTCTTTTACACCAGACACAAAAGAAGTAGCTTTTGGAATCCTAGACAAAGACGATTTTAGCGGAGATATATTTTATGCTAAAAAAGAAGATGGACAATGGACTGCACCCCATATTTTTGGCCCACTTAAAAGAGAAAGTGTATTTCTGCCCTATTTTTCTCCTGATGGAAGATCATTACTCTATGCCAAAAGCAAATCAGACTCTAGTAACTACACTACAGATATCTGGATATATAATAAGAATAATAACTACTGGAATTATACTGAAAAAGTGAATGGCGCTATTAATACATCTACCAGAGAAGCTTCTGCTTGTATGACATTAAATAATACTATTTATTTTTCATCAAACAGAGATGGCAATGGACTCGCCGATTTGTATGTTTCAACTCTTGATAATCGCCTCTATACAAATGCCAAACGCATACAAACTATTAGTTCTGGAGGTGATGAAGAGAGTATTTATGTTGCTCCTGATGAACGCTATATCATTTTTAGCAGGTATAGCACTCTAGAAAAAGGGCCTGATTTATGGATCAGTTATCAGGATGCAAAAAGCAATTGGACAACACCTAGATTATTGGATACCATCATCAATACTACACATTGGGAAAGAAGGCCCTTTGTTTCTAATGATAATAACTTCCTGTTTTATACGACACTCATGTTTAATGAGTCTTTGATGACAGAAGCAGATATTTATTGGGTAGGTACACAGAAGGTTTTTAAACCTTTTGTTTTTAATCCAATTATAGAAACAACTATTAAAGTGGGTAAAGAAACTACAGTAACACTACCTTCAGACTATTTTAAAGATATTGATAACGAGAAACTAACTATTCGTCTTAAAAATGAAACCCTAAGTTGGGCGACATTTGATGCTAAAAAAATGACATTAGCATTTCAACCTAAGGAAATCGGAGAATTTGAAGTAGTATTTACTGCCACCGATCCATTTTTAAACGAAACAGATGATCGCATAAAAATTATAGTAGAAAAGTAATCTACACGAATAACACTCATAAAGGTATCGGACTTACAGAAATTCATATTGCTACAAAACAAGTCACACCTATTAGGCTTCAAGAATATGGTGTAGGTATTTTTGATGCTATTGCAACAAAATCAGCTTTAAAAAAGGCGCTCAAAAAACAATATATTAAGGTAAATGACAGCATTGCAACCTCAGCAACTTTTATACATGGAGGAGAACGTATAACCTTAGTAATAGGAGAAAAAGTAACACCAAAAAAAGAACTCATCTTTCCACTGAAGGTACTATTTGAAGATGCTTATTTAGCAATAGTTCATAAACCTGCTGGTATTTTAGTGAGTGGTAATAGTTTTAAAACCATTGCCAATGCATTGCCTCAAAATATACAACCAAGTGACCTTCCTGATGCTACAACACCACAACCTGTACATCGTTTAGATTATGCAACTACTGGTATTTTATTAATTGGAAAAACCAGTAATAGTATTCGCGCACTCAATAAGCTCTTTGAAGATAGAAGCATACAAAAGAGATACTATGCAGTTACAATAGGCACCATGAAAGATAAAGGTAGCATCACTTCCTCAATAGATGGCAAGGAAGCGCAATCACAATATACGTGTTATACATCTGTTCCTTCTGAAAGGTTTGGTCAACTCAACCTTGTACATTTGAGTCCCTTAACAGGTAGAAGACACCAATTACGAAAACATCTTGCGAGTATAGGAAACCCCATTTTAGGAGATAAAGAATATGGTATTCCTTCTTTAATTCTAAAAGGAAAAGGATTGTATTTACATGCGCATTCTTTAAACTTTACACATCCATTTACAAAGGAAGTACTAACAATAGAAAATGAGCTTCCACAACGATTCTTAAAAATATTTAAAGGATTGGAATAAGCAATTGCATTATCATTACATGTTATCTTTAAATTCAAGCATAGCCTTAGTTACAGTTTCATTTTAGTAAACTACTTCGTAACAAGTCTCGGAGCATAAAAACCCTTTGAAGATATCCATACCTCTCACTCAGAAATCATATCTGATGTATCCCCTTTACAAGGTATATTTTAAAAATTCGTCAAAAAAATAATCACAATATACTCAATACCATACAATTATACATTATATTAGTTCCAACCAAAATAGACTTCTAACCATTTAAATAAAATACTTTACAAAGTATTTTGAGAATGCTACTCCTGCAGTATAGATGTCTGTAATTCTAAAAAACTATATAAAAATTATGGCTGATTATGTAAGAAAAAATGCTTGGGGTGACAATGGCACCTTTAATAATCCTGATTTATTATGGTATGCAAAAGGGGTTCGTGTAATGCAATCCCGTGCATTAAACGAAGAGAATAGTTGGTGGTTTTTTGCCGCTATTCACGGAGAATATTTAGACGGAGGAAGATTCCCTTGGGCTGAAATCCCTTCTCCTCCTCCTGTTCCAAGGTCTCCTCGACCCTCACAATCTGTTCAAGAGAAATACTGGAATCAATGTCAGCACCAAAGCTGGTATTTCCCACCTTGGCATCGTGGATATCTTATTGCTATAGAAACACATTTAAGAAAAGAAATTATAGCCCTTGGCGGCCCAACAGATTGGGCATTACCTTACTGGAATTATCTAGGACCAGGTAATCAAAATAGAATGCCACCAGCTTTTGCCGAGCATACCTTACCAGATGGCACTTCTAATCCTTTATTTGTAGAAGCTCGATATGGTCCTGATCAAGATAGGAATATCTATATCCCAGAAGGTGACATTACAAATAAATGTCAGGATGCAGAATTTTATACGGGAGACGGTATGGATGCTGGATATGGTGGTTTTGAAACAGGATTTTGGCACGGAGGCAAGTACAGCAGTGGAAAACTAGAAGCAAATCCGCATAATCTAGTTCATACGCTAGTAGGTGGTTCAAGAGGTGTAATGTCATATCCTGGATCTGCTGCACTCGATCCTATATTTTATTTACATCATTGTAATATAGATCGTATGTGGGCAGATTGGAATGCTGACGGAAATAAGAACCCTACAAAACTTAATTGGCTCAATGGTCCTGCGGCTGTTGGAGAACGAGAATTTGTTATGCCGAATCCAGATAAAAGCCCTTGGGTATTTACTCCAAGAGAAATGACTAACATGGCCGAATTAGATTATCGATATGATGAACGGGAAGCAACTTCTGTCGCCAAAGGATTTGATGCATTCACCTTACGAATGAATAAATTGGGCATCGCAGTTCCTGAAGGTGACTTGCCTACAATGCGTTCAAAAATTGAAAAAGCCTCAGAAGTCGTTGGTGTGTCTAAAGGTAAACATCAATTGGTTGGTAACAAACTAGCCGTTAGCGTAAAAATGGATACTACATCTTGGAAAAATGTCTCTAAAAGTCTACGAAGTGCTAGTTTAGCCAATATACCTGATCAAGTATTTCTAGAAATAGAGAATGTTAAAGGAACCGAAGATGGAAACATTCTTACTATTTCGGTTAATGGTAAATCTGCAGGAAAGATTTCATTATTTGGATTGCTTGATGCTTCTGAGAGAGATGGACATCACGGAGGAAGCGGCTTAACATTTGTAGTGAATATTACACATATCATTGATGATTTACATTTGAATAATAATCTTGATGTAAGCTCTCTAGATGTAGACATTACTCCTATGCGTGCAATCAATGAAGAACATACGATTAGTATTGGCAGAATGAGTATACATAGAGAATAATTATGACAAATATGGAGCGTATATTTTACGATTTAAGACGCCTCATTATTTTATGTAGTATCTTATGTGGTATTATGCTCTTGACACAATGTAATCATGTTACATCAGTAACAAATGATTCTCAGGACGTGACACAAAATAAACCCATGAAGAATACCACAATTACAGATTGTATTGGAATGAGTACAGGGCAACATGTATTAGATCTATCTGGGATACAAACCCAGATAGATTTAGCGCCTGATCATATAAAAGCATTACGCAAAAACTTTAATCAAGTATCTATAAAAAAGACAACTGATCAAAATGATCAAATCCTTTTAACCTTAGAGAATGTAAGAGGTACTGATGATGCTACTATTTTAAATGTATCGTTGAATAAAAAAGAGGTTGGACACTTCTCATTATATGGCCTTGATACTGCTTCTAGGGAAGAACAAGGTGGGAAAGGACTTTCTTTTACGATAGATGTAACAGATGTCATCAAAGAACTTTATCTCACAGATACTATAGATTCACAAACAGTAGTTGTTCATGTGTACCCACGAAGAACATTGTCAAAACCTCAAGATATAACTATAGAAAAAATTAACATCTATCGCGTACAACAGAAAATATGAAAATTTTTAAAAACCTTACAAACTCTATTAGCTTCGTAGTAATTACCGTTAGCTTTCTCTTCTGGATGATTCTTCTTTTTGATCCACTCAATATAATGGGTGGTCATAGCGGACATGGTAGCCATGGAGGTCACGAAGGTCATATGGAAATGACAAACACAACAAATACTGCTATTATTTCTGGGCTTATGATAGGTTGGATCATTATGGTTGTAGCTATGATGCTTCCAAAACTAATATCCCCCATTGAACATATCTATTTAAAAAGTTTAAAACGCAAACGCATCTCATCTATTATTTTGTTTATTACAGGATATGTATTCATCTGGACGATTGTTGGACTCTTTATGAATCTTATCATAGTTACACTTACTAACAAAATGCCAGGTTCATATATCCCTGCACTCATCATTGGTGGTATTGCAATAGTATGGCAATTTTCTCCTATCAAGCAACGATTTTTAAATCTAGGGCATGATCATCGAGCTATTAAAGCTTTTGGATGGTCTGCTAGTAAAGATGCCTGTCTCTTTGGTATGGAACATGGTATTTGGTGTTTTGGTTCGGGATGGGCGCTCATGTGGTTTCCCATGTTACTTCCACAAGGACATAATTTAGCAATGCTACTCGTTATGTTTATGATGGTGAGTGAGCATATGGAACAGCCACAATTACCTCGCTGGCGTTTTGACTTCAGAATGAAACTTTGGCGTATCCTTAAAGCGCAGACAAAACTAAAACTAAGTCAAACTTTATAGGTTCCTGTTCATACTAATACCCATTAGTAGTAACTCATGATTTAAAAACCTAAAAAGTAATTCATAATAGGATAAATATTGGACATCTTTTGATATACGCTTTCGCGAAATCGAGTTTACGAGACCTACCTGCCGACAGGCAGGTTCACGACCAAAAGGGAGAGCGTAGCGGTAAAGCGTATAAAAGCAATAAAAAAACACGTAAAAACCCTCGAAACACCTCGCTATCAAATATGTAAGTTTAGTGATCATTAAAACTCACATATCATGGCACAATATAAAAGTCGTAAAGATTTTTTACAAGACAACCCAAGAGCTACTGCTTTTGCAGCTTTAGCAGAGGCAACGAAACAACAAAACGAGATCACAGATAAAGCAATACCACTCAAACCAGGTCAGCTTAAAGGTAAAAAGGTCATCATTATCGGTGCAGGCGTAGGAGGACTCACAACCGCTTATGAAATACTAGCTCAAAAATCAGGTGCTGAAGTAACCATATTAGAAGCTCAGAATAGAACAGGCGGACGTTGTTTAAGTTTACGTACTGGTGATGTTTTGACAGAAGATGAAGACAGTAAACTATTTGATTCAAAACCAGGAGAATCTCAAGTAGTTCGTTTTAAAAGACCTACAGGTGATGCTGAACCCTATCTAAATGCAGGTCCTGGCCGTATTCCTAGTAGTCATAAACGACTCTTACATTACCTTAAAAAATTCTCTGTAGAAGTAGAGGTATATGTGATGAATTCTGAATCTAATCTTGTACAAAGAGACTCCAGCTTTGGAGGAGAAGCAATGGTTTATCGTCGCTTAGATCACAACACACGTGGTTGGTTAGCCCATATGGTATATGATAAGGCAGAAGAATTACTTTCTAATCCAGATTTAGGAATTAATCAAGATGAATTAGAAAATAGAGTTGAAGAATTACAAAGCTTGATGATTAGTTTTGGAGAATTAGATGTAGATGGAAAGTATGCTGCTACGGCTGGAACTCCTGGATTTGAAGATGGAAAAACTCGTGCAGGATATAAAGTATTACCGGGCGTTGCGGCAGGAATCGTTGCCGATGTATTGAGTTTTGACAACTTACTAGAATCTAAGTTTTGGGAAAAAACTCGATTTTATCAACCCGTAGACTTCTTATGGCAACCTACCTTATTTCAACCTGTAGGTGGTATGGATCAAGTACAACATGCCTTTGCTCAACAAGTTGCTGCTCTGGGTGGAGATATACATTTAAATAGCCCTGTTAAGAAAATAGATTGGTGCGAAGACAGCAAGAAGTTTAAAATCCATGTCAGCCAAGTGGGAACAGAAGAAGTGATTGAATATAAAGCTGATTATTGTGTGTGTAATCTCGCAATGCCATTCTTAAAAGGGATCTTATCAAAATCACTTATGGAAAAAGGAAACAGTGGTTTTGAAGGTCGATTTAAAGATGCTCTTCAAGCAGTGTATGTTGCACAATTTACACCTACCAAGGCACCTGGGTACAAACCTAGAAAAGATAAATATGTCCCACATTTCCTAGCAAATACAACCAAAGTAGGTTGGCAAGCTGATAGACACTTATGGCAAGGAAGTCCTATTAATCCTACTACTGGATCTGTAGAAGATTCAGAAGTTGGGGTGGTTCCTATTTTTGGAGGTATCTCTTGGACGGATAATGATATTCAACAAATTTGGTATCCATCTACGGCTTATCAAGACAAAAAAGGAGTGCTTACTGGAGCTTATAATTTTGACAAAATAGCTCACCGATGGGGAAAAATGCCAATAAAGAAAAGATTACATCATGCACGAGAAGATGCTAAAAAATTTGATAAAAAGTTTGGAAACGGACTAGAAGACGGACTCGCTATCGCTTGGCAAAATATGCCTTATATAAAAGGTGGATGGGCCTATTGGCAAGCTGTAGGAGAATCAACATATGCTGCAAAACAATATAATGCGATCTCTCAAGGGTCAGGAATCTATGATAAAGAAAGTGACACATATAGTATTCCTAATTTCTTTATAGTAGGAGATCAAATTTCATCCTTACCTGGTTGGCAAGAAGGCGCTATTGCTGCAGCTATCAAAGTAATAAGTCGTATGGCAAAACCAGAACTAGAAATTGCACCACTACAACGTTTACCAGATACACGACTAATGGTAGAAGGTATTTAATACTCAAAAGCATATATCGCGTAGAATATATCTAGACGAAAAACATAAAGCGATGATGTATACATGCATCATCGCTTTATTTATATCATCAAAATAGTAACATATCTTCTAAATCAAAGACCTATACCTCATTATAGAGCATAAAGCTATTTGCATTATTAATAGGTAGCAATAAATGATATCAAGAAAATTATTAGAAATTATAGCCGTCTTTCTAACAGCCATTGGAAAGTTTGTGTTTATGGATTATTTAGGATGGAGGTTTCCCTATGTCGCAGGGGCATCTCTTTTTTGGATTCTCTATATCATATACCGTTGGCGTGTCACTCCAAATATTTTTAAAAATTGGGGATTTAGAAAAGATAACTTTAAAGAGGTTTTAAAAATAGTATTGCCTTTTGGAGTTATTGGGATACTTTCTATGATTATTATTGGTAGTATCCAAGGAACTATAAACGTAACATGGCATATCATTCCTATTTTAATAAGCTATCCTATTTGGGGTACGATTCAACAATTTTTACTAATCGCACTTTTAGCAGGAAATTTAAGCGACTTAAACATTCCTAAGCTCAGTAAGCCAATTATCATTTTAATTGCAGCATTCATGCTTGCAGGAGTACATTATCCGTTTTGGTGGCTCATTATAGCGACGTTTATCCTTGCTATATTTTATGGATATGTCTATTTAAAAAAACGAAATGTATATGTCTTAGGTCTTTTTCACGGTTGGTTAGGTGGTCTCTTTTACTATACTGTAATGGATACTGATCCTTTTTTAGACACCTTCGGAAAACTCATTTATGGGTAATTTTTTTACTTTATCGTTTCATTCTCCCGATGGTCGTGAACCGGCAGACAGGTCTCACAAGTTTGATTTCATACTTCGATAAACTCAGTATAAACTTCTTCGTCATTTTACACCTTGAAAGCTTAAAAAAGAGTGTATAAGGTAGTTTTAATAACTCCTTTAGCATTCGGTAATACAATCGCTAGGAGTTCTTTTTCTTCTTTGATTTTGAAATGAAAAGGTGATCGTAATACGTCTACGCCACTTTGTTTCTTTAATCGAGTTCCTTGCCCTGAGATAATGTCTTTATTCGGTGTAAAATCTCCTTCAGGAAGATGTTCTGTAAGAATTATATAAGCAAAGTGTTTTAACTTTTCTAAAATAGCATGTATTTCAGTATTGGATAAGTGCTGAAATACCTGTCGTATGATAGCACAATCCCCTTTAGGTAATTTATCTGTAGCAATATCTAAACAATGAAATTCTAAATTTTCTGCTGTAAAGGTTTCTTTATTGTGTATTATAAGGTTTGGTACGATATCGACAGCAATATATTGCTGAGTATATGCAACCAGTTCTTTTCCTACATTAAAATCTCCACACCCTAAATCACATATTGTTAGTGGTTTTTTAAATGATTTTAAAAATGAAATAACCGTTTCTATATAGGGTCCTATAATGTCAGGATGATGTGACCCTTCACCTGAATAATACCCCTCTTCCCCGCCCCACAAATGTAGTTCATACACTTGTTTCATAGCCGCTTTTGTAGGCCAAGGCTTTTTTGTTTTTATGGATTTTGGCACTTCTTTTTTCATAAGTTATACAATGATACACATTAGGAAACTATGAATATGCATGTTCACCAACATATGAATACGAATTTGTCAACTTTAAATATAGCAGATGACTATTATTTGTATTTTTAAACATATAAAAACAACAAATGAGCACCAGCAAACATATCGCCAAACATCTAAGAGATGTTTATTTCTCTGGAAATTGGACCTCATCCAATCTTAAAGATCAGCTTGCTGATGTGACATGGCAAGAAGCCACTACACAAGTATATCAATGTAATACAATAGCTACACTAGCATATCATATTCATTATTATGTACATACAGTTACTCAAGTATTGGAAGGTGGCTCCTTAGATGGAAAAGACAAATTTAGCTTTGACCACCCTCCTATCCAGTCAAAAAAAGATTGGGATACTTTTTTAGAAAAAACCTATACAGCAGCAGATCATTTTGCATCGCTTATAGAACAACTCCCTGAAGCTAAAATTTGGAAAGATTTTATTGATCCCAAGTATGGTAATTACTATCGAAATATACAAGGTATTGTAGAACATACACACTATCATTTAGGGCAGATTGCGATACTTAAGAAGATTGTGAGAGCACAGTAAGCTGTTGTTGTATACGCTTTCGCGAAAGCGTATTTAGTCTTTAAAAAACAAGTCATGTTTTATGAAAAATATCAAAATCTTACCACCTCCGAAAAATGAAACAACGCCTATTATACTAAAAGATGGTATTTACAAAAACAACCCTCAGGACTTTGAATGTAAAATAGCCTTCTCTCTTGAATTAGAAGAAGGAGAAGACACACAATATCCTCTAGAAGATATACTAGACACGTACGGGTTATATGTTTCTGATTTCTTACCAAGTGACACTCCAAAAATCATGAATATCGTATTTGCTGGATCGCCAGAAGATATTCAAAAAGTAATTGCTATTGCAGGAAAAAGAGTATACAATAGCAATTATGTTGGCACGGATGGTAAGACCTATGTCAAGCTAGTTACAACTTAATGACCCGTATAACGATTATTACCTATTAAAAACTCACTCCAAATACAAAAGCTCCATCGTTAGCTCCAAGTCCTGAAGAGCGCACATAGTCTACGCGTAAAAAACGAAACTTACCCCATCCAATGTTATCCAATCCAATAGAATACTCAGTATACGGTCTATTATCTGCTGTACTCAATACGTGAGCACCTGCAACGAGATTAAAATTAAGTTTATTTAAGCCTGGTATTTTACCCAATACCCATCCTTTAAAGTTATGTTCTACATGTCCTTCAAAATACCCTTTGTTCGTACTACGTTCGTAATAGGGTAGCAGATTAAAACGATTTAAACCATTCCCGTCTAAATTGATTCGTGTTTGATTTCCATTAAAGTGTTGGTAATCTATAAAACTAGCGCCACTAGCTGAGTTTAAAAATGTTCCAGCATTTAATCTGTAGTTAAAACGTCCTTTATTCCCTACATTAAACCCTTGTCGTAAACTAGCACTTAATTGCGTAAAATTAAATCGATCTTCATCAGATCCAAGTCCGCCTTCATAGGTTAAAAATAAGGTAGGATATCGGTCATTAGGGATATTAAATTTTGCCGTTGGGTAATTATAATATTTTTGTCCAAAATTAATACGTGCACTCAATCTTGTTTTTACAATTGTGTGGTCTAGAACTCCTGTAGGATCAAAAAGGTTTTGAGGATCTCTTGGATTGTTACTCGTAAAAACAATATCATCTTTTGGGTAAAATGTCTGATCTGTAGTATTAGCAAGGCCTTTACGGTCTTCGTAACTTACACTTCCCCACAATCTGAGACCATTAAAGATTTCTTGCGAATAGGCCACATCAACAAAAGAGCGTTCGTATATCTTTAAATAATTCCGTTCAAAAAATAGTGATGCTACTGTATTTACAGAATTTGCTATTGGATTATTCTCATTAAACTGTTTGGTTTCTACACCTCCTATTACACTTAAAACGGCCCTCTTTTTCTGATCAAATTGCCTTGTGAAACCAGCTTTATATCGCAATCTATCATCTGAGAATCCATAGTTTACTTTCGCGAAAGCGTATAATGTCTTTGTATAATCATCGTCACTCCACGTAAAATAATTAAGTCCTGTCTCTCCATTCCATCCTTGTACGGTATTATAACTTACCCCATTAAAAAGACCATCATACCCGAAACGCCAACGTTTAAATGTGTTTGTATAGGTATATCCTGTAATAGGATCTAAGATTTTAAATGTATTAGTACGTCCATCTATAGAGTCTAGATATTTTCTAGATTTCCGAATTACCTGAATACTATCTTTTTTAAGATAATCTTCAGTCTCTACAGTGGTTAAAGGTACGGGGCGTTTTTCCTCCCAATACACACTATCTTTCTTATTGGCTTCATCTGCAAAAGAAAGCACCTCATTCGTAAAGGAGTTTTTTGTAAAATTCGGTTCAAAATTATAATCACTGTATCCAGCGGTAAAGCGACCATCACCTTTCAATCCAAAGAGACCAAAACTAAAATCTATTACTTGAGAGATTTTCACCCATTGTTTATAGGTTTCATCATACTTAAAATTTTGTTTAAAATTGAGGCTTTCTACAATAGGTACTTGAATAGCTTCTCCATTAGTTGCAAGATCTACACCATATAATTGCCACTCATCCTCTACAATATAGATAAGCCCGCTAAAGACACGATCTTTAGGACGACGTGGGGTAACTTCTATTTTATTGATAATTCTTCCATTTTCATAAAATGTACCCACAAGCTTATAGGTATAATAAGAAAATGCATTTATCCCAATAGGCGATATAAGTTGTGTATTAATCTCAATGGTATTTTCATAAAATGAAAAATTAGCATCAATAGCGGTATTAAAACTAAACCCGTTATCATCGCCGCTTACTTTACTAGCTATAATTTTTTCTGAAAAATTATTGGGTCGTTTATATGCAATTTCAGAAATAGTCTCGCTTAAATAGATAATTCCTGTACGTGTAGAATCAAGACCTCCTCCTAAATCGCCAACTTCTTGACCTAAAAACTTTTCTGGTGCATTTTTTACTTGCCACAACCCTCTTGAATAGAAACTAGCGGTATATTCACTCAGTTTATCTAAGTTGGCTTTTCGTTTGGCAATAGCAGCACGTACTACCCTATCGGCAGGATTTACACCGGCTTCAACAATCACCTCATCCAGTGATGTTGTTTCTGGCATCAAGACCACATCTAATGTGTATCTAGAATCTTTTGTTGTAATCTCTTTGCGTATGGTTGTATACCCTAAAAATTGGAATACCACAGTATACGTTTGTGCTGTTGCATTTCTTCCAGCGCCAGAACCTAGTACATCTAATTCATATTGGCCGTCTCCATTTGTGGTAGTTCCCTCTTGAGAATCTTCTAAATAAATATTTACAAAAGGGAGTGATTCTCCATTATCATCACGTACGGTTCCTACAATTTGAGCAGAAATTATAGAAACAAAAAAAGAAAAAAGAATGGTTAATGTAGTTTTAGTCATGATTGTTTTTTAGTTAGCGCTTCAAAGAAACTATACTTAGTAACGCTAACTTCTTAAAAAAATGTTAGTTGTGATTATTTTAGGAAGACGCGAAAAATATAAATTATTGACTAACAAACACATAAACTTAACATCTTATATACTTTTTAGATAAATTAAGAATGTAAATGATGTAATAAGTTAATTATTAAATGTTTTTTAAGTGCTAGATATAATTACAAATCCTCCCAATGCCTCTGCATGCTTCATAAATTCTTTTAGCTCCAAAAATAGAAACTTAATAGAATTCTTGTGCGCATGTATTTGGCTTATTTTATAAACACCTGAGGCTTCCATTTTTTTATAATTATACTGTTTTATGAGATCATCATATTGAATATTTTCTATCAATATACGCTTGTTCTTAAGTATTTCCTGATTCCAATATTTCAATAAAAAACCTTGTCCGCTTCTTAAATCACTTATTGGCAATCCATCATTAAAAAATGATATACTCTCATCATTTTTGTAATGTGCAATTAGATATTCCAAAACGCCAAAAACCCGTTTTAGATCCACATAATATTTACTTTCAAATGTTTGAGTTGGATAGTACTGAAGTAACTGCTGTAAATCTTGCTTAGAGTCTATCCAATCTGGATGACCAAAATCGTTAAAATCAGATTCAAAGGCATTAGGAAGACTAAACAAGGCGTCCCCATATTCAGAGTCTTGCCTATCATTAATTTTTTGAAATATAGCTGTAATTTGAATAGGCACGGCTATTAATGATATATCTATTGCCATGTTACAATTCGAAATTCTTAATTATTAAACGCTTTCTTAATACGACTTAAATCTCGTTTGTTATCACGGTCTTTAATAACCTCACGTTTATCATAATTTTTCTTACCTCTAGCCAACGCAATTTCTAGTTTTGCAAATCCTTTATCATTGGTAAATAATCGAAGCGGTACAATGGTCAATCCAGATTTTTTTATTTCTCGTTCCCATTTTTTGAGTTCGCGTTTATTTAATAAAAGTTTACGCTCACTCTTGGGTTTATGGTTAAAATAGGTCGCATGCGAATATTCTTGTATGGTCATATTGATCACAAAAAGCTCTTGGTGATCATTAAACTCACAAAAGCTTTCGGCAATAGATGCTTTTCCTTCTCGTATGGATTTAATCTCGGTACCAGCAAGTACAATACCTGCGGTGAGTCTATCTAAAATCTCATATTCAAAGCGTGCACGCTTATTTAATATATTTACTGTATTTGGTTTTGACATCAGGACAAATGTAATGAAAATGCTACTTTTGAGACTGAATACTATTTCCAAAATTAACTTGATATATATACGACTACATTTTATCTCATCATGATCTCAAAAAATAACGTTCAAAAGTTCTTTACAACACATAATTTAGTTAGCATTATTGCATTCATAGGTATCCTAATACTTGCCTCTTGTACTCCCAAAACCCCTAGTGTACAAGAAATTGTAGACAATGCAATTGTACAAAGTGGAGGAACGACAATCGCGAATGCAAGCATTCAATTTAAATTCAGAGATCAATATTACAGAGCTACCCGTGAGAATGGCGAGCGCACTTTTGAGCGTTGCATGGATAAGGAATGTATCTTACAACGTGATGTGTTAGATAATAAAGGAGATTTTACACGCTTTCGCGAAAGCGTACTCATACAAATACCCGATAGTATGAAACAGAAATATGCCAACAGTGTAAATTCTGTACATTACTTTTCGGTATTGCCATTTGGACTTAATGATCCTGCTGTTACCAAGAAACTGATTGATATACATGATGTAAAAGGACAATCTTACTACCGTGTAAAAGTGACATTTGCTGAAGAAGGCGGTGGAGAAGATTTTCAAGATCAATACATGTATTGGATTGCCACCGAAGATTTTACGGTAGATTATATAGCCTATAACTACCAAGTAGACGAAGGAGGCACTCGTTTTAGAGAAGCTTTCAATGAGCGCATTGTAAACGGAGTTCGCTTTGTAGATTATCGTAATTATAAGCCTAAAACGCAGTTCCCACCACTTACAGATCTAGATGCTCAGTTTGAAAACAAGGAATTGAAGTTATTATCTACTATAGAAACAGAAAACCCCGAAGTAACTCCTATTACTAATCACTAGGTAGTTGCAATACAGTTTATTTCAAAATTACTCAATCACCCAGTGATTAATTAATATGTAATAATTGTGCAGATTTTTCTGCACCTGTTAGCGTTACGATATAAAGATTCCCATTATTCGTATCATCAATTTGTTCAAATTGCTCTTCTTTTAAAATAGCATTTGCAAACATAGGTGTGGTATTACTATGCCCGACTACCAAAACTGTTTTACCTTCAGTTGCTTTTTGAAAATTCTCATCAAATAATGTTCTAGGGTCATACGATTGTACCTCAAGACCTTTTTGAGTCGCTGTAGGAGCTGCTGTTTCTTGAGTACGCGCATAGTTTGTGCTATAAATCATATCAAAAGAAACATCTTTAAATACCGTTGCCCAACGATTGGCTCTTTCTTGTCCTACTGCTATAAGTGACGGATTTCTATTTTCTGAATCACTACGATCTTTTTCTGCATGTCTTATTAAGTAATACGTTGTGGTTGTTACTTCTGGTATTATAGTTTCTGGAATAACAGGTACAGCCTCTTCTTTACAACTTGTAAAAGAAACTATAAAAAGTAATACATATATAGATAAATAGCGCATAGTGATAAAGTTTATAAGATATATGCTAAAATACAGTATTATATGAAACTCGGAACAGTAAACAGAAGATCTTCGGTGATTAAGCGAAGATCGTATTTCATTTTAATATGCGCTTAAAATGTACAATACATTGTTTGGTTGAATTGTAGTGGTGCTACGTTACTATCAAAAAGTATTTGATATGTATCTACAACTTTTTGTTGTACCGTATTCCGTTAGCTATTCCGAGTAATTTTTAAAAAAAATAAAAATTTTCAATTTTTCTGTAAGGATATAATATCCTACTCGACAGATAGGAAAAACAATTCATCATTTTTGATGTTTTAAAGACATTAAAAATCTGCTATGATGAAGAATGAAATCTGCGTACTCGTACGCAGATTTTGTATTTTATACCACTGTCATTAATTGAATCAGTGTATAGGCACTCACAAATGTAGTTGTTAAAATCACATAGATTCCTAATAAGGTGTTACGCCTATAATTCTTTGGGTTTCGAGTTTCTGTTGATGCTTCAGTTTTCATAAGATTTTGATTTATTGATTGATACTTAAAAGACGTTTAAAAAAAATATTTGTTACAAGATTTTTTAAAATGTCTCCTGAAGTGTAACTTTTAAAGACTGAACCGTCAAAAGATGAGACTGAATTTATGAACATATATTGAGCTCATTATTTAGTATTTACAATTTTCATCTATATTTTCTTGAAAATATAATTTTTGGTGTGTGATATCATAGGCACATAAATATCCTAAACCATTTTTCTTTTGTTGTGACATAAAAGCACCACAATCTATATTTAAAACCTGTGTCTTAGCTAAGTCTTTAAATTGAGTTTCTATTTCAAACTTTGTTAATGGAGTATGCCCATGAATGATTATTTTTCCTTTCAACCAATCATAATTGATGTTATCATACCAATTACGAATCCACATCAACTCCTCCAAATGATCTAAAGGATGATCATGTGTAAAATTCATTCCTGCATGCACAGCTATAAACTCATCATCTATATGATAATAAGGCAATGCATTACAAAAATCGATATACGATAACGGGAGTAGTTTGAGGTTTTTTAATCCGAAACTCTTTAAAAGTGCTTCATCTCCCATATCATGCCATCTCCATTTTGTTTCGGCAGTATGATCATTTATAAGCATTTGTTCATGATTCCCTCGTAATGCCACAACTTGATACTGTTGTTCTTGTAAGACATTAATATGGTCAATCACTCCTTTAGAATCTGGACCTCTATCTATATAATCTCCTAATAAGTATAACGTATCTTGTTTTGTAAACTGTAATTGTGCTAGCAATGCTTTAAATGTTGCTGCACATCCATGAATATCACTGATACATATTTTCCTATCCATAGTGTAAATATAGAAACTATTTTAAGGAAGCGTTATTGCTTAATTAACGTAAGGACAATACAAGAAATACTGTTGTTTGGTCTTTTACAAGTTTAGTAATGATGAGCCTCGCATTAAAAGCTCTCACCTTAATCCTCTCTCACTAGGAGAGGAAGCCTAAAGACGTTACTTCTTAATAGCTCGTATACACATAAACGCAGGAAACTCATTGAGTTCTTTAAAATGTTTTGGATCTAATTTCTCAAATGCAGCTACAGGTTTAGGCTCTAATAACGTATCGAGCATAAATCCATTCTTCAATAACGGATGAATACAGTCTTGAAGTGATCTCCTGTAACTGTGTACCTCAACGGGAAATCCAAAGCCATTCCAAGTACAAGAAACTGGCTCTACATCAAAGTAGTTTTTGGATTTAAAATAGGTATACTCAAAAAATGGATGTTCTATAGACATCACTAAGTGTCCGTTGGGTTTTAAGACACGATAAAACTCCTCTAACGTCTTATCCCAATTTTGAATGTAATGCATGGCTAAGGCACATACAACAGTGTCAAACGTATGCTCTTCTAATGATTCAAAAGGCTGTTCTAAATCATGTACAAAAAATGCCCCTTTATTTTGATTACGCTCTTTAGCATATTTGATCATCTCAGGACTTATATCAAAACCTACTACTTCTGCTCCTTTAGCCAATAACTCTTCTGCATATTTTCCTGGTCCACAAGCAGCATCTAATATTTTTTTGCCATTAGGGTTTTCTATCAATCCTAACGTATTGGGTCTATCATAGTAGGCATTATGTGGTTTATGGTCTATTAGTGCATTATAGCGTTCTGCTAAAACATCATATGTATGTTTAATCTTTTCTTTACTCATCATATATATTGTATGTAATGCTTTTTTTGAGATACAAAAAGAAGCAAGAAGTCTAAAAAGTTCTTTTTAGACCCAAAATTTAAACTTTTGATCGTGTAATTAAAATACCTGCGCTCAAAATCCATGCTGCAAGACTAAAAACGACAATTCTAAATCCTGCTAAACTAGTGAACACAAAACCTGTTAAGACACCTATAATTACAAAGATGATAAATAACAATCCAAAATACCCCATCCATTTAGGAAGTTTATGAGTACGTAATATGACTATAGCATATACTGCAATAGCTAAACAGAAAGCAACAATAAAAATATAATCTAAAGAGGTATTAATGGCAAAACTATAGTTTAATACAACATTTAACACTTCCCTATGCTCTTCTAACCGATCTGTGTATTTTCCTAAAAAATAAGGCACTGTTAATCCATTAACCAATGCTGCAAACATAGCGGCAACACAACCAAAGAGAATCATTAAAAATGCAAGTACCGATACCTTGCTTTCATCCATTAGCTTCATTGTTAACCCATAAAATCCAAATAAAATAAAAGGCAAACAAAAAATAGCCAAGGCATGCGTAACTATAATCAATGTTGTGATGTTAATAATGTGTTCTATACTACCACCTAAGGGGTGTAATACCATGGTGAGAATAACGAGTATTGACCCTGAAATAAGAGAAATACCTGTAACTTTATATCCTTGTTGTTTCATAAAATATAATGTTTAAATGTATGGTGTCAAATATCTAGCAGAAAACAGACACATACACTTGATTAAGATCAAGAACGTAATTCTAAATAGACATTAAATCTCTAAAACATTAAGATGAAACACTTTCTTAAAACATATATAGGAAAAAAAATTGCTTTACAATTATGACACTCTTTTACGAACACGACTTAGTGTTTCTGGAGTCATTTTAAGATAAGATGCTAAGATCATCTGAGGAAACTTTTGTAGTAATTCTGGTTTGTTGCTTAGAATATATGCATACTTCTCATCTGCTGTATAGTTACCATCAAAAAAGCGAAGCCTAGATGTTACCACTTCTAATAGTTTTCCCATTTGAAGAAATGATGGAGATAATGCAATAAGTTTATGAATAGATGTAATCGATAGTTCATAAAGTTCACTATCCTCATATACCTGTATTTGATATGTTGAAGGTTTTCGGGATGTAAAACTTTTATGATTTAACACCCAATCATTTGTCGTGTTTACATCAATTACGTGTAGGTTTCCGTCTTTATCTGTAGTGTGATGATAAACGGCACCTTCCTTAACAAAATAAACAGAAGAGCATACTTCTCCCTTTTTTAATAGACACGTATCTTTGGCACACATGTGCTGTTGCACTTCCTTTTCTAGAATGGCTATATCTTCTTCAGAAAATGTTCCTAATTTTTCAATAAAATCATTCATCACACGTATACATTACTTGATTTTTACGGGCTGTTTATTTTCATCTATCGCTACAAACGTAAATTCGCCAGACACTGCTTTTTCTCTAGAGGTCGTATACATTTCTTCTACAAAAATATCTACACGTATTTTTAAACTTGTAGTACCCAAGTACGATACCTTTCCTACCAATTCTACAATAGTACCTGCAGGAATTGGTTTTTTAAAATCAATTCGATCACTACTAACTGTCACCATTTGTTGTCTACTATAACGAGTCGCTGTGATAAAGGCCGTTTCGTCCATCAATTGCATAGCCGTCCCTCCAAACAAGGTATGATAGTGATTTGTGGTATTCGGGAATACAGCTTTAAAAATGGTAGTTTTTGATGCTTCTATACGTTCTTGATTCGTCATAAGATACCTCTGTTATTTCTATGCTAAGATCGTTTAAAAAAATGAGTATCGATATTACTTTTTCCGCTTTCGCGAAAATAAAAACAGCCTGTATTCATTTTCGCGAAAGCGAATCCATAATATATAATTAGTGTACGTAAAAAAGGGAGATTCCTTTACAAGAATCTCCCTTTTACAGTATTGTTTATGTATATTATCTGTAAGCTATCGCTACATTTACTGCTCTAAAAGAAGTTACATTTTGCCACACACAACTCCCAGAAAACACAACTGAATTCGTATTTGTAGCTAGAGTAAGTGTTCCCTCATAGTATATATCTGTAACTTTTTGAGATAACTGATCAATAAGATGATCAGGAGATAAATTATAGGTTGTTGTATTGACAACAGTTCCCTCTTTTACAAGACTAATTGTTACGCTTGCTGTTTTGCCTTGAAAGTCAGTTGAAAACTCTAATTGAGTCATTGCTGCTTCTGCTGTAGTTGAATAAATAGTGGATGTTACGATTCCCATGTTAATTGTTTTTAAAAGGTTATTATGATTTTGGAGTGTTGACAAGAAACTACGCGTCTATAAACGTATTTATATCAATTAGTTACACGTCAACACTTCAAATATCGAAACACATTTTAAGATATTTGGGTGAAATAGTATGAGTGCCAAAATCTTTATAACGAGAGCAGTTTTTTATAGTACAAGATTTTTAATAACTTACATTTACTATCATTATAAGATAACATAGAAGAAAATTTATTTATAATAGCTAAAACAAGAAACTTCCTTTCACAACAATGAGAAATACCTTTCTAATTCTATTACTACTCTTCAGTGTAGGAACCATACAGTCACAAACTCCTCATGAGAAGGAAGAAAAAATCAGATCTGAGATGAATGAGTTGTTTCAAAAACAACAAAAAAAATGTTATAATCAAGTAGATGCTATCACTGATATTCATGGGAAAACAGAATTTTGGAGTATCTGTACATTAGAAAATGGGTATCGAATTTTAAAAATAGCATCCTATAAAGGCGAAACCTATTACCAAGAAATCTATTTTGAGAAGGATCACTCTTTAATATATGCTAAAGAAACAGAGAACTACATTCCCAAAAATCACTTTTTACAAATACCATGGTATTGTCAGTTTTACGCAAAAGATGGAAAACTTCTTACTTATATTTCTCATGGACATGGAAAAACAGAAACAGATACCTGGAATCCCGAGGTTATTTTTGAGATGTATGACCAGCGTATTGCTGAATTAGAAAATATTAATAAGTAAATATGGTGATAGTGATTTCATATGTATCTTCATCACCATGAAAAACGAGCTATTATTAATTCCTGATAAAGCAGACATTGAACGCGATGCTATTGCCAATACATGGATTCATAATGGCGGAGAGGTGCTACGAGTTGATAAATTCTGGGAGCACCCAACAATTGATGCTAAAAGAGTGACCATATATGGTATTGATACATTTAGTCTTGTCTTAGCTCAGGTAATTGGTGTAACACTCATTGAGCCTAAAGATGAAGTCATAAGTAAGATCTCTCAGAAGTGGATCAAACGAAAAATAATGACACTACCAATAGCCACTATAGAAGAGTCACTATTTCCTACATTTATAAAGCCCGTAAAACCTAAAACATTCACATCCCAAGTATATAATACTTATACAGAATTCTTAAAAGAAACGAAAGGTATTGCTCCAGAAGAAGCCATTATTCTATCTGAAATTTTACAAATAGATGTAGAAGTCAGAGCCTTTATATTACAAAATAAAATACTTGATCTAGCTTTTTATGAAGGAAGTGCTGATCTTAAAGATGCTAAAAAATTCTTACACGATTTTTTAAGCAACCACACTGTTGAGTTACCTAACACCTATGTTATTGATGTAGGTTATAATACAAAAAATGGCTGGTTTATTATTGAGTTTAACGCTAGCTGGGGTGCTGGATTAAATGGATGTCATCCTGATAAAGTAATTTCAGGAATACGAGAAGCCACTACAAACCATTTTTAAGAAATTTAGTAACTTTAGTAACATCATTGTTATAATGAAAATCAATATATCTCTATAGATATAGTAAATCGTGATAAAAAACAACTAACCAAAATCACTCATTATGAAATACTTAAAATATTTACTCATCCTTATTCTCATACTAGGAATCGTATTTATAGCAAAAGGACTTTTAACGCCTTCTATATCCTATGAAAATGAAATTACTGTAAACGCATCTGCAAAAGAGTCTTGGTCTGTAATGAATAATGAGACCAATTTACCAAAATGGATTAAAGGTTTTAAAAAAATCGAACCCGTAAGTGGTACACCCAATACCGTAGGCGCTGTTTCTAAAGTATATATTGAAGAACAAGGAGAAGAAATGACTATGGAAGAAACCATTACCGCAGTAAAAGAAAATGAACTTATGGCAATGACCTTTACCATGGATTTTATGAACATGGATTATGAAATGTCTTTTAAAGAAAAAGATGGTCAAACAGTCATCTCTTCAAAATCAACAACCACAGGAAATGGTATCATGGCTAAATCAATGGTTTCTTTTATGAAAGGCGCTATGTCTGAGCAGGAAGATAAAAACTTAATGAATTTGAAAAATTTAATTGAAGGGAATTCATCTGAATAGTTAAGCTATAAGTTATACGCTTTCGCGAAAGCAAAAAAAGAAAGATAAAACCCTATGAATTCTTAATTCTGATGCTGTAAAGAAACTATTTTTGCAGTAATATTTTCATCCTCCAAAGGATTAGGTCCACAACCAAAGCCTTTGGCAAATCTTAAATTTATTGAATTTGTATTAGGCATAAGTTTACCATAAACACGAGAGCATATCTGCGAAGATCCAATAGACCAAAACCAAGCATTAAAAATGTGTTCTCCTTTTATTTTTAGAGAAAATGGTGCTCCAAAGTATTTAAATTTAATAGTAGATAACTTAGACTTCCCTTCTTCACTTAAGACTAATGTTTTTGTATTCCAATTGAAAGATTTAATATCAGAACCTAACAGAAATGGATCTTCTTGTAAATTACATTTTTTTAAATTTATATAATCAGGACAATATTCGACTGGAAATTCTTTAAAAGAATCGTAATCATTAAATAATTGATCTTGTTTTTCTTTAGGTAACTTATAAAACGAATTCGGATTATTACATATCTCTTTAAAAAGATATATTTCTACACCTCTAATAGCATTTAAATCCTCTTGCGTTTGACTATAAATGGGAAAACTAATGAAAATGGCTACTATAAAATAAAAAACATTCATTAACTCTAGACTTTATTTAAAATTAATCAATTTCTATGAAAATCATTTAGCCTCAATTTATAATAAAAATTTCATAATTTCATTAAATTAGCTTTAATGAATCCCACATTCCTTCAAACACCTATAGACTACTTAAAAGGCGTCGGTCCTAACAGGGCTGATCTGTTACGTGCGGAATTAGGAATTCATACCTATCAAGACCTCATCCATTTATTTCCCAATCGATATATAGATCGTACCCGGTATTATACCATTTCAGAATTAGAACGCAATAGCGCCGATGTACAAGTTGTAGGAAAAGTGACGAGCCTCAAAATGGTAGAAGGAAAAGGCAGACGCCTTGTGGCTACTTTCAAAGATGATGGCGGTGTAATGGAGCTTGTTTGGTTTAGAGGTCAAAAATGGATTCGCGAAAGTATCAAACTCAATACGACCTATGTTATTTTTGGAAAAACCAATTATTACAATGGGAAATTTTCGATGCCACATCCAGAAATGGAATTACTCGCAGATCATAAAAAAAGTTTACGTAGTGCGATGCAACCTGTGTATCCAAGTACTGAAAAATTAAGTAATAAAGGCATCACAAATAAGGTCGTAAATGCATTGATGCAAACGCTCTTTATGGAGGCTAAAAGTCACCTTTATGAAAGCCTCTCAAAACCCATTGTAGAAGGACTAAAATTAATGCCTAAAAGAGAAGCATTATTAAACATTCATTTTCCGCAATCGCAAGCCGATTTAGCTAGGGCACAATACCGTTTAAAATTTGAAGAATTTTTCTATATCCAACTCCAACTTGCCTTCAAAAATCGGATGCATAAAACCAAAATAAAAGGGTATCCGTTTGAAAAAATTGGAGACAATTTTAATAATTTCTATAACAACCATTTACCCTTCGAATTAACAGGCGCTCAAAAAAGAGTCCTTAAAGAAATCCGTCATGACTTAGGGTCCAATGCGCAAATGAGTCGGCTTTTACAAGGAGATGTGGGTTCTGGAAAGACGATTGTAGCACTTTTATCAATGTTAATAGCACTTGACAACGATTTTCAAGCCTGTTTAATGGCGCCAACTGAAATTTTGTCAGTCCAACACTATAATGGTTTACTAGAGCTATGCAAACCACTGAATACCAGAATTTCATTATTAACTGGGTCAACTAAGACTTCAAGTAGAAAAATCATTCACGAGCAACTCGAAAATGGTGAATTACAGATCCTTATCGGCACCCATGCGCTACTTGAAGATAAGGTAAAATTTAAAAACTTAGGGCTTGCTGTTATTGACGAACAACATCGTTTTGGTGTAAAACAACGCAGCAAATTATGGCACAAAAATGAATTCCCACCACACGTATTAGTGATGACCGCCACCCCTATTCCGCGTACTCTTGCCATGACCGTTTATGGAGACCTCGATGTATCGATTATTGACGAACTTCCACCGGGTCGAAAATCAATCAAAACAGTGCATCGATATGATGCCAATAGACTCAAAGTTTTCGCCTTTATTAGAGACGAAATTAAGAAGGGAAGACAGGTTTATATTGTGTACCCATTAATCCAAGAATCTGAGGCAATGGATTACAAAGATTTGATGGATGGATATGAGAGTATTTCGAGGGAGTTTCCCCTACCCGATTTTCAGATTTCTATCGTCCACGGAAAAATGAAACCCGCCGATAAGGATTATGAAATGCAACGTTTCATAAATGGCGAAACACAAATCATGGTCGCCACCACCGTGATCGAAGTGGGTGTAAATGTTCCGAATGCTTCGGTGATGATTATTGAAAGTGCCGAACGTTTTGGATTGAGTCAGCTGCATCAATTACGAGGTCGTGTGGGACGTGGTGCCGAGCAGAGTTATTGTATCCTTATGACGAGTTTTAAGCTCTCTAGCGACTCTAAAACTAGATTGGAGACCATGACACGCACCAACGATGGTTTTGAGATTGCAGAGGTCGATTTAAAGCTTAGAGGGCCTGGAGACATTACCGGTACGCAACAAAGTGGTGTGCTACATCTTAAAATAGGCGATATTATCAGAGATAATGATATTCTGAAAGTAGCTCGGAGTTATGCTTGGGGTGTGGTAAAGGATGACCCCGCTTTCGCGAAAGCGGAAAACCAAATCATACGGTTTATGTATGCGCAAATGGTCAAGTTTAAGAATATCTGGAGTTACATAAGCTAATCATTATATACAAAAACTGCCCAACATACATGTTTGAGCAGTTTTCAAAAAATATATTAAAATAAAATTACGAATCTGAACATGCTATAGCACATCCTATTGCACAAGCTACAATATTAGCTCCTGGCGCAAACCACCAGTATCCGACACAATCTCTAAATTCATCATAGTTCCAATGAAAAAATGATGTAGCATCTATGTCTCCATCCATATAGTCTTTTACATATATTGACGGTATAAGTTCTTCTACAGAAGAAATTAAATTACCATTTTTATCTATAGATAACATCAATATATCCTGTTCTTGCGATGATTCTCTTAATAGTTGTGCAACATTAAGTGCTCCAAGTTCAAATTGTTCTAAAAGTTCATTTGATTCTAACATTTCTGAATTATTTACTTCATAAGTCCCGTCTATATAAAACCTAGCAGAGAAGGTTCTTGAACTTTGCGCCCTCTCAAGTGTAAAGTCTGATGTTTCTGTTTCAATAGTTTCTTCTTTCTCACAACCAACTAACCCAACGGTTAAGATGATTAACATTACTGTCATTATTTTTTTCATAATTAAAAGTTTTAAAATAGTACCTACTAGTTCGCTGTTCGGCTTCTGCAACTTATTTTAAGTGTAAGTAACACTCCAATTTTGAAATTTCTAAAATTGTATTTGTTGTTCTGAACACTTCAAATATTGACTGTTTTAAAAAGAAACACAAGACCTACATATCGCAATTTTAAAATACCGAGTCTCTATTTTTAAATTGAGAGTGGTATTTAAAAAAAACTAAAACTCGCTTGATAAAATAAGATATAAGCATCAGGTAACGATAAGGTTATCATTTTGAAGGCACACTAATTTCATATATATATAAGTAGTAAAACAAAAACATTTGGAATACTATAAGGTCACTTAGTCTTTAATATAAAAACAAGAAGCAACCTTTTACAAATAGTTGCATCTTTAATAAAAGCAACGGCATGAAAACTAATTATATCAAATATCTATTCATAGTTCTTATAGCATCCATTTTTACAAATTGTTCTAATGATGATGCTAATGAAGAATTTGTCACTTTAAACATCAAACACTACACAACTACTGCTGTAGGTTTAGATTTACAATTCACCTTATTAGTTCAGGAAGGTGATGATCCTACGTTTGGTAGATTTTTTAATGGAATAGAAGGATTTGATTATGAATTAGGGTTTAATTATGAACTATTAGTCCGAAAATCAGATGTGGCTAATCCACCAGCAGATGGTAGTAGCATACGTTATGAGCTTATAAACATCGTTAACAAAACATCTGGATCTACCACAGAAACATTTGATGTATGGCTAGCTACTGGTTTTAGCAATAGCATGGAATCTTTTGTTACAGGTGATACTACCTTAGGCTTTGAACTCCTAAATACCATTCCTATTGATTGTAATAGCATTTGCGATGAACTTATGAGTGATCTAGAAGAAGGAGAAAGATTATTTGGAACCTTTACCAGAAATAACAACAATGAATATGTCCTTATTTCCACAAATATTCAATAAGATCATTGTTTTAATCTAACACTACAAGATTCCAAGGATGATCCGTTACTTCTAGATTTGCTAAAAGCTCGGCTTCACTAGAAAACTTAGCAATACCACCTAGCGTAGTACCAGAAGCATCTGTATACCGATAACCAATTAACCAACTATTTACTGAAGGAACATAATCAATAGTCGTTCTGATTAAATTCACCCATCCATTTTCACTAGCAAGTACTTCTAGTACTGGCGTTACATCTATAATAGTTTCTTCTTGCGTAGCGATATTGTATATGGCAGGTAACGGATCTGAAACAGCAGGTTCTGGAAAAGTGCGTACATAAAATATTTTAGAATCTTCAACGATTTCTCCTCCGTTTAACTGTACTTGCAAAGAAGAATCTCCACTATCTAATGCTGTAAATGATGTAAGATCAAAACGGGTATACGTACCATTATTATAAAACACAAACACATCATTAGATTCTCCAAAAACAGTTCCAATAATATTCGTGTTTTCAAATTGCTGAATCCCCAAAGATTCCATCGTATTTATATTTACAAACACGAGTTTTGCTTGAATATTTCCATTTACATCGAGTCCATTTTCATAAAAAACAAGATGATCTTGACTGAATACTGCTTCTACAGTTTGACCTATATTTCCTATAGGTATATTTGAGATCACGTTATTATTTAAATTGATAACACGTACTAAAAAATTATCAAAGTTGATAGAATCGTGATATCCTGAAAACACAACTGTTTCTGTATTTATCGTCCAATTACGAAATTCTGTATCGCCTTCAGAAAAGAAGTTCATTCCATTAATCACAGTTCCCGTACGCATATCTTTAAGCCATACTTGATTTCCTGCATACATCCCTGCAACATCTCCAAATTCATATACGCGCTCAATAGCAGGTTCTACTCCATCTAATGCAGTTATATCAGAAAAGAATCCCGTTTGTGTAAATGTGTCAAACTGAAACTGAAATACAGCACCTGGTGTAGAAAAATTTAGAAATGAAAAATTAGGAATATCGGTTGTGAGATCCTCTGGGGTTTCTTCCAAAGTATCGTCTGTATCTGAACAACTGCATAGCAAAACAGCGCTTAATACTAGAGTATATAGCAAATACCTCATCAGCTTTTTTTTTTTAGAAAGATACTTAAAAAGACGCTTAATGTAACCGTACATTACAAAAAAAGCGCATTTCGATGCGCTTTTTTGGAGTTTCTAAAATACTTTTTTAGTATCTGATTGAGTGCAATTAAACCCTATTATTAAAATTATTTAATCACAGTTTTCGACTGCGCTCGAAATGACATTTGATCTAGCGTCAAAGCCATTTTTTAGATTACAAATCCCAATCTAATTAATATCTTCTCCTTTTTTAAGTTTATCAATATTTGCTTGTACATTCCCTTTAGCACCTGCATTAGGCGCATTTGTCAATGCTTTTTCAAGATACTTGATAGCTGTTTTATAATCTCCTTTTGCAGAGTAATATCTTCCTAATCCATATTGTGTAGGCCACGCATTGTTATTTTGCTTTGCATTTTGCTTAAATGCTTTCTCAGCTTTTTCCAAGTTACCATTAGCAATTAACTGCCTTCCATATCCGTGCATTTCAAGAGCTGTTGCTTGATCTAATACACTTTCTATTTCTGCAATGGCTTCGTCTGGTTTTCCCATTTGATTTAAAATCGCTGACTTTATCTGTGCATTTGCAAATGTCTTTTGACTAAAGAACCATCCGCTTTGCGCACTATTAATCCATTCTAACGCTTTTTCTGTGTTTCCTGCTCTTAATGCATACTGTGCTGCATTCTCCCATGCTTGACGATTAAACCCTGTTTGATCTCTCAGTTTATTACTAATATCATCCATTACGATAGAAGTTACATCAAATCCAATAGTAAATGGAATCGCTTTCTTTTCCCATTGTAATGCTACCGTAGCTGAAGTTGCATCTACAGCAGTAAATTGATACGTAAGTAATTCTGTGTGTGGAATTTCAGTAGTTGTTACTTTTACACGTAGTGCATCTTCTTTTTCGTCATAAAAATAACTTCCCCAAGATGATGAATTATTAGAGAATACAACAGTCGCCGTATTATCTTCTGCAAGTGCTACATGCAGTCCATAAGTTCCTGCTTTGATAGGCTTTCCTCCTACAGTAGCATCATGTGTAAAAGTAATTACTGTATTCTCATCGGCGCCGGCACGCCAAGGTGCTGCTGTTGATGTTCCAAAGCCTAAATTTTGAAATCCATAATGAGCTAGTGGTGTTCCCCATATTTTACGACCGCGCACACTAGGTCTTGCATAGGTAATGGTTATATCAGAAATTCCTACCGTTTGGCTTACTGTTGCTTTCTGACTAGTTGCTGGTGTCTTGATTTGTGCCGTACCATCTATACTAAACACCAAAAAGCAGATCACCGACAAGGCGATCCATTGTTGTATCTTTTTCATTATAAGGTTGTTTTTTAGACCTTAAAAATACAAGACCTTCTCCTATGATAATGTTATGCTCTTGTTAAAACCTATTCAGCCAATAGTTTTTTAACATACTGATCAAAGTCTTCTTTAAAATCTATAAACTTCTGACCCGTTGCCGCACCATTAAAGCCAGTATGAATACGCTGTACTTCGCCTTTTTTGTCTATAAAAATTGAGGTAGGATATGAGATAATATGATTCAACATAGGCAATTTTTCTTGTGCCAGTTTCTTATCAGAATCTCCATATTGCGCTAGTAAAATAGGATATGAGATATCCAATCTGTCTTTTAAACGTTGTATACTTTTAAATGCCTTCTCCTGAGTAGGTGCATATTCAAAAGCCAATCCTATGATTTCAAAATCAGGATGTGGATTTTCTTTTATATATTCTACATAAAATTTTGATTCTTCTAAGCAATTAGGACACCAAGATCCCAATATCTGAACAAGTACCACTTTGTCTTTATAACGCTCATCACTTAAGGATACCATCGTACCGTCTGCTTCTGGAAATCTAAAAGCCAACCCATCATATCCTTCTTTGATATAGGTTAAATCTTTTGCATCGGGAAGCTCATAGCCATTATTACGTTTGGACGTAAAAGGCTCTTTCCAGTGATTTCCACTATAAAAATGACCTTCCAATGTACTATCTGTCACTGTGGCTGTAAATAGAAAAGCATGTGCGCCATCAAACGTAGAAAGCTGTAATTGGTCGCCATGTATCGTTCCTTCTAAAAATCGATAATCTCCAGTGGTAGTTCTAAAAGTACCCGTTACGGCATTCCCATTTTGTTTAAAAATTCCTTTAGCTATATAGGTTTCTTCAGGTCCATTTTCACTAAAAACAGTTTCCCAATCTCCTGTAATATCGGTAATAGGTTTTTTTACGCTTTCGCGAAAGCGTACCCCGTCACCATACACCATTTTAAAAGGGACTACTCTATTTAAACTGGGCTTTATAAAATCTCCGGTAATTTGTTTTCCGTCTTCGCTAAATGATCCTTGGAAGTACCCTTCAAATACAGGTGTTTGAATACGAATTTTATTTCCATCAATCTCAATTTCATCTACCGTGATGCGCTCTTCTGCATTTTGAATCACTAAGGTTCCGTTTTCTTTTACTTCAAAAATAAAGGGAAGTTCTTTCTGGTCTTTCACTTCTAAGGTAGTTCTCCAAAAACCAGTTTCTAGGCTAGGTGTTTTTGTTTCGCACGAAAGTGCAATAATACACAGCAATAATAGTGAGAGTTTCTTCATATGGAATACAAAAGTCTACAGAATGATTGTTTTCTTACAATATACGTAATCTAGTGTATAAAAAAATCGCTTAAAAACGAATCTTTAAGCGATTTTTAGTATTTCTAAATAAACTACCTCGGGGCATTAATCCCTTTGGCTATACCAATAAATGATTATTTCTTTATGAACTTCTTATGGATTGTTCGTTGTCCATCATTAATAGTAATGAAGTACACTCCTTTACGTAATCCTTCAATGGTAGTGGCATTGCGAAATGTGTTTTGAACTAGTTGTTGTCCTAACACATTATGTACTGTATAAGCTACAACTCTATCATCTGCCATTTGTAAACGCACCCCTTGGTCTTGCTGTGTCAATTGCACATCATAAATAACAGTTTCGATTGTTAGAATCCCATCTGTTTTGATGGTCGAAGTAGCATTTGCGTTTCTGTTTGCACTAATTGTTATATTATAATCTTCTACTTCTCCGTAAGAAAAGGTTTCGCATGGTGTAGGCACTCCATTCCATTTCATCGCCACACGCATTCTAGTTGTTCCCTCAACGGCATTGTTGGGTACTGTAAAATTATACGATAAATTCCCAGCATTTGAAGTAGATCCTGTAACTACTTTTTCTGAAGAATCAAAGGTTCCATTTTGATTGAAATCTATCCAAACACCCCAATTTTCGGTGTACGATTGTCCAGAAAAACCAATACTCAATACGATTGAATTTGATCCAAATCCGATCACACCTGTTTGATTTGTAAAGTCTGCATATCCTCCATTGGCTGCTGTTGCGTTAGAAATACCACCTACTCCTACAAAATCTATATATTCAAAATTTGTATTATTCCCTCTTGAATTACAATAATTTAAAACAATAGCATCTGTAGTAACACTAGCAGTATTACTTGCTGTAGAAACATTAGAAGCTGCATCTTTTGCGCGTATACTAAATGTATAATTTGTCGCTGGACTTAATCCAGATACAACATAACTTGTTGTAGTCGTTGTATTAATGACAGTATTTCCTTGATATACATCATACGCTGTAACGCCTACATTATCTGTACTAGCATTCCAAGCTAGTGTAAGTGATGTCTCTTCCACATTAGATGCTGTAAGGTTTGAAGGTGCCGTAGGCGCTTGTGTATCTACAGTTGGTTGTGTAGTCCCTTCTACTGTATGTGATCCAAGATCATCGGTTGTATTAGAAGGAAAACTATCCCACTCTGACGTTGTATAGGTTGTAGAAGGTGATACTACTGTTGCTTTTCTTCGTAAAGTTACATCTTTAGCAAAATTAGAACTACCTCCATTAAATGTTCCGATGATGTCAATCAGCACACCATTTTTAAATAATCCAACGGCATCATTTCCATTAAAAGTGATTGCAGAATTTGTAGTTGTAGTGTTTGCTACATTTAAAATGGCTGTATTTGCAGAGCTATGAGCCACAACATAAACAGTTTCATTACTTAAAGAACCACTCAATGAAAAGTCTGCGCTCCATCCTCCTGCTCCATTGGTTTGTTTTCTCAATGAATAATTAGATAATGACACTGTTGCTCCTGTAAAGTTTGCAACTTCTAACGCTTTGTTAAATGAAGACCCTTCTACATATTCAGAGAAGAATAATTCTGTTGTCGAAGTATCTCCTGGATCTGGACCTGGATTTCCTGAGCCATCACCAAATCTATCTTCTGCTTGTGGTCCTCCCCATATTTGTGTAGCAAATGCTGGATTATCAATAAATGGGTTTCTGTTTCCCTGTATGCCTGCTAATACACCATTACGTGTATCTTCAAAAGCACTTACAGGGTCCTCTACATTCCATTGTAGAAATAGATCGATCATATTAGCATCACTAGCGACTGCGTTTCCTACGCCTACATTAGAAGGCAAACAACGGTTATTATAACGGATATACATATATAACATCATACGGGCTACATCTCCTTTCCATTCGTCTCCAGGATAAAAATTTCCTTGTGCAGTTACACCAGCATTTCCAGAACCTGTAGCATACTTTCTATTACTACGTTGGGAATTCAATTGAATATCACTTGGACGAATGTGGTGTGCATCAGATCCTGGGCCTGTACTGCCTAAATTAGGGTTTCCTAGTGATCGTGGGTAGGCATGTTCTCTATTCCATTCCCCTGCGCTTCCGCCATTTAAATTTTTATCTCTAGATCTGTCTGTTAACGTATTACCATCAGTATCATCATATCCATATATAAGTAACACATTATTAGTATTAGTTGGATCTAGGTCTGCTGCTTGTAATGCTTCCCACACTCCTGGAGTGTAACTTAAAAAAGTAGTGTGCGTGTTTGTGACTTTGGTTGATAATTCACTTTGTAAAGATGACCCTTGTAAGGTTAAGTTTACATCATCATAATACGATGGTATTTGACTAAATGCGATGGTCGTAACACAAAAAAGTGCCACCATTAGTAATGATTTCTTCATAAAAATTTATGTTTGGTTAGTGTACTTCTGCAAAAATAAAGATTACAATCTAAGTTTCTTATTATTAAATTGTTACCCCTACATTTCATAACGAATCTACAAGAAAAAATACATCATTCCTATGCATGCATAACACTTGCGCGTTAGAATACTAACAATTAAATCATAGACAATTGAAAATTAACAAACTACATTACATTACATTGTTTATAATTCTTTCTGAAAAATTGTTGAAAATATCTACTAGATAGTCTCATGACTTCTTTGTCTACTTATGATCTTATTCTATCTTTGTCATCTTATTAAATTAGTATTTAGAATTCATGAAAATATCCTATAACTGGCTGAAGCAATTTATTAAGATAAATTGGGATGCAGAGAAGACTGGAGAACTCTTAACAGATTTAGGTCTTGAAGTAGAAGGTATCACCTCCTACCAAAGTGTAAAGGGAGGACTTGAAGGTGTTGTTATTGGTCACGTACTTACCTGTGAGCAGCATAGCAATGCAGATAAACTTAAAGTAACTACTGTTGATATAGGAGGCGATGCTCCTGTTCAAATAGTTTGTGGTGCTCCAAATGTTGCTAAAGGTCAAAAAGTACCTGTAGCTACTATAGGAACCACCTTATATACAGATGAAGGCGAAGCATGGAAGATTAAGAAAGGAAAGATAAGAGGCGAAGAATCTCATGGTATGATCTGTGCTGAAGATGAGCTAGGTCTTGGAAAAAGCCATGATGGTATTATGATCTTAGATCAAGATTTACTTCCTGGAACTCCAGCTGCCGATGTATTTGAAATAGAAAATGATCAGGTATTTGAAATTGGGTTGACTCCCAATCGCGCAGATGCAATGAGTCATTTTGGAACTGCTCGTGATTTACGCGCTGGTTTAATGCAACAGGATATTACTCCTGAACTCATCACACCTTCTAATTCTTCATTTAAGATTGAAAATAGGCTTAACAAAGTAGATGTTTCTATTATAGATGGGGAGCGTGCTCCTAGATATGCTGGGGTTGTGATAAGTGGCTTAAAAGTAGCCGAATCTCCAGCTTGGATCCAACACCGATTAAAAGCTATTGGATTAACACCTATCAATAATATAGTAGATGTTACTAATTATGTATTACATGAATTAGGGCAACCACTTCACGCTTTTGACCTTGCAAAAATCAAGGGGAATAAAATTGAAGTTAAGACCGTAGAAAAAGGAACAAAATTCACTACGCTTGATGGTGTAGAGCGCGAACTACATGAAGAAGACCTCATGATCTGTGACGAAGAAAAACCTATGTGTATTGCTGGTGTTTTTGGAGGTATAGATAGTGGTGTTACTGAAGGTACAACAGCTATTTTTCTAGAAAGCGCTTACTTTAACCCTATATCTATTCGAAAAACTGCAAAACGCCACGGCTTAAATACAGATGCATCTTTTCGTTTTGAAAGAGGTATTGATCCTAATATTACTGATTATGCACTCATGAGAGCTGCTGTTTTAATATTAGAAGTAGCTGGTGGAGAAATCACTAGTGAGATTGTAGACATCTATCCAAAAAAGATAGAAGATCAACAGGTTTTCTTGAGTTTTGAAAATGCAACAAAACTCATTGGAGAAGAAGTCCCAAGAGAAAAGATCAAAGCTATTTTATCTTCTTTAGATATTAAAATCAATAATGTTACTGAATCTGGCTTGGGAATGACTATCCCTGCTTATCGTAACGATGTAACTAGGGAAGCAGACGTTATAGAAGAAGTATTACGTGTATACGGTTATAACAATATTAATTTTGGGAATAAATTAAATGCAACTATAGCAAATTCTTCTAGGTTTGAAGATCATAAAGTACAAGACGTTGCTGCAAATCAACTTGTTGCACAGGGCTTCTACGAGATTTTAGCAAACAGTCTAACAACGCCTAGTTATGTAGATTTTTCGGAGTTACTAAAAGCTGAAAATAATGTAACAATGCTTAATCCTTTAGGGAAAGAGTTAAGTATTCTTAGAAGATCTATGCTTTTTTCTGGACTTGAGGCAATCTCCTATAACAATAATAGAAAACGTTCTGATCTCAAATTCTTTGAATATGGGAAGACATATCATAGTTATGATTCTGGGACTATCGAAAACAAACATCTTACTCTTTTTGTTACTGGGAATCGTCATCAAGAACATTGGAAACATACTTCTGAAACTTCAGATTTCTTCTACCTTAAAGGAGTTGTAAAATCCATCTTAGATCGATTAGGAATTACACGAGGAAGAACTACTACTGTAAAAAATGACATTTTTTCAGAAGCAGTGGGTATCCAACTTGGTAAAACAAAACTTGTAGAATATGGTCTTATCAAAAAATCTATTCTTAAAAAGTTTAATCTATCACAAGATGTTTATTATGCAGATTTCAATTGGGATAATATTCTAGAGATCGCAAAACGAAATAAAATCAAATTCCAACCCATACCGAAGTACCCATCAGTACGTAGAGATTTTGCATTATTACTAGACTCCTCTACTCGATTTGAAGAGATTCATACGATTGCAAAACAAACAGAGAAGCAACTACTTAAAGACATTCAACTATTTGATGTATATGAGGGTAAAAATTTACCTGAAGGCAAGAAAAGTTATGCCGTAAGTTTCTTATTACAAGATGAGCATAAAACACTTACAGATAAGCAGATTGACAAAGTAATGAATAAACTACAATTCCGTTTTGAAAAAGAACTAGGAGCTAGTTTACGATAATTACCTATCACATAATTATAAATGAAAGCCCTGTTTTAAATAAACAGGGCTTTTTTGTTTAATCCTTACTGAAGCCACTGCAACATATCTTTATGTATTGACATATATGCTAAAACTGCGTATCTTTAAAAGAAAAAGAAAAATGCTACTTCAAAGAACTAATATCCAAGAAAAATTACTCAAAGAACGCAGAAAAACTGGTACAGGAGATGATATATTAGCACAAGTACAACATATTTTTAAAGAAGACCGCTTACGCGAAAAAGGAATTATAGACACCTTAAAAGGAATCGATAAGAAGGATACCATCCCTTTTGATATTGACCTACTTGACAAGAATCGTATCTTTCACATTAAACAAATCAAAAAGATTTGCATCAACTATCGCTTACGTTTTTTAGATACTAAATATTTTAAAGGCAAATATCCCCAAAAAGCATTAGATGAAATTAAATACTTAGAAAATAAACATAATACATCCCTGCATAGTTTTAAGATTATAGCTCCTTCAAAAATGTTTGTTCTTGAAAAAGCAGATGATCCATTATTATTCGCTCCTATGGGAAATGGTTATTTTTACTTAATTCATAAGTGGGGAAATGACCTTCATCCATTACGCAAGCTATCTATGTGGCCCTATAAATCTTTTGAAAATTTAATCGTTTTTATTATACTATTAAGTATCATTGCAACAGGAATAATACCCGATGGCTTGTTTACAAAGGAACAAGATTTTTCTCAAGACATCATGGTATTCTTTTTTATGTTTAAATCTATTACTGCCGTTGTTTTATTTTATGGCTTTGCTTTAGGCAAAAACTTTAACACTGCTATTTGGAATAGCAAATATGACAAAACACAATAAATGAATATACTTCCAAAATCTCAATACGAACAGATTTTTTATGGTTCGCAAATTACTACGCAACATATCAAACTTGTATTAGAAGAAGCTGGCATATCCAGTGTAGTAAGAGATGATGGGGAGAGTGCCTTAAGAGGTGGTTATGGTGCAGCTCATACAGGTGATGTAAAATTATTTGTAGATAAAAAAGATGTGCTCAAAGCAAAGCATCTTGTTACTAGCACAATAGAAAAACTAGAGACCCAGAATATTTCTGATGAAGATCTAGAGAAACTTTCGCAACAAAAAGATCCTGTTATTCCTATTAGGAAGGCAACTACGCAAAAAAAAGAGACCTATCGTAGATCTCCTTTTAATTTATTTATAAATGTAGGACTTATTATCCTTTCTATCTGGAGGCTTTCTCCTCTGCTAAAAGGAGAAACACTTTCTACATTGCGTATCGTTGTAAGTACTGGTATCCTCTTGTTTTGTAGCTGGGCAGTTATCCAACATTTTACCCCAAAAAAAACATAATGCTATTGATACATACTAGCACGTAGTTCTTTTATTTTAGAATCACTCATATACTCATCAAAAGTCATATAGCGATCAATAACTCCTTTTGGAGTAAGTTCGATCACTCTATTACCTACAGTTTGTGCAAACTCATGGTCATGTGTTGTTAACATCACAGTGCCCTTAAAGTTTTTTAAGGCATTATTAAATGCTGTAATTGATTCAAGGTCTAAGTGATTTGTAGGCTCATCTACCATTAATATATTAGCACGTTTCATCATCATTTTACTGATCATACAACGTACTTTCTCTCCTCCAGAAAGGACATTAGATTTCTTTAATGCTTCCTCACCACTAAAAATCATTTTTCCTAAGAATCCACGTAAATGTACTTCTTCTCGTTCTTCTTCGGTCTGTGCATATTGACGTAACCAATCTACTAAATTAAGATCTGCCGACTGGAAATATTCAGAATTATCTAAAGGAAGGTAGGATTGTGTTGTTGTAATTCCCCAAGAAAATTCTCCACTATCTGCTTTTTCTTTTCCATTGATAACTTCATAAAACGCTGAAGTAGCTCTACTATCTCTAGAAAATAAGACTGCTTTATCACCTTTAGCTAAGTTAATATCTACATTCTTAAATAACACTTCTCCATCTATAGAAGCGGAGAGTCCATTTGCATTAAATATTTGATCTCCAGCTTCGCGATCACGATCAAAAATAATACCTGGATAACGTCTACTAGACGGTTTAATTTCTTCGATATTTAATTTATCAATCATCTTTTTACGAGAGGTCGCTTGTTTTGATTTTGCAACATTCGCACTAAAACGAGCAATAAACTCTTGTAATTCCTTTTTCTTTTCTTCTGCTTTTTTGTTTTGCTGAGCTCTTTGTCTAGCTGCTAATTGAGAAGATTCATACCAGAATGTATAATTACCACTGTAATGCGTAATCTTACTGTGATCTATATCTGATATATGCGTACATACAGCATCTAAAAAGTGTCTGTCGTGAGATACAACTATGACACAATTATCATAATTTGCTAAGAAATGCTCTAACCAATTGATAGTTTCATAATCCAAATCATTGGTAGGCTCATCCATAATAAGAACATCTGGATTTCCAAACAACGCTTGAGCAATCAATACACGTACACGTTGCTTTCCATCAAGATCTGCCATTAAGGTATAATGAAGTTCTTCTTTAATACCTAAGTTAGAAAGCATTGCTGCAGCATCACTATCTGCATTCCATCCATTCATCTCATCAAATTGCAATTGCAATTCACCTATACGATCTGCATTTTCATCAGAGTAATCTGCATATAAAGCATCAATCTCTTTTTTGATCTCATATAATGGTTTATTACCCATTACTACAGTTTCTAGAACATTATATTCATCATATGCATAATGATTTTGTTCTAATACAGACATACGCTTTCCTGATTCTAAGTGTACATGTCCAGAAGTCGCATCTTGCTTCCCTGAAAGTATTTTAAGAAATGTAGATTTTCCCGCGCCATTGGCACCTATAATACCATAACAATTACCAGAAACGAAAGATGTATTTACCTCATCGAATAAAACACGTTTCCCAAACTGTACCGATAAATTAGAAACTGAAAGCATAATTTATATCTATTTATGTTTTTAAGCGTGCAAAAATACCGATTATTAAAGAGATTGCGAAGTAGATTTGGAAGTATACGACTATATTCTTTGTTTTTATTCAATTAAATAAACTTCAAACTAGAAATATGTCATGTAAAGTGTAGATTTTAAGGTAAAATGATATGCGTTTTAACTTCTAATTAACAACACTTATACTCAGTAAAAGTTACATTTGAGAGTTAATATGTAAAATATATAGTTATCATTCATACACAACGCTATACAATTTTTAAAGGAATCGCCCCTATTCTCTTATCGCTATTTGTGTTAAGTGCTTGTGACGCTACAAAAGGGAAGAAATCTAATGCCACTTATCTTGGAGGTGAAATTATTAACCCTAAGAGGGAT
This sequence comes from uncultured Dokdonia sp., assembly GCF_947492815.1. Lineage (GTDB taxonomy): Bacteria > Bacteroidota > Bacteroidia > Flavobacteriales > Flavobacteriaceae > Dokdonia. Next base: position 77,027 of record NZ_CANLOB010000015.1, read on the forward strand.
CACATATTACTTCAAAAAAATGATAAAATCATAGACACCATTCCTTTAGATGCTCATAACCGTTTTTTATATGAGTTTAAAGACTTTGAGCCTGGATTATATAGGTTCTGGCACAGAGAAAACCAATTGATACATATAGAGTCTGGTGATAGTATCATGATGCGTGTAAATACTGTTGAGTTTGATGAATCACTTAGTTTTTCTGGCAAAGGCTCTGAACGCAGTCGTTTTTTGATAGATTTATTTTTACAATGGGAAGAAGAGAATGAAGGGTTTATACATCACTACCAAAAAGAACCTAAAGACTTTGAAACTCTACTAGACTCCATACATCAAGTTCGTTTAAAAAAGTTAGCAAAGTTTTATGAAAAATATGATAATGTTTCAGAAAACTTTAAAGAGATCGCTGAGGCTTCTGTACATTATGATAATTACCAACGTAGAGAGAGTTATCCATTTTCTCATTACAAGAAAAATGATAAACTTACTTTTATTGAAGAATTACCGTCAGACTTTTATAGCTTTCGCGAAAGCATAAACTTAAACAACACCAATTTAAGAGATCTCTACCCGTACCAACGTTATTTAAATGCATTTTTAGACCATCAAGCTTATAAAGGATATTGTCAAGATCAGTCATATAACACAGTATCGTTTTTACATAACTATAATGAAATAAAGGTAATAGATAAGCATATAGAAAACCCAGAACTTAAAGATATGTTTCTATATCGAACTGGAAGAAGGTTTATTGAAAATAGTAATGACAAAGAGGGTGTAAGTGAAATTTTCAAATTAGTAACAGCTTCTATGACTTCGCAAAAAACGAAAAGCGAAATTCAACAATTATATACTTCGCATAAAAAAATGGAAACAGGAAATGTTATTCCTGATCTTATTCTTGTTGATTCAGAACAACGTATGGTAACGCTTTCTAGCAGGATTAGAAAACCTACTGCACTTTACTTTTGGTCATACAATAACCATATGCATCTAGAAGAATCGCATAAAAAAGCAAAAGACTTACAAGCAAAGTATCCTGAATTTAATTTTATAGGAATTAATGTAAACAACGAAACGGGAAAGTGGATCAAACATATCAAACAACATAAATTTAATCCTTCTATGGAGTATCGGTTTGATAATGCCCAAAATGCCAGAAAATCACTTGTTATAAATAATTTAAGTAAAACAATAGTACTTGATAAAAATGGTAAGATTTTAAATAGTCATGCCAATATACACAGCATAGATTTTGAAAGCGAATTACTTGCGTATTTGAATCAATAATAAAAAAATAAGATCTATAAAAAAGCCGATTCAAACTATTTTGAATCGGCTTTTCTTATGTATTTCAAAAAAGGTTTTAGCTATTACCTTTCTTATAATCTGCTAAAAACTTTGCGAGGCCAATATCTGTAAGTGGATGTTTTAATAATCCCTCTATAGATGACAAAGGCCCTGTCATTACATCTGCTCCAATTTTTGCACAGTCTATTACATGCATTGTATGACGTACAGATGCTGCTAAAATTTCTGTTTCAAAAGCATAGTTATCATATATATGACGAATTTCAGCAATAAGGTTAAGACCATCTGTCGAGATATCATCTAATCTTCCTATAAAAGGAGATACGTATGTTGCTCCTGCTTTAGCTGCAAGTATAGCTTGTCCTGCAGAAAATACAAGTGTGACATTAGTACGAATACCTTTATCACTAAAATATTTACATGCTTTTACACCATCTTTAATCATTGGTAGCTTTACTACAATTTGATCATGTAATGCTGCTAATTCTTCACCTTCTTTAACCATAGCATCGTACTCAGTTGCTATTACTTCTGCACTAACATCTCCATCTACGATGTTACAAATATCAACATAATGCTTTAAGATATTATCACGCCCTGTAATTCCCTCTTTTGCCATAAGCGAAGGATTTGTTGTTACACCATCTAGTACGCCAAGGTCTTGCGCTTCCTTAATTTGAGCAAGATTTGCTGTATCAATAAAAAATTTCATAGGATAGAATGTTATTGTATTGTTTTTACAAAAATAGGTAAAGAAACAATCTTAATATATAAGTAGTGTTTTAATTTATTTTACACTTATACACAATCTATAATTTGTAATGATTTAAAAGTAATTTTTCATACCAAGTATCTGGTAGTATTCGCTTGAGAGCAATGCTAAATTTTTGCATAAAAAAACCTACCCTATAATGTACTTTAGGGTTTTTAGAAAGCATGATACGGTATACCACTTTTGCCATGACTTGCGTATCCATTCCTGCATCTACATGCTCATCCATAAGTTGCAAAGTATTCCCATAATTTTCTTTGTAAGGAGAATTCTCTAGAATGGGAGCATGGTAACGTCCTGCTGCAATATTTGTTGCGAAATCTCCGGGAGCTACAGTGGTCATTTTTACATTAAACTCTTTAAGTTCCATTCGGTATGCCTCTGTCGTGATACCTAAAGCTCCTTTTGTAGCGCTATAAATACCTCTATAAGGTAATCCCATATAACCTGCTATAGAAGTAACATTAATAATCATACCGCTACGTTGTGCACGCATAGTAGGTAAAACTGCTTTTATAACCTCTAAAGCACCAAAGTAATTGGTTTCAAAAACACGTCTTATTTCATTGTCTGGAGTTTCTTCTAGTGGACCTGTTATCCCCATTCCAGCATTATTAATTAAATAATCAATTTGATTTTGCTCTTGAAGAATAGTTTGAATAGCCGCTGTTATAGAATCATGTACAGTAACATCTAAAGGAATCATGCGCACCTCTCCTTCTTTAACTGCTTTAGGATTACGACTTGTACCATATACAGTAAAACCTTTATCAGAAAGATAATGTGCTATTGTTTTCCCTATTCCAGAAGAAGCACCAGTTATTAAAACGACCTTAGACATGTATGTTGCATTTAGACGCAAATATCAAACTACACATATCAATATGCAAATTATATGTACAGGGATTCCAATAATAATGAAGTTTTGAATCTAATCGATGTATGGCTATCTAATGGCCCGTGCTTTATCTAGAAAAGCAAAATAGCCGCTGGTATCTCTTAACATGCTATATGCTGAAATACGTTCTTTTATTTTTCCATTAGCATCAAGCGCCAGCAATGTAGGAAAAGCACCATCTTTATTATACTTTTTCTGAAGTTCTTTATTCTTTTTAAACTGTTCTGGGGTAATAATATCTTCTCTAAAAGGAACATCTACTTCTAACAAGACAAAATCATTAGCCTGTTTTAAAAATTCTGAATGTTGCCAAAAATCTTTTTTCAACATCTTGCAAGGCCCACACCAATCGCTTCCTGTAAAATACATCAGTATAGGTTTTTTTTCCTTTTTAGCAACCCTTTTTGCCTTGTCAAAATCAGTGAGCCAAGTAGCCTCTTGTGCATTAGAGACAGCAGCTATAGTAATAAAAAGAATAAAAAATAAGCGTTTCATGAGACAAGACTATTACACTAACAAATTTAAAATTTTATACGAAATCAACAAACACGATATGTGCCTAGTTCATTTCACTCAATGAAAATAACAAGAATCTTGCCAAATTATTGTCAGTTTTACACTTAAATTTCAATCACTGCATCAGATAATGTCTTTCTGACCTTCTTAAAGTCTGCAAACATATCATCATCTGCACGATATCCAATAGGCATAACTAGCACAGCAGAGAGCCCTTTTTCAGAAAGTCCTAAAAGCTCATTATAACGATCAGAATTAAACCCTTCCATAGGACACGCATCTATTTTTTCTAAAGCACATATGGTAAGTAAATTACCCATTGCAAGATAAGCTTGCTTTGTAGCCCAATTCTCAATAGCCTCTGGAGACTCATTAGCAAAATGACCATACAAATAATCTCTGAAAGGTTTTAAAATCTCATCAGGAGTATTTCTCGTTTCTTTTACATTACTAAAATAAGCTTCTATATAAGATTGATCTATATTCTTTTCTATACAAAACACTAACACATGAGATGCGTCTGCAACTTGCTGTTGATTCATTGAAACAGGCACCAAATCATTCTGTAGATTTTGATCTTGAATAACAAGCAACTTTACAGGTTGTAATCCAAAGCTAGAAGCAGTAAGGTTAAATGCATTTTTTACAACAGTTATTTTAGATGCTGGCAACATACGAGTCGCATCAAATTTTTTAGTGGCATATCGCCATTCAAGTGCTTCTAAGAATTGTGACATAATTGTAATATTAATTGATGCAAAGATACTATCCAACTTGCGAAAAATATAATAACTAGCTATAGTAAAAACTAATAGCAGTATTAAAATAAGGGTACTAAAAAAGCCTCCCTAATAAGGAAGGCTTGTATATAATATATGCGTCTAAGTTTATTTTTTGAACTTAGCGTATTTGTTTTTGAATTTATCGATACGTCCAGCTGTATCTACTAACTTAGCTTTTCCAGTATAGTAAGGATGAGAAGTTCTAGAAATTTCTAATTTAATAAGTGGATACTCCGTTCCATCAACTTCAATCGTTTCTTTAGTGTCGGCTGCAGATTTTGTTAAAAACACTTCATCATTTGACATGTCTTTAAATGCAACTAATCTATAATTTTCTGGGTGTATACCTTGTTTCATTTCGTAACTCTATTATTAATGCTCGATTTTTCGAGGTGCAAATTTACATATAAATAAGTTATTTGCAAATATAAAAACATAAAAAAACACTTAAAAAATCGATTTTATTCATTTAATACCACAATGTAAGGTATCTTTGTACACAAATGCAACCATAACTAACATTTTTAAAAATAATATGGAAGGTGTAAAATTAAGTGTTCAAAAATATGCGCTAGGATTAGGATTACTAGCTGGAATTACTAGAATTTTTATAGATATTATTCCTAAAACACTCGATTTCTCTGCAATAGCTTGGTACTTTACATACGCAGTAGCATTTATTTTTGAAATTATTTTTATAGTGTATGCCCTTAAAAAGTATAAAAAAACTAATGGATCTTTAGACTTAGGAGAAGCCGCTAGAATAGGTGTCATTATTATGCTTATTTTAGGATTTCTCTTTACTAGTTTTGCATATATATATGACAATTTTATCGATCCAGAATTTACAATGAGTAAAACGCTTGAGCTAATGGAGAGTTTTAATCCAGAAGGTATTAAAGAAAAAGAAACTCAATTTGCCGATGCCAATGAAAACAAGGCTAAATCTTTATTAGGAATTTTAACTTATACACTGTATTTTGTGTTCCTAGGAGCTGTAATTTCATTAATTGCAGGAGCCGCATTGCGTACAAAAGAATCTGAATAATATGCAACTATCTGTTGTTATCCCCTTGCTTAATGAGCAAGAATCTCTTAAAGAATTACACCATTGGATTTCAGAAGTAATGGAAACCAACGGTTTTTCCTATGAGATTTTATTTATTGATGATGGAAGTACGGATCAATCGTGGAGTGAGATATATACGCTTTCGCGAAAGCATACCCAAGTAAAAGCTATTAGGTTTAGTAAAAACTATGGTAAATCTCAAGCCTTACACGCTGGCTTTGCTGCTGCACAAGGCGATGTAATCATTACCATGGATGCCGATTTACAAGATAATCCCGAAGAAATTCCTGAGTTATATAAAATGATTACAGAAGAAGGTTATGATCTAGTTTCTGGATGGAAAAAGAAACGATACGATTCTGTAATTGCTAAAAACCTCCCCAGCAAACTATTTAATGCTGCGGCACGTAAAACTAGTGGATTAAAGTTACATGATTTTAACTGCGGACTTAAAGCCTACAAAAAAGACGTTATCAAAACAGTAGATGTATATGGAGAAATGCATCGTTATATCCCTGTGCTAGCTAAAAATGCTGGTTTTCCTAATATTGGTGAAAAAGTAGTACAGCATCAAGCACGTAAATATGGTACTACAAAATTTGGTATGGAACGATTTATTAATGGTTTTCTAGACCTATTAACTATTTGGTTCTTATCAAAATTTGCTAAAAGCCCTATGCATCTTTTTGGAGCACTCGGCGTTTTTATGTTTTTTATTGGATTTTGTTTTTCACTTTATCTCGGTATAGATAAACTATTTATAAATCCTGAAGGACGTTTGATTACAGATAGGCCAGAATTTTATATTGCCCTCGTAGCTATGGTTATAGGAGTGCAACTATTTATTGCTGGATTTATTGGAGAGCTTTTACAAAGATCTTCTAAGGATAAAGAACGGTATCAAATTAAAGAGACTATATAAGATCTCTTTAAACTATCTGCGTATTAATGTAAAGTGCCCATAATACTCTGCTCCTTCATAATTGATACGATACCAATAGGCATTAGTAGGCATTAAGACACCTCCATACGTACCATCCCATCCCCTATCATTATGCCCCATTGCATATAGTAGTTTTCCAAATCTATCAAATATGGTTACTTCCAATCCTTGATAATTTACTGCTTCGTTTACATGCCAGAAATCGTGAGTACCATCATTATTTGGTGTAAAATAACGAGGAGCACCTCGTATTAAAATAATCTCATTATACGCATTACAACCTTCTAAATCTCTTACCAGAAGATTATAATATTTGGGAACTAGACCCGTAAAATTACCATTAGTTTGAGAAGTCACCCCTCCATCTATAGAGTACAATAAATCTATTGATGTATTACTAGGTGTCACTATAATAGAATTGTATTGCTGAAAATCTGAAACTTCAATACTAATATCAAATATCTCGGTTTCTGTAACATTAAACTGTATATTACCTGTACACCCTTCTAAACTTTCGACAGCTACATTATAGCTACCTGCTTCATCTACAATGATACTAGGTGTTGTTTCGCCAGTAGACCACTGATAAGATGCATATTCGTTATCTGTAACTAATGCCAATCCTCCATCTGAGGTACAAAAATTTACATCCTTATTCTCTTCTTCAACTCCTAATAAAATTTCGAAAGTCACCTCCCCTATTGCAAGACAATCTGCGCTATTTGATACTATATAATAAACGCTTAAAAAATCTAATGCAATTAAGGAATGTGGTACCGTACCCAACGTTAATTGATTCACTTGCACAACAACATCATCTAATGTCAAATAAAATTCTACTGTAGATCCATCAGAGAAGTTTTCGAGTATTACATCTCCTAAATTTTGCAAAGCAGCCCATACATCTTGTTTACTCAATAATATATCACACAACTCATATGTAAAATTAGTGCCAGCAGGATTAACCGAAACATCAAGTGTTACTTCTATGATATTATTACAAGACTGATCATCTCCAATTACTAAGTATACCACCTCTCCATTAAAATCATTTAGGTAGGTAGTAGGACTCACAATAGGATCCTGATCTAATTGAGCATCTTCTAAGGAGTTATAAAACCTATATAATAAATTATTTGTCTCAAATTCGGCATTTGCAAAGTCTACTAAGTTAAATACACTTCGCCCATCATCCATTCCATCTATATCACATTGAGTAAAAACAACAGCTTCTGGAAGATCTATTAAAGGAATGATTTGTACAAACTCTACAAAAGTTTTTGGAACGCGATCGGAAAATTCAAACGTCACAGTAACGGTATATAATCCAGCTTCTGTAAAACTATGTGTAGGGTTAATAGCCGTAGATGTATTATCTGCTCCACTTGCAGGGTCTCCAAAATCCCATAAAGCAGCCGTCACATTTGCATTAGGATCTACTGTAAAAACAGTTTCGTCATTCTCGCAAATATTATCTATCGTAATAAAAGATTCAAAAAAAGACTGTATATATTGTGGTAAACCAAATGAACTACTTCTAAATCCTAAACCTACCGAGTTTTCACTAAAATTTACCGAAGGACCTACTAATTTTGGATTATTAATTACGGATATATTTATACCTGGAAGTGCATGATAAATTTTTCGATTCATTGCAATTTGTAATCCCCCAGCAAGATCACTTAACAATCCATTTTCAAGATCTAGTACCGTATATCTTGAACCCACTATAGATGGTTCATTTAGATCATATTGCTCAATAATAATACGATCAGATTCTCCTTGGCTATTTACTGTTTTTCCGCTAAAATATAATTTAGAGGAATCTGATGAAAATTCAACTCCATAATATACAAGATCGTCACTGATCAATAATTGATTATCTACAACACCTGTGGCATTATCAAAATCATATAAATATGCAAGTCCTCCTAAACTAGGTTCAAACAAGCAATGTGATATAGCTAATCTAGATCCATTAGGAGCTATTTTCATAGCGCCTCTAAAATTTTCAAAATCATCAATATTTGGACCAATTGTAGAGATCATAGGAGATACTCCTGGTGTATTAACGACTCCTGTACTATCTAATAGATATGCATAAAATGTATCTTGAAAATGGGTAACTATCCAATAATTAATTCCATCATCAGTTTCTACAACAGAAATTTTCTCAGATCCTTCTACTAATAGGTTTGTGTTCTTCTCTATAACTTCGCCCAATCCTCCGTCTCCTAACATAGAAACAATAGAATAGTTGATCCCATTACCCATGCCTGTGTTTTGATAAGCTTGAACCTCATCTGTTGTAAAGACATAAAAAATAGAATCACTTCCAGGTAATGGAACAATAACAGCAGATTGTGTAGATGATAAACTACCTAGTAAATCAGTCCCATTTAGCATAACATCATTATTCCTATTCCAAATGGTAGTTCCTTCTGTATAAAAAAGAATTTCTCCTGTATCTTTATCTGAAATTGCAGAACATCCCTCTGTAGTATCTAACGCTCCATCATCTATAACTGCAGGAACACCAGAATTGAAATCTAATCCGGCAAAATTTCCAAAATACCAATTAGCTGCATCGCGTTGTGCTAAAGCATGGAAAGATATTAATATGAAAATTATAATAGCTACTAATTGTTTCAATGTTTTGGTTGGGTTTAAATATGATGGTTTAGTTCTATATAAATTCAAATATCTTCGATATTAAGTATAAAATAGTAATTACCGATAAAAATTAACACAAAAACGTATTTTTGTAGTATAATCTTTACGCTAAAAAATGATTTACCACAAACCTGAGATTCTCGACAAAGCAAATACTTGGTTAACTGACACATTTGACACAGAAACACAAGATGCTATAAAAAATAATATCGCACACAACCCAGAAGAACTTGAAGATAGTTTTTATAAAAACTTAGAGTTTGGTACAGGAGGTATGCGTGGAATCATGGGACCAGGCACCAATAGAATAAATAAATACACTTTAGGAAAGAACACACAAGGCCTTTCTAATTACCTTAAAAGAACATTTCCTGATACCGCTATAAAAGTAGCAATTGCCTATGATTGCAGGCATAACAGTAAGGAACTTGCTAAAGTCGTAGCCGATGTTTTTTCTGCAAATGGAATTAAAGTTTTCTTATTTTCAGACTTACGCCCTACCCCAGAACTTAGTTTTGCTGTTAAACATTTAGATTGCCAATGTGGTATTGTTCTTACAGCAAGTCATAATCCACCAGAATACAATGGATACAAAGTGTATTGGGTAGATGGAGGGCAATTAGTTCCACCTCAAGACAAAGAAATCATTCAGGAAATAGAAGGTCTAGATTTTAACGATATTCAGTTTCAAGAACAAACTGATCTTATTAGTTATATAGATAAAGAAGTAGATAAAGCATTTATAGATGCTAGTGTTGCTAATGTAACATCTGAAGTCACTGCTAGTCAAAAAGAAGACCTATCTATTGTCTTTACATCCTTACATGGGACATCTATTACACTTGTTCCTGACACACTACGACAAGCAGGTTTTACCAACCTTCATATTGTGGAAGAACAAGCCGTTCCCGACGGAAACTTCCCTACAGTAGCATCTCCAAACCCAGAAGAATCATCTGCTCTTCAAATGGCACTCACATTAGGTGAAGAAAAAAATGCAGATATCGTTATTGGGACAGATCCAGATTGTGATCGACTCGGGATTGCTGTACGAGATGATGACGGGAAACTTGCGATACTCAATGGTAATCAGACCATGATTTTAATGACGGATTATTTACTGGAACGCTTTCGCGAAAGCAAAAACCAGCAGCATAATCCTTTTGTAGGCTCTACGATTGTATCTACACCAATGATGAAGGTACTGGCGCAATCTTATAATGTGGAATGCAAAATAGGACTTACAGGCTTTAAATGGATTGCTAAAATGATTATTGATTACCCTGAGCAACATTTTATAGGAGGTGGTGAAGAGAGTTTTGGATACATGGTAGGAGATTTTGTACGTGATAAAGATGCAGTAACCTCTACATTACTTGCCTGTACCATTGCCGCTAGATCAAAAGCGCAAGGCAAAACATTATATCAAAAATTAAAAGACTTATATATAACACATGGTTATTATAAGGAATCTCTTATATCACTTGTCAAAAAAGGACAATCTGGCGCAGCTGAAATCAAGCAAATGTTACTTGACCTTCGTGAGCATCCGATGAAAGAAATTAATGGAAGTACTGTTGTTCGTGTAGAAGATTATCAATCACAAACCGCTACAAATATTACAACAGGAACTACAGAACCTATAGATATACCTGCTTCTAACGTATTAATTTACTATACAGAAGATGGAAGTAAAATTGCCGCTAGACCTAGTGGAACTGAACCTAAAGTGAAGTTTTATATCAGTGTTCAAACATCATTAGAGCGCTTATCTGATTATGACACAATTTCAGCACAACTTGATGAACGTATTGCTGGCATAAAAAATGCACTAGGCGTATAAATTAATTTTGCTTTCCTGCCTGCTGGCAGGCAGGCGCGAAAGTATATACATTCTTATGAATTACTTCAAGAAGATTCTGCGCTTTGCGCTTCCATACAAGAAATATGGAATTTTAAATATTATTTTTAATGCGCTATACGCACTTTTTGGTACACTTTCATTTATATCGCTGATACCAATGCTTACCGTGCTTTTAAAGCAAGTAGATCCTGTTAAGGTAAAACCTGTATACGAGACCGCTAAATCTACTAAAGCTTTTTTAGAGGATAGTCTTAACTATTTTATAAATACAAAAGTAGATGAGCATGGAGAGGTATATGTATTGGGGATCATGGTCGGGATCGTAATTATAGTATTTTTCCTTAAAAACCTCTTTGGCTATCTTGCTAATTTCTTTATCACCTATTTACGTAATGGTGTTTTGAAAGACATAAGAGATGTGATGTATAAACGTGTCTTGAATTTAAATTTGAGTTTCTATTCTGAAAAGCGTAAAGGAGATACAATTGCCAGAATTACGTCTGATGTTTTAGAAGTACAACATTCTTTCTTATCTATATTAGAGCTTTTTGTAAGAGAACCTCTCAATATTATTTTTGCGATAGGTAGTATGATTTTTATAAGTGCTAAGCTTACATTATTTGTATTTATTTTTATTCCAGTAGCAGGTTTTATTATCTCCCGTATAGGAAAAACATTAAAAAAGAAATCAAATCAAGTACAAACGGAGCAAGGATATTTTTTATCACTTGTAGAAGAAACGCTTGCTAATCTTAAAATAATAAAAGGCTTTAGCGCTGAAGATCGTTTGCAAGAAAAATTTGAAACCTCTACAGAACGTTTCAAGAACTACAGCAATTCTTTGACGCATAGGCAAAATCTAGCATCACCAGTAAGTGAGTTTTTAGGAATTACTGTTATTGGAACGTTACTTTGGTATGGAGGTAATATGGTATTAAATGTGGACTCTGGATTAAATGGCGCTACATTTATAGCATATATGGGGCTTGCTTACCAAATATTAACTCCAGCAAAAGCTATTGCAAAAGCAAGTTACTCTGTTAAGAAAGGAGATGCAGCTGCTGCAAGAATTCTAGAGATTGTAGAAACAGAAACAGAAATACAAGACGCCCCTAATGCTATAATAGCACCTCTATTTTCTAAAGAAATTTCTATTGAGAATATTTCTTTTAAATATGACCAAGAAACTATTTTAGATAATTTCTCACTAAAAATACCTAAAGGACAAACTGTAGCGCTAGTAGGACAGTCTGGATCTGGCAAAAGTACTATTGCAAACTTGGTAACGCGTTTTTATGATGTACATAATGGCGTAATAAAACTAGATGGTACTCCTATTAAAGAAGTGACTAAAAAGTCTCTTAGAGAACAAATGGGACTCGTAACACAAGATGCCATTCTTTTTAATGATAGCATTAAAAAGAATGTAAATCTTGGTAAGGAAGATGCTACAGATGAAGAAATTATAGAAGCCTTAAAAATTGCTAATGCATGGGAATTTGTAAAAGAATTACCTGAAGGTATTCATACAAATATTGGAGATAGTGGTGGAAAACTAAGTGGAGGACAAAAACAGCGTTTATCTATTGCCAGAGCTGTTTTAAAGAATCCTCCTATTATGATTCTGGACGAAGCAACTTCTGCCCTAGATACAGAAAGCGAACGCTTAGTTCAAAAAGCGTTAGAAAATATGATGCAAAATAGAACTTCTATTGTGATCGCGCATCGGTTATCTACAATTCAAAATGCAGACCAAATTATTGTGATGCAAAAAGGTGTGATTGTAGAACAAGGAAAACATCAAGAACTACTTGACAAAAAAGGAGTCTATAGTAATTTAGTTGCCATGCAATCTTTTGAATAAAAAAAAGCTACTTTAAAAAAGTAGCTTTTTTCAGGTTAAGTATAAGTCTTATTGATACCACATTTGGGGCTCGCAGTATCAAAAAACATATCAAAATAAAATCAACATATGAATTTGGGGTTTCAGTAGGTCGATCATCGTTCAATGATGGTTCAAATATAATGTGAGTTTTTTTAATAACAAAGAAAAAAATGCACTTTATCCTATTAAATATGCATTTTATCGATGTTTGAAAAACAATAAAACCTATAACTCGTTCATTATCAGTAAAAAATTAATATTTCTTTAAGATTAAACTTTTTCAAAAAAAAAGAGTCAAAGTATCGTGATACAGACCAAAATAACAGAAAGTCAACTTATAGAGGACTTAAAAAAGCAACCAAACCGTATTGCTTTTAATACTTTGGTACAAGAATACCAAGAACGTCTCTATTGGCATATTCGGCAAATGGTAAAAAATCATGAAGATACAGATGATGTCCTACAGAATGTGTTTATAAAAGTGCATCGTAGTATTCACTCTTTTAAAGGTGATAGTAAATTATATACTTGGTTATACAGAATTGCTACAAACGAAGCTATTACATTTTTAAACAAACGTGCAAAACAATATCAGATATCTAGTGAAGATTTACAAGAAAGACTTATAAATTCTTTAGAAAGTGATCCCTATTTTGAGGGAGATGAAATTCAAATTAAATTACAAAGAGCGATTCAAAGCCTTCCTGAAAAACAACAAGCAGTTTTCAGAATAAAATATTTTGAAGATGTAACTTATGAAGAACTTAGCGAACTGATGGACACTTCTGTAGGAGCCTTAAAGAGTTCGTATCACATAGCGACAAAGAAAATCACTGAGTATTTAAAAAATGATTAGTGTAAGAAAGATGAAACGATAGTAGAAATGAATACTAATAAAGACATATCAAAAAATAAAGACTATAAAGTCCCAGAAAACTATTTTATAGATTTTCAGGAACGATTACAAGTTCAACTTGAATTTGAGGAACTTATAGGCACAAAAAAAGATACAGGTTTTATAGTACCTAAAGAGTATTTTGAACGACTTCCAGAAAAGATTATTTCGGAGGTACAACAACCTACTAAAGTTGTATCATTATTTAAAACTAAATGGCTGTATGCTACTGCAAGTGTTGCCGCTATTATTATTTTGATCTTACTATTAAAATCACCAGCTACAATAACTCCATTTGAAGATATAGAAAGTGATACAATAGCATCCTACTTAGAAACAGATAATTATTTAATATCTGACTATGAGTTAGGTGAATTATTAACAGATGATGAATTAGATGATTTATCAAATGATATACAATTAGAAGATGTAGAGGTAATAGAATATCTCGATATAACAACAGATCCGTATGATCTAATGACTCAATAAAATACCATGAAAAGAATACTAATAATCGTACTACTAGCATTTACAACATTTGCAAATGCTCAAAGACCAAATAAGGAAAAAATAAAAGCTTTAAAAATAGCTCATATTACTGAACGCGTTGCTCTTTCTACAAAAGAAGCACAAGCATTTTGGCCTGTTTACAATACTTATGAAGATAATATGGAAAGTTTAAGACGTCAAGAACGTAAGCTATTAGGTAATCTTAAAAGTAATTTTGAACAGTTAACTGAAGCAGAAAGTGAAGCTGCGTTAAACAAACTATCTAAATTTTCAAAGGATAAACTCAATAAAAAGGAGCGTCTTATAACAGAACTTAAAGGCATTATATCATCTAAGAAAATTCTCACCTTATTAAAGGCCGAGGAAGATTTTAAAAGAGATCTTTTAAGAAAATTGAAAGAAAGAAGAAGGGATTTTGGAGGTCGACCTAACGGCGGAATGTAAGCCTAACAAGCTTATTTCTTCCACCTGCGTATGCAACACTATCATTTAAGAATCGAAAACTTAAAAGGGATTCTTTCGATATTTCTTTCCAGTGATCTCCGCCATCTTGAGAATATGAAATTCCTGTAAATCCTAATGCAATAAGTTCTTTACCCTTACTATTAGGCACATATTGAACACAACTTTTATATCCTTGATTTGCATTATCTGTAGTTGTTTTCCATGTTTTTCCTCCATCTACTGTTGTAATAACATTAGAAATTGCTGCTTCTGGTTTTGTATAATCTCCGCCGTAAATAATACCAGTAGAAGCATTATAAAAATCCATGGTATAACCACCTGAAGTTTCCGATCCTTGTTGTATGGGAGTATCAAATAACTGCCATGTTTTACCTTTATCTCCACTATACAATACGCGAGACTTTAAGCCACCTGTGACAATCCAAGTATGATCATTTACGACTTTAATATTGGTATCGCTTGCCGCGAAAGCAGCCTCACCTGCAGCTGTAGTTGGTAGCGTACTACAATCTTTCTTCTGCCAACTTGCTCCTCCATCCCTTGTAATAATAATAGACAAACACCCATCTACAGGATCTCCCATTGCAATCCCTTCTTGATCATTCCAAAAAGTCATTGCATCATAAAAAACACCTTCTACTTGTTCTATATACACTAGGTCTATCTTTCCAGTAGTTTTATGTATCCTATATAACAACGCTGGATTATCAATACTTAGCATAAAAAAAGCGTCTGTTGTATTAGCAAGTGATCTAAAAGCTGGTTTCTTATCTAAGAAATCTATAACACCACTATTTTTTGATTTAAAATACGCAGGTATAATAGTTGAATCTTTTGAAGCAGTATCTGAATTAATTTCAAAATGACCATATTTCCCATTACTACCTGCAAATAAAACTTCTTTATTAGAAACTTCTACAGCTCTTATACTTGTAGAGTCTGTATAAATCTCTTCAATAGTTACATCTGTTATAGGAGAAAAAACGATAGCCTCTTCTTTTTTAGCACAAGAGTAACAACAGATAATGAATATAAAAATGATGAATCGCATGGTTTAAATTTTGTCAAAAATAGGACTATTAATAGAAGAAGCAATACCTTTGCATCATAATAGAAATTATGAAATTACATCGCAATCTTGTTTTTGCTGCTGTAGATGCTTTAAATCTCATATTCAATGAGGAGAAGCAAGCTGACAAAGTATTAAAACAAGTACTTAAATTCGATAAACGCTGGGGTGCTCGTGATAGAGGTTTTATTGCTGAAACCGTATACGATATTGTACGTTGGAAACGCCTCTATTCTGAAATTGCTGAAGTGAAAGCTCCGTATTCTAGAGCTAATCTTTTTAGGCTTTTTGCTGTATGGGCAACGTTAAGAGGAATAACTATTCCAGATTGGAAGCAAATAGAGCCTGTACCTACAAGACGTATCAAAGGAAAGTTTGACGAATTATCTAAAATTAGAAAGTTCAGAGAGTCTATTCCTGATTGGATGGATACTATGGGAGAAGAAGCCATAGGAAAACAATGGGACAAAGAACTTGCTGCTCTTAATAAACAAGCACCAGTTGTTTTGAGAGCTAATAGTCTTAAAACAACTCCAAAAGAACTACGCAATATCTTAGCCGATCAAGATATAGACACCACCCTAGTAGATGCATATCCTGATGCCGTTCAATTAGTAGAACGTAAAAATGTATTTACATCAGAAGCATTTAAAAACGGTTTTTTTGAAGTGCAAGACGCCTCTTCTCAACGTGTTGCTCGTTACCTAGATGTTACGCCAGGTATGCGCGTAGTAGATACGTGTGCAGGTGCTGGAGGAAAAACACTTCATTTAGCAGCTCTCATGGAAAACAAAGGGCAGGTAATTGCAATGGATATCTATGAAGGCAAGCTTAAAGAATTGAAAAGACGTGCTAAACGTGCAGGCGCCCATAATATAGAGACACGTGTGATAGATTCTACAAAAGTTTTCAAAAAATTATATGGCAAAGCAGATAGAGTTTTAATCGATGCTCCATGTACAGGTTTAGGAACTATTAAAAGAAGTCCTGACCTTAAATGGAAGCTTCAGCCTGACTTTATTCAAAAAGTAGTAGATCGTCAAGCATCTCTTCTAGAGTCTTATAGTAAAATAGTAAAACCTGGAGGTAAAATGGTGTATGCAACCTGTTCTATATTACCGAAAGAAAATCAAGAACAAATCAAATCATTTTTAGCTACCGAAGAAGGGGCTAATTTCAAACTAGATAAAGACGAAAACATAAGTCCTGCTAAAACTGGGTATGATGGATTTTATATGGCTTTGCTTTCGCGAAAAGCGTAAAAAAAATAAAAAATGAAAAGAATAGTACTATTATTTATAACAAGCTGTGCCATACAATTACATGCACAACAACCCTATTATGACGATGTGGATCTTACACTTACTGGATCAGATTTATATTGGGAATTACAATTAAAACTATCTGTTTTTAATGAAGATTATACGTACGGTGATGTGAGAGATTCTTTTTTAATCACTGATGCAGACCCTACTAATAGTAATGATGTCCTTCTTGTATATGGCTTTAACGATTCTGATGGAGATTGCACAACAGACAGAACAAGAGATAATGATAATTTTGGAGGCGATCCATGTGAATATAATCGAGAGCACGTATTTCCAAGAAGTAGGTCTATGCCTCCCATGGGTGATGCTGTAAATAGTGCTACGGGAATCGTGGCTGATCCTCACAACTTACGTCCTAGTGATGTACAACGTAATGGGAATAGAGGATCTAAAAAATTTGATGATGGGTCAGGAAATTCTGGAGATGTAAATGCGGGCAATTGGTATCCTGGAGATGAGTGGAAAGGAGATGTAGCTCGTATTATTATGTATATGTATGTAAGGTATGGAGAACAATGTCTCCCTGAATTTACAGGTATAGGCCCTACAGAAGGAGACACAGATATGCTACAAGTCTTTCTCAATTGGAATGTAGAAGATCCTGTTTCTGAAGTTGAAAATCAACGTAACCCACAATTAGAAATTGAATACGGAAGCCGTAATCCATTTATAGACAATCCAAGTTTTGCTACATTAATTTGGGGAGGACCGCCAGCAGAAGATCCTTTTGATCTTTTAAATACAGAAGATTTTACAGCACCAACTATAGAAATGTATCCAAACCCTGCTAGTAATTATGTTTCTATAACTACTACTCAACCATTACAAGTTATTTCTATTTATGATATTACTGGAAAATTAGTGCTAAAAACTACAACAGATAGCACTATGTCTACCACGATAAATACTTCTAATTTTAAAACAGGTTTTTACTTCGTACAAACACAAGGAAGTACTCAGAAACTAGTTATTAGATAATAACTAGTTTCTATGTAAAACAAAAAAGCGGGCCATGGCCCGCTTTTCTTTTATATAAGATTAAATTATTTTACAATAATTTTAGCTGTCTTAAACGTACTTGGGTTTTCACTTCCTAAACGGATAATGTAAACTCCCGAAGCCATAGCACTCATGTCTAATGTCATACCAAAACCGCTGTTTCTTTTTGCAACAGGTTTATATGTTAATTGCTGACCAAGTGTATTAAATACTGCAATAAATAAACGTCCATCATAATTTGTAGTAAAATCAATATCAAAACGGTTATTATCTAAAGTACTCACAACAAGTCCTCCATTATCAATTGCTTGCTCTTCAGCACTTAATGTACCAGTGATATTTGCTGTGTAATCATTTGTTCTACCAAATTGTAAGTCATCACAAGGATCTAATACATCTCCTGCTGTACTTTCATCTTCACCTCTAAGTCTCATTCTGTGCTCTCCTGGTGTTACTGCTGGAACATTTTCAAAATCTACAGTAAATGCAAAATCACTATTTGCAGTAGCTACAAAATCATTAGCAACTAATTCTTCTGTTTCAAAAACACCATTATCATTAAAGTCGATCCATAATGCAAACACAGAGTCATTAAAGCCCATCTGTAACACACCTTCAAAAGGATTATCTCCTAAAGGAAAGTTGAATACTATATCTGAATCATCGCTATAACCTGCTGGAGAATCACCACAGTTTGTTATTATATCTTGATCTGCTAATGCAATCTGCGTTACACCATCATCAAATCCTGCACAGTCAGATGTAGGCTGACAAATATTATTTTGTATTGTTACACAAGTTGTATCGTTTGAAGCATCTGCATCATCAGGTAGATTTGTTGATGCACAAAGATTATACTCTTGAAAAGCAGATAAATCTACTGTTTGCGAAAATGTATAATCAACTGTTTCTCCAGAAGTAATTGTTCCTGTAAACATTTCTGTTGTTACTGCTCCATCTAAATCAAAAGACACTTCAAAATTTGATTGATCGGCAGATCCAAAATTCTCAATAGTAATAGTTACAGGTTCTGCATCAGAAAGGTTTTCTCCAGATTCAGGAGCAGTAATTGCTATAACTCCTAAATCATTTTCAAATAAATGCTTCACTAATTCTGTGGTACAGTTATTACCTTCAAATTGATCTCCATCTACATTAGTACAAGCTGTAACATCATATGTTTGGCCTTCTGTAGATAAATCTATTGTTTGCACAAACGTATAATTTACAGACTCTCCTGGTGCAATTGTACCTGTAAATGTTTCATTAGCTACTTCTACTCCATCAACACTTAGTACAACAGGAATATTAGATAGTTCTTCTGATCCAAAGTTTCTAATTTGTACTTCTATAGTTTCTGCATTTGTTAAAGTTCCATCAACTGGAGAAATAATATTACTTATTCCTGCATCAACTTCAAATCCTCCAGAAATTCTAAAAGCAGCAATACGAGTAGTCCAAAAGTTATTGGATGTAAAATACTCTGCTATATGCCAAAATGTAAAATTATCTGGATCCATTGATAATTGTGAGTAATCACCAAATCTATTAGTAGTTGTCTGTACTCCTACTCCTTCTACAATAGTCTCTTCTGGAATTGTCATCATTCCTAATTCATCATCTACAAATCTTCCTGTATATGCTATACCTACTGGCGTATCTGGTCCACCTACATTAAATGCTAAACCTATATTACCTTGAGCGTCTATTGCTCCACTACCCATAAAACGACTATTCCCATCGTCTGGTGCGTATGTTCCTTCTTGATAAACAGTCCAATCATCAGTATCATTATCGCGTAATTCAATCCAACGAACTCCTGCAACTGAATTATCCCCTTCAACATCTACATTAAAGGTTACTAACCAAGAATTATGATCTGCAAAAGGTCTGTAATGGGCAGCGTAAGAAATAACACCTGTAATCATATCAATACGTTGTCCTGTTCCTGGTTGTTGTAATTCTCCAGAACCAAAAGGCGCTAAAAATGAATCAAAAGGTGCTACAGGAATTTCAAGTGGATCTGATACTGTTGAGTTTCCAGGAGTATCAAAATCAATATCAAGTTCCCATACTTTTAAATGGTCAAAAGCTGCTCCCCAGCCATCATCCTGTAAATATGTAATATATCCTGGCGTTGACTCATCAAACTCAGTTCCTAAAAGGTATGCTGGTTCAGGACTAAAAACTGTATTTGGATTAGCAATTACACCTGGTAATGTAAATCCTAAAATTTGAGGGTCTGCGCCCCCAGCAAGCATTACATCTCTTTCAAGAGCAAATACATTCTGACCTCCTTTATTGGCAGTCAAATAGTATGCATCATGCCATACGGAATAATGAGGATAATCAGGAAAAGAATCTAATGAGAATTCGTATAAGAAATATGCTCCAGTTGGGTCTGGTGTTTCAGATATAGCGATTGCTAATCCATTTGTTCCTACATTAAATTGACTTACAAACCAACGATCTTCTAATTGATCATACATAATAATTGGATCTCCACTATTTTGGCCATCTCCTATAAAGTTACCTAAACTAGTAGGGCCTGCTAATGTGTTTCCATCTTTATCAAAAACCTCTATTGCAAGATTTACACCACTTACATAGTGATTTGGTCCTACAGCTCCAGAAGGGTCTGGTGGTGTTGCTTGTCCTTCACTTGCATTTGGTCCATCAAAATTAACTTCTAAAGTACGATTTTGAGTTGCAAAATTTAAGGCAGATTGCCTGATAGGATCTCCATCTAGAGGAAGTGCGTTTTCAGTAACATACCCATTTACAGGGAAATTATTAGGTACAATTCTGTATTCTGATTTACCTTCAGGAGCCCCTGTCATAAGAGGGAAGTCTCTTAAAGGTATCGTTTTACCAAGGTAAGTACCTTGTCCAATTGACTCTGGTGCCGTAGCATCTTGAGCAAATAAGCTAAGCGAGGCAAATAATGCCAACGCAAATAAAATAGTTTTTTTCATAAAGTGTAGTTTTCTATATTTAAGAACAACTAAGATATTGATTTTCCTACTATATAAGCTATATATTAATTCAATTACTCTTAGAAAACATAAATAACTATAAAAAAGACACTTACATAAACAAAAAAAGCGGGCATTGCCCGCTTTTTTAATAGTATACTACTATTTATTTCACTAATATCTTCTTAGTTTTAAAACGACTAGATCCAGTTGTCATCATTTTAACAAAGTAAACACCTGAAGATACATTAGACATATCTAATGCTACATTAAAAGTATTTCCTTCCCTAAGTACTTGTTTGTACTTTAACTGCTGTCCTAGTGAGTTATAAACTCCTATGAAAATATTTCCTTCTAATGTTGAAGTTAATTGAACATCAAAGTTTTCGTTATCTAAAGTTGAAACTGTGAATTCTGAATTTGCAAATGCAATATCATCTACTCCTAATGTATCATCAATGATTACTGTGTAATCTTGAACTTCACCAAAAGCAAAATTAGAACAAGCTTCATTGATATCTCCTGCTGCAGAAGTATCTATTGCTTTTGCTCTCAAAATATGACTTCCAATTGTAGAACCTACTGGTATTACTAAACTAAAGTCTTCAAGGACTCCTACTTCTTGGAAAAATTCGCCAGCTATTAATTGTTCTGAATCTTCAAAATCTCCGTTATCATTAAAATCAATCCAAACTGATAATGCTTCAACTCCTGGTCCACCAGCCCAATTCTGCTGTGCTTGTAACACATACTCATTTTGTCCAGCTACATTACTTAATGTTGTAGATAGATCTGTTCTGTTAGCATATCCTTGAGGACTACTATCTGGTTCAGTATTACAACCGTTACCTCCATCGTCTACATTAATGGTATTTAACACAAATTGCTTTATTCCATCTACATTACATCCATTAGTAGACTCAGGCATACATATATTTAATAATTCAATACTTGATTCATCATTAGATGGATCTTGGTCTCCTGTTAAATTTGTTCTAGACACAATAGTATGTGTTCCAGCTACAGAGATATCAGCCTGTGTAGTAAATGTATAGCTTACTGTTGAGTTAGCAGGAACATTCCCCGTAAATGTTTCTACTACTGGAGCTTCAGAATCTAAAATATATTGAACCTCAAAGTTAGATTGTGCAACACCTCCAAAGTTTGTGATATTTATTGTTACATCTTCTACTCCTAACATTCCTGATACAGGAGAAGTAATTGCAGTTACTCCTATATCATCTGCAAGTAAGTGTGTTACTTCGGTAGATGAATCATCATTTACAGTTTGTTGATCACCATCTAATAATGTACTTGCAGAAACTACATAAGTCTGACCTTCTACATTTAAATCTAATGTTGCTGTAAACGTATAATTTACAGATTCTCCAGCTGCTATCGTCCCTGTAAATGTCTCATTAGCAATAAGAGCACCATCTAATCGTAATTCTAATGGAATATTAGACTGATCTTCTGTTCCAAAATTTCGTATCATTACTTCTACAGTTTCTGTATCTGTCAGATCTCCTGTTACTGGAGAAACAAAACCATTTACACCTACATCTGTAGCAAAACCTCCTGAAAGACTAAAAGAAGCTATTCTTGTTGCCCATACATTATTTGATGAAAAATATTGCGTTGTATGCCAAAAAGTAAAATCATTTGGATCTAATGTCATATGTGCATAATCTCCAAAACGGTTTGAATTTGTTTGAACACCAGGTCCATCAAATATTACATTTTCTTCTACTGTCATTTGTCCTAAAGGATCACTAGCAAAGCGACCTGTATGACGAATTCCTACAGGCATATCAGCACCACCTATGTTATATGCTAATCCTATATTACCTTGAGCATCCATAGCTGCACTACTCATAAAACGACTATTTCCATCGTCTGGTGCATACGTACCTTCTTGGAATAATGTCCATGTATTATCTGCATCTGTATTACGAAGTTCTATCCATCTAATTCCTGATGTATCATTTCCATCCACATCCACATTAAAGGTAATTAACCAAGAGTTATGATCTTCAAAAACTCTAAAATTTGCCATATAAGATATAATACCTCCTTGACCAGCTAACTCTTGTCCAGTACCAGGCTGATCTATTTCACCAACTCCAAAAGCTGCAAATAGAGAATCAAATGCATCAACTGGAATTTCTTGAGGCGTAGCAGAAATTGTAGAGTTTCCAATATCGTCCCAATCAATAACAGCTTCCCAAATTAATAATTGATCTGTATCTATTGTTCCGTTCCAAGAATCATCCTGTAAATAGATGAAGTAACCTGGTGAATTTTCTGGTAAAGCAAAACCTGTTAAGTTTGCAGATGCTGCACTAAAAATTGTAGTAGGGTTTGCAAACTGCCCTGTAAGATTAAGACCTACAAGTTGTGCATCAGGATCTCCTGCTAACATAGCATCACGTTCTAACACAAAAACTTCTCTAGGATTAAATCCACCACCACCACCAGCTCCATTGGTAGTAAGGTAATAACCATCTGGCCATACAGAATAATGAGGATAATCTTCAAATTGACCATTAAGTATTTCATAAAGATTATAAGCTCCTGCTGGATCAGATGTTTCTGAAATTGCTACTAGTAAGGATTGTGCTCCTTGTCCAAATTCACTTACTAACCATCTATCTGCTAGTTGATCATATAAAATAATTGGATCTCCACTATTAGAAGGATTCCCTAAGAAGGTTCCTAATGCAACAGGTCCAACTTCTAAATCACCATCTTTCGAAAAAATAGCAATTGATGAGTTAACTGCCTGTACATAATGGTTAGGTCCAACTGCACCAGTAGGATCAGGTGGAAGAAATCCTGTAGCTCCTATTCCTGTAAAATTAGCTTCAATAGCATCAGGAGCTAAAAGTGGCCCCATTTCTCTTTGTATCGTAGCTTCAGGATCAGACTGACCTTCTACTAAATTATCAAAAGAACCTTCATAGCGGTTAGGAACTATAATAAGTTCATCAACTCCAAAATTTCCAGGCTCTTGAGTTTGTAGATCTCTAAGCGGTTGTGTCTTTCCTTTAAACACTGCTTGTGCCGTCTGACTAGGACCGTTAGTTTCTTGTGCAAAAACCCCTAAACCTAAAAAGAGGATTGCAATAAATAATAATTGTTTTTTCATATAATTGGTATCTTTCTTATAATAACAACCTAAAGATACAATTTCCTACCTAGAATTATACATTCTTTATAACACATCTACTTATTTGTAAAATGAATACCTACATATTAACATATCTATCATAAAGCTGTTTATAATATCTATGAAGCAATACCATATTCATCGTGTTTATTTTACTTAAAAAATGTAAATTTGCGCCTTAAAATAACAACACATACTTACCTGTATGATTTACTTCTTCGGAAATCCAAAAGAAACTGTATTTACAGTTCAAAGCAATCAAGATTTAACACAAGAAGATAGCCTAAAGCTAGTATGGCTTTTTGGCAATCAACCTAAGATAGAAGCGTCCATTATAGACGCTTTTTTTATTGGTCCAAGAGCAACAATGATAACACCTTGGAGCACAAATGCTGTTGAAATCACTCAAAACATGGGGATTAAAAATATCATTCGTATAGAGAAGTTTTCTTCCTCAACAGAAGATGATATTTCTTTTGATCCTATGATTTCTCAAAAGTATACAGCACTTAGCCAAGATATTTTCACTTTTGATATAGCGCCAGAATCTATCTTAGAACTTGATGATATAAGAGCCTATAATGAACAAGAAGGGCTTGCTTTAAGTGAAGAAGAAGTTATCTATTTAGAAGAGGTTTCTAAAAAAATAGGACGGAAGCTTACGGATTCAGAAGTTTTTGGGTTTAGCCAAGTAAACTCTGAACATTGTCGACACAAGATATTTAATGGAACTTTTGTGATAGATGGTGAAGAAATGCCTTCTTCTTTATTTAAACTCATCAAAAAGACATCTGCTGAAAATCCTAACACTATTGTATCTGCCTATAAGGATAATGTAGCATTTACTGAAGGTCCTCGTGTTACGCAATTTGCACCAAAAACTGCTGACAAACCAGATTTCTATCAAGAAACAGAATTTGATAGTGTTATTTCGCTTAAAGCAGAAACTCATAATTTCCCTACTACGGTTGAGCCTTTTAATGGTGCTGCTACAGGATCTGGTGGTGAAATTAGAGATCGACTTGCAGGAGGAAAAGGGTCTTTACCACTTGCAGGTACAGCCGTATATATGACGCCATATTCAAGACTTTTGGAAGATAGACCTTGGGAACAAAATATGCCGGCTAGAAACTGGTTATATCAAAATCCAATAAACTTATTAATTAAGGCCTCTAATGGAGCATCAGATTTTGGAAATAAATTTGGACAACCTTTAATTACAGGATCTGTACTGACTTTTGAACATGAAGAAGAAGGACGCAGGTTAGGATACGATAAAGTGATCATGCAAGCAGGCGGTATAGGATATGGGAAAAAAGACCAAGCCCTTAAAGACACTCCTAATAATGGAGACAAAATAGTTATCCTTGGAGGAGAAAACTATCGTATTGGTATGGGTGGAGCTGCTGTATCATCTGCAGATACAGGTGCTTTTAGCTCTGGTATAGAATTAAATGCTATACAGCGTTCTAATCCAGAAATGCAAAAACGTGCCGCAAATGCAATTCGTGGTCTTGTAGAAAGTGAAGAAAATCCTATCGTATCTATACATGATCATGGAGCTGGAGGTCACTTAAATTGCCTTTCTGAGTTAGTAGAAGAAACAGGAGGTCATATAGATTTAGATAAGCTTCCGGTAGGAGATAAAACACTATCTGCAAAAGAAATTATAGGAAACGAGTCTCAAGAACGTATGGGACTTGTGATCGGAGAAAAAGATATGGAGACACTTAAACGTATTTCAGAACGTGAACGTTCTCCAATGTACGAGGTGGGAGAAGTCACCAATGATCACCGTTTTGCATTTGTTAGCAAAACTACTGGAGAATCTCCAATGAATCTCGCTTTAGATGATATGTTTGGGAGCTCTCCTAAAACAGTAATGACAGATACAACGATTCATCGTACATATAAAAACCCAAGTTACCAGTTAGAAAACTTTCATGACTACTTAGAGCAAGTATTACAATTAGAAGCAGTTGCCTGTAAAGATTGGCTTACTAATAAAGTAGATCGTTGTGTAGGAGGTCGTGTTGCCAAACAACAGTGTGTCGGTCCATTACAACTCCCTCTTAATAATGTAGGCGTGATGGCCTTAGATTACAAAAGCACAGAAGGTATTGCTACCTCTATAGGGCATTCACCAGTAAGTGGTCTTATTGATCCTGTTGCTGGAAGTAAAAACAGTATTGCTGAAGCCTTGACAAATATTGTATGGGCACCTCTTACAGATAATTTAAAATCTGTAAGTTTATCTGCAAACTGGATGTGGCCATGTAAAAATGAAGGAGAAGATGCTCGTTTATACAAAGCGGTACAAGCTATTTCTGACTTTGCCATAAACTTAGGAATTAATGTCCCTACAGGAAAGGATAGTCTTTCTATGAAGCAAAAATATCCAGATGGAGATGTGATTGCTCCTGGTACGGTTGTTATTTCTGCTGCTGGAAGTTGTAATGATATCAATAAAATAGTTGAACCAGTATTCAAAAAAGGAGGAGGAAACATTTACTACATTAATATGTCTCAAGACACCTATAAGTTAGGAGGGTCAAGTTTTGCGCAAGTATGCAAAACAATAGGTAGTGAAGCACCTTCTGTTGTAGATGATTCCGCTTTCGCGAAAGCGTTTAATACAATACAACATCTTATAAAAAGTGATTTGATTTTAGCAGGACATGACGTGGCTAGTGGCGGATTGATTACTACGCTATTAGAAATGTGCTTTGCAGACACTGAATTAGGGGCAACTATAGACCTTTCTAATCTAGGAGAACAAGATCTTATCAAAGTACTGTTTGCAGAGAACGCAGGTATCGTATTTCAAGCAAAAGATGCTTCTGTAGAAACGATCCTATCAGAACAAGGAATTCCATTTTCAAACATTGGAACAGTCACACAATCAGATACATTAGAAATAAAAAATCATGGTGTAGAACTTGGTCTTACCATCTCTTCTCTAAGAGATACTTGGTATACAACATCTTATTTATTAGATAGTAAACAAACAGCAAATAATCTCGCTAAAGAGCGTTTTGACAATTATAAGCTACAACCACTACGATATATACTTCCTGGCCATTTTACAGGAAAACTTCCACAAATAGATGCTAGCAAACCTCGACCAAAGGCTGCTATCTTAAGAGAAAAAGGAAGTAACTCTGAAAGAGAAATGGCAAATGCTATGTATTTAGCTGGTTTTGATGTAAAAGATGTTCACATGACCGATTTAATATCTGGAAGAGAAACATTGGAAGATATTCAGTTTATAGGGGCTGTTGGTGGTTTTTCTAATAGCGATGTACTAGGATCTGCAAAAGGATGGGCAGGAGCTTTCTTATATAATGAGAAAGCTAATAAGGCTTTAAAAAACTTTTTTGCTAGAGAAAATACTATGTCTATCGGGATTTGTAATGGATGCCAATTATTCTTAGAACTAGACCTCATTAATCCTGAGCATGAAAAATTAGCTAAAATGACCTATAATGATTCCAAAAAACACGAAAGTAGTTTTACAAGTGTCACCATTGGAAATACAAATAGTATCATGATGTCTACTTTAATAGGTACTACATTAGGTGTATGGATAAGTCACGGAGAAGGTAAATTTAACCTTCCTATGGAAGAGTGGCATTATAAAATAGTAGCAAAATATGAGTATGCAAATTATCCAGCAAACCCTAATGGCTCTGATTATCACACTGCAATGCTTTGTGATGTAACAGGAAGACATTTAGTGACAATGCCTCATATAGAACGCTCTATATTTCCTTGGAATTGGGCACATTATATAGATGGAAGACGTGACCAAGTATCTCCATGGCTAGAAGCATTTGTAAATGCTCGTGAATGGATTGAACAAAATAGTTAAAAAATGTAATTTACAGGTAGGAAATCCTACTACTAAATTGTTTTTATACTATACTATAATTAAATCTCCCTGAATTAATGAAAAAAATCTACTTGATTGTATTCTTACTTTCTTTTTTTGCTTTAACAGCTCAAGAGAAATTAGAAACATACCAGCGTGCTAAAATATCTTTTAATCAAGATAGTGACCTATTCAGGTTACAACAACTTGATATCCCTGCTGACCATGGAATTAAGAAAAAAGACCACTTTATTATTTCAGATTTTTCTATTAGTGAATTAGAACGTGCTCGTGTAAACGGATTTCAAGTTGAAGTACTTATAGAAGACATGAGAGCGCACGCCGCTGAACAAAATAGATTAAATACTCCTTTACAAAGAAATGCAACTTGTAGTGAAGATACAGGAGCAACCTACCCTACTCCTGAAAATTTTAATTTAGGTTCTTTAGGAGGATATATGACGTATCAAGAGTTTCTTGATGAGTTAGATGATATGCATGATTTATATCCTAATCTAATTACTGCTAGAGATGGAATAAGTGATTTTTTAACAGAAGGACAAACAGATACTTCTGTAACACCATCTATAGGAGGTAATCAAATTGAATGGGTGAAAATTAGTGATAATCCAAATGAATCCAATGAAGGTGAAGCACAGATACTATATACAGGTATACATCATGCTCGTGAATTTGCAACACTTTCTGAGTTAATCTTCTACATGTGGTATCTGTTAGAAAATTATGAAACTGATACTGAAATACAAAGCATCGTAAACAATACTGAACTTTATTTTGTTCCAGTAGTAAATCCTGATGGATATTTATACAACCAAGTATTAGACCCTGTAAATGGTCAAGGCTTCTGGCGTAAGAATAGAAAAAATGGGAATGGAGTTGATAATAACCGTAACTATGATTACCATATTAATGGAGATCCTAATAACGGATCTTGGGGAGGACCAGGCGCTTCTGGAAACCCTAACTCTGATGTTTATCATGGGCCATCTGCATTTTCTGAAGTAGAGAACCAAGCGATTAAGTGGTTTGTAGAACAACACAACTTTGTAATTGCATTAAATAACCATTCATTTGGAAGGTTATTGTATTATCCATTTGGGTATGCAGATGTTGCAACACCAGATGATGCATTGTATCAAGGAATAGGAGCCGAATTAACTTCTCAAAACGGTTATAATCCATTAAGAGATTCGCCATTTTCTGGAGATAGTGATGACTTTATGTATGGTACTGTAGGAACACATGATAAAATATTTGCATTTACTCCAGAAATAAACAACTCTTTTTATCCAGCTTCAAACCAAATTGAAGATATTGCTAGGGAGATGATGTTTACCAATCTTACAGCTGCAAAAATGACCAATAATTTTGCAACATTATCAGATACTTCTGCACTATTTATTGATTCTACAACACCAGACGCATCTTTTAACATTAGAAGATTAGGCATTAATGGATCTGGAAACTTTACAGTAAGTATCAATCCTGTATCTACTAATATCACTACTGTAGATAGCCCAGTGACTTTTTCCGGACTTGCTACTTTAGAAGATCAAGATGGCACTATAGGGTTTACATTATCAAATACTATAACAGCTGGTGATACTGTAGACTATGAACTGGTTGTAAATAACGGTTCTTTTGATACCTCTATTTTTATTTCTAAGATTTTTGGAGAATCAGAACAAGTGTTCTTTGATGATGGGAGTAGTTCTACAACAAACTTTGAGACAAATGATTGGGGAATAACAGACGATTTCTTTGAGTCGGCACCAACTTCTATCACTGATTCTCCAAATGGAAATTATAGTAACGACGAGAATTCTTCTATCGTAATAAACACTCCTGTAGACTTAACAGATGCATTGTCTGCTTCTGTTTCTTTTTATGCGAGATGGGATATTGAAAACACTTGGGATTATGTTCAATTTGAAATCTCAACAGATAATGGTACTACTTGGATTCCTCAGTGTGGTAACTTCACCTCTGCAGGTACAAATATTCAACCAGCTGGAGAACCATTATATGATGGAACACAATCTGATTTTGTATTAGAAGAAATTTCCCTGTCTGATTATCTTGGTGAAGAAATTATTGCAAGATTTCAGTTAGTTTCTGATGATCAAGTACGAAGAGATGGGTTTTACTTTGATGATCTAGAATTTCTAGTAGTAAACGAAGAGGCTTTATCTGTAGGAGAAAGTATCCTTGAAGGTTTTACTGTTTTTCCAAATCCAGTAAAAGATATTTTAACAGTGCAAGCACCACAAGGACCATATACAACTACCATATATAACATTCAAGGACAACGTGTATCTGAGACAACAGAACATACAGGAAGTGCACAGCTAGATTACAGTAAGTATGCAAATGGAATTTACTTTGTAAAAATAGCTTCTGATAACGCTCTTAAAACTATTAAGGTTATTAAAGAATAATTTATCATATATCATTTAAAAAAGGGTCTACGTATTGTTAGACCCTTTTTAGTATTGTTTATTATTCTATTGCTTTAGCTACAAGTATATTATAATCCCTATTGTTAAATAATGTATTATTCTCAAAAATATCCTGCATGATTTTAACATAATCAATAAATAAACCATCATTTTTTCATATTTTGCATTGATAAATTATAGTACATGGAAATTACGAGACTTTTTGATTTCCCATATTACCAATTAGAGAAAAAAAATATCTCTGATTCACTTTGTACAAAGAAAGATGGTGTTTGGGAAGCTACTTCAACTCAAGAATATATAGATAAAGCAAATGCGATAAGTAGAGGGTTATTACGCTTAGGTGTAAAACCTAATGATAAAATTGCTTTAATCTCAATGACCAATAGAACAGAATGGAATATTTGTGATATTGGAATATTACAACTAGGGGCACAAAATGTCCCTATATATCCTACCATATCTATGGAGGATTATGCCTATGTTTTAAATCATTCTGAGTCAAAATATTGTTTTGTTTCATGTGCTGAGGTACATGGCAAAATTGCTGCAATTATGGATCAGGTACCTTCTTTAAAAGGTGTTTATTCATATGATGAGTTAGGTAGCTGTGATAATTGGACAAAAGTATTAGAACTTGGTGCTGATGATAGTAATCAAGATGAGGTTGAAAAACTAAAAAATAATGTAAAAACAGATGATCTAGCAACGCTTATATATACATCTGGTACTACAGGTAAGCCAAAAGGAGTAATGTTATCTCATAAAAATATTGTGAGCAATGCTCTTGCTAGTTCTTATAGACTTCCTATACCTGAAAACGATGTGAGAGCATTAAGTTTTCTTCCGGTGTGTCATATCTATGAGCGCATGCTTATGTATTTATATCAATACATGGGAGTATCTATATACTTTGCTGAGTCACTTGAAACTATAAGTGATAACCTTAAAGAAGTAAAGCCAGTAGTGATGACTGCTGTACCAAGACTCTTAGAAAAAGTATATGATAAAATTATTGCCAAAGGCGCTGACCTTTCTGGAATTAAAAAATCACTTTTCTTCTGGGCTGTAAAAATAGGATTACAATACAAACCATATGGACAAAACGGATGGTGGTATGAGAAAAAACTAGGACTTGCCCGCAAGCTTATTTTTTCTAAATGGAAAGAAGGCTTAGGAGGTAACTTAAAACTCATAGCTTCTGGAAGTGCTGCTTTACAACCTAGGTTAGCTCGTATTTTTAATGCTGCAGAAATGGGCATTATGGAAGGCTATGGACTTACAGAAACATCACCAGTATGTTCTGTAAATGATATGCGTGAAGGAGGTTTTAAAGTAGGTACCGTTGGCAAACTACTACCTGGAGTTGAAGTAAAAATTGCTGAAGACGGAGAAATACTTGTGAAAGGCCCTAATGTTATGATGGGCTATTATAAAGATCAAGAAAAAACAGATGAAGTGATTAAAAATGGATATTTCCATACAGGAGATATTGGAGAAATTGATGACGAAGGGTTCTTAAAAATTACGGATCGTAAAAAAGAAATGTTTAAAACATCAGGAGGAAAATACGTTGCTCCTCAGCTTTTAGAAAACAGATTCAAGCAATCATTATTTATAGAGCAAATTATGGTGGTAGGTGATGGAGAAAAAATGCCTGCAGCCTTAATACAACCTAATTACGAGTTTTTAACAGATTGGGCTGATAAAAAAGGTATAACATATACAAGCCATGCCGATCTTATTGCAAAAGAACGTGTTGTAAAACGTTATCAAAAAGAGGTAGATGAAGCAAATGAAACATTTGCAAAATGGGAAAAAGTAAAACAATTCCGTTTAACACCAGATATTTGGTCTGTAGAAGAAGGTCACCTCACTCCTACCATGAAGCTTAAGCGTAAAGTTATAAAAGAGAAGTACAAGCCTTTATACAATGATATTTATGGCCATACAGAATAATCTCTAAAACACCATATAGCACAACTCCATTGTTTAATTACAATGGAGTTTTTTATTTCTTATAGATATACTTTATACGCTTTCGCAAAAGCGGAAACACAATAAACAACTAAAATCATAGTTATATAACTACAAAAATAGTTGTTTAACTAAAAAAATCGTTATACATTTGAACTATCAATGAATCTTATTAAAAATAGGAGACATCATCAATCAAATTAAGAATCTTTAAAAATTACTGTTTTACGGTGAATACTTATGGAAAAATTAACGAACAAAGAAGAAGAGATCATGCATGCCTTATGGCAGTTACAAAAAGCTTTTGTAAAAGAAGTCATAGCTAGATTACCAGAAGGAAATCATTACAATACGGTATCTACGATTATACGAAATCTTGAAGAGAAAGGATATGTAGCGCATACAGCATTTGGAAAAACACACCAATACTACCCTATTGTTACAATAGAAGCCTATCGTAAACAATTTATGCAAACAGCTACACAAAAGTTTTTTGATAGTTCTTATAAAGAGGTCGTTTCATTTTTTGCAAAAGAAGAAAAGATTTCTGCTTCAGAACTAAGAGAGATTTTAGCAATTATAGAAGACAAAGAAGATAAAGCGTAGTTATCTAGATCGTATTTTCTAACGAGAGAAAATTAACACTTATGGAAACATTCACTTACATTATAAAGAGTATCACCATCCTCTCTATTTTTTATATAATTTACCGTATTGTACTACAAAAAGACACCTTTTTTACAGCAAATAGGCATTACCTATTGACTGGTATTATAGCTGCAATGTTATTTCCTTTTCTAGAGTACACAAAGACAATCTATAAAGATGTCCCTGTAATAGACACACCTATTATTGATGACGTTTCATTTGTAGCAGTTACAGAAAGTATTGTCCAACAAGAATCACAGGCTTTCGTTATAAATTGGTGGCAAGTAGCATTAGTCATATATGGTATAGGCTTTTGTATTATGATGATTCGATTGGGTATACAACTCTTTTCATTAAACAAACTTATCTCATTATATCCTAAGACATATAAGGATGGATATACATACGTACAAATTACAGATAGAACTATTACTCCTTTTTCTTTCTTCAAAACGATTTGTTACAACCCCAATTTACATAGCTCAAAAGAACTCCATATGATCTTAGCACATGAGAAAATTCATGTACGTCAAAGACATACTATAGACGTTTTACTTACACAATGTATACTCGCAATACAATGGCTTAATCCATTAGCCTGGCTTTACAAGAAAAGCTTAGAGCAAAACTTAGAGTTTATAGCTGATAATGGAGCTATACAAGAAGTTACATCATCTAAAGAATATCAACGCACACTGGTTAAAGTCTCATCAACTATAGTACAACCAGCACTTACTAATAATTTTTATCATTCATTAATCAAAAAACGAATCGTTATGCTAAACAAACAAACATCGCGCAAACGCAATTTATGGAAATTAGGCCTTGTCCTACCAGCACTTGCTTTATTTATGTATTCTTTCAATATAAAAGAAGTTATAGAATATCGTGAAGTATCTAGTACTCCAGAAAACGCTATAGAGTCTTCTAGTGAATCTATATCTATACTAGGAGAAAATGTATCACTTATTAAAAATAATAAAAATGCAAATGGCGCTGTAGTTAATAATAAGGCAGTGTCAACTTCAAATGAGCAAAAACAGTTTACAATTACAAATACTACTACTGATGTTTATTTAAAGTCTATAGAAACTTATTTTGCAAAAACTTTCAAGAGTACTTTAATTCGATTTACAAAAGTAAATCACATAGATGACCAACTTGTCAGTTTTGAGTTTCAAACAAAAATGGAAAATGACACTCGTTTCTTTACTCGTTTTTCAATTGATAATACCGAAAGTTTTAATCCTTTTAATTTAATTCCTGTCGCTGAGCACGAAATTCTGATGGCAGATGTAGAAGGAACTCAAATAAAATTTACCCCAGAACAATCAGTTTCAAGATTTACTGAGCAAGAATCAACTACAAGTCAGGAATCAATGGGAGAAAACCCTATATTAGTTATAAATGGAAAAATCATTCCTAAAAATAAGGAGATCTCATATTCATATGGAACGGATCAAGGAATAACAGCACTATTACCTTCTAAAGCAATGTCTTTATATGGAAACAAAGCAAAAGATGGAGCGATTATTATAAATGATCCAAACTATACCACTAAGGTAAATGGGAAGTATATAAATACAGCTAAAACAAATGCAACTGCAAATAAAACAATAGTTGCTACAGCCTTTAAAGTACGTATTACTAAAAATACTACAAACGCAGAATTAGAAACGATCCAAAAAAATCTTAAAGAAAATCATAGTGTCGAAATTGACTACTCTGTGACACGCAATAATAACAATGAGATTACAGGTCTGAAAATAAAATATAAGACTGCAAAAAATAATACTGGGAATTATGCTGTTAGCGGAGATTCACCTATTGCTGACGTATATATATTTGAAGATGAAGATGGCTCTACGGGTATAGGAAATGCAGGTTCTTCTGCAGAGATTATTGAGCAAATGGAAGAGAGACAAGCTTTATTACAAGAACGTTATGAGCAAATGGAGGAGCTACATAAAGAACGTCAAGAAGAAATGGAAGTCATACAAGAAGAGCATAGAGAACGTCGTAGAGAACTTGAAGAAAGAGTTGAGAAACAAGAAGAAAAATATAAAGAGCGTTTAGAGATTCAGGAAAAGAAAATGGAAGAACGTCAAAAAGCAATAGAAGAACGAAGAGCTATTTTGCTAGAGAAAAGAGAAAAAATGAGTGAAGTGCGCCAAAAAGCATTAAAAGAAAAAAGAAAATTACTAGAAGAGAAAAGAAAAGAAATGCATAAAAAGCATATAAAAAATACTCAAGTCGCACAAGGATACAATAATAATAGTCAAAGACTATTCATTACTTCCAGCCCTAATGGAGCGACTCTAAGTACAAACGATGGAGGTGGTTATATTACTTTAATAAAAAGTACGATGACTAATAATGCTATTAAAGATATAGGCGATCATTTCAAAAAGAATAATATTAAATATTCTTATAGTAACCTAAAACGTAACGCAAAAGGAGAGATTACAAGAATAAATGTTCAATTAAAAGCAGCTAATGGTAATAAAACTAAAGCTAGTTTTGGAGATGGAAAAAAAGCAATTCCTATAATATCGTTAGGATTTGTTGAAAAGAAATAAATAAAATTATTGTGTATCAAACGTTAGAACATCAAATAAATATTTATAGTAAATAATAATACTTGGCATTACCTTTGATATAGTATAATAAAACTATAACTCAGATATGATGATACGCAAAATTTTACCACTACTCCTTTTTTCATTTATTTTATTCTCATGTGCTAATGACGATGACGTTATTAATACAGATACTATTGGACAAACATTTGAAATAAGTAATGTAGACTTTATTACAACAGATGGATTTCAAGGAATTGTAAATGTAGTAGTACCTAACAATATTACTGTTTTTCAATCTGATGTTCCATTAGTTTTTGTTCTAGATCCTGTAGCAACTGCTGCAAATGGTGTAGATGTCTTTGAACCACTTCCAAGAAGTTTCTTTTTTAATAACGGCGGATTTGCTCAATACAGATTTAATTTCATTTTTGATGATGCCACAGGTATTTTTGATTTAGACCTTGTTTTAGAAAGTGATGACTTTGATGCTCTAGGAAATGATTTTACTCAAAATCAAATATTCAGAATCGTTATCGTACCATCTGAATTTGCAGAAACACACAACACTGATAATTTAAATACAGTACTATCAGAACTGAATTTAGATTAAAGAAATATAAATTCATTTAAAAACCGCTTTGAAATATTCAAAGCGGTTTTTTTATATTCTGTGCGCACCTCAATTTTTATATTTCTAAAAAATGAGTCAACACTAAAAAAGTATAACCTCTTCTTAAAAAAGACATTTTGATATTAAAAACTATCAAAAAAGTACATTTTTAGCACTTAATTTTTTACAATTTCTACAGGTAAAAAATAATTTCAAAAAGATGAAACTACTGTTTTTAGTGGTTTTTATGACAAAAGTTCCCTAGAGATTTTAAAAACCTTCAAAACACCCCCTTCAATTATTACACATTTTTACAATATATCATTTTTTAAGTTTAAAATAAAAACTTCACCCTAGAGTCAATTAAAAATATTGAAACCTTTTCTATTTTTTTAGTTACAAATCAGTATGCAAACGCATAAAATCTATTGAAAATATTTTGCAGCTTCAAACAAACGCCACTTCTTTGCTATATCAATCAAAAACAACTATTAAAAACTTTTAAAATTATTAATTATGGAAACGCAAGAAATGACAACTAGAAAACATGTAAAAACAAACAAAGTATTAGGAATTTATACCGTATTTATGGTTTCACTATCCATAAGTTACATTATTACTACTTGGGTACAATATGCTGGGTAGCCTAAACATATAAGCATCAAAAATATTTATTAATCACTTAAAACTCACTCACACTCATGGTACAAATTATTATTACCGCTTTAGAAGTTATCTTTGGATAACAACCTGACCACTTCCGTCCAAGACTGATGCATACCTAGGACGTTTCTCACTCACTCGATGATTCTTATGGTTACGCTTTCGCGAAAGCGTATACCTCCTCATCGTACTCATTTAACTAAATTATAGAATACAGCCACATTTGCGACTACATACGCAGAGGAAACTACGTCCTATTTTGAATATAGAACTGACTAGTTTATTGCGTTTTCAAGACTAGTCAATACAAACCTCCTTGCTCTTGATCAGAAATAGGAGGTTTTCTATGTAATATCTTTAGTACTTTTGAAATCAATTTGGCATCAAAATTGAAACTTGATAAAAAAGTCAATGATTATGAAGTACTTCTACACCATACTATGTATATTATTTTTAGTAACTAGTTGCTCATCTGTAAAGAAATCTACCTCTTCAATTCTTAGTGGGAATTATGATCAAGCTATCAGTACTTCCGTACAAAAGCTACGTAAAAATCCAACAAAGAAAAATAAAGAATCACACATCTTACTCTTAGAAGAAGCTTTTGCAAAAGCTGCGC
Organism: uncultured Dokdonia sp.; assembly: GCF_947492815.1. Classification (GTDB taxonomy): domain Bacteria; phylum Bacteroidota; class Bacteroidia; order Flavobacteriales; family Flavobacteriaceae; genus Dokdonia. The sequence continues at coordinate 114,600 of NZ_CANLOB010000015.1, forward strand.
AAAGAGATACAGATCGTATCTCCTATTTACAAAAAGAGGATAATCCGAATACAATAGAAGAAATCTATCAACTATATAAAACACTACATAGAAGACAAGAAATCGTTAAGCCATTATTACCATTACAGTTACAAGAACAAGCTAGAGATGCTGTATTTGATATAAAAAACTATGATAGTGAACTTATCGCATCAAAAAGACAACTTACTGACTTATTATATAATCAAGCAGTGACAGCTTTCTCAACTGCCAATTCTAAAGTAGATTATAGAAGAGTACATAATGATCTAGAATACCTGGATGATTTAACTCCTAACCACAAAGACGTTCATCAACTATTAGAAGAAGCCCATTATAAAGGAACCGATTATATTGAAGTAGCGCTTTATAATGATTCTGATATCTTACTACCTAGACGATTACAAGACGATCTTTTAGACTTCTCTACATATGACCTAAATGACTTTTGGAAAGTATATCATAGTACACCCCAACAAGGAGTTACATATGATTATCTTATGGATGTTTCTTTAAGAGAAATTAATATATCGCCAGAGCGTTTTAGAGAAAGAGAGCTACAAAAAGAAAAAAGTATTAAAGACGGTACAGAATACCTTTTAGACGATGATGGAAACTTTGTAATAGACGAAGATGGAGAAAAGGTGAAAGTAGATAAAATGATTACTGTTCGCTGTTCATATTATGAAGTATTACAAACGAAAGCTGTTAACATTATAGGACAAGTACGTTACACCTCTCAAACTACAAATCAGGTAATTGAATCTTTTCCACTTGCAAGTGAATTTGTTTTTGAACATTACTTTGCTACCTATGATGGAGACAAAAGAGCTTTAGATAACGACTTATTAAGATATACACGTAATAGAGAAGTACCGTTTCCTTCTAATGAACAAATGGTATACGATGTAGGCGAAGATTTAAAACAACGTCTAAAATCTATTATTGTAAAAACGAATATATAAAAAGTACATATAAAAAGGCTACTCATATGAAGTAGCCTTTTTATATTATATCTGTTCAAGTACAGTCGAAAACTACACGATATTATTTTTCTGAAAAGTTTACAAATCTTTCACCTATATATTGTACACTACAAATATTGATGTAATACAGGAACATTGACAGCCCCGTGGCTATCTGCATATACGGCAGTTCCATTTTTTATAACAATCATTTGTGGACTCTGATGAATTACCTGAAAGCGTGCGGCTACTTCATTAGAAACATCACGATATGCTTTTAAATCTAAATAATAAATATCCATTTGAGAAGCATCTATGTCATAAGTAGATTCAATTTGTCTTAATACCATTCGACTTATTCCACAAGTAGTAGAATGTTTATAAATCGCAACAGGTTTTGCTTTAGAATCTTTTGCAATTTTATTAAGTTGGCTGATATCTCTAAGATGTTGCCAAGGAATTTCTGGTTTTGGTTCTTGAGATTCTTTAGATCCAAATAATCCATTAAATATGCCCATATGTGAATTTTTATACAAAAATAGTCGTTTATGGTTTAGTAAGCTTTCGCGAAAGCAAAAAAAAGCTATTCCTTAGTGTCGTATAACGTCAAAACATCATACAAACCAACACATAAGCACGTCAAAAAGTCAGCAACAACAAGGTGTTACGCGCCATTTTGTCGCACAAACTGTATTGGAATAACTATTGACTAGTACTTATCAAAAAATAACTACACATAAATTTTTAGAAGCTATGAACTTCAATAATTTCACTATAAAATCACAGGAAGTCATACAGAAAGCACAACAAATTGTGCAAGAACTGGGACACCAACAAATAGAAAATGAACACATTTTTAAAGCAATTTTAGAAGTAGATGAAAATGTAACACCATTTTTACTACAAAAACTAGATGTCAATATTCCTTTACTAAAGCAAATTTTAGAAAGTACACTTGCTAGTTTTTCTAAAGTATCTGGCGGAGATATGACACTTTCTCGAGAAGCTGGTAGAGCAATAAACGATACTACTATCATTGCAAAGAATATGAATGATGAGTATGTATCTGTAGAGCATATGATACTTGCAATTTTTAAAACAAAAAGCAAGATTGCACAAATTTTAAAAGATCAGGGCGTTACAGAAAAAGCCTTAGCATTAGCCATAGAAGAACTTCGCAAAGGAGAACGTGTTACCTCTCAAAGTGCAGAAGAAACATATAATGCACTAAATAAATATGCAAAAAACTTAAATCAACTTGCAAAAGATGGCAAATTAGATCCTGTTATAGGTAGAGATGAAGAGATACGTCGTATTCTACAAATCTTATCTAGACGTACCAAAAACAATCCTATTTTAGTTGGAGAACCTGGAACTGGTAAAACAGCCATTGCAGAAGGATTAGCCCATCGTATCATAGATGGTGACATTCCTGAAAACTTATTAGATAAACAAATATTTGCGCTTGATATGGGTGCATTAATTGCGGGAGCTAAATTTAAAGGGGAGTTTGAAGAACGACTTAAAGCTGTTATAAAAGAAGTCACCACAAGTGATGGAGATATTGTACTCTTTATAGACGAAATTCATACGCTTGTAGGTGCAGGAGGTGGACAAGGAGCTATGGATGCTGCTAATATTTTAAAACCAGCATTGGCTCGTGGAGAACTTCGTGCTATAGGAGCTACAACATTAGATGAATATCAAAAGTATTTTGAACAGGATAAAGCGTTGGAAAGACGTTTTCAAAAAGTATTAGTAGATGAGCCAGATACAGAAAGTGCTATTTCTATCTTAAGAGGAATTAAAGATAAATATGAGACGCATCACAAGGTTCGTATCAAAGATGATGCTATTATCGCTTCTGTAAAGCTATCACAACGTTATATTACGAGTCGTTTCCTTCCAGATAAAGCCATTGACCTTATGGATGAAGCTGCTGCAAAATTACGTATGGAGATCAACTCTAAACCTGAAGAATTAGATGTACTAGATCGTAAGGTAATGCAACTAGAAATTGAAATCGAAGCCATAAAAAGAGAAAAAGACGAGACAAAATTAAAAAGCTTGCATTTAGAACTATCAGAAATCAAAGAAGCTCGTAATGACATAAGTGCCAAATGGCTTTCAGAAAAAGAAGCAGTAGAAAACGTACAAACAACAAAACAGGAAATAGAAAACTATAAACTTGAAGCTGAAAAAGCAGAGAGAGACGGAGATTATGGTTTAGTTGCTGAGTTGCGATATGGAAAAATCAAAGATGCTCAAGAGCGTCTAGAAGCACAACAAAAGGAATTAGTAACACATGAAGAAACTGCTCTTATAAAAGAAGAAGTTACGAGCGAAGACATTGCAGAAGTAGTCGCAAAATGGACAGGAATACCTGTTACTAAAATGCTACAAAGTGAACGTGAAAAGTTACTTCATTTAGAAAAAGAGTTACATAAACGTGTGGTAGGTCAGGAAGAAGCAATTATGGCTGTAAGTGATGCTGTAAGACGTAGTCGTGCAGGGTTACAAGATCAACGTAAACCCATAGGATCATTTTTATTCTTAGGAACTACTGGAGTTGGAAAAACAGAACTTGCTAAAGCATTAGCCGATTATCTTTTTGATGATGAAAATGCAATGACACGTATTGACATGAGTGAATATCAAGAACGTCATAGTGTAAGTAGATTGTTAGGAGCACCTCCAGGTTATATAGGCTATGATGAAGGAGGACAACTTACAGAGGCCGTAAGACGTAAACCCTATTCTGTTGTATTATTGGATGAAATAGAAAAAGCACATCCAGATACATTTAATGTCCTCTTACAGTTACTAGATGAAGGAAGACTAACAGATAATAAAGGACGTACAGCCGATTTTAGAAATACCATTGTGATTATGACATCAAATATGGGAAGTCATATCATTAAAGAACGTTTTGAAACGATACAAGATATGGATAGTGCCATAGAAGCAGCTCGTGTAGATGTACTAGGCTTATTAAAACAATCTATACGTCCAGAGTTTTTAAATCGTATTGATGATATTGTGATGTTTGCTCCTCTTACAAAGAAAAACATACGAGATATTGTAAAACTACAACTACGAGGTGTAAAGAAAATGTTGAATCAGCAAGGTATTACCTTAGATTCTACACGACAAGCTGTCGACTTTTTAGCAGATAAAGGGTTTCAGCCAGAATATGGGGCTAGACCCGTAAAAAGAACGATACAAAAAGAAGTGTTAAATCAATTATCAAAAGAAATATTAAGCGGAAAAGTAACAACTAGTAGTATTATACTTTTAGATGCATTTGATGATGTATTGGTCTTTAGAAATCAAGATGAATTAACAGGCGAAGAAGAATAATCCCTATACTAATTACACAAAAAAGCACCGATATCGGTGCTTTTTTTATTTATTTAAGTAGCTTAGACCCATAAATCTGATGTTCATATTCATCATAAAACGAAACATAAATCATTCGTATGAAAAAAAATATAGTACACATTATTTGCCTTATAAGCTTCATTATGATTACGAGTTGTAAAGAAGAAAAAACAGTCGTAACACCCATACAAAAAAACGATAAAACGCAACTAAAAAATGATCTTGTAAAGGTGCCTGAAAGTTGGGTTACTGATCGAGTCTCTAAAGCAAAAAACAGATTACAGGCCTCTGCTGCAGGTACTATTGTATGGAATGCTATGGAAGCACATGGAGGTCTTGCAAACTGGTACTCAAAAGGACCTATTGCTTTTCACTTTGATTATAAACCATTAGATGGAAGTACACAACGTAATACATATCAAACGATAGATATGTGGCGTAATATAGCTAGACATCAACATTATGATGACCACTCGCAAGAGTTTGGATGGGATGGTGCTAAAGCATGGACAAAAACAACAGACAGTACAGCTTTTAAATATAATCTTCGTTTTTGGGCTTTAACTCCTTATTACTTCCTTGCACAACCCTTTGTACTTGATGGAGAAGGTGTTATTCTGGAGCAATTAGAAGATAAAGACTTTAAAGACAAAGTTTACAATGTTATTAGAGTAAGTTTTGCTGAAGGGACTGGAGATGCACCTGATGATTATTATGTACTCTATTTTGGAAAAGAAGATCATCAACTTGGTGTAATTCGCTACATCGTATCATATCCTGGATATTTTGAAAAAGGCAAACACTTACCTGAGAAATTTATGGAATTACAAGGAACTACCATAGTAGATGGTATTACTTTAAGTACAGGATATCATACGCACTGGCTACTAGAAAACGAAACACCAGGTGATCATATCACTACAATTACTGTAGATAGTATTTCTTTTCAACCAGATACTAAAAAAGAATATCTTGCAGTCCCAGAAGGAGCTAAAATTCTTAAAGGGTTAAAATAAAATAGTATTTTAACAGTGATTTATGCTTTACGTTCAATTTGAAATTAAAAACCCTGAAAAGTACTATGCTTTTAAAAAAGCATATAAAGTACTTTTTGAGATTAAGCCCAAAGGAGAAAGTAGACCGCTTGACTTTTGGGAAGATATTATTCCTACCTATTCTAAGAAATTTCTAGAGGGATTTTATAAAAAAGAAAATGCTCTCTCAGAGTTAATTAGAGAAGATTTTACTTCTATGGTTAATTACTTAGAATTTGGACTAGATGCAGATTTTATTAACCTCAACATTTTAAATCCAACTACTGGGCAAGTTGACTTTGCGCCATTAGGATTTCCATATGGAGGTATGGATAAACTTCTTGTGTTTTTAAAAGCTTATGACTGTATTCCTAAGGAGATCTATAATGGCTTTTCCGTTTGTAAACTCATCTGGATAGACAAATACACCTATGAAGCAATAGATTTACCAGATAAAACAGAAGCTTATTTGAGTTAAAATAAACAAGTTATAAATAGGTTTAAAAAATTAATTAATCCCATAAAACTAAGATTCCGTCCCTTAATGAATTGGGACTAATGATAAAAAAGTTTAAAACCATATATTTAATTATTAAATACATAACATTTAACTGGGACAAATTAAATGAAACACCTATGAATCATAGATTTACAATTAATTATAAATAAGATGATTATAAAATATTAATATCTCTAAAAAAAATGTTTCAATTTTAGATGAGATATATTAAATTGTATATCCGCTTAATGTCCATTAGCTGTAATACTAGCTATTACTAGCCTATCAAATATTTTTTCTCCGAAATA
>NZ_CANLOB010000016.1 GCF_947492815.1 uncultured Dokdonia sp.
GGAAGTACGAAGGCTAAAATCATAAATGTAACTAGCCGACAGCTGGTGTGGTTGTTTACAGCTTTTTGTATTTTTTTTATTTTACAAAAAGAAGGAAACTTTCCGTTACTCATCTAACCTCAATGGTAATGAAAGTACAAGGTTAGAGGTTGGAAGTACGAAGGCTAAAATCATAAATGTAACTAGCCGACAGCTGGTGTGGTTGTTTACAGCTTTTTGTATTTTTTTATTTTACAAAAAGAAGGAAACTTTCCGTTACTCATCTAACCTCAATGGTAATGAAAGTACAAGGTTAGAAGTTGGAAGTATGAGATCTATATCTAAAAACAGTTTAGTAACCTAATGAGTTCTCACCTACTAGATTAAGAATTCACAAAACACATATTTATGAAAGAAAAATCATTAGTAAAGAAAACAACTCAAAGTATTTCTGATAGTACTGATCAATTATTAAATCAGTTAAAAAATGGTTTTTCTAAACTAAGTGACATTGGAACTACAGCAAAAAATAAATTTATTAATTATGTCAAGGAAGTATTTGACATATTACCACTTATTGAAAAAGCTGGCTTTCGCACAAATAGACTTATCGTAGGGATATCTGTTCCTCCTTCCGTAGAGATTCATGTAAGTAGATTTAAAGAAGTAGACCAAAAAGCAATAGATCAACTTCTTGAAGAATACAAAGACAGAAAAATGTTTAAAATGATTCTTAGATCATTATTAATGTCTAATGAGTTTCAAAGTAAAATTTCTACAGAGCAGCTTGTTTTTAATGAAATTTGTATTGAAATTTCTATTCCCCCTAAAGTGAGCCTTAAATACCTTAATAAAGACATTGCTGGAATACAAACTATAGAAACCTATTTTGATTAGGTCATTACACGCTTTCGCGAAATCGAGCTAGCGAGACTTGCCTGCCGGCAGGCAGTTTCACGACCAAAGGAAGAACGAAGCGTTAAAGCGTACTCAACCACACATCTATTATGATTGTAGCTTTTTAATGACTTCTTTCTTATATGAAATACCTATTGGAATTTCTACCGCTCCAATCTCAATATCTTGCATCGTATAACTTGTTATCTTATTCCTATTTACCATATAAGAACGATGAGTTCGCATAAAATAGGAAGGCACCTTCTGTTCAAAAACACTGATTTTATCTTTGGTTGAAATAGTTCCGTTTTCAAGATGAATACGCACATAATCTTTAATACTTTCTACATACAATACGTCTTTAAAAACAATTTTAACGTATTTCCTATTCGTATTCACATACATATGTTCGTCTTCTTCTACGCTCGTTAAAGACACTTCTTTCTGAATGATAGGACTTCTTACTGTATCAAAGTATTTTGTAATTGATTTAAAAAAACGATCCATAGTGATAGGTTTTAATAAATAATCAATCACATCCAATTCATAGCTTTCTACAGCATACTCTCTGTAGGCCGTTGTAAAGATAATAGCGGGTGGATTTTGGAGGGATTTTACAAATTGAATTCCTGAGAGTCCTGGCATCTGGATATCTAGAAAGATAATATCAACGGTTGTGTTTTTTACAATCTCAAACGCATCTATTGCATTCCAACAGGTAGCCACTAATTCTAATTGTGCAAACTGCTGAATATGTCCTTCCAATAATTCAATGGCCAATGGCTCATCATCTACCACAATACACCTTACTTTTTTACTCATAATTGAATCGTCAAATTGACCTCATAGGATTTTGGGGTTTCTATACAATTCCATTCATATCGGTTAGGGTAAATGAGTTCCAATTGTCTTTTTACATTGCTCTCTCCTATTCCTTTTTTATATCCCATTTCGTCTGTTTGAGGGATTTCAGGTTTTGTATTATACACTCTAATATACGATACGTTTTCTTTTACTTCTATAGAGATTTCAACTTCAGGTTGTTGTATCGCTCCACTTACCCCATGTTTGAATGCATTTTCTACAATAGAAATTAAAACCAAAGGAGCCATTTGTGCCATCTCATTATCAAGGCTATGGTCAAATTTTAATTGCAAACGTTTACCATATCGTAGTTGTTCTAAATCTAGGTAATGCTGTAAGAGTGTTATTTCTTTACTTACCAATACGCTATCATCTTTACATTGGTACAGCATATAATCTAGCATTTCTGAAAGTTTAGCGACCACATCTGGAGCATGATCAGACTTCTTTAGCGTCAATGCATACAGATTATTTAGTGTGTTAAATAAGAAATGCGGGTGTATTTGTGCTTTTAAAAAATTGAGTTCTGCATCTATTTTTTCTTTTTCTAAACGCGATACCTTTCTTTTTTCAGCACTTCGCGAACGCATCATTTTAATGAATATAAAAGGAATGGTAACAGAATATACCCTTCCTACATACCCTAAGATAGTTTCATCATAATATTGAATAATTTCCCATATAGGTTCTTTGTATCCTTCCTCTCCTGCTATTCGTTCTGCAATCTGAACGTTATTAAAACGGTACAGCACACAAAAAACCACTGTACTTAATAAAAAATAAAGAACAAATTGAAAATACTTTTCTTTTTGAAAATACTTTGGAATCAAATAATAGGCTAGAAAATAGGTTGCTAGCATTTTAGTAGGCAAACCTACGGCTCTATAGATTAAAGAGTTCATAGCTTCCGAAATACTCCTGTCAGCAATAATAGGAGCTAGAAACAATACACACATCCAAAAAAGCACGTGTAATGCAATTCTATTTTGCAATAACTTATCTAAAAATTGAATTGATTTTCCCATAATTAATTGAAAAATAGAAAAAAATCAGATCAATTATAACTCAGGTCTCTTAATACGTAATAACAACCCCTCAATACTAGATATCACCCCATGAATTGCATTTAACTTCTTCTATCTAGTGTATGAAGGCATACTCAGGGTATCTGTCTTCTTTTAAAAAAGAGAATTCATATAGCAAGTACATTGCTCAAAAATTAAATACATCATGAAATCACAACTCATCTTTCTTTTATGTTTTAGTATTGCAATACAACAGCTATTTGCACAAAAACTAGATAGTACACCGGCTACATTTACCAGCGAATCTGGAAAAGAAGTTTCTGCTGAAGTCGGAACTATTCAAGTACCTGAAAACCGTAAAAACTCAAATTCGGCATTAATTCCTATTCATTTTATAAAATTAAAAAGCACAAATCCTAACGCCAAAACACCTACTTTTTACCTGGAAGGAGGTCCTGGTTCTAGTTGCACATGGCAAGCTAGTAATCCAAGGTATTTAGAAAACTGGTTACCATATTTAGAGGTAGGCGATGTTGTATTAGTAGACCAAAGAGGGACAGGCGCAGAAACCGAACGTACGTTATTTATATGGCAAAAAGAACTTCCTGAAAATCTTTTTGTAAACGCAGAAGCCGCTCAAAAGCATTTCAACACAATGTCGCAAGAGGCTTTAAAAACCTATAAAGATAGAGACGTAGACTTACAAGGATATACAACTATTGAAAATGCAAACGATCTAGATGTATTGAGACAGGCGTTAGGGTATACGAAAATCTCATTATTTGGTTTTAGCTATGGTACACATCTAGGACAAACCTATATGAAATACTATCCTGATTATGTAGAAAATGCCGTACTCGTAGGAGTAGAAGGATTTAATGACACTTTTAAACTACCCTTAACGATGGATATGCAATTACATAAAATTGCTTTACTTTCTGATAATGACCCTACCATAAATACACAAGTACCAGATCTTGTGGCATTATACAAGAAAGTCGTCCGAAAGATCAAAGAAAAACCTGTCGAAGTAGAAATAACCTCAGCACTTACAGGAACTCCTTTAAAGGTGAAAGTAGGGCCTTATGGATTGAATGTTATATTACGTATAGATATAGGTGATGCTAGTGACATCCCAGTACTTCCTAGACTTCTATATAATATAGATCAAGGAGATTACTCTTTATTACAATGGTTTGTTCAAAAAAGACATCAGCGAGTATATGGCATACACGGAATGGCTATTACTATGGATGCAGCTTCTGGAGCATCTCCAAGTAAATTAGCACGTATTGAGACTGAAAATAAAAAGAGCCTTTTTAAAAACGTAATCAATCCTTCTAATGTAAAAAACTGGCCAATACCCGATTTAGGAGAAGATTTTAGAGCTCCTTTGGCAACAGATATACGAACCTTATTCTTAAGTGGCACCTTAGATTTCAACACACCGCCTTATCAAGCTGAGCAAGTGAGATGGGGCTATTCAAATAGCCAGCATATTATTGTGAAAAATGCAGGACATGAACAAATAGTATATCACCCTAAAGCGCAAGCAACTATTTTACGATTTCTAAAAGGAGAAACTATAGATGATATTACCATGTCATATCCGCCTATACGGTTTATTCCGCTTACAGGGACTTCGGAAGATCTCTGGCATCCTTCGTTAGGAGATGAATAAAAGGCTAAATCACACCTTAAATCTTAAAAGGCATAGTGCAGTGTATCTATGCCTTTCTGTTTTTAAAATTAATTGAAATGTTACTGGGTACGCTTTCGCGAAAGCGTATACAACCTCCTACTTATTAAAAATAGTTATCATTGCACTTCTAAATGATCATTTAAATAATAATCGGATATGTTTATTCCAGAAGTAAAAAGTCAAAAAGACGAAGATATATGTATTCTAATTCGGGTTGAGAATCACTCTCATAACTATATCTGTGAATGTGGTGAGGCAAAATCGCTTACGGTAAAAGAATGTCAGAATACAAAGGCTATTTTTATTAGCCATACACATATAGACCATTTTGTGAATTTTGATACCATATTACGTCATCAAATAGGAGGCAATCAGCGAGTTATTATTTGTGGACCAACCGATATCACAAAACAGGTACAAAGCAGGATACAAAGTTATCGTTGGAATCTCATTACAAAAGACGCAATCACCTATGAAATAAGAGAAATCCAATCTAATGGAACCATCAAAAGAGCTGAATTAAAACCACCTCTCTGGGAAATCACACCTATAGAGGATATGGCAGGTTCAAGTGTATTTGAAAATGATTTATTTGAAGTAAGCTACACCATTCTAGACCATAAAACCGATACAATTGCGTATCTATTTAAAGGAAAGGACACTACCAAAATAGATTTACAAAAAGGTGATTTTAAAGGAGGTAAATGGGTGAGAGATTTAAAAACTGCCTTTGAAACAAATGATCCTACTTGTGAAATAATCATTGAAGACACTATCTACAAAGCTGCCGATTTATTTCATTTAATCAATGTAAAAAAAGGACAAAAATTAGGTGTTATTATGGATCATGCTGCATCTGTAGCAAATCATAAAAATATCTTAGAAACATTTACAAATGCTGATCAGGTCTTTATAGAAAGCTTCTATAAAGTAGAAGATAAAGAAGGAGCTATGGCCAACTATCATAGTTATTCTTCTGAATCTGGAAGGATCATGAGGGCATGTAATGTTCAGGATGCTACTCCTGTTCATTTTTCAAGAAAATACAATGAAACAGACATCAATGAGCTGTTACAAGAGTTTGAGAGTGCTTATAGGGGGTAAATATTTATTCTGTTACTTTAGAAGTATTAATAATACGATATTCTATACTAGTAGTCTCTGATTTTGTATCTCCATATGATCTAGCTACTAATAATGCTGGATCCAATCCTTTTTCAATAAGGTAGTTGCCTATTAAAACAACTCTTTGTGTAGCGTTCTCCATATTACTAGTACTGGATTTCTCGGAAACATAATGACTTTGAATATCCAATTTATAGCCTTGCTTAATATGAGGAACAAGTATGTTGTCTATAATAGCTATATCTTCCTTTGAAAGTCCTTGACTTAGATCATCTTTAGCAACTTCTAATTCTTGAAAAGTCATCAATGAACAATGTACTTCTTCCCATTTAAGTTTTGTTTTCTTTTTATTAAAACACTTTACATAACATTTGCCATTTTCTGGATTGGGTGGTAGATTGTAATTCTGAGTAACAGTAATAAAACTAAATAGAAATGATATTAAAAATATAACTGACTTCATATCTGTAATATAACTATTTTATCATTCTTACTTTATGGCAACGAGTCTACCTTACAAAACCTATAATTGAGTAGATCCTATTTTAGCAATTTGTTGTTTATTAAGATAGACTGGAGCGTTTTCAAACAATGTTTTAACACGATTGTCCCAATCTCGTACAATCTCAAAATAACTTGAGTTTACAACAGACATAATACGACCACAGTCATCACACACATGCCTTGAGTATTCTAAAAAATAATGCGCAAACTCATGAAAGGCGACTACTTTTAAAATTTCTGGATCTAATTGTGCCATCCAATTAATATCAATAGCGACCACCTTACCTTGTTCATTTCTACGTAACATTCCTAATGTAGATCCGTCTTCAGAGACGGTAAGTGTATTTACAACATCTATACTTTCTAATTGGAATAACTTATCGTAATAATCGATATTATAGGTTTTACAAATTTCAAAAAATTCATTAAGCAACGGTTGCAAACGCCCATCAATACTCACATTTTGAGCAGAAACTGAAATAAAAGAACCCATTAAAACCCCCAATAGAACTATCTTCTTCATAACACATAACAATTAATCGGTTACATAGTACTGAGTTGATGCATTCAAAGGCAATTTGTAACCACATGATATAGACTAAAGATTTTCTTTAATCTTTTTGATTGGGATATTTGGAAATAACAAAGTCAAGATTGACTTCTAAAGCATCATGACAGATAAGTAGACCGCTGTTTATCAATGCTCTTCAAATATAACTGAAATCTTAATGCAATATTGTATTACGTACTGAAGCTACTGGAATTTATATCATCTCTAGTATGACACCTAGTTAGTTTTAAAATGGTATTAGACATAAAACTCATTCACCACTTTTAGATAATCTTCGCGATTCTTCACAAAATCAAGATCGGAAATATCTATAATTTTCACATTAAGCTGATGTTGTGCTTTTATAAAATCAAGATAACCTTGATTTATTTTTTCGAGATAACCTGCATCGATCTCTTTTTCATAACTACGACCACGCTTCTTAATATTTTGCAAAAGGCGCTCTGTGTTTTGATACAAATACACATACAAATCGGGTTGCGGCATATCACGATACATCATTTCGTGTAAACGCTTATACAAGACATACTCTTCTTCTTGTAAGGTTACCTGTGAGAATATAAGTGATTTATAACGATCATAATCAGCAATCATAAAATCTTTAAAAAGATCATATTGCCCTATATCATCGAGCAATTGCTGGTATCTATCTGCTAGAAAAGACATTTCTAAAGGAAATGCATATCGCTCTGGTTCTTTATAAAATTTAGGCAAAAAAGGATTGTCTTTAAAGCGTTCAAGAATAGGCTTTGCATTAAACTCTTCTGATATCATCTCTACAAGACTCGTTTTTCCTGCTCCTATATTTCCCTCTACCACTATATAATTATAATCCCCTAAAAGCATAGAGTCTTTAGGATTTTTAAGCCATTTAGGTTGTTTAGTGACCTCACTTTCATCGGGACATTGTTTCAATAAAGAAGCAAATGTCTCTTTAGAAACAGGATGCTCTTCATTTCCTGCAATATCTGCAAGTGGTTGTAACACAAATCTACGATCACACATTCGAGGATGTGGCACTTGAAGTGTATTTGTATTGATACTAGCATCATCATATAATAGCACATCAATATCTATAGGTCGAGATTGATATCCAACACCTTCTTCTCGCACACGCCCCATAGAAGTCTCTATAGCAAGTATATGTTTTAAAAGTTTGGATGCTGTAAGATTGGTATGCATACGCACCACACAATTATGAAAATCTGGACCTTCAAAACCTAATGCTGGACTCAGATATACAGGAGATATTTTATGAACACGCCCTACTTGAGCAAACAAGAGTTGTATTGCTTTCGTAAGGTTTTCATAGGTATTCCCCTGATTACTTCCTAATGATAAATAGATCGTATGCAAGATGGTTAGTACATTAACATTTATGAACAAATTAAGTAAAAGATTCTCATAATACTTTAATTTTGGACTTGAAGTTATTAAGAATATGAATCAAGCGACATCTAGACATTCTCTTAAAGATTTACAAACCGCTTATAGGATATACTTTACACTTGGCGCTTTATTTATATGTGCACTAGTCGTATCTAATCTTATTTTTCAAAAATTTTTTAGTTGGGACTTTTTTGGAATCTATACGTTTGAAATATCAGTAGGCTTACTTCCTTACCCTATTACGTTTTTAATCACAGATCTTATCAGTGAGATTTATGGAAAAAAGAAGGCTAATCAGATGGTTACAACTGGTATATTTGCCTCCTTCTTTTCGTTACTTATTATCTATGTAAGTAATGCGGCGACAGCTACGAGTTGGTCTCCTGTAAATGACGCATTATTTTCTGAAGTTTTTGGAGCTACGGCTATTGCTGTCTTTGCAAGTATGACCGCTTATTTATTGGCACAATATGTGGATATCCATTTGTATCATTTTTGGAAAAAGCTCACCAATGGAAAACATTTATGGCTTCGTAACAATTTCTCAACATTTCTATCACAATTTATAGACACTGCTGCTGTACTTTTATTACTGTGTAGTTTTGGAGAGATAGAATGGAACCGTTTTAGCGGATTATTAGTAGGGGGATTTTTATTTAAAGTCTTAATTGCTGCTTTAGATACGCCTTTTTTATATCTAGGTGTTTACATCTTTAGAAAAAAATTCAATCTCGCCGAAGGCGAAGAGCTACAACTTGACGTATAAAGAGTAAAGCAATTGTATGAAATGAGTACTTATACTGATTTCTAACAACATAAAATCACAGTATACATGAAACGTATCTTAAAAATAGTAGGGATTATCCTTTTAGTATTGATCATACTTTTGGTTGCTACTCCCTTTCTTTTTAGAGGAAAACTAGAAGACTTACTTAAAAACACAATTAATCAAAATATCAATGCACGAGTGACTTGGGAGGCGTTAGATATTAGTTTAATTAAAAACTTTCCTGATGCTACGGTAACACTGAATGATTTTAGTGTTATTAATAATGCCCCTTTTGAAGGTGACACCCTTGCTGCAGGTAAAGAACTGCGTATTGCAATGGGTATAAAACAACTTTTAAAAGATACTGGAGATGACCCTATAAAAATAGATGCTCTACGATTGGATGACGCAATAATAAATATCAAAGTAGATTCGTTAGGCAATGCAAATTACGATATTGCCAAAAAGGATTCTTCTTCTGATTCTGCTGTCGCGAAAGAAGATACTTCTTCAAAACCATTTGCGTTTGATCTTCAGCATTATGAACTCAACAATGCTACCATTAATTACCTAGATGAAAGCACCAAAACTTACCTGCGATTATCTGAAATGAATCATGAAGGAAATGGTGATTTTAGCGCTAGTCAAAGTACGCTTGAAACGAAAACAACGGCACTTGCCTCTTTTGAATTTGACAGTATTAATTATTTAGATAATGCCAATATTGATCTCACAGCAGATATAGCCCTTGATTTAGAAAACCAGAAATATACCTTTCTAGAAAATAAAGTAATCGTACATGAGCTGCCTTTACAATTTGATGGGTACGTACAATTAGAAGATAAAGGAACTGCCATGGATATTTCGTTCGAGACCCCTTCATCTGATTTCAAAAACTTTTTAGCCATCATTCCGAAAGCATATGCAACAAGTTTGGATGGGGTTCAAACCGGTGGTGATTTTCGCGTAAGCGGAAAAATAAATGGAAACGCTACAGAAACGACCATACCCAAACTAGATATTGCTATTGTCTCTACAAATGCTTCGTTTAAGTATCCTGACTTGCCAAAACAGATGAATAACATCAATATTGATGCAAAAATTAAAAATGATTCTGGAATTGTAGAAGACACGTATGTGAGTATCAATACGCTAAATTTTAAAATAGATAACGATCTGTTTTCAGCCAATGGAAAACTGCGTAATCTCACGACAAATATTCTAGTAAACCTTGCCATTAAAGGAACACTAGACCTCGCTAATATTGGGAAAGTATACCCGCTAGACATAGGGGCTCCATTACAAGGGAAAGTAATTGCAGATATGACCACTGCTTTTGACATGAATGCGGTAAACAAACAGCAATACCAGCGTATTGAAAGTAGCGGACAAGCACAACTAACTGACTTTAAGTATGAGGGAGAAGAATTACCAAAACCTATTACTATAGACAATGCAGCACTCACATTTAAACCTGGCATCATACAACTTGAAAATTTTGAAGGGCAAAGTGGCGATACTGATATTAAAGCCAATGGAACTATAGAAAACCTCATCCCTTTTGTGATGTCTAAAGAAGATTTAAAAGGTAGATTTAATGTGACTTCACAGGTGTTCAATCTCAATGATTTTTCGGTTACTGAAACTATCGAAAGCAATACTCCTTCTGGCAAAAATACTTCAAACACACCTGCTACAACAAAAGAGGCTACGATTCAAATCCCAGATTTCTTAGATGCTTCTTTAGACTTTACTGCCACCAAAGTCATCTATGATGATCTAGAGCTATCTGATGTAAAAGGAACAGTGGCTATCAATGATGAAAAAGCACTGTTAAACAATGTAAATTCTTCCATATTTGGGGGTACCGCTGGTGTTTCTGGAAATGTTTCTACAAAAACTGGCATTCCAATTTTTGATATGGAACTTGATTTAAGTAAAATAAATATTGATCAATCGTTCAAGAATATAAAACTTTTAAAACAGCTAGCTCCAATTGCCAAAGCATTGCAAGGTTCTCTCAACACTAAGATCAATTTAAAAGGACAATTAGATGAGAATTTTGCTCCTATCCTGAGTTCTATAGATGGAAATGCATTTGCAGAAATCCTCACCGCCGATGTTCAAACCGCAAATAGTCCTTTACTCTCTGCACTAAATAGCCAATTGGATTTTATCAATCTAGAAAGTATTGATTTGGATAATCTAAAAGCAGCATTGACATTTAAAGATGGAAAAGTGGTGGTCAATCCTTTTACCATCAAAGCAGATGATATTGATATAGATGTAAGTGGCGGACATAGTTTTGACAATGCTATTGGATATAACTTAAAACTTGATATTCCTGCAAAATACTTAGGAGGTGATGTAAGTAAATTACTCGCGAAATTGACTGCAAAAGAAAAAGAAAACCTTTCTGCACATGTACCTATTACCCTTTCGGGAAATTTTACTAAGCCATCTGTACAGCTTAATTTAAAATCGGCTATTGGAGACTTGACCAATCAAATCATTGAGATTCAGAAAAACAGATTGATAGAAGAAGGTACGAGTCAGATTACAGATATTCTAGGAGATGTTTTAGGCGGCGGAAAAGACACGCCCAAAGATAGCACGTCTACAAGCTCTCAAGGCTCCCCAAAACCAAAAGTGGAAGACATTATTGAAAATGCAGCAGGAGGTCTCCTAGACGGTTTATTTGGTAAGAAAAAGAAGAAGACAAAGAAGGATAGTGTTGGGAATTAGTTTTTTTGATAATATAGAGCTAAGAGAAAAGAACATAGACACAAAATAGCGTAGTGTTCTATTTTAGAGTACTATGTTATTTTTAAAAATTTATTCTCTATATTTCTTTATCCGTTTTCGCGAAAGCGTACTAAGCATTAATCCCGAATTTCATTAAGCTCTCTATTTTTACTAGCCGCATACTTGAAGCCTCGCTTCCACCAATCGGCCATTTTTTCTTTATTAAACACTAGCGAATTTGTGGTGAGTACAACAGGGGTGTAATAGAGATTTATAATCGCATCTTTATTATTTGCCGCAAATTTACCAATAGTGATATTCTGTTTTTCGATACGATCTATCATAAAAGAATGTAGATTGGTCAATAATGAAAATACATTTTTAGAAGGCAAGCTATTGTAATACGTAACTTCAGTTTCTAGAATAATGACATCTATTTCGGTAGCGCCTCGATCTACTGCTTCTTTAATAGGTACCATACTTCCAAAACCTCCATCGGCATACTCACAGCCATCTTTTTTTACCAAACTCATAAAAGGAATGTAATTGCACGAAATCCAGATCCAATCACAAAAATCTTCATACGTCACTTCTTTAATGGATTTATATTCTGTGTCGTGTAGAGACAGGTTTGAGACGGTCACCACAATATCTTTATGACTTTGTTTGAGTTCTTCAAACTCTTCACGTGTAAGCAATTTACCTATGAGTTCTCTTAGGTTTTGGCTTTCGCCAAAGGTTTTAGCACCTCTTAAAAAATTACGTACTACACTCCAGTGATTAATATTTATTTGTTCTTGTCCCCATTTGTCTTTTTTAGTCACAAAAGGACAGTTACTAAAGATGGCAGATTGGTTTACGGAAGTATAGGCTTCTTTGATTTTATCAATCTTTCCTAAGGCAAGGTGAGAAATTAATAAGCTTCCTGTAGACGTACCTATAAATAAATCATAGGTATGCCCTAACTCTTCCATAAGATATTGTGCAACACCACCGCCAAAAGCGCCTTTACTACCTCCTCCAGAAATGACTAAAGCCCTCATAAATAGTTTCTCTTTTAAAAACCGATTAGACGCTCGAAGATAGAACTCCTTGCGAAGTTTACGAAATCTCAGTTATAATTTTACTTATTGTAATTCAATCGGTATCGGGACTTTATTTTTTTTAGCATAAAAAATAATCTTATCCTTATATGTAGTCCCATATCCCTCTAACAACCCTTCCAACAATTCTTCTAAAGAGGTTAGATATAAATCTGCAGGATATAATTTGAGATATTCAAAAATCACATTAAAAGCAATATCATACTTTTCTATCTCAACACAACTATTATAAAGAGACATGCTTACTAATTCATTACGAGGACTTATGGTTATTGCCTTCTCTAAATAAGGGATAGCTTTTGCGCGCTGTCCTGTTTTAGCTAAAATCAGTCCTAAAAGCCCTATCACTTTCCCGTTTTCTGAATTCCTTTTATATAAATCCCATAGAATGGATAATGCATCTTCATCAGAATCATTTTTCTGAAGTTTAATTGCGTTTTTCAACTTACTAATATCTTCTTCATTTAACTTTTCCATGATCTTATTATATCAGTAAAAATTAAGTGTATGTATGCACGTTTAAGAAACTTCCAATTGATATCCTTCAGATAGATTTCCTGTAATAACTACGGTTTGTCCAGGAAGCATTTCTGACAGATCACTTAACTTATTTTTCACTTCATATAATTCTCCATTAGGAGGACAGTATTGACTATAGCCATCAACAACTGCTACAGACATGGGCCATTCAAATTGATAGTTTGCAGTAGAAAAAGCAATAAGTGATATTGGAGGAATATATTCATTGGATCCAAACTTTGGGTGAACATATATCATAGACCCACTATTATTTTCTATGCTTATATCTGCTCCATTATGGTTTTCTCCTTCAAGTTTCATAGCTACTTTATTGGCAGCTTCATTCCAATCTGCTTTGTAAGCTGTTGGTGTTTTTTTAATAGTATCCCACCATACGGAATCTGTTTGTTTCCCTCCATATGGATCTGTACTAGATACACCTTTAGGATAGTAATTAGTCACCAATTCCATTTGTTTTGGAAAAGGTTCTATATGAGGATGATCTTGAGAAGGACCAACTACCTTCCATGCATAGGTTTCTAATTGGGTCATACGTGATATAAAAGCAACAAGGATATTTTCTCCTGTTTGATTTATAATCGTAAAAGCATTTTCTGTAGACATGTTTTTGATTTAGTCGTTATCATGCAATGTAGCCATAACTAAAAGATGATGTACAACTTGTCAAGTATATTTTATAAAAAAGATATTTGCTATATAATTAACAAGTCATTATTAGAAGAAAAAGAAATCATTTCCTCCACTCTCTCCTTTACTACCTAGTGTATTAAATTTCCAGCTAAAACTCAGTAAGAAGTACTGCTCAAGAACGGTACTTTGGACATCTTGTATAAAGTTGGCATTAGCGGTACGACGTGCATTCGTATTTTGATTCAACACATCATATACTTTAAGTGTGACCGTTGCTTTGTCTTTTAAGAAACTATAAGCTACAGTACTATTCCAAAACCAGGCACTACTCTGAAAACCTGGAGCTACATTAGGGTTGTAGCTGTATTGTATTTCATTACGCCATTCTACATGCTTAGGTACAAATAATGCTGTACTTAGGTTTAAGTTATGTCTTAAGAAATCTTGATCTTCAAAAGCATCAATTCCAAATACGGTATTTGAAAAACTTAAGTTATAACGAGGTCTGATTTCAAATACATCTTTCCAAGTAAATGATGCATTTATTCTAGGTCCAATAGAAGTTGTTCTACTAGCATATTGTACATCGTTATTAAAATTGATATTTCGATTTGTATTTACATTGAATCCTGCTCCATATTTAATAGTACGGATCGAATCTATTTTTGAGGATTTATTATATCCTCCACCTACTGATATTTGATAATTCCCATTTACATTTTCGTAGGTAGTAGAGCGCACCAAGTTTTCATCAACTATTGTTTTTGTGATAATAGCATCATTTACAAAATTACCATTCACATTTACGTAATACCCTCCTCCCTTTTGGAAGTCATAATTATTAAAACCTCCATAAAAACTATGATCATTAGAGGGTGCTAAATCAGGATTTCCTTGTATAATATTTAAAGGATCTGAAACATCTACAAAAGGATTTAACTGTGTTACTTGCGGAGGTCTATTACTTAGATTATAACCAAAATAAGAAGACATTTTTGGAGAAAAGGTATAGTTTACATAAGAAGATAGTTCTACAGCTTCAAAATCTTGACTTATATTAAATTCAGGTCTTAAAAAGTCTTCATTTTCTAATGTTCTAAACACATAGCCGGCACCAAAGCTAATATTAAATTTATCGGTATTGTATCGTAAATTTAACTCTGGTGTTGTACGGATATTACGTCCTTCAAAATCTGTACTCAAGTCTAGATTAAAAGCATCAAATTGCTGTGTACTTTCATTAAAATCGAATGTACTTCGTTTTCGAGTTCTATTATCATTTCGATATCCAAACTCAAAATCTAAAAACAGTTTTTCTGCAATTAAAGGCTGCCTATAGGTAACACCAAGGTTATAGCCATTTACACCTGCTTCTCCGTCTGTAAATTGATTTCTATCTATAGTTGAAGGGTCATCGCCAAAAATATTCGTTTGGGATTGTATAAAGTCTTCAGACTCTTGTTTATTAATTTCATTTTGCAATCTAAATTTCAAAAAAGAGCCTTTACTCCCGAAACGTTTTGTTAAGCTTATATTATTTTCAAAATTACCACCCGTATTTAACGTACGATTATTTGCATTAGAGGCATTAATTTGTGCGCCATCTTCATCAAAAGATGCTTCATTAGAGGCAAATCGATTTTCATTTCTATTGATTCGAAAGGCAGGTCTGATATTTATTAAAAAAGTAGAATCTACTTTTATATTAAAGGTCATATTAGCACTATGATTATCTATATTCCCATCAGATCGTGTCGTGCTATTTGTAAAGAAGCGCCTATCCGGAAGAATATTTTCGCGTTCTGTACGTACTTCATCAAAAGAGTTTGCTCCAGAATAAAAATAATCGGCAGAGATATCTACTTTTTTTCCAATGACATCTGCATAATTGGCTCCAACATTTTTACTGTTTACAATACCTTGCGATCCTCCAAACCCACGTCCATCAATATTAAAGGAGCCATTACTATTAAAGGAAATAGAATTTCCACCTCCAAAAAACTTTCGAATTTCTCCAAAACTAAAACCAGCAGCGTTTAGGTTATTTCCTCCTCCTAAAACACTGATGCGTCTATCATTGTCAAACACATTGACGATACCTGCAAACTCAAACCGCTCATCGGTTCCTACACCTCCTGCAATCCGTCCAAAGACGCCTTTATTATTTTCTTCTGCAATAGTTAAATTAATGGTTTTATTCTCTTTATCACCTTCTTCTCCCGCAAAAGCCTCATCATCTGTCTTTGTATCTGTTACTTGAATTTTTTCTACTATTTCTTTTGTAAGATTACGTGTTGCTATTGTAGGGTCATCACCAAAAAAAGGCTTTCCATTTACTAAAATCTTATTGACCTCTTTTCCATTTACAGTGATCTTTCCATCTTCATCTACCTCTACTCCCGGGAGTTCCTTGAGAAGGTCTTCTATATTTGCATCTTTCTTTGTCTTAAAAGATTTTACATTAAATTCTAGAGTATCTTTTTTTACAGTAATTGGAGCTCTACTTTTTACAACCACCTCATCTAATGTAGCCACATTAAAATCTAAGAATATCTCTCCTAAATCAATCTTAGGATTTGTCAAATCTATTGTCTTTCTATAATTCTCGTATCCTACAAATGAAATATTAACAGACACTTTCTTTTGATTCGTTCTTCCTTCTAAAGAAAATAGTCCTTTCGCATTGGTTATTGTATAAGTAATTAAGGTGGTATCTTTTACTGTTTCCATAAAAACAGTTGCAGCTTCTAAAGGTTGTTTTGTTGTTTTATCTTTTAAAACCCCAGTAACCTCAAAATTTTGAGCTTGTAAACATACACACGAAAGAAGGAGGAAGAGAACTGTGACGGCACGTAGTAGTGTCATATAAGCAGATGGTTAATTGATTGATGATGATGAACTAATTACTGAAACATTTATTAGACTACATATAGCCTTAACATAGTTTAGCAAACAATTAACATAACTACAAGGCTACTATTTTATTGAGCTGATGGAATTTTCTGACTTAGAACATTGGTCAAAATTTGATTTTCAATCGCTTTAACATCATTCTGGATACTCGAAAGTTTTGCAACCGAAGAGATTACTGGAAATCCTTCAAAGTGATATCGTAACCAAGCTTCACTTTTTTCCTTAGAATTGGCTACTTCTGAATCATAAAACTCCTGTATCTTAGATAAGACAAGAGTGTCTTCATCAGAATTTGTAATAAAAACTTCTCTCATTTGCTTCATAGCAGCTATGAAGGAGGTTCCATGTTCAGTTATAACACCATCTTTTATAAAGATCGTGGTTTCTACAGCTCCTTTTGAATAATCACCTCCAATTTCATCCTTTAACAGACTTAGTTTATAACGCTCTATATCCTCATAAAACTCTTGAGCAATATCTCTTGTAATCATTGCACCAAATTTAAATGGCGAATCATCTTGAATTAAAGACAAAAGACTGTCATTAGCGACTCTTGATCGGGAATTAGCTACCTCTAACTTTTGATTTATCTTATCAAAAGCACTTATAACTTCTCTATTGGAATAGATACCTATAGTTATAAAAACAGCTATTAAAATAGCGACTACTACAAGTACTCTTCCATTCGTTTTCATGGACTACTTTTTTCTAAAGTAAATAGAGATAGGCACCCCTGAAAAATCATAGGTTTCTCTCAATTTATTTTCTAAAAACCTACGATAAGGTTCTTTAAGATATTGTGGTAAATTACAAAACAATGCAAACTGTGGTTGTGGCGTAGGCAATTGCATACAATACTTGATCTTAATATACTTCCCTTTATAAGCTGGAGGGGGAAATGCTTCTATAAGCGGTAAAAAGAAATCGTTTAATTCACTTGTTTTTAAACGACGTGTTTTGTTCTCATAGACTTGAACTGCAGTTTCTATCGCTTTAAAAATACGCTGTTTATTAAGTACAGAAATAAAAACAATAGGTACATCTGTAAAAGGTTCTATTTCTTGACGAATTTGCTTTTCAAAAGCTTTCATTGTCTTTGTATCCTTCTCGATCAAATCCCATTTATTCACAAGAATGACAATTCCTTTTCTATTACGTTCTGCTAGCCAAAATATATTTTGAACTTGCCCATCAAAACCTCGAGTGGCATCTACAACTACCAAACACACATCTGCATGTTCTATAGCTCGTACACTACGCATTACAGAATAAAATTCTAAATCTTCTTTTACTTTTGATTTACGACGTATTCCTGCTGTATCTACAAGATTAAACTCAAAACCAAAACGATTGTATTTTGTATCTATTGAGTCTCTAGTAGTCCCTGCAATATCTGTAACAATATAACGATCCTCACCTATAAGAGCATTTATAAAGCTTGACTTTCCAGCATTTGGACGTCCTACTACAGCAAAACGAGGAAGCTCATTTTCTTCTTCTTCCTCTTTTTCTGGGAGTGCTTCTACAACAGCATCAAGCAAATCTCCCGTTCCACTACCATTAGTAGCAGCAATTGTAAAGAAATCTCCTAATCCTAAGTTATAAAACTCTACAGCATCTTCGGCACGCTTATTATTATCTACTTTATTTACTGTAAGAAAAACAGGCTTTTTCACTTTACGAAGTAAGCTCGCTACCTCTTCATCCATTCCTGTGATTCCATTTTCTACATCTACCATAAATATGATCGCATCAGCTTCGTCAATAGCAAGTTCTACTTGTTTATCGATTTCTGCTTCAAAGACATCATCACTACCTATCACATATCCACCAGTATCAATCACAGTAAATTCACGACCATTCCAATCTGTTTTACCATAATGTCTATCTCTTGTCACACCACTTACGGCATCTACAATCGCCTCACGACGTTGAATTAATCGATTAAAAAAAGTAGATTTACCTACATTTGGACGTCCTACTATAGCTACAATGGTACTCATGGTATTAATTTAGGATGCAAAGATACGTTTAAAAGTATGAGTCTAGAAGTAAAATCAGCACACTCTACACTATCAAAACCATATAATTGTAAGCTTCGATAAAACCAAACCATTACCAACGCATGACGCCAGTGCTTTTTCTTATAGGTATTACTGTTACAATCATTGGAACTCTTCCTCCTGAAGTTTCTAATCTTGCTGTTATAAAAACCACCATAAATGAGAATATAAAACAAGGTCTAAAAATAAGTTATGACACTGGCATGAGAGAAGTTATTCTTATTATCATTTCTGTTGTTCAGGCGGTAAAACTTACATTTCTTTAATAGCTCGCATGTATCAGATGATTACCAATTTTCATAAACTCTTTTCAATACTTCCCTAAGGGTTCTTTTTCTGTAAGCTTTCGCGAAAGCGTACCACTAAGGATTTATGATTTTAACTATTTTTCTTATCGGTTTTTTTGCTACCATTGTAGGGGCTGTGCCTCCTGGAGCATCGAATCTTGCGGTTATTAAAACAACGGTAAAAGAAAATATATACCAGTCTTTAAAAATAAGTTATGGCTCAGGTGTAGGTGAAGTTTTACTCGCATTTACTGCTTTTTCATCAGGAATGGTTGTTCAAGAATTTTTTGCAATGCACGTTTGGTTACAGTTTCTAATTGCTGGCGTTTTAGGTATTGCAGGCATCTATTTTATCAAAACAAAACAAATCGAAAAAAGAGATTCAAGAAAGTATAGTTCAAAGTATCTAACTGGTTTTGCTTTAAGTGTTATCAACCCTCCAGTACTAATATATTGGGTTTTAGTTTTTTCGTTGTTGCGCACTTCATTTCACGTAGGATTAGAAGGTTCTTCATTTAATCTACTATTATTTTTCACAGGCGTATTTTTAGGAAAAGTGACTACTTTATATGGTTATGGAAAATTGGGAACTCGCATTCAAAAGAGAAAGTCAAATACAAATTCTAGCTCTCTTAATAGAATGATTGGCATTGTTCTGATTAGTTTATCACTAATACAAACAGCAAAACTCTTGCTATTTTAAACTTCTAAGAGATTTTTTCTTCAAAAAAGATTAGTTTTTTACCTGTTGGTAAAAAACTGAAAACCAATATGTACCGTCACCTCAAAGGTCATTAGCAAAATAACACTTCAAGATTTTTATCTAAAACTAAAAATAATGCATTAAAAATTCTTTATCTTGAAGATATCTAAACAACCCTAAGTTATGATCATGGAAACGAACTCTGTACGTCAAGCCATCATTAACAATGCCTCTGATCTTTTTTATAAAAATGGATATAATAATACAGAAGTTAGTGAAATAGCAGCTTCTTCTGGCGTATCTGAAACAATACTTTTCAAACATTTTGAGACAAAAGAAGAGATATGTATTGCACACTTACGACATCGTAATGAAGAGTTTTCTAAACAAGTAATGGCATATGTAGAGCAAGCTCCTTCAGGAAAGGAAAAAGTAATGGCTATTTTTCATTATTTAGAGCTTTTTTACCAAATGAAAGATTTTAATGGATGTTGGTCTATTAAAGTGTTTTCAGAAGTTCCTATGTCTAATACACTTATTAAAAATGAAGTTCAATCTCAAAAAAATGGACTTATTAACTATATTGAAATGCTTTTAGCAGAAAATATTATAGTTGATAATCCTGATGAAGATTACAAAGTATTAGCTCAAAAAATATATCTACTCTTAGAAGGTGCCGTAGCACAAAGTAACCTTCATAAAAAAGAGTGGCCCATCACACTAGCAAAAGAAATGTGCTATACATTATTTAAATAGGCACTCTTTTGCAAAAAACTCTCTAAAAATCATAGAAGCGAGATACGCACAACATATCCTTCCCAACTACGCACATTAAATACTGTATCATCTTCAAAAATAAGGTACTGCCCTTTTACTCCTTTTAAAACACCTTCATACGCAGGGGTTTTATCTAGATTTAATGTTTTTAATTTTTCAGGATATTTTGATACTGGAAAATGAATATGTGTTTCATCATTATCTGCAATAAAATAAGATTTTGCTTCTTCTGGAATATATTCTTTTAATGCTTCTCGATGTTCTATTAAGTTAACATCTTCTATATCATTCTTAAGCATTTTACGCCAGTTGGTCTTATCAGAAACATACTCTTTTAGCGCTATTTCTGTAATTCCTGCAAGATAACGATTAGGCACCTCTACAATTTCTAATGCCTCATGAGCACCTTGATCAATCCATCGGGTAGGAACCTGTGTTTTTCTAGTAACACCTACTTTTACATTACTTGAATTTGCTAAGTATACAATATGCGGTTGTAATTGTGCTTTCTTTTCATAATCAAGATCTCGATCTTCTATCCCCAAATGTGCTTTAGATAGTTCAGGTTTCATAATCCAATCTGCTGCTTGTGGTACTTTATAAAAATCATCATAACAGTACCCTTGCCTATATATTTTTTTATTCTCCCCACAAGCAAGGCATTGGTACCCAATAAATTCTATATGCATTCTTTTATCAATAAGTTGATTTACATGTAAAAACTCACTACCCATTATTAAATAATAATTTACTGGGTTTGTATTTTCAGTTTGCATTTTTTTTAGAACTCCCTGGTATTGCATGCTATTTTATAGTGTTTTAACTTTATAGAATTTAGGAAAAAAAGCTAAATTAGCTTTTGAGATCTCCACTATAGATCGTCGTAAATATACCAACTTTATGCCTATACCTCTAGTACATTCTATTGCTTCTTGGTTTTTAAAAAAGCGTATTCATCAAATGGAGCTTTTTTTAAAATACCCTAATGAAGTACAGCATGAATTACTACATCAACTTATTGATAAAGCAAAAGACACCGAAATAGGCAAAAAATATGGATTTCACGAATTAAAAAATTATGACAAATTTGCTAAACGTGTTCCTATATCTTCCTACGAAAATGTACAACCCTTTATAGAACGTAGTAGAAAAGGAGAAAATAATATCTTATGGCCTACTCCTATCAAATGGTTTGCTCA
Source organism: uncultured Dokdonia sp. (assembly GCF_947492815.1). Lineage (GTDB taxonomy): Bacteria > Bacteroidota > Bacteroidia > Flavobacteriales > Flavobacteriaceae > Dokdonia. The sequence goes on from NZ_CANLOB010000016.1 coordinate 21,786, forward strand.
AAGTAGCGGTACTACTAATGCGAGAAGTAAGTATATCCCCGTAAGTTCAGAGTCTCTTGAAGATTGTCACTATGCCGCTAGTAAAGATTTACTATGTATGTATCTTAATAACAATGAAGATTCACAATTATTTTCTGGTAAAGGACTTCGTTTAGGAGGAAGTAAAGAACTTTATGAAAATAATGGCACTGTATACGGTGACTTATCTGCTATTCTAATAGATAATATGCCTTTCTGGGCAGAATTGAGTAGTACACCCAATAGTGACATCTCATTAATGAGTGACTGGGAAGTAAAAATGCAAGCTATTGTAGACGAAACCATACAAACAAATGTCACTAGTTTAGCAGGAGTCCCTTCTTGGATGCTTGTCTTACTCAATAATGTACTTGAAACCACAGGAAAAGAAAGTCTATTTGAAGTTTGGCCTAATCTTGAAGTCTATTTTCATGGAGGCGTAAGCTTTGAACCATATGTTGATCAATACAAACAACTACTCCCCAAAAATTCTTTTAAGTATTATGAAATTTATAATGCTTCAGAAGGCTTTTTTGCTATTCAGGACCAAAATAACAGTAAGGATCTTTTACTAATGCTAGACTATGGTATTTTTTATGAATTTATACCTATGAATACTTATGGTACGGCATCACAAAAAATTATTCCCTTAGCTGAAGTTGAAGTAAACAAAAATTATGCTGTTGTTATTACTACAAATGCTGGTTTATGGCGTTATAAAATAGGAGACACTGTACGGTTTACCTCTATTAGTCCTTATCGCATACGTGTAAGTGGACGTACAAAACATCATATTAATGTTTTTGGAGAAGAGCTTATTATTGAAAACGCAGATGTTGCTCTAGGTATTGCTGCTAAAGAAACTTATAGTGAAATTAAAGATTATACAGCAGCGCCTATATTCATGAAAGGCAAAGAAAAAGGAGCTCATGAATGGATTATAGAATTTAAAAATGCCCCTAAGAATATTGAAGATTTTAATATAAAGTTTGATAATGCCCTACGAGCTGTAAATAGTGATTATGATGCTAAACGTTTTAATAACACTACACTCAATGCGCCTGTAATACATATTGCTAGAAAACACCTGTTTTACGATTGGCTTAAAGAAAACAATAAATTAGGAGGACAACACAAAGTACCTAGGCTTTCTAATAAAAGAGACTTTGTAGAAGAGCTTTCAAAGCTTAACAAATAGCCTTAATAGCGCTTCTATTTTTACAAGTAATATTCACTTTTTACTAAAAATCCACAACTTTATTACGGATTAACAAGAATAATATCTGCATTTTAACGATTATAACAGTCTTCTCATCTAAAACTTGTCAAAAAGTTTTTTAATCAACAACTCCCCTTCTATTTTAGCCGAAGTAAAGACCCCAAGTCATTTATAAAATTAGATTATAATGAAGTTATTAGTTAATACAATTTTTGCACTTTTCCTTGTATATCAGATACAAGCACAAGGGTCATTAAATTCTAATCAAGAGATTGCGTCTTTAGACCAAGAGATAACCATTACAGATTCCAATCCTAACATAGGAAACAATGGTTTTAAATTTGAAACATTCACTACAGGAATCAATTCTAAATATTCAGATTATGGAGTTGGTTTTTACAAAGAAAAATTTATTTCTTTTTCTGCTAGAAAAATTGGAGCATTAGCAAAAATAGATCCTAATACAAAAGAACCATATACGAAGTTATATTGTTCAGACATTACGTATGAGTGGGATTTACGACGTCCTTTATTATTCTCTCATATCCTTAATAAAGGAGAAAATCTTGGAACTATTTCTTTTTCAAAAGAGGGAGATAGAATTTATTTTTCTAAGAGTATGGAAGGAGATTCTCAAAAATTTCAACTTTATACAGCTATCATGAACCCTAACAGAGAGGGAGAATGGATTAATATTACTGCTTTACCTTTTAATGACAGTTCTTATTCTATAGAGAACCCGCATTTAAGTAAAGATGGAAAAACACTTTATTTTTCTTCTAACATGCCAGAATCAATTGGTGGGTATGATATTTTTAAGGTAGCGGTAAATGATGATAAATCGTATGGTCCTGTAGAGCGTATAGAAGGCTCTGTAAATACCGTATTAGACGAAAAATTCCCACACACTTCACTAGATAAAAAATATCTTTACTTCTCATCTAACGGACATAATAGTATCGGAGGATTTGATATTTTTAGGTCTAGAAATACGGAATTAAATTATGTTGCAACCCGTAACCTAGGTAATACGATCAACTCTACTAAAGATGAAATTGCCTATATCCCAGCTACAGAAACTGTAGGGTATTTTACATCAGACAGAGAAGGTGGTAAAGGGGGCTATGACATCTATAAAATACGCGAGTATATTGTAGATCAAAATGTTGCTGGAGTTGTACGTGATACAGAAACACAAATCCCATTAGCAGATGCTACTATTGTATTATTAGATGCTAACGGTGAAGAAGTAGCTACGATGAGTTCTAATCAAGATGGAGAGTATCGTTTTTCTGTAGATGCATTCCTGGATTATACGATCCTAGCTTATAAAGAAGGATTTGAGCGTAACTCAACTTCTTTTGACACGAACACAAACCTAGTCCCTACATTTGAGACAGATATTACACTTGACGCTAAAGCTGCTGAAATTGTAGAAACAGAAGAGAAAGCATTTATAAAAATAGATAACATTCTATTTGACTTCAATAGTGATCAAATCAAAGATATTTCTACAATAACACTTAACACAGTTGTTACAACGTTAACAAGAAATCCTGACATCAGAATTGATATCAAAGCACACACAGATATTCAGGGTAGTAACGCTTATAATTTAAAACTCTCTAAAAAGAGAGCTGCTTCTGCAATGAATTATTTATTAAGCAAGGGAATCTCTAAAGATCGTCTTACTTCAGAAGGGTATGGAGAATCTCAACCATTAATAGACTGTATAACTTGTGACGATACGCAACACGAAATGAATCGCCGTGTAGAATTCATTATTGTAAGAGATTAAGATATTTACAATTAACTTCAAACTAAAAAAGACCGTTACTATATTGAGTAACGGTCTTTTTGCATTATATATATATAACCAACTTAAGAAACTGCTTTGAGTTTCTTGAGCGTAGATTTATTGAGTTTTCCTTCTGCATATTCTTTGGTTACGATGAGCTCTTTTTCTGAAGAACTAGGCATTTCAAACATAGCATCTGTTAATATAGCCTCACACAATGATCGTAAACCACGAGCGCCAAGTTTATATTCTATAGCTTTCTCAACTAAGTAGTCTAACGCATCGTCTGTAATGCTAAACTCTATATTATCCATTATAAACAGCTTCTTATACTGTTTTACAATAGCATTTTTAGGCTCTGTAAGAATAGCTCTGAGCGTTCCTTTATCTAAAGGATTCATATGTGTTAAAACAGGTAAACGACCTATAATTTCTGGAATAAGACCAAAATCTTTTAAATCTTTAGGTATAATATACTTCAGCATATTATCCAAATCCACCGCGTCTTCATTCTTACTAGCACTAAAGCCCATAGCTTGCATATTAAGACGTTTTGTGATATGTCTTTCTATACCATCGAAAGCTCCTCCTGCAATAAACAGAATATGCTCTGTATTTACTTCTATAAATTTTTGATCAGGATGCTTACGCCCTCCTTTAGGTGGTACATTTACAATAGTACCCTCCAAAAGTTTTAATAACGCTTGTTGCACACCTTCTCCACTCACATCTCTTGTAATAGATGGATTATCACTTTTACGAGCTATTTTATCTATCTCATCAATAAATACGATACCTCGCTGTGCTTTTTCTAAGTTATAATCTGCCGCTTGTAATAAACGCGTTAAAATACTCTCTACATCTTCTCCTACATATCCAGCCTCTGTAAGTACTGTAGCATCTACAATAGCCAATGGCACATTAAGCATTTTTGCTACTGTTTTAGCAATCAATGTTTTTCCTGTACCAGTTTGCCCAACCATAACGATATTACTTTTCTGAATCTCGATATCGTCATCATCTTTAGGTTGCAATAAACGCTTATAATGATTATACACGGCAACAGCCATTACTTTTTTGGTATACTCTTGCCCTATTACGTACTCATCAAGAAATGTTTTAATTTCTTGTGGCTTTTTAAGCATAAGATCACCGTCAAGCTCGTTGGTTTCAACATCTTTTGACTCTTCAACCACGATACCATGAGCTTGCTCAATACATCGATCACAAATATGTGCATCTAATCCAGCAACCAGTAAGTTTGTCTCAGGTTTTTTTCTACCACAAAACGAACATTCTAAATCTTCTTTTGCCATGTAAACTAACTATTGTTAATAAATTATACGCTTTCGCGAAAGCGTATACCTAGAATTAATCTCTTTTTAATATTTCGTCAATCATACCATATTCTAGCGCCTTATCTGCCTTCATCCAGTAATCACGATCACTATCTGCGTATACCTTATCATACTCTTGACCAGAATGCTTTGCTATAATTTTATAAAGCTCTTCTTTTAAGATTAAGATTTCTCTAGCGGTAATTTCAATATCAGTTGCCTGACCTTGCGCACCTCCCATAGGTTGATGAATCATTACTCTAGAATGAGGTAAACCACTGCGCTTGCCTTTTTCTCCTGCACATAGTAATACTGCCCCCATAGAAGCTGCCATTCCTGTACATATTGTAGCAACATCTGGCTTTATAAACTGCATAGTATCATAAATACCTAGTCCAGCATATACACTTCCCCCTGGGGAATTAATATATATCTGAATGTCTTTATTAGCATCTGTACTTTCCAAAAATAACAACTGTGCCTGAACAATATTAGCCACTTGATCATTAATTCCCGTTCCTAAAAAGATAATACGATCCATCATTAAACGAGAAAACACATCAAATATGGCAATATTCATTTGGCGTTCTTCTATGATATTTGGAGTAAGTCCAACTGGCATCATACTACTTACAATTTTTTCATAGTAAGCAGAGTTAATTCCTTGGTCTTTAATTGCAAAATTTTTAAACTCTTTTCCGTAGTCCATATATTATTAATACGATTTTTATATTACAAAAAAACGCTTTACTCCTAAAAGTAAAACGCCTTAAAGATACTTATTTATAGACAAGTATTCTAATTGTATACTTCCTTTACAAATTCATCAAAAGTTACCTTCTTAGTCTTAAGGTTTACATTTTCCTTAAAGAAGGTTAACATTTTTTGATTCATTCGCTGCTCAGAAAGTCTTTTCACCTCTTCTTGGTTACCTAGAATACGTGCCGCAATGTCTTCTAACTCTTTATCTTCAGGATTCATCTGACCATACTGCATCATTTGCATTTTGATCATATCCTTAGCATATGTTTTTAATTCTTCAAAGGTTACTTGCAAGTTATTATCTTGAATAAGTTTCCCTTCTATAAGTTGGTAACGCAATCCTTTTTCAGAACGGTTATATTCTTCTATAGCTTCTTCTATAGTCATTGGATTTTCTCCTGTAGACTGTATCCACTTTTGAAGGAAATCTGCAGGTAAATCAAATTTTGTTTCTGCTATAAGATGCTCAGTCACATCATTCATTAACTGTTGATCACTTTGCTGTTGGAACTGCTTAGCAGCATCTTCTTTCATTTTCTCTTTAAGCTCAGTTACCGTCTTTACAGCATCTTTACCATATAGCTTATCAAATAATTCTTGATCAAACTCTGCAAGCTCTCTTGTATTTATTTCTGAGATTGTAAAAGCAACTTCTGCATTCAATTCTTTTGCTTCCTCTTCTGTTTTCTTAAAGGCATTTTGGTAGCTATGTCCTTCACTAAAAAGGCTTTTAGTTTTTACAGTAATTACATCTCCTGCTTTTGCTCCAAGAAAAGCATCTGTATTTTTCTTTCCTTTAAGCTGCGCAATTTCGAATGTAGCTGTATTATCAAGTTCTAATTCTTCATTTACAAAAGCACCTGTAACTTCAGCATCTTTTGTTACTTCCGTTTGAGAAATTAACTTCCCATATTGCTTTTGAATCGTAGTAAGTTGATTTTCGATCATTTTATCATCTGCATAAATCTCATACCCAACTATTGCTTTCTTAGGTTTAAGATCTATATCAAACTTAGGAGCCATTCCTAATTCAAACTCGAAGCTATAATCATCTAAATTCCAATCAAAATCTTCTTGATTTTTAGGAAGTGGATTTCCAAGCACGTCTATTTTCTCTTCAGAAAGGAATTTACCTAATGCATCTTGAAGTAATTTATTTACTTCATCTACACGAACTGCCATTCCATATTGCTTCTGAACAAGCCCCATTGGCACATGCCCTTTTCTAAAACCAGGAATATTTGCCGTTTTACGGTAATCCTTTAATATAGACTGCACTTTCTCCTGATAATCATCTTTAGCGATATCTACCTTGATAACCGCATTAAGCTCATCGATTTGCTCCTTTGTAATATTCATTCTTCTCTTAATTTAAGGGCGCAAAAATACGTATTTTTTTACACCTCAACAATGTTTTAATTTCTTCTATTCGGTTGTTTCACGTCTTCCTTAAGGAATTGAAATAAAATACTTTGAAATATACTTAGCAAAATACTAAACAATAATGCTGTTAAAACACCATTCACTTCAAAGCCTCCTATAAAATAATCTACTAATAAAATGAGTATTGCATTGATTACTAATAGAAAAAACCCAAAAGTAACTATTGTAATAGGCAATGTAAGTATCACCAAAATAGGCCTCACAATAAATCGTAGTAATGATAGCACAATAGCGACACAGAGTGGTGTCATAAAACCTTCTTCTAGGTGAACACCTGGAAGAATTTTTGCAATAACAAGCACTGCGATAGTTGTGAGTATAATTTTAAAAATAGATTTCATACTGATATCTATAAAGCAAATAGAATACCAAAAAAAAAGATGCGCTAATTAGGCGCATCTTTTAAGGTTTTATAGATAAAAGACTGTCATTTAGTCATTACTTATAGTTACTGTTGCAAAGTTACCAATATCCACTCCAGGTATATTAGAACCATATCTCGCATTAATAGCATCTAGTAATACATTTGCCGTAAAAGCATATCCTCTAGGCGTTGGATGTACTCCATCAAGAGAGAAACCTCCTCCTGTTACGAAAGTAGATGTTAACGTACCTCCATTAAATGTCACACCTCCATTTGCTACTTGTTGTAACGCTGAACGTGCATCTGCAAAAGCAAGTCCGTTTGCACTTGCTAAAGACTGAATAGTTGTATTATAAGAATTTTGTGCTACTGTAATTCTAGCTTGCTCTGCACTTGTTAATACAAACTGATCAGCTAGTGGTACAGAAACTCCATTAATTAACGTTGGATCATTATTGATTACTGTTCCTAATATTCCTGCCGCTGTAAGAGGAAGGATATCATTTGCATTAGCTTGACGTAATTGACCTAGTAAAGTAGCTGTTGCTTCATCAAGAAATGCAGGAGGTCCTTGAAGGATCGCCGTTACATCTGTAAGATCATCATCCGTCATGATTGGGAAGTTTGCACCTTCTACAAAATTAACGTTACGAGACGCTGCCTCTTCTGCTGTAATAACTCCAAAATTTACTAATGTTGGAAGTACTACAGTATTGTACAATGCAAAATTATCATTTAAAAATGCAGCCGTAGGCGCATCTAAAGGAATAGACTGTGTAGGAACTGTTGTAAAAAATGGAATAGAAGTTACATCTGGAATATTTACAAGAACACCATCTGCTCCATTAGCCGTTAAAGCTTCTACCATTTGAGAATAAGCTCCTGCAAATACATTTGGATCAGTAATATCACTTCCTCCATATGTAGAAGGATCAAAATTACCCGTTTGATCTACTCCAGAACCTCCTGAAGTAGCATATCCTAAAATATCATTATTTCCTATCCATAAAGAAAAGAAAGAAGGGCTTTGAGCTACTGCATCTCCAATTACTGTTGCATCTGGAGAAGAAGCAAATCTTACAAAATAAGGATTTGCACTTATAGGATTTGTCGTTAAACCTCCTATATTACCATATCCTGGAAATAACAAATCAAAACTTCTAGCTCCTGGCACTCCTACATTATTAAAAGGACCTGAAAGGATATTTGAAACTTCTGTAGTAGGTGTTTGACCAATAATTGCTGGTCCAGGATTTCCGTTCTCATCTGTAGCCAACACAAAACGAGGGTTAAATCCTGGTATAGGATTTCCTCCTAAAAGTAATCCTCCTACATTATCATTCATTAGTGGTTGTGTAAAAGCACCTCCACCAGCAAGCGCAAATTGCTCTGCCATAATATTCGGATACGAATCTTCTTGTCCCGTAATGTATAATGTTCCGTCTGCAAATCCTGCAGTAAGAGAATTTCCTACAGATACATAGTTAGAGAAATTTGCTTCTCCACTTGTATAAAATCCATCTTCATCAATTGGGGTATCAAATTCTGGCTCACAAGCCACAAACCCAAATCCTATTGCAAGAACTGCTATATATTTTATATAATTTTTCATCGCTGTTTTTTTTAAAGTTTATAACTTAAACCAATACCAGGTGCAAATGCACTTGATTTATAAGTTCCTCTGAATGGAGCTGTCTGCCCATTAGTCTCAGTAAAGAAATCATAAGAAGCATCTATCTCTTCAAATCGTAGATATAAGAAAGATGCATCAATAGCAAACTTCTCATTTATATTATAGGTAAATCCTGCCGTAAATCCGTTAGAATCATTACGAGGTGTCTCTGGCGCAAAGAACCCTGGTTGTACAGGAGACTCATCAAAGTAATACCCTACTCTAAGATCTAGTTTGCCAGATGGAGAATATTGCGCTCCAAAACGATATGTGCTTGCATCTTTATAATTACGTGGATTTAATGATTGTAATGCTACAGATCCATCAGGATTTAAGAAATCAATATCAAGAGATTCATACGCACTCCATTCTGCATAGTTATAATCAAAGGCAAATAACCATTTTTCATTTGGTCTATATGACAATCCCACAGTCCATTCTGCTGGTAAAGGCAATGATGCTGTAAAATCAAATGTTCCGTTTGGAACTGGCGCAAGTGGTGAGTTAGGCACATTTGCAAATGTAGCTTCACCGTCTCCAGCTTCTACTTCTACATCTATTAATGAACGGTAATTGAATCCTAGCTTCCACTTATCTTCATTATCAAGGTTTAATAACGCTCCTACAGACCATCCAAATTCTAAGATACCACTAGCATCTAATGTAACATTAGATCTATTTCCATCTAAATCTGTTAAGTTTCTAGATAGGTTACGGTTAAATTCTACTCCACCTATTGCTAAAATAGGTCCACCACCTATACTAAATCTATCTTTCACCACTTCCCAAGAAAATAATGGTTGTACATAAATAGACTGCAACTCTATATTATTAACAAGATGTGATCCTGCCCAGTCAGTAGGATACTCTACACTACTTCCATAAGGAGTGTATACTGCAAGTCCAAGAGCAAAGCTTTCACTTACTTTATAACTTCCATATAAATACACTGGTGTTCCTACTCCACTATCTGTTGAAGTTGCATCTCCAAATTGTGCATTTTGATATGATACATCTGCAAACACACCAAATCCTCCTACAGAAAGATTGATTTTATTCTCCAAATGAACTAACCCTGCTGGGTTAAAAAACGCTAGCTCTGCATTATTTACTACCGCAACTCCTGTATGACCCATAGCCAATGCTCGGTTACCCTGAAGACTTACACGGTATCCACCAGCATAAGTAACAGCACAAACAAGCATAAGTACGAATACACTTACTACTTTTTTCATAATTTAATTTAGGTTAAGATTTTATTATTGTTTTCTCAAAAGAAAGCAAGCAAAAATAGGATATTTTTAAGTTTTTACAATTTATTAACACACTTTATTATGCATACATAGTAAAATTTTAAGATAAATCTTACAAAAATGCTATTACTTCGCTATAAAATTGCCTAGGATTCTCGGCATGTAACCAATGTCCTACATTTGGGATTGTTATTAATTTTGCTTTCGCGAAAGCGGAAAAAATAGCATCTTCATCTTCTTCTTGTATATAATTTGATGCTCCACCTCTTAAAAACAACGTAGGTTTTTCAAAATAAGCATTCTCTGGAAGCGCCTCTCCTATACGATCAACATGATGTATTAAAGCAGGCAAATTCATCCTAAGACCTAACTCACCTTTAGCTACCCAATAGAGGTTTTTCAATAAAAACTGACGCACCCCTACTTCTTTAATATATTGAGATAAAAATGTATCTGCTTCTTTTCGACCTGTTAATGCTTCTTTATCTTTAGAAAGCGCTTCTAATCCTTCTAATATTGTTTGATGATGTTGTGGGTAAAACTTAGGTGCTATATCTGCCACTATTAATTTTGAGACAAGTTCTGGACACATAACTGCAAAAAGCATCGCTGTTTTTCCACCCATTGAATGTCCAATTAAAGCTATAGAAGACAAGTTTTTTTCTTCACAATAGTTCTTTATATCTATCGCCATAAGTTCATAACTAAATGCATCGTTATGAAAACTACGCCCATGATTACGCTGGTCTACAAGATGTACTTCATATCCTTGTTCTGCAAATTGCTTTCCAAGTGTTTTCCAATTGTCGCCCATACCAAGAAAACCATGCAATATAATGAGTGGCTTTCCTTCTCCTATAATATTAGAATGTAATAGCATTAGCTTAATTTTTTAAGATATTGTATAATCACGGTTTCAAATCCAAGATATAGCGCTTCAGAAACTAATGCATGACCTATCGAAACTTCTAATAATTCTGGAATACTATTTTTAAAATACGCTATATTTTCTAAAGAAAGATCATGACCTGCATTAATACCTAATCCTAATTCATTTGCCACCAGCGCACTATCTATATATGGACGTATCGCAGTTTCCTTATCTGTAGCATACATCTTTGCATAACTTTCGGTATATAACTCGATACGGTCTGCACCAGTAGCTTTTGCTCCTTCGATCATTTCTTGTACAGGATCAACAAATATAGACGTACGTATTCCTTGGCTCTTAAATTCGCCGATGACCTCTTGTAAAAATGACTTATTTATTACGGTATCCCATCCTGCATCACTAGTAATAGCATCTATAGCATCTGGCACTAATGTTACTTGTGTAGGCTTTACCTCTAAAACAAGATCGATAAATTTTTGAACTGGATTTCCTTCTATATTAAATTCGGTAGTTACTATTTTTTTTAAATCCCGAGCATCTTGATATCGTATGTGTCGTTCATCAGGTCTTGGATGTATCGTAATACCTTGCGCTCCAAATTTTTCAAGATCAACAGAAACATTAACAACATTAGGCACATTTCCACCACGAGCATTACGGAGTGTCGCTATTTTATTTACGTTTACACTTAATTTTGTCATTATAAATATGGTATAAATTTTGAATACAAAAATACAAAGACCCTGCCGCTAGGCGAGTTATTTTTCATTATTTTGCAGTATGAGTATTACAGATTTTATAATTAACGATATCAAACCTGTCTCTGAGACAGCATCCATAGGTGAAGTACAAACTATTTTTAGTCAGACAACACACTCACACGTCCCTATTTACAGAGACAACATATATGTAGGTTGCTTAGCTGAGAATGACACACATTGCTATGATGCGAATTGTATTATATCTGATTATACGCATGCATACGAGCATTTTTTTGTGAGATATGAAACTAATTGGTTAGATATACTTGAGACATTTGCCCAGAACAGCGCTAATATTATGCCTGTACTTGATGATGACAATCACTACATAGGATATTATGAACTTGCTGATGTTATGAATTTTTTCAACAACACTCCATTCATCAGTGAACCTGGTAGTGTCGTTATTATAGAAAAGGGCATACAAGACTATTCTTTCAGTGAAATAAGTCAAATTGTAGAGTCTAATGACGGAAAAATATGGGGAGGTTTTATTTCTAAAATAGAAAATGATGTTGCTCAGATCTCTATAAAAATTGGACGTGCTAATTTTAATGACATTCTTGCTGCTTTTAGAAGATATAGCTATAATGTCGTTTCGAGTCATCAAGAGGACACTTTCATCAAAGACTTAAGAGAACGCTCTCAATATTTAGAAAAATATCTTAACATATAATCATGAAAATAGGTATTTACGGTCAATTTTATCATCAGGAAGCTGCGCATTATGTGCAACAATTACTGGATATACTAGACAAAAAGAAGATTGAAGTTATTATTGAAAAGAATTTTCTAGACTTAATTCACGAGCAAGATTCAATTGACAAAAACTATAGGCATTTTAGCACTTTTGAAGAACTAGACACTAGTTATGATTTATTTTTCAGCATTGGAGGTGATGGTACGATACTAAAAACCGCAACATATATAAGAGACCTTAACATTCCTATTGTGGGAATTAACACTGGTCGATTAGGTTTTTTAGCCACTATCAAAAAACAAGAAATTGCAGCTTCTATAGAAAAAATCCTTGCAGGCAATTACACATTATCTCAACGAAGTTTATTACAGGTCACAACAGGTCAAGACACGAGTATTTTTGGAGGTATTAATTTTGCATTAAACGAAATTGTAGTAAGTCGTAAAAACACGACTTCCATGATTTCTATCTCTACTCATTTAAATGGTGAATCGCTAACAAATTATTGGGCAGATGGACTCATAGTATCTACACCTACTGGATCTACAGGGTATTCGTTAAGTTGTGGAGGACCTGTTATAACGCCACACACCTCTAGTTTAATACTCACACCGATAGCTCCTCATAATTTAAACGCAAGACCTCTTGTGATTCCTGATAACACCACAATCACATTAAAAGTATCAGGAAGGGAGAAACAACATTTAATCTCTTTAGATTCAAGAATTGCTACGTTAGAAAATGAAACAATCATCACTTTAAAGAAAGCGCCTTTTACCATAAGCCTTATCAATTTAGAAGGAGAAAGTTTTTTAAAAACATTACGAGAAAAGCTTTTATGGGGAGAAGATAAACGCAACTAGACAATAATTTGCAATAAACAGTGTTAACTCTGTGTGTAGTTTAGATATATTTTCATTATCCTTTTATTAAAAAAGAAGGCTTCTCATAGATCATTATTCTGATAGAATAGTATCTACACGCACATTATTGTTATATTTGCAAACTTTTACAGCTATATGAGGTATTTGACGATTGTAATAATCGCCATGTTTTTAGGCTTTAACTCTCAAGCACAAACTTATGAAGTAGGTTTGTTTGCTGGTGGGTCAAATTTTATAGGAGATGTTGGATCAACAAGTTACATTGCTCCAAACTCCCCTGTTATAGGTGGTATTTTTAAATGGAATCGTAGCAAGCGACATGCTTTTAGATTTACTGCGCTTTTTACACAGTTAGAAAGTTCAGACTCACAAAGTGATGAATCAAGAAGACAGCTTAGAGGTTATTCCTTTAAAAATAGTGTAAAAGAAGTTTCATTAGGTCTAGAATACACATTCTGGGATTTTGATATGTTTAATGATAGAAATCCTTCTACTCCCTATTTATATACAGGGTTTACATATTTTAATCACGATGAGCTAGCCCTAAATGGCAACAATGTTCAGAAAACTGGCACTGCTTGGGATTTTGCAATTCCAATGGTTCTAGGATATAAAGCTGTTATTGGCACAAAATTTATTCTTGCATTTGAAATAGGCGCAAGATATACGCTAACAGATAACCTAGATGGTAGTGCTCCTGACGATGATGCTAATGGAACATTACGTTTTGGAAATATAAACAATGATGACTGGTATATGTTTACAGGATTTACGGTAACTTATACCTTTGGGCGCAAACCATGTTTTTGTGCCTTCTAAGTAATGAGATGGACTTTTTAGATCAAATTAATCTCGATAAATTACCACGCCATATCGCTGTGATCATGGACGGTAATGGACGATGGGCAAAAAAACAAGGACTACTGCGAGCTGCTGGACATAAAAGAGGCACTCAAGCGGTACGAGAGACTGTTGAAGGATGCGCCGAAATAGGGATAGAGCATCTAACCTTATATGCCTTCTCAACAGAAAATTGGAATCGCCCAAAAAAAGAAGTAGATACACTCATGAATCTACTCGTTTCTTCTTTAAAGAAAGAAATTAAAACACTTCAAAAAAATGACGTCTCGTTAAAAACGATTGGCAATATTGAATCGTTACCTAAAAAGGCTCAAAAAGAGCTAAAAGAAGTTATACATCAAACTAAAGATAACAAAAGATTAAGAGTTACACTTGCCCTAAGCTATGGAGCTCGTGAAGAAATTCTTAAAACTGTAAAAGAAATAAGCGTTAAAGTTAAAAATAACATAATTTCGCCCGATGAGATTGACGAGTCTTATATTAATAAGCATCTTTACACCCATGACATGCCAGATGTTGATTTACTTATAAGAACTAGCGGAGAGCAACGTGTTAGTAATTTTTTATTATGGCAAATAGCATATGCAGAGTTTTACTTTACAGAAGTATTATGGCCAGATTTTAAGAAAAAGAATTTACATGAAGCTATTTACAATTACCAGAAAAGAGAACGAAGATTTGGAAAGACAAGTGAACAAATTCAATAACTTAATAAATCAAGGCTTGATATTAAAAAAAATTACTTTTGTACTATTCGTATTATTTACATCCGTAATTGCTCAAGCTCAGAGGGATTTACCCCTAGATCCAGAAATTAAGTATGAGATCGGTAACATTACAGTAACCGGAACCTCCACATACAATGAAAATACAGTAATCACCTTTACTGGTTTACGTGTTGGAGAACGTATTTATCTTCCTGGGGAAAAAATAAGTAGTGTCATTAAAAACCTATGGAAATTAGAATTATTTTCTGACATTAATTTATATGTTACAGACGTTAGAGGCGACGTTGTAGATCTTCAACTTGACATTCAAGAAGTCCCGGAATTAAATGAAATAAAATTTAAGGGAATTAAGGAAAAGAAAGGTACTACCTTCGTAAAAGATAACGGCTTAAATAAAGGAGCTAAAGTAACAGAAAACTTAGTTACTACTACAAAAAACTATATAGAAAACACGTATAAGAAAAAAGGATACTTTAACGCCAAAACACTTATAAATGTAATCCCTAAAGAAGATACCGTATCCAAAAATAAAGTCAATATGTTAGTAAATATTGACAAAGGATCTCGTGTAAAAGTTGACGAAATTATTTTTGATGGAAGCGATAAAATCAAGAGTAAAAAATTGAGACGTTCTATGAAAAACACGAAGAAGAAAAACCCCCTTCGTTTTTATAAGCGCTCAAAATATATAGAAGCTGACTATAAAGATGATAAAAAATCGATTATAGATACATATAAAGAAAACGGATATCGTGATGCTCGTATTGTTTCAGATACTATTATCAAGAATGATGATGATGGCATTACATTAAAACTTACTATTGAAGAAGGAAAAAAATATTACATAGGAGATATTGATTTTATTGGTAATACTGTATTCTCTGATGCACAACTAGCAAGACAACTAGTTTTAAAGAAAGGAGACACCTATAACGGCGTATTACTAAAAGAACGTATTCAAAAAGAAGGAGATCCAGATGCAGATGATCTTGCTAATTTATATCAAAACAATGGATACTTATTCTCTAACATTAATGCTGTAGAAACTGGTGTTGAAAATGACACTATAAATTTTGAAGTTCGTATTTCAGAAGGGAAATTAGCTTACTTCAATAGAGTTGAAGTAAAAGGAAATGACAAAACAAAAGACAAAGTAATCTACAGAGAACTTCTTACAAGGCCTGGTCAGCAATATAGTAAGCAAGCTGTAGTCTCTACTATTAGACAGTTAGGACAGTTAGGATTTTTTGATCCACAGCAACTTACCCCTGAATTCAAGAACTTTGATCAAATTGGAGGTACTGTAGATTTAGAATACAATGTAGTAGAACAAGGAGCTAGCCAGATAGAACTACAAGGTGGTTTTGGTGGTGGTGGTTTTGTAGGAACGTTAGGACTATCCTTTAATAACTTCTCTATACAAAACATCTTTAAGAAAGAAGCATATAAGCCTTTACCTATGGGTGATGGACAACGATTTTCATTAAGAGCTCAAGCAAGTCAGTTTTTTCAAACATATAGTATTTCTCTTACAGATCCTTGGTTTGGAGGTAAAAAACCAGTACAGTTATCTGTATCATTATCTCACACTATACAGTTCCAATTTAACAACTTAGCAACTAGTGCTAGAGACCGTGTAAATAGAGATAGCAGAAACATTATTACCGGAGGTTCTATTGGTCTTGCTAAACGTTTAAGCTGGCCTGATCGTAACTTTACCTTATCACATGCTATAAGTTACCAAAATTTTAATCTAAAAAACTTTAATACAGGTCTCTTTACATTTGGAAACGGGTCTTCTGTTAATTTAGGATATACGATTGGTCTTAGTAGAAATAACACTGCGAATAATCCAATATTCCCTGTATCAGGTTCTCAATGGAGTATTAGCGCTAAACTAACACCACCATATTCTTTATTCAACAATGTAGATTATGAGGGCTTAGCAGTAGATAGAGAAGTTGCGGTAGAGAATCAAGATTCAGATGCATTGGCAGCTATAGATCAGGAGCGTTTTAACTTTTTAGAATTTTACAAAATTAAGTTTGACGGAAAATGGTACACAAGTTTGCCTGGAAAGTTTGTATTACAATCTAATGTTGAGTTTGGATGGTTAGGAGCTTATAACAACGACAGAGGTATTCCACCATTTGAGCGTTTTTTCTTAGGAGGAGATGGATTAGGAGGTTTTGCACTAGATGGACGTGAAATCATTCGTTTAAGAGGATATCCTAACCAATCTGTAACACCTTTAGATAGAGGAGCTGCTACTACTGCAAACAATAATGATGGTGCTACTATTTATAATAAATTCAGTCTAGAACTACGTTATCCAGTAACATTTAGTCAAGCTGCGACCATTTATACACTAGCTTTTATAGAAGGAGGAGCAACTTATGACAATTTTAGAGATTATAATCCGTTTCAATTGAATAGATCTGCTGGTGCAGGAATTCGTATATTTATGCCTGCCTTTGGATTATTAGGGCTAGATTTTGGATATGGATTCGATCCTATACCAGGGCTAATACAGCCTAATGGGTGGGAAACGCACTTTATCATAGGACAGCAGTTTTAATTTTGGCACGATTATTTCTAACGCTATTATAACCAATATGAAAACAAAAGCTTTTTTCTTTTTTGCATCACTTCTTTTAGTGAGTCTCGTTGCACAAGCACAACGTGGTATCCGTGTAGGCTATATAAACATGGACTACATACTTGAAAATGTTCCTGAATATCAAGAAGCATCTTCTCAATTAGACTCTAAAGTTAAAAAATGGAAAAGCGAAATTGAGAAAAAGATTGGTGAAATCGAAGAGATGAAAAAGCAATTACAAAATGAACGTGTATTGCTTACAAAAGAATTAATAGAGGAGCGCGAAGAAGAAATTTCATATGAAGAGGAAGAGATTTTTGAATATCAACAAAAACGTTTTGGACCAGAAGGAGATCTTGCTATTCAAAAACGTCAATTAATTGAGCCTATTCAGGATCAAGTTTTTAATGCGGTACAAGAGATTTCTAAAAATAAAAAGTACGACGTTGTATTAACTAAAAAAGAAGCAGGTGTCTTATATGTAGCAGATCGCTTAGACATGAGTGATCAAGTATTAAGAAGTATTACTAGATCTGCAAAACGTAAACAAATAAATAGCAAAAAAGAAGAAAAGTCGTTTGATATAGATGAGGCAAAAACTGTAGAGCAAGATAAGGCTACACAAGCACGTCAGAAAGCAATAGACGACAAGAAAGCTGAGAGAGAAGCTTTAATCGAAGAGAAAGCTAAACAACGTCAAGAAGAAAAAGATGCACGTAACGCAGCATTTGAGGAACGCAGACAACGCATTCTTGAAGAACGTCAAAAAAGAAAAGACTCTATTGCTGCAGTAAAAGCGACTGCTAGAGAAAAGTCGGGTAGACCAGCTCCTTTAACAGCAGAAGAAAAGAAAGCAAGACAAGAAAGAATATTAGCAGAGCGTCAAAAAAGAAAAGATTCTATTTTACAAGTTCGTAAAGCAAGAAAGGATTCTATAACGAACGCTCGTAAGAATAAAGCAAATAATCTTCCAAAGCCTCCTGAAGAAGATGATAACGGAGAAGGAGGCATTTAACAACCCTTTATAATAACACTTAACTTAATTAGATTACAATGAAACACATGAAAAAAGTATTCGTAGCCATAGCTCTAGTAATAGGAATGACTAGTGTGATGCAAGCTCAAGATTCAAAAATTGCGCACATTAACACACAGGCATTAGTAGAAGCAATGCCAAGCTATGTAGCTGCAAATGCTGAGCTTGAAAAAGCACAAAAATCGTATCAAGCTCAGTTAACAGAAATGAAAACTGAACTTCAGAAAACATCTGAAAGATATGGTCGTGAAGTAAACGAGCAGACAGACGAAACAAATCTTGCACGTCAAAAAGAAGTACAAGAGACATTACAGCAAATTAATCAGTACGAGCAAAATGCGTATACAAAGCTTCGTCAGCAAGAGCAAGAATTATTAAAGCCTATATTAGAAAAGGCGCGTGTAACTATCCAAAAGGTAGCTAGAGCAAAAGGATACCAATTTGTTTTAGACTCTACACCTGGTGCTGCTGGTGTAATAATGGCTGATGGATATGATCTTATGTCAGATGTAAAAGCAGACTTAGGCATCTAAAAACAGTACTATAATTTCGCTTTAAGCGAAAGTTTATAAAAAACTGCCTTCATTGTGAAGGCAGTTTTTTATTTTAGAGCTATGCAAAAAGATCAATATATCGGAGTGTTTGATAGTGGTATTGGAGGTATTTCTATTTGGAAAGAAATTGTTCAACTACTCCCCTTTGAATCTACTATTTATCTAGCAGACAGTAAATATGCACCTTATGGAATCAAGTCTCAAGAAGAGATTACACAATTATGCATTAAAAACACAGAACTACTACTCGCACTTGGCGCTAAAATTATTGTAGTTGCTTGTAATACTGCGACTACAAATGCTATTGATTATTTAAGAGCAAACTACGATGTTCCTTTCATTGGAATAGAACCTGCTATAAAACCCGCCGCATTACAATCTAAAAATAAAAGTATTGGCATTTTAGCCACCAAAGGCACTCTAAACAGTCGTTTGTTTTCTAATACTTCTGAAAAATATACACAAGAAATTGAAACTATAGAAGTTATTGGTTCGGGTTTAGTTCCATTAATTGAGCAAGGAAAGATAGCTACTCCAGAAATGAAAACTCTTCTTAAAGAGCATCTTCAACCTATGATTGATGCTAATATTGACTATCTAGTACTAGGCTGTAGTCATTACCCGTTTCTCCTTCCTGTACTTAAAGAATTATTACCTAGTCAAGTTTCTATTATAGATTCAGGAGAAGCGGTCGCACGACAGACTAAAGCAATATTAGCGCAAGGTAACAACATACAATTTGATACAACGCAGTCTGTGATGCATCATATCTATTCTAACGACACTATTGATGTCCTTGAAAATATTATTATACGCTTTCGCGAAAGCGAACAAACCCCTCAAAAAGCATGTATAGAGGTAGCGTATAAAGATTTTTAGTACCTACATGCTAGCTATAAAATAGTATTACTTGAAATAGGCTAACAAATTAGCTTTCTGAGAAGCCGAAACCATTACTTCTTTTCCTGTACTCAGTATCACAGCACCACCTTTTCCTTTTCGATACCCCGTCACTTCGTTTATATTAATCAAGTAGGATTTATGAACACGCACAAAACCAAAATCTACTAGAGCATCTTGAAAGTATTTAAGTGTTTTACTTACCAATTTTTTACCCCCACTTGTTAGAAATATTTGCGTGTAATTATCATCTGCCTGACAATACAAAATAGAAGCTGCCTCCAACACCTCGAAACCATCTTGCACAGGGATTGTAATCTTACCTTGCTTATCAGAATTATAAGCTGTAAGTACCTTGTCTTCTAATGCATTTTCTTTTTCCTTAATTTGAACAACATAATCTACAGCCTTAATAAGTTCATCTATAGATATCGGTTTTAGCAAATAATAAGAGGCATGTGTATTTAATGCTTCTATTGCATATTGATTATAGGCCGTAACAAACACTGTTTCAAAACTACGATCTCCCACTTGTTCTAAAAGATCAAATGCATTTCCGTGCGGCATCTCTACATCCAAAAAGACGAGATCTAAAGTATGATTACGTATCAAAGCCAACCCCTCTTCTATATTTGATGCTTCACCAACAAGCTCAATTTTTGGACAATATTTTTGAAGATAATTACGTAGAATCTCTCTACTTATTTCTTCATCTTCTACGATGATTGTTTTAAGCTTTAGCATGGTTAATCTTTTTTAAGTGTTAGTGTTACTTTTGTGCCTTCTCCATTGTCAAAAACATCTGTTATAACAACATCTACGCGATCGCTATACATCTCATTAAGTATTGCGATACGCTTCTTGATATTGCCCATTCCTTTTGACTTTTGTTTTCTCTGATTATCGGTTTTCATGGCCTTACTACGCTCCCTTCCTACTCCATCATCTGTCACCGTAATGACAGCTGTATCTTTATCTTTTTGACTGAAATTAATATGCAAGAGTCCTTTCTCTTCTTTATAGCGCATTCCATGCCATACAGCATTCTCTACATAGGGTTGTAATAGCATAGGAGGTATTTGAAATTCATCTATTATCAGGTTTTCATCTACTGTAAGTGTATAATCAAATTTATCTTTAAACCTGAAATGTTCCAGCATGGTGTATTTTTTAATCAGTTCTATTTCTCTTGAGAGCGGAATAAAATCTTCTTCACTATTTTCAAGTACCGAACGCATTAAAATTGAAAAATCTGATAGGTATTTATTTGCTGTACGCTCATCATTTATAGCAATAAAACTATTTACAGAATTCAATGCATTGAATATAAAGTGAGGATTCATTTGCGACCTAAGCCCTTTAAGTGCTAACAGATTGTTTGCATACTTTTGTTTTTTGGAACTACGATACATCGCAAAGGCTGTAATAAGTAGTGAGATAGCCACTACGATTAAAGAGCCTATAATTAATTGCTGTGTTCTATTATTTGCATCTCTTAACTCTTGCTCTTTAAAGGCGAGATTGTATCTACCTTCATTAAGTTCTCTATCTTTCTCTAGACTTCGAATTCTGGCTTGTTTTTCAGCAATTTCTTTGGCTAGTCGTGTTGCTTTATATACTTCTTGTTCCTTTTTTTGATAATCTTCTTCTACAAGTGATATATAGCGTTCATAACTTTCTGCGGCTTTATCAAAGTCTTCTTTGTCTCTATATAATTCCGAAAGACGCCTAGCGGCATCTTTCTCGACGACAAGGTCATTTTTAACTACTGCTTCATTAATACTTTTTTCGAAAAAAGGAATTGCTTCTTCAAATTTACGCTGATTGGCATATGCATTTGCAATTTTATAATTTTGTTTTTGAGAAGTTAGCACATCATCATTAGTGATCGAATCTGCCATCACATTATCTAATTCTTTGATAGCTTCCTTTCGAAGTTTAATTTCTTCATCAAACTGTTGTGTTCTATTATAATAATCGGCTACATTGACTTTAGATCTTGCGGCACTTTCTGAACTTTCTTGATTAGACAAATCTAGCGCTTTATTATACGAATTTACTGCTTCTTGACTATTACCAACTCTATCATAAGACTCTGCTATTTTTGTATTTAACCGTGTTGCTATAGATACGATAGAAGCGTCTGTTGCAATGCGTTCTGCTTTTTGATATTGAGTAATCGATTTTTCAAAATCTTTAGTCATTTTATACGCATCGCCAAGCCCTTCTAGTGCTTCTAAGTTTTGATCAAAAGACAATGATTTTTGTAGTAATTCTTGGTAAAGGCCAATGCTTTCTTGATAGTTTTTATTGTTAAAATAGGCTTTTGCCAGTTTTATATCTACATCGATACTATATTTACTTTTTAAACTTGACTTATAATTTGCAATAGCTAAATCATGTTGTTTCCAATGCGTATTTATATCAGCTAACACATCATAGGCCAATGCTCTTTCGAATTCACTTATCGTTTTAATTTCTAGTGCAGATGCAATATAACCTACTCCTTTAGAGAAATCTTCTTTATAAATCGTTTTCGCTTCTTGAACATACTCTGTAAAATTTTGTTGTAAATCTTCTACAGCTTCACTTTCTAACAATACTTCATCGTCGTCAGTAGGTAATGGTTGCACCTCTACTCGTATACGTTGATTGTCTTTTATAATAAGGTATTGTGTTTCGAAATCTGTACTTCTTATGACAAGTTCATCTCCTATTCTTGCTCTAATTCTAAACTCACCATCAACAGCAGTTGTTGTATAATCTCCTCCCGTAATTTCAATATTTACCCTTGGAATAGGCTTTGATGTTTCCATATCTATAACACTACCTCTTACAGTAACTTCAGGCCCTTTATCATTAGAAAAAGACTTACTGTTTTGAGAAAAAGAATGTACACATGTAAGCAATGTCATTAACATGACAAGAGTAGAATATATTTTAAAAATCTTCTTCATAAGTTCCAAACATACTGGAAAATTGCTACACCAAAAAATGACTAACAGCTGATATACCAAAATATAGCACTATTCTACCCGTAAAACAGTCATCATACTAAGATAATAGCAGTGTTTACTCATTCAAATAAGCTGTTCCCTCATTTTGAATTTTTAAGCACTGTTAATGTCTTTAGATTTACATCATATTCATCAAAATATACAAACGATTATGAAGACAGTAACATTTTTTATAACCTCTCTAATAGTCATAGGGTCTTATTTCAACATAAATCCTACTACTGATATAGAAGAAACAAAAACAGTAGAATCATTAAAAAACACCCACTATTTAGAACCAGACACTAACATTATTAAAGTAGCGCTTTTACTTGATACCTCTAATAGTATGGATGGACTTATAGATCAAGCAAAATCGCAATTATGGGAATTAGTAAATGAGCTTTCTTATGCAAAATGCGGACATAAAAATAAGCCATCATTAAAGATCGCATTATATGAATATGGTAATGACAGGCTCAATGCCCAAGAAGGATACATAAGACAAGTAAATGCATTTAGCAATGATCTTGATGAAATTTCAAAAAACCTATTTGGACTTACTACTAATGGAGGAAATGAATATTGTGGTAAAGTCATTCAAGTGTCACTAGATCAATTAAATTGGGGAACTAATGAAAGTGATCTTAATCTTATTTTTATAGCAGGCAACGAACCTTTTGACCAAGGACCTGTGCGTTACCAAGATGCATCCTTAAATGCTTGTGAGAAAGACGTAACTATCAACACTATATTTTGCGGAAATTACAACACAGGTGCACAAACACACTGGAAAGATGGCGCAGAATCTGCAAAAGGCACTTATATCGCAATAAATCATGACAAACGTACTGTACATATCCCATCTCCATATGATCAAGCTATTTTAGAAAAAAACAATGCCTTAAATAACACTTACATTGGTTATGGCAGATTAGCCGAAGATAAAATGGCATTACAAATACAACAAGATTCTAATGCAAATGAATATGGACAAGCAAATGCTGTAAAAAGAGCTGTAAGTAAAAGTTCACATTTTTATAAAAATAGTAGCTGGGATCTAGTAGATGCAGAAGAAGAAGCCGATTTTAGTTATGAAGAATTAGATGATAAAGATCTTCCTAATGAATTAAAAGGAAAATCTGCTTCAGAAATAAAAGCTTACATAGCAATAAAAAGAAAGGAAAGAGAACAAATACAGAAAGAAATTGCACAACTAAATAAGAAACGTATCTCTTATGTAGCTACACAAACAAAAAAAGACGATAATCAGTTACGTAATGCAATGGTAGAAGCTATTAAAACACAAGCGAAAAAGAAAAATTATACTTGGGAATAATTAATAGACTGTTTATTCCTTTAAAAATGAAAAGTGTATGCAATGTTGCGTACACTTTTTTTATATAAATCAAATTCACAAAAACCAAAGCTACTATTTAGAACGTATAACATATATAAACAAAACACTACTTGTATAGAGTAGTACAACTATTAAAACCCAAATTAAAATGAAAAAAACGTTTGTAATTATTGCGATAGCCACACTATCTCTTACTTCTTGTGTATCTAAAAAGAAGTATGTTGCTTTACAATCAGAGTATGACAATACAAAAGTTACACTCACCAAAACCAAAGTAGAGAAAGAAGAACTAGAAAGTAAATATGGTGCTATACAAGCTCGTGTAGAAGAGTATAACACAAAAATTAATTCTTTAAAAGATATTAATACAGAGCTTACTGTCGCTAATGATCAAAAACTAGACAAAACAAGTAATGGCGCTGTTATATCAAATGATGTTAAAAAACAGATGACAGCAACACTAGCAAATGTAGATCAGACCGAGCTGTCAAAAGCAAAAACGCTAGAAGATTCTATGAACCTAGCACTTTCTTATAACTTAAAGCGCAATCTTGACCGCGATATTATAGATAATGCTCAAAATGATGATATCTCTATAGATATCGATGAGACGGTAGTAATGATTTCTATTTCTGATAAATTACTATTTAGATCTGGCAGTTATAAAGTAAATAAAGAAGCAGATACATTGTTAAAAAGAATTGCAGATGTTGTGAACTCTGAACCAGCTATTGAAGTAATGGTAGAAGGTCATACAGACAACCAAACGGTAAAACCAGGTGCTTATGTTAGAGATAACTGGGAACTTAGTGTAGAACGTGCTACAGCTATCGTTAGAGAATTACAAAACACCCATCAAGTAGATCCTTCTAAATTAATTGCGGCAGGAAGAAGTAGCTATATGCCTATAGTTGCAAATGATAGTAAAGAGAATAGATCTATAAACCGAAGAACACGAATCATTATTCTACCAAACCTCGATAAGTTCTTAGCACTAATAGCTTCGAATGAATAATTGCATCAAAAACAGATAACATTAAAAAGCCCGTTTGTTAGTATAACAAACGGGCTTTTTAATGTTTTTAATTTTCAATTAGTTTACAGCTGGACAGTTACAATCGTAAGGATCTTTATTTTCTCCTAAGTTATATCCAAGAGTAACTTGGTGAAATCCTCCATTTGTTAACACCACTGAATTTGTTTGGTTAGAGTACGTATATCCAAATAAGAATCTATCATAAGATCCTCCTATAAAAGGACTCACAAATTGAGTTTTTTGAATATCTACTGTTTCTCCATTAGGTGTAAACTCTGCTCCATCAAGACTTCTTCTGTACGAAAGTCCTCCCCATAATCTACCCCAATCTAATTTATAGTATGCTTTTGCATTTAAATCAATATTTGCTTCTCCTGTACGCTCTGTTGCTTGAAATAGTGCAGAGGGCTCAAAACTCCAGTCAGAAAAATTAGGAGAAATAACATATCCCATAGAAACAATATATCTACGTTGATTGTTTGGCTCAAATGCTTCTGTAAAAAGATCTCTATTTGCAGGTAATATATTTTTAACTGTAAAGTGAGCAAAGAAGTCTAGGAAGTTATAAGACATCCCAAAATCTACATTTATATAAGAGTCTGATTGCTCAATACCTGCGATAACAGGATCAAAATCAGTTAAGTCAAAATTAGTTTCATCTAGTTTCCCTTGTAACACTCCAAGACTTATTCCAAATGAAAGTTGATTAAGGTCTACGTAATTTCGCGAAAGCAATAGATGATAAGAAAAAGTAGCATATACACCTTGTTGAGAGAAAAAACCATTCCTATCGTTAAATAATATTCCTCCCACACCTACTTTTTCTCCTATTCTACCATTCAAACTTATGGTTTGTAATGCAGGGGAATCTTCAACACCAGCCCATTGACCACGTGCTGTTCCTCTAAGCTTTGCTGTTTTTGAAGCACCAGCCATAGAAGGGTGAAGCAAGTAAAGGTTATCTTGAAGATAATCTAAGAATACTGGCAAACCTTCCTGAGCAACAACAAATTGCGAGCAAAACAATGCCAATATGATATAGTATTTTTTTAGATTCATGGGACTATTTTTTTTCTAAAACAGGCTTACGCAACATCTCATTTTGTATAAATTGAAAAGTATTTATATCAACATGTGAAGCACACAAAGCTCTGTAACGTTCAAATATATAAATTTTTGTATTAAAGCGTTCAGATTTAACAGGCATTATGTAATTGAAAACTCCAAATACAAAATCGCGTATCATACTATTATATACAGAAATACTTACATCATATAAATATGTGTAACATAAATCTATCCGCAATGGTAAGAAACGTAGGATTCTTTTCATCAACATGTAGTTTTCAAGGGGGCGTAAATATAGGAAATTACAACTTATATTAGGCGCCTGTGCATTGCATAACGACATTTTTATCTATTTATTGAATCGTTAGGCACTTTTTTAACATTAATAGACACACCTAAGTCTTTATTTACGGTATTATAAGGAGATATTCTATAGTGTAATAAATAGGTATAATACCTACCTTTGCATAAAAATTATTGTAATGTCTACATATAATATTACTATTGAGGGAACTTCAAATCCAGCAATAAAAAAATTTCAAGCAGATCAATTCTTAGTAAATCATAATAGCTATGAATTTACAAATATAGATGATGCTGCAAATTCACCATTAGCGCAACAGTTATTTTATCTTCCTTTTGTTAAAACGGTATATATAGCTCAAAACTTTGTTGCCATTGAAAAATACAATATCGTAGAGTGGATTGATATTCAAAATGAAGTATCAAAACAAATTGAAGATTTTCTTAATGACAATGGTGTCATTATCATTGAAGATATTGCCGCAAAAAAAGTACCAGTTACTGTCTATGCCGAAAGTACTCCAAATCCATCTACATTAAAGTTTGTAGCAAATAAAAAACTAGTTACAGCTCCTTTTGAGTTTAAAACAATAGATGACACTACACATTCACCACTTGCGAAAGCTTTATTCCACTTCCCATTTGTAAAAGAAGTTTTTATGGACGAAAATTATGTAAGTGTCCAGAAATATGAAATGGCAAATTGGGACGAAGTAGTTACTGAAACTCGCGAATTTATTCGAGATTTTATTCAAGATGGAAAAGAAATTGTTACTGCTGAACAACTAAAAACACCTCAACAAGTTGAGAGTATGGCTGAAGCATCTTTTGAAAATCTAGACGATACCTCAAAAGAGATTGTAAACATCATAGAAGAATATGTAAAACCTGCTGTTGCAAGTGATGGAGGAAACATTGTATTTAAAAACTATGATGAGAAAACTAAAAATGTATCTGTAATTTTACAAGGAGCTTGTAGTGGATGTCCATCTTCTACATTCACACTTAAAAACGGCATTGAAAACATGCTAAAACAAATGCTACCTGGTCGCATAAATGCCGTTGAAGCGATCAATGGATAAGACAAAATGCACAATTTTCTATGACAAAATAGACAAATGTATATTTTACTGATTATTTGTAACTTAGGGTTTTCAATAAATTTTTAAACCAAAAAAGAATAATTATGGCAGTAATGAAAGTTATAGAAGTGCTATCTAGCTCTAAAGAAAGCTGGGAAGATGCAACACAAAACGCAGTATCTCAAGCATCAAAAACAGTAAAAAATATAAAATCTGTTTATGTTGCTGAACAAAGTGCTGTAGTAGATGGAGATAAGGTAACTGAATACCGAGTAAATCTTAGACTTACATTTGAAATAAAGTAAGTTGTAAAACATATCATATTATAAATCCTATCCTCTTGATAGGATTTTTTTTGTTCGTATTTTTACTCCTATGAATATATATAGACAATTTTTATTGTTACTGACCCTAGCATTACTCTGGAGTTGTAAAAACCAGGATGAATCTACTATGCATACATACACTAATGATCTCATAAATGAAACTAGTCCGTATTTACTTCAACATGCGCATAACCCTGTAGATTGGAAACCTTGGAATAAAGAAACATTAGCACTTGCAAAAAAGGAAAACAAACCTATCTTAGTAAGTATTGGGTACTCTTCTTGTCACTGGTGCCATGTGATGGAACATGAAAGTTTTGAAGACACACTGGTTGCCCGTTTTATGAATGAGCATTTTATTAATATTAAAGTAGATCGTGAAGAACGTCCAGATGTAGATAATGTATATATGAGCGCTGTCGAGCTTATGACAGGCAGAGCTGGCGGATGGCCTCTTAATGCTATTGCTTTACCAGATGGAAGACCCATTTGGGGAGGTACCTATTTTCCAAAAGAAGATTGGATGAATTCCCTAGAGCAGGTTGCTACTGCATTTAAAGACAACCCTAATACTTTAGTCGAATTTGCAGACAAACTTGCATCAGGAATAAAAACAAGGGATATTGTTACACCCAACCCTAACAAACCGAAATTTGAAGAAGAACTCGTTATATCTTCATTAAGCACTTGGTCAACATATTGGGATTTACAAGAAGGTGGTATTGACAGGGCACCTAAATTCATGATGCCAAATAACTACCAATTCTTACTACGTTATGGTCATCAAACAAAAGACAGCACCATCCTTAATTATGTATACACTACCTTAGATAAAATTGCATATGGTGGCATACAAGATCATATAGGAGGAGGGTTTGCGAGGTACAGTACTGATAAAAAATGGCATGTTCCTCATTTTGAAAAAATGCTCTACGACAATGCACAACTCGTAAGCCTATACAGTGATGCATATCTTCTTACTCAAAAAGAACTTTATAAAGAAACCGTATATCAAACACTCAACTTTATAGCTCGTGAAATGACCACAGAAGAAGGTGGCTTTTACAGTGCTTTAGATGCAGACAGTCTTACACCAGAAGGAGAACTCGAAGAAGGGGCTTATTATGTTTGGACAGCAGCAACTTTAAAAACACTTCTAAAAGAAGAATATGATCTTTTTGCATCTTATTATAATATCAATGATTTCGGGCAATGGGAAAATGACACTTATGTTTTAATTCGCACAGATGCAGATGCAGATTTTGCAAAAGAACATGGTATTTCACTTGTAGATCTCAAACAAAAAAGAGCGCAATGGAAAGAGGTATTATTACGCTTTCGCGAAAGCAATAAAGAAAAACCCCGCTTAGATGACAAAATACTAACAAGTTGGAATGGTCTTATGACAAAAGGCTACATTGATGCATATCGTGTCTTTAATGACCAGAAATTTCTAAACATCGCTCTTAAAAATGCTTCTTTCATGGTTGATCATATGATACGTAAAGATGGTGGTCTTTATAGAAATTATAAAAACGGAAAAGGTGCAATAAATGGATATCTCGAAGATTACGCCAGCACAATAGATGCATTTATTGCACTATTTGAAGTAACTGCAGATACGTTTTGGTTAGAAAAAGCAAAACAACTTACAGATTACACCTTTACACATTTTCAAAATAAAGAAAATAATATGTTCTTTTTTACCTCTGATGAAGATACTGATTTAATAAGTCGAAATATAGCCTATATAGATAAAGTCATTCCCGCATCAAACTCTATGATGGCAAAAAATATATTTACACTTTCACATTATTATTTAGACAAAACTTATACACAAACAGCTGCTACAATGCTTAATAATATGCAACCAGAGATAGACAACTCCCCCACAGCATTTAGCAACTGGCTTGACTTATATCTAAATTACACCAAACCTTATTATGAAATTGTTATTGTAGGAATTAACGCTACAGAAGTTCTTAAAGAACTAAACACACACTACATCCCTAATAAACTAATTGCTACTAGCACAAAAGAAAGCGCTCAAGAGATTTTCGAGGGTCGTTATCTTGAAAATGAGACCCTTATATATGTTTGCGTAAATAATGCTTGCAAATTACCTGTAAGAACTATTTCCGAAGCACTAGAGCTCATAAAATTATAAAAACCAAAAGAATCATTGATATTATAGACATACAACACATTTACATCGATATACTTATAATTTCAATTCTCTAACGATTTAAAAATCAAACATCAATTAAAGAGCCCCATATTTTTCTTATTTTTAAGTTCACAAATAAACATTCAACACAATGCAAATAGAACAAACTGCTGATAAAGCTAAAGAATGGACTGAACTTGCCATAGAATATGGTATTGAGTATGGTACCAAAATTATAATGGCCATAATCATATGGATTATTGGAAAATGGATCATTAATATCATCATGAAGCTCTTTAAGAAGATGCTCAAGAAGAACAAAAATATGGATGAGACCTTAGAAAAATTCCTCTCTAATCTTGTCAGATCCATATTATTAGTTTTACTTATTATAGCTATCCTAGGTCAGTTAGGTATAGACACAGCTTCTTTTGCCGCTATTCTTGCTGCAGCAGGTCTTGCAGTAGGTCTTGCATTACAAGGCTCTTTATCCAACTTTGCAGGAGGTGTTCTTATCATGTTATTCAGACCTTTTAAAGTAGGAGATTTAATCGAAGCACAAGGAGAAGTGGGTGTTGTTTCTGAAATTCAAATTTTCACTACAAAACTCGCTACTCCAGGGAATAAATTAGCAATTATCCCTAATGGAGCACTTTCTAATGGAAACATAAAAAACTATACGGAATTAGGACAATTACGTGTAGATCTTACTATAGGAGTATCTTATGACGCAGATATTAAGGAAACAAAAGAAGCACTTATGAGAGCCATGACTTCTCAAGAGAAAGTGCTAAAAGACCCTGCACCAACAGTTAATATGGGAGAACTAGCAGATAGTTCTGTAAATTACGAGGTACGCCCATGGGCTACTCCCGCAAATTACTGGGATGTATACTTCCAAACTATTGAAAACTGTAAGATAGAATTAGATAAAGCTGGTATTGAAATTCCTTACCCTCACGGTGTTGAAATTCAAAAACAAGCATAATATTTACCAGTATTAATTTAACATAAAAAAGCGCTCATGTTTTATAAAACATGAGCGCTTTTTTTGTACTGTAACCTATCGTCACTTTTTCTTAGGTATGCCTGCAATAAAATCTTTAAGATAATAAGGCTCAAAATAGGCGATATCTTCATAAGCATCTATTTCATTTTTAGCTGAAGCCAGCGCACACATTTCTGCAGCAGAAGGCAATGTATCTTTAATAAAAATTGCATTCGGATGTTTACAAATGTCTTCAAATTTTGACACACCATTCCCAACAAAATATACATTTCCTTTCTCAAGGTATGCTGAAAAAGAATCCTCTTCTAGAATCTGCGCTTCAGTAGCTCTTACCTGATGATGATTAGCATCAAAAATAGCACTATACACTTCCATTCTACGAGCATCTAGCATGGGCACAATATAACTACCCTCCTCACAATTCACTTTATGAGACAAGGCACTTAAGGTCGGAACAGAGATAAGAGGAATCCCTAAAGCATAACACAACCCTTTTGCTGCCGATACGCCTATACGCAACCCAGTGTAGCTTCCTGGTCCTTTACTTACTGCGATAGCTGTTAATTCTTTTTTATCAATCTTAGCTTCATCCAGCACATTTTCTATGTATAGATGTAAGCGTTCTGCATGCGAGTATTTGACATCATTATCTTCCTTTAATACTACTTGCTCTCCATAAATAGACAAAGCCACCGAACAATTTGTGGTGGCTGTCTCTATGCATAATATGTTAGACATCATTATTCGTCAGTTTCATTTTTAGAATCCTCTTCTTCTACTCTTACCAAATCTCCTGTTTGAAGTTTTTTAGTCACAAGATTATAAGGTCCTGTGATTATCTCATCTCCTTCACTTAATCCAGATAAGATTTCAATCTTAGAATCATCTTGAATTCCTGTTGTAACAACTTTAAGTGTTGCTTTATCTCCATTTTTAACAAAGACACACTCAAACTTTTTATCATCGCCTTTAATATCCTTTTTAGGCTTACCTTTCTTTGTAGAACTCGTATCTGATTTTACTACAATCGCACTAATAGGTGCTGCTACACTTTTTTCTCTCTTTTGTGTAATAACATCTACAGTAGCAGTCATTCCTGGCCTAAACGGAGAATATGTCTCTGACTTACCCACTAAAAGATCTTTATAAGACTCCTCAAGAATACGCACTTTTACTTTAAAGTTTGTCACTTGATCTGCAGTAAGTGTTGTCTCTGCAGAATTTGCTATTTCTGTAACAATACCTTTAAATTCTTTCTTTAAGTATGCATCTACCTCAACTACGGCAGAATCTCCTACTTCAATTTTTACAATATCATTTTCATTTACATCTACCTCTACCTCCATATTTGTAAGGTTAGCAACTCTTACAATTTCAGTTCCTGTCATTTGTGCAGTTCCAACTACACGTTCTCCTAATTCTACACTAAGTTTTGAAATTGTACCATCTCTCGGTGCAAATATAGATGTACGACCTAAATTATCTTTTGCTTGTTTTACTTGCGCCGCAACACTCTGCACATTATAATATGCACTTTGTTTTGATGCTTGTGCTACTTCATAATCAGACAATGCTCTGTCAAAATCTGCTTTTGAAATAACTCCTTTCTCAAATAAAGGCTTGTTACGATCAAAGTTTAACTTAGCCACTTTTAAGTTTGCTTCTGCTTGCGCAAGACCTGAACGTGAATTTTGTAAAGACGCCTGCACTTGATTAAGTGCACTTTGAACTAAATCTGGATTAATACGTACTAATAAATCTCCTTTCTTTACATCTTGACCTTCTTTAATAGGCAATTCAATAATCTCACCAGATACTTCTGAAGATATACTCACCTCTACTTCTGGTTGTATTTTTCCAGTTGCAGCTACCGTCTCTACAATAGTAGCCCGTTCTACTAGTTCTATTTCTACTAGTTTACCTTTCTTTCCGCCTTTTACAATAATAGTAAGGGCAAAAAACCCTAGAACAACTATTGCAACTAAAGCTAGAAGTATAAATAATGTTTTTCTACTCATTTTGGTTAGAATTTAAGTTCCGTTGCTGGTACTCCAAAATAGAGTTCCAGTACTTTAATACGGAATATATAATCGTATTTTGATCGTGTTAATTCAACTTGTGCATTATCAAAACGTAATTTTGTTTGACTTAAATCAAAAGCATTAATACGCCCTACATCATATCTAAGTGATGCAAACTCAAAAGCTGTTTTTTGAGCCTCTAAAGATGCGATAGCTGCCTCATAACTCTCTTTTGCTGCTTTGGCATCTGTGTATGCTTGATATACGGCTGTCTCAAAATTTAGACGTGCTTGCTCTGCTTGAAATTCAGAACGTTTTACATTTACTTCATTTCTTTTAATAGTATTACGTGTAGAGAATCCATTAAAAATAGGTACAGATAATTGTACCCCGTATGAAATACCATCATTCAAATATAATTGCTCTACAAATGGCGTTGGATTTCCTTCTTCAGTAGCAGGTATAGGTTGAAAAACTGTTTGATTTGTTCCGTCTACAAAACCAATAGGTCTAAGTAATGGATCTGCATCTTCATCTATATTAACTGTAGGAGCACCAGACTCCCTTGTATTATAGTTAAAAAAACCATTAATAGTAGGATACAATGCTGTTTTACTTAGCTCTAAGTCTTTTTTAGCAAGTTCAAGGTTTTGTTCTACAATTTTAAGATCATATCGACTTTCTTTTGCTTTTTCTACTAATACTTCAGGAGTTGTATTTAAAATCTCTGCACCTAGTATCGTATACTCTGTATCATCAATATCAAAGTTTTTATAATCATCAAAAGCTAATAATTGTGCTAAATTAATAAGAGAAATCTGTACCGCATTTTGCGCTGCTACAATACGCTGTTGTTCACTTGCATCTGTTGCTTTTATCTCCAATACGTCTCCTGCAGGAGATATACCTCCCTCTACAAGTTCTTCTGTTCTTCTTATTTGTTCTTTAGTCACTTCATTTTGAGCAACTATTGTTTTTAAATTCTCTTTATTTAATAAGATCTGTAAGTATGCTAATGCAACAGAAAGTGCCGTATCATCTTTAATTTTAGCAATATTATAATCGGCTGCAATTCTTGAAAGCTCAGCTCTATCTAATGCTTTTTTATTTCTAAAACCATTAAAAATTCGCACTCCAGCAGTAATACTATACGAAGAGTTACGCAAAGTTTGTGTCTCTAACACACCCGTTGTAATATTTTGTGTAAGACCACTATTCCAGTTATTTGAAGCGTTACCATTTAAGGTAGGAAGATAGTTTCCGATAGCATCTTTCTTTTCGATTGCTGCTGTCTCTTCATCTAACTGCGTTTGCTTTATGGTAATATTATTATCTAAAGCATATTGTACGCACTCTTGTAATGTCCATTTTTTATTCTGCGCAAATCCAGTTGCAGAAATTAAAAGACTAAAACATATAATAAATAATTTTCTCATACTATCGATTGATGTCCAATATGACTATTGAAACGTATTTATGTTACAAAAAATATTAACTAATTTTTACACGCTTTCGCGAAAGCGCATACAGACTGCATTTACAAAACACTAACCTCGCCCTCCAAATCCTTGAGGAGCTTTGATTTGATTCCAGATTTTGATATGATCATCCTTCGAAACCCCTCTTTTTATCTCTACAAAGATACCATCACTAGTTCCAAGTTCTAAATCACGGCGTTCAAATTTTTGATCTCCTGTCTCTATCTCGACAAAGGGCTTTTTAGTTTCGGGATCATATTGCACTAAAGCTTCCTTGATTGCAAGTACCGAATCTGCCTTTGCTAAAATAATACTTGCATTAGCACTAAGTCCTGCTCTTATAAACGTACTTGAATCTATTTTAGCTAATGTTCCTTTAATTTCAAATTGTATTGCTCCATTTTCAGACACCCCTTTAGGAGCTATATAATCTAATGTAGCATCAAACTTCATATTTTCGATAGCACCTACAGTAATCTCTAAAGGTAAATCTTCTTTTATTTTCCCGACTTCACTCTCATCTACTTTTCCTTCGAATATCATTTTATCTACATCGGCTAGTGTTGCAATAGTAGTACCATCATTAAAATTATTTGCCTCTATCACTTGATTTCCTGTTTTTACAGGAACATCTAAAATCATTCCTGTAATAGTTGATCTTACTTGTGTTGTAGCTGCTGCACCAAGACCACTTGTCGTGCCTGTTTTTATAATATCATAATTCTGCAAAGCACTTGTGAGGTTAACTTGTTCTTGTTTTACTCGCTGATCTGCTTGGTTATACGAATTTTGAATACCATCAAAATCATTTGCAGAAATTACACCATTATCAAATAATTTCTTTTGACGGTTGTAGATACTTTTTTGATTTTCAAACGCTAGTTTTGCTGTTTGTACTGCTGTACGAGCACTCGCAATATTATTTTTAGCATTGGTTAATGACGAAGCATTAGGCACCACCTTAATTTTTGCAATAAGATCTCCAGCCTTAATTTGATCTCCAGCCTCTACATATATTTCATCTATAATACCTGAGATATTTGGCTTAATAAGCACCTCCTCTTTAGGAACAATACTTCCAGTAGCTACTGTCTTTTTTACAATAGTTTTTGTACTCGCCTGTTCTGTTTTGTATATGATAGGGTCTTGTTTATCTTTTATCCAGATATAGTATATACCCACTAAAAATCCTATTACAATTAAAAGTAATACGATGACGGTTCCTGTTCGTTTCATAATAATGATTTGATTGTATCCTTTTGGTTTTATTCTATTCGTAAAGCATCTACTGGTTTCATTTGTGTTGCTCTTGTTGCTGGTATCAATCCAGCAAGAACACCTGACACTAATAAAATCGTAAGTGCTATGAGCACGACTCCTATATTTACTGATGGATTTGCAAAATTATCAAATGGTCCTGCAATTGAAATCCCAAAATTCATGAGCCATATAAGTCCTGCAGCAACTGCTATTCCAGCCATTCCTGAAACAATAGTGAGCACCAATGATTCTTGCATCACTTGCGATCGTATTTCCCAAGGTGTTGCCCCTAATGCTCTTCGTATCCCTATTTCTTTGGTACGTTCTTTCACTACGATCAGCATAATATTACTAATTCCAATCACTCCAGACATTAATATTAAGGCACCTACAAAATAACTTACAAAACTTAAGATTGAAAAAAGACCTTGAATCTGACCAAATTCTTTTGCTAAATCCGCATGTCCTATTGCACGTATATCATCTGGATGTATGGTACGTTGCTCACGCATGATAGCAAACACCTCTTCTTTAACATCTGTAATTACGGTATCATCATGAGCTGTTATTGCCATCCACCCTACATTATCTGCCCTATTAAAGGCTTGTGAAAATGTAGTAAAAGGAACAAAAATAGTATTAGCTTCCTCTTCCTGATCTCCATTACTCTTAGGATTTTTAAATGTCCCTATCACTAAAAAGTTAATATCATTTATTTTAATATACGTACCCATAGGATCTTCTCCTATATCATAAAGTCCTTTTACGACATCTACACCAATAACAGCTACTTTTCGTTTATCTTCAATATCTGAATAGCTAATAAAACGTCCAGCAGTAATATCCATAGGTTGCTGCTTTATAAATTCAGGGTAATCCCCATATACATTATACGCACCTGTTTTTTCATTACGTGTTACATTATTAGAACCTCTAAATCCTCCAAGTTGGTTGCGTGGAGAAACATATTTAAGCTCAGGCACTCTATCTTTTAAGACTTGCACATCTTCGAGTTTAAATCTAAAAAAGCGTCCTTTTGGAAGTCCTTTATAAGGCTTTGAAGTTCCTTGAGACCACATAAACATTGAGTTGGTTGCAAAATTATTAAACCCAGCCGAAACTCCTGTTTTAAGACCATTTGTAAGCGCTAATAACAATACTAGAATAAGTATACCCCAAAACACTCCAAACGCCGTAAGTAGCGTTCTAAAACGATTAGCATTGAGTGCTTCCAGTATTTCGTTCCAACGATCTTTATTAAACATTTTTATATCGTTTTATATGCTTTCGCGAAAGCGTATAAATAATTTTTCTTATTATTATTCATCCCTAAGTGCTTCTATAGGCTTAATATTAGCAGCTCTTCTCGCCGGAATATATCCTGCAATTCCTCCAGCACTAATCAATACCAGGACTGTCGTTATTGAGGTTTTAAAATCTACTGTAGGAGATTGTATATATGGATTATCAGGTAGCACAAGTGGTATAACAAAATCTAATAACGCTACTCCAAAAAACAATCCAAGAAAACCAGCTATTGCAGTAATAAAAATAGATTCTTGCAATATCATTCCTGTGATAGAACTAGGCAATGCGCCAAGTGCTTTTCGGACTCCTATTTCTTTAGTACGCTCCTTTACAACGATAAGCATAATACTAGCTACTCCAACAATACCTGCAATGATAGTACCTACACCAACACCCCAAAAAACAATTCGCATAACATCTATAAGGCTATATATTTGAGCTGCTTCTTCTAAATTAAAATTTACGCGTACTGCACTTCGGTCATCTGGAGCGATATTATAACGAGACTTTAACTCTTGTTCTATTCCTTCGCTTACAGCTTCAGATAGCGCAACAGCTTCGTCAAAATTATCGCTCATTTTTATAGTATAAGCGATAGATCGTAAATTATCTCCTGCATTAAATACTCTTTGAGCAGTAGTAATGGGTATCACAATTCGCTGTTCTTCTCTTTGCCCTCCTGGATCGGAATAAACTCCAACCACCTTAAAATTGATCCCAGTAATTTTTATTGTCTTACCTATTGCTTCTTCTCGCTTAAATAAATCTTGTTTTACTTTATATCCTATAATCGCTACTTTTTCAACTTCATCGAGATCTTTTTCAGAGATAAACCTTCCAGAAACCAACGTAGCATTTTCAATAAACTGTTGCCCTGGATGCGCTCCTTCTACACGATAATTACCAGATTCATTCTTATAGTTTACGAGTCCCCCCCAAATATTATAGAGTCCTGTTTTATGTTCGATCGCATCATCAAATTTTGCATTTAAATTATCATAATCTGAATTATGCATTTGAATACGACGGCCTGGATTTAATCCTTTATACCCTTTTGTAGTAACTCCTGTCCAAACACTTACTTTGCTTTCTGCATCACGAGAGAATTGAGATTTTACGCCTTTTTGTATTCCTGAACTAAACCCTAGAAGGATGACAAGAATAAAGATTCCTGAAGCAACAGAGAGTCCTGTTAAGAAAGTACGTAACTTGTTCTTTCCTATAGTTTCAAAAATCTCTTGCCAGCGTTCTATATCAAACATGAGCTTTGGCTAGTATTTGGTTTACAGGTCGATCGTCAATAATACGCCCATCTTTTAGATTTACAATACGTTTGGTCATTTCTGCGATATCTGGTTCATGTGTAACGACAAGGATTGTTTTCCCTTCTTCATTAATCCCTTGTATAAGATCCATCACCTCATATGACGTTTTTGTATCTAAAGCTCCCGTAGGTTCATCGGCGAGTAATACTTTAGGATCACTTGCAAGTGCT
This sequence comes from uncultured Dokdonia sp., assembly GCF_947492815.1. GTDB lineage: Bacteria > Bacteroidota > Bacteroidia > Flavobacteriales > Flavobacteriaceae > Dokdonia. The sequence goes on from NZ_CANLOB010000016.1 coordinate 60,476, forward strand.
CTTGCTATGGCTACACGTTGTTTTTGTCCTCCAGAAAGTTCGCTAGGCAGGTGTGTAGCCCAATCGGCAAGCCCAACTTTTTCTAAATAGTGCATCGCCTTATCAGTACGTTCTTTTCTTTTAATCCCTTGATAGTACAATGGCATTGACACATTATCTAATGCACTTTTATAATTAATGAGATTAAACGACTGAAAAATAAAGCCTAAGAATTTATTTCGGTATTGTGCTGCTACTTTTTCATTAAGGTTTTTTATAGGCACATTATCCAGTGTATAAGATCCTTGATCTGCCTCGTCTAACATACCAAGTATATTAAGCAACGTAGATTTCCCAGAACCAGAAGACCCCATGATAGAAACCAACTCTCCTTCTTTCACGTTAAAATCAATACCTTTTAAAACGTGAAGCGAGTTACTCCCCATTCGATATGATTTATGCAAATCTTTAATTTGAATCATAGTCTACACTTTGATTTCACAATATTAGTAATGAAAAGATAAAATTGTGTGAAATTGGTGTTAATACCTCTATTTATAAAGGGTTCTCCTACATAAATAAAACAACAACTAAATATACATGCCCTTTAGGAAAAACTATACGTACAAAATAATGTTACAGCAATGATTTTATGAATCTAAGAAAGAATCTTCAGAAGTTATTTCTTTTTCTTTTTTCCTAGACTTATATACAAAGTAAAAGACACCCCCTACTAAGATATATGGAATTATCATAAGATATTTGATTCCATTATTAATTCCTTTGGCAGTACTATTGTCTTCTTCAGATTCTAAAACCGCACGACACATAGCACATTGTGCAGATAATATAGTAATAGGTCTGACTGTTTCTGCTTTCGCGAAAGCGGAAACAAAAACCATAAAAACAATAATGATACTCTTTTTAATTTTCATACTATTTAATGTACATAATATGGTGAAATCATAAGATACACCACAACCCCAGTAACAGCTACATATAGCCATATTGGAAATGTAATCTTTGCCAGCTTTTTATGTTTGTCAAATCGTTCTGCTAATGCCCTCACATACGTAAAGAGTACTAACGGAATGATCGCAATAGACAGTACAATATGTGTAATTAAGATAAAGAAATACAAGTATCGTATTACTCCTTCTCCTCCATAAGGTGTAGAGTCTGACGTCATATGATAGGCAACATACATCACCAAGAATAGTACAGAAAGAAGTATTGCAAATTTCATAAATCGTTCGTGAGCTTTACGATTTCCTTTTTTAATTTGTACTACTGCCAGTACTAATACTATTGCTGTTAATCCATTGATTGCAGCATAAATTGGAGGCAAAAAAGTAAGTGGCTCTACAGCAACTCCGTAATCCTTAAGTTTAACACCAAATAATGCTGCTACCGCAAGTGGAATTACAATAGACAATAGAATAATCCATTTTTGATATTTCTTTTCTTTTTCTGAAAGATGTGTACTCATTACTTTTTTAATAATTTTTTAATATCCTCTATAAGTATATCTATTTCTGGTACTTCCCCTCCTTCTGCCACTGTAGCATCCATAGGAACAGATCCTCTATAATATGGCTTGGTATTACCATGCCCGTCAGAACGAGAGCGTATAAATCCGTTTTGATCTATTAAGGCAAAAAGTCCTGAGTGATACAATCCATTATCCAGATCGTCTTCTGTATTTGTAGCAAGATAGAAGCCCTCATTAGAAAGTTTTAATATATCTGATCTATCTCCTGTCATAAAATGCCAATTAGGATTTGTTACGCCATAGTCTTCGGCATATTTTTTCATAACATCTGGCGTATCATGTTCTGGATCTATAGAAAAAGATGCAATTCCAAAATTAGGATTTCCTTCATACATCTTTGCAATAGCTTGTAAATTATGATTCATAGGTATACAGATATCTGTACATCTTGTAAAGAAAAACTCCACTAGAAAAACTTTACCTCTATAATCTTGATCAGAGATGGTGTCTTTATTTTGATCTATAAATTCAAAAGTCGGGACTCTCTTTTCTTTTTCATTAACCATAACATAAAGCAGTTCATCATCAGATGGTGCTACTTTTTCTCCAACCGCATGCATACGTCCTCCTCTTACGACATCACCATTTGCATACCTTTTAAAAATTCTAGGAATAAAAATGATACCAAAAACAAGTACAATAAAAGCAATCCCTATATATGTATTCTTACGCATTATTTCTTTTCTCTACGTTGTTCTATTTTATCACTGGCATTATTATTTTTCTTAAGTGCCAGTCTATACTCTGCTAGTAGAATTTTGATATCGTCTTTCATATATCCCATTTCTACAGCTTGTGTCATATCATATCCGTACGCATTCGGTTTTTTATCTTCATGACCAGATCGCAATGCCAATGCCCTATCAACAACAAACACATTAGGATGACTTCCATTTGGAGACAAACTTAAAGGCGTTCTCAAGCTTTCAAAATGTGCTTTTGCTTGTTCTTTTGTTGCTTGTACAAAACGTATTTTAGTAACATCAAAGATTCTACCTAATTCTATTTTCAAATCACTTATTGCTTGCTCACTTCCTGGAGACACAAAAAGTATCATTTGAAAATCTTCGTATTTCAAAAAATACTTATAGATCATCAAATTAAGATTTGCTGTATAGCCTATATTAGAAGTAAGATTATCTCCTAAATATCCTACTATAGACACATGATCCTTTAAGGTTAAAGGCGTATCTGATGAATACTCTGAAGTTTTAATTTCTCTACTAGTAACGGTTGTTACATCTGCTATCTTTTCTGTAATTATAGGAAGTTTAGCAAAGTTGTATACTCCTGAAGAGAAAAATAAATAAGCCACAACTGGCAAAACAAAAAGCGCAATAAGCACTAGTTTCTTTTTCATCTATTTCAAATTTTTAATTTTATTAAAATGAACTAAATAAAAAAATTGATTGAATCAACCGTTTTGCTTTCGCTTAGAAAATTTAATTATTACAGTTGACAAACAAAAATTAATTTTGTTTACGTTCATTTCACAGTATTTTCTTTTGTAACAGGTACACATTTTAGTTCACCTAATTTAGGATTACGCATTGAGTGTAGTGCTAAAAAAAGCGGTTATAAAACCGCTTTTAAATTATATTAAAAATCCCAACTCTGGAATCCTGTATCGTATACATCAAAGATATAGTCTCCTTCTGTAAGCAAAATAAAGACTAAATATAAAATTAAGAATATTCCTGTCCATACTACTGCTCTACGAAGCCCTTTTACTTCATCACGCATGTGCATAAAGTCCCAAGTAATGTAATATGCTTTAAATATTGTTAATAATATAAAAACCCAATTAAGGAGCTTCATACGCATAAACCTACCTTCTGTTAAGAATTCTGGCTTTATAATACCTAACCAAACTTCTATTATGGTAACAATAGATAGTATAATAAGTACTCCCCATATTTTTGTTATGTTAGACTTAAACTTTAAAAGTCCTCTAAATATTTCTAATTTATGTTCGTGTGCCATTTTAAAATATCTTTTTAATACTTTCTTTCTAAGTTTGAAACTGTTGCCTTCGCAGGAATAAAATTATACAAGGTAAAAGAAGGTAAATACAAATACCCATACTAAATCGACAAAGTGCCAATATAGTCCTACTTTCTCTACCATTTCGTAATGACCTCTACGCTCATATGTCCCTAGCACTACATTGAAGAAAATAATAAGGTTAATTAAAACTCCTGAGAATACGTGAAAACCGTGAAAACCTGTAATAAAGAAGAAGAAATCTGCAAATAAAGGTGTTCCATATTCATTATGTTTAAGGTTAGCTCCCTCTACAACACCTACCGCATCTCTATTTAAACGCAATAAAGACTCTTCTCTACTAAGTATTGTTTTTTCACCTTTTGCTGTAAGGGTTTGTATTCGGATCAATAAATCAGGATTTGCTGCAAAACCAGCTTTCACTTCATCTATCGTGTACGTAGGCAATGCTTTTTCAGAATCATACCAGATTCCGTTTTTACTCTCGTGCTGCACTCTTTCTCCCGGTAATGTTGCTGCAAAATCTGCTAATGCAACACGCTCACCATCTGTATTCAAAAACTGTAATATCTTACCGCCTTTTGTCTCTACAGCACCGTAATCTCCTTTAATAAAAGTAGCCCATTCCCACGCTTGAGAACCTACAAATACTGCTCCTCCTATAATAGTAAGGAACATATAGATAATCACTTTATTTTTTTTCATATGATGTCCAGCATCTACGGCAAGCACCATAGTTACAGACGACATAATAAGCACAAAGGTCATAAATGCTACGTAAATCATAGGATAACTCTCATGAGTAAACGGAACGTGTGTAAACACTTCATCAGCAATAGGCCAAGCATCTATAAATTTAAATCTAGAAAAGCCGTAAGCAGCAAGAAATCCAGAAAAAGATAATCCATCAGATAAGATGAAAAACCACATCATTAGTTTTCCATAACTTGCTTTTAGAGGCTTGTTTCCACCGCCCCAAGTTTTACCTTCGCTTGTTGTATTTGTTACAGTAGCGTCCATAGTGACATTTTGGTTAATTTATCGTTTGCAAAAATAGGTATTTTCTATGCGTATTTCAAAGATAAAATCAGGATTTATAATGGATCTATATAGCTTTTACTTTAAGAACTCTTTTAAGCCCTTAATTAACTGGCTATAAACCAATAAATACACCTTCTTTTACTTTGTGGTATATAAAAGTATAAATAAGAATATCCATAACACTCCTAAAAAATGCCAGAATGTAACTCCTAATGTTAATCCTAAATGATTTTCTTTTGAATATTTACCTCTTATATGATTTATAACAACGGTAATCAGCGCAATCATTCCTGCAATAACGTGAGCGATATGCACTGCAATAATTAAAAATAAAAATGTCGTTGTAATATTACTCGATTCACCCGTCATAAAATAACCCTGACCGGTTAACTCTGTAAATAATCCTTGATATTGATACCCTACAAAAACAAAACCTAGCACCAATGTTAAAATAAGCAGTAGTGTCCCTATTTGCTTTTTATTATTTATGATAAAGTTTTTTGCTAGTTGTATTGCAAGACTACTTAATACAATAACCACTGTGGAAATTATAAGCGACTGAGGAAATTCATAATTATCCAACCAGTCTTTACGCTCCATACTTACAATATAAGCACTTGTAAGTCCTGCAAAAGTCATACATAAACTAATGATTCCAAACCAAAGCATTTGTTTTTTTGCACGATCTTGTTTGTACTTTTCTGTTCCTGCTGTGTAATCCATTATCTTAGAAATTTATCTACTACAAATACAATTTGAAGCAGCGTTATATATGTCACACTAGACAACATTAATTTTTTTGCGGTAGGAGCATCTCTTTTTTGATATAATTTAATTGCCCAATACAGCATAAATAATCCCAAACCTCCAACAATAACTGCAGCTATTGGTGATAAATACAACCCTCCTGTAACACCAAACGCAGGCACTATAGAGATTAGTATTGTCCACACCGTATACAATATCACTTGCACTGCTGTTCCTTTATCTCGTTTGCCAGTAGGAAGCATGAAGAATCCTCCTTTTTTATAATCATCAAATAAAAACCAACCTATTGCCCAAAAATGAGGGAATTGCCAGAAAAATTGAATCATAAATAATGTCCCCGGTTCTATTCCAAAATCATTAGTTGCTGCTACCCATCCTAACATATAAGGAATTGCTCCTGGAAATGCTCCTACAAAAACAGAAAGTGGTGTTTTTGTTTTAAGAGGCGTATACAATAGTACATACATAAATATAGAAATCCCTCCAAACATAGCCGTTTGAGGATTTATATAAAACAATGTAACTAGTCCTAATATTGTAAATAAAATGGCGATTCCAAGTGCAGTTTTTACAGACATGCGCCCTGAAGCTACAGGCCTGTTTTTAGTACGATCCATCAATGCATCTAGATCACGTTCAAGCACCTGATTATATGCATTTGAAGCACCTACCATAAAATACCCTCCTACTGCTAGCATAACTACAACAGTCCAGTCTATTTCAGAAGTTCCAAGAAAATATCCAGCGACACTAGAAAAGACAACGCTAATCGATAATCGCATTTTTGTGATTTCCTTAAAATCTTGCCATGGAGATACGGCAATTGTATGTGATGCAACTTCGCTCAAGTCAACAGAAGATTAGCTATTTTAAAAGTTGTGCAAAGATACTCCCTGATTGTCGTTTACACAACTATATATGCATCTTAAATGCGTGTTAAAATTATGCTTTCGCGAAAGCTTTCTCAACAATTCACGACTGCAAGCATTTAACACAAACCATTCTTATGAAAAAAAGTATACTTATAGCTCTTTTTGCAATCTCATCTATATGCTATTCACAAGGTCGTTTTGACAACGTCAAAGTCAAGATAGAACTTGTATCTGATAACGTTTACATGCTTCAAGGAGCAGGTGGAAATATAGGGATTTCTATAGGCAATGACGGTGTTTTCATGATTGATGATCAGTTTGCTCCATTAAGCGAAAAAATCACCACAGCGATCAAAACAATTTCTGACAAACCTGTAAAATTTTTAGTAAACACACATTTTCATGGAGATCATGCTGGCGGGAATGCCAATTTTGAAGCCGCTGGTGCTATGATTGTCGCTCACGATAATGTACGCAAACGTCTTGAAGCAAATGAAAAAACAGCAAATGCAGGACTTCCTGTAATTACATTTAGTGATGATGCTACTTTTTATATGAATGAAAATGATATTTTCATCACACACGTTCATAATGCACATACAGATGGAGATGCATTAGTGTATTTTGTTCAAAGTAATGTATTACATACAGGAGACACCTATTTTCATGGTAGATTTAAATTTCCATACATAGACATTACTAACGGAGGAAGCCTTGCTGGCGATATAGAAGCTGCAAAAAAAGGCCTCATGATTATTAACAATAGCACTAAAATCATTCCTGGTCATGGCCCTATAGCTAGCAAAGCAGATTATCAAAAATACCACGATATGCTCGTAGGCATCTATAAAAATGTAGCACAAGCAATAAAAGAAGGAAAAACAGAAGAGGAAGTTGTCGCAATGCAATCACTCACATCTGGTTATTATTCTGATGAAGTAACTGCAAAAGATTTTATTACAGGAGAAAAAATGCGCCGTGCCGCTTACAAAAGTATCATTGCAGAAAAAGAAATGACTCACTAAAACTTCTTTTCTTACCTTAGTTTATAATTAACAAGAGGTTTTTTTATGAAAAGAAAACATATATACATCCTATTTGTTTTAGCTTTTACACTAGTAAGCTATAGTGATGCTCCTTATAAGAAAAAAGGAATTTCTTTTTTTAAAGGAAGTTGGGAAGAAGCTCTTACCAAAGCCAAAGAAGAAAATAAATACATTTTTGTAGATTTCTATGCTACATGGTGTGCGCCTTGCAAACAATTAAAGCGCACAAGTTTTAAAGACCGCAACGTAGGCGACTATTACAATAAAAACTTTATTAACGTATCTATTGATGCAGAATCAAGAGAGGGCATCAAAATAGCACGCAGATATGGCGTATCTGCCTATCCTACGCTTATCATTACAGATTATAACGGAAAGAAAAGAACCAAAACAACAGGTTTCAAAAAACCACATATCCTGATTAATTTTGGAAGAAGGATCGTTCCTTAACCCTATTTATTAATCAACAATATATTCTACAGAATCATACACCAAGGCCGACCCATAGTCGGTCTTGTGTTTTTGATACCGAAGCCCTATTAATTGTGCTCCTTGAAATTCCGCCGAATCCTTTAAGGTAATGCTCGTTGTATCTTCTTCCGGAATCATTAAGCACAACTTCCCACAAAAAGCATCTCCAAAGGCATTAATAACCAAATAACTTTGACCAAAAATTTCTTCTCTCATTTCAAAATAATAATCTACATCGGGATTTTCTGTAATAAGCCTATATAACTCTTCCTGATACGCTTTACTATTGTATTCGTTTTTTCCTAAGATTTGATTGCGCTGAGACTTATAACATCCCGACTCTTGACATGATGAAGATAGCAACAACAGAACAACCATCCCCACAAAGGTGATTCTTGATGACATTTTTCGATAATTTAGTTGAAGTAGTTGTATGCTTGTGATGATAACGCAACTATTTTAATGAATAGTATACTTTTAAGTGTTAATTTTTCATCATACGCTTTCGCGAAAGCGTACCATTACAATCTCCTATACAGTACAAACGTATTAGTTATCAAAGTACCAATTGAACAAATCTGTTCTAAAACCTACATTGAACCAAAGTGTACTAGTATCAAACACCGCATCTGTTTGCATCTCTGCGCTAAAATCTCTAAAAATAGGATTTACAAACGCCTTAAGATTAGTCACTGGATTAATCAAATAACCCACTTCCAAGTCTGCATATAATGAGTTTACTCTGTTTCCTTGCAGCAATTCAATTCCGTTATCACTAGGTCTATTATCTTCACTTCCAAAAAGATTATTCCCTCCAAAGAACACATCATTTATATCACCTTCAAAGCCTCGTTGCCCATAGATTATACGAGCATTTCCATACCATCTATCTGTACGGTAACGAGCAATCGCAATAAACTCTCTAAAATTTGCGCCATATGGATGTGCTAATGGCTGATTTGTATTGGTATAACTTAACAACGGATCATTGTTAGAGAAGGTATAAGGCCTTACTTGGTTAAACTCTGCTTGTAAGGTAAGATTAGGTACTTTGAAAGCATCATAGTACTTTACCCCTAATTGAATTCCGTGTTTATTTCTAAAATTTTGATTTCCGCTGGTAATTTCAGAAAGACGTAACTCATCTATAACGAGTTGTCCATACGCATTTATGTTATTTGAAAACTTATATTTACCCGTTAACCCTATTAATGCATTTCCACCACGTGAACCTCTTTGAAACTCTACATTTCTAAGAAAAATAATAGGATTTAATAAACTTGCATCAAATCCTCCATTCTCTAAATCGGCAGATATCACAGATTCAAATAATCCAATATTGAGTTTATTACTTACATTATAGCTTAAGTAATGATTTACGGCAAATTTATTAACAAAGGCCCCATCTGCTGTTACCTCAGGTCTTACATCTTTTACAGATGACCATGTGTTTGTGTACTTCAGTTTCCAGATAGTGGTATTAATCTTAAAAAACGGGTAGTTTGCAGATACATCACTTAACAGCAAAGAGCGATATCCATCTCCAATAAATTGCTGTCCTGTTCCTGCCTGAAAATTAAAATACTTATTAGGTGTATAAGACACGTATCCTTCAGCTACTGGGTAATCAAAGTCACCACCTCTCCCTTCGGCCGCAATACCTCTTCCTGGGATTACCGCTGGGTTACCTCCATCAGGACGAAGAGATCTTGCAAAATCATTATAGTATTGCGCAAATCGGCCTTGGCTTTCATAAAGCGCTGTAAAGAAGCTAAATTTCTTTCCGATACCTCCTTGAATAAAAACAGATCTTGTGTTATTATAAGTAAGGTTTTCAGTCTTACGATCGTCGGTTTCTGTACCTAAGGCTAGATCTGCACCTGGATTTATTGTAAACCAATAATTATCATCTTGAAACCGAACCATATGTTCATTAAAGAACTTACGTCCCAACCAACTTTTTTTATCTAGCTGCAATGTACTTACGATAGAATCAAAATTATGATAGTTATTAACGACATCATACAAAAAGGGGCGACTAGAAGTATGTGTATTTACACCTATTTGATTTAATGCTTTATCAAACCTAGCATATACTTCATGAGAGAAAGGAATATTAAGCTGACTTTCATATTGCACTTTTCTTTCGAAAGCTTTACTTTTTATATTTTCTAGTTCTTTTGAAACTGCATGAGCTTCAAGTGCATTTGTTTCAGTCTTTGCAGTCGTATTTTCTTCTGAAGCGGTAAAGTCGCCTATACTATTTCGCGAAAGCGGAATTTTAACAGGCATAGAAAACTGAATATATGTAGGTTCGCCATTATAAGTTGCAGGTTGCACTTTAGGAAGTTGGTCAAACACTTTTTGTGCTTCGTCCTTGAGCTCTACATAAACCGCATCTGTATTAAGAAGTTTAAATGCTCCTGTAGCGGTCACTTCAAAGAGCATTACCATTTGTCCTTGATATTGTTCTTCGTTAACACGTGAGGGCATCTCAAATTTTTCAATAAAAAACTGAATAAGTTTTGAATTAAAACAGTTTGGTATTTCTGCTACAGCTACTGCCTCACAGCCTGGAAATATAGGGTACTTTTCAAATTCACTAGGATTAGGATTGACCTGCGCCTGTAAAGACGTTATCACCAGTATACTAATAAGAAGGGTAACATATTTGTGCATATGGTAGGTGTTATGCATTAATGAGCGAAAGATAGGAATTTTAAATACAAAACCCGCTACTGAATAGTAACGGGTTTTATTTCACAAGTAGTGATATGTTTAGTCTTGTATTTTAAAAGCAATAGGTAAATTGTAAATAACTCCTACTGGAACTCCTCGTTGTTTTCCTGGTGTCATTTTAGGAAGCAAGTCAACAACCCTACTAGCTTCAATTTCTAACTCTTCTCTAGGACCTCTTGCTTTAATATCTGTCACCTCACCATTTCTATCAATAGTAAATTGAACAAAAATGCGGTTCAAACCTTGCAACCCTAATCTTTCTCCAATTTCAGTTTCAAACTTACGACCTACAAATTTTTGAATTTTACTATTCATACAGTCTTTACGTTCTTGATTTGTAGAAAGATTTTCACATCCTGGAAACAAAGGCACTTCTTCTATTCTAATAAAAGGCACAACAGTTTCTATTGGCTCATCATCTACCACTTCTGTAGTCTCGAGAACGTCATCAGGAATAGCATCATCTTGATTTCCTTCTAATGGCTCTACAATATCTTCAATAATTGTAGTCTCATTATCTACCTCAGTAAACTCATCAGGTTGTTGTTGCTGTGGTGGCGGTAGCTCTTTTTGAGTAATCTTCTCCACATGCACTTTTTCTAGCTTAAAATCTTCAGCCCATAATGGCTCTTCTAGCTCTAGACCATCATAGGGTCTTTTTTCTGCTTTTGTAGGCATTCGCATTTCTATAAATAGAATCGCTACTAATAATGATAGGATCAATCCTACTTGAAAATGAAGTGTTGGATTTCTTCGTAAATTTGCTTCATGCTTGCGTGATTTTGTGTAAGGTATGTTTTGGCGAACATCCTTACTTTCTTGTGAATTTTTCATAAGATTTGATTTTAAAATGTTAAACAATTTTTAAAGCAAATCAACAAGCATACCAAAAAAAGAAATCCCGAGAGCTAACGCCATCGGGATTTCTAAATTTTATAAAAGAAAGAAATTAATCTTCTACTTTAAATGTAATTGGAAGTGAATATAATACTCCTACTGGCTTACCTCTCTGTTTTCCAGGTGTCATTTTTGGAAGTAATTTGATAACACGTGCTGCTTCCTGTTCTAGTTTAGGATGCGGTGCTCTTGAACGGATATTTACAATGTTTCCGCTTTTATCGATTTTAAAACTTACAAAAATTCTATTTACACCACTTAACCCTAAGTCAGATCCAAGTTCTGTATTAAATTTTCTATTTACAAGTTTACTTACTTTTTCACTCATGCATTTCTTACGCTCTGCATTGTTCTTTTTACTCTCACAACCAGGAAAAATTGGAACATTTTCAATAACTGCAAATGGTACATCTGCAATTTCTTCTTCTTCATCAGCTACCTCTACTTCTTCTACTTCAACGATTTCTTCATCTTGCGTAGTTTCAGTAGATTCTATGATAGTTTCTTCAATTTCTTCTTCATCTTCTACCACTTCTATAATTTCCGGTGCTGGTGGCGGCGGAGGTGGAGGTGGAGGTGGTGGTGTATTTAACTCTACGATTGGAATATCTTCATCATCGTCATCTGCAGATAATTCTGCTAGATTAAAATCTTTCTTATCGTACGTCTTCTTTTCTATTACAAAGTACACTGTAAATAGAATGGCGATAAGACCTAATTGAAAAAACAGCAAACTACGTTTGTTAAGATCTGCTTTTGGATTTTTCTTGTTTTCCATAAATTGTGAGTATTAAAGAAAGTAAAATAACGAAATAAAATCCTAAAATAAAACTAAAACTTTGATTTTAGCATCTTAGATTTGTTAATATATAGCACACAAGCTATTAAAGCGAGTAAACTTCCTGTTGTATTTGCTAAGACATCCCAACCATCAGGCGTTCTATAAGAAGTGAGTGTTCCTTGTAATACTTCCATTAAAACCCCATAAAGAACAGCCATAACAACAACGCCAAGGGTTATTTGCCATAGTTTTTTTGATGAGATAGTTGTTTTCTTAGATCTTTTAAAAAACACCCAGAAAATCCATAAAATTGTTAAACCAAAATAAGCTCCTGCATGCAGGAGCTTATCTATATTTGATATAGGATGTTCAACAATATGTACTGGACGTATTAGCGATCCTAATGTAAGTGCTATTGTATATGATATAGCAATTACAAATAATGCTTTATGCCCCAATGATAGACGCATAACCATCAGCATCTAGAAGATCTGTAACTTCTTCTGTATTGGCTATCTTTAATTTGATCATCCATCCTTCTCCATAAGGATCCTTATTTACGAGTTCTGGATCATCTTCAAGTGCTTCATTAAACGCTACAATTTCCCCTGTTAAAGGAAGAAAAAGATCAGATACTGTTTTTACAGCTTCTACAGTTCCAAAAACCTCATCTTTATTAAGTGTCTCATCTAATGTTTCAACTTCAACATATACAATATCTCCCAATTCTCCTTGGGCAAAATGTGTGATACCTACGGTAGCAGTATCTCCATCGATACGTATCCACTCGTGATCTTTTGTGTACTTTAATTCTGCTGGTATGCTCATTAGTTTACTATTATGTGTGTTTGTGTATGTGTTTATGCTTTCGCGAAAGCGTATAAAATACGCCTATTCATTTATTAATTTCCGAAATTATATCTCAATGTAAACCCTGACCTAATTGTTGTCTGAGGGAATGCTGTTGATATTGCAAATGTAGAAAATGTATGATCATAAAAGAATAAGGCAGTTAAATTTTTACTTAATGCATAGTCTGCCGTAAACTGTAGACCATATATGTCCTGTCCTGCAGTTGTTTGACTGTTATCTATATCAAGATATCTAATGATTGTTTCATTACGACGCAATGAAAGATCTGCCTTAAAATTAAGATCGCTTTTTAAAACTTTCCTTCTACCCCCAAAATTAGTAACAAATGTTAAGTCTTTAATACGATATCCAAGTCCTAACACATACTCATCTCCTTTTATTTCTGTAAGGATATTGTTATCAAAACTGAGACCTAATGCTCTATCGCGTTTTACTTCTGCAAGTATTTTTACAGAATTTTTCATTTCAAAATCTAAACGCATCAATGGTGTAAACTGCTCTGTTAATGTAACACTACCGTACAATGTAGGGTTTAAGAAGTTACCTGCTTGATCTGTTTGTGCTATTTCAGGATTAAAGTCTGTATCTCTATTGAATGCTAAGTTGGTATTAAATTGATTAATTGTATACCCAGCAGTGTATCCATGCTGCATAGAGAATCTTTTAAAGTTTTGCTTAAACCATTTAAGACGCATGAGTCCTGTATATTTGATATTCCAGTTAGGTAGTGGAATATCTCTAAAAGGTCCCGTTTTTGTTTTTGAAACATCTCTCCCTGTATATGCTGCCAAGAAAGCTGGTAATAATACTGCTTGATTGGTACGACCAAAACCTACTGGGAATCCGTTTTCATCTCTTTCAAATTCGGTAGTTCCATAAAAATTAGTCGCTAAACGGTCAGCTACTTGGATTCGATTATCTCTAAATGCATTAAACGCTTCTGAAAAGTCTGAAGTACTTCTACTAAAAGCAGTTCCTATAAGTAATGTTGAAATATTAAAATTACCAAAGTTGTTTCCTGTAAGAGATTCATATTGTAATGTTACTGGATCTACTCGATAATTTTCTGAATAATTCTCTTGAAAAACACGGTTAAAGTTAAGATCTATATCTAAGTCTTTTAATAAACCTATACGTGCTTGTATACCCAAGTTCCTACTTTCAACCTCTCTATATTGCTGATTAAAATCTTGGAATAATGTAAGCCATCCATTACGAGCAGCTAATTCTCTCACTTCTGCTTGACTTCCGAAGATGAATCCTGCAGAAGGTCTTAAACTTCCAGAAAAACCAATTGAAGGAAGATATCCAGGTAAAAATATACCGTTATCTTCTTGATAGTTTATCTGTACTCTTTTTAGTGCTGTCAATAAGCCAATACCTGTATTAAGCGCTTTATCTCCAGCGCCTAGTGTAGTTGTAGTACCTTCTTTTTGAGTAAGCGAGCCTCCTTTTTCTTCATCTTCAGGAGAAGGAACGCCTCTCAGTCTGTCCTTAATATTATTTCCTCCTTTGGTTTTCTTGGTAAGGCCAATATACTTGTAGAGCTTATCCATCTCTAGGGTACTATTAATAGCATGCGTATTTCTATTCTCAACAGAATTTCCTAAATCTGGAATACCATCTAGTGTTTGGAATTGCTGTGATCCTCGTTGCCAAGTATAACTTGCGGTATAAGAATATGTGGTATTTGTAATCCATTCTAAAAATGGAAATTTATCAAAAGGAAGATCATAGTTTAACTGCAATGTTCCAAAATGCGTATTAGGTTGCCCTATATCAAAGAAGCCATCGTAGACTCCAAATCCTTCTATTTCATCTCCATTATCGTCTAAGAAACTAGGGTTTCCATCATTATCTAGATAATTACGCACAATACGGTTATGACTTACATCATAGTTAAATCGCAAGCTATTTGTAATTGGAAAGTTTACACTGTATTGCCAATCAAAAAGGTAATTACGTTGAAAAAGTCTAGGAATACTAATATCACTTTCACTACCCAGTAAGTCTCTAAATTTTTGCTCATTATACTGCCTCACAATATTAGAACTTACAGAGACATTAGACGGCAAGTAATTAAAATTAAGATCCTTAAGGAATTTCCAATACTTCCCTGTAAATAAGGAATCATTCTTTTTAAATGGTTCTACAGGTTTATTCTGGAAATCAAAATTATACGTTCCTCCTAAGCGTACATTTTGATCTCTTGATTGTTCGATTTCAAAATCTTTATGATCTGTCTGGCTATACGAATAAGAGAATGTTAAATTTTCCACATCATAAGGTTGTGGTTTTTTATCTCCTGTACGTTCTTTACGCACCCCTATAAAGTTGATACTTTTTCGTCTTGTATAATCTATAGCAGCTCCTTCTATTTCATCTCTTTCTTCTTGCGTAGCGGCATTATCTAATCTATCATCTAATTCTAGATCTAAAAACTGAGGATCAAATTTTGGGGTGATAATCTCTTCTCCTATTGCATAGTTAAAAGGCAATTGGATTCCCCATTTTTTAGGTAATAATTGTCCCACATTTACATTTGTAACGACGTCATATTGGAACACATCTTCAAGACTACGTTCTGCAGGTCCTTGTTCTATACTACCAAATCCAACTGTACTCTGTCTTCCTGTAGCAGATACTGTTGCAAAGTCTGCTATGTTTCCATCTGCATTTACAACAGCTGCCCATCCTCCTTCGTTACTCAAGTCTGAAAGACGAAGTTCATTAAACCACACCTCTCCTCCTATCTCTCCAGGCGAACATCCGATATCTATACTTGTTCTTGGATTTCCATTTTTAACACCTAATAATAAGGTTCTGATATCTCCAAAACTAGGAAGTCCTTTTATTCCTATTCGTAATTCCCCTGGTATATAGCACGTTTCATCAGCATTTAATATACGATCACCATTTTGATCAAAGTAGGTGATTTCATCAGGATCATCAGCTACATCTCCTGAAATCACTTTTGATTTAATAGTCTGTAATAACTCTAAATCAAGGTTCATTTCATTTACAGCAGGCCATATAGCTTCTCGATCTGTTTGAGCAACATTAAATGGTGTTGGCTCTAACCCTAATTCTATCTGATAGAAATTACTATTAAGGTCGGTACCCATACGCACAAAACCAACAATATTTTCACTATCTAGTCCATCACTACCATCTTCACTAAGTGCTTCTGCGTGCATAAACATACGCAAGTTTTTATATTGCCTCATGTCTAGGTTATAGAACTTATAGACTCCTCTTGAATCTTGTTCTTCTAAACCGTTGACGCGTATAGAAAGTGATTGCTCGTTTTGACGAATATTATTATTGTTATTATTCAATCGTTCTCTTTGAACTCCTGGAGGCAAGTTATAAGGTACTGGAGAACGCGTTTCGTTTGCTTCAATATTAACTGCAGCTACTTCAAACAACGTATTATCTGCCTGATCTTGTTCTGTTGTTTCATCTGGATCTAATGTCAATAAGTACCTTCTAAAATCTCCTCGCACTAAATCTAACGTTCCAAAACGAAGGATAACATCATTCTGCCAATCACTCATGTACATACGCATAAAACGTATCGCTCTAAAATCAGAAATACCTCCTACTACGTTTGTTGACTGACTTATAGGAACTCTAAATTGCACCCAGCGCGTAGGTACCGAAGAACCATCCTGTGCAGTTACTGTTAATTCACGGACATCAGTTACAAATTCATTGGTTTCAATATTAAGAGATCCCGGATTTATATCTAACTCGTATTCGTAATAAGCATCTATCGTGTTCATTGTATTATCACGATTGACATCTTCTATATCTGGAAATGTTGTAGATCCTCTGTTAGTCTGAGTAACTTCAACTGGTGAATTTCCTTGTAAGTTATTAAAGCTTTTATAACGTTCAATAACGTCTCCTTGAGCATTTAAGAAATAATCATAGTTATCACCAGCTGGATCTGGAAGTGCTGCAAACCCAGGATATAAGTTTGCTTCTTCTGCATCATTTAATCCATCGTAACCAACATCTTGGTTATTACGAGCAGCTCCTTCACTATCAAAAGCATATACTAAAGATTGATTTGTTGGCACTTTACCCCAGTTAGTAGATGTAGTAGCTTCATCAAATCCATCTTGCGGGAACGCTACTTCTGGAAGTCCGTTTTCATATTGCTTACGACCATCTTTCAAAATATCTTCAGATATACTACCTAAGTTGATTGTTAATTTACCTCCAGGGTTCGTAGTATCATTATCTGCAAAAAATGGATCTAATAACCAGAACTCAACAAACTCTACATTTGCCTGTTCAAAATCTGTGGAGGTAAGTTGTCTCATAATACCACCAAAATTCTGTTCTGGATTACTTAATTGCTCATCCTGCGCATCTGCACTAAAGTTATAAGGCCCTCTTTCATCTGGAAAATAAGCTAAATCAAGCGTAAACAAGGCTTGTGTTTGACCCGCTACAATATCCTGTTGCGGAAAGATCTCATCCCTAAAAACACGACGTGTTTCTGGTAATGAAAGATCTGTATCTGAGATACCGTCAGGTCGCTGAGCATTATAGAATACAGGATCAATAGTATACCAAGCCAATTTTGCTCTTCTAAATCCTCCTGAAATATCATTATTAGGCAATTCTCCTCCAAAACCTACTGGGGCAGAAGATAAGAACCATTGCAACGGACTACTTACATCAATTGCTGTTTGCGATGCTTCAAAGTCTTCTATATACGATGTTGCCTCCCCATTAAAATCAGTTCCTTTAGGTTGCCCAGGAGATAAGAATGCTGCTTCACCTCGTATAGAGAAATTAGAAGGTGCATCAGTATCTATATTAGGTAACTTATTTACCATTCTCGTTAAGAAAGGTACTTCTGTAGAATAACTTGCATTAATCCCAAAAATCGTATTATTTATAGGTTCAAAACTATAAGTCGCTTTCTGTGTTAAAGGGCGTTCATTCAAATTCAAGAATGTACCACCAATAATAAAATCTTCATTAAACCTGTGTTCTATATTAAGTCCTGTAAAGCGTTTGTTTTGTTGTCCAAAAACAGCATTATTTTCTACTCGTGCAGTAATTGGAATACCAGAAGCTTCCAAAGATTTATCTAATATAATAACACGTCCTAATTGGTAATTCACCGTATAATCCAATCCTTCAACTAAAGGTCTTCCTCCAGCAGTTACCACTACAGATCCTTGAGGAATATTAAATGCCCCTAAAGATATCCCTTGTTCTTGTGTAGATTTATAACGTCCTTTTAATAAGAATTTATTCTTTTCTGCATTATCTCTTGCTATCGTTTTTGTAGACTTATATAATGTTCTATATACATATTCTTCCTGATGAGGGTTAAACGTATTTAATTCATTATCTGAGTTTGCAATACCGTCATCGTACACCTCAGAGTTATCACTACGAAGAAGATTAAATAAATGTTCTCCAAATGGCTCGACGGTTGTAAACACGATACTTCCATTTTGCACATGAACTGTAGTCCCTGGAACAAAATCAAAGAAACCATCTCCACCTACTTGAGGATCCCCAAAAGCTGTCAAACGGTCTAAATTAAATAGCCTCAGTAATGTATTAGATTCTAATGCTCCTTGATCTGCATTACTTCCTGATTCTCCTGGATCTGTATTTCCATTAAACAACGTAGGTAATGTAGCTCCTGGCACAGGTGTTATAAAGTTTAAAGGAGAAGGGTCTGCATACACAATATTCATACGAAAACCTTCTTGCTCTAATTGAAAAGCACCTAAAGGATAAATATTTTTCATCATTAAATCCCATACAGGTTCTTGTACATTGGTCAAATTACTTTTAAGCATTTTGACTACAAGGTTTTGCGGACTTCCTGCTTGACCTGCCGGAATCACACTATCTAGGATACCATTCCCATCAGCATCTTGTCCATTTGGCACGCCATCTCCATTAACATCTGAATCTGCATCATCAGCAATACCATCATTGTCTTGATCGGGTCTACCTTGTCCAAAATCTGCATCGGCAATATCTGGAATACCATCTGCATCTGCATCAGGTCGATCTCCATTTGTTGCTTCAATACCATCATTTGCAAATTCTCCTACTTGGAATACCTGACCTCCTACTGTATATTGAAAAGCAACTCCAAGAACCTCATCATTGTTTAATCGTTGGTTTAATGAGACATACCCTAACCTAGGATATAATGTATATTGATTAGGCTGTAGTTTACGTGCATTTTCTAACAAGACATAATCTACACCATCACTTACTTGCACTCCTCCAAACCCTTGCTGTACTGTTGCCACATCTCTAATCGCATTACTAAGTACCGATTGCACACTAGCATCTGTAATCCCTCTTGGATTAAAATCATTATTAGAGTTGTCAGGAAAAGCACTTGCTGGACTATTTATAAATCCTGTAGGAGGAAAATCCAATCCTATATTAGTAGGATCTGCTTCTCCTATATCTTGAATCGCAACAATATTACGTGCGTCTTGAGTTTGGTTTTGCCTATTGGTTATCCAAACTTCCATACGTGTAATTTGGATATTGTTATTTATAAATGGATAATTTCTTAAAGATTCGTCATAAGTATCTCTAAAGTAATGCGCTAAGAAAAAGTGTCTATTTTCATCATAGTCTAGTGCGGCTACTTCAAAATCTTGAACAGTTGCGCCTCCTTCTGCCGTTACTGAACGTGCTTGTGATCTGTTTTCTGCAAAGACTGCAGTTATGCTTGTTTTCCCAAATTGCAATTGTGTCTTCACTCCAAATAAACTTTGAGACCCTTGTATCAGAGAACTATTAAGAGGCATTGCGACATTACCAACTTCAATTTTCTGGATAATATCATCTTCTGTAGGTGTATATTCTAATTTAATTTGATTCTGAAAATCAAAAGTAGATTCTGTATCATAATTTGCTGTTACTTGCAAACGCTCTCCTACTTTACCGAGTAAACTTAAACTAATACGCTGATCAAAATCAAAGGTGAGGTTACTTCTATTTCTAGGTGAAAAGGCAGGATTATCTTGTTTGGTGAATAAAACACCAAGATCCATTTCTACAGATCCTTGAGGTGTAAACTCTATTTCATTCCCTCCAAAAATTGTTTCAAAGAGATCTGATTTTACATATAAAGTAGGTATTAAACTTTTTTGAGCATCTTTTCCTTCATCTGTTCTTCCATCTAATGCAGCTACTTTCTCATCAAAGTACTGCTTCATCTGCTCATCCCTAAGACGACGAAAATATTCTTCAGGCGTTAGAATAAGTGGGTAATTAATATTAAAAGAACCTAATTGCTCTGTATACACATACCTATCTGTTTCTGGATCATAGGTATACTTTGTAACAATACTATTAGGATTAGGTAATGACAAATCTCCAAAAGAAAATGTAGTTGGTTCTGTTGTTTGCTCTGCTGGTTCGTTACCTTCTTGTGCCATTAATGAGGATGTCCCTAAGAAGAACATTCCTATAATAGCTAATAAAAGTATGTTTAATTTTAAGTAATATTTTGTCCCCAAAATGGTTTTATAATTTTTTTAATGCTTCTTTTATAATCATCTCGACACTAGCATCGGGCTTTTCTTTAAGTATTTGCATACAAACTTTTTCAGATTGTTTTCTCGCAAAACCTAATGTTTCTAATGCTGATAACGCTTCTTCTTTGTGTGTATTGCTTTGCAAGGCAGAATTGACATCCAAATCAAACACTTTTAATATTTTATCTTTTAAATCTAAAATAACACGCTGGGCAGTTTTCGCTCCTATCCCCTTGATTCCCTGAATAGTAGCAACATCATTAGATGCGATTGCTTGTTTTATTTGATCAGGGTGCAAAGAAGATAGCATTGTTCTTGCTGTACTTGTCCCAATTCCAGAAACTGAAATCAATAATCTAAATATCTCACGCTCCATGACATCCATGAACCCATATAAGGTATGGCTATCCTCTTTAATTTGAAGATGTGTATATATTGTAATAGCTTCTCCTTGCGGTAAAGCCGAAAAGGTATGAAGGGATATATTTACAAAGTACCCAACCCCATTGCAGTCTATAACTACATAGGTTGGATTTTTTTCGATAAGTCTACCCCTTAAATGAGTAATCATCTTTATTTCTAGTGTTAAGCCCGTAAATGTAAGAAAATATCTTTACCGAGAGTCATCATTACGGATAGATTCTTAATGAGTACGCTTTCGCGAAAGCGTACTCAGAAATAATATATTACATACCGTGCTTTTCTTTCTTTTGCGCATCTATCACTGCAATCGCAGCCATACTCACCATTTCGTCTACACTTGCACCTAATTGCAACACGTGTACAGGTTTGCGCATTCCGAGCATAATAGGTCCAATATTATCAGCTTTCTCAAGCTCTTTTACCATCTTATAGGTAATATTTGCACTATCTATATTTGAGAACACTAGTGTATTTACTTTTTTTCCTGCAAGTTTTGAAAATGGAAACTTACTCTGCAACATCTCTTTATTGAGGGCAAAATCTGCTTGCACTTCCCCATCTACAATTAGATCTGGATAGTGCCTGTGCAAATACGCTACTGCCTCCCCTACTTTTGTAGCTTTTTCATTACTAGAAGAACCAAAATTAGCATAGCTCGTCATGGCTACAACTGGCTCTAGACCAAACATTTTTACAGCAGTAGCTGTCATCTGTGCGATCTTAGCAAGTTCCTTTGCCGTAGGATCTATATTTATAGATGTATCTGCTAAAAACAACGGTCCACGAGATGTGATCATTAAGTTACAGGCCGCTACTCGATCTACTCCTTTTGCAGGGCCAATTACTTCTAATAAAGGTTTTACAACAGAAGGATAACTTCTACTGTGACCCGATAGCATACCGTGAGCATCTCCTTCATTCACCATCATTGCCGCAAAATAATCACGCTGTCTTAATAGTTTTTTTGCTTCAAAAAGGGTAATTCCTTTACGTTCACGAGCTTTCCAATATATTTCTGCATATGCATTTACTTGAGTAAGTTGCTCTTTAGATTTTGGATCTATAATTTCTACATCTGCATCAAAATCTATTTCTGCTTTTAGCTCAAGAATTACTTCTCTATTCCCTAACAATACAGGAATAGCAATTCCCTCATCATGCACAATTTGCGCTGCTTTTAGCACATCTAATTGATCTGACTCTGCAAAAACAATACGTTTAGGATCACGACGTGCTCTATCCAACAAGAGCCTTACTATTTTATTATCCTCCCCTAATCTTTCTAATAGTGCATCTTCATAATCAGCCCAATCTTTTATAGGTTCCTGCGCGATACCACTTTCCATTGCTGCTTTTGCAACTGCTGGAGGTACGGTTGTAATTAATCTAGGATCAAAAGGCTTTGGAATAATGTAATCTCTTCCAAATGTAAAACGTGTTTCTCCATAGGCTATATTTACTTGCTCAGGAACTGGCTCTTTAGCTAGTTGTGCTAATGCTTCTACAGCAGCCATTTTCATTGCTTCATTAATCCCTGTAGCTCTTACATCTAATGCTCCTCTGAAGATAAATGGAAACCCTAATACATTATTTACTTGATTAGGATGATCTGAACGTCCTGTTGCCATAATTATATCTTCTCGAGTACGGCACGCAAGATCATATGCAATCTCGGGATCTGGGTTTGCCATGGCAAAAACAATTGGATTTCCCGCCATAGAAAGGATCATTTCAGGAGACACAATATCAGCTATAGAAAGTCCTACAAATACATCGGCATCTTTCATAGCCTCGTCTAGTGTATCTATCTTCCTGTGTGTAGCGAATTCATCTTTTTCTTTGGTTAAAACTTCTCTATCCTTTCTAATAACACCCTTACTATCAAGCATTACTATATTTTCACTACGCGCTCCAAAGGCTTTATATAAGCGCGTACAAGAAACTGCAGCAGCTCCTGCACCACTAATAACAATACGTACTTCTTCTATCTTTTTATCTGCAAGTTCTAATGCATTCAGTAATGCCGCAGCAGAGATAATTGCTGTTCCATGTTGATCATCATGCATTACAGGAATATTGAGCTCTTCCTTAAGTCTACGTTCTATTTCAAAAGCAGCTGGCGCTCCTATATCTTCTAGATTAATACCTCCAAATGTAGGTGCTATATTTTTTACAGTTTCTACAAAAGCATCAATATCTTTTGTATCTACTTCTATATCAAATACGTCAATACCTGCAAAGATTTTAAAAAGCAATCCTTTTCCTTCCATGACAGGTTTAGAGGCTTCAGGACCAATATCTCCTAAGCCTAAAACAGCAGTACCGTTAGATATAACAGCAACTAAGTTTCCTTTAGCTGTATACTTATATACGTTTTCTACATTCTTATCAATTTCTAGACAAGGCTCTGCTACTCCTGGTGAATATGCTAACGCAAGATCTCTTTGGGTGGCATATTTTTTTGTAGGAACTACTTCTATTTTACCAGGCATTGGTTTTGCGTGATACACTAGCGCTTCTCTACGTTTGTTATTGTGCTTTTTCATAGTTGGTTATTGACTTGCAAAAATAAGGTATTCTAATGGCTCATAGGTTGCTTAATTATAAACAAGAGCTTATGTAATTCTCAATAATTCTGATAGGATATCCATCTGTTGTGGTAACCTACCGACGTTTTGTAATTTAATGGCCGCTAGGGCTAAGGCAATTTTCAGGCATCGTTCTACAGGAAATTCTTTTAAATAAGCAAATAGGAAACCACTCCAAAAAGCGTCACCAGCTCCTGTGGCATCCATGATGTTTTCTACTTTTTCAGCAGGAAGGGTTATGGGTTGTTTATGCTTTCGCGAAAGCGTAACACCACGACTCCCCAATGTTAAACATACTGTTGTCACATTAAGATGATCGTGAAAAAATGTAAAGATTTCTTCATGAGAAAGGCGCTCTTGAAAAAGACGTTCCATATCATCTTCACTAATTTTCACTAGAGGATCGTATTGGCAATATGTTTTTATAGTCTCCATAGCCTTTAATCTATCTGGCCATATTATGGGAGAGTAATTTATATCAATACTTAGTTTCACGCCTAGCTCATGCGCTTCTTTGGCTTTTGCCAAAATGGTATTACGTGACGGATTTTTACTCAACGCAAAAGCTGTTGTGTGAAAAATACGTGTATTCTCCAATGCTTCTGTGGGAATCTGATTTTCAGTAATCATGGTATCTGCTTTCCTAAAAGGAATAAAATCAGGGGTTCCTTTGGTTTTTGAAACAAATATCACCGAAGTAGGCTGTATAGCGTCCTTACGTACATGCGTTACTGAAACTCTATTATCTTTTAATTTATCTAGGATATACGTCCCAAAACCATCTTCACCGATGGTACTTGCCAAACGTACTTTTGCCCCCAATCGTGCCATATTCATAGCCACGTTTGTAGGAGAGCCTCCTAAATAACGATGGTAATCTTTTGTATTTTCTATAGTAGCTTCTTCTTGATGTCCTATAAAATCAATCAGTGTTTCCCCTACACAAAATACATCTATATTTTCTATATAATCCACGTATTATACAAGTAGTTTATTGTTATTTAATGCTTGTTCTAGCAACACACTTCCGGCAGCACTCCACGTACAAAAAGGCACTCCATTAGGAGCTCCTGTTTTAGAGTTGAAGTTTTCATAAAAACTCCAATTTTCTTTTTGATTTAGTTTTTCAATTTCAGCGTGTACTTGTTTTGCTTTTTCTTCTTCTTTTTGAGTCATTAATCCCACGCCATAAAAACCATTTACCATTTGCCAAGTACCGCCATTGTGAAACTCATATGGGTAATTACGAAACTCGTATTTACAATTATTAGTGAGCCACTTCCAATCACTATCTCCTTCTTTTATTACTGGCCAAAAAGCTGGGAGCAATTGCAAATCTAATGAAAGCCGAAGGGTTTCTGTATAGTTTATCAATTCTTTATGATCTTGAGGATTACCTATGTTTAATAGCAATGCCAAACTTGCGGCAAAGGCATCAAACTGAGTTTGATATCCTGCGGGTTCTAAAGAAGCTGCCCAAAAAGGTGTTTTCTGCAAATTTTGATAGGCTTTAGGGTGGTATCGATTTTCTGAGGAATCACTTTTCTTGTAATTCACCAAAATCTTTTCTGTAATGGCGTTTTCTTTTTTTCTCAGAGTTGCGTCATTATCAAAGTGTAAATAAGATCTTAATGCCCAAAGTCTTAATAATTGATCATATAATATAAACCCTTGTGTGGGATACTCATCAGCCCAATTACCACTACGAGGTACATACATTAAATCTCCTGCGTTGTACTCCCAACTTTGTTGGATTTGAAACCCTTTATGTATATGAGGTGTTAGTTGTTTTAAAAAAGCAGTATCACTTGTTTTATATACATATTGACACACCCCAATAATAAACCATGCAACGGTATCTACACGTCCTGCTAATCCTCCATAACTTACCGAAGATTGTTCTCCTTCAAAATATACATTGGAAGGGATCATTCCGTTTTCATGTTGATGGTTTGCGAGAGTAAGCAGCGTATTTTTCATAGTAGCAACCAAGACTTCATCACCGTCTAAGATTCCTGCGAGTCCGCAAATAACTCCATCACGCGCCCATACGCGTTTATAATTAGCAATATCATTGGCGCTTGCTAAAAAGCCTCTGGGTGTTGCTACTCTTTTAAGGAGTTCTATAGAATGTTGGTAGGGTGTCATGAGAGGGGTTTTACTTTAGCAAAAGAAATATTATTTGTTTTTAAAAGTTTTTTAAATCTAGAAAATTGATTTTCTAATGTAAAATAGGCTATTATATAAATAATCACTCCATAAATTAATATTAACAATGGAAAAAATAACATTTCTACTCCTACACTTGAGACTATTACATGGTATCCTATCCATGAAAACAAAATAATGGACAAAAAAACTGGAAACCAAAAGTGAAGATAAAATGTATTACCTAGTCTTTTTAAGACTTCTATTCTTATTTGTTTATTCCCTGACTTAAAATCTTCTTTAAGGATAACTTCCAAATAAACAAAAGGACCTATTCTAGGTCTAAACATCATTAATAAAAATTTACTTCTTAAAATATATGATAGATTATTAGTAAGTTCACCGGTAAAGTTAAATTTCTTGTCCCGAAACAATGCATTTATTTCTTCTCTAATCACATCTGCAATAGCATTTATAGAACAATTAGATTCTAAGACCTCTTGATCTTCTTTAATTTTTAAAAAACCTAACATCTCTAAAATAATGTATCTGGATCTATTAATACATCTAGTTTATTTCTTAATTCTGATGTTAAGAGTGACAATCCATATTGATATGAGGCATTCATCCATCCGAAGCCACTGGTGGTGATGTAATCAAACTCGGTTCCTACATTACCGTACTCTGCATATACTTTATGGGTACAACCAACAACATCGTACTTCTCAGGAATGGTTCCATTATAATCGACAGCATTTCGAGTAATCATCCACAACCATCTGTAGATGAGTTCTTGCATTTCTTCTTCAAAGCTATAGTTTTTAAGGCCTCCCCAGATCATCATTTGATGCGGCGCCCATCCATTAGGATAATCCCATTGACGTTGCACAGCTCCTTCTGGAACTTGGTCATTCATATGTTTAGAACTTCCTGCAATGCCTCCTTTTTCTTTTAGTTCCTTCATAAGGGATTGCACCATCAGTCTTGCTTCATCTACGCTTGCAAGTCCTGCCCAAAGGGGCAAATAGTTAGAAGCACTTTCAAAGTGCGTTTGTTCTTTTGTCTGAAAATTATAATCAAAGTACTGTCCTCGGGTTTGATTCCACATATGTGTTCTCATGCGCTCAGCTCTTTGTTGGGCTAGTGTTTCCCAATGGGTTGCTTGGTATCCTTCAAACACTCCATCAAAAAAAGTGTTGATCAGGTATGCAAAATCGCATTCATATTTATACAATAAGCTATTAATATCTACTGTATTTAAATCTGCACATACGTCATCGAGCCTCCATGAAGTATCATGTCCACTTTCTCTTAAGCTTCGGTCGTGCGTGAAATATACATCTAGTTTTGGTTCTTTTAGCGCTCCAGATTGGTACAGTTCCGCATATGCTTTGACTGAAAGCGGCTTCCTTTCATTGTCTGTACGACTCGTTCCTTTCGCACTTCGACTTTGCTCAGCATAAACTTCTGCGTCACTTTGCTCCTTGAAAGCGGATAACACATCATCAAAATGCCCTTCTTCAGTTTCTGGAGGGATTCCGATACCTTGTGCATAATAGCGATTCAGGCCATTGGATGTTAAACGCTGTCCTTCTTCCATCCAAACATTTTCGTATTCTTGAATAGCAACCTTCAACACATCTGCTAACCATTCCTTCCCTACAGAAGGAGCTGCTTCATAGACTTCGCGAATAAATGAACTTAAAAAAGGAGGTTGTGTTCGGGTGAGGTAATAGGAACGGTTTGCATTTAATATTTTACCATAATGGGTAATCTGATAGCAGAAATTATCGACCATAGCTTTGGCAAGATCAATACGTCCATCAAGAATAAGCCCCATCCCTTCAAAGTAACTATCCCATCCATACATTTCATTGAATCGACCGCCTGGCACGACAAACGGAACGCCTTTTTCATCTTGTAATGCCAATGCTAAAATACCTGGTTTTTCATTGATAGATTTTACGTATTCAGGAGTAATATCTTTAGGAAGCACCACTATTTCCATATTTGGAAATTGCTGTTGTATCTTTTGATAATAGGCAATTCCTTCTGGATCTGTAACAGGAACATATAGGCGTTGTGTAGCATCTGTCGCTTTATCATCTCCTAAACTTTTACGTAAGCCCTCTGCATCCAATGTACGTGTAAGATCATCCCAAAAATAATCTTTAATCATTCTAGAAACACGTGCCGTTGGTGCTTCTTCTATTTTAGATAACGGAATTGTAGCTTCGACTTTTCCAAGCGCTTTTTCTAAAGCGAGTTCTTGAAGAAAGTTTGATAAATAATAGGTACCTTTTATGGTATACACCTCATTATTATCAAGTGATATCTCAAAAGATTTAGACCCTTTGTCTTCTACCGTGATTTTCTTATCTCCATCGGTATCTTCTTGTGATAGTAACCGTTGAAGTGTTTGCGCTATATTACCCTTGAAGTTCATTATTTTTCTTGATTAGTTTTTTAATAAAAATCACAGATAGTATTAATAATATTATTGGAATAATCAAGAAATAAAAAGCCTTTACTCCTCCAATACTTTCAAACAATTCTCCGACTATCCTAGAGCCAATAGTACCGCCTAATGCTGAAAAAACGATAATTAATCCAGACATAGGAGAATGAAGATTTTTAGGTAAATTACTTAAAACTGTAGAATTTAAAAGCGGATAGATTGGAGCTATGAACAAACCTATTAATGGTAGAATAAATCCTAACATAGGTACATCTTCTAGCGCTGTTAAAATTAAACTATCTCCACTTGGTTTCAATTGAGGTAATACACTAAGCAATATTATCACAGAAATAATGGAGCAAACAATGACTATTTTTTCCCAAGCTATTTTTTTAGATACCCAACCTGCTACAAATCTACCAACAGCTAATGACAATGCGAGTATTGAAGCCATTTGTACACTTAATTTTTCTGAAAAAGAAAATATTTTCTCGTTAAAACGTGGTAACCAAGTCATAATTCCTTGTTCTACCATAACAAAGAAAAATGCAGAAAAAATGAATATTAAAACAAGTGGAATTACTAATAACCCTATTGAATTTTTAATATCGCTTTTTAAATCATTCCCCGATGTTTCAATTGGAATATCAATTTTTGAAAAAAGTAACAATATAAATGAAAACCCAATTAGCGCACACAATACTGGATATACATTGAGCCAAGAGTCCGGATCTTCACTATAAAAAGCTGGGAAAATAAAATATGCAGAAGCTATACCTACCATAAAGAAACCTTCTATAGAACTCATCAATGAAGAATGTTCTCTAGAATTATTGGTAATAACTCCTATAAGACTATATACCGATAGTTTTATAAGAGCAAAACTGATCCCTACAGACATAAATAATAACTTAGCAGTATCAAATGTATTTCCATAATACATACCTATACAGCCCAGAAAAACAATCACCAAGGCAATTAGCATTGCTTTTTTATAACCAAAACGAGGTAGAAATGATGCTACGATAAAAGAAACTATAGCAATAGGCATATCCTTAAAAGCCTCCAAAACAGAAGCATCGCCTTCACCAACATTATAAACATTAATAGATTTGGAAATCACAATTCCAACACTATTTAATAGAATAGCGAACACAAAATAATTTAGATAGAGGGATATCTTTATTCCTACATTTTTCATAGTACTACTAATTTATAATTCAGTCACTGATTCAGATGCTGATGGTTTTAATCTCAATGCCAAAAAAGCTGCTATAGCAAAGAAAACACCTCCAAAAAGGATTGCATTAATTGCATTACCTCCTAATAGATATTTATAAATAGGTCCAAAAGTTACTGTTTCTATACCCATTGGAATAACGATCATCATATTAAGTATTCCCATATATATTCCTCGTTTGTTTTGAGGAACAATTTTAGACACCATTGTATAAGGGATTCCCATCATTGCTGCCCAACCTATTCCAAATAGAGTCATAGGAACTAACAATAATATAGGATCATTTACAAAAGGAATTATAAAAAGCGCTACTGCCGTACCAACTAAGCTAGCTGCATATATTTTTCTTCCACCAAACTTTAATGTTAAAGGAACCAAAGCAAGAGCTACTACCATAGTCACTGAATTGTAAGTTAAACTCATCTTTGCAGCTTGAGAAGTAGCCTCTCCAATAGTAAAGTTTAATGTATTTTTTAGCAATGGCACTATATATTGCCAGTATACAAACAAAGCGTACCACTGAAATAAATACACACCTGCAATTTTCCACATGAACTTAGGCATTGTTTTTACAGTCTGCGCAATTTCCACAAAGGGCTGCTTAAATTTATCCTTTAATGATAATTTTCTAAATTGATTAATTTCTTCCATTTCCTCTTCAGTAGGCGGTATTTCTTTTGTTCTGCTAATAGACCATAAAACTGTCGTAATAGACAAAATAGCTCCTACGAAGAAAGCATAATAGAGCCACTTAGGAATAGAACCAGCAGCTTCTTCTTCAAGACCAAAGATATCCTGGAAATATATAATTGATATCATAGCAATTAGCGTACCTGCACCTACAAATAGACTTTGCATCTGATATCCAAAACTCAATTGTTTTTTAGGCAATTTATCTCCTATAAGAGCTCTATATGGTTCCATTGCCATGTTGTTTCCAATATCTAAAATCCATAACATTAAAACAGCCACCCACAATACTGGGCTAAAAGGAAAAGCAAATAAACATAAGCTCCCAATGATTGCTCCTATCAAGAAAAAAGGTTTTCTACGTCCAAATTTTGGTGACCACGTCTTATCACTTATTGCTCCAATAATAGGTTGTACAATGAGCCCCGTAACTGGTCCTGCAATATTCAATATTGGAAGAAGATCTTCTGTAGCCCCAAGGTATAAAAAAATAGGGTTAACCGCACTTTGTTGCAAACCAAAACTAAATTGAATTCCAAGAAATCCAACATTCATATTCCATATTTGCCAAAAAGAAAGTTTAGGCTTTTTAATGTTTTTAAACATACTGTCTATTTTTAAGAAAGGGAAAAATGTTATTTATATATCATAAATGCATTTTTGTAGTAGTAATATCTGCATTTTTTCTGAAACTGTATAGGTTTTATAGTAAATACTCAACGAAAACGATTTCGTAAAATAGCTCCTGAAATCTAGTAAAAACCAATGCTATTCTTTTAAAAACTGAATGTTACGTAGTAATCCTGTATACTTTGTTCTTTTTACAGCTGATTTTTTAAAAACCTCAGAAAATACTTCTTGGGTAATTTCTTCCCAATCTTGTTTTGAGTATTCTAATAATTTTGGATTGGGCTGAAACAAAGGCTCGTTATGTGATGTACTAAATCGATTCCATGGGCACACGTCTTGGCACACATCACACCCAAACATCCAATCATCAAATGTGCCTTTTACAGCTTCTGGGATTGCTTCTTTTAACTCTATAGTAAAATAGCTAATACATTTGCTACCATCTACCTTATAAGGCTCAACAATTGCTTGAGTAGGACACGCATCAATACAAGCAGTACAACTACCACAATGATCTGTAACTGGGGTATCATAGTCTAGATCCAAATCGATAATTAGTTCTGCTATAAAATAAAAGGAGCCTGTTTTTTTAGAGAGGACATTACTATGTTTTCCCATCCAACCTAATCCGCTTTTTACTGCCCATGCTTTATCTAATACAGGAGCGCTATCTACAAATGCACGACCTCCTACCTCTCCAATTTCAGATTGGATATAATGAAGTAGTTCTTTAAGTTTATCCTTAATTACAAAATGATAATCTGTTCCGTAAGCATATTTTGAAATCTTATACGACCCTTCTTTTTGAATTTCTCCTGGATAGTAATTAAGCAATAATGAGATCACGCTTTTTGATCCTTCAACCAATTTCGTAGGATCTAATCGCTTGTCAAAATGGTTTTCCATATACTGCATCTGACCATGCCTATTTTCTTCTAACCATTTTTCAAGACGAGGCGCTTCTTCTTCTAGAAATCCAGCTTTCGAAATACCACAAGACATAAACCCTAAACGTTTTGCTTCAGCTTTTATTAACGCCGTATGTTTTGCTCGATTTTCTATCATTGAAAAGAAGGATATTTTAATTCTTTTGTTATTAAGCCTTTTTCTTTCAAGAACTTCTTCCAAGCATTACAACGCCTCTTTATAGATGTAGTAAAACTAATATCTATATACTTGAGATTATTATCAAACCCCAATGTCGTTTTAAAGGTTTCTTCCAGTAATCTCAAAAGCGGCAAAACCCCATCGAACCTATTATCGCCATGTCCTCCAATAAAACTCATAATAACATCAAAACTTAGATAGCTATTAATTTTATTGAAATCTATTTTTTTATTATTATAAACATCTGGATAATAAAGTAAACTATATTTTTCAAAAAGTTCTTTCCTAGTATGAGTATCCACAGTAATCAATAACTTCTCTATAGTTTCCTTTGAATATTCTGATAATGGGATACCAATATTTAAGGTTATATGTTTTCTAATTTCTCTTTCTGAAAACAAATCATAGTGATCTACAATTCCCTGTATAACCTCATTTGTTTTATACTTTGGAGATTTTATAAATACTAATTGTAATAATTCTTCTTTTATTTTTTCTTCCTTAATGTTTTTGATAAGCTCAATTTTATCAGATATTTTCATTTTCCTGTGCTCAAAAAGAAATAAATTTGTGTAATAAGACCTATAATCGTACTCATTATCTTTAGAGTTTTCTAGAGCATCCTTTAGCAATTTAATTATTTGATTCTCAATATCGGTATTTAACTCTTCATTAGAGACATCCAGCCAGTCTAAAAAATTAGTTTGATCAATAATTCTCTTATAATAATCTGCTTTATCTTTTACCTCAAAAGAGAATGACAAAATATTACTAATTGCTATATCAGATGTAATTTCTTTTGATTGATTTAATATCTCTAACATATCCTGTGAATGTTTGATTTTTGGAATCAATTTTTTAAAGCCCTCTGATTTAATTCCTTCACCAAAATTCACATAAGTTAATCTCCTTGTAGTTTTAAGTTTTCCTATATTATTAATTAATAAATCGGCATCTGCTTTTTTAAAGTACTTATATCCAGATACCCTATTGAAATCTAACTCTGTCAAGCTATCTTTTGAAGAAAGCTTCTTTTTAAAATATTCATAAAGAAATAAAGAGTTAATTTCCAATCCTTGTTCATAATCTAAAAATAATTCTTGTAGTTCTTTTTCTGAAAAATTTATTTTTTCAGATCGTAAACCATTTATATACTCGAAAGCAAAACGTTTATGTTTTCGATAGTTTTTGCTCAAACTGTAAATCAAATCTGGCTTGATAACTTCACTGATTTTCCCTTTATTATCAAAAAGGTCACTAAAAAAATAATTAATTTGATTTTGAAAAAGTTCACTAACTTCTCCATGTGACCCATCAATTATTATCACTAAATCTAAAATATCACATATCTGTACTTTAATATCAGAATCTTCTTCATTGTAAAGAATATTTTTTAATTTTAATTTTTCTTCATTTGATAGATTATCAAATTTTCTTAGGTAATTATTTTGACTTCCAATAATCCCAAATTGATCATACAATCTTGAACGTTTTAAATAATGACGCAGTTGTTCTTTATCATTCAGAATCTCTTCAAAATTATTAGAATAATAAACATCAAATATTCTGCTTAACGAGTTTCTTACAGTTAAAGGTCCTCTTTCATTTTCATGATTTTGTAAAGAGAGAGCATATTCTAAAGCAATAACATCTTTAATATTTATTTCATTTATTATTTCATTTTCATAATTATAAAGCGTCTTATACTCTTTGATTGCCTCTAGATTCTTAATATACCCCAGAGCCTTATCTGATAATTTATAATCAATATTATTATCATTGTAATAAGTTGTCAATTTTGTAAGTGCTTCTATTCTTTTATTTAGAAAGCTGGGGAGACTTCTATTAGGCGCAATATCACCATATCCATCTAACTTATGAATTTCAAGTAAATCATATACTACATCTACAAGATTTTCGAGAATTGATTTAAATGAAGCTATTGCAATAGTAGCATCAGGTGAGTATAAATTATTAAAATGCATTTCTAATTCGTTATACTCTTTGCCTTTTTCCTTTCTATTAACAAATAAATTGCTTTCATCATCCCAGGCATAATCTTTATAATGATTCATCCAATATTTTAAATAATTTTTGGATTTAATATTTGCATAATCATCATTAGAAATTAAATGCGTCAATACGCCCTCTTCATTTTCAACTTGTATCTGAACATTTATATAAGAATTTATAATATCATAAAAAACATCATTTCGAGAAGAGCTATTGTACTTATACCTATGCCTATAGGGTTCACTTCCTATATACAAAAGAGCTTTGGGGTCTTTTGTATATATAAGATGGTATGAAATCTTTGTGAAAAAATCAGTCCCTTTATATCGATCAGCGTTTTTAAGGATTGCTCCATAATAATCTACCTCATTTTCATAATCATCTTCATTAACATCAAATTGCTTTAACTCATCATAAGAAAAAAAAGCAAACTCTATTGTTTTTGAGAATGCTTTATTTCTTAAAGAATATGAAACAGGTATATCATCTGAAGAAAAGTTAACATATGAATCTATCAAATTATTATATGTAATCTTATTAGTATCCAAAAACGCTCTAAACGTGTTTTTGGACTGTGTAATAGAATCCATATCCACCCCAACAAACCACGAATTTTCTTTTATTTTTCTTGCAGCAACGCTTCTAACTTCTGATTCAAAAAAGTGATATCCTAAATTATCTGATATTTTAACTTCCACATCTAATAATGGTGCTAAATCATATAGGTTAGATATCTCACCATTAGAATAGTTTTTTTCAAAATCATTTAATACTTCTCTAAATAAATACTCTTGCCCATAAGAAGTTGATATATTTAATATGACAAAAACTATAATTATAATTTGTCTCATAACTAGCTTTTTAACGAGGTATAAATTCCAGCATGGCATTCTGAGGTTTTAAAGTAATTAGGGGTTTAATTTCTATTGGGGTGTCCTTAGCTATTATTTTATATCGTTTTACAATTTCTGTAACAGCCAATATCATTTCATACATCGCAAAATTATTCCCTATACACATACGAGGCCCTGCTCCAAAAGGAAAATAAGCCTTGTGTTTCATTCCTGCATTGTTTGCAAAACGATCTGGGTTAAATGCTTCTGGGTCTTCCCAGAAATCTTTATGTTTATGAATTTCTATAATTGAAAATAGCAAATTGGATTCCTTTTCAATCGTAATCTCATCAAAAGAATCTTCTTTATAGTTTACGCGATCTACAAAATATGCTGGTGGATATAACCTCATTGATTCTTCAATGACCTGTTTTGTGTATTCACAATGTTTGATATAGGCTAGTAGTGATGCTGTATTTGCTTTCGCGAAAGCGGAATCCTCTTTACTTCCTACGCACTCAGTATATACCTTTTCCTGTACATCTTGATGTCTTGCTAATAATTGTAATGTAAATGTAAGCGCGTTTGATGTAGTCTCATGACCAGCTACAAAAAGAATTAATATTTCATCTAGCAATTGTGATTCTTCTATACCAGTGCCGTCTTCATAACGAGCATCTAGCAACATATCTAGCAAATCACCTTGTCGTTCACCACTCTCCCTTCGTTGATCCACCAAGGCTTTAAGAATTCCTCTTGCTTCTACAGTAAGATTAATATGTTTTTTAACAGGTCCTCCATATTTAAAGTATAATGCTTTAAAAGGCTGTCTTAACTCCTTTACAAGCATTTGTTGTGTTTCTTCGGTGATGTATTGGAGCCGTTCTATAACAGCAGTATCTATCTCAGATTTAAAAAGTGCTTTTGCAACCGTTTGAAAGGCGAGATCGTTTAAAATAGGAAATATATCTATTGAAGTGTTTGGAATTATACGATTTGTTTCTTTTTGAATAGCTTCTACAACCGTATCTAAAAGTTGTTCTAATTGTTTTTTATGAAATGCAGGCTGAATGAGACGTCGTTGTTTCTTCCAAAGTTCTCCTTCTGATGTGAGTAAGCCTTTCCCAACATATTTAGAAAGGTCTTTTGTTTGAATTTTAGATTTGGTGTAGTTACGTTGATTTTTTTGCAATGTATACATTGCAAATTCAGGATTTCTAGAAAATATAACAGATTTTCCTGCTCCTAATTTCAACCGGAATGTATCTCCTTTTTCCTCAAAGTTTTTATGATGAAAGGGCAATGGGTTCTTAACAATCTTATTTGCATTTTTTAAAAATGCAAAAAATGGAACTGTGGGGATTATTTTTTCTTTCATCTAATAAGACCTTTTAACTTTAGAACAACCCGCCTTGCACAGGTCCTTTAGTTCTTCCTAAATGACGATATGCTTCTTCTGTCACTTCTCTTCCTCTTGGCGTACGCATAATAAAGCCTTGTTGTATTAAAAAAGGTTCATATACTTCTTCTATGGTTTCTGCACTTTCAGATACGGCTGTTGCAAGTGTTGTAATACCAACAGGTCCTCCTTTGAATTTATCAATAATCGTAGCGAGTATCTTATTATCCATTTCGTCTAATCCGTGTGCATCTACATTCAGTGCTTTTAAACTAAATCTAGCAATACCAATATCTATAGTTCCGTCACCTTTTATTTGTGCAAAATCGCGAACACGGCGTAATAATGAGTTTGCAATACGAGGGGTCCCTCTACTTCTTCCTGCTATTTCTATGGCTGCTTCCATGGAGATAGGCACTCCTAAAATATGAGCACTTCTCTGTACAATAGAAGTGAGTAATTCTGTACTGTAATATTGTAATCGAGAAGAGATTCCAAAACGAGCTCTCATCGGTGCAGTTAGCAATCCTGATCGAGTGGTTGCGCCTACTAATGTAAACGGACTTAAATCAATTTGCACCGTACGCGCATTTGGTCCTGTTTCGATCATGATATCGATACGATAATCTTCCATAGCTGAATATAAGTACTCTTCTACAATAGGACTTAAACGATGGATCTCATCTATAAATAATACATCTCTTTCTTCTAGATTGGTTAGTAAGCCTGCAAGATCACCTGGTTTATCTAGCACAGGACCTGATGTAATTTTTATGTTTACATCTAATTCATTTGCTAGAATATTTGCCAAGGTTGTTTTCCCAAGTCCTGGAGGTCCATGAAAGAGGGTATGATCTAATGCTTCACCACGTAAGTTTGCTGCTTGCACAAAGACTTGAAGGTTTTCCAACACTTGATCTTGTCCTGTAAAATCTTCAAAAGACAAGGGACGTAAAGCACGTTCTACATCCATCTCTTCATGCGTATACTTATTGCTTGTTGGATCTAAGTTTTCATTCATAGTCTGTTTACATAATACGTGTTACACAAATATAAGGATTGTCTTAGTACGCTTTCGCGAAAGCGTACCCAAAAAAAACCTCGTTATTTTAATGATAACGAGGTTTTTAAAGTTTTAGAGAATGCTATTATTATTCTTTAAAATCTCCTGCATGCACTACTGTCCACTGATCAAAGGATTTTAAATACTTTTTAATCGCAGCATTTACATCTTGAACTGTTAATGATTTTACATTTGCCTCAATTTTTTTATGAAAATCCATATCGCGATCGTAATACAGATTATTATTAATAACAGAAGCTAGTTCATTATCTTTTGCTCTAGATACATTTTGTGCTTGTACCCATCCGTTTACCGCATTTTCAAGCTCTTCTTGTGTAATTCCATCTTTTATAAAGCGATCAATTTCTTCGCTAAAGCCTTGTTTTATTTTAGCAAGATTTGAAGGATTATAAATAGCATATACGAAGAAGGAAGAATCTCCATCTATTTTATCGCTATCTACATTTACGCTTGCACCTGCTCCATAACTCACCCCATCTTGTTGACGTAATCGATTTGCTATACGGGAATTTAAAAATCCTCCCCCTAAAATAGTTCCTGCGATATTAAGTGCTGCATAGTCTTCATCATACTGACTCACTTTTATTCCAAGTGTACCATATGTAGTTGCATTTTTCTTATCTGGTGTTATGATCTCTTCAGAAACAGCTTTTGTAGGGCTATATGGGCTTTTAATCTCTTCATATTTACCCCCTTTCATGTCTTTAAAACCAGTTTCAAAATACTTTACTACCGCTGACTTATCCATAGTTCCTATACCCACAAGTGTAGCATACCCTAAACCGTAGTATTTCTTAT
The DNA here is from genome assembly GCF_947492815.1 of uncultured Dokdonia sp. Taxonomy (GTDB): domain Bacteria; phylum Bacteroidota; class Bacteroidia; order Flavobacteriales; family Flavobacteriaceae; genus Dokdonia. The sequence continues at coordinate 98,457 of NZ_CANLOB010000016.1, forward strand.
GAAAGTTCTTCATATCCGAAACCGTAACTGCTTTAATTGCTTCTTCTTGTTCTGCTATACTCATAGCATAGTTAGGGTGTCCTTTAGGGAAATGGTTATTTATTTGCCCTAAGCGAAAAGAAGCTAAGAATCCAGGTTCTGTTTTATTCTGTTCGATCCCTGCAAGACGTTCTGTTTTTAGTTTATCAAGTTCTGCCTGATCAAATGTCGGGTTTTTAAGCATATCTTCCATAAGCGCTAAACTTGCCATCAAATCTTTTTTGGTTGATGTTACATATGCATATACATTCCCTCCACGTGCACTAAAAAAGACAGAGCTTTTAAGCTTACTTAATTCGTCTTGAATTTGTTGCCTAGTCTTTGAGGCAGTTCCTTTATTCAACATAGATGCCGTGAAGCTAGGGATCATTCCCATATTCATAAAGTCATCTACTTTTCCATTTCGTATTGCAAAATTTACAGTAACGACATCTCCTCTATTTTCTTTGTCTATCAAACCGTAGTTAATGTGATCTAATAGTTTTCCTCGCTCAAGGCGTTTTTCTATATTATCAAAGCTTACATCAAATGCCTCTCCTGTACCCATATCTTCACGGCCTTTGTAATCACTTACTAGATCGCTAAGCCCTTCTGTGTGTTCTAATGTTACTCGCTTAGGTTCTTTGGTAGGAATAAAACGACCCACTGTTCGGTTTGTAGGAATGAAATACTTTTGAGCTATGGCGTTAATCTTATCAACTGTCATAGCTTCAATACGATCTCGTTGTATAAAACTTAGCCTCCAATCTCCTGCTCCTATAAATTCACTCATATAGGTACCTAAGAATCCGGAATTACGACTAATCTGATCAATATTTTTAAGTGTATTTGCTTTAGCACGATCTAATTCTTCTTGTGTAATAGGTTTAAAATTATCAAAGGTGTTTCTTACTATTTCTTGAACTTCATCAGCGTTTTTATCTGATGGTATATTTACTTGTAAATACATAAACCCTGGCTCCTTTGTAAATGGAGAAAAAGCAAACATATCTGACGCTTTTTGTTTATCTACAAGACTTTTATACAATCTCCCAGAAGGAGCATTTGTCATAATATCTTCTATAAGTGATATTCCAGCATAATCTTCATGTGATCCTGCCGGCGTGTGATACAAAGCTGCTACTATTTGAGATTCTCCTGTTCTACTTACATTTACAAAGCGCTCTCCGTCTTGTGCAGGTTCTTCTGTGTAACTATCACGAACTGGTATAGCAGGTCGTTTTATCGCACCAAACTTCTTTCCTATTAAGTCTAATGTTTCCTTTTCATCAAACTTACCCGTAACCATAAGCACTGCATTATCTGGACGGTAGAACTTCTTATAAAAAGCTTGCAAATTTTCAATAGGAACACGTTCTATATCACTACGATTACCTATCGTACTTTTTCCATAATTGTGCCACATAAAAGCTGCATCGGCTAGTTTTTGAATCATTACTCTAGTAGGGTTATTCTCTCCGCTTTCAAATTCATTTCGAACAACTGTAAACTCACTTTCTAAGTCTTCTTTTGAAATAAAGCTGTTCACCATACGGTCTGCTTCTAAATCTAATGCCCAATCTAAATTTTCTGTAGTTGCATTAAAAGTTTCAAAATAATTTGTCCTATCATAGTATGTAGTTCCATTCGGTCTAGCTCCATGTGAAGATAGTTCCTTTGGAATATCTTTATGATTAGGCGTTCCTTTAAACACCATATGTTCTAAAAGGTGTGCCATTCCTTTTTCCCCATATCCTTCATGTCTTGACCCTACGAGATACGTTATATTAACCGTAATAGTTTGAGATGAATTATCTGGAAACAAAAGTACTTTAAGACCATTTTCCATGGAGTATTCTGTAATACCTTCTACAGTTGCTCCTTTTTTAAACTGCGCATTTAGTGAGCTTGTAAATACGCAAACTAAAGCCAAACAGATTATTGATTTAATATATTTCATAATGATGGATGTATTTAATGCTAAAAAGTTACATAAAGAATAAATACTCTAAAACATTACAACACTTAATAATCTGTTAAATTCTCAATATTAAACGAATAACGGATATAAAAAAAGCCTATTCTAATTAGAATAGGCTTTTAATTTATTTGTAAAATCACTTCTTAGTGATGCATTTCTTCTTCATTATCCTGTAATGGAATATGTTGTGGGACGAAATCTTGACCTGGAATTACATAATCAGATTCATCCTTATTTAACTTACTATAATCATATGCCCATCTATGTACTTCTGGAATAGGTCCATCCCAGTTTCCGTGAATATGCTTTACTTCAGCAGTCCATTCTAACGTATTAGATTTCCAAGGGTTTTTAGGTCCTTTCTTTCCATAAAACATAGAATGTATGAAGTTATATAAGAATACTAATTGAGCTGCTCCTGTTATGAAAGCAAATATCGTAATTGCAATATTTACATCAGATAAGTCATCAAAGTATGGGAATGCTGTATTTGTATAGTAACGTCTTGGTAAACCAGCCATTCCAATAAAATGCATTGGAAAGAAAATACCATATGCCCCAATTACTGTTACCCAGAAATGAACATACCCTAAATTCTTGTTCATCATTTTCCCTTCAAACATTTTAGGGAACCAATGATATACTCCTGCAAATAGACCATATAATGCTGAGATACCCATTACTAAGTGGAAGTGAGCTACTACAAAATATGTATCGTGTACATTAATATCTAACGTACTATCACCAAGGATGATTCCAGTTAATCCACCAGATATAAATGTAGATACTAATCCAATTGAGAAGAGCATCGCTGGATTAAACTGTAAGTTACCCTTCCACAATGTAGTTATATAGTTAAATGCTTTAACCGCAGAAGGTATTGCAATTAATAATGTTGTAAATGTAAATACCGATCCTAAGAATGGGTTCATTCCCGAAATAAACATATGGTGACCCCAAACAATTGTAGATAAAAATGCAATTGCAAGAATAGAAGCGACCATGGCCCTATATCCAAAAATTGGTTTTCGGGAGTTTGTGGCTATAATCTCTGATGTTATACCTAATGCTGGTAATAATACAATATATACTTCTGGATGACCTAAGAACCAAAATAAGTGCTCAAATAATACTGGAGAACCTCCAGAATTATGTAATACTTCTCCTCCAATATAAATATCAGAAAGAAAGAAAGAGGTACCAAAACTCCTATCCATAATAAGCATCAATGCTGCAGATAATAATACTGGGAATGATACCACCCCAATAATTGCAGTTACAAAAAATGCCCATATTGTAAGCGGAAGACGTGTCATAGTCATTCCTTTTGTACGAAGGTTTAATACTGTTACAATATAATTAAGTGATCCTAAAAGTGATGATGCAATAAATATTGCCATAGATACTAACCATAATGTCATACCCATACCAGATGCAGAAATACTATTAGGTAGTGCACTTAAAGGAGGGTAAATTGTCCATCCTGCTGCTGCTGGCCCAGACTCTACAAATAGAGACAATACCATAATCACAGAAGAAAGGAAAAATAACCAATAAGACACCATGTTTAAGAAACCTGACGCCATATCCCTAGCCCCAATTTGTAACGGAATTAATAAGTTACTAAACGTTCCACTAAGACCCGCTGTTAATACAAAGAATACCATAATAGTACCATGTATTGTAATAAGAGCTAGATATACATTAGGATCCATTACCCCATCTTTACCCCAATCACCTAAAAATATTTCATAAACTGTAAATTGATGATCTGGCCAAGCTAGTTGTAAACGAAAAAGCAATGACATTGCAATACCAATAATACCCATGATTAAACCAGTAATCAAATACTGCTTTGAAATCATTTTATGATCTGTACTAAAGATATACTTCGTTACAAATGTTTCTTTATGATGATGCCCGTGATCGTCGTGTGCGTGATCTAATCCTGCTGCGTGTGCTGACATAATCTTATATTTTCTTTAACTTTAGTTAATTTTTTATTTTATTTCCCTGCTATTTTTTTCCCAAATGTTTCTTGTTTAGCCATCCAAGCATCATACTCCTCTTGGGTTTCAACAACAATCTTCATTTGCATATTGTAGTGAGATGCACCACAAATCTTATTACATAGCAAATAATAATCAAATTCATCATACTCATCTATTTCACCATTACCTGCTGCAATAGACTTTTTGTTTTTTTCTTTTCTTATCTCTTTTATAACCTGCATTTTATCTTTCATATACTGCGTCTCACGAATTTCAGCAGTTGTTTTTGAAGGTGTAAAAGAAAATTGTGTAATCATACCTGGCACAACATTCATTTGTGCTCGGAAGTGAGGCATATATGCTGAATGTAACACATCTTGAGATCTTAATTTAAAGATCACTTGACGCCCTACTGGCAAGTGTAATTCTGAAGTAATCACATCATCCATTGCATCTTGATCGCTTAAGTCTACCCCTACTGTATTTGCACCTTCTATAAAACGCACATTTGCATTTCCAAGAATATTATCATCTCCAGCATATCGAGCTTCCCATGCAAAACGTTTTGCATACAACTCAACAACAATAGCATCTTCTTCTTCTTCAAAATTCATGATGTCAGACCAAGTAAATAGCCCATAGATGATAAGACCTGCTAAAACGATTACTGGAATAATAGTCCATATAAACTCGAGCTTATCATTATCTGCATAAAATAATGCACGATTTCCTTTCTTACCTTGATACTTGTATGCAAAGTAATGAAGTAGAGCTTGTGTTATCACTTGCACAACCATAATGAGAGCAAGAGATATAAACATTAATGTATCATAACTAGAACCATGTTCTGAAGATGCTTCGGGTAAGTAAAACTTACTATAGTTCCAGAAACAATATATAGTTATAAAATACATGAAGATAAGGAACATAATCATCAACTTACCGTTAACACGGTTGTCCTTATCATTTGCTATTTGTCCGTTTTCACTATTCCCTTTAAGTTGTGATAACTTAAAGATCTTTGACATTTGCCAAATTGTAACTACAAATAGAATTACTACGATGAGTGCTAATAAACCTGTCATTGCTTTCTAACTTCTTTTATCTATATACTAATAGTGAAAATGTTTACTTTCTTCAATAAGCGGATTACGCTTAGGTTCTAATGGACGTTTTGTAAGTGATCTAAATACTACAAAAATGAATAATCCGAGGAAGAATAATAATGATCCTATTTCAACAAAACCAAACGACCAAGACTTTCCTACAGTTGCTGGCATAACCATATTAAAGATATCTACATAATGTCCTAATAGAATCACTATACCTGCCATTACTACAAACCAATTAACTCTTTTGAAATCGCTATTCATTAGTAACAACAATGGGAAGATAAAGTTCATACCTAACATTGCAAAGAATGGCAACTTATAATCGTCTATTCTTGTAATAAAGTAGGTTACTTCTTCTGGAATATTTGAATACCAGATCAACATAAATTGAGAGAACCAAAGGTATGTCCAAAAAATACTAAAGGCGAACATAAACTTAGCTAAATCATGAATATGACTATCATTTACTTTTTCTAAATATCCTTTTGATTTCAGATAAATTGTAACCAATGCAATTGTTGTAATTGCGCATACCATCATTCCTGCAAATACATACCATCCAAATAGCGTACTAAACCAATGTGGATCTAAAGACATAATCCAGTCCCAAGACATCATAGATTCTGTATAAATAAAGAATACTAAAAACCCTGCTGCAGCCTTAAATGATTTTTTATGCCATTTATTATCAGAAGCCTCTTCTTGATTTTTACTAAATTTCAAAGCAAAATATCTATAGATATTCCAACCTAAAAGATATAATACCGAAAAGATTATAAATCTATATGGATTTAACCAACCGGATTTCCCTGCAATAATTTTATCATAATGCGCATTACCTTCTTCTACTAATGAAGGATCTGCCCAATGAAACATATGGTTAAATTGAAATACTCCTAATATTAGTAACACAAGCATAATCACACTTCCCACTGGCAAATAACCAGTGATACCTTCCATTACTTTAAGAAGTAATGGTGACCAACCAGCCTGAGCTACATATTGAATTGCATAGAATGCAAGACAAGCAAGAGCTATCATAAAGAAGAAAAATGCAGCAATATAAATAGCAGACCAAGGCTTATTTTGGTATTGTGCTAATACATGTTTATTATGTTCTTCTTGAGTCATTTCGTGTCCTCCTTCGCTATGAGAAGATTCTTCTCCATGATGTGCATTAGCTTCTGCATGACCACTATCATGAGTAACTGCTTCTGATGCATGACCACCTCCGTGACCATCACCATGTGCTGCTTCCATAGCTATCACATCTTCTGTAGTTTTAGGTAAATTAACATAATCTACTGCAAACAATACGAAACCAACAGCCATAAATATAAATGCTGTAAGTCTTAAGTTTTTAGATAATGTATACATATCTTTTTGTTATCGCTTTTTCAGTTAGTGTGTTTAATGCTCTGTACCGTGATCTCCTTCGGTAGTAGGGTGTTCTTCAGTCTCGTGTCCTCCTTCGTCTGCATGAGTATTTTCTACATGAATTTCTTCAACAGCTTCTACTACATCATATGCACGAGGTTCTTTCTTATCTAATTTATCTTTTAGAGACATTACATAATGATCTACCATCCACATTTCTTCTTCTGTCATTTGAGAAGCATAAGATCCCATAGAATTAATACCATAATACATAACATGGTAAACACTTCCTTCAGTTATTGCTCTACCTGCATCATTATATGCTGGCACACCTAATATTTTTTCACGCTCTACTAGCTTTCCTTTACCATCACCTTTTTTACCATGGCAAATACCACAATATATATCATAAAGCTCTTTTCCTTTAGCTTCAGTTTCTTCGGTAAAAGGAAGTTTGTTTTTAAGATTTGCCTTTGCAAACTCTTTCCCTTCATTTGTATTTTCTATCTCATAAGGCATCCACCCACGTGCTATTGATCCCTCTGCAGGTATCATGGCTGATGACCCTCCAGTTACAGCTTCAAACACTTCATAATCACCATAGGTTTCATATCCTGCTGATTCATACATATTAGGCATGTATTGATAGTTAGGCTTATTATCTTCTTTACAAGAACCTAAACTTACAATGGCAATAAGTACGATCGCTATTTTGAATATATTCTTCATTGCGTATCCTTATTCTTCGTTTGCTACTAAATTAATTTCTGTTGCACCAGTACCTACTAAAAAGTCTGCAAGTTCTTGTGCATTGTGTCCTGAAGCATCTATTTCCATTAAGAAATGATCATCTGTTGTGCGTACATCAGGATTTTCTGCTTTTTTAAATGGCCAAAGTCTACTACGCATATAAAAGGTAATAACCATTAAGTGTGCTGCAAAAAACACTGTAAGTTCAAACATAATTGGAACAAATGCAGGCATATTTTCTATATAACTAAAGCTTGGTTTACCTCCAATATTTTGAGGCCAATCTTCAATCATAATAAAATTCATCATGGTAATAGCAACTGTAAGTCCAACACAACCATACATAAATGCAGTAATGGCTAATCTTGTTGGGGCTAATCCCATTGCTTTATCAAGTCCATGCACAGGAAACGGTGTGTACACCTCATTGATATGCAAGTGTTTTTTCTTTGCTTCCTTAACGGCGTTCATTAAAACGTCGTCATCTGTATAAAGTGCGTGTATAACGTGTGATCCCGTACTCATACTAGTTGTTATTAAGTTTTGCTGCCTGTCCTGCCCAATCATCGCGCTCTGCTCTTCCTGGGAATGAACCTGTAATACTATCTAAAAGGTCGTACTCTCTTTGTGTCATTTTTGCCACTTGAGCAAATGTAAAGATACCAAGCTCATTAAGCTTCTCTTCCATTTTTGGACCAATACCATTTATTTTTTTAAGATCATCTGCTTGTTGCGTATTTGCATCAAATACCCCAAGTGAACCTACAAGATCTTCTACACTTCCTGAAGGAACTTCTACTAATGGCTGTCCATCATCAAGTTTTTGAGTATCTGCTGTTACGGTATGATCTCCAAGATTTATTTTCACTGGACCTCCAGAAGTACGAGAATCTGCTCCTGTACCTAATAATGACTGTCCTGACTCTCTTAATTTCTTATAACGCTCCCCAGATGATTTCATAATTGTCTTCACCTCTGCTTGTGCAATCACTGGAAATGTACGTGCATATAATAAGAAGAGTACAAAGAAGAAACCTATTGTTCCAATAAATATTCCTATATCTACAAAAGTAGGAGAGAACATTGTCCAAGAAGAAGGAAGGTAATCACGATGTAATGAAGTAACAATAATTACAAAACGCTCAAACCACATCCCTATATTTACTACAATTGATATCACAAAAGAGAACATGATACTTCTTCTTAACTTAGGGAACCACATAAATTGCGGAGAGAATACATTACATGTCATCATTGCCCAATAAGACCAAGCATAAGGTCCTGTTGCACGATTTAAGAATGCATACTGCTCATATTCTACTCCAGAATACCAAGACATAAATAACTCAGTAATATAAGCCACTCCAACAATAGAACCAGTAATCATAATGACTATGTTCATCAACTCAATATGTTGTAACGTAATATAATTTTCTAAGTTTGATACTTTACGCATTACAATAAGTAATGTGTTTACCATTGCAAAACCTGAGAATACCGCTCCTGCAACAAAGTAAGGAGGAAAAATAGTAGTATGCCATCCAGGAATCACTGAAGTTGCGAAGTCAAACGATACAATTGTATGTACAGAAAGTACAAGTGGTGTTGCAAGACCTGCAAGTACCAATGACACCTCTTCAAAACGTTGCCAATCTTTTGCACGACCTGACCATCCAAAAGATAATAAACTATAAATCTTCTTTTGGAAAGGCTTCACTGCACGATCACGAATCATTGCAAAATCAGGAAGTAATCCTGTCCACCAGAATACTAAAGAAACCGATAAATATGTTGATATCGCAAATACATCCCAAAGAAGTGGTGAGTTAAAGTTTACCCATAAAGAACCAAATTGATTTGGAATAGGTAATACCCAGTATGCTAACCAAGGACGCCCCATGTGAATGATCGGGAATAATCCTGCTTGAACTACAGAGAAAATGGTCATTGCCTCTGCAGAACGGTTAATCGCCATACGCCATTTTTGACGGAATAGTAAAAGTACAGCAGAAATCAGTGTCCCTGCGTGACCGATACCTACCCACCATACAAAGTTGGTAATATCCCAAGCCCATCCTACAGTTTTATTAAGACCCCAACTACCAATACCATTAGATATGGTATAAATAATACAGCCTATTCCCCACAGAAATGCAGCTAAAGCAATAGTAAATACTATCCACCAAGACTTATTTGCACGTCCTTCTACAGGAGCTACAACATCTAAAGTTACATCGTGATATGTTTTATCGCCGGTAACTAGTGGTCTTCTTATAGGTGCTTCGTAATGCGCCATAATCCTATATAATTAGTTCTTTTGATTAGTTATTTTTATGCTTCTTTTGTATTTCTCACTTTCGTCTGGTAGAATACATTTGGTTTTGTTCCTACACTTTCCAGTAAGTGATACATTCTGTCGTCTTGTGACTGGTGATATACATCACTATCCTTATCATTTACATCTCCAAACGTTAATGCTCCGCTTGTACATGCATTTGAACATGCTGTTGCAAATTCTCCATCCTTAATTACACGTCCATCACGCTTGGCATCCAAAATTGTTTTTTGTGTCATTTGCATACACATAGAACATTTTTCCATAACCCCACGAGAACGTACTGTTACATCTGGATTAATCACCATACGTCCAAGGTCATTATTCATATGGTAATCAAACTCATCATTACCATTATATAAGAACCAGTTGAAACGACGCACTTTATATGGACAGTTGTTTGCACAATAACGTGTACCTACACAACGGTTATATGCCATATGGTTTTGACCTTGACGACCGTGTGATGTTGCAGCTACTGGACACACAGTCTCACAAGGAGCATGATTACAGTGCTGACACATTACTGGCTGGAAAGCCACTTGTGGATTTGCAGCTGGATCTTCCATTTCTCCAAATCCTCCTAGAGATCCATTATCACCTCCAAGACCGCTAAAGCCATCTTTCTTTTCATTATCTTCTTTAAAAGTATCTTGAGAAGAATAATATCTATCTATACGTAACCAGTGCATATCACGGCTACGACGTACTTCTGATTTTCCAACTACAGGAACATTGTTTTCTGCGTGACATGCAATCACACAAGCCCCACATCCTGTACACGCATTTAAATCAATTCCAAGGTTAAAATGATGACCAACAGAACGATCAAACTCATCCCAAAGATCTACTTCAGGTGAAGTCACTGCATACTCTTGGTGATCTTTAGAAACTTCAGGAATTGGATTCCAATCTTTTTTAGTAAAATCTTTAGAACTAAAAATTTCAAGCCTAGTTTCCCTTACAATATCACCACGCCCCATTAAGGTATTGTGTAATTGTATTACTGCAAACTCATGAACACCATTTGCTTTAGAAATAGAAACATTTCCTTGCGTCATACTACCATTGAGCATTAATGCATATGCATTTACACCCGTTTGCATTTCTTCTTGAATAGACGTTGTTCTTCCATACCCAACAGCAAGACCTATCGATCCGTTTGCTTGACCTGGCTGCACCATTACTGGCACATTTTCAAGAGTCACTCCATTTATAGTCACATTTGCAAGATGACCATTAAGACCTCCATTAGCATCGTGACGGGCTTCTGTAAAGAACGTACTACGATCAAACCATAAACCAAGTTTTTTAGCATCAGCTTCAGACATGGTTAAGTAGTTATCCCAAGTAGCTCTTGTAATAGGATCTGGCATCTCTTGTAACCAAGGGTTATTTGCCTGGCTACCATCTCCCATTGATGTTTTAGTATATAAGGTTAATTCAAAACCTCCACCATCTTGGAAGCTTGTTGAAGCACCTGCATCTTCAGTTATTGAAACATCTGTATTTGTTGTAACCGCTTTCGCGAAAGCGTTAGTCATCACAACCCCATCGTGTACCGCTTTATTAAAAGAGATACCCGCATCAGTCATTGTGTTTTTTATGTATGTATAATACGACTGATCGTATCCCATCCATTTCAACAAACTATCTTGAAATTGTCTTGTATCAAATAAAGGGCGTATCGTAGGTTGCGTAATGCTTACCTCCCCTTGCTTTATTTGAACATCACCCCACGCCTCAAGGTAATGAGGTACTGGTGCAATATGTGTTGCTTTTGAAGCTGATTCATCTGCACGCATAGAACACGCTACAGAAACCGCTACTTTAGCAAGACCTGCGTCAAACTCAGCAGCATTAGGAAGTGTATAAGAAGGATTTACACCCGCCATTACTAACATTCCTATCTTACCAGCATTCATATCTTTAACAAGCTGATTCACTTTACGCACATCACCAGAACGTGTCATTCTTGGTGCAGTAACGTCAATCACCTCACTACTTTCATTTATTCTTAAAGCCTCTGCTTGTGAAGCCATATCTTGCAAACCAGTCACAACAATACCTTTACTACCTGCTGCTCTTAATTCACTTAATGCTTCACTCACTTTTGCCTTCGCATGCTCTGGAACACCAGACATAGACCCTCCAGCTAATGCTTTTAAAATCGCCTTCTGTTCAGATGGCTTTACTGGCACACGCACATCTGCATTAGCACCAGAAAGAGACATATTTGCTTCAAACTGGAAGTGCTTAGACATCTTCCCATCTGTAGGGATACGTCCTTTTGCATATCCAGCATCATAGCCTCCACCATTCCAATCCCCCAAGAAATCTGCTCCTACAGAAACAATTACTGTTGCTTTTGAGAAGTCATAATCCGCAAGGGCACGCACTCCATACTTTGCTTCGAAAGCATCTAATGCAAATTGCTCCCCTACTGCATCGTAAGCAATATGAGAAACATTAGGATATTTTTCTTTAAACTCAGCAATAAGTTTATCAGTAGAAGGGCTTGCAAATGTTTGTGTTAATAACACCACTTGCTTCCCACTACTTAACTGCGCCATTACACCTGCATCAATATCTCCCCAAGAAACAGCTTCACCTGAAGCAGTAGGTCCTTGTGCACGATTTTGATCATACATAGATAGCACAGAAGCATGCACACGAGCATTTGCTCCATATCCAGCTTTTGCTAGTTTATTATTTTCAATCTTTATAGGCCTTCCTTCACGAGTTTTCACAAGCACACTTGCAAAATCAAATCCATCTGCAATCGTAGATGCATAATAATCTGCAACTCCAGGAACGATTTGTTCTGGTTGCACTACATAAGGAATGGATTTCTTAACAGGACCTTCACAAGCCGCAAGTGATGCTGCTGCTGTAGTGAAACCTACGTACTTTAAGAAGTCACGACGTGTTGTCTGAGAAGCCTCTAAGGTATCTTTATCACCTAAAAACTCATCTGTCGGAATTTCTTCTACAAACTCATTCTGTCTTAGTGTTTCAACTAACGGGTTTCCGTTAAGCTCATCGACACTTTTCCAGTATTTCTTGTTTGATGACATATAATTGATTTTATACTATTTGCACTTCGCTATGCTCAGTGACCTTATATTATACTTATTTAAAGTGGTGTCTTAATTAATAATGACATTTACCACACTCAAGACCTCCCATTTGAGCTGCCGTAAGTTTATCAACCCCGTACTTTTTAGAAAGTTGCTCATGTATTTTTTCGTAATACGCGTTTCCTTCTACTTTTACGTTTGTTTCACGGTGACAATTAATACACCAGCCCATTGTAAGTGGTGCAAATTGCTCCATAATCTCCATTTCCTCTACAGGACCGTGACATTTCTGACACTCTACACCTGCCACACTTACGTGTTGTGAGTGATTAAAGTATGCGAAATCAGGAAGATTATGAATACGCACCCACTCTACAGGTTTTGTCTCTCCCGTATATGATTGTGAAGCCTCATCCCAACCTACAGCTGCATATAACTTCTGAATCTCTTTATTATAATCTACTCCATATTCACTCTTACCTTCAGCTTGCGTATCAGCTGCCACTTCACCTATAGACTTATGACAGTTCATACATACATTTAATGAAGGGATACCAGAATGCTTACTTACTCTTGCAGAAGAGTGACAATATTTACAATCTATCGCATTATCTCCAGCGTGAATTCTATGTGAGTAATGAATTGGTTGTACAGGAGCGTATCCTTGGTCAACACCTACTTGAGACATCCACCCATATGCAAAATAAGCACTTCCTAAAAGAAGGAAAATCACAGACACCAATACTAAGAATTGATTCTCAACAAACGATTCCCAAAGTGGTTTACGAACCCCTTCTTTCTCTACCTCGATACCTTGTGCTTCTGCAAATTTCTTAAGTGTATTTTTTACAATAAATAACACTCCTACAAGAAGCAATAGCATTAATCCTAAAATAGAAAGAATAATTTCATTTGAGACACCGCCTCCACCTTTAGTAGAACTTGATTCATCATCAACAATAACTGGCGGTTCTGGCACAGGAGTATTTGTATACGCAAGTATATTACTAATATCTGCATCGGTAAGAGCAGGGAAAGCATTCATTACTTTCTGTCCATTCTCTTCATACACTTTTACAGCCCTAGCATCTCCTGCATTGATAAGTCCTTGCGAGTTTCTGATCCATTTTCCTAACCATTCGTAATCTTCTTCATATTTTTCGACTACTCCAAAAAGCGCAGGTCCCGTCATAGGCTTATATAGCTTATGACAAGCAGCACAATTGGTTTTAAATAATGCTTTCCCAGCATCTGCATCACCAGTAGTGGCATCTATCTGAGCAAAAAGGGAAGAAGAAAAAGCGAGCAAAAATGCTGCGCATAGTGTGATAATTCTCGAAAATGAGTTACGGCGATTCACCTGTATCATAATTGGTATTGAATTAGCTTCAAAAATTTGGCACGATTATTACAATATAACTGCTGTTAATAAACTGTTAACCGAGCACTTCAAATCGTATGCAAAAATAATACTTAGAACTCATTTTTGAAGAATGCAAAAGCGCTAGTTTTTAATTTATAATAATTCTAAATAACAAATTATTCTATTTTTCGTTTATTCATTTACCTTTGCCATGCAAATTATATTTTTAATATGAGAATACACCCTAACATTAAAGCACTTACATTCACTATTTTTCTTTCTTTTTACGCTTTCGCGAAAGCGCAAACAGCACAAGTAAACATTACACAAGATGCCAAAATCCCTCAATTACTTGAATTAAAGAATGAATTAAGTAACGATAACGAACTTGGAGATCACTATAAAATTCAAATTTATTCTGGAAATGCCACACAAGCAGGAACTATCTTAAAACGTTTTAAAAATAAGGTAGGCACTTGGAAATCAGATATAGAATATGAAACCCCAAATTACAAAGTGTGGGTAGGCAGTTTTAGAAACAGACTTGAAGCAGACAGAGCTCTTATACAAATCAAAAAAGAGTTTCCTAACGCTTTAATTTTTAAGCCTGACCCTAAGAGATAAAAAAAGACAAAAACACATAGAGATTACCATCTCATCATTAAAAAAGCCTTTCTAGAATTCTAGAAAGGCTTTTTCATTTATTATAGTTATGCTGTTATGATCTTACTTAAGCTTCTTCTTAACGGCCACTTCTTGGAAAGCTTCGATTACATCATCGATCTTGATATCATTATAGTTTTTAATTTGCATACCACAATCATATCCTTTACTCACCTCTTTTACATCATCTTTAAAACGCTTAAGGGTTGATAACTCACCTGTATAAACAACTACAGCATCACGTATAATACGTATACTAGAGTTTCTAAAGATTTTACCATTAGTTACCATACAACCTGCGATCGTCCCAACTTTAGAGATTTTGAAAGTTTCACGTATCTCTGCAGTTCCTGTGATTTCTTCACGCATTTCTGGAGACAACATTCCCTCCATTGCATCTTTAAGATCATTAATCGCATCGTATATAATTGAGTACATACGGATATCGATTTCCTCCTTGTCTGCCACTTGCCTAGCATTACCTGCTGGTCTTACGTTAAATCCAATAATAATCGCATCAGACGCTGAAGCTAGCAACACATCACTTTCTGTAATAGCCCCTACTCCTTTATGAATGATATTTACCGCAATCTCTTCGGTAGATAGTTTTTGGAAACTATCTGTAAGTGCCTCTACAGAACCATCCACATCTCCCTTAAGGATAATATTAAGCTCTTTAAAGTCTCCTAATGCAATACGTCTTCCAATCTCATCAAGTGTAATATGACGTTGCGTACGAACACTTTGCTCACGTTGTAGCTGTGTACGTTTAGAAGCGATATCTTTCGCTTCACGCTCATCATCCATTACATTAAATTTATCTCCCGCTTGTGGCGCACCATCAAGACCAAGTACAGACACTGGAGTTGACGGTCCAGCCTCTTTAATTTTCTTACCACGTTCATCGTGCATTGCTTTTACCTTACCAGAACATGTTCCAGCCAATAGGTAATCTCCAACACGAAGTGTTCCTCCTTGTACAAGAACAGTAGATACATATCCACGTCCTTTATCCAAGAATGCCTCCACTACTGTACCAACAGCATTTTTCTGAGGGTTTGCTTTCAACTCTAATAATTCTGCTTCAAGCAATACTTTTTCTAAAAGTTCATTAACCCCTAATCCAGTTTTAGCAGAGATATCATGAGATTGAATTTTACCTCCCCAATCTTCTACTAATAAGTTCATAGCCGCCAATCCTTCTTTAATTTTTTCAGGATTTGCTGTAGGCAAGTCTACTTTATTTATAGCAAACACGATAGGCACTCCCGCTGCTTGCGCATGGGCTATTGCCTCCTTTGTTTGCGGCATGATATCATCATCTGCAGCGACAACAATAACTGCTATATCTGTTACTTGAGCACCACGTGCACGCATCGCCGTAAAGGCTTCGTGACCCGGTGTATCTAAGAAAGCCATTTTTTGACCGCTTTCTAATGTCACTCCATACGCACCAATATGCTGCGTAATTCCTCCACTCTCACCTGCTATTACGTTTTCACTACGCACATAATCAAGGAAAGATGTTTTACCATGATCTACGTGACCCATAACAGTTACAATAGGCGCTCTTTCTAATAAATCTTCAGGAGCATCCTCTACTTCAACAATAGCCTCTTCCAGATCTGCAGTAACAAACTCTACTGTATATCCAAACTCATCTGCAACAATAGTAAGTGTCTCTGCATCCAAACGCTGATTCATCGTTACCATCATTCCCAAAGACATACATGCCGAAATAATACCTGTCACAGGCACATCCATCATGATCGCAACTTCACTTACCGTAACAAATTCTGTTACTTTAAGGATTTTACTTTCTATTTCCTGAGCAGCAAGTTCTCCTTCTGTTTTTTGACGGTGTTGATCTCTCTTATCTCTACGATATTTTGCACCTTTTCCTTTATTAGATTTCCCTTGAAGTTTCTCAAGAGTTTCTCTAATTTGCTTTTGCACTTCTTCTTCAGTAGGCTCTACTTTAGCTACTGCTGGTTTACGCTTATTATTTCCGCGACCACGGTTTCCACCATTTCTAGAACCTCCTCCAGAGTTGGAATTATTACCACCTCCTGGTTTTGTAATTCGCTTACGACGTTTTTTCTTAGCATCGTCAGCACTTTCTTTTTTCTTCTTTTCAGGTTTCTTGAATTGAGTAAGATCAATTTTTTGCCCTGTAAAGTTAGGTCCGTCTAATTTTTTATAGTCTGTCTTAATTACTTCATCCCCTAATCTAACTGGAGTATCGGCAGCTGCTTCAGTTTTGGGAGTTTGTTTTTTAGACACCTCTTTTTTAGGCGTTTCTTTTTTAACAGGAGCAACCTCCTTTTTCACAGGAGGCGCAGTTTCTTTTTTAGCAACAGGCTTCTCCACCTCTTTCTCCTTTACAGGTTTTTCAACCGGAGGAGTAACAACAGGCTTAGGAACCTCCACCTTTAGCTTAGCTTCGACAACTTCTTCCTTCTTAGGAGCTTCTTTTTGCTCCTGAACTTCAGTTTTCTTTGCCCCACCAAGGTCAATCTTACCTACTTGTTTTGGACCACTAAGGTTCACTTTTGCTTTTACCACTTCAGGCTTTTTAGCCTCTTGTTTTGCTTCGATTTCTTCTTCTCGAGCAATACGCAATGCCTCCTTCTCCTTGAGCTTTTCTACAGCGACTTCCTTAGAAGCTACTTTTTTACTAGCGTCTGTCTGAAACTCATCCGAAAGTACATTATAAATCTCTTGAGAGATTTTTGTAGTCGGACGCGCCTCTATCTCGATACCTTTAGAGTCTAAATACTCTACGGCACGATCCAGAGAAATGTTGAGTTCCCTTAACACCTTATTTAATCGCATTGTTGCTGCTGCCATAAACTGCTTTAATTTATTCTTTCCCTACTCTTGTTTATTATTCAAGTAGGACTTGTTATTCTTCAAATTCTTCTTTGAGAATACGCATTACGTCAAGAACTGTTTCTTCTTCTAAGTCTGTACGTCTTACTAAATCATCTACATCTTGCTCTAAGATACTTCTTGCAGTATCAAATCCAATTTTTGCAAATGCTTCAATAATCCATCCTTCGATCTCATCAGAGAATTCAGTAAGCTCTACATCTTCCTCTACGCCTTCACGATATACATCTATCTCATATCCAGTTAATTGACCTGCAAGACGAATATTATGTCCTCCACGACCAATTGCTTTACTAACTTCTTCCGGCTTCAAATATACTTGAGCCGTTTTATTTTCATCATCTAGTTTTAAACTAGTGATACGTGCCGGACTTAACGCACGGCTTATATATAGATTAAGATTATTTGTATAATTAATCACATCTATATTCTCATTTCCTAATTCACGTACAATCCCATGGATACGAGATCCTTTCATTCCTACACATGCCCCAACTGGATCGATACGATCATCATACGAATCTACAGCTACTTTGGCTTTTTCACCTGGGATACGTACTACTTTCTTTATTGTAATTAAACCATCAAATACTTCTGGTATCTCTGATTCAAATAATTTTTCCAAAAATACAGGAGCTGTACGAGACATAATAATTGAAGGCTTATTTCCTTTCAACTCTACACTTTCAATAACTCCTCTTACATTTTCTCCTTTTCTAAAGAAATCAGATGGAATCTGACGATCTTTAGGAAGGATAATTTCATTTCCTTCATCATCCAGCAAAATAATAGCCCTATGTCTTATATGATGCACCTCTGCTGTATACAACTCTCCTTCAAGCTCTTTAAACTGCTTGTAGATATTTGTGTTATCATGCTCATGAATCTTACTTATCAAGTTTTGACGTAACGCCAAAATAGAACGACGTCCTAAATCAATAAGCTTCACCTCTTCTGACACATCCTCACCAACCTCGAAATCCTCTTCAATTTTACGTGCATTTGTAAGGGATATTTCTGCATTATCATCTTCTACTTCACCATCAGCTACCACTATACGGTTACGCCAAATTTCAAGATCTCCTTTATCAGGATTTATAATAATATCAAAATTATCGTCACTTCCAAAACGTCTTTTCAATGTACTTCTAAAGACATCCTCTAAGATAGCCATTAGAGTTACACGATCTATTAATTTATCGTCCTTAAATTCCGAAAAAGAATCGATTAACGCTAAATTCTCCATATCAACATATTGTTAAAATTTAATCATCACTTTTGCTTCTACTATATTTTCATAAGGAATTACTTCTGTTTTTTGAACAGTCACTTTTCCTTTACCAACCGGTTTAGGCTCTCTCGCTTTCCAAGTTAATGTTACATTTTCATCTGTAACTTCTTCCAGCGTTCCTTCTAATTTTACACCTGCATTGGTTTTTATTTCCAGAGAACGACCTAAGTTCTTTTTATACTGTCGCTGTTGCTGAAGAGGGGTTGTTGCTCCAACAGACATTACTTCTAAAGAAAAATCTTCTTCTTCTCTATCTAAATTGTGCTCTACTTTTCTACTTACAGCGATACAATCCTGAACAGTAACTCCCTGATCACCATCTATTGTGACCTTAATTTCGTTGTTACCTTGTATGTCTAAACTTATCAAAAAAAGTGATGGATTTTCATCCATTGCTTCTTGAAGAAGTTGGGTTACTTTTTCTCTCAACATCTTTGCCTATAAAAAGAGGGGACCGCTGTCCCCTCTATACTCGTTTCTTTCAATGGTGCAAATGTAATACAAATTATCCATTTATAAAAGTCTATTAAACTGCTTATTATTTTGTAAATTGAAGACGGTTACTATTTTGAACATAGTTATTCACAAAAACCCCATACATATGATTAAAAAAATACTTGTCCCCACAGATTTTTCAGAACAAGCAGAAAATGCCTTACGTGTTGCTGCAGATCTCGCTAGAAAGTATGGAAGTGAAATCAATTTACTACACATGCTTGAACTCCCTATGCAACTTGTAGATGGTGCTACTGGAGGTGCTAAAAGCGATCTTCCAGAAGCTATATTCTTTATGAAATTAGCACATCAAAAATTTGAAAATATGATGAGTGCTCCTTTCCTAGATGGTATTACCGTACATGAAACTGCCGAATTTGATGGTGCCTTTGAAGGTATTATGGAATACACAGAAAAATACGAAGCAGACCTAATTGTTATGGGATCACACGGCGCTACAGGACTTCAAGAATTACTCATTGGATCTAACACAGAAAAAGTAGTTCGTAATTCAAAAGTACCCGTACTCGTCATCAAAAGACGCCATGAAAACTTTGCTATTGAGAAATTTATTTATGCAACCAATTTTAAAGAAGAGAACCACACTTCTTTCAAACAAGCCTTTTCTTTTGCAAAAGACAATGATGTAAAATTACACATGCTTTATATAAATACCCCAAACAACTTTCACACAACGCATGAAATAGAAGCAAAAATGAAAGTTTTTATGGAGAAAGAACCAGCATGTACCGATTACACCTTAAACATTTACAATGATGACTCTGTAGAAAAAGGCATTCTTCACTTTGCAGAAACTATAGGATCTGGATTGGTTGGTATCGGAACTCATGGAAGAAGTGGTCTTGCTCATTTTTTAAACGGCTCTCTTAGTGAAGGTCTCGTAAATCATGCGCAACGACCCGTTATTACGTTTAAGATATAGTTTCAACAAATATCTTAAGTATTTACGGCACGTTACTCAGCACTACTTATCATACTTTTAACAGTACGTTTTCTTGGTACGCTTTCGCGAAAGCGTATACAATGACACATGCTAAATACATATAAAAGCCGATGCAAAAATCATAAAGCTGTTAATTAGTTATATTGACGCCCTAGAGTTTCCTTGGATCATTCCTAAAAGTTGTGTGTGAATTAAAATAGAAGTTGGATTTTTGTAAAAAAAAATGGAACTGTCCTTAGACTTATTAAAGTTAATTCTACCTGAGCTATTAATTACTCATTTTACAATTGTC
>NZ_CANLOB010000017.1 GCF_947492815.1 uncultured Dokdonia sp.
TAAGAGAAATCAAGGATATAGTAAATCCCCTATAACACGGTAGTCAATACTATTATCTTCATTGACAAAGTACTCAATCAAAAGTTCTCCCCATGTGTTGCCATCAGAGAAGTCTGCGATGATCCAACGGTGATTTAACAAATGAATTTGATTTACCTGAAACGGACGTCCATCCCCTTCGTAAGGAATAAATACATTACCTTTTATCGTATTCTTTCCTATAATACCATCGGTTACTTGTTGTGTTACAAAATCGATATTGATATTATCATTTTCATAATATTCATACGCATTTGCATTTGTTTTCAATCCAAAGTATTCTGTTTCAGCAATACGCTGTTGCAAAGCATCGATACTATCTATAGCCTTTTGATGCTTCGTTTCCAACTTTGTCATTTTTTGTTGCTGATTTTCATAAAACTTTTTGTTGTGTACATATTGATATACAATCCATAAAGCAGCAAATAGAAAAAGGTATAAGAAGATATTACGTTTCATTAGGGTGTTGTTAGTATTAATCCATCATAAGCGAGATGTACATTATCAGGAAGCTGAGCTTCTACTTGCGCATGAAATCCCATATGATGGCTTATATGTGTAAAATAGGTTTGTTTTGGTTGAATTTTCGCTATCAATTCCAGTGCTTCATCTACATTTAAGTGTGTTTGATGCTCTTCATAACGCAATGCATTGATCACTAGTATATCAAGTCCTTGTAATTTTTTTAATTCTTCAGGAGCGATGGTTTTGATATCCGTCAAATAAGCAATTTTATCAAAACGATATCCAAAAACCTGTAAGTTTCCGTGATACCCCTCTATAGGAATAACAGGTATACCTCCTAATGATAGTGATTGATTATTAATGACCTCAAATGAACTTACACTGGGTGCTCCTGGATATCGATTTTCTGTAGCAAAAACATAATCAAACCGTTCTTTTAAGGTTGTGAGCACACGTTTATGTGCATAAATAGGAACATCTCCTTGTTTAAATACAAAAGGACGAATGTCATCAAGTCCCGCTACGTGATCTGCATGTTCATGTGTAAATAAAATACCACTCAATGGTACGAGGGTTCCCTCTGGAGTACGCTTTCGCGAAAGCGTATGTAGCATCTGTGCCCTAAAATCAGGACCACAATCTATAACATAATGATACGTATCCCATTCGATAAGAACAGATACCCGTAAACGTGTATCTCTAGGATCTTCACTTAAACATACAGGGTGATCACTCCCTATAACAGGAATTCCTTGAGATGTACCAGTACCTAAAAATGTAATTGTCAAATCTGTGAATTATTACAAGGAGTTTATGTATAAAATTATGATGCAAAAATACAGTTATTTTTTTTGGGTACTGTAGCTATTTAGTATATTTGAAAAACCTACTTAAAAGGTAAATAATTAGCTATGGCAATTACAATTCTTGGAGATAAGGAATTTGAAAAAGTCCCTTCGATAAAGAACAAAGTATTAAGAGTAAATCTTAATGAAAACATCTACGGTACATTTGCAGAAATAGGTGCTGGACAAGAAACCGTACGTCACTTCTTTAGAGCTGGTGGAGCCAGCGGTACCATTGCAAAAGCAATGAGTGCTTATGATAAAGACTTTAGTGATGCAATTTATGGTATAGAAGATGACGGTCGTTATGTGACCGAAAAGCGTCTTAAAAAAATGCTTACGCATGAGATGCAACTTATAGAAGATCGTATCTCACGCTATAAAGAGCCTAATAAAATTTTCTTTACCTATGCCAATACAGTGGCTACTATAGATTTTGCAAAAAAGTATAAAGGTCATGGTTGGGTAGGTATTAAATTTCAAATTACACCAGAAGGTGATTTTAATGAAATTATATTACACGTTCGTTTTCACGAAAATGACGCCAGATTACAGCAACTTACCTTAGGAACTTTAGGTGTCAACCTAATTTATGGTGCTTTTTATAAGCATGACAATCCTAGACATTTATTACAATACTTATACGATCATATTGATAAAGATCAGATAGAAATAGATACGATCAACTTCTCTGGACCTCAGTTTGAAGGTGTAGATAACCGTTTAATGAGTCTACAACTTGTAAGAAACGGAATGACAGAAGCCGTTATGTTTGATCCTAGCGGTAATAATGTATTACCAGCTGCTATTCTATATAAAAAGAATGTACTTGCATTACGTGGTAGTTTTAGACCTGTAACAAAAGTAAACATGGATATGTATGAGAAATCACTTGCCATGTTTTTAGAAGCCAATCGTGTAAATGAAAAGAAAACAGAAGTGATCTTTGAAATTACACTTTCCAATCTACGTGCTGAAGGAGAAATTGATGAAGAAGACTTTATGGCAAGAGCGCGCCTGTTATGTTCGCTAGGACAAACGGTGATGATCTCCAACTTTAAAGAATATTACAAAGTAGTAGAATACTTCTCTAACTATACAAAAGAGCGTATGGGACTTGTGATGGGTGTTAATAATCTTATTGATGTCTTTGATGCAGGTTATTATCGTCATTTAAGTGGTGGTATCTTAGAAGCTTTTGGTAAGTTATTCTTTAAAGACCTTAAAGTGTACTTATATCCAATGAAGAATCCTAAGACTGGAGAACTTACTACAAGTGAAAACTTGAAAGTACATCCACGTATGAAAGAGCTTTATAAGTTCTTTAAGTACAATGGTAAAGTAGTAGATATAGAAAACTATGATCCAACAATTTCTGGTATTTTCTCTAGAGAAGTACTACGTATGATACATGATGGCGAAGAAGGCTGGGAAGAATTACTCCCTGAAGGTATTGCCGAAATGATCAAATCAAGAGAACAATTTGGATACGAGAGTGTTGCTTACGGCGAGTAAACAATCATTACTATATAACGTATAAAAAAAGCTCCTAATAGGAGCTTTTTTTATGAATGCTTATTATATGAAGTAATCTATTTGTCTTGAAAAATGACAATTGATAATCATAAACTATGTGTTTTCATAATTACGTTTTGGTAATTTAATGAATTCACTTAGCGTTACTTTCAATGTCCATTTTTCTACATCATTTACATGTGTCATGTCGATTTTTTCATTGATTTGCGCTCCAGAAATTATAAATTGTTCTCCAACAGATTCAACAGAATAGATTTCACCATATACATCATGAATCATCTCGTCTATTTTACAAGAAGCTTTAAAATCATTACCGATATCAAATTCACCCCACGAAAAACTTAAGCCTTTAAAATTAGTAAAGTAAAATAAATCAGTTACTCCTTTCTTTAATACTTGCTTACCATTAAAAACAGCTGGTTTCCAGATAGCAGTAGTCTTAATTTTTAATTTAGAAAAGTCTTTAAATATATACTTTTTTTCTTGACTTTTCCCAGGACTCCAACCATTATGCATTGCTAAATGTATAATCTGACTTACCATGTTAGGTGAAATAGTAAGAGATTCTCTGTAATCAAATAGTGCTTCTATCTGATAATCTTGATACTTAGTATTTTCAATAATTAATTGTTTGAAATACAAATCTTCATCTGCAATAACTTTCCAAAAATATGGTTCATGATCTACAATAATTTTTCTAGATCCTTTCTTAGGCATTGCCATAAGTGTTATTTGTTTTAGATGCAGTAGTAATGTACTATAACAATTGAGCCGCGTGATCTTTAGTTTTTACTTTATCTATAACCTCAGTAACCACTCCTTGTTCATCTACCTTGAATGTTTTACGGTGAATACCATCATATTCTTTCCCCATAAACTTCTTTAATCCCCATACTCCAAAAGCATTGATCACACTATGATCTTCATCTGCAAGAAGTTGAAATGGAAATTCATATTTAGTTGCAAAATTTTTCTGACGCTTCTCAGAATCGGCGCTTACCCCTAATAATGTATATCCTTGGTCTTGTAATGCTTGATAATTATCTCTTAGGTTACATGCTTCGGCAGTACAACCAGGTGTTGATGCCTTAGGGTAAAAGAAAACAATTAGTTTCTTTCCTTTAAAATCAGAAAGTGATACTGTGTTTCCATCTTGATCTGTTGTTGTAAAATCAGGTACTTTATCCCCTACTTTAAGTGTATTCATTATCTTCGTTTTAAATATGGTTTGACTTTTTATAGAACTCATCATTAAAAAAACACTTGAATATATTCAATACGTGTTTTGTTTAATAATTCACCCTGCTAAGATAAACAAAATGACCAAGCAAGAAAAAGTAGATTTCGTTATAGATACGTTAAAAGAATTATACCCTCAAATACCTATTCCATTAGATCATAAAGACCCATATACCTTATTGATTGCAGTATTAATGAGTGCTCAAAGTACCGATGTACGTGTCAACCAAATTACTCCATTACTATTTGAAGTTGCTGATAATCCGTATGACATGATCAAACTTACGGTAGAAGAAATTAGAGAAATCATAAAACCTGTTGGCCTCTCTCCTATGAAATCAAAAGGAATCCACGGGCTCTCACATATCCTAATCGATAAATATAATGGTGAAGTGCCTAATGATATCGCATTACTAGAAGAATTACCGGCAGTAGGTCATAAAACGGCAAGTGTTGTTGTATCCCAAGCATTTGGCACACCCGCATTTCCTGTAGATACGCACATACATAGATTAATGTATCGTTGGGGATTTACCAATGGAAAAAATGTAGTACAAACAGAAAAAGATGCCAAACGTTTATTTCCTGAGCATGTTTGGAATGATTTACATTTACAAATTATTTGGTACGGGCGTCAATTCTCTCCTGCACGAGGATGGGATCTTGAAAAAGACATTATCACCAAAACAATAGGTCGCAAAACCGTTATTAACGAATATTATAAAACCTTAGAAAAAAGAGCAAAAAAGAAGAAATAAGTACTCTTACAGAAAGTCAACTATTACAGACTATTTTAAACTTTGTATCTAATGAAAAAGAGACTACTTCTACTCTACATACTAATGTTTCAATGGGTAGTAATTGCTCAAAACAACACAAAATATACTACGTTTAGACATGCCCTACAAGAAACTCATCAAGTTACTTGGCTTGATCTTGATTGCGCTGAAGTCTCTTTAATTAATACACAAATACATAAACTTCCAAACCTACAATCGCTTTACATAACAAACTGTGAGTTAAGCGTTTTACCAAAAGCAATTAAGGAGGTGCGAAATTTAAGTTTACTAAATATTCAAGGAAATACAATCGCTGATTTACCAGAATATCTGAATCAATTAGAAAATATCACTGTTCTAAATCTTAGAAATAATGCTTTTAAAAAACTTCCTGAAGTCATTACAGCATTACCAAAGTTAAGAGAAGTTGATATATCCTATAATCCGCAACTAGATATAAAATCAGTGATAACAACTTGTATAAAAGTAAAAAAGTTAGACTTCTTATATCTAGATGGGAATAATCTAATACAAATACCATCAGACATTAATAAATTACATGCCTTAGAAGAAATACATCTATCTGAAAATCCACAATTAAAACTAAGTAGCGCTTTTAAAAATTTAGCGCAAGTGCCTAATTTAAAAATAGTAGTGTTATCTAATAATGATATTACACAAATCCCTCAAGAATTAAGCCTAATGCAACAAATAAACGGATTGGTATTAGACAATAATCCAGCTATTAATATAACAGAACTACTAGTAAACACTGCTCACTTAGAGCATTTAAAAGTACTGTTATTAAGAGAAAATAACTTGAGTAAACTTCCAACTGACTTAAAAGGATTTAAAAGATTGGAGGTTTTAGAATTAAGTGGCAATCATTTTCCTAAAGCCGAACAAGAGAGAATAAAAAGTCAGTTACCTACTACCAATTTGGTATTCTGATAGTTTGATATATAGAAAAAGCCCAATCTGAACGATTGGGATTTTTACAAAGTTTAGTTGATGACTGCTTCAAAATTCATCGATTTATAATGTATAACACTTAAAGCCTTAGAATAGTTAAGTAGAAACTTAATTGTCTCTAACTTAGGTTGTAAATTTTCAGCCTGTTTACCCGGCGATGGTTCAGAGTAAATTTTTGACATATAGCTATTTTTGGTTTATAGTTATGTCAATAACGCAAAATATACCCTATTATTATATTAATTTGTTAAAATAATGTTATGTTTATCTATTACCTTACGAAGGTTAATGAGTGCATAACGCATTCTACCTAACGCAGTATTGATACTTACACCTGTTTTTTCTGAGATATCTTTGAAACTCATCTCTTGATATACTCTCATGTAAAGTACTTCTTTCTGATCATCTGGAAGCTCTTCTATCAAACGTCTTACATCACATTCCACTTGATCTTTAATTAACTGTTTTTCAGCGTTTAAGCAGTTGTCGCTCAATACAGAAAAGATGCTAAACTCCCCATCGTTATCAAACTTAGGCATACGATTATTACGTCTAAAGTGATCAATAACCAAATTATGAGCGATACGCATTACCCAAGGAAGAAACTTACCTTCTTCATTATAGCGACCTCTCTTAAGTGTATTAATGACTTTAATAAATGTATCCTGAAAAATATCTTCAGATACGTCTCTATCATATACTTTAGAATATATAAAACTATAAATACGTTGTTTGTGCCTCGTTATGAGGGTCGTTAATGAATTTTCATCTCCTTTGATGTAATTACTAACGAGCAGGGCGTCGTCTATTAACACTGTTTTCATATTACACTTTTGTAGGTTAACTATGAAGGAAAAATTCCTTACAATCATCATTTTAAAAAAAGTAATAATATGCTATAGGCAGAAAATTGTTTTATTGTGTTAAGAATTGTAAATATACTAGTATTCTTTTGACAAATACAAAATTTTTTTATGATTTCTTTAAAAAAAATACCAAAACACTAGTGTTTTCGGTATGAAACAGAAGTAGTATCTTTGTTTCTAGTTGTAAAAAATTACTATGCCAGTAGACATTTCTCTTGTAAATCCTAAGGATAATATTATTATCAAAGGCGCAAAACTTCATAATCTTAAGAATATAAATGCCGTTATTCCGCGTAATAAACTAGTAGTTATTACAGGACTATCAGGTTCTGGGAAATCCAGTCTTGCGTTTGACACGCTATATGCAGAAGGACAACGTCGTTACGTAGAAAGTCTTTCTTCCTATGCAAGACAGTTTTTAGGACGTTTGGATAAACCGAAAGTAGATTATATTAAAGGGATTGCTCCTGCTATAGCGATAGAGCAAAAAGTAAATTCTACAAACCCAAGATCGACGGTGGGTACTTCTACAGAGATCTATGATTACCTAAAGTTACTATATGCTCGTATTGGTAAAACGATCTCTCCTATTTCTGGCAATCAAGTAAAAAAAGATACAGTTACCGATGTGGTGGTGTATGTAAACGCTTTCGCGAAAGCGGAAAAACTCCTCCTCCTCTCTCCTATTTATCTGGAAGATGGACGCAAATTACAAGACAAACTAAAAGCACTTCAACAACAAGGATATGCCAGAGTAAAAGTAAAAGACGAGGTAAAACGTATTGATGCATTAGAAAATATAAAGAAATTAAAAGCATCAGATATTCAATTAGTTGTAGACAGAATTGTTACAAATCCTGACGATGAAGATTTTAAAAATAGATTGGCGGATGCTGTTCAAACTGCCTTTTTTGAAGGAAAAGGAGAATTGTTTATAGAAACACTTAGTGACAAAACAATACGTCATTTTTCTAATAAATTTGAGTTGGATGGAATGACATTCTTAGAGCCTAATGTACATTTATTTAGTTTTAATAATCCTTATGGTGCTTGTCCTACATGTGAAGGGTATGGTGATGTTATTGGAATAGATGAAGATCTTGTAATACCAAATACAGGGCTTTCTGTTTTTGAAAACTGTGTATTTCCTTGGAGAGGAGAAAGCATGAGTTATTATAGAGATCAATTAGTAAATAGTGCGTATAAATTTGACTTCCCTATACACAAACCTTATTTTGAGCTTTCTGAAGATCAAAAACAAGTATTATGGGAAGGTAATGAGCATTTTGAAGGTATTCATACTTTCTTTGAATTTCTAGAATCTAAAGCCTATAAAATTCAAAATCGAGTAATGTTATCTCGCTATCGCGGAAAAACAAAATGTAATACCTGTAAAGGAAAACGCTTACGACCAGAAGCTACCTATGTACAAGTAGGTGATAAAAATATTATTGATCTAGTTACATTACCGCTTAATGAAGTAGCTGACTACTTTAAAGCATTAGAATTAAATGAATACGATGCGACTATTGCTAAACGACTTTTAAAAGAAATCAATAGTAGATTAGAATTCTTATCTAAGGTAGGACTCGATTACTTAACCTTAAATCGTAAATCAAACACCCTTTCTGGAGGAGAGTCGCAACGTATTAATCTTGCTACATCTTTAGGAAGTAGTCTTGTAGGGTCTATGTATATATTAGATGAGCCAAGTATTGGCCTACACCCTAAAGACACTGAAAAATTAATAGAAGTTCTCAAATCTTTACGTGATTTAGGAAATACGGTTATTGTAGTAGAGCATGATGAAGATATCATGAAAGCTGCTGATGAAATCATAGATATAGGACCAGAAGCAGGAACTTTTGGAGGTCACGTAGTTGCTACGGGTACCTATCAAGATATCCTAGATAGCGACTCATTAACAGCACAGTACTTAAATGGCACTAAGGAAATTACAGTTCCCTCAAAACGTAGAACAACCGATTTCTATGTAGAGATTATAGGTGCAAGAGAAAACAATTTAAAAAATATTGATGCGCGTTTTCCACTTGGAATGTTTACCGCAGTAACGGGTGTCTCTGGTAGTGGAAAAAGTACCCTTGTACGTAAACTATTATATCCTGCATTACTAAAAGAAATAGGCGGTTACGGACAAAAAGCAGGACAGTTTACAGAGATCAAAGGGAAGTTTGATACCGTAAAAACAGTAGAGTTTGTTGATCAAAATCCAATTGGAAGGTCTTCTCGTTCTAATCCTGTTACCTATATCAAAGCTTATGATGATATCAGAAAACTATACGAGAATCAGAAATTAAGTAAAATACGGGGTTATAAATCAAAGCATTTTTCTTTTAATGTAGATGGGGGACGTTGCGAGACGTGTAAAGGCGAAGGTGAAGTAACTATTGAAATGCAATTTATGGCAGATGTTCATTTAGAATGTGAAAACTGCAAAGGAAAACGATTTAAAAAAGAGGTCTTAGAAGTAACATTCAATGATAAAAATATTGATGATATCCTCACCATGACCATAGATGATGCCGTTGCCTTCTTTTCTGAACATAATGAAGCAAAAATTACTCGTAAATTAAAACCGCTCCAAGATGTAGGTTTAGGATATGTAACATTAGGACAGAGCTCTTCTACCCTATCTGGTGGAGAAGCGCAGCGTATTAAACTAGCTTCTTTCCTAGTAAAAGGAAATACAAAAGATAAAGCATTATTTATTTTTGATGAACCTACTACAGGCTTACATTTTCATGATATTAATAAATTAGTAGCATCTTTTGAAGCACTCATAGAAAAAGGTCATAGCATCATTGTTGTAGAACATAATATGGATCTCGTAAAATGTGCTGATTATGTGATTGATCTTGGTCTTACGGGAGGAAAACATGGTGGAAATATTATCGCGCAAGGCACTCCAGAAGAAGTTGCTAAATCTAAAAAATCATATACGGGACACTATTTAAAAGAAAAAGTATAACAACAAATGGGTTTTAAAAGTTTTATCGAAAAAATTAAAGAAAGTATGAAGCCAGCACCTTTTGATGCTTCAGCGTTTCAAGATCCGTTAGCAGATAAAACCGCTTGGCACCCACAAGCAAGAGGAGGCGCAAATTTTAAAACGCGTAAACTAAAAGAAATTTCATCATCAGAATTACATTATAAAGGTTCTGTAGGTGGATTATTATTTGCTTTAGTCTTCACTATAATGCCCTCTATCTTTGTTGTATTCTTTTTTAGTGGAGGTTTTTTTGAAACAGAAGGAGAGACTAAATATTTCTTCTTATTTATTTTAGTTTTTCCAGCAGTAGGGTTTTATCTAATGTATATACATCTACGCCCTGTTATTTTTGATAAACGTATAGGATATTTTTACAAAAGCTTTAAAAAACCTGTAAATAGTTTTCAGCGTACAAACAAAAAAAATCAAATAGAATTAGATACGATTGCTGCATTACAAATTATTTCTGAATATATAAGATCAAAGAACAGTAGTTATACAAGTTATGAGTTGAATTTTGTCTTTGAAGATGGTGAACGTTATAACGTCATAGATCACGCTAAATATGAATCGATACAAAAAGAAGCCGTTATAATTGCTGAATTTTTAGGAGTTCCTTTGTGGGATGCCACAAATCTACAAACCTACCATCCTACTCACAGGAAAAAAAGCATAGATACAGATACTCCCTACGATTCTGCAGGATATGACTCAACAAAACGATATCGAGATATGTAAAAACTAAAAACAGGAACAACTACATAATAGTGCCCCTGTTTCTTATTTTTCTCTTTTATAAAGGTTAATAGTCTACCAAAACTGGCAATAATTATTGCTTCCGCAATATGTGTCACCAGGACCTAAAAATTCACAATAACAGTCTGAATTTCTCCAGCAATACCCATTATTAAACCCTCCTTGAATTTGTTCTTGTTCCTTCTTGCTTAATGTAGCTCCTAGAGCTGAAATGTTTTTTAACATTGTATAAAATATTTATGGTTAATTTTCTAAAAAGGTAGTATTTGAGTCTTGTATAAAAAATAAACAATACCCTATTTCAAATAATTTAAGGTGCTACTTAAACGCTGTTAATTAACATTTTACAAAAATAATTTCATGCAAAAGCTACTAATAAGTACGCTTTCATGAAAGCGTACTTAGCCATACTACAAAATAAACTACTCAAAAACTTGCAAGATTTTTAGTATCTTTAAAATCAAACTATTATGTCTTTATGAGAAAACTACTACACATCATCCTACTACTATTCTTTACGACAACTATTGCTCAAAATTTCTCTATGATAGATCAAGGGAATAGGTGGACGGTAGAAATCAATCAGTTTTGTGGAGATCTTCCTGATTGTAATGATTTTGAAATTTCAGGATATAGAACCAATGGTGAAGAAGTTGTAAATGGAATCACATATACTATTATAGAGTTTTATAATACTTTCTCTGATCAATGGCAGCTTTCTAGTTATTTAAGAGAAGAAGGACCTATGATTTATATCTTACGACCAAATCAGGATGAAGAATCGGTACTATATGATTTTACACTGGAAGTTGGTGATGCTTCAACTTTAATTATAGTAGAAGATACAAATCAGAATGGAGTTGCAGATGTCACAGCAGTCACCACAGAATTTATAGCAGGAGAAATGCGTAAAGTAATCACATTTGATGTTCCAGCTCCTGATTCTTCTATTTCTGATTTTGAGCAATGGATTGAAGGTATAGGATCTACTACTAATTTGATACTTCCGTTTCAGAGTGTAATAGATGCTGGTTATAATTTAGGCTGTTTTGGTAATGGAGCCTCTTTTTTTACTTTCAGTGAAGAGGGAGATTGCAGTTTACTAAACATCCCGGAAACTACCAATATCACAACTTTATTAACTCCTAATCCTGTTACTGAGCAATCTCAACTCACAATCAGTAATTTTAAAAATAACACATCTATAACATTTTATAATCTGCTAGGACAATTTATAGCTCAAAAAGAAATCACAAATAGTACGATGAATATCAATCACATTGATTTTCCATCTTCTGGTATTTATCTCTATCAAATAATACAAGACAATATGATTGTAGATACTCAAAAGTTTATGGTGAAATAATTGTTGGTCGCTTTTAAGTACATATTCTTGGTACGCTTTCGCGAAAGCGTATATATCCGTAAAATAAAAGGTATTAAACCAAGATCTCGCTAGATACTGATACTCAAACGAGTTCAATAAAAGCGAGATTAGCCTGCCTGATGGTAGAGTCAGGTTCAACTATCTGTTTTGTATGCGTCTTACAGACTTCACAAAATAGTGTTTCACTAATAACTTGTTTTCATTTTTTTAGTACTTTTAAAATCATATAATTACTTGATCATGAAAAAACTACTACGCATCATTGTATTGTTTTCGTTTACAATAAGTATTTCACAAGAGCTATCAATAACAGATCAGGGAAATAAATGGGGGTATTTATCTGAAGATCCGTTATGTGATCCAACTGACCCATATAATGGAGATTGTATTCAATTCTTTTTAGATATATATCGAATTAATGGAGAAACAGAAATTAATGGTATTGCTTATAAAATAATGGAACGCGCTTCTGCTATAAATCCAACATGGACATTTTCAACTTTCATTAGAGAAGAGGAAGGGGTTGTCTATACATACTCAGAAGCTAATGGGGAAATGATCTTATACAACTTTAATTTAGAAGTTGGAGATTTTCTAGATGTTGGCTATGGAGGGGATTGTTTTTATGATGACAATGGAAATGGATATGCAGATGTCATTGATGTATCAACACAATTTATTGCTGGTCAAAACCGAAAAGTAATTACTTTTGATGTTCAAAATGAACAATGGATAGAAGGCATTGGGTCTAATGTAAGTTTCTTTTCTCATTTTCAGGTATACTGTGATTTTGGAGAAACTATTAGTTGTTTTAATAATGGAGAAGAAGAAATTTTCTCTTTTTTTGAAATTAATGGAGAATGTTCAGAGTTATTAAATATTCCTGAAGTTTCTAAAGTAACGACCTCACTAACCCCTAACCCTATCACAGAGCAATCTACGGTAACCATCAATAACTTCCAAAGTAACACCACGATCTCATTTTATAACATTTTAGGACAATTTATAACTCAAAAAGAAATCACAAATAGTACGATGAATATCAATCGTACTGATTTTCCATCTTCTGGTATTTATTTCTATCAAATAACGCAAAATAATGTGATTATAGATACTCAAAAGTTTATGGTGAAATAACTGCTGTTCACTTTTAGGTACAGATGCTAGTCTGCTTTCATACTTCGACATTGCTTAGCATAAACTTCTTCGTCTCTTTGTTTCGCGAAAGCGTATGATACCTTATCTTTAGAGCAAAACCAACGATATGCGCATTTTAGCACCACTACTCTTCTGTTCGTTTTTTGCTATAGCACAATCAAATACAGAAGTCTACTTATTTAACATCATTCCTGAAGAAAATACAGTTACCCTTACCAACCAACAGAATATATCCAATAATGATGGATACGATAACCAACCCTCATTTTATAATGATAACCAAGTCTTATTTGCCAGTACCCGTAATGGTCAAACAGATATAGCTAGTTATTCTATAAAAGATGGAAAAGTACGATGGATCAATGATACAGGATTTGGAAGTGAGTACTCCCCTACCAAAATTCCTAACCAAAAAGCAGTTTCATCCATTCGGTTAGACACAACAGGCTTACAACGTTTGTACAGTTATGATTTTAAAACAGGCAAAAACAAAGAAATTATAAAAGGCCTAGTGATAGGGTATCACACATGGTATTCTAAAGATATTCTTATCTCTTCTGTACTTGCCGATGGCGGTTTAGATCTAGTCGTTTCTAATCTAAAAGATGGTACAAACTATACGCAACAAAAGAAAATTGGTCGTTCGCTACATAAAATTCCAAATTCTAATCTAATCAGTTATATCAGTAAAGAAAACGAAAAATGGGAAATTAAATCATTAAACCCAATAACGGGTGCAACCCAAAAAATTATTGAAACAGTTCCTGAAGCAGAAGATATGTGCTGGCTCAATAACGGAACTATTCTAATGCCTAAAGGAAATATACTTTATGCATTTAATCCCACAACAGATACGCGATGGAAAATACTTACAAGTTTTCAAGATCCAAACCTCTATAATATTACAAGAGTTGCTACAAATCCAACATCTACCCTACTCGCTGTAGTTTCTGATATATCCCCAGAAGTTATTATCAAAAAACAACTAGACGCTTATAATGCAAGAGACATTGAAGCATTCTTAGCAACCTATAGCAATAACGCACAACTCTTTGATTTTCCTGATAAAAAAACGAATGAAGGAAAACAAGAACTACGTACTATATTTGATGCATTCTTTAAAAGAACCCCTGATTTACACGTCGAAATAAAAAATAGAATTATCATAGGCAATAAAGTAATAGACGAAGAATATGTTACTGCCAACGGAAACAATTTTAACGCAGTCGCTATATACGAAGTGCAAAATGGAAAAATTACTAAAGTAACTTTTATTAGATAACCAATACCCAATGAAAAAAACACTTATACTCTTAATAAGTATTACAATACTACTAAGCTGTAAAACAGACAAAAAAACACCTGAGAAAGAAGTATTCTTACCGAAAACAGATCATCAACTCAGACAAGTAACCAAAGCTATTATTACGCCTACTATTGATGGTATTGCTGATGACCCTGCATGGGAAAGTATTCCTTGGAATCCATTAGACCAACGATGGCTAGGAGAAGCATACAATAAAGAAGACTTCTCAGGACGTTATAAACTCACTTGGACACCCGAAGCACTTTATCTTATTGCAGAAATAAAAGATGATATTATATATGATCAACATGAAGACCCACTTACCTTATGGTGGGATGATGACTGCTTAGAAATATTTGTAGATGCCGATAATTCTGGTGGCGGACATCAATACACGCACAATGCATTTGCTTACCACGTAGCATTAGATGGCAATGTAGTAGATATGGCTCCTGGAGAAGTGCCTACCTTATATAACAGTCATGTCAATTCTGCCCGAAAAGTAAATGGAACAACAACACTATGGGAATGTAAGATTCTTGTGTATGAAGATACCTATGTAGATCATACTGCTAATGAAGCAAAAATATTAGCACCAAATCAAAAAATAGGATTTGCACTCGCCTATTGTGATAATGATACCAGTGAACAACGTGAGAACTTTATAGGATCTGTAGCTGTTCAAGGAGAAGATAAAAATAGAGGATGGATAGATGCAGGTATTTTTGGCACTATTCAACTCACCGAAAAAGTGGCAGAATAATTCTTAAAATTTTGTTACAAAACTTATAAATACCTCTCTAACGCTTATTTTAGGGAGGTATTTTATTATAAACTCATCACCATGCAACAAAAACCAGTACATCCCTTCAAAACAATACTTTCATTTACTTTTCTATTTTTCCTTCTAGCGTCTTTGAGCTTAACAGCACAAACAGATACTCGTATCTATGATATTATAGATGCTGTCTCTGCAGATAGAATTAAAGACGATGTAAAGACATTAGCCGATTTTGGGACACGTCATACCTTAAGTGATACCATATCGCAAACACGAGGCATTGGAGCCGCTCGCAGGTGGATTAAAGGGCAATTTGAAGCCACTTCTAAAGAATGCAATGGTTGCTTAGAAGTTTTTTATCAAAAAGATTTGGTAGAAAAAGGTCGTAACGGACGTATAGTAAAAGATGTAGAAGTTGTAAATGTGGTTGCCATACAACGTGGTACAAAATACCCTAACCGTTATATTATCATGAGTGGTGATATAGATAGTCGCGTATCTGATCCTACAGATTATACTTCAGACTCGCCAGGCGCTAATGATAATGCCAGCGGAATGGCAGGAACCATAGAAGCTGCACGTGTGCTTTCAAAATATACATTTGAAAATAGTATTATTTATGTAGGCCTTTCGGGAGAAGAACAAGGGTTATTTGGAGGTCAAGGTTTGGCCGCTTTCGCGAAAGCAAATAATTGGGACATCATCGGTATATTAAATAATGATATGATCGGAAATATTACAGGCGTAGATGGTGTTATCGATAACCGAAGCTTCCGAATCTTTTCAGAACCTGTACCTCCTACCGAAACAGAAAGACAACGTCGCGCACGTCGTTTTTATGGAGGTGAAGTAGACGGTATCTCACGCCAATTAGCACGTTATATCCATAAAAATGTAAAAACATATATGCCCGAAATGAATCCTATGATGATTTATCGTTTAGATCGTTTTGGTCGTGGTGGTCACCACCGCCCTTTTAATGATGCTGGTTTTGCAGGTATTCGAATCATGGAAGCACATGAAAATTATACACAACAACACCAAGATATCCGTACCGAAAATGGAATCAATTATGGAGATACTTTTGAACATGTAAATTTTGACTATGCAGCAAAACTTACAGCGGTAAATGCAATTAATCTCGCTAGTATTGCTTGGGCACCACCATCTCCAGGAATTGTAGGTATTGGTGGAATTGTACAACCAAGTGCTAAATTTGAATGGAGTCCTGTAGAAGGAGCCGTAGCGTATAAGATTTACTGGAGAGATACTACCTCTCCTACATGGGATAATGCACGCCTTGTAGGAAACGTCACTAAATATACATTAGAAGGAATTGTAGTAGATAACTTCTTTTTTGGCGTCGCAGCTATAGGAAAAGATGGACATGAGAGCATCGTAACGTTTCCGAATAATATTATTAGGAATTAAAGTGTAAAATCTTAATGTCTGTTATCCGTTATATGTTATTCGTTAACATATAACAATTAACCAGTAACTATTAACTTTACCATTTTAAATATATAAAAGCATCCTAATGAAATACATCATCATTCTATTCCTATGTATATCCACGAGTGCATCGAGCCAAAAACTCACGAGAGAAGATACCCTACGTGGTTCTATAACACCAGAACGCGCATGGTGGGATCTTAATCATTATGACTTATCAGTAGATGTACATCCAGATACACAACTTATCCTAGGAACAAATGAGATCACCTATACGGTACTTGAAGAAGGGAAAGACGAGCTACAAATAGATTTACAAGCACCTATGGAACTTACTTCTATTGTTCAAGATGGGATTGCTTTACATGTACGTCATGACGGAAATGCGCATTTTATACAACTAAAAAAACAACAACAAAAAGGAGCTATTAACACATTGGTTCTAGGTTTTGAGGGGCAGCCTCGTAAAGCAAAAAATGCGCCTTGGGATGGTGGTTTTTCGTGGAAAAAAGATACAAAAGGACGTCCATTTATTGCAACTTCAAATCAAGCAATCGGCGCCAGTGTATGGTGGCCAAATAAAGATCATAACTATGACGAAGTAGATAGCTTAGATATACATGTTACCGTACCTAAAGACTTAGTAGATGTATCAAATGGTCGTTTGGTAGGTATTGACTCTACCACTACTACAAAAACGTATCACTGGACTGTTAAAAATCCTATTAACAGCTATGGCGTTAATCTTAACATTGGGACATACACACACTTTAAAGAAGTATACCAAGGTGAAAATGGTGCATTAGATATGGACTACTGGGTGATTGAAGGAAATGAAGAAAAAGCCAAAGAACAATTTAAACAAGCCCCTATGATGATGAAGGCGTTTGAGCATTGGTTTGGCCCCTATCCTTTTTATGAAGATAGCTATAAGCTTGTAGAAGCACCCTATTTAGGAATGGAACACCAAAGTTCTGTCACCTATGGAAACAAGTATCAAAATGGATATTTAGGTCGGGACCTTTCTAAAACAGATTGGGGATTAAAATTCGATTTTATTATCATACATGAGTCTGGACATGAGTGGTTTGCAAATAACATTACCTCAAAAGATGTTGCTGATATGTGGATACATGAAAGCTTCACCAATTATTCAGAGAGTTTATATTTAGACTATCATTTTGGAAAACAAGCCGCTTCAGAATATGTCATAGGTACCCGAAAGCTTATTCAAAATGACAGACCTATAATTGGCATCTATGACGTACGAAAAACTGGAAGTGGTACTGATATGTATTACAAAGGCGGAAACATGCTACATATGCTTAGAACCTTAGTAGAAGATGATGAACTTTGGCGTACTACCCTACGAGGACTCAACACCAAATTCTGCCATCAAACGGTCACCACCAAACAAGTAGAAAACTATTTAAGTAGAACACTCAAAAAAGATCTCAACGCATTTTTTAATCAGTATCTACGTACCACAAAAATTCCTGTACTGGAATATCAAAAAAACCGTAATAAAATAACTTTCCGATATAGTAATGCTGTAAATGGCTTTGATATGCCTATACAACTTGTGATTAACGGAGAAAAACAATGGGTATATCCTTCTAAACAATGGCGTACCTATAAAGC
This sequence comes from uncultured Dokdonia sp., assembly GCF_947492815.1. GTDB lineage: Bacteria > Bacteroidota > Bacteroidia > Flavobacteriales > Flavobacteriaceae > Dokdonia. The sequence goes on from NZ_CANLOB010000017.1 coordinate 18,233, forward strand.
AGATACTAAAATCAAAAGCTTAAAAATAGCAGACGATTTCTATGTAGCGTTAAAAAAGATAAACCCATAAGATAAATCCTAAAAACGTAAACGTGTGAAAATATATTTTCCACAATGGCAAGGCGCTGGTATTGGTGAAGGCATAGAAGCTGGAGCAAAAACAGTGTTAGACTATTTAAACAATCCAACATTTACTGCTATTCCTTTATCTACAGTCCCTGCTGGAGTAAATGGTGTGCAAAAGCATCAAATCAATAATTACGATGCAATTACAGAGCAATTAACGCGATTTAAAAAGCAGCTAGAGATAACACAACCTAAAACACTACAAACCATTGGAGGAGATTGTGGTTTAGAGATAGTACCTGTCTCCTACCTCAACCAAAAATACCCAAACCTTGGTGTGATTTGGTTTGATGCGCATGCAGATATTAATAAGCCTTGTGACTCGGCAAGCTGTAACTTTCATGGAATGCCATTACGTACCCTTTTAGGAGAAGGCGCGCCTGAAATGAATTCGTTACTCTCTAGTACTATTGAACAGCATCAAATACATTATGTAGGCTTACGAGATATTGATGCTACTGAAAAAATACGTTTAGATAAAGGGAATATTTATCATCCCAAGAAATTAAATATTCAAGAATTACTGGGTACGCTTTCGCGAAAGCGTATAACACACCTTTACCTTCATTTTGATTTTGATTGTCTAGAACCAACAGATTATGACAAGACCTATTATCGCGTACCAGATGGCGTGACTATTAAAGAATCAGTAGCGTGTATAGAGGCATTACAAGCACATTTTACAATAGTTGGAAGTAGCGTTTTAGAATCTACTACTTTATCGCAAGATGAGTTACAACCTATCACGCCTATTATAGACTTATTAATGAAATGATAGAAGGCCTAAAACTCATTTCTTTTGAAAATCAGAAAAAACCTTTTCCGTTGCATTTTCATACAGAATACTGTATCTCCTTAATACGAGATGGTGTTGAGGTCATAGAAACAAAAGATGAAACCTGTTATGGACATCCCAATGATATTACCATAACACATCCTTATGAATTACACGCAAATCCGTTGTACTCTGCTACTAATTCATTAACATTTGATACATTCTATATATCTTCTATACTATTTGAAAAAAATACGCCTTTCAAGACCTTAATATATTTTACCAATAGGCTTATAAAAAATCAAGAAGTAACCAACGACTTTCTGACACTTAAAAATGAATTCGTATCTGGAAATAAACAAACGATTCAACAAGCTACACATACGTTTATTACAACACTTATCAAATCAACAGATTGTACGCAAGGATATATTCCAGCAGTTCCTTTACAGCATTGGGATGCGATAGAAAACTATATACAAGACCATATCAAGAGTCCTTTGCGTCTAGAAGATCTAGCTTCTGTCGCAACGATAAACAAGTATAGTTTTGCTCGTAATTTTAAAAAATCAACAGGGCTTACTCCTATCAATTATGTGTTGATGAAAAAAGTGTTTGATGCAAAATCACATATGACAAAGCATTCCATTTTAAAAGATATCGCTTATGATTACAACTTTGTAGATATAGCACATTTCTCAAAATTCTTTAAACGGTTTGTAGGGATTTCACCAAAAATGTACTGCGAGAATTTTACTTAAAAATCTATTACATTTCTAAATTGTCAATATAATACAACGCTTTTTTTTCTAAATAGATTCTTTTTGTATCACAATCAACAAAAAACGTGATCAATGAAAAAACAGCATCTTATATTTTTAAGTATCGTATTTATAAGTCTATCGCAATCAATAGCACAACAATACGGTAGTTTACCTAAGATTTCTAAAGAAAAATTACAACTAGACTTTAATATCTTTAAACAAGCACTTGAGAAACAACATACTGGCATGTATTGGTATACACCAAAAGATAGTGTGGATGTTGCCTTTACAAAAGGATATGATCAAATAAATAGTGACTTAAATGAAATCGAATTCTTTAAAATTATTGCACCTATTGTAGCGCTTACAAGAGAAGATCATACAGATATAAGATTAAGTGACGCAACAAATAACTATTTAGAAAATGAAGCAACATACCTACCATTGAGTGTTGTTTTTCTAGACAAAAAAATGTACATCATTAATCAAGGTGTTTCAGATGAATATAGACATCTAGTTAAAAAAGAGATTATCAGTATTAATGGGGAATCTCCTATTGAACTCGTAGAAAAGTTAGGTAATTTATTTGCTTCAGATGGATTTATAAAAGCTGTGAAATATTCAGATTTATATGGGTTTTCGTTCTCTAAGCATTACTTTCTTCAATATGGTTTTGTAGATACATTTGATCTTAAAGTAAAAGATAACAACGGTAACATACAGGATGTACAATTATCTGCTGCTTTATTAAAAAATATACAAGAGAATTTTAAAAAATATCAGACTAAAAAGAAACCAGTAACTGACGAGAGTCTCGTGTTTAAAATTGTAAATGATACCACAGCCTACTTAGCGGTACACACTTTTAGTACTGATGTATATCGAGATAATACTATACATAAAAACTATAAACGTTTTTTAAAGAATAGTTTTAAAACCATTCAAGAAAAAAACATCTCTAATGTCATTATAGACGTGAGTGAAAATGGCGGAGGGAATGAAGGAAATGAAAATCTGCTCTATTCCTATATTGGGCCTAATTACCAAAAGTATAATAGTGTATGTGCAAAAAGTCAGCATACTACTTTAGACAATGGTGTAGACACACCTATCTCTTTCAAAACCTTTGGATTTTTAGAACGTGTTTTTAGCAATAAGAAAATGGAAAATGGCAGTTACTGTAGAACAGAAGGAATTGGTTTTGGATTAATGGCTTATAAAAAAGAACCTCGCTATACATATAACGGAAAGCTTTATGTACTTATAAGTCCTGTCACCTATTCAGGAGGGAGTGAGTTTTCTAATATGGTATATACCAACAAAAGAGCCACTTTTGTAGGAGAAGAAACTGGAGGTGGATACTATGGAAACACGAGTGGTTATAGTGTTGGAATCCCTCTTAAATACAGTAACATTACCATTATAGTACCCGCTTTAAAATTTGACATGAATGTATCTGGATCTCCATTTGGACGAGGTGTCATACCGCATCATAAAGTAATCCCAACAATAGATGAGTATATGAGTGGTATTGCTTCTCCTTTACACTATATTTTAGAAGGAAAAGCTACTCATTAATCTACAAATACCCTAGTAATTTTATACCTTGTAAAGCACACATCACAGATACGACAAAGCTTACTATGAAACTAAAATCACTTCTTTTATTACCATTTCTAGCAATAGTAAGTTGTATAGAAAAACAGCATCATGTAGATGCTCCTAAAAGATTACCAAATGAAGTCTTAGTATTAGGCGCTATTCATGGAGGTCATACAACAGATTCTGTATATAATACAGCGTATTTAGATAAATTAATCAGAGAAATCAAACCTGATTATATCCTAGCAGAAATTCCGCCTGATCGTATGGAATCAGCCATGAAAGGGTTTCTGAGAGATGATAGTATTTCGGAACCACGTGTGATGCGTTTTCCTGAGTATGTAGATGTGGTATTTCCACTTACAAAAGAATTAGATTTTGAAATCATCCCTACTGCAGGTTGGACCAAACCTATGGCAGAAGAACGTAGCGCAAAATTAAAAGCTATTAGTAAAGACAGTACCCGTGTAAATGATTGGAAAGCCTATATCCAAGCAAATAGACTTTCTGATTCTTTATATACAGCAACAGGAAAAGTAAATGACCCTTATTTTATCCATACAGATGAGTATGATGACATACAAGATGTGGCATTGCAAACCTATAATCGCTTATTTAATATTGAGCTAGGTCTTGGGGGTTGGGACAATATAAATATTGCTCATTATTGGCATATCGAAAAAGCATTGGAAAAACATCGTTACAAAGGGAAGCGTTTTTTAATTATTTATGGCGCAGGACATAAAGGATGGTTCTTAAGAGAACTCAGAAAGAGAGATGATATAAAGTTACTAAAGATGAAACCTTTTTTAGATGCTGTTAATTAAAAATAAGATTCAAAACACCATTTACGACCGCATTACCAAAACTGGTAGACCCATTAGGATTAAAGGAATCTATTTTAGAAATTCGAAATTGATTTTCTAATAGAATAGAAGAACTTGTATACTCATACTTTTCTTTATATCTGACATAAGTATCATTAAGACCCGTTACACGGTTAAAACGAGAAAACGAATTGATACCATCTATATTGGGAAGTCTATTAAAACGAAATGAAAAATTAATATCCATGTTTTGAACTCTTTTAGTCTGTATAAAAAAGTTACTCGCATCTATATCTAAAATACCATTAATAGTGGGTGTTTGTACTTGTGCTTGAAGCATAGTTCCTGAAAGAAATAAAAACAAGAATAAAATTCTAAATTGCATACAAATTAGTTATTTAGTGTATTTAAAGATACTAAAAACAGTAGAAATAACCTATGAAAGCATTAGTATATGAAAATTTCCAAGCGCCATTAAATATTCAGCAAGTTCCTGACCCTACGCCTACACCCGATGGTGTAGTGATTAAAGTAGCGGCTACAGGGCTTTGTAGAAGTGATTGGCATGGATGGATGGGACATGATCCAGACATACAGTTACCACATATTCCAGGGCATGAACTGGCAGGAACTATTGAAGCGATGGGTAAAAATGTACAAGGATTTACCATTGGTGATCGCGTCACAATGCCTTTTGTGTGTGGTTGTGGAAGCTGTGGCCAATGTATTTCAGGAAATCATCAAATTTGCGATACCCAATCACAACCTGGATTTACGCATTGGGGTTCTTTTGCAGAATATACGACCATCGATTATGCTACGACAAATCTTGTCAAACTTCCCGAAGAGATTAGTAATGAAACTGCTGCTACACTAGGATGCCGTTTTATTACCTCATTTAGAGCGATTGTAGATCAAGGAAAAGTGCAAGGAGGCCAATATGTGGCTATTCATGGGTGTGGTGGTGTTGGGCTTTCAGCGATTATGATTGCACATGCTTTAGGCGCACAAGTCATTGCGATAGATATTAATGAGGCTTCGTTAGCTTTCGCGAAAGCGGTAGGAGCAACATATACTATTAATGCTAGTCAATCTCCAGATGTCGTATCACATATCAAAGAAGTATCACAAGGAGGTGCACACGTATCGGTAGATGCATTAGGGAGTGCCGTGACTTGCTTTAACTCCGTTTCTTGTTTACGTAAACGTGGAAAACACATTCAGGTAGGCCTCATGACAGGTGATCATCATCATGCTAAAGTACCTATGGATCGTGTACTTGCTGATGAACTTGAAATTATAGGAAGTCATGGGATGCAAGCACATCGCTATCCAGAAATGCTTACTATGATTAGAAATGGACAATTACATCCCGAACAACTTATTGAACGAACCATCACATTGGAAGACGCTATTACAGAGCTTCCTGCTATGAATCAATTTAGAAACAAAGGTGTCTTGGTTATTGATACTTTTTAAAGTGCCTTATATAAAACAAAAAAGCACTGTATAAGGAATCATCACAAAAAAATACTATTTTAATACCTATATAAACATTCTTAAAAGTGAATTTTTTTTTTCTAATATTATCAATACTTCTTATTTTTTTAAGTCTATTACCATTTGTTAGAAATCAACATTGGGTTTTCAGAGTTACTGAATTTTTCAAAATACAATTACTTTTTCTTCAAATCATTGTTTGCATTGGTCTTTTGATTTTTTTGGAAAGAAATTCTTGGTTTTGGTTGCTAATGGCGTCTCACATATTCTTCATTATATACCACACCTATTTATTAAGTAGGTTTACAAAGTTTTATAAAAAGAAAAATTTAGTCCCAAAAAGCAATCTTAAAAAAGTTAAGGTAATATCTGCAAATATTTATCAATATAATCAAAAATTTAAACGTTTTAAAGACCTTATTAACAAAGAAAAACCTGATATTTTTATAACAATTGAAAGTAATAAAGATTGGGAAATTGCGATGCGTGATTTAGAAATTGATTACCCATACACAGAAAAAGTAACCCTAGAAAATACATATGGAATGCATCTTTATGCTAAAATTCCCTTTCAAAAAGTTACAACACATTATTTTGTTTCTGATGACATACCGAGTATTGAAGCTCATTTTACAAGTGACGATAAAAATGATTTTGTAGTTTTTAGTGTACACCCACCGCCACCAAGCCCTACAGAAGAAGTAACCTCAAAAGAACGTGATGGTGACTTAATGAGTATTGCAAAACGGGCAAAAGAAATCAAAAGCCCTGTTCTTGTCATTGGAGATTTCAATACCGTAGCCTGGTCTCGAATTGCCAAGTTATTTATTAAAAACAGTGGTTTGATTGATGGAAGAAGTGGACGAGGTATACTCGCATCTTATCATGCAAAATATTGGTTTTTTAGAGCTCCATTAGATTTGGTTTTTCATAGCCCTACAATTTTTTTAAATGAATTAAAAGTTTTAGAATATATTGGGTCTGATCATTTTCCTATAAGCACTATTTTTTCTGTCGACATATCTAATCGCAGCCAAGAAAAAGATGTAGAAATCATTACTAAAGAAGAAAAAAAAGAAACTGTAAAATTAATCAAAGAAGGCATAAAAGAAAAAAGTGCAAATCGAGATTTTTAATAAATATATGATAAACTTATCTAGACTTTTATGCAAAAAATTATGACTATGAAAACATTATATGCATTATTAGTTACTTATATACTTTGCATTTCCTGTGCACAACCACAAAAATCAGTCTCTCCAACAGCCACTGTAATTACTAATGTTACAATCATTGATGTACAATCAGGCAAAGAAATCCCGTCACAACACGTAGTAATAGACTCTGGGAAAATAAAAATGATCACGAGTAATGAAAAAGATCTTACCATGTACCCTGTTGTTATTGATGGAAAAGGGAAATATCTCATTCCCGGATTAGCCGAAATGCATGCACACATCCCTCCTCCTACTTCAAGCGCAATACACATAGAAGAAACTCTATTTCTATACCTTTCAAATGGAATTACAACCATACGTGGTATGCTAGGACATTCTGAACATTTACGCTTACGCGAAAGAGCAGCAAGTGGCGATCTCTTAAGTCCGCGTATCTATACGGCCAGTCCGTCGCTCAATGGAAATTCAGTAACGACCAAACAAGAAGCTATTGATAAGGTAACAGCATATCAAAAAGAAGGATTTGATTTTTTAAAAATTCATCCAGGTATACAACGAGACGTCTTTGATCAAATAGTCGCTACTGCTAACGAAGTAGGCATTCCATTTGCTGGGCATGTTCCTGTAGATGTAGGGATTCGTCATGCTATTGAAAGTAACTACGCTGCTATTGATCACGTAGATGGTTTTTTAGAAGGGCTTGCCTCTGAGTATGCAAATTACCATGCAGAAGACAACGGTTTTTTTGGATATAACTTTACAACCATTGCAGATACTACGAAGATAAATGAACTAGTTGCGCTTTCGCGAAAGCATACCATTTGGATCGTACCGACACAAAGTTTGTATGAACGTTGGTTTGCTCCTATCACAGCTGACGAGCTACTTAAAGATCCTGAAATGAAATACATGCCTGCTTCTACCCTTGCAAATTGGAAAGCTCGCAAAGGACAATATACTACAGATAATCCTAATTTTAACGAACCACAATGGCAACAATTTAATAATATACGTAGAAAGCTTATTAAAGCATTACAAGACGATGGACATGGTATGTTATTAGGTTCTGATGCGCCACAGTTATTTAATGTCCCTGGGTTTTCGATACATCATGAGATTGATGGAATGACACGTGCAGGGCTAACCCCTTTACAAATCTTACAAGCCGGTACCATCAACCCTGCTAAATTCTTTACCGCTCAAGATGAATATGGGGTAATTAAAGAAGGTTTAAGCGCCGATCTCGTTTTATTAAATAGTAATCCTCTGAAAAATGCAAAACACCTTAAGAATCTTGCAGGCGTCTTTGTAAAAGGAGAATGGTTATCTAAAGAAGCGATCGATAAACGATTGAACGAAATTGCAGATAATAGAGCGAAAAGATAATCTTATGTAATCAGGTGTATTAACATTACATAAGTCTTTATTACTTTACACACTAATTTAGTTCCATAAACAATGAGATTTATATATCTAATAATTATTATCCTGTCAACTCCCTTTACCTCAAAAGGACATCAAGATGAAGGTTGTTATCCAGATAAAGGAATAAAAAAAGCAAAAATCACTACAAAATTTAAACTTAGTTCTGAAAAGATCAGTACGAAAGAAATAAAATACGATAAAAGTGGCAATGTTATACGTATTAAAACAAATGGAGATGAAAACATTACGAATCGTGAATACAAGAATGGTAAAATAATACGAATCATCACTAAAAATAAACTAAAGGATTTTTATACCGAAGGAGAAAATCCTAAGAGTAAAAAAGCAGTGATCGATACGTCTACCGTATTACAATATGATGCTTCTGGACGTCCTACAAAAATGACTGCAGAGGATAACACTACCCTACTAATTCAGTATGAAGGTTGTAACATAGAACTACATACATTATTACATAAAAGCGGAGATACAATACATCAATATCAATTAATTGCTAAAAATGATGTCCTTGTAGAAACTATTTGGATGCCATTTGCTCCTGTAAAATCATCTAGAACATCTAAGTTTTATGATTATACGTTTAATAAACAAGGCGATTGGATAAAGAGAAGTTTTCATCATCAAGATGGAGAAGTCATTATAGAGGAGAGAAAATTAGTCTATTATTAGTATTACCATTGGAAATGAGGTTATATCTATATTTTTTACTGATACTTTTATGTTTTGCTTGCCAAAAAAAGGAAGTAAGACAGGTTAAACCTGTTAAACTGAAAGGAAATTCCTTAAAAAAACAAATCAAAAAAGTAGAGACAAGCAAAGAAGCAGCAGTATTTGACACATTACATGTTTTTCCTAAAGACACTATCGTAAATCAATGGAACTTTCATTTTAAACAAATAGGTGTGTCTCTGTATAAATCTTTAAAAAGCAAAACAATAACAACAAATTTTGAACAAGACGATACCAGAAATTTTTTGACTAAAAAAGATTCTTGTTTTTATTTAAATATTCATACTAGAAAAAAGGATACGCTTTGTAGTTTTAATGATGGAGAATATTATGAAAACTACATCTTTAAGGGTTTTTCAAAAAAAACAAATACAGTACTATTTGATTGGAATAATTGGGAAGAAGCTCATAGCTTACTTATCAATTTAAATCAAGATAGATATTGGATTTTATGCCCTGAATATGAGGTTTCACCAAATAATAGAAGATTGATTACATTTTCAAATTATATAGATCACCCTATTTATGAAAAGAATGAATTTTTCATCTATGAACTAGAAGAACACTATGTGACTCCCATATACTATTTTTCAAATCAGATATATGGTATTTTCGAAACACTATGGGTGGATCAAAATACGGCATTGATTCAGGTAAAAAAGATTGATGACGAAAACTATAAAACTACAACATCTTACTTCTTTGAACTAAAAATGACAAAGCCTATCTAGTGTGTAAAAGTTATTTTTCTGTAACATTTATGTTTTATGCTATACTTACATGATGTAACATCATTAACCATCACTATTGAAAAATACAACAAGTACAGTTCCATTTAATTTAGACACCGCATTTGAAAACACTATTATTCATCAATTATCAACACTAAAACCTGCTGGAACGCAACTTCTATTAGAACCCCGTATTGATTATATTGAGTTAATAAAGTTGACGCTATTTGATTTAACTTTAAAACAAGTACTCATTATAAAAAAGACTTTAAAAAGGTTGCATCCTAGAGATCCCTATCTAAGAGAATATATAATTGTTGAAACAGGAAAAAACTTTGCAAAATACAGTCCAAACGGTTTTGAAACTTACTTTACAGAGAGAATTGATGAGGATACTTATTTTCAGTTAAAAGTATATTTGAGAGAAATCACTAAAGAAATAACATCTCAATACAAATACAAAAGAGAAATCATTAAAGATTTAAAACTTACCTCTCATTTTAAAAATGGTTTCTTCTCAGCTATTTTCTCATCGGTTACGACCAATCAAAAAGGTAAGAAGTTAAAAGTTACTATTGCTGATTATTTACAAATGGTTGATAATAATATTGTCAACTTGATTGAGAATAAACCAAAGGAAGCATTAGAAGTTATTTTATTTCTCAAAGGAAATATTTTTCTGCTCAAAAATGTAACCTTTGAACTTTTAGAGAAATTAAAATTAGCCTCAATAAACACATCACCAGAAAATAAAGACGCTATTGATGATTGGCTTTGGTTTGATTTTATAACAAGTACAGACATCTCTATATCTGATCTATTCAGTGATATCTCTGATATGTTTGATTCTTTTGATGATTATTTTAGTGTAGATAGCTCTGGAGACTGGGATTCAGGTGCTGATTTTGATATGGATCCATTTTAATTTATAATAACTTTACGAATACACGTATACTAACCTTACATATATGAAAAAAACAAGTATTGCTATCATCTTCTTATTCATGGGACTTCAATTAGCTGCTCAGACTAAGTATTTACGAAGTATTGCAGAAACACAAGAACTTTCTAAAGATGTTGTTTCGTTATTTAAAGAAAATAACATTGCAGCATCATTTGAACAATTAACACCCTATTGGCCAATGCCTCAAAACGAACTTGATGCTATAGAGGAAAAAACAATTAAATACTTAAATATCATTAGAGATCGATTTGGGAAACCTATTGACACTTTAAAAATAAAGAATGAAACGATAGCTGACGTCGCCCTTAGAGAGACCTACTTAGTACGATATGAAAACACTGCAATACGTATCATTTTTACATATTATAAGAATGATTATGGTTGGATTGTTAATGCATTTAAATGGGATGATTCCTTCACTGAAGAGTTTGAATAAATAGTTAAAAATATGTAAATTACATATCCTAGTATTGATCTAAGAATAAATCATATAATGACCTCAGGGTATTCAGGAACACCTTTAGCCAAAAAATTAGGGATTAAAGAAGGATATACAATCCTTCTTTTCAATGCCCCTCAACACTATTTTGACTTATTTACTGACTTACCAAAGAAACTCCAAATAGCAAAAAAGATAATATCCAAAAACATAGACTTTAATCATTTATTCTGTACAACTCTTGAAGAGCTACAGAACAATGCAATTACTTATAAAAAAGCATTAAAAAAAAATGGTCTTTTATGGGTAAGTTGGCCAAAAGGAGCTTCCTCCATTCCAACAGATCTGAAACGAGAACCTATAAGAGATTACCTTCTTAGTATAGGTCTTCTAGACGTTAAAGTAGCTGCAATAGATAAGGATTGGAGCGCACTCAAATTTGTATACAGATTAAAAGATAGGTAACAAAATAGTTATGAATATAATACATTTACCAGATCATTCTAGCACTGAAAATAAGCTTCCATTTTATCTTATAGATTACCATACTTCTGAAGAGTCTCGTAAACAAATGGTATCCCTAAAACTAAATACATTTAGTTTTTTACAAGAAGGTTATAAAGAAGTCTTTTCAGACAGAAATACAATTGCTATTGAAAATGCAAATTTCTTACTGATGAAATCTGGTCATTGTTTAATGACTGAGAAATTAGCGAATATTAATGATTCCTATAGAAGTATTCTATTTTTCTTTTCTAATGAATCATTACTACGTTTTGTTCAAAAACATAATATACCTACTCCAAAAACCATACAGCAATCATCTATCTACTCTTTTGAATATGATGCATTCTTAAAAACATTTGTAAGTAGTTTAGTTCATATCAACACATTAAAACCAGAAGTAAAACTACATTTATTATCTGCAAAATTTGAAGAACTCCTACTATATTTAAAAGAGACCAAAGGCAATGATTTTATTTTTTCTCTTATTCATAATACTGATAGTAAATTTCAGCATTTCATAGAAATAGTTGAATCTAACAAACTCAATAAACTTACACTTAAGGAACTATCTTTTTTATCAAACATGAGTGTTTCTTCATTTAAAAGAGAGTTTACAAAACACTTCAAATCCTCTCCCAGTAAGTGGTTTCAAGAAAAAAGACTAGAACAAGCTGCGCTTTTATTAAAAAATACAACGAATAGACCATCAGATATATTTGAAGAGATTGGATATGAAAGTTTATCCAATTTTATTCAAGCTTTTAAAACAAAGTTTGGTGTTACACCAAAACAGTATCAAATAAATTGAACTTTTATAAATACTTTTTGAGCTAAATAAGACATCATAAAAGCTTCTTCTAGCTATAGATTTGCACTGTAATTAAAACACAAATCTTATGAAAAGCACACATCTTATTTTAGGAATCTTATTAGCAGTCTCTACCTCTTTATTTGGACAAAATACATTTACATTGTCTAGTAATACAATTGGTGGAGAAACAACAATTCAAGAAGAGTTTAATGGTTTTGGTTGTACTGGAAAAAATCAATCTCCTCAATTATCTTGGAAAAATGCACCCGAAGGCACAAAAAGCTTTGCAATTACTATGTATGATCCAGATGCTCCAACAGGAAGCGGATGGTGGCATTGGGTCGTATTTGACATTCCAGCCAAAACAACACAATTAGTATCAGATGCAGGAAATGTGAAACTCAATTTAACTCCTCAAGGAACCATTCAAAGTATCACAGATTATGGTGCTATGGGATATGGAGGTCCATGTCCACCAGAAGGACATGGCCTACATCAATACATTATTACTGTATATGCATTAAAGACAGACACACTAGGTTTAAATAAAAATACAAATCCAGCTGTAGTTGGATACTATTTATGGAATAATACGATTGCTAAAGCTAGCATTGTAGCATATTACCAAAGAGAAAAACAATAGGCCGTATAGATACTTTTTTATGTAATATAGTGTAACACTCTACAATAGAGTGCTACACTATATTTGTATTATAACGATACTAACCACATGTATTTTTAATACATTTATACAATATAAATTGTATGATCAGTAATCTATGTGTGATTTTTCAAAAGGTTTTATTCTTTGCAAATGCAATGACCCAAAGGTGATTGTACATCATAAAAAATCAAAGCGTCGTAAAAAGTTAAATAAACAATCTAAAGCAAAAACTACTGCTGAATATGAATGGACATTATTCTCTTATGTAGGCATTAGAAAAGAACAAGAAATGGGGCGTTATAGACTACCTGCCTCCAAACTTGACGAAGGACTTACAGCCGACTTTGTCTTTGAAGAATTAAATACTAGAAATTGCTTTGATTTTGAATACCATCCTAAAGAAGGTGATAATTTAATTATTCATACATCTACTGGTTTTAATAGAATAGAGTTTATTTATAGAGATGGAATTTGGGAAGAAGATCATTACTCACCCTTTTCTGATGACTGTGAAAAAATTGATAATGGTATACTCACCACACCTCCCTCACAAAAAGCCTAATAATGTATCGAGATGCAGATATACATTCTGAAAAGATGACAAAATTATTGATTGCGTCTGTATATGAATACCTTGACCTATTTGGATCTCAAAATACTATTACAACAGCAAGTGCTATAGATGCTATGATTTATCACTACAAAGACATTTCTATGGTAAATTTCTATGTAGCACAGTTTAATCAAGAATTATTTGTCGTACAGTTTGATGATCTATATATAAAAATCTATGAAAATGAGCTCTCTTTCAAGAGATCTTTTAAGTTTTCTGATGTTACAGATGAAGTCATTGAAATTCGTTTTAAACTACATATAATTGAAGAAAATAGTATAGGTAATCTCATACACTATGCTTGTTTATCAAAAAGTGACCTTTTAAAAGACGAAGATAGTCATGATCGTAAAATTTCTGAGATCAAAGCAAATACCTGGTATCAAAGAAATAAACACTTACAACTTATCTATTCAGATGTACATATAGACTATAATGTATAGCTTATTTCCTTTATAATTTAAGTTCATATACGCTTTCGCGAAAGCAAACTCAGATTTATTATCTTTAACCTATGCATACCAAAAAAAGATACACAGCCTTTCAAATGGCTGTCTGGACACGTTTTGAAACATTATTATTTCTATTGATTATAGTAGCTTGGGTAACCGCTTATTTCTTTCTGGACCTTTCTTGGCTAAAAATACCTTGGACACCCTTAGCACTTATAGGCACTGCAGTTGCTTTTGTGATAGGATTTCAAAATAATGCTGCTTATGGCCGTATCTGGGAAGCTCGAAAAATATGGGGCGGGATTGTAAATACATCTAGAACATTAGGTATGTATCTTCAGGATATGATTACCAATGAGCATGCAATATCTCCTCTGAAAGAGGAAGAATTATCCAAAGAGATTAAGACACTTACCTATAGACATATTGCGTGGATGACTGCTTTACGTCACGCAATGCGGGCATCAAAACCCTGGGAAACAACTTCAAACCACAGAACAAATCGCGAGTGGAATATGCACCCTCCAGAAAAAGAAAGCGTTGTAGAAGAGGATATAAAATCGTATATCTCAGATAGTGATCACGCCTATACCATGAGTAAAAATAATAAACAAACAGCTTTATTATACCTACAATCACATCACTTAAAAGCATTAAAAGAAAAAGGTCTTATTTGGGAATTCGCCTTCTTACAATTAGAAGGCGTTTTGGAAGAACATTTTACTTTACAAGGCAAAAGCGAACGCATCAAAAACTTTCCATATCCAAGACATTTTGCAACGCTTAATCACTTCTTTATGTGGATTTTTGTTTTGTTATTACCATTGGCATTAGTCCCTCAATTTGCCGAAATAGGCCTAGAGATTACAAATCAAAACTCATTTATAGGAACATACTTCATATGGCTTACAATTCCATTTTATGTAATTGTTGCTTGGATATTCCATACCATGGAACGTATAGGAAGAACTGGAGAAAATCCATTTGAAGGAACAGCAAATGATGTTCCTATTTCCACAATCGCAAGAGGTATTGAAATTGATTTACGACAGAATCTAGGAGAATCGTTAAATGAAATTCCTGAGCAGTTCCCAGTTAGGAACGATACACAGTTTTAAAATAGAAGTACGACGCATTGTAATACATAATTCTATTATTAGTATGCCTCAAATATTGACTCATTATGAAGAAAATAACATATGCATTATCGATTTTAGTATTTATTATATGCATAGCTTGTAAAGAAACTAGTTCTAATGCTTTGGAAAAAAAAGTAAATACAAAGCTAACTCAACTAGATAGTATGGACTTAGCACATGCTAAAAGTATTGCTCATGCTGAAGACCATATTACAAATGCATATGTATCTGACAGTATGTTATATTTAAATGCTACTATTAAAAAAGATCATAGAATATTTGGATATGCACAACCTGATACGATATCCAAACGCCTATTTCTTTTATCTGTCTTTACCAATGATGTAAAAAACAATCCTTTTAATTTAGATTTAGGAGCATATTACGAATTAAATGAATATACACAGCTTCGTATAAAATATCAAAGTCACAATGATCATTTTGTAGAAACTATCGCTACAGATAGTCTGGGTAGAACAATGGCTCTTTATTTTGAAAAGAAATGGGTAGACTTAGAAGATGAAAATGTAATTCCTATAGATGAATAAAAGTCATTAAACTAAGATCCCGTTAGATACTGAAACAAGTTCGTAAACAACGAGATTAGCATGCCTGTAAGCATAGGTAGATTTAATTATCAATTTTGTTTAGATTTAGTAATTAAGTACCTAGCCTACTATTAATTTATCTAATGTCTCACGCACTTCTTTACTAATCCAATCGGCGGCGCCTTTTTCTTTGATAACTATTTTTCCTGTTTTATCAATGATATAAAAAAATTAGATAAATTTCATTTTGAGAAATAGCAAATGGTGATTCTATATTCACAATTATTGGAGGTATTGAAATTAATTTACTACAAAACCAAGAAGAATCGTTAGATGGGATTTCTGAGCGATTCTAAACTGGAAGTCATATGCAGTTTTAATTACTTGTTAAAATAATTGATTTTCAAAACTAGAAGTTTTTATAACTAATTCTTCGATGAAATAACAGATAATATCGTTTTTATGTTACTTATAGAAATAAGAAGAAATAACATAATATTACCTCTACTTTTGCACTATATTGTATTAATAATAAAAATTTTATTCTAAATAATTTCCCTTGCCTTGATAGAAGAATTTCATTTCAACATTTTCAATAGTATTATAGCTGTAGGTGTCATTCACGGTTTTTTTTTTAGTTTTTTTATTTTCTTTCGAAAGAAATACAATACAAAACTTCATGTTTTTTTAGCACTTACTGTGCTTGCATTATCACTTAATAATTTACAGTACTGGTTATATGATGTAGAATTATTAAAAAATTCACCCGTATTAACAAAAGCATATTTTCTATTTGAAATGCTTATTGGACCTTTTTTCTATTTATTTGTGAATGCATATTTACAAAAACAAATCTGCTTTAAAAAAGTAGCTTTAGTACTTACACCATTTGGAATAGCGACTATCTCTAGATTTATCTCCTATACTACTTTTCAAGAAGAAGTCTATAAAAGAGTTTATAATTCTTATTTAGAAATTGTCATCTTAATATTTAATATACTATTCTTGTTTCTCATTTTTAGGGCAATATTTATTTATGAAAAGAAATCAAAACTTCAAGATGGTAATAAAATAATCATTAAAACCGCATGGCTAAAAACAACATTATTTGTAGCATTAGGGACTATAGTGTTTTGGGTTTTAGGAAATCACTTCATAACATTACCTGGTTTTACTAGGTATTACCCACTTTGGATTACCATTTCTTTCTTAATATACTGGATTGCGTATGCAGCAATTTTTAAAGCAAAACTATTCAAAGAGCGAAAGGTAATTAGAAAAAAAGTAGCTATACTTGAACCAAAGTCCTTTATACAACCACAATCTTTAGTCAATTCGAAATCAGAAAAAAAGAAAACAAATAGTAAACTATACGCTGATTTTGAGCAACTCATTACAGAAGAAAAACTATACCTTAATTCACAATTATCACTAGACTATACAGCTACTAAACTAAACATAAGTGCAAATTATTTATCACAGATTGTAAATAATCATTCTAACTATAGTTTTACAGATTATATAAACCAACAACGTATAGGTCTTGCAAAACAATTATTAGTAGATCCTGAATTTGACAAGTATACAATACTTTCAATTGCACTAGAAACCGGATTTAACTCTAAATCTAGTTTTTACAACGCCTTTAAAAAAGTAACCCAAATCACTCCTACTCAGTATAAAAAATCTCAACTTAATTAATCTATTAAAAATTATTTTGAAATTCATTTACAACTAATTATTTTGATTCATTTGACATCTCTTCGTCAATTAGTGATAAAATGAATCTATAAATCTCATATTCATAAAGTGAAGATCTATAAATACTTAAAATAAGTAATTCTAAAGTATTAATCAATCCTAATTACTATACATAAATAGTATATAACTCTAATAAACAATGCTTTAAATAAAATAATAACTATACATTTCTTGCTATTATTTCATAATGTGCATCAACACCTATAAAGTTGTCCAATATTTTTGACTATCAAAGATATGAGACATCCATAACTACAAGTCAATGTAATATTGCAGTGTAATTAATTAAACATTAAAAAAGGCACATGAAAAAAATTACTTTATTAACTGTATTTATGCTATTTAGTTTTACCGCATTTGCGCAGCAAGGACCTTTTCTCTATCAAGTAGAAGCAAACTGGCTCGCTGAATGTGATACAGAAACACCATTAACGACAGAAGACTTTGAAGGATCTCCTAGTGGAGTAGCATTTTGTGGTCCAGAATTATCAAGCACCGTTTCTAGTAATTGTTTTCCTGACGGTGAACTAGAAGATGGTTTTACAATTACTATAGAAAATGACGCAAATATACTTTATGCTCCTCCAGGACAACTAGGATCAAATCAAGATGTTCCTACTATAGGAGCAGAAGGTAATACAGGAAACTTCACTATAGTTACATTTACAGAAGCTGTGACGCGTGTAGCTTTTGATATTTTTGGAGTTTCTAATACCAATGGTAATGGTATCATTCGAGTTTTTGATACTAATGATACGCTTCTAGAAACTTTTGACATCACATACATTGTATCAGATTTTGATTTCTTTGGAATTCATTCTTCAGAACTAATTGGAAGAATTGAACTGGAAGATGCAGATAATGGTGATGCACTTTTTGTTTCAAATCTACGTTTTGGAACTTGTCGTGTAAATGATGATCCAGCCACTGCAACTATGCTTACCGTAGGTGATGTTTTTGAAGATAATGTGATAGATGGTATTAATAATTTTGCATCAGATTCTCAGCTTGTAGATCCAACAATTCCGGCACCAGGTTGTGCCAGTTATAACGGCGGTGATGTTTGGTTTTCTGCTACTGTACCTGCAAGTGGATCTATAACAGTTGAGTCGCAATTTTCTGAAAATTCTGCTCTAGGAGATTCTGGAATTGCTGTATATACAGAAGATCTTACAGAAGTATTAGATTGTGATGATGATGACGGTGAGGGATTATTCTCATTAATCTCACTTACAGATCGTACGCCTGGAGAAATAGTACTGATACGTGTTTGGGAATTTGGAGGTAATGGTTTTGGAGAATTTATGATATCTGCTTACGATTTTTCTCCTCCACCTAACGACCTTATTGAAAATGCGATAGATGTAGATGAACTAGGATTCCCATATACAGATAACAATGTAAATTTTCCAGATGCTACAGGTGATTCAATAACTAACACTAATGGCTGTAGCGTAACAACTACTAGATCGGTATGGTACAAATTTACAACAACTGATGAAGGGACTATAACTGCAAATTTTGAAGATCCTACAAATAATGATAATAAAACTATTATATTTTATAGTGCTGCTGATGAAAACGCTACGTTAGATGATCTTACTTATGTTAATAGTGGCACCAATACTTGTGGTTTTAACCTAGAGGTATCCTTCGAAGCAGATGCAAATCAAACCTATTATGCTTTTGCACAAGCATCTACTTCAATACAGACAATAAATATAGACAGCGACGCTTTACTAAGCACAGAAGAAGCTACTATAGAAGGGTTCTCTTTCTTTCCAAATCCTGTAGAAGATATCTTGAACATAAATGCTACCCAATCTATAGAACAGGTCGTTATATATAACATTACAGGGCAAAAAATAGTAGAGCAAGAAGTAAATGCCACAAATACTCAGCTTTCTATAGGAAGGCTACCTACTGGAATTTATTTAATGACAGCAAGATCAGGAGCAATAACAAGTACATATAAAGTAATCAAAAAGTAATCACTAACCATTCTATTAATATCTCACTAAAACGAAACCCCTATTTGCAATAAATAGGGGTTTTACTATACATAAAAGTGTCCTGTATAATTTACTCTGTAAGTAAATGCAGACTAATATTCTTATTTCTTTAGGCTGTACTGTTAATTAGTTGCAATCAACTTATCCAATGTCTCACGCACTTCTGTGCTATTCCAATCGGCGGCGCCTTTTTCTTTGATAACGATTTTTCCCGTTTTATCAATGATATAATTGGTAGGTATGCTACGTTCAAAAAGTAATTCAGGAGTTTCCATTTCTGGGAAAACTGCTGGAATATTAAGTTGTTTACGCTCTAAAAAACGTTTTACTTTATCTGGTTTTTCATTTGTAATCAGTACAAAATCTACTTTATTTCCATAATCGGCATATAACTTTTCAATACTCGGCAACTCAGCAATACAGGGAGGGCACCAAGTAGCCCAATAACTTATAAATGTTACTTTTCCCTGCCCTATTTCAGCATTACGAGAAAGACCATCTATAGAAGAAACTTTATAGGTAAATGGCTCTAATTGTGCTTGGTCTGCTTTCGCGAAAGCGGAAGGAGAAAAAATTTGAACTTTCAATTTATTGATCGCAACTTGAATAGGTGTTCTTGTTTGCGGAATGATTAGCAATGCGATAATAACAAGAAAGAGTATGTTTTTTATAGTGAGTTTTTTCTTTTTCATATCATGTAAATTCTTATAGACCAAGATACATATTAATCAGTTTGTTTTAAACGGATTTCCTTTCCACTAAAGTCAAGCATATCTACCGATTTTAACTCATTTAAAATGGTGTTTAATGTAGGTCTTGAGGTCCCAATTAATGTAGCAATATCTTTTTGCGTATAGGGGTGGTTTATAACTGTATCTCCTGTTTCAGGACAGCAATAACCGTAATCGTCTTCTAATTCTTTAATAAATTCTAATACGCGTGTCTTTGTATCCTTAAAGAGTAATACTTCGAGACGTCTCTCTAATTTCTTGAATCGGATACCTAAAAATTTATACATTTTAAGACTAAACGTTTCATTATCTCTCATTAGGTCTTGCATCGTTGCTACAGGCACTGGACAAATAGATGTATTATGGTCTAATGATTGGGCAAATTCGGTTCGGTTTTCAACGCCAAGAATCGCTTTTTCTCCGAAAAGTTCTCCTTTGGTTAAAATCGCTTTGATGACTTCTTCACCATTTTCTCCATAATAGCCTAGTTTTACCTTTCCTTTTTCAATAAGGTATACCTTATTGGCATTATCATCTTCTGAGTAGATATAATCTCTCTTTTTATAGTGAGAGAATTTATGCGATTTTTTAAAGCGTTTAAATTTATGAGGGCATAGCAACCCAAAAACATTGACATCTTCAAGAAACCAGGTTTTTTTCATGTTGGGGAGTAGTTTTTCTTTCTGTCGATGAGTTTAGTAAATTCTTACAAAAAAAAGAGCCATCCATAAGGATAGCTCTTTTAATAAATTTATTGATAAAAGATTACGCCGCATTTTCCTTTTTGATAAGGTTTAAGGCACTTCCTTCATTATACCAATCTATTTGAGATTGGTTATAGGTATGATTTACTTTGATAGTATCTGCACTTCCATCGGCATGCACAACTTCAATTGTAAGTTGTTTTTCTGGAGCAAATTCATGTAAATCTACAAAGTTGAATGTATCATCTTCTTGGATTAAGTCATAGTCTGCTTCGTTTGCAAATGTAAGACCTAGCATTCCTTGTTTTTTCAAGTTGGTCTCGTGTATACGTGCAAAACTTTTTACAATCACAGCAGCTACTCCTAAATGGCGTGGTTGCATTGCTGCATGCTCACGAGAAGATCCTTCTCCATAGTTATGATCTCCCACCACTACAGTTTTGATTCCTTCAGCTTTATAAACACGTTGTGTATCTGGCACACCACCATACTCTCCTGTAAGTTGATTTTTTACGAAGTTAGTTTTCTTATTATATGCATTTACAGCACCTATTAGAGTATTGTTTGCGATATTATCTAAATGCCCTCTAAAACGTAACCAAGGACCCGCCATCGAAATATGGTCTGTAGTACACTTACCAAATGCTTTTATTAATAATTTAGCACCAGTGATCGTTCCTCCAAGAGGTACAAATGGTGTCAATAACTGTAAACGCTCAGAAGTTTCATTTACAACGACATTAATCTTACTTCCATCTTCTTCTGGAGCTAAGTATCCGTTATCTTTTACATCAAAACCTTTTGGAGGTAATTCCCATCCTGTAGGCTCATCAAACATCACTTCTTGTCCTTCTTCATTGATTAATGAATCCGTAAGCGGATTAAAATCTAAACGTCCAGCAATAGCAATAGCAGCTGTTAATTCTGGTGAAGCAACAAAGGCATGCGTATTAGGGTTTCCATCGGCACGCTTAGCAAAGTTTCTATTAAAAGAGTGTACAATACTATTTTTTGGTGCATTTTTCGGATCGCTATAACGCGCCCATTGTCCTATACAAGGACCACATGCATTGGTAAATATTTTAGCGTCTAAGTTTTCAAATACATCTAAAATACCATCTCTCTCTGCTGTATAACGTACTTGTTCAGAACCTGGATTAATTCCTAATTCTGCTTTCATTTTTAACCCTTTATCTAAGGCTTGTTGTGCGATAGATGATGCTCTTGATAAATCTTCATAGGAAGAATTTGTACAAGATCCTATAAGTCCCCATTCTACCTGTAGTGGCCACTCATTAGCCGTTGCTTTTTCTGTCATTGCAGGGCCTACAGATGTAGATAAATCTGGTGTAAACGGACCATTTAATAATGGACCTAACTCAGAAAGGTTAATTTCTATGACTTGATCAAAATATTGTTCTGGGTTTGCATATACTTCTGGATCTGCGGTTAAGTGTTCTTTCACTTGATTTGCTGCCTCAGCTACATCAGCTCTTTCAGTAGCCTTTAGATAACGTTCCATAGACTCATCGTATCCAAATGTAGATGTTGTTGCTCCTATTTCTGCTCCCATGTTACAGATAGTCCCTTTTCCTGTACAAGACATTGCAGTAGCTCCAGGTCCAAAGTATTCAACCACAGCTCCTGTTCCTCCTTTTACAGTAAGAATCTCAGCTACTTTAAGGATAACATCTTTTGGTGCAGTCCAACCGCTTAATTTCCCAGTAAGTTTTACACCGATTAGTTTTGGAAATTTAAGTTCCCAAGCCATTCCTGCCATCACATCTACAGCATCTGCTCCTCCCACTCCAATAGCAATCATTCCTAATCCTCCAGCGTTTACTGTATGAGAATCTGTTCCAATCATCATTCCGCCTGGAAATGCATAGTTTTCTAAAACTACTTGGTGAATAATTCCTGCTCCTGGTTTCCAGAAACCAATTCCATACTTATTAGATACAGATTCTAAGAAATTAAATACTTCACTACTTACATCATTAGCGTGCTTTAAATCTGTTGCTGCACCTTCTTTTGCTTGAATTAAGTGATCACAATGTACCGTTGTAGGTACAGCTACTTTGTCCTTACCAGCTTGCATAAACTGTAACAAAGCCATTTGTGCAGTAGCATCTTGACAAGCGATTCTATCAGGAGCAAAATCTACATAATTCTTTCCTCTCGTAAAGGCTTTAGTTGGTTTGCCTTCCCATAAATGAGAGTATAAAATCTTTTCAGAAAGTGTTAATGGTCTTCCTACAAGGTTACGAGCAGTATCTACACGTTCTGCCATTCTTGCGTAGACTCCCTTGATCATATCAATATCAAATGCCATATGCTTTTGTTGTATTAAGTTATTTTCGTATTACTAAGTGTTGTTTTCAGTCTCGCGAAATTACGAAATCAAAGCGACAAAGACAACAGTATAATTGGACGTCTACAAGAATTGAAGCTAACAGATTATTTAGGAAAAATAGCCCTTAATTTATGTGATAATCACAAAAACAGGTATGAAAAATTATAGAGTTTATAATTTATGATACCATATATGGGGTAAGGTGTTTTATACGCTTTCGCGAAAGCGTACTCGGAAAACACTCTAAAATCAGAGAAAAAAGTGTTAAAAAAGGCTTTTAATAATATCTTCAATACTCAATCCTTCAGCTTCTGCTTTATAGTTCTTGATTAATCTATGACGCAAAATACCTGTAGCTACCGCTTGTACGTCTTCTACATCTGGCGAATACTTTCCATTTACAGCCGCATGGGTTTTAGCTCCAAGAATTAAGTTTTGTGAAGCTCTAGGCCCTGCTCCCCAATCTATATAATCATTTACAATTTGTGCTGCAGCTTCTGTTTTAGGTCTTGTTTTACTTACCAATTGCACTGCATACTCTATCACATTATCTGCTACAGGAATACGACGTATTAACTGTTGGAAATTAATAATCTCTTGATCAGAAAAAAGCGAATTTACTGTAGGCTTATGGTCTGAAGTTGTAGCCTTTACAACATCTACCTCTTCTTGAAACGAAGGGTAATCAAGATTAATAGCAAACATAAAACGGTCCAATTGAGCCTCTGGTAACGGATAAGTTCCTTCTTGTTCAATTGGGTTTTGTGTCGCTAGCACAAAATAAGGTAAACTTAATGGATACCTGTTACCTGCTACCGTTACAATACGTTCTTGCATTGCTTCTAGCAATGCGGCTTGCGTTTTTGGAGGTGTACGGTTGATCTCGTCTGCTAGAATAATATTAGAAAACACAGGTCCTTTAATAAACTTAAATTGACGAGATTCATCTAAAATCTCTGATCCCAAAATATCGCTAGGCATTAAATCAGGCGTAAACTGAATACGTTTAAAATCTAATCCTAATGCAGTAGCAATGGTATTTACCATTAAGGTCTTTGCGAGACCAGGCACTCCTATTAATAAAGCGTGACCTCCGGAAAATATAGATAATAAGATTTCATTTATTACTTTTTCCTGTCCTACAATTACTTTTGCAATTTCAGCTTTAAGTTGTTTATGTTTTTCTACTAATTGATTTATAGCAGCTACGTCTGACATATGTTTTTATTTTTTCAACCAGTTATTTACATACTCACAATCACGATTATCTCCATTTACTTTGATGTAAGTCTCTTCTATTTTTTCTTTTTGCCACTCTGAGATTGCTTTAATTTGTTTTTCTCTAAGTGCTAATTCTTTAATCTTGATGTAGTCTTTAGAATAGTCTGCTTTATGCTCTTCTAATCTACTATTTACAGTTACTATTTTATATTGAGATTTACCTGTACGATCAGGATCATTAAACACGAGTGATACTTCTCCATCTTTTAAGTTATTTACTTTTGTGTACAAGGTAGGATCTAACTTGTTCAATTCAAAACGTTTATCTAATGTTACAGGATTTGTTAGTACACCTCCATCAAATTTAGTTTCTTTTTGATCTGAAAATTCTCTTGCAGCATTATCAAAAGTAAGTTCTCCTTGCTCAATGCGTTGTTTAATACGCTCAATTTTATCTTTTGCATCTTCTTCTTGAGCTTTATCTATTTCAGGTATTAATAAGATATGTCTAATTTCTAATTTATCGCCTCTAATTTTTTCTAGTGTTGCAATATGAAAACCATATTCTGTTTCAAAAGGCTCACTAACCTCTCCTTCTTGTAATCCAAAAACAACATCTCTAAATTCTTTTACTAATGGTGTTTTTCTATCTATTGTCATAAAACCACCATCACCACGAGAAGCTCCATCATCTGTATAGAGTACAGCCTTGGTAGCAAAACTGCTTCCGTTATCAATAATATCTGATCTAAATCCATTAAGACGATCTATAACGCGTTGACGTTCTTGATCTGTAGGCTTAGGTTGCACAACGATTTGTGCAATTTCAAGTTCTACTCCAAAAGTAGGTAGTTCATTTTCTGGTATACTTTCAAAGAAAGATTTTACTTCATCTGGAGTTACATCTACACTAGAAATTATTTTCTCATTCATACTTTCAGAAAGACGAATATCTCTACGTATTGAAAATAATTCAGCTCTTAACTCAGCAATATTATCTTTCTTATAGTATTCAATTACTTTTTGAAGAGACCCTAACTGTTGTGCAAAACGATCTATAATCTGATCTACTTCAGAATTTACCTGAGCATCATTTACAATGATACTATCTTGAATAGCATGATGTGCTAGTAATTTATCTTCCAATAATTTTCCCATTACTTGACAAGGTGTAACGTCTACAGAAGATTGTCCTTGACTTTTAATATCAAATAAAAACTTATCGATATCACTCTCTAAAATCAAATAATCACCCACGACACCTGCAACACCATCTACTTTAAATTTAGTTTTTGGATCTGTATTACCATCCTGCGCAAATAATGGCTGACATAAAAGTAATAGTACGAGCGTTTTAATTATAAATTTCAAATTTTTTGTTTTTAATAGCATCATCTTTAATCTCCTTTTCAAGTTGCTTTGTAAGTGTTAGCTTTCGCTTATTTCTAATAATTTGATCAATTGTTGGTCTTACATACGTTAAGGGAGCAATATCATTACGCGATAAAGTTTCCTTGACAGCGATCAAATATAAACCTAATGAATCTCGTAGTTGTAAGAAATTGGTTTTTTTTAACAATTTATCGGCATTTGTAGCATCTATAGGTTGAATACTGTTCTGTACAACACTACGTCTTACCCAAGTAGAATCATTTAGAAAGTAATTCTTAAACTGTAAACGTATAGAATCTAATACGACCTTATCTTCTTCTTTAAAATTTATAAAGAGTTTAGCTACTTCATTTCCATTATTATAATCTGTAGCTAAATGAATGTATCGTAGTTTTACCAGTTCTTCATTAAGCTTAAAGTTTTCTTTATTTTGATCATAAAACTGTGCTGCTTCTTGATCTGATACAACACTATCTAATCGCTGTTGTATTAATCTATCTTTATATAGCTTTATATATAAGTCCGTACGATACTCCTGTACTAATTTTTCAAATTTATCTTGTTCTTCTTTAGAGAGATTGAGTAATGCTCCATCTAACAACAGTCTATTGGTAGCCCAATCGTTAATGTAACTATTTACAACAGTAGCACTATCTAAAGAAAAATCTGTGTTTTCAAAAAGTTCGTCTATCTCAGATGAAAACAAATAAGAATCATTTACTCTTGCTACTGCATCTTGATCTGATGTTGTTTTATTAAAAAAGTCACACGAAATCACTAAAAAACAGCTTACAAATAGTACTATGTAGGATGATAATTTCATTTACTTAAGTGTCTTAATAAAACGATCTAATACAGTTTCGTTTACTTGTATTTTTGCATTTTCTTTAAGCTCTTGTAACCAAGTCTTTTCTATATGCTTTTGATAATCATTAATAACTGCGCCTCTCGTATCTTCAAAAGAAGGTATACTAGAAGGTAAGACATCTTCTACCTGGTATACAACATAATTGGTATTTAAGGCATACACATTACTAATCCCTTTTTTTGGAGTATACTCTGGCGCTATATAAGTACTATCGGTGGTAGCTACTTCGCGTTTTGTAAATAAGATATTTACTTTTTCATTTATATTGAACGTATCCTCAATTTCTTCTTGTGTCTTTCCTTTTTTTAATAATTTCTTTACTGCTGTAAGTGTTTTTTTATCGGAAGCAGTAATCATTGTCATTTTAACTGTTTCAGGAATTCTATAAGACTCTTTATGTTCTGTAAAATACTTTTGAACACCAATACTATCTGTTTTTGCTACTTCCCACACCTTTTTTTCTAATAACTCAAAAAGTAGTAATCCTTCTCTGTATTCTCTAATAAGTGCTCTAAATTCGGAATCTACATCTTCTAGATGATCTTCGTGATATTTTTTAATAGTTTTATTGGTCCAAATAAATGCTTGCTCTTTTATCAGTTGTTCTTTATTAGTATAAGCTCCTCCCCTTTGGAAACGTTCTAGATATTTACCAAAACTATCATAGGTATATAGTGTATCATTTAACTTTAGTGCTGTTGCTTTTTTATCAAAATCAGTAGGTGTATATTTCCATTTTCTAGATGTAAAATCTGCATTCGTAAAAATAGATGCAAAGTACTTTTGAAGTTCTATATTTTCATTCACCTCATATAAGACACGTAATTTAGCATCTAGTGAGTCTGATATTTGTTTAGCTCTGATATCTCTTTTAAGTTTTTCTTCTAAAGCATTACGTTCTTCTTCATAAGAACCTATTGGAAATCGTTGAATTAACTTTGCAATATGCCAACCAAATTCAGATTTGAAAGGTTGTGTATAGGTACCTTTTTCTTTAATATTAAAAACTTGTTCTTCAAAGATTTTACTACTTAACTGTCCAGATTCAAAACGGTCTAGCATTCCCCCTTTTATAGCAGACCTCTTATCATCACTATGTGTCTGCGCTAATTTTTCAAAAGACTCCCCTTGTTCGAGTAACGCGTATATCTCTTTAATACGCTTTGCAGGATTTAACGTAGTATCTTTCTGTTTGAGAGCAAGCATAATATGTGCAACTTGAATCCCTCCTCTAGCCTGACGCTTATCCGTAGTTTGTACAATATGATATCCAAATCTTGTTTTAAAAGGTTCGGAAACTTTTCCTTTTTCTGTAGTAAATGCAGCAGATTCAAATGGATATACCATTTTAAAAGCTTTAAACCATCCTAATTCCCCTCCATTAGATTGAGCTGATGGATCTTCACTATACTCCTTAGCTATTGCCGCAAAATCTTCTCCTGATACAATACGATTGCGAGCCTCTATAATTTTATTGTATGCTTTTAATGTATCTTGAGGTAAAGCGCCTGGATTATTTTTTACAAGAATATGACGTGCCTTCACTTCTGTAACTGTACGATCATATGCTTCTCTCACCAATGCCTCCGTAACATCTACATCTGTGAGATAGTTCTTAATAAGTTGCGCCCTATAGCCTTTGAGTTCTTTTATATAGTCAGGATTTTTATGCAATCCTTCTTTGTACGCTTCTTGTACTTTTAGTTTATATTCTTTAAAAAGTTCCAGATAAGCTCTAGGGTCTTTTTGGGCTTCATCCTGAACTAAACTAATATTTTTCAGGTATACAGCTTGAAATTCTTCTACAGTAATATCTTGTCCATTTATTGTCAAAAGGACATCATTATTGTGCTGTGCATAACACAGAGAAAAACTAAACAATAATAAAAAGGTATATAAATGCTTTATCATAACGTATATAAGGGTGTGCAAAAATAACAAATCTACAGTGGTACACAAGATTCATAACGAATATGAAAAGAGTTTCTTCTATTCAAAAAGAATACAGTCCTCTTT
This sequence comes from uncultured Dokdonia sp., assembly GCF_947492815.1. Classification (GTDB taxonomy): domain Bacteria; phylum Bacteroidota; class Bacteroidia; order Flavobacteriales; family Flavobacteriaceae; genus Dokdonia. The sequence continues at coordinate 47,106 of NZ_CANLOB010000017.1, forward strand.
TTTCTGTATTTTAACCAAAATTATGATGCACAATGTCTACCTATTCATTTATTGAAAAACTGCGCTTTCGTTCTTTTAGGTCAAAAGCTATTCTTTCGTTTTTGACATTTTTAGCTTCTTTAATTATCTGGGTAGCCTCCTATTTTTATATCCATAGAAAAGATACGCTTTCAGATACAATCTCTATTGCTATACTAGACGTATCAAAACAGTTTAATGCAAATATTGATAATTATAACACCTTTTTTTATACGGGATATCGAGATGCGGCATTCTATGATAAATCAGAAGCAAGCTCTCTTTATACCTATCTCGCAAACTTACGGTCTATCCCTGAACAACTAGAAACGATAAAAGAACAAGCTTCTAGCATTGGTATTCCTCTTGATATTGAAACCATTACTTATAATTATAAATCGCTTCGCAAAGAAGTTCTTACGCTTGTCGCGAAAATGGAGCGTCGAGGTTATAAAAATTTCGGTATAGAAGGGAAAATGCAGGAAAAAGCGCAATTATTAACAACTAGCGATGATATCAATCAAACGAATATTTTAAAGCTTCGTAATTATGAAAAAGATTTTTTACTAAGAGGAGAAAAGCATTATTACAGTGATTTTAATTACCTATCCAGTCAATTACTCGAAAATTCACGTTTAAGTGATACTACTCGTATTTTATTAAGAGGATATCAAGAAGACTTCAGAACATTGGTAGTACTTAACGATGAAATAGGTTACTATTCTAGTAACGGTTTAAATGAAAAAATTAATAATCTACATAGCACCATCCAAAAAGATCTTTCTGACATTAGTGTGGCAACTAGCAAGGGGATAGAAACTAAAAAAACCACACAAATAACAGCAACGTCCATTACAAGTATTTTATTAGCATTCGTAATGGTATTACTTGTTTTTTACCTTTCTAAGAATCTAACCAAAGGGGTACAAACACTTAATGATAACATTGCCCAATTTATAGAAAGTGACTTTGAAGAAATTCAAGAAATACAATCAGATCATTCTATTTTAGAAATAGAATCGTTGTTTGCTAGTTATCAAAAATTAAAAACCACATTAATAAGTAATATCAAAGAACTTGAAATAACTGCAAAAAAAGCAACAGATAATGCCAACTATAAAACGCAATTTCTCTCTAAAATGAGTCATGAAATGCGGACACCACTTAATGGTATTCAAGGGATGTTACACCTTCTAAAATCTTCTGATGAATCTCCCAAAAAACGAGACGAATATATTTCTATCGTCGATAGATCTGTACATCAATTATCAGATTTAATAACAATGATTTTAGATCATTCTAGACTAGAAACAGGAAATTTAGAAATACAAGAACGCTCCGTAAATCTCGAACAGGACATCTCACAACTGATGCGTATTTTTGAGTATCAAGCTAAAGAGAAAAATTTAGATTTTGAATATTATAATTATAGTGATACAAACTATAATGTACATGTTGACTCCCTACGCATACAGCAAGTACTTATAAATTTAATGAAGAATGCTATTAAGTTTACACAAAAAGGTAAAATAGTAATTACACTAGAAGATCTTGAGTTTTCAAATGATATTCAACACGTGCGTTTTATTGTAGAGGATTCAGGAATTGGTATGGATGAAAAAGACTTTGATAGATTATTGGGGTCTTTTGAACAAGGAGATAACTCTAAAACACGAAAGTTTGATGGTGCGGGATTAGGGTTATCGTTATCTAATAACTTATTAAAACTAATGGGAAGTAAATTATGTGTAGAAAGTAGTCTTGGTAACGGTACTACATTTTATTTTGATTTATCTCTCAAAAAAGCAGAATCAAAAATTGGGAAAGAAGTTTCAAAGAAAATTGAAGTAGCGCTATCAAATAATCCGGAAAACACCCATGTATTGATTGTTGAGGATAATAAAATCAATCAAAAAGTACTTGAACGATTATTATCAAAACTTGACATTACTTGTGACATTGCAGTAAATGGAAAAGAAGGAGTCGCATTATTCAAGAAAAACACCTATAATCTAATTCTCATGGACATCAATATGCCTGTTATGGGAGGTATTGAAGCGGCTAAGCATATCAAATCACTTAAAAAATATAAAACCCAAACACCCCCTATTATTGCAGTCACTGCTGGAGCTACCATAGAAAGTGAGAGCTTTACTTCAGAAAATAGTCTTGATGAATTTTTAGGAAAGCCTATCGATTTTGATACGTTAAAAATGATCATAAAAAAATATCTAAATATTAACGATTCAAAAGATTCTCAATAATTTCACACAACCTTTTTTGTATTTCTACATCTATAAAGAAAATAATGATATGAAATATAAGATATGCATCATCCTATTAGCTATACTAGCTATTAGTTGTACTACTGATCAAGATTCAGAAGTAAGATTACGACTCGCCAATGTGAGCGACTTAGATTACACAAATATTACCATAAGAAATGGCGTTCCCTATGAAAATTTAGAAGCAGGAGCTATTTCTGAATATCAAGTTTTTGAATCTTCGTATAGCTATATGTATGTTCAACTAGTAATTGATCAAGACACCCTTGTTATACAACCTATTGACTTTGTGGGAGAATCATTTGTTCCTAGTGGTGATTACACTTATGAAATAAATGCAAATTTTGAAAATAATGACTTTGGTTCTTTAAATGCAGTTTTAGTAAGAGACTAGACTTATACGGTGACTTTTATATGATGCGATAGTGATGCTTTTTTATACGCTTTCGCGAAAGCATATAAAGCCATATTCCTACAAAAAAGGCAGTTTATTCTATTAAGTAAGTATTTTTCTGAAAACACTAAAGTAAATTCACTAATCACAAAGAGCAACTATAGTGTACTTTGAAAATTTTATACATAAGCATGGGATCCCAAAACGAGTTTGAGATAAGCGACTCGCAATCTTTCTCTAGCGCTTCACTGTTTCAAAACGTCAAGAATTCTTCTCATAAGATCCCAAAACGAGTTTGGGATAAGACATTCACTAATCACAAAGAGCGACTATAGTGTACTTTGAAAAATTTTATACATAATCATGAGATCCCAAAACGAGTTTGGGATAAGCGACTCGCAATCTTTCTCTAGCGCTTCACTTAGAGAAAGATGCTCGCTGCTTACATATTTCTTCGATACTGTCCTCCTACTTCAAATAAAGCACTTGTAATCTGTCCTAATGAACATACTTTAGTCGCTTCCATAAGGTGTTCGAAAATATTATCATTTTCAATAGCTGCTTCTTGAATTTTAGCAATTTCGCTATCAATTTTATCTGCTTTTGCCTTGTGTAAATTTTCAAGCATCGTGATTTGATATTGCTTCTCCTCTTCTGTTGCTCTGATTACCTCTGCAGGTCTTACTGTTGGACTTCCTTTACTACTTAAAAAAGTGTTTACACCAATAATAGGAAACTCTCCTGTATGCTTTAACGTCTCATAATACAAGCTCTCCTCTTGAATTTTACTACGTTGGTACATGGTTTCCATTGCACCTAAAACACCTCCACGTTCTGTAATACGATCAAATTCTATAAGTACCGCTTCTTCTACAAGATCTGTTAGTTCTTCAATAATAAACGAACCTTGAATAGGGTTTTCATTTTTAGCAAGTCCTAACTCTTTATTGATGATCAATTGTATGGCCATTGCACGACGTACACTCTCCTCTGTAGGTGTCGTAATTGCTTCGTCATAGGCATTGGTATGTAGTGAATTACAGTTGTCATAAATCGCGTACAATGCTTGTAGCGTTGTACGAATATCATTAAAATCAATTTCCTGAGCATGTAAACTACGTCCAGAAGTCTGAATATGATATTTAAGCATTTGTGCACGTGCATTGGCATTATACTTATTTTTCATTGCCTTTGCCCATATCTTACGAGCCACACGACCTATTACTGCATATTCTGGATCAATTCCATTGGAGAAAAAGAATGAAAGGTTGGGTCCAAACTTATTGATATCCATCCCTCTACTTAAGTAATACTCTACGTATGTAAACCCATTAGCCAATGTTAGTGCTAATTGTGTAATTGGATTGGCTCCAGCTTCTGCAATATGATATCCAGAAATAGAGACCGAGTAGAAATTACGCACTTTCTGTTCGATGAAATATTCTTGTACATCCCCCATGAGTCGTAATGCAAATTCTGTAGAGAAAATACAGGTGTTTTGTGCTTGATCTTCTTTAAGAATATCTGCTTGCACCGTACCACGTACTTGTGCTAGTGTTTCTGTTTTTATGGTAGCATACACATCAGCAGGTAATACTTGATCCCCTGTAACACCAAGAAGCATTAATCCTAATCCGTCATTCCCTTCTGGTAAATCTCCTTGATAACTTGGTCTTGTTTTTCCTTTATAGATAGCCTCAATCTTTGCATTTACTTCCGCTTCTAGATTGTGTTCTTTAATATATTTCTCACAGTTCTGATCGATAGCCGCATTCATAAAGAATCCTAATAACATAGGTGCAGGACCATTAATAGTCATACTTACCGACGTCATTGGGTGACTTAAATCAAATCCAGAGTATAATTTTTTAGCATCGTCTAGACAACAAATACTTACCCCTGCATTTCCAATCTTTCCATAGATATCAGGTCTATGTCCTGGATCGTTTCCGTAAAGAGTAACACTATCAAAAGCTGTACTTAAGCGCTTAGCTGGCATTCCCAAACTCACATAGTGAAAACGTTTATTGGTACGTTCTGGGCCTCCTTCTCCTGCAAACATACGTGTAGGATCTTCTCCTGTACGTTTGAATGGATACAATCCTGAAGTATACGGGAATTCTCCTGGTACATTTTCTTGTAATACCCATCGTAATACATCTCCCCAAGCTTCATATTTAGGTAAGGCAACTTTAGGTATCTGTGTATGTGATAGCGATTCTGTGTGGGTATCTATCTTAATCTCTTTATCTCTTACTTTAAAGGTATATACAGGGCTTTTATAACGATTTACTTTTTCTTCCCATCCTGTAATAACTTCCCAGTTATAAGGATCAAGATCTAATTTTACACGATCAAACTGTGCTACCAATAATTTTAATAAATCCTTATCTTCTTGAGATACTTCTTCTGAAGCTTCAAAGGTTACTCCTGATTTATCTAATTCAGGTTTTGCGTTGAGTAGCGTCTCAATGGTTTTATATATACCATATAAACGTTGTGCTGTTTCTTGTTGTGCTTTCGCGGAAGCGTCATACCCCCTATTACTTTCTGCAATCTCACTTAAATAACGTGTACGTGCAGGTGGAATCACAAAGATTTTCTCACTCATCTCTTTACTAATCGTAAAGGTAGATTCCAGATTAGCTTCATTCACCTCATTTACTTTCTCCATAATCTTCTTATAGAGTGTATTCATACCTGGGTCATTAAATTGAGAAGCTATGGTTCCAAAAACAGGTAAATCATCTTGATGCGTGTCCCAAAGATTGTGGTTACGCATATATTGTTTTTTGACATCACGAAGTGCATCTAAAGAACCTCGTTTATCAAATTTATTGATCGCTACTAAGTCGGCAAAATCAAGCATATCAATCTTCTCTAACTGTGTAGCAGCACCAAACTCAGGTGTCATTACATAGAGTGAGGTATCTGAATGTTCTAGAATTTCAGTATCAGACTGTCCAATACCAGAAGTCTCCAAAATAATAAGATCATACTCTGCTGCCTTTAATACTTCGATAGCTTCTGCTACATATTTTGAAAGTGCAAGATTACTTTGGCGTGTTGCTAAAGAGCGCATATATACTCTTGGAGAGTTAATCGCATTCATACGAATACGGTCTCCTAATAAAGCGCCTCCTGTTTTACGTTTAGAAGGATCTACAGAAATAAGACCTATGGTTTTTTCTGGAAAATCAATCAAAAACCTACGTACAAGTTCGTCAACCAATGAAGATTTACCTGCACCTCCAGTTCCTGTAATCCCAAGTACAGGTGTAAGTGATGTTTTATTTTTTGTATGGATAATATCTAAAGCTTCTGCTGCTACCTCTGGAAAGTTTTCTGCTGCAGAGATCACTCTTGCTATAGCTCTAGGGTTTTTATCTGTTAAATGGTTTACTTCTCCATTTAATTGATCTCCTACTGGAAAATCAGATTGTTGTACAAGATCATTAATCATCCCTTGTAATCCTAGCTCACGTCCATCATCTGGAGAATAAATACGAGTAATCCCATACTCCATTAATTCTTTAATTTCTTCTGGAAGAATAACACCTCCTCCACCTCCGAAGATTTTTATATGCTCTGCTCCCTTTTCTTTTAAAAGGTCATACATATATTTAAAGTACTCATTATGTCCACCTTGATACGATGTTAACGCAATGGCATTGGCATCTTCTTGTATAGCCGTGTTTACAACTTCTTCTACACTTCTATCATGTCCTAAATGAATCACCTCTACGCCAGTACTTTGAATAATACGACGCATAATATTGATGGCGGCATCATGTCCGTCAAAGAGGGAGGCTGCAGTAACGATTCTTACTTTATATTTTGGAGTATATGGTGTAGCTTGTTTCATCTTCAAAAAAAGGGTGTTTTATGCTTGCAAATTTACGTAATATTCAATAAAAATGCTGATTTATTTATAATAACTAAAAAAGTAGCAAAGCAAGAAATATTGGTTTTGAAATTTAAAAACACGTCCAATATTACAAGACTAAGAAAGTAGTTGTATCTATGTGGTAGAATTCTTTATTTTCTAGCATTTATGTTTATCCTATTATTCATTATTTCTTTTACCATCGTAAGCATTGTATTTACTATAGGAAGTTATCTTACCGCGCTATCATTTGGCATTCACATCAAGAAGATTTGTATTTGGTATGATTACCGCTTTAGTATCTATAAATTTAAGTATAAAGAAACTGAATTTGTCATTGGATGGATTCCTACAGGTGCTTACATAAATTACAAGCAATCATTTCCTGATGAACCATCTACTCCTAAAGATTTTAACTCTTTATCTCCTTATAAGAAATTACTACTAACGCTTTCAGGTCCTATAACGGGCTTAATCGTAGGTATTTCTATATATGCTTTATATACGAATACAGTACTTATAATAACAAAAATAATATTTGGTGTTATCGTAACACTCGCTGTTTCTGGGGTACTACTTTTCATAGCTTCTGTTATATATAAAAAGATCATTTTAGCATATATACCTATACTTGCTGAAAAAGCTTTTATCATTTTTATCTTATTCACATATATTCATTTTTATGTGTTTATGTTCTTTTCTATACCAAAAACATTTCCCTTTGTAGATATATTTATAAATGCTATGTCTGGAGATTATGCCTCGCTTTATCTAACAAGCGGCTATTCTGACAAGCTCTTTATATTCATGATTACATTTACTAGTATTTTTTTCTACTTAATGGTCGTGACTCCATTCTTAGGTCCGCATAGTTTTTATATGATAGAATACCTGTACACTATTATTACCGATAAAAAGTTTTCTGAAAAAGCATTAGAAAGAGGAGGATTGTTTTTTTCATTAGTGAGTTGGGTGATCTATCTGATTATTTTTATTAATCTCGTTATTGACTACTTTAAAATTTAGAAAACCTTTGTGTATTTTGAATAGATTTCTTGATTTTCCCCTTCCCAGAAGGGTGAATCGAAGAAATCTTCATTACTTCTTTTAAGATTTGAGGTAAATAATAAAGATTGACAGGATAATATGCCGATTGTTTTATCAAAATGTACAACAGGCCTACCTTTAAAACATCACATACTTACAATCCAAAAATGGCCCCTTGATGCGCAAAACGATACCCTTCTTCTTCTAAAGCTACTCGTTTGGAATTTTTAGGATATAATGCAGGATTAGAATGATTAAAGTGTATAAAAATCACTTTTGACTTTATTGCCTTGTTCTCTTCGCTAAAAAGTGCTGTTGTTTCATCTATGAAGGGATGTGGAACTTCACTCATGGGCCTTGGGATTTCTCCTTCTGAGAAAAATGTTGCATCTATAAATGCATAGTCTACTTTTTTTACTTCTTCTACAATAGACGTTTCCCATACAGACCATTTATTAATATCTGGAATGAATAATGCTGTTTTTTCAGGACCTTCTATACGGTACCCGACAGTTTCAGAAAACTCATCTCTATGTGGCACTAGGAATGGGGTTATTTTAAGCTTTCGCGAAAGCGTAATAACACGATCTCCTTGTATAGGATGAATCATTATATTATTTAAGTCTACTAACTGGCTCCACGGACCATTTGTTTCTAAGAATTTTTTCATTTTTGGCATCGCATATACTGGAATTGTCTTACTTCCCATAGCCTCTCTACCAAAATGCATAAGTCCTGTATAATGCCCCATATGGGCATGTGTCAAGAAAACGCCATCTATTATTGTGTTTGTAGAAATGGCTTCATCTAGCATATGTAATTGTTGTGGCATATCGGGTGTAGCATCAAATAGATATTTCTTTTGCTGTTCTCTATCTATAAGTCCAAGACTTACTACGAGTTCTTTTGTACGTACATTAGTAGCTACATCTTTAAACTCACTTGGATTATTGATATGAGGCATACCACCATCTTGTGCAATTCCTAATACTTTTATATATACCTCATGTTCTATTTGAGATGGTATCGTTTTTTGTTTGTCTTCATGACTATCTCCACAACTCAAAATGAAAAGTGATATAGGTATTATCAAAAATCTTAAATTCATATCTTTACCAAAATTATATCAAAGATACCCAAATGAAAAAGTTTATCGCCCTATGTATGGTCATCTGCCTAAGTTCATGTGCAGAGTTACAACAAGTAGTCAATAACCTTCCGCAAGATGGAGGTAATGTATTATCACAATCTCAAATAGGTAATGGTTTAAAAGAAGCATTACAATTAGGAATTGATAAACAAGTATCAAAACTTACAGCCAAAGACGGTTTTTATAAGAATCAATTAACTAAAATATTACTTCCTGAAGAGTTACGAAAAGTAGATAAGACATTAAGAGATGTAGGATTAGGAAGTCTTGCAGACGAAGGCCTGAAAGTGTTAAATAGGGCCGCAGAAGATGCTGTAAAAGAGGCAACTCCAATTTTTATAGATGCTGTAAAAGGAATCTCATTTGCCGATGCAAAAAATATCTTATTAGGGAATGACAATGCAGCAACACAATACCTAACTTCAAGAACTGAACAAGCTTTATACAATAAATTCAATCCTGTAATTAAAAATTCTTTTGGGAAAGTAGGTGCTGATCAAATATGGGAAAACCTTATCAATAGATACAATAGTTTACCACTAACTAATAATGTAAACCCTGATCTTACAGATTATGTTACCCAAGAAGCATTAAAAGGTGTTTACAAAATGATTGCTGTTGAAGAAAAAGAAATACGCACAAAATACACCTCAAGGACTACAGATCTTTTAAAACGTGTTTTTGCATTGCAAGACTAAAAGTATATACTATACACCTAAAAAAGGGTTGTACAATGGATTGTACAACCCTTTTTTATTGCGATGACGCCACAGTATACGTCTCTTTTCTTATACATTTTAGAATGTACAAGTATTTAATTTTAAACTATTAAACATCTAACTGTCAATTTTTTACGTAACTTTAATATACCTCAATTACGAACCAAAGACAAACCAACCAATGACAACTACTTCAAAACATATTCAGTTTAAAGAATATTTGGAACGAAAGCATAAACGACTTATTGAAGAAGCCTACAATGTTAGATATACAGATTCAAGCTTAAGCGATGTTCTTACCTATGAAGCACTTAAGCTAGATCAGAAGTTAAAATTTTTACAATTTTAATTTCTGAGATATACGACCAATTATCTTAAAATTACTGTACTAGAAATGAAATATTAGTAAAAGTTCCATTAGTTAATGTTACCATTTCTCCGTCTATATTTGTCGCTACTCCATTAAATGTTCCAGAAATTATTTGATTTTCTATATCTAGATTTGTTATTGTTATTGTCCCAGTAGGGTTTTCTGAAATAGCAGATAAAAAATTATTATATTGGATATTGTTATTATTTTCAGAAACTGAAAAAATTCCTTCTGTAAGTAATGGATCATCAAAGTTAATACTTCCAATTTCAATACTTACTAAATCAAATGTTGTTGCAATTACTGCTGTTAATCTAATAAAACGACCTTCGCTTAATAATAAAGCTGTTTCAATATTATTACTACTGAAATTTTCTCCATTTACATCTACTGTAATGGTATTGTCAGCAAATTCATTTGGAGTAATTGAAGTGTCATCATCAGAAGAACAACTAGCCACAATCAAACTACTAAAGAGTAATAAGTAAAAAATATTTTTTTTCATTGAAATCATAGTTTAGTTAATTAAAAAAATTATAATTGTTTACGTAAGCTTTTAAAATAATCAAACGCTCCTAGTAGTCTACTTCCATACCAAGAAAAATATTCTCCATCTACCAGCACTATTTTTGCACTGGTGTGTGGTACTAATTCTTTTATATGCTTTTCAGCGAAAGGAAATGGCTCTGAAGATAAAAAGACATAATCTAATTCCTGTAGCTGTTCTAGTTGAATTTCTGGATACCTTCCTTCTATTGCCTTAAAGGCATTATTAAAGTTACAGACTTCTAATAAGTAATCAATAAAGGTATCATTCCCAGCAACCATCCACGGCTCTCTCCAAATAAAATAGCCTACATTTTTAATGGATTTATTTTGAGGAAGCTCTTTTAAAAAATTTTGATACTTATGCTGAATATTTAGAACTAAGGCTGACGCTGTATCTACTACTTTAAAAATAGCACCATACATCGTTATAAGTGAAAGCGCATCCTCTAAGTTTTTAATATCTGAAACATGCACCGGAGCAATAGCTTCCATATCACGTACAATCTGTTCTGTATTTTCTTCTTTATTACAGAGAATGATATCAGGTTGTAAAGCGTTCACTTTATCAATATGAAGTTGCTTGGTACCTCCTACAACCGTTTTTTCCTTGACAAGGCCCACTGGATGCACACAAAATTTGGTAAGACCAACAATATGGTCTTTCAGTCCTAAATCAACAAGTAATTCTGTTTGACTAGGCACTAAAGACACAATACGTACTGGTACTTTAGAAAACTGAAGTAATCTTCCAAGTTGATCTGTATACTCCATATAAAAGGATTAATTAGCTTCTTGAAGAATCGTTTGCATAGCTTGTTGCATACTTTTTGCTGATGCACGTGCAGCTTCTGCAAAATCTTCTTCTTGAGATTTATAAATAATCCCTCTAGAAGAATTTACTAAAAGACCAATATCTTTTGTCATTCCATACTTACACACTTCTTCAAGGCTACCACCTTGTGCACCTACCCCAGGAACTAATAAAAATGCTTCAGGAATTATAGCACGTATATCCGTTAGGTATTCTGCTTTTGTAGCACCTACTACATACATCAAACGATCGCTATTTTCATACGTTTTTGAGGTTTGTAGTACTTTTTTGTAGACTTCTTGGTCTCCAATTTTCTGTGTTTGAAAATCAAATGCGCCTTGGTTAGAGGTCAATGCCAATACAATCGTATGTTTATCTTCAAACGCAAGAAACGGCTCTACAGAATCACGCCCCATATAGGGAGCAATGGTCACCGAATCAAACTGAAGCGATTCAAAAAAAGCTTTAGCGTAACGGGTTGAAGTATTTCCAATATCACCACGTTTTGCATCTGCAATGGTAAACTGCTCTGGATAGTTGTCATTCAGATAATTAATAGTTTTCTCTAATGACTTCCAGCCTTCAATCCCATAAGCTTCATAAAAAGCTATATTAGGTTTATACCCTACACATAGATCATGAGTTGCATCAATAATTGCTTTATTAAAAGCAAAAATAGGATCTTCTTCTTCTAATAAATGCTTTGGGATTTTATCCAAATCGGTATCTAATCCTACAATTAGAAAAGATTTCTTTTTATGTATTTGACTAACAAGTTCTTGAGTGGTCATTATAATTCGCCTTCGTTTGCTTTTAACTTCTCTGTATTTTCTACCAATTGTAACTCATCTAATATCTTCTGGATATCTCCATTTACAATATTTTGAAGATCATACAATGTCAATCCAATACGGTGATCGGTTACACGCCCTTGTGGGTAATTGTAGGTTCTAATCTTTGCACTACGGTCTCCACTACTTACTTGGGAGTTACGCTTTGCAGCATCTTCTTCTTGTTTCTTAGCAAGCTCAAGATCATACAAACGTGAACGTAATACTTTAAAGGCTTTTTCTTTATTCTTATGCTGTGATTTTTGATCTTGACATTGTGCTACCAATCCTGTAGGAATGTGTGTTAATCGTACCGCTGAATAGGTGGTGTTTACCGATTGTCCACCAGGTCCTGACGAACAGAAAAAATCAATACGTACATCTTTCATTTCGATTTGCACATCAAACTCTTCGGCTTCTGGTAATACCATTACGGTTGCTGCACTCGTATGTACACGTCCTTGTGTTTCTGTTTGTGGTACACGTTGTACTCGATGTACACCTGCTTCAAACTTTAAGGTCCCATATACATCTTCACCTGTGATTTCAAATTGGATTTCTTTAAATCCACCTGAAGTTCCTTCAGAAAAATCTACAGTACTATGGCTCCATCCTTGTTTTCCATCTACATACTTGGTATACATTCTATACAAATCTCCAGCAAAAATACTCGCTTCATCTCCTCCCGTTCCTGCACGTATTTCTACCACAACATTCTTTGCATCTTCAGGGTCTTTAGGAATCAGCATCATCCTGATTTTCTCCTCAAGTTCTGGAATCGCAGATTTTGCTTCATCCATTTGCATTTTAGCCATTTCGACCATTTCTGCATCACTCCCATCTGCTAGAATCTCTTCTGCTTCAGAAAGATTGTCGGTATACTCTATATATTTTGCACGCTCATCCATAAGAGCCCTTAGATCCTTATATTCTTTATTGAGTTGTACATATCGTTTTTGATCAGATATAATATCTGGCTGAATGATTAAATCACTCACTTCATCAAAACGTTGTTTTACTATCTGTAATTTTTCTAACATAATTGCCTTCTACTTGTCGCGAATTTACAATTTTCAATTGATATTTTCTTTGCGTATCATTGCTTTTCATAGTATAGTTTTAAACAAAAATTGCTTCATATTAAATCATTAGAAAGAATAGGGTTTGGAGGAGGTTGTCATTGGTGTACTGAAGCCGTATTTCAGACCATCAAAGGCGTTCAAAGTGTTGAACAAGGCTTTATTGCTTCAACGGCACCTAATGACTCTCTTTCTGAAGGAGTGATTGTACAATATGACCCACAAGTCATTACATTAGAACAGCTTATCGAAGTACACGTACACACCCATAAATCTACAAGCAATCATAGTTTTAGAACCAAATATAGATCTGCTATGTATTATTATGATAAGGTGCAGGAGTCCGCTTTCGCGAAAGCGGTATTCACACTACAACCTCAATTTTCAGAACCCATTATTACAAAAGCACTTCCTCTTAGTAGATTCAAACTGAATGACGAATCATTTTTAGATTATTTTAAAAGAAACCCAGATGCTCCTTTCTGTACACGGTATATACATCCAAAGTTAGAGAAATTACAAAAAGAATACACAGATTGGATTAAGGAATAACAAACACTTGTTTTTTCTGAATGGTGATACGCTTTCCAGTTGCGAAAACAAATTCAAAATCTTTTTCCTCTTTACTTAATTGCTTTTGATACTTGTTAAGTGCACAGAAATCTGTAAATGTATTTCCATTAAGACTTGTAATTTCATCTCCTTGACGTATTCCAAGATTCCAAGCTTCACTTCCTTCTCTTATTTGTAGTGCCACCATTTTTTTATCTTTTACGACAGCAACACAGTCATAATTCCAAGTATCATTTTTAATAATTGCGTCAGAAACGTACAATTTATCAGTACTTAAGCTTAGAAATAACCGTTTGCCTTTCCATAAGCTGTTTCCAATTTTAGTTGTTTGATTTCCATAATCTACCGTTGGAAATAATGTTACATTACCAGAATGCATTTCAGGCAATTGTACAGTTGTATTATATGTTTTAGTAAGTGTGCCATTTACATCATAAAACCCACTATAAAATGCAGCTTTAGGATATTGATCGATATGCAATAAAGTATATTTAGTTTTATTTACATCTGAATCCCTAGCACCTGTATCCAATAAGAACTTGATTTTCTTTCCATTCATTTCCATAAAAACAGAAGGTCGATTATTACTAAAATCAAAATCTAATGCATGCATTTTATCTACTTCATCAGGATAAGAATCTGGAGGAGACATAATGAGTATCTTCTTCTCAAAATCTATGGTCCAATTAAAATGCTTCGTAATATCTACACCTAATATACCGTCTATATCATAACACGAAAAGATATCACTATCCCCTGCTTTTAAAATACGGTGCTTGGTAATTTCTCTACTCCCTAATTGAATGGTGCCACTTTTGTAATAACGCATCTTTGTTCTAGAGCCATTGGAAGAATTTACATTAATTGTTTTTGAGGTGCGTTTCAAATCATCTGCCACCCAGGAAAAACCAACAGTACTTTGAGCTCCTGTATCAAAAGCAAACTGTTTTTCTACACCATTAAACGTTATAGGAATCGTAATAATTCCTAGATCATTTCTAAACGGAATGGTATCTTGAAATACGACTGGTTTTTGCGCTTGAAGCGTTATAGCGAAACTGCACAAAAATAAAAGAATGATGGCTTTTTTCATAAGTATTTTGGGTAATTTATACTGAATAGACCCAAATATAGTATGATTGTTACAATGAGTTATTTACAAAATAGAGGAAACAAAAAATACAATTTCTATAATTTCAATGCCGTGAAAACCTATTACATTAATAATATGCGTATTACATTTATGTGTATATATGTTAAAGTACGTTATTCAATAAATTAAATTGTAAGAATATTCTTATCTTCAAGGTATTATTAACTATCAAACACTACAACTATGTTTACAAAAATTAAAGGAATCAAAGGAGTCAAGCCATTAAGTAACGTTGAACAAAAAGCAATATCTGGAGGATTTTGGGGTGGTTGTGAACAAGGCATATGTGGCGATGATAATGACTGTGCATGTGGTATTTGTCAATTTTTCACCGAAATACCCTTCCCAGTAGGCACATGTCTTTTTTAATCTGTAATTCAAAATAGGTAGTATTCACATGGCTAATAACTATCTAAAATTACATTGTGTGAACATCTCTAATTAGACAAACCAATATTAAATAAAGAATCCTTTAAAATTAGTTTTAAAGGATTCTTTATTTGTGGACATTATATGATTTCCTATGCATAGGAAATAAATTAGTATTTAAATTCCCCCTTATCACTCGTAATAGTCAATTTCTTTCCAGTGTCACTCGCTTCTACCCTACCAACAATCTGTGCCGGTACATCAAAAGACTCAGAAATAGCTATCAGCTCTTTTGCGATAGTTTCATTACAATATATCTCCATACGATGTCCCATATTAAATACTTGATACATCTCTTTCCAATCGGTACCACTTTCTTTTTGAATTAAATCAAATAATGGAGGGACATCAAATAAATTGTCTTTTATAATATGAAGATCTTCTACAAAGTGTAAAATTTTTGTTTGTGCGCCACCACTGCAATGTACCATCCCGTGAATGTCTGTAGCATCATATTTTGACAGTATTTCTTTAATAATAGGCGCATATGTACGTGTAGGAGATAACACTAATTTTCCTGCATCTATTGGGCTATTAGCGACTGTATCTGTTAGTTTTTTTGAACCACTATACACTAAATCATTAGGAACAGCAGCATCAAAACTCTCTGGAAACTTCTCGGCTAGATATGTATGAAATACATCATGTCTGGCAGATGTTAATCCATTACTTCCCATGCCACCATTATAGTCTGTTTCATAAGTAGCCTGACCAAAAGAAGCAAGCCCTACAATCACATCACCAGGTTTGATATTTGCATTATCAATCACATCACTACGTTTCATACGTGCTGTCACAGTAGAATCTACAATAATGGTACGCACCAAATCTCCTACATCTGCTGTTTCTCCTCCCGTAGAATGTATCGTTACGCCAAACTTTTTTAAGTCTTCTAGCAACTCCTCAGTTCCATTTATAATTGCCGAAATTACTTCGCCTGGAATCACATTTTTATTACGTCCTATAGTGGATGATAAAATGATATTATCTGTCGCTCCTACGCATAGTAAATCATCTACATTCATAATCAATGCATCTTGCGCAATTCCCTTCCAAACAGATATATCACCCGTTTCTTTCCAGTACATATAGGCCAATGCCGATTTTGTTCCTGCACCATCGGCATGCATGATTAAGCAGTAATCATTATCTCCTGTCAAGTGATCGGGAACTATTTTACAAAATGCCTTTGGAAATAATCCTTTATCTACATTTTTAATAGCATTATGTACATCTTCTTTTCCTGCAGATACGCCTCTTAGCGCATAACGTTTTGAAATATCTTGGCTCATAGGTTGTTTTCGAAGTAGCAAAAATAGGTATAATAAGTAGAATTTTGAAGTATACGCTTTCGCGAAAGCGTATAAAACCATCTAATACAATGTACAGATGAAAATTTCACCTATAATTCGATTCTTTTTAATACGATATTCAGTATAAAATGTATTAAATATGCTTGTTCAATTGATATAAAATCACGTATAATGACTGAAAATTCCTACTCGTTTTTAGTAAGCAGATGTGTTACAAATATAGAATGCGTAATTACATCTAAAAATCTATTTTAAGACCTTCTTTTTACGTATTTTAGAATAGTGTATTATTCCCCCTTTATATATACAAAAAATAGTTATAAAATTGAAATCAACCAACTTAATCAAAGTAGTAACTACACTACTTTTAGCACTTTTTGTAGGGAATACATACGGTCAAACACAAGATGTTCTTGGACATGGATTTGATATACGATATATAGATCCATTAGACTGGAGTAGTTCTTCAAAAGGGAAAACACTCTTACAAAGCGATCCTATACGTACCTCCAATACACAAACCTTTCCAGAAACGCATGTTTTTGTAACTAATTCTTATGAGTTTGAAAAAGAGGTTTTAGAGGCAGACACTATCAACTACCCCTATGTAGCGTATAATAGTAAAGCACATTACAAACTATATGATACTTCTGAAAAAACAGATGTACTTATGGTATATACCAAAAAGAAAGTAGGCACAGCAACAGCGTTACTTCCAATAAAAAACAACACTTTAGATAGTGCTTTTATAGAAGACTTTAATAGGCTTGGTCGCGATATTACTCCCAATGGGTTTATTGCCAGATATGGCACACATATAGCACAAGAGGTTGCCTATGGCGGTGTTTTTCTACTTCAAAATTCTATTGCAAAAAATGATTATATCTATTCTCCATATGATAAAGAAGCTTTTAAAGAAAAAGTGATTATAGATATAGAACAACAACAATTAAACACTAAGGATACAGATCCGTTTATTAATGCTAAAAAAGGAAGACCATATACCATAGGTGGTGATAAAAATCAATTATGGTTTACTGATTGGGAGAAAACAGTTTCTAAAAACACCCAAGTGCCTATAGAAGTGCGATTAACACCTATTGTAGAGGTATTACGATCAGTACCATTACCTGAAGTAAAAGATAAATCCACAAAAATAAAACTCTTAGACAGTATTACTACTGTTGCTATGGCATCTGCACGTAATGAAGTGAGTAGAAAACAATCCAGTACATTTTTTAAAAAATACTCATTGCGATTTAAGCAAGAGATTATAAGTTTTGTAAAAAAGAGTATGGGGCCTGTTAAAACGAGTGGAAACGATTATACAGGTGATATCTTTTTTGGTGGTTTTTCAAAAGATGAAGCATTATTACATACAAAACCACTTATTGAGAGAGGAGGTCTTCGTCTAGAAACACTTATTACTGATGAAGTAGTCACCCTAGACAAGAATGTTATTGTAACGATTAAACCAGAAGATATTGAGTACGGATATATGAGTGTTTGGGATGATACCAAAAAACTTTTTAAAAGTCCTGATAGAAAACGATTACGTGTTGCAGGGTCTGAGGAAGCTAAAACATACTATAAAGATGCTTTATTAAACAACGTTCAGAAAACAATTACATTGACTTCTATAGATGATCATATCTATGAAGTGGTTTACACAATGAAGCTTGTTAGAGAGACAGATCTTCTCAAAAACACAAATACACAATATAATTATGTTATAGATTCTGAACTTGTCGCCGCCGCTGCTACAGGAAACATAGAACGACTAGAAGAACTCTTTATAAGAAATGCCAACGTTAGTGCACAGGGTCTTATAGAAGCCGTAATTGTAAACAAGCAACCGATTGCTATTCTTAATTATATATTAGATAAAGGGGTTCGTGCCACTACACGAGATTTAGATATCATATTTGAACGAGAACATTTTAATGAAGATTATGCACTTACATTATTAGAAAGAGGTGCTATTCCTAAAAATAATATGATATACAAAGCAGTAGCTTATAAAAGTGCCCCTGTTGTATATGCGCTTTTTAGAGAAGGTGCACAGCCTCGTAACAACGACCTTTCATTTGCATTGCAACTACGCTACTACCCTACTGTAAAAGCACTTATGAGTGAAGACTATGATGTATTTGAAGCCGATATGGACCAATTACTCCTTGCTGTTGAAAATGATGACAATGATCTAGCAAAAAAGTTTATTGCTATGGGAGCAACAGCCGATGCGAGTCTATTAGAAAAAGCGATAAAAACAGAAAATCTTGAACTTAAAAACACCGTTATTCCTGTTACCGAAGCAAATCAAGAGTCTCTTGAAGTAGCAGCCTCTATCAATGACGAAAAACTATTTGAATACTTCATCGATAAGGAAGCTACTATCAATACCAACGTTGCTGTAGAAATAGCAATAGATAATGAGAATGTGACTATTCTTGATATGGGATTAAAAAATGGAGGCGAACCTTCTGAAGCACTAGAATATGCTATTGTAAAAGAAAATAAACCAGCCATAGAAGTTGCTTTAAAAAATAAAGCAAAACCAGAACCCGTTTTTGCCTATGCTATAGAAAGTGAAGATTTACAATTATTTGAAGATGCATTACTTACCTATGGAGGGTCTTATGAAGATGCTTTAGAAGAATCTGTAAAAAGAGATAAATTAGCGTTTGCACAATTAGTTTTAGCTGAGAACAACGAGTCTCTTAATACTAGTGAGGTTGTTCCTATTGCCGTAGAAAATGAAAATTTAGACATGGTAACGCTTTTAGTAGATAATAGTGCAAACCCAACAGAAGGAATAGAAACTGCCGTGCGCGTAGAAAATATTCCTATAGTACAATATTTAATATCTGAAGGAGCTGAAACCTTAAGTCCAGAATTAATAACGAGTGCCGTAAAAGGAGAAAATCTTGAATTATCTAAAATCCTTATTGAAGAAGGAAATGCAAATGCAAATGATGCTATACAAGCCGCAGCAGAGACTGCAAATGTTGATATTACAGGTTACTTATTAGAAAAAGGTGCCACCGCAGATGATGCACTTAAGGATGCCATGGAAACTACCAATGAAGAAATCATCCTTATGCTTATGGAAAAAACATCTTCTATAAGTGATAATGCACTTTCTATTGCTAGTAGAAAAGGGAATTTAAATGTGGTTAAATACCTTTCGGAGAAAAAAGATTTCGATATACAGAAAGGGTTATTTGATGCTATTTATTATAAACAAGATGATATCCTAGAATATCTATTAGCTAAAGGGGCAAAAGTATCTCCTGAACTATTGAAAGATGCAATCTCTGTCAATTATATCTCTGGCATAAAGACACTTATTAATAATGGCGTTGATGTAAATCACATCTACGATACTAATGAAACTCCGCTACTAATTTATGTACAAGAAATGGCTGCTAAAGATACGCAACTCATTACTTTCCTATTAGAAAAAGGAGCTGATATAAATGCTACTAATGGCAATGGAGAAACAGCTATGCATATAGCTACTCGAAGGGGTACAGCTTTTATCGAACTTATCAAAATATTGATAAGCAATGAAGCAGATTTAACGATGAAGACTCTTAAAGGAAAAACAGCCTTAGATTATGCTTCAGAAAGAGAGATTAAATCACTTATAAAGAAAGGTCTAAAAAGTTAACGTTAATTATTTTACAAACTTTCCAAATCTGTTTGAGCATTCTATATATAAATATTGCTAAAACAGATTAAAATTAAGGAAGGTGTTACTCTTAATTTTGAAGAAATCGTTTTCCACGAATTAAATAGAATGTGCTTGACAATTTATTTTATTAGCAAGACCAGCCATTTTTAAAAAACATGTATCTATACTTATGATATAGAAAACTATAGACTTCATTCATAGTTATACAAACAATAGACAATTCTAAATTTCTAATACTATATTAATACAAAAAAAAACTCCAAGTTTAGTTATTTTAAACTTGGAGTTTTTGTCTACAACTTAATAAATGCTATGTCGTTTTGAAAAATTTATTCCCAATCAGGCATATTAGCATTGGTAAATAACTCATCATCATTGATGGTATTTCCTTCAATTTCAAATAAGAATATAGCAGGAATAGCTCCTACGTTACTATCTACTCTAGTAAATATAACATCGCCTTCAGAAGGTGAAAACCTAGGATCTAAATCATTCTCTCCAGTAATTACATCTGTAGCTAGCATTTGACTTGTTGCAGATTCTACATCATAAATAAATAATCTACTAGAAAAAATTCTATACTGAGGGTTTTCAGAATTGGAGGTATCTCTTGAATATAAAACTTTGTCTCCATTAGCACTTATTTGTGCTCCACCAGCTGCACCTTGTTCTCCTTCTAATACAACAAATTCTTCTACTCCTGTAGTTGCATTTACTGCAAAAATTCGAACATTATAACCATTAATATTATTTGTTTTAAGTAACAACAAATTGGTATCAAACTCTTGAACATCTACTTCTGATATAAATGAACCATCAGTTGTTTGATACACCTCACTTAAACCTGTTCCATCTGGATTGATACTATATAATGTATCAAAGAATGAATAAATCAGTCGATCTCCATTGGGAGACCATGTAAAATCAAGTTCATCTTGCCTAAAACCAGCAACAGGTATCGTAGAAGTTACTTGTTCTACATTTTCACCTGTTAAATCCATGGTAAATATATGCGTATCTCCTCCTACTGTTCTAAGGAATGCGATTCGCTGTGCTTGATTATTCTTTCTAGGTCTGAAACTATTCGTTCCATCATCTGTAAGCTGAAATAAATTCACGTCTACCTGAGTATTTCCATCATCTTCTACTTCACCTCCAGAAAATATGACACTATTATCACCTTCTTTTTTTACAAACAAAAATGGATTTGATGGGAATGCCAATGTCGAAAATTCACTTATCGTTGAAGAAACAGGTGGGTTTTCACCATCATCCACGGTTACTTGCCAAAAATAAGTAGCCCCTAGATTAAGATCAGATACCGTAAATGTAGTATCCTGTTCTATTGAATAGTTCTCTATTTCATTTGTAAACGCATTGCGTAATTCTAAATCATATGTAAGTGTTGTTGCATTAGATTCAGAACTATTCCAAACAAACTCTACTTCACTTTCAATATCATTTGCCCCATCTAAAGGGGTTAATAATACTGGTGCAGATGGAGGATCGTTTGTAATAGATGCTCTATCTAATTCAAAAGCCACTGTAGCAATTTCTTCAGAAATAACTGCAGCACCTTCAAAAGCTGTATCAAAACCTTCAAGTTCAGCCATTACTGAATAATCATCTATGGCTATATTCAATAATGAGAAAAAACCATTGTCATCGGTAAATACAGTACTTGAAGAAGGATTTGTTGTTATCTTTACATTACTTAAAGGCATATCATCTTCACTAGAAATAACAGTTCCGGTTAAGCCTCCAGTTAATTCATCTTCTATGGTATCTTCACTACAACTTGAAGCAAAGACAACCAATACTAATGTTAGCGTATATATTAATTTATTAATCTTCATTCTCAATATCTTCTATAGTTTCTTTTTTGGATTTGTTTTTCCAATTGAAATTATAATTAACACCTATTCCAAAATTAAAATAAAAATCATCTCTTTTACCATTCACTCTGAAATCTAATTCATCACTAAAAACAACATTATGTTCTGCAAATACCTTTAGACCAACTCTAGGGTTAAGCTTGTATTGAATTCCAGCACCGTATTGCAATTTAAAAAATGCCCTACCAAATAATGTTTGTTCGTTAACGGTTTCTCTAAGATCTACTACTAGTCCAGGACCCGCATAAATAAAAGGAGATAAATCATCTTTAGGTAACACATTAAAAACACCATTGATTCCTACACTACCAAATATATTTTGATATTGCTCTCCATTATTCAAATCAAACACAGCACCATCTATCGCTACATCAAAAAAGGTATTTAAATTATGTTGATAAGTAGCTGCTCCATAAAAACCAAGGCGCCTCGTTGCAAAATCACCATCTATAAGATTTCCTCCTCCTGAAAAACTAATCGTATTTTTATATTCCCTATCTACAAAAAGTCTATTATATAATGCTTTAGACTCTTCAAATTCTTTATCTTTTAAATAGTTTTCTACTAATTGGTCATTTACTTCTTTACCGTCTTTAGTACTCCATAATTGATCTTTAACGCCTTCTACGATTAAATCATGTACTGCTTTTTCTATCGCATCTTTAACTGCAATCTGTACAGGCTCACTTTGAGTAATTCCAGTTTCTGCTTCTAATAAACGCTGAAACTTTACAAATCTAAAAAAGTTACCATTTAACGATTGAGATAATATAGTCTTAGAAACATAGATTGTTTTAAGAATTTCTCCACTAGTAGTAGACACCGCTCTCAAATAAACTGTAATCCGATCCTGTCTATATTGAGAAGAAGCACCTAAACCAAAATATCTAGCCCCTACTCCACCAGTAACAATATTAGTGTCATATGATATAATACCACCTTCCAAAATAAGTCCTGCATATAATAAAGGAGGTAATGGAGGTGTATTAGGATCTAGATTTTTAATATATTCTTGTTTTGTATTTCTAATAATATTACGTTCTGTAGTAAGATTACTAAGGTTTTCTCTTTCAATAGGCTTAAACCAACCAGAATCCTCTAATGCTTTAATTAGAATCGTGGTTCCTCCCTGAGTAACTGCTGTACTAAAAGTACTCCCGTTTTCTACAGGTTTAAACTGTCCCGTTTGATCACTAAAATTATATACAGCTACCTCTAATTTTTGAGCAGCATCAGGAAGCTCTAAAAGTTTATCTGTCGACTTAGAAAACTCACCTACACGAGAAGGTTCTTGAAATAAAGGTTGGTTAAAATAAGCCCCGCAGGAATTAAATATAACTAGTAGTGATACTAGTATAATCTTTTTAAAATAATGCATATTATAATACTAATTGCTCTCTTACTAATTAGGAACGATGACTTGCGTTTCCTCTCCGTTTGTAGTATCTAAAATATTAATAATAAGACCTTCACCACTTTCAAACACTTCTACAGCTAAAGTTCCAAATGTAAAAGTTCCTGGTTCTGTTAATTGCCCTATTGAGTCTAATTGTTGTTGTGTTAATGTACGAGAAATTTGACTAAGAATCTGATTATTCAAATTATCTCCAAATCGTTCTAAATCTGATTGTTGATCTGTAGCGTTTTGAGGGGCTGTAAAACCATTTTGAGCTTGGGCAGAACCTAATAATTGTTGATAATTAAAGGTGTCTCCTCCAAAAAAAGGGTTTATGGGTCTATAAACAAATTGTTGTGCACTCATTGAGGTGACAACAAAAGTAATAAATAAGGTAATGATCGTTGTTTTCATGATAAAACTAATATCTTATAAATTGTTCATTCTGCTTTTCTAATCTATTGAGGAAAGATAACACTCTTTGAAGAGATATTCTAACCATATTGCTAAGAAATTCTTTTCTAGGTTGTGCAAAAAATTGCCAAACTAGTTTTCCATCAACTTGCACAGTAATTAACGTATTCCTTCTTCTTCCAGGAACTTCTTTTATTAATATATTTTTAGGAGACTGTATTTGTCTATTATAATATTCACTATAAAACATTCTAAAAAAATCACGTCCAGATTTAGTCAATGTTTTTTGCAATACCAAGCCCTCAATTCTATAACCATCTTGAGCAACAGCTTCATCTTGTGATGTTGTTTTTGGGGTATTCTTATTTAAATCTATAACTGTTTTACCACCTTGTTCAAGTACAATACGATCTTTACCAACAGGCTTATTGTCTTTGTCATAAATTAATAGTAATAGTATAATTTTATCATCAACATTATAATTTACAGTTAATGTTGATAACACCTTTTTTTCATCTCCTTTTAAAAAGAATAAATCAGTTTGATTATTTTTTACAACATTTCCATCTTTACCAGTCCTGAAAACTGAATAATCATACTTCAAATTAATATCTGTAGAAGTTTTATTACGGACAGCAGCATGAAAAGTATAGAACTCACTATTACGTTCTACTAATATTTTAGCTTGAATTTCTTTATTAAAGAATTGACCATACGTTATGGATATATTCGCTATGATGAAAACAATAAGTAGAAATGTTTTCTTGATCTCATTTGTAGCTATTTTATGAATCAATCTCATAGCTTATGTATATTATAAGAATCAGTATGCCTACTGGAAACTTCTTATAATTATTGTTGGAGAAGCCTCCGTCTGCACAAATCTTAATGATCTTGTTATAGAATTTGTTCCAAAACGCTCAAAGGTAAGATTATCACCTTGCTGTAGCAAGTCTAAAGAAGCATCTTCTGTTGGATTATTTACAAAATCTCTTATTAAATTAAAATTTCCGTCTTGTGTCACGTTAGTAACGATCGTATTTGCACGATAATCTAATGCTGTAAAATTAGAATTCCCTCTCTGGGTTACTTGAATTTCACTTGAATTCGTATTAGAATTAACAGAAACTATATTTAAATCTCCTATTTGTGTTAAAAAAACACTATTTCCTGTGATTTGTTGATTTCTCACATTAGGAGCAGTATCAAAACCTAAATTTAAAAATATATCAGAGCTAATAGACTGATTATCTAACACAATCTCATTCCCGTTAACTTCCTCTTCTTCTGGATCTTCATCAAATGTTTGGGCAAAGAGCGGTATACTACAGAACGTAGTAAAGCAAAAGGCAATCAATAAGCAGACAAAATTTTTCATATCTCTAATTTAGAATAAAAATTGGTTCTGGACTATATATTTAACACTAGAATTTCAATTTATTATAAAACACAAAAATTAAACTCGTTAAAATTATAAACGAATTTAAATTTTATAAAATAAAAGTAACAGGTGAGTTACATTACACCTGCTACTTTTAACATACTACTTTTTAGTTTATAGGAGCTAA
Source organism: uncultured Dokdonia sp. (assembly GCF_947492815.1). GTDB lineage: Bacteria > Bacteroidota > Bacteroidia > Flavobacteriales > Flavobacteriaceae > Dokdonia. The sequence continues at coordinate 72,682 of NZ_CANLOB010000017.1, forward strand.
AGAAAATGATGAAACTGAATGTGGAGCAGTTACACCTTGTGGTGTTACTTGAATAAATCCAGTTTGAGTTCCCGTTCCTAGTGGCCCTTCTTGAAGGATATCAGCTTGATTTCCTCCTACGCCAGGTGTAAACACTCCTTGATTCTGAAGGACTGTATAACTTTGTCCATCACGTTGTGTAAGAAGTGCTACGTTATTCTCTCCATGCTGTAATGTTTGACCATAACTTCCTGCTCCTGTCTGGAACATGTTAGAGTTATTACCCATACCAGCTTGAGAAGCAACAGCAGTATTACCAGCTCCTGATTGAGACTGTAATGATCTGTGATCAGCCCCATCTTGATTTAGTCCTGCGTTGTTATTATCTCCTGTTTGCATTTGTCTTCCAATATTATCTGTTCCTCCAACTGCAAGGAAACTTTGTGTAATAAAAGCAGAGTTACCATTACCTTCTTGGATTTGAGCAGCATTATTTGATCCCGCTACAGAACTAGCTTGTCCAATAAAAGCATCATTATCATCACCAGATTGGTTTTGAAAAGCAACACCAGATTCTGAATCTTCTGTTGGAATACTATTAACTACAGATGTATCAAAACCTGAAACTTCATTAAATCTTGCAAATGCATCTGAAGAAACAGTTACACCTCCATTAGCACCTTGATTAATTTGCCCTCTGTTACCTACAGAACCATTAGCACTTTGGATTTGCTCTGCTTGATTGTTAGATCCTAACTGTGATGTTAATGCTACATTACGAGCATCACTACCAGCAGCATTATCTTGATCTACACGAGATTCATTATCTACTCCTGTTTGACTTACAATTGCGAACTGTCCTTGACTATCTTCAGGACCTGCATTTTGATTTATTTCAGAAATATTTCCTGATCCACTTTGAACTGTAGAAGCATCACTATTATCCCAAGTTTGTAATGTATAAGCAGAGTTATCTTCTCCATCTTGCTCAATAGTAGCTGCATTCTCCTCAGCTTGATTAGCATTTCCTTGCATAATCATAGCTCTGTTTGCTGCTGTATCATTATCATTGTTCTGATCAATCATTGCATTGTTGTAGTCACCTTCTTGGAAGATTGTTGACTGGTTATTAAAACCTGTTTGCTCAACTTCTGCAAAGTTTAATTGTCCGCTTAAAGCCTGATTACCATTTACATTTCCAGTCTGCATTACTCTTGCTAAGTTAGCCGTACCATTTTGATCTGTTAATGCAGATTGAGATGTTCCAGCTTGACGTACTTGTACAGCATTATTTGCTCCATTTTGAATACTTTCTCCTGTATTTGCTCCCATAGCAGAACCTGGAATTTGAGCAACTTGAACCGCTTCACGAGCACCAGTATCATTAGTTGCTGGGCTCTGTGCCATTGCAACACTAGCAACTGCTAATGCAACAACACTAAATATTACTTTTTTCATAATTTGTTATAATTTGTTAGTTATTAAATGCGTGAGTAGGGGATGATTTTTATTGTATAAATCTCATCAATAAGAGAATACATCTTATGATGAGGTTTTTGAAATTATTAATTAATTGGAGCTAAAGAGAAAGATGAAACTGAATGTGGTGCAGTTACTCCTTGAGGAGTTACTTGAATAAATCCTGCTTGAGTTCCTGTTCCTAATGGCCCTTCTTGAAGAATATCTGCTTGATTTCCTCCTACACCAGGTGTAAACACTCCTTCGTTTTGACGAATAGTATAGCTTTGTCCATCACGTTGTGTAAGCAACGCTACGTTATTTTCTCCGTGTTGTATAGTCTGGCCGTAACTACCATCACCTTCTTGAAAGATGTTAAGGTTATTGCTCATTCCTCTTTGCGTAGAAATATTGCTATTACCGTTACCAGTTTGTACTTGAAGAGCAAGATGATCATTCCCGGTTTGTAATACGCCAGTAGCATTTCCATCTCCGATTTGTTCTTGTCTTCCTATATTACCACTTCCATTTGAACTTCCAAAAGCATTTTGACTTAAGTAAGCTGCATTATTATTACCATCTTGTAGTTGAGCTCCATTATTAGAATCAACGGTTGAAGCATATTGCCCTATAAACCCTTGATTTCCATCACCATTTTGTTGTTGAAAAGCTACCCCATTATCAGAGTCTCCTATATTATTACCTCCATCTGTTACACTTGGATCAAAAGCTAGCGTATTAAACCAAACTTGCTCTGATGCCGGTACTTGAAATAACTGATTTCCTTGACCTTGAGCAACAACTGCTATGTTTCCTGTAGACCCATTAGCACTTTGAATTTGTTCTGCATTATTATTGTTCCCTGTTTGTGCAGTATACGCAACATTGCGCGCATCACTACCAGCAGCATTATCTTGATCTACACGAGATTCATTATCTACTCCTATTTGAGTCACAACTGCAAATTGTCCTTGGCTATCTTCAGGACCTGCATTTTGACTTATTTCAGAAATATTTCCTGATCCACTTTGAACGGTAGAAGCATCACTATTATCCCAAGTCTGTAATGTATAAGCAGAGTTATCTTCTCCATCTTGTTCTATAGTAGCAGCATTCATCTCTGCCTGATTAGCAGTACCCTGCATAATCATAGCTCTGTTTGCCGCTGTATCATTATCATTATTCTGATCAATCATTGCATTGTTGTAATCACCTTCTTGGAAGATCGTTGACTGGTTATTAAAACCAGTTTGTTCTACTTCTGCAAAATTTAATTGTCCACTTAAAGACTGATTACCATTTACATTTCCAGTCTGCATTACTCTAGCTAAGTTAGCCGTACCATTCTGATCTGTTAATGTAGATTGAGATGTACCTGCCTGACGTACTTGCACAGCATTAGAAGATCCATTTTGGATACTTTCCCCTGTATTTGCCCCTATAGCTGAACCAGAAATTTGAGCTACCTGAACAGCTTCACGAGCACCAGTATCATTAGTTGCTGGGCTCTGTGCCATTGCAACACTAGCAACCGCTAATGCGACAACACTAAATATTACTTTTTTCATAATTTAATTTGTTATTTATTAAATAATAAGCGGGGGTGATATTTACTACATAAAATCTCATCATAAGAATATATCCTATGATGAGATTTTAATATTACTAGTTAATTGGCGCCAATGTAAATGCACTCACTGCTTGTGGAGCGTTTACTGACTGAGGATTAACTTGTATGAAAGAGTTTTGAACTCCTGTTCCTAATGGTCCTTCTTGAAGGATATCTGCTTGATTACCTCCTGTTCCAGCACCAAAAGCACCTTCGTTCTGACGAACTGTATAACTCTGACCATCACGTTGAGTAATTAACGCCACATTATTTCTTCCATGTTGGATACTTTGTGCATAACTACCATTTCCTTCTTGGAATATATTCAGGTCATTGTTTCTTCCTCTTTGTGTAGAAAGAGCAGAGTTCCCATCACCAGATTGTACTTGAAGAGCACGGTGATTATTACCATTCTGCATTAATCCTAAAGAGTTATCTGATCCATACTGTTCTTGTCTAGCTGTATTTCCATTACCGTTTGGACTTCCAAAAGCATTCTGAAGCAAGGCAGCACCATTATTGTTACCATCTTGTATTTGAGCTCCATTATTAGAATCATTTGTATCTGCATATTGCCCTATAAATCCTTGATTTCCATCACCATTTTGTTGTTGGAAAGCTACACCATTATCAGAACCTAAAATATTATTAGTACCTCCTACTATAGAAGGATCTAAAGCTGCTGTATTTAAATAAGCTTGCTGTGATGCTGGAGCCTGAAATATTTGGTTACTTACACCTTGACTTATAACAGCAATATTTCCTGTAGACCCCTCAGCGCTTTGATTTTGCTCTGCCCTGTTGTTACTACCTGATTGTGCTGTGTATGCACTATTACGCGCATCACTTCCAGATGCATTATTTTGATTTACTAAAGATTCATTATCCTCTCCAGATTGAGTAACAAGAGCAAATTGCCCTTGACTTTGGTTAGGTCCTGCATTTTGGATAATTTCTGAAGTGTTGTTAATTCCATTCTGAATCGTCCAAGCATCACTATTATCAAAAATTTGTAATGTAGAAGCTGAGTTCCCTTCCCCATTTTGATCTATCATTGCTTCGTTATCTTCAGCCTGTTGTCCAACACCTTGCATAATTAATGCACGGTTTGCATCTGTATCATTATCATTGTTTTGCTCTATCATGGCATTATTGCCATCTCCTTGTTGTTCAATAGTAGATTCATTATTGAATCCATCTTGATCTACTTCAGCGAAGTTTAACACACCACTTTGTGCTTGAACTTCTCCTGTCTGGAAAATTCTTGCCAAGTTTGTTGTTCCATCTTGATTTGTCAATGCAGATTGTGATGTTCCTGCTTGACGCACTTGTACAGCATTACTTGTACCATTTTGAATTGATTCCCCTGTGTTTGCTCCTGCAGCTGAACCAGAAATCTGTGGAACTTGAACAGCAGCTCTAGCTCCAGATTCTTGTTGCCCCATAGCTACAACACTAACACATAATGCTGCAACTCCTAAAATTACTTTTTTCATAATAAAAAGGATTAGTTAAATAAAATTGTTAAACAAATACTATTACGAACTTACATGCAAAGGCATATTTGTATTAAGAATATGGTTTGCAAATCTGTCCGACTTATTAACTCATCTAGCATATAGACTAGACAAAATGTATTTCGGGGGAGAATCTTTAAAATACATTATTTTTAAAACTATAAAGTGTCTAACAAATCCCTTAAGACAGCTAGAAACTATCTTAAGGGGATATGTATTATATAGTTTAATATTGAAAATTATTTAACAAACTAATGTATATAGTTTTTAAATAATTGAACGTATTAGTTGATAGGTGCTAATGTAAAAGAACTCACTGAATGTGGAGCTGTTACACCTGAAGCACTAAAAGCAGAAAATCCTCTTTGAACTCCAGTTCCTAATGGTCCTTCTTGAAGAATATCTGCTTGGTTATTTCCATTGTTACCAAATTGACCTTCATTCTGACGGATTGTATAACTTTGACCATCTCTTTGCGTAAGGAAAGCCATGTTATTATTACCATGTTGTAATGTTCTTCCGTAACTACCGTTTCCTTCTTGAGTTACATCTGAATAGTTTGCTGTTCCTCTTTGAGAAGCTACTATCGTATTTTCATCACCAGTCTGTGACTGTACAGAAGTATGTAATCTATCATTTTGAACGATTGTTGCTGCATTATCATTACCTACTTGTGTTTGAGTAGATACATTACCAAATCCAGCATCTGGTGTTAAGTTTTGAATTGCTTGTGCAATGTTCCCGTCTCCATTTTGAGACTGAGCAGAATTATTACCATCTCCAAACTGTACAATTGCAGCATCGTTTTCACCTCCAGTTTGTGTTTGGAAAGCTACTGCGTTTGTCGCTTCAAGACCAGCTCCGTCATCATCACCAGCTAAAGATGGATCGAATGCATTTACAGCGTCAAAGATATCATCTTGTCCAGCTGAATAAACTGTTACGTCTCCAGAAAAACCTTGTAAAACATCTGCAGTATTACCTCCTGCACTTCCTGAAGAAACTTGGATTTGCTCAACAGCATTTCCAACACCTGTTTGGCGAGCAATTGCAGTGTTACGATCTTGATCTCCATCTGCACCAGACTGGTTTACGCGAGATGCATTATTCATTCCTGTTTGGTTTACAATAGCAAAGTGTCCTGCGCTATTTTCTGGACCAGCATTTTGACTAATTTCAGAAGTATTACTTACTCCATTTTGAACTGTCCAAGCATCACTATTATCGTACGTTTGTAAAGTATATGCTGAGTTATCTTGACCATCCTGTTCTATAGCAGCATCATTCATTTCTGCCTGTTGACCAGTACCTTGCATAATCTGAGCGCGGTTTCCTAATGACTCTTCACCAGCGTCATTATTTTGACTTGTGTAAGCATTGTTGAAATCTCCTTCTTGTACGGTTGTAGATTCGTTATTGTAACCATCTTGATCTACTTGAGCCCAGTTACCTTGACCACTCAATGCTTGGTTACCATTTACATTTCCTGTCTGCATTAATCTAGCTAAGTTGCTAGTTCCATCTTGTGTTGTTAAAACAGACTGTTCTGTTCCAGCTTGACGCACTTGAACAGCATTGCTTGCTCCATTCTGAATAGACTCCCCTGTGTTTGCTCCTGTAGCTGCACCAGGAATCTGTGCTACTTGCACTGCCTTCTGGGCTCCTGTGTCTTGTGCATATACTGCGACACCAAATGTCAACGCCATTGCGCTTACCAATAATTTTTTCATAATAAAAAGTAGTAGTTAAAATTTTTAAAAATTAAAATTGTTAACAACTGACCTTCAAAAACAAACATGCATAATTTAATGCACACAGAAAAATCTATGCTTATTATATTATATAAATGTTTGGCAACAAATTATAATATGGGGTACTATAATGTAATTATATTAAATATGTATTTAGAGGGGGGAGAATTGTTAAATACGAGAGCTAAATTATATAAATAAGACAACGATACAAATAGGAATCACAACTTTTCGATCAAATGAACATAGAAATTTTGTCATATTTCACCTAAAAGCCTATAAAAACTATGCTTTACATTAAAAAAAAATATAGAACGAATTTATTAAGCAAAAAAACTTGAAAGTAATTTCCTACGTATAACTACGTATTTCGTACAGTTATTTAACTTTTTAATTAAATAAATGACTTGTTTTGAGGTGAAAAAAAATAATATAAGATATAGAATGTCAAATATTTAGAAAAATAATTCTTAATTAACAAATAGCAACTCTCTATATTTAGGTAATGGCCATAATTCGTCCTCTACAAGTAACTCTAGCTTGTCACAATGACGTCTAATTTCTTTTAAATAAGGAAGCACTTTACCACAATATGCTTTAGATTTTTGAACTAATTCCATTTGATTAGCTTTTTTACGAGCTTCTGTCATCTCAGTAATACAAGTATTTAAAGATGCTATATGACCTGAAATTTCTTTAATAATGCTTATTTGTTCTTTTGCAAGAGATGTATAGACATCATCCCCATATATATCTTTTAATCCTTTTACATTGGTAATAAGTACGTTTTGATAACGCAATGCTGTCGGAATGATATGATTACGAGCTACATCCCCTAGTACCCTACTTTCTATCTGTACTCGTTTTATGTACTCTTCTATTTCTATTTCATAACGCGCTTGTATTTCTACAGCATTCATAATATCTAATGATTCAAATAAGGCAATAGCTCTTTTAGATGTTTTCTCTTCTAATGCGTCTGGAGTATTCTTATGATGACTTAACTTTCTTTTTTTAGCTTCCTTTTCCCAAGGCTCTCCATAACCATCCCCTTCAAATCGAATATTCTTACTCTCCTTAATATACTCTCTTAATATATTAAAAATAGCATCGTCTTTCTTCATAGAAGATTCATTTATGAGTTCATCTACCTCATTCTTAAATGATTTTAACTGACTAGCTACTATCGCATTCAAAACAGTCATAGGATGTGCACAATTTGCAGTAGCCCCTACAGCTCTAAATTCAAATTTATTACCTGTAAACGCAAAGGGGGATGTTCTATTACGATCAGTGTTATCTAATAATATTTCTGGTATCTTCCCTATTACATTAAGTTTTAAATCTGTTTTTTCTTGTGGAGATAATTTACCATCGGTTACTTTTTCTAGTTCATCTAATACCTGTGTTAATTGAGAACCAATAAAAACAGAGATAATTCCTGGAGGTGCTTCATTTGCACCTAATCGATGGTCATTCCCAGCACTAGCAATAGAAGCCCTTAATAATTCTTCATAAGAATGCACTGCTTTAATCGTGTTAACAAAGAAAGTAAGAAATTGTAAATTTTTCATTGGAGTTGTTCCAGGCCTTAAAAGATTAATTCCTGTATCTGTTGCCAACGACCAGTTATTATGTTTTCCGCTTCCATTAACACCTGCAAATGGTTTTTCATGAAACAATACTTTGAAATAATGACGTTCAGCTACCTTCTCCATTACATCCATCAATAGTGAATTATGATCTACCGCTAGATTTGCCTCTTCAAAAATGGGTGCTATCTCAAATTGATTAGGAGCTACCTCATTATGTCTTGTTTTAATAGGAATTCCAAGAACCAAACATTCCTGTTCCAATTGTTTCAAATATGCTAGTACTCTAGAAGGAATAGAACCAAAATAGTGATCATCAAGCTGTTGTCCTTTCGCGGAAGCGTGTCCTAAAAGTGTTCTTCCTGTTAATTCAATATCGGGACGTGCTGCTGCTAAAGCGCTATCAATAAGAAAAAACTCTTGCTCCCAACCAAGTGTAGCATGTACTTTACTGACATTTTTATCAAAATAACGTGCTACATCTGTTGCCGCAACATCTACAGCTTGCAATGCTTTTAATAAAGGTGTTTTATAATCTAACGCCTCCCCTGTATATGCTACAAACACTGTAGGAATACATAATGTAGTACCATATATAAATGCTGGTGACGTAGGATCCCATGCAGTATACCCTCTTGCCTCAAAGGTGTTACGTATCCCTCCATTAGGGAAACTAGAAGCATCTGGCTCTTGCTGCACTAGTTGTGCCCCGTCAAACTTCTCTATAACATGTCCTTCTGGTGTAATTTCAAAAAAAGCGTCATGCTTTTCGGCGGTTGCACCTGTGAGTGGTTGAAACCAATGTGTATAATGAGTTGCCCCTTTATCTAATGCCCAAGCTTTCATACCTGATGCAACTGCATCGGCAGTAACGCGATCTATCTTGCGTCCTTTATTAATAGAATGTGTCACATTTTCAAAAGCCGATTGCGGTAAATGCTGTCGCATAGACTGCTCTCCAAATACATTCATATTATATGACAAAGAACGTATTCTTTCTTCTTTTGGAACTTGAATAGAGCGATGTTGTACATCCTGAAGCGCTTGAAATCTAAGAATAGGCATAATATTATGATATATGAATAACTATTAATTGAAAACAAATATACGAGTATTTCAAAAACACAAGCTATTTATTACCTACCCCCTAAAAAATAGGGGGTGTTAATAACTATATTTAAATTTTTAATAAATAGCCCCTAAAAAATTACACACAATACATATTAATTATATATTTGCATCGTAATTAAAAAAACACGCCGTTATGAGCAAATCTAAATTAGAGTACATCTGGTTAGATGGATACACACCAACTCAAAACATGAGAAGTAAAACTAAAGTTGTAAATGACTTTAGCGGAAAACTAGAAGATTGTCCTATATGGTCTTTTGATGGATCATCAACAAAGCAAGCATCTGGTGGAGCATCAGATTGTCTATTAAAACCGGTAGCTATTTACCCTGATCCACAACGTAACAATGGGTTTCTTGTAATGACTGAGGTTTTAAATGCAGACGGAACTCCACATGAGTCTAATCACAGAGCACAAATTGATGATAATGACAATGATTTCTGGTTTGGATTTGAGCAGGAATATTTCATTATGGATTCTGCTACACAGTTACCATTAGGGTTTCCTGTAGGTGGATATCCTGGGCCTCAAGGAATGTATTACTGTTCTGTAGGTGGTAGAAATACACACGGGCGTGATTTTGTAGAAGAGCATGCTGATTTATGTATTGCTGCTGGACTTAACTTTGAAGGAATCAACCAAGAGGTTGCTTCTGGACAATGGGAATTCCAATTATTTGCAAAAGGAGCTAAGAAAGCTGGTGATGAAATCTGGGTAGCTCGTTACTTACTAGATCGTCTTACTGAACAATATGGTTGGTATATAGAATATCACCCTAAGCCAGTAAAAGGAGATTGGAATGGATCTGGTATGCATGCCAATTTCTCAAACACAACACTTCGTACATGTGGATCTCAAGAGATTTATGAAAAGATTTGTGAAGCATTCCGCCCTGTAGCTGCAGAGCATATTGCTGTATATGGAGCTTATAACGATCAACGTTTAACGGGATTACACGAAACAGCTTCTATTCATGATTTTAGCTATGGAGTATCTGATCGTGGAGCATCTATTCGTATCCCAATCATTACAGTAGAACAAGGATGGAAAGGATGGTTAGAAGATCGTCGTCCTGCATCTAACGGTGACCCATACAAAATTGCAGGTCGTATCGTTAAGACTGTAAAAAGTGCAAAAATTTAATTAGTTATTATAGTTAATTCATGAGAAGCCCTGTTAGTTATCTAGCAGGGTTTTTTATGTATACGCTTTCGCGAAAGCGTAAAAAGAAGCATCACCTACCACACTAAATAGCAATCACTTTATATCATACCAACCTTTATAGACTTCTTGTTTTTGCAAGATCTCTTTATTTACACCCAAAATCACACATGCATACTCCTGATAAGATTCAGTATAGGCTACTTTCAAATAATCCATAATTTTCCAGTACACAAAAGGGTTTTTAAGATCTTTCGTATCAAATATTGAGTACCGTTTTCTAGATTTCGGATATTCTTTCCATAAATTTCGATAAGAATCATATTGATAGTTAGCTATAATTTCAGCTATTTCAAGAATAATAGCATCTGGAATACCCCCATTTACATTAGTAGAATAATAATTTTTAATCTTTTCAAAAGATACTATTTTGGATTCTAATGCATAGGAAGCGTTTAATCGACTCCATCTATTAGGAATACCTAAATACTCTAGCAGTTTTATGTATTTGTTTTTTCTCAATATCTACAAAAAAGTAAACCCTACAAATAGAATATACGCTACAAAAAGAATTAGTCCTTTATATCTAGATAACTGCAAACGTTTAGGAATAAACGCTAAAGGCAAAAGAACAGCTGCAAAACCAATCATCCAGAAAATATTGGTAGATAAAATGGCATCATCTACCACTGAAATAGGTTTGATAATTGAAGTAAGACCTAAGACAGAAGCAATATTAAAAATATTAGAACCTATAAGATTTCCTAGTGATAGTGCTTTTTCCTTTTTAAGTGCAGCAATAACAGAAGCTGCAAGCTCAGGAACACTTGTCCCTATAGCTATTACTGTTACAGAGATTACATAATCACTTACACCTACTGCCTTTGCTAGTTCTGTTGCTCCTTTAACGAGCCATTCAGAACCAAAATACAAGGCAACTCCTCCAATAGCTAGCCATATAAAAATTTTGAAATAAGAACTCTTTGCAAGTCCGTCATCTACACCATCTTCATCTATTACTTTCTTTTTACGTGCTCTTCGTATCAATACAAAAAGATAAATAATAAGACATGTAACTAATCCTATTCCTTCTATTTGTGTAAGTTGTTCATCATTTTTCAACAGAAAATAAAGCCCTATAGAAAACAACAACATGACTGGCCAGTTGAAACGGTAAAAATCACGATCTACAGTAAGTGAAGAAATAATTGCCGTAAGACCTAACACCAAGCCTATATTAGCGATATTAGATCCTATAACATTACCTAATGCAATATCTGAAAGGCCATCATAGGCTGCTTGTAAACTTACTAATAGCTCTGGAGCTGATGTCGCAAAAGAAACCACTGTAAGCCCAATTACCATCTTAGAAAGGTTCAGTTTAAAAGATAACCCCACAGAAGAACGCACCAAAAACTCACCCCCTACTACCAATAACAACAATCCAATTAGGACATAAAATATACTCATCTATATGAACTTTGCGACGAAGATAATAAATAGTAATCGTCGCACACATATCAAAAATTAATGTTTTCACCACTTTGTGCATGACATTGTTAATAAGGGAATACTTTTTGCTTTGTCTATTACATATAAAGCAGTACATTAGTTATTGATATGGAACTGACCCAAGAGTACATAGAAGCAGAAAATAAGGAGCTTACGCGCCAATATAAAAAGCTATTACGTATAAGTTATCAAACACTTACTACCGAGGATAAGAAAATGATCCGAAAAGCTTTTAATATTGCGGTAGACGCTCATAAAGATCAACGCCGTAAATCTGGAGAAGCGTATATATTCCATCCGCTTGCCGTAGCACAAATAGTGGCGAGTGAAATAGGACTAGACGCAACATCTATTGCATCTGCCCTACTACATGATGTTGTAGAAGACACTGAATATACACTTGCAGATATTGAGCAGCTTTTTGGAGAAACAGTTGCTCGTATTGTGGACGGACTTACAAAAATATCCAATTTAAAAAAGGATAGAGATGTATCTCTACAAGCTGAAAATTTCAGAAAAATGCTATTAACTATTAATGATGACCCACGTGTTATTATTATAAAAATAGCAGATCGTTTACATAATATGCAAACGATGGATGCCATGCGACCTGACAAACAAGCAAAAATTTCTAGTGAAACCTTATACATATATGCGCCTCTTGCTCATAGAATGGGACTTTACAATATCAAAACAGAACTTGAAGATTTAAGTCTTAAGTATACAGAGCCAGAAGTCTATAAGGATATCAAAGACAAAATTAAAGAGAGTAAAGAAGAGCAAGATAAATACATTAGAGATTTTAAAAAGGTTATTGAAGACTCCCTTAATTTAGAAGGATTAAACTACGAGATTAAAGGGCGTCCCAAGTCTATTTATAGCATACGACGTAAAATACTAAATCAAGGCATCAGTTTTGATGAGATTTATGACAAGTTTGCGATACGCATTATCTATAAGAGTGATGTGGCTAATGAAAAGTTTTTAGCTTGGAAAATATATTCTATTGTTACAGATCACTTTAGACCCAACCCTACTCGTTTAAGAGATTGGATCTCTTCCCCAAAATCTACTGGTTACGAAGCACTTCATATTACAGTAATGGGATTGAAAGGAAGATGGGTAGAAGTTCAGATTCGCTCTGAACGCATGAACGAAATTGCAGAAAAAGGATATGCGGCTCATTTTAAATATAAACAGGGAGATGATGGAGATAAAGGACTTGACGAATGGATCAATAGATTGCAAGAAGCATTAGAAAATCCAGATACGAATGCAGTTGATTTTGTAGAAAACTTTAAACTCAACTTATATAATAAAGAGATTTTTGTCTTTACTCCTCAAGGAGATTTAAAGTCCCTACCAAAAGGAGCTACACCTTTAGATTTTGCTTTCAGTGTTCACACAGAAGTAGGATTACATACGAGAGGTGCTCGTGTAAATGGAAAATTAGTCCCGCTTAGTCAAGAACTAAAAAGTGGTGATCAGGTAGAGATTATTACTTCAGAGCAAGCAAAGCCTACAAATAACTGGTTAGATTACGCAACAACAGCAAGAGCAAGAGCTAAAATCAAATCATCTTTAAAAGATGAGAAAAAAGAAACTGCCGAAGACGGTAAAGTAATTCTTTCGCGAAAGCTAAAATCACAAAAAATACAGCTTAACGAAAAGACAATTAATGAGCTTGTATCGTATTTTAAATTAAATACTAGTTTAGATCTTTTCTACAGAGTTGGTATTGGAACTATTGATAATAAAATGATCAAAGAATTTGCAGCACAACGCAGCAACGCATTTGTGAGTTTCTTTAAAAATAAAATCCGAAAACCAAACAATATAGAAAATGTAGACCGCGATGAGATTACCAATAAATATGACGTTCTCGTTTTTGGTTCAGATGAACAGAAGTTAGATTATAAATTTTCAAATTGCTGTAATCCAATACCTGGAGACCCTGTATTTGGTTTTACAACTATCAATGAAGGCATAAAAGTGCATAAAAACAACTGTCCTAATGCTATTTCTTTACGAAGTAAATATGCCTACAGAGTAATACCTGCAAAATGGATAGACTCAAGTGCACAGGGACATAAAGTAGACATTAAACTTACAGGAATTGATAATTTAGGACTTGTAAATGAAGTTACTAAAGAGATTTCCGATCATATGCACGTGAATATAAAAGGCATAAGTTTTACAACAAACGGAGGTATTTTTAATGGAAATATCACTGTAATCATTCAAAATAAAGAGCATCTTAAAAAGTTAATGGATAATCTTAAAAAAATCAATGGAATTGACAAAGTCACTAGATTATAATTCCGTAACTTTACATCTTTAATAGCACTATGAGTGTAAATTCTACAATAAACAAAGATCAAGAAGTTGTAAAGAATGTTTTTACAACATACTTGGAAGAAAAAGGACATCGTAAAACACCTGAGCGTTACGCTATATTACAGGAAATTTATAATAACGATGAGCACTTCGATATAGAGTCTCTTTATATCAACATGAAAAACAAAAACTATCGTGTGAGTCGTGCAACCTTGTACAATACTATAGAACTTTTATTAGAATGCGGTTTAGTTCGTAAACATCAATTTGGGAATACACAGGCTCAATATGAGAAGTCCTACTTTGACAAACAACACGATCATGTCATTCTATCCAATGGAGAAGTCATTGAATTTTGTGATCCTCGTATACAAGCTATAAAAAAGACCATTGAAGAAGTTTTTGATATAACCATAGACAAACACTCTCTTTATTTTTACGGAAAGAAAAACACCTCTAATTAATATATACGAATGGCAGTAGACTTACTACTAGGGCTCCAATGGGGCGACGAAGGAAAAGGAAAAATTGTAGACGTACTTACTAAAGATTATGATATCATCGCTAGATTTCAAGGAGGTCCAAATGCAGGACACACCTTAGAGTTTGATGGTATCAAACATGTATTACATACTATCCCCTCAGGGATTTTTCATGATAATGCAATGAATATCATAGGAAATGGCGTTGTTATTGATCCTGTAATTTTTCAAAAAGAATTACAAAACCTAGATAAGTTTGAAGGATTAGATTACACTTCAAAAATATTGATTTCACGTAAAGCGCATTTAATTCTTCCTACACATAGACTTTTAGATGCTGCTTCTGAAGCTTCTAAAGGAAAAGCAAAAATAGGATCTACTCTCAAAGGGATTGGTCCTACGTATATGGATAAAACAGGACGTAACGGAATACGTGTTGGAGATTTAGAATTAGCTGATTGGAAAGATAGGTATGCTGCGTTACGTACAAAACATATTTCTATGATCGATTTCTATGATGCAAAAATAGAATACGATTTAGAAGAATTAGAAACAGAGTTCTTTGAAGCAATTAAAGTATTAAAAAAACTTACATTTATTGATTCTGAGGAGTATTTACACCAAGCTCAAAAATCGGGAAAAACTATTTTAGCCGAAGGTGCTCAAGGATCATTATTAGATATTGATTTTGGAACGTATCCATATGTAACCTCTTCAAACACTACAGCTGCTGGTGCATGTACTGGATTAGGGATTGCACCTAATAGGATAGGTGATGTATTTGGAATCTTTAAAGCATACACTACACGCGTGGGATCAGGCCCCTTCCCTACTGAATTATTTGATAATGATGGAGAAACCATGGGACGTGTAGGTAATGAGTTTGGCGCTACCACAGGACGTCCGCGTCGTTGTGGATGGTTAGATCTTGTTGCGCTTAAATATGCTGTACAAGTAAATGGAGTAACACAACTAATGATGATGAAAGGAGATGTGCTTTCTGGTTTTGACACCCTAAAAGTATGTACTGCCTATAAATATAAAGGAGAAACTATTGAACATCTTCCTTATAATATAGAACCAGAAAATGTAGAAGTTGTTTATAAAGAAATGAAAGGTTGGAAAGAAGATTTAACAGGCATGACAGAAGCTTCTGAATTACCTGAAGCACTTAATGAATATATCGATTTTCTAGAAAAAGAATTAGAAACACCTATCAAAATTGTTTCTGTAGGACCAGATCGTACACAAACAATCATGAGATAAAATAGCATTCACGATCACACAAAACCCGCAAGTATCATACATTGCGGGTTTTTTATATAAATATAGAACTTGCTTTTGAGACTTTATTAACTACCTTTTGAGACTACATTAACGCTTCCAGAAGCCAATTTGTTTATTTTTGCTACAAATGCATATCAAAAAATACATACTTATCGTTATTGTTTCTGTTTTTGCTTTCGCGAAAGCGTATACACAAGAAGAACGCAAAGAAATAGACATTACCTCAGATGTTTCTAGAATAGATGAAGAAAAATATCCTGGTGCTTTTATTATGAATAAGAGTAAGAAACAAGTATATATCATTCATGAAGGTATAGAAATGTGGTGCGATCTTGCTTTTCATTACAAAGAAGAAAACTTTGTAAAAGCATTGGGTAATGTTAAAATAAAACAAGGAGACTCTGTATCTATGCGTAGTCGCTATGCCGAGTATAATGGTGATACTAAATTTGCCTTTGCCGCAGGTGATGTATGGCTTAAAAAAGACACAACAGTAGTTACTACAGACACCATGTATTTTGATCGTAATAAACAGCAGTCTTACTATCGTACAGGAGGTGTTGTTACCTCTCCCAACAGTAAAATTACAAGCCGAATAGGACGTTATTATCTCGAAGAAGACAAAATATCTTTTATCAGCAATGTAGAAGTAACCAATCCTGAATATGTTATTAATAGTGAGCAATTAGATTTTTATAGCGAGACAGAACACGCTTATCTATACGGTCCAACTACCATTACAAGTGAAACCTCAAAAGTATATTGTGAACGAGGATTCTATGACACCAAAAATGATTATGGGTATTTTGTCAAAAACTCTCGGATAGATTATGATAATAGGCAAGTTTTTGGAGATAGCTTATATTTTGACCGAACCACAAATTTTGCAAGCGCCACCAATAATATTAGGGTAAAAGACACTTTAAACAAAAGCCTTATCAAAGGTCATTATGCCGAAGTCTACAGAGCAAAAGATTCTGTATTTATTACACAACGTGCGGTCGCTATCACCGAACAAGAAGGGGATTCTGTATATGTACATGGCGATAGACTTATTATTACTGGAAAACCTGAAAATAGAATTGTAAGAGGATATTATAATGTACGCATGTATAAAAGCGACATGAGTGGTAAGTGTGACTCCATTCACATCAATCAAAAGACAGGGCTTACCCAAATGATACGCAGACCGATTTTATGGAATGAAGCCAACCAAATAACAGGAGATAGTATACACCTTATCAATGATGCTGTAACCGAAAAATTAGACTCTTTAAAAGTGTTTGATAATGCTTTTATTATTCAAAAAGATTCTATAGATGGCTACAATCAAGTAAAAGGTCAAAAACTCTATGGTTTCTTTAATAAAGAAAACCAACTAGACTCTGTAAATATCATTAACAATGCAGAGAGTATTGTATACATGCGTGAAGAAAACGGAGCGCTACAAGGCATTGACAAAAGTAAATCTGCATCTATTACTATTCTATTTGTAGACAAAGCGATAGATGAAGTTATAAAATATAAGAACCCTGGTGGTAATATATGGCCAGAATCACAATTTATACAACAACAGCAAACCTTTGAAAATTTTGAATGGCGTGGCGATGAACGTCTTTTAAGTAAAGAAGATATATTTAAAGGAGAACCGCCTTTTACCTTAACAAAAATACAAGGAATCCCTCTCCCTGTAATAGATAGTGATTTCTTTGAAGAACCAGAAGACGGAGACCCAGATACTCCGAGTGCCTCCAATTTGTCTGAAAAAGAATTATCCAATCGTGAAGAGGATAAGCCCAAAATAGGCACCGAAAAAGAAGACGAAATTGCAAGACGGCAACGGGAATATTTAATTAATAGAAATAAAGCGACAGCTACTTCTAAGGAGGATAATACACCTAGTATTTTAAATCCTAAAAAGAAAAAGAAGAAAAAAGGAGATGGTTAATCCCAATAAATATGAAGTCTGATTTTCTAAAATATCAAGCACAAACAACACCTCATCCACTAAGTTTTGAAGTAGATCGTGCCGAAGGAAGTTACATTTATCATAAAAACGGAAAAGCATATCTTGATTTTGTCGCAGGGGTTTCTGCCTGTAGTTTAGGACATCAGCACCCAAGAGTCAAAAAAGCAATTCATAAACAATTAGACACCTATCTTCATGTCATGGTATATGGAGAATATGCACAAGAAGCTCCTATACAATTATCAAAACTTTTAGCTTCGTTACTACCAGATTCTTTAAATAGCACCTATTTAGTAAATAGTGGTACAGAAGCGATAGATGGTGCTATTAAATTAGCCAGAAGAGTTACAGGTCGTAGTGAGATTATTGCTGCTTTAGACGCATATCATGGGAACTCATACGGGGCTCTTAGTCTTATGAGTCATGAAGAACGTGTTGCTCCATTTAAACCTGTTATTGGAGGAGTTTCATTTATCAAGTTTAATTGCCAGAGATACTTAGAACGAATTACCACCAAAACAGCAGCAGTTGTTCTGGAAACCATACAAGGAGGTGCTGGTTTTATAGTACCTCAACATGATTTTTTAAGAAAAGTAAAAGAACGTTGTCAAAAAGTAGGTGCACTATTGATTCTTGATGAAATTCAACCCGGTTTTGGTCGTACAGGAAAACTTTTTGGCTTCGAACATTACCATGTAGTTCCTGATATTTTAGTAATGGGAAAAGGTATGGGTGGCGGCATGCCTATTGGTGCATTTACTGCTTCGTATGAACATATGCAATTATTATCAGACAACCCTAAGTTAGGACACATCACCACTTTTGGAGGACATCCAGTTATTGCCGCAGCAGCCCTCGCTACATTGCAAGAAATCACAGAAACCACGCTCATAGAAGACACCCTTAAAAAGGAACAACTTTTTAGAAAATTATTGGTACATCCATTGCTTACAGAAATACGAGGCAAAGGACTAATGCTTGCAGCACTAACTCCTAATGCAGAAACAACAACACAGGTAATTCTAAAATGTCAAGAAGAAGGTCTTATCTTATTTTGGTTGCTTTTTGAAGAAAGAGCTATTCGAATTACACCACCGCTTACGATTTCTGAAGACGAAATACGAGAAGGATGTGCCATTTTGCTACGTGTACTAGATCAAGTAAATGCTAAATCATAGTAAATTCTACAATTATTTTATACGCTTTCGCGAAAGCATACCAAGCAAGATCTCATTACATACAAAATAATACTTCCTTAAAACTTCACACGTAAAAAAGGCGTTTCAATAAAGAAACGCCTTTTCATTTGGCCGATTATATAGAATATAATCTTAGTTATTTATTAAACGGAATTCAGTTCTTCTGTTTGCAGCATGCTCACGCTCTGTACAAGAAACTCCGTCAGCACATCTGTTTTTAAGTCTACGCTCTCCAAATCCATTAGCAACTAATAAACTATTGTTAATCCCTTTAGAAATTAAGTAGTTTGCTACTGACTGTGCACGACGCTCAGAAAGATCTTGGTTAGAAGTTGCATTACCTCTAGAATCTGTATGAGAAGCAATCTCTAATTTTACTCCTGGGTTTTGAGCTAATAATGGTAATAAACGTGTGTCTATTATATTTTTAGCTGCAGAAGTTAATGTAGCACTATTCGTATTCCAGTTAATTGGAAGCGCCTGATACTCAACAAGAGCACACTCTACTTCTCTCCAAGTAGTTAATCCTCCTTTTTGAGTAAGAACTTCTTTAGATACTGTAGTAAATGTTGCAGGAACTACTTCTTCTGAAGTGGTAGCGTCCTTAGTAAGTACTGTTTTTGTAATATTTGCATACTCAGCTGGAATTTCTTCTTCTACTACACGAGCTGGTTGATCAACTACTCTTTTTGTGTATGTAGCATCTCTAGATCCACCAGGAGTAGATTGTACCGCTGCATCTGCAGCTAATGTACGGATAGATACTGTTTGATATTCTGCTGGGTATCCTTTATAACACCAGTAACGACAATCATCTGGATTACTAGAAGCACAATCAGGAGCTGGAGCACCTAATTCCCACTGAGCATATGCAGATTTAGTTTCGATAGTTTCTGATCCATTAGAAAAAGAAGCTGGAATAATTTTTAAAGAAGATCCAGAAGTACTTTTTACATAAGAAACAGTTTCTGTTTTATATGTAGCTGGTATTACTTTAAGACGCTTAGAAGCTTCTTTTACTAATACTCTTTCTGTTTGAGTTTCGTATTGAGCAGGTACAACTTTTAATACTTTATAAGCTGGAGTCTTCTGAATTTGTACCGTTTGCGTTTCATAAATATCAGGAGTAGTACAACGCACGTAACATTTTCCTGGTTCTGGATTTGCTGGTAAGTCTTGAGCGTTAGCTGAAGCGAAAACAAGACCGAAAGCAGCACATAATAATAAAATTTTCTTCATAATAATTGATAGTTTAAAGTTAATGTGTTGGAAATCATATTAAAAGTACAAAAATATATGATTCGTTTTAACATATCCTTTAACATAAATTGGGAAAGCATTAACATAGATGAAATACACTAATAAACCGTTAAACGACACAAATTACATGACTTTTAACTAGTACAATTACATTTATCATTAAAATTGGAAGAAAATCATCTATTTAAATTTCTGTAAAAACGCTAAGAAACGTTCATGATGTGCTTCAGAATAATCCAAATGTGTAACAATACGTAACTTTCCTTGCCCCATATCACTTATAAAAATTTGTTTTTCCGTTAGCTCCTCCATAAATCGCTGTTTTAAAGGTCCTTCAGCAAGCTTAAATATGACAATATTTGTATCAATAGGTTCAACAGATGTAACTACAGCTATTTTTTCTAATTGGCTCCCCAATTCTTTAGCTCTTTGGTGATCAATAGCCATTCTATCTATATGATGATTTAACGCATATATACCCGCAGCAGCCATGTATCCAACCTGACGCATTCCTCCTCCTAGTATTTTACGCACACGAATAGCCTTGTCCATAAATTGTTGTTTACCTACGAGTACAGATCCCATAGGTGCTCCTAACCCTTTAGATAGGCATACCGAAATCGTATCAAATACTTCCCCATAACTTTTAGGGTCTTCATTGTTAGCCACCATAGCATTCCATAGACGTGCTCCATCTAAGTGAAACCCTAAACCATGTTGATCACAAACCTTCTTTATATTTTTAATTTCCTCAAAATCATAACAAGCACCTCCTCCTTTGTTAGTGGTATTCTCTAAACAAACTAAAGTCGTAAGCGGACTATGATAAAAATCTGGTGGGTTGATGGCTTCTTCTACTTGGGAAGCTGTAATCATCCCCCTATGTCCTGATAATAGTTTACAAGACACCCCACTATTAAAAGAGACACCTCCTCCTTCATAATTATACACATGTGCATACGCATCTGCGATTAATTGTTCCCCCGGTTGTGTATGAATTTTTATAGCTGCTTGATTTGTCATACTCCCTGTCGGGAAATACAATGCACTATCCATTCCGAACATAGTTGCAATACGACGTTCTAATTCATTTACAGATGGATCTTCCTTATATACATCATCACCTACTTCGGCATTCATCATAAACTCCAACATCTCTGGAGTGGGCTTAGTAAGTGTATCTGATCGTAAATCTATTTTCATAAAAAAATTATAGCGAATTAATTATATCATTCTAATAAATGTGTGCATACTATTCTTGAAAACATCCAATAGGAGAACCATCTGGAATTTTTGGAGAAGGAAGCACTTTAAATGTTTCAGGCTTATCCAATGTTTTCTTGATTTGATCTATCATATTCATATCATTCGCATTCGTCATACTTAAAGAAGGAAGAATTTTAGAACGCAACACATACTTTACAGTTGCTTTTGTTTGTGGAATTGCATTAGGATGCACATACAAGTTTAAAAGATGTTTCACCACATTATAATTAACTGTAGTCTGAACTTCATTCTTATAAGCATCCTTCTCTTTACTATTTAATGTCTCTTTAACTAATATCTCTAACATCTCTTGTAAACCTAATTGTTTTGCATCTAGTGCTTTTTGTTGCACTAATCGATTAGCACGTTCTGGATGTAATAATAATCCTAATGTCATATCACTTGCGGTAGCCGGAGCACCTAACGCATCAAAAGCAACACCTGTTTTACTTTTAAAACTCTCACGCGTTCGATTATACCCATGAGCTCTAGGCGGGAATAATGCCAGTTTATCTTTAGGGATCATAAGTGCATTTGCTTTTAAGGTCTTAAGCACACTTTCTAGCGCTTGTTTTTGTGCTTTAGCATCTAACACTTCTGTAACTTTAATCTGAGTATCACCTTTTATTGCGTAATTATAATCTAGTCCTCCTATCATTTTAACAGCTGCTTCCGTTTGATAACGGTGATAAAAATAAAGAGGCACAAAAACATCTTCCAATACAGAATACGGTTCATTTGTACGTATATTATCAACAGAAAAGTTAGCAATAGCATGCTTACGTAGTTCAAGTACATTTTCTAATTCTTCATCTGCTTGCGTACCATTATCCCAAAGATGAGCTTTATAATGAGCACCACCTTGTGGTCTTGCGTCACTATCTGTAATATAACGCAATCCGTTTTTTTCTGCAGTTTCTAGTACATTATTTAAATAATCATTTTCTGTCACACCTGTAGGTACAATCCCATAACTATACGCCACTGTTACTTTATCCCACTCTCCTATTCCTGTAGCATATGCATCTGAAAAATCTACAGTACCATTTTTTAATCGTAATGTTGGGTGCGGATAATCCATCACACTAGCTCTACCATTAGGGCTTGCGGCAAAATTATGTGCAAAACCAATAGTATGTCCAACCTCATGAGCACTTAACTGACGTATACGTGCTAATGCCATTTCTAACATAGGCTGGTAATTGTCATCACTTTGTGCAAAAGGCTTGTTCATAAGTGCTTGCGCAATTAAAAAATCTTGTCGTATACGTAAACTTCCCAAACTAACATGCCCTTTAATAATCTCTCCAGTACGAGGATCGGTAACACTTGCTCCATAACTCCAACCCCGTGTGCTACGATGCACCCATTGAATGACATTGTATCGTAAATCCATAGGGTCTGCATTTTCAGGTAACATCTTTACTTGAAAAGCGTCTTTAAAACCAATGGCTTCATAGGCCTGATTCCACCAACTAGCACCTTCTAATAATGCAGAGCGAACAGGCTCAGGCGTTCCTGGATCTAAATAATAAATAATAGGCTCTACAGCTTCACTTACGGCAGCATTTGGATTTTTCTTAAGTAATCGGTGTCTATTCGCATATCGCTTACGAATAGGCTCCTGTACAGGAGTTGCATAATCTAAATAGGTAGTAGAAATATTTCCTGCTCTAGGATCAAAAGCTCTAGGTGTATATCCATCATCAGGTAATTCTACAAAAGAATAATGCTGTACAAGAGATACTGAAGAAGCATCTGGTGCCACTGATCGTATATTTCTACCTGTAGGTTGTCCTTTAAATGTTAGTAATGCTTCAAATTCTGTGTTTTTAGGAAAACTCTTTGTGCGCTCCATAGCTAAAGCACTTCTATTCTTATCTATTTTATAATTTCCTTCTTTTTGAAATTTTAAACGCGACGCAACACCATGTGTATCTTCCATTAGAAAAGGTGTAACATCAATCACATAAGTATTCCCTTTTGTTTCTTTAATAGGGAAACCATATAATACAGATGTCGCAAAAGCTTCTTGTATAGATTTACGTTCTAACTCATTAGAGGTATTTGCCCTGTAATTCTGATTAGGTTGTACTAATAATAATTTATTACCTGCTTTTTTAAAGTATACAATTGCAGAGCCTCCTAACTGCCCTCTATCAAGACCAATATCATTAGAACCAAGACCCGTACGCAAGGAATGTACATATAAAAACTCTTGATCTATTTTATCAACTTCAAGATAAAGTTTATCTGCACTTTCATCGTAATGCACCTTAAAATATCCATCCTGTGTTTGAAGATCTTTTTTGCCTTCTAAAAATTGGGCATTAGCAGTTACAGCATAAAAAACAGCGATACATAATACTAATAACGTCTTTCTCATATCTCTTGTATTTGAAGAGACCTAAGATAGGGGTTTGTACGCTTTCGCGAAAGCGTAATTAGAAATCCATCAACATAAAATATACACAGTTATAAACAACTATGATCTAGGAATAACGACAAGACCTAATGACTGATCAGCAACTGCCACATGTGTCTCATTTGCAGCAACACCCGTAGGTTGATTTAAAGTTCCTAAAGATATAATCACACTTGAAGACGAAGGATCTATAACATCTACTTCCGTATGAGTAACGCCAACTACAAAAAGAAATTCGCCATCTGTGCCTATATTAGTAGGCTCATACCCTAAAGGGATTTGAGACACTGCATTATTAGCATCAAGATCGATGACTTCTATTCCATTTGCAGCAAAGTTTGCGACATACAAGCTTCCATTAAGATATTCACTTTCTACTGGAAAGTTTGCAGGTCCAAAAGGCGCTCCAAACGGTCCTTGGAATTGTCCTGGAGTCAAAACAATAACATCTGGTATAGATAAGACTTCTCCCGCTCCATTAAAATTTACAATCTGGATACCCCAATTGGCTACATTTCCTAAATCTTGCGAGTAAAACCCTTGTGCTCCTCCCGAAACAGGTCTTACAAAAACATCTGGAGCTCCTGTGCGATTATCGACAATTGGAATACCGTTGGTAGCTAATTCTAATGTACCTTGTGATGCTGAGTAATTAAAAATTTGAGTGTTCGAACCGCCAGCACCTCCAGAAACAGCAAGTACACAATTGGCTGCTGATAGCCCAGAAAAGATGGCAAAGTTTGCAGAAACAGTAGCCACAACTTCAGGCGCTGATGGATCTGAATAGGTAAGCATTTGGATCGTAGTCCCTCTTTGTATAAATAATAATTCATTAACAGGATCTACAGCAATATCATCTGCCGCAATAGATACAGCACTACGTTGATCTGTTGCTAATTCTGCTATTTGAATGGTAGCGCCACAAGTAGCATATGCATATCCATTAACAACTACCACATTGGTACAGCCGTCATTACCTCGTATGTCTTGAATCTCACCTAATGTTTGTATTTCATTTTGATTATCTGTAACATCACTTATAGATTCAGAAAGTGTTGTTGTATTAGAAACAAGTAATTCATCTTCTCCCGTATCTGAAGTACAAGAAAAAAGGAACATCGTTAGAAATAATAAAAGGTAAGAAGTACGTATCATAGCGTGTAGTTTTTTAATAGTATACTTTGCTATGTCGGTGTTATTCAATAAAATTACAAAATTTCTATATAAATACTATGTCAGAAATTTCAATGAATCATCATATAAACTTAATAAGTATCTCAATTAAATCATTGAAGTTCTATTGTAATCTTTTATTTTTGATATCTACTTTACAACCATTATGATTACAGCAGAACAATTAAAATCACTCCAAGAGCGCATTACTAGCTTAAGGAGATATCTTTGACATAGATCGAAAGCTTATTGAAATAGCAAACGAAGAAGAGAAAACGTTTGATCCCAACTTTTGGAATAATGCAAAAGAAGCTGAAGCTTTTATGAAAATACTTCGCTCTAAGAAAAAATGGGTCAAAGATTATGAAAAGGTAAATTCTCTAGCTGAAGACCTTGAAGTATTGTATGAGTTTGCAAAGGAAGGTGACGCTTCTGAAGAAGAGGTTCTCAATCAATATGACACTACATTAGATCTATTAGAGAATATTGAATTTAGAAATATGCTTTCTGAAGAGGGAGATGAAATGAGTGCTGTCTTACAAATTACTGCTGGTGCTGGTGGTACAGAAGCCTGTGATTGGGCGAGTATGCTTATGCGTATGTATTTAATGTGGGCAGAAAAGAAAGGATATAAAGTAAAAGAGCTTAATTTTCAAGAAGGTGATGTTGCTGGTATTAATACCGTAACACTAGAAATAGATGGAGAATTTGCTTTTGGATGGCTTAAAAGTGAAAATGGCGTACATAGATTGGTTCGTATTTCTCCTTTTGACAGTAATGCAAAACGTCATACATCATTTGCCTCTGTATACGTATACCCACTCGTAGATGATACTATAGAAATTGATCTAAATCCTGCAGATTATGAAATTGTCACAGCACGATCTTCTGGAGCAGGGGGACAAAATGTAAACAAAGTAGAAACTAAAGTTCAGCTTACCCACTTCCCTAGCGGTATTAAGATTTCTTGTTCTGATAGTAGATCTCAGCATGATAACAGAGCTACTGCTCTACAAATGCTTCGATCGCAATTATATGAAATCGAATTACGCAAACGCATGGAAGCGCGTCAGGATATAGAAGCTAGTAAGATGAAAATAGAATGGGGATCACAAATACGATCGTATGTATTAGATGATAGGCGTGTAAAAGATCATCGTACAAATTACGAATATAGACAGCCCGAAAAAGTATTAGACGGAGAAATAGATGCCTTTTTAAAGAGTTATCTTATGGCTATGGGACAAGAAGAAGCAAGTGATCAATTATAAGTAAGATATATACGCTTTCGCGAAATCGAACTTGTGAGATTCACGACCAGAGGGAGAGCAAAGCGATAAAGCGTAAAAAGAAGTATGAAAGAAATTAAAACAATCATATTTGATTTAGGAGGTGTCTTAATAGACTGGAGTCCAGAATATGTGTATCTCAAAGAATTTAGAGGAGATCGCGCAAAAATGGATTGGTTTTTACAGCATATATGTGCTTGGGATTGGAATGTAAATCAGGATGCTGGCTATCCAATAGCCAAAGCTACCGAAGAACGTATCGCTCTATTTCCAGAATATGAATCCCTTATCAGAATGTATTATGGACGCTGGGAAGAAATGTTAGGTTTTGCTCATGAGGGAACACTAGCCATCTTAAAAAAATTAATAGACAACCCTAATTATAGGGTTTTAGCATTAACCAATTGGAGTGGAGAGACATGGCCAAAAGCTATTGCAAAGTTCCCTTGGTTACAATGGTTTGAAGGAATTCTTGTCTCCGGAGATGAACATATGCGCAAACCATTTGCCAATATATATAACCTTATGCTTGAACGATATCATATACAACCAGAAGAGGCCGTTTTTATAGATGATAGCTATGCAAACATAGAAGGCTGTGAAGCTGTTGGTATTACTGGTATTCATTTTAAAAATGCGCCTACATTAGAAATACAATTAAGAACCTTAGGAATTACTATATAAATAACAACCATTAATTTTTTAGTCCGCTTTTACGAAAGCAAACCCATTATGATCAAAATATATCACCACCCGAAATGTTCAAAAAGTAGAGAAGGATTAGCCATTGTTGAAGCCTCTGGCAAGCGCTTTCAAATCATAAAGTATATGGATGAACAGCTTCCTGTTCCTACATTAGAGCGTCTAATAAATACATTAGGGGTTAAACCTATAGAACTTGTACGTATAGAAGAAACGATATGGAAGGAAAGTTATAAAGGCAAAGAACTAACTGATAATGAAATCATAAAAGCCCTTGCGACTCACCCAAAATTAATACAAAGACCCATTGTTGTGAATGGAAAAGAAGCAATTATAGGTCGTCCACCCTCAAATATTAAATCTATTTTGTAAATTGACACCATAAAATTAAATTCTATCTAAATAATATTACTTATTCATTATGAAAAAAATAATCGCAATTGTAGCGCTATGTTTCCTAGGATTAGGAGTTGCTCAAGCACAAGTATCAGCTCAGAAAGTTCCTGTTAAAAGTTCTTTACAAACAGGAGTTGTTGAGATGTTAACTCAGAAATTAAATCTATCGCCACAGCAAGTTGCTTCAGTAACTAAAATTATGGGTGTTTTTGCTCAATCTAGAAAAACAGTAACTGAGTCTACTGGAATGACAGCAGATTTAAAAGCAGAGAAGCTTAAAAAAATAAACGATAGAGAAGATTCAAATATGAAAAACATACTTGATGAAACTCAATATGCAAAATTCCAAGAACTAGCAAAGGACATTAGAAAAGGATAAATTCTTTTAACTACTGTTTAACATACAGATTAACGCCAGTTTAACAACTGGCGTTTTTTTATGGAGTAATTTCGACGAAAATTCATAAAATGAAACCAATCATTATCGCTATTTTACTTTTTTTTGTTATTTTTTCGCTTCAAGCACAATCGCCACAAGGAAAAGAAATCACACTATCTGGTAAGGTACAAGACAAACAAGGTGCTGTGCCTTTAGAATATGCGACCATTACACTTATAAATAGTCGTAACCCAGAAAACGTTAATGGAGGGATCACAAATACAGATGGAACATTTTCGATTAAAACATCTGCCGGGGTATATGATATAAAAATAGAATATATTTCATTTCAACCTGTTATACTCAAAGCTCAAAAATTATTTAAAAACACTTCTTTAGGCACTGTTAATTTAGAAATTGATGCTGCTACCTTAGAAGAAGTAACTGTTATCGCAGAAAAAACAACGGTAGAATATAAATTAGATAAACAAATTTATAATATAGGTAAAGATCTAACGGTAAGAGGAGCATCCGTTTCTGATGTTTTAGACAATGTACCATCAGTAACTGTAGATGTAGAAGGGAATGTAGCATTGCGAGGCAATGATGATGTACGTATCTTAATTAATGGAAAACCTTCAGGTCTTATAGGATTAAGCGGAACTGATGCTTTAAGACAACTTCCTGCAGAGTCCATAGAGCGTGTAGAAGTGATTACATCTCCATCTGCTCGATATGATGCAGAGGGAAGTGCTGGAATACTTAATATCATTCTTAGAAGAAGTAAATTACAAGGGTTAAATGGTGCCGTTACTGCCAACATAGGAAACTTTGGAACAAAAGGTATTTCTGGAAATGTAAACTACAGAACTGGCGATTTCAATATTTTTGCTACTGGAGGCTATAACATCAGAGGTTCTGAAGGTAATAGCTTTACAAGTCGTATAGAAAATGATGGTTCGCTACTTGAGGAAAGAGAATTTAGTAGAGAACGTGGTGGTCTTACTGCAAACTTTGGTGTTGAGTATTATATAGATGATAATACTAGCATTACAGCTTCTGCGGTAGTTAGAGATAGTGATAATGAAAATGAATCTGTAAATAATATTACACAAACCTCTGGGAGTGATATCTTTTTATCACAACGTTTTGCACCAGAAACAGAAGTAGATCTTACAACACAGTTTAGTTTAAATTTTGATAAAAGATGGGAAAACGATGGAAATCTGTCTATAGAATTTCAATATGAAAACTCAGAAGAAACAGAATTTACTGATATTAGAAATAGTTCGCTAAACACAAGTATTCCTACTGAACTAGAAACTAACGAAACGATAGAAGATCAAACCCGTTTCTTTGCACAAGTAGATTTTGTACAACCTCTTGGAGATAATGCTCGTTTTGAAGCTGGGTATCGAGGAAATATTAGAGATTTAGATACTGATTTTATTGTATTTGATAATAGTATAGATGATGATAATCAAAATGGAGCATTATTATTGAATACAGACCTGACCAACAGTTTGATATTTAAAGAAAATATTCATGCATTATATACACAATACGGAAGCAAAATAAATAAATTCAATTTCTTACTAGGCTTACGTATGGAATATACTGATATTGAAATTGACCAGCAGACTGTTAGTGATTTTAATAGTAGAGATTTTACCAATTTTTTTCCTACAGTAAATTTAAACTATGAATTAAACGAAAAGGAGACTGTTAGCTTTGGTTATAACAGACGTATTAGAAGGCCTCGTGGGTTCTTTTTAAATCCGTTTCCATCTAGATCAAGTGCTACGACGTTTTTTCAGGGTAACCCTAACCTTAATCCAAGTTTATCAAATGGTGTAGACTTAGGATACCTTAATAAAATTAGTAAATCACTCACCCTGAATGGTTCTATATTCTTTAGGCGTACCGAAGACACCTTCCAGTTTGTTTTCTTAGATACAGGAACTACTACGATTGTAAATGGTGAAGAAGAAGCTGTTTTAACAAGAACCCCCATCAATCTATCAAGGAATGATAGAATTGGTGTCGAAGCAACACTTACCTATTCACCTACGAAAAAGTGGAGAGTAAACGCAAATATTAATGTATTTAACTCAGAAACTGTTGGAGAGTTTGATGGTATTGATTTTGGGGCTAGTAACTTTACATGGACAGCTAGACTTAACAACAAGTATACTTTACCAGGTCGTATTGATTGGCAAACACGTATCAATTATCGTGGTCCCTCTGTAAATGCACAAAATGAAAATGAAGGGATCTTCTCAGCAGACTTCGCATTTAGTAAAGATTTATTTAAGGAAAAAGCTTCTTTAGCACTTAACATTAGAGATATTTTTAATTCTCGTGTACGTAGAGCTACTGTAAACTTTCCCTTTCCTGGAGAAAGTGAGTTTCAATTTAGAGAACGTTCTATAAATCTATCATTTACATATCGTTTTAATCAAAAGAAAAAACGAGAGCGTTCAGGAAGAGGATTCGGTGGTGGAGAAGAAGATTTTGAAGGATAAATTATCTATGATAGATAATTACTTTGATTGATAATAGATACTTATAATTAAAATGAGTATTTTTCAAAAAAAGTTATTATTTCATGAACGTAAAAACGTATAAACAAATATTTTACGCCTCGATACTTTTCCTTATTTTAAGTTTTACAACTCACACCTATTCTCAAAACAAAACTCCTTATACTATTCCAGATTCGCTTAAGGATAAGTCCTATGGTTACTTATATAAGCAGCTATATAAAAATATTAATAACTCCAAAAAAGTTAATTCCTACCTTTCTACTTATCTAGAAAAGGCAACAGTCAATAATGATACTATTCATAGACTTTATGCGCTCAGTAATTTAGCCGCATATGAAAAAGATAAAGAAAAGCAAATTAGTCTAATAGAAACTGCTATATCTGAAAGTAAAGGAGTAGAAAACCCAAGATTGATACAAGTATATGGAATAGCTGGCATCATTTACAGTAATCAATATGAATATGAGAAATCATTAGTATATCGTTTAAAGGCATTAGAACTATCAAAAAAATATGAGTCAGACTTCTATATAGGTCTTAACATTCAATCAATCGCAACAATAAAAAGCGCTATAGGAAAATATGATGAAGCGATTTCCCTTTACAAAAAAAGATATTCTTATCTAACTTCTACTAACAAAAGAGATTCATTAAATCCAATTGGAAAAATGGAATTAGAAATTAGCATAGCAGAAGCTATGAGATATCTAAAAAAATACGATTCTGCCACCTATTACTATAATCGTATTTCCAGTCAATCAATTAATGATTCCTTATTTAAAACTTATAAGGATGCCGCTACAATTAATGAAGGAATAAATCAATATTATAAAGGAAACTATAAAGATGCTAAAGAAAAAATTGAAGATGTTTGTGGACGTATAAACGTAAACGATTTCACTACTTTTTTTCCTAAACATTATATTTTATCTCAATTTTACTTAGGAAAACTAAATTTAGCATTATCAGAAAACGAAAAAGAAACAGAAAGATATTTCCTTACAACAGATTCTTTGCTAGATGCATATAATACCGTTATACCAGAAACTAGAGAAATTTACGAATTCCTATCTAAAAAGTATGAGAAAGAAAAAAAATACATTTCTCAAATACAAACCATCAATAAAATCTTAGTTTTTGATAGCATCATAAGTGAACGAAAAATAAAGACCTTAAATAAACTCCATGCCGAATATGATACTCCTACTTTATTAAAAAGTAAGGAGAAAGCAATTGAGAATTTAGAACATACAAATTCTTCTCTTTCAAATAGAACAGCTTATTTAATAATGATTGTATGCCTTCTAGGATTATTACTTATTTTTCAATTAAGAAAGCATAAAATTTATAAAAAGCGTTTTAACATATTAATTTCAGAACCTAACTCAGAAGAAAAAAAGACCAGAAAACACAAAAACATAGATGACAAAGAAATCAAAATAGACAAGGATTTGGTTTTAAGTATTTTAAATCAGTTAAAACATTTTGAACAAGGCAATCATTTTTTAAAATCAAATATTACTTTAAATATATTGGCAAAACGTTTTTCAACAAATACACGATACTTATCTAAAATAATTAATATCTATAAAGAGAAAACATTTATTCACTATATAAATGATCTTAGAATAGATTACACCATAAGAGAACTTAAAAATAATTCTAAAATCCAACACTATACAATTAAAGGGATAAGTGAAGAAGCTGGGTTTAATAATTCCGAATCTTTTACCGCGGCCTTTAAAAGAGCTACGGGTCTTAATCCATCTTATTTTATAAAACACTTAAAAAAACAGGCAAAAACCTGAATTAATTTTTCATAAAAGTTTTAGAATTATTTTTATACTAAGAAAGTATATTAAGTTTCTATACCTAAGTTTAATACCATTGCTATATTGTAACATATTGAAATTATTTTATAACGTATATGCATTCTATGAATTGCACACACAAATAAACTAAAATCAATGACCTTGTGATAAAACAGAAACCTCACTCCCATCATCACGTATTAGATTATGGATTTTATATTCTTTTTAAACATGTTATGAAATATTTATAACACATCTAAGTTATACGAGTATTAGTATTTATAACTAATAAACTTTTACAGTTTAAAAAACTATACTAGATTTACATTCTAAACAACCCCTATTAAAAATAGAGTCTTTGCTAGCAATCTTAAAAAAAGAAATTAATTCATTTTTTGCTTCCCCAATAGGATATTTGGTGATTAGTTTATTTCTAGTTGTCACGGGTTTATTTCTATGGGTATTTGAAGGAGAGTTTAATATTCCTGGTTCTGGATTTGCAGATTTAGCTCCTTTTTTTCAGTTAGCGCCTTGGATTTTTATTTTCCTTATCCCTGCTATAACTATGCGTAGTTTTAGTGATGAGCAAAAGACAGGAACCCTAGAATTACTCTTAACAAAACCTATTTCTACATTACAACTTGTTTTAGGAAAATATTTTGGTGCCCTAGTGCTTTTAATTATTGCTATACTTCCTACACTTATTTATGTAATAGCCATTCATCAATTAGGAAATCCAGTTGGAAACTTAGATGTAGGTGTTACTATAGGATCTTATATAGGATTAGTTCTTTTAGCCGCTAGTTTTAGTGCCATGGGAATCTATGCTTCCACCCTATCTGACAACCAAATTGTTGCATTTATCACAGCAGTACTGTTCTGCTTTATATTTTATTTTGGAATAGAAGGTATAGCGAGTTACACAAGTACATTTATAGCTAATTTCGGAATGCAAACACATTATGACAGTATTAGTAGAGGTGTTATCGATACACGAGATGTCATTTATTTTATAAGCCTTATTGCATTTTTCATATATCTAACCAAAAATAAATTACAAAAAACCAGATAAGTATCCTTTCGTGAAAATGTTAAAAAAAATACCTGCTCTTATTCCTGCTATCATTGCCTTGATCGTAGTGAATTATATAGCATCCCATTTTCATAAACGTTATGATCTTACGCAAGATAAAAGATACACCCTAAGCGATCCTGCAAAGGCTGTCATTGACCAAATAAAAAGTCCGCTTATTGTAGATGTTTTCTTGGAAGGTGATCTTCAACCTGAATTTAGAAAGCTTCAAAACGAGACACGATATTTATTAGAAGAAATTTCCAATTACAATCCAAATGTTACTTTTTCGATTTCAAATCCTGTAGAAAATAATGCCGACGCAAATGCTGTCACACAACAGTTTGTTAGTTTTGGTATGACACCACTTCCACTTACCGTAAAACGTAATGGAGAAGAAACAAAACAGACACTTTTTCCTTGGGCGACTGCAAATCATCATGGAAAAGCGGTACCCATATCCCTTATTAAAAATATTGCTGGAGCATCGCCAGAGCAATTTGTGTATGCTTCTATTCAAAACTTAGAATATGCTTTTATAGATGGTTTTAACCGTATTTTAAATGCAAAAACTAAGCGTATTGCTGTACTAAAAGATAATGGAGAACTTCCGGATGCTAAGATTGCAGATATGTTTCTTAAACTTGGAGAAACTTATAGCATTGCTCCTTTTCCCATGAGTGCTGTTTCTGAAGATCCCGAAAAAGCGCTACGCGCATTACAAAACACATTTGATCTTGTCGTTGTTGCAAAACCTACCAAAGCATTTACAGATGCTCAAAAGTTTGTATTGGATCAATATATACTTAATGGGGGAAACTCCTTATGGCTTATCGATGCTGTGGCAATGGAGAATGACAGCCTGCGAAATACTGATGGAAAAGCATTAGCATTTCCTAGAAATTTAAATCTAAACGATCTATTTTTTAAATATGGTATTCGCATCAATCCTGTATTGGTGAAAGATTTATATTCAGCACCTTTAAGTCTAGCTTCTGGAGATGGAAGTCAATCAAAGTATCAGGAGTTACCTTGGTTTTACCAACCCGTCACTCCTTCTTTTAACACACATCCTATTAATACGAATATTGAACGTCCTGTACGCTTTAACTATGCCAATCAAATAGAAGTTCTTAACAATACATCTTCTATTAAAAAAACAGTATTACTATCTTCTAGCGTGCTTACACGATTAGAAGGCACTCCTCAAGAAATTTCATTAGATCAAATATCAATCGAACCTAATGAGCAAGATTATCAAGCAGGTCCACAACCACTGGCTGTACTTTTAGAAGGACCATTTGAATCAGCATTTAAAAATCGAATTCGCCCATTTACGTTAGACAGTATACGCTTTCGCGAAAGCGCAAAAAGAACATCTAAAATGGTGGTTATTGCCGACGGAGATCTTATTGCAAATGATGTTGATGGCAAAGGAAACCCATTAGAATTAGGCTTTGATTATTTTACCAGACGACAGTACGGAAATAAAGAGTTTTTGCTGAATACAGTCAATTATCTTCTTGATGACAATGGTCTTATTAACATACGCAGCAAAGATATTGCCCTTCCATTTCTGGACACTCCAAAAGTTGTAAACAGCATTAACAAGTGGCAAGCCTTAACAATAGGGCTTCCGCTAGCGATACTTCTAATTTTTGGAACCCTATTTTTTACACTTCGCAAACGTAAATATGCAAGATAGCTGTTAATAAGTTTCTTTCTTAGACCGTAGCTTTTAAAATATATTTGTAAGTAGATATTTCTGTATCAGAAATACAATTTCAAACAATTCAAATTTTGCAATAGCAAACCCAACATTTACTATGAAATTTATAGTCTCTAGTTCATACTTACTCAAACAATTACAGGTCTTAGGTGGTGTTATTAATAATAGCAACACACTTCCCATTTTAGATAATTTCTTATTTGAATTAGATGGTAATTCACTTACGGTTTCTGCATCAGACTTAGAAACAACCATGATGTCAAAACTGGAGGTTGAATCTGAAGATCAAGGAACTATTGCACTACCAGCGAGGTTACTTCTTGATACTTTAAAAACATTTCCTGAGCAACCACTTACGTTTACACAGGAAGAAAACAATACCGTAGAGATTAGTTCTAATCATGGTAAGTATGCACTTGCCTATGCAGATGGTGCTGAATTTCCAAATGCAGTATCATTAGAAGATCCTAGTGTAGTTAAAATACCAGGAAACATTCTTGCAACAGCGATCAGTAACACCATTTTTGCTAGTGGAAATGATGATTTACGTCCCGTAATGAGTGGTGTATTTTTCCAATTTGCTACAGATGGGCTTACTTTTGTAGCTACAGATGCTCATAAACTTGTAAAGTATAACCGTACAGATGTAACAGCTTCACAAACCGCTGAATTCATCATGCCTAAGAAACCGTTGAATTTATTAAAGAGTATTCTTGGAGCTAATGATGATGATGTAACAGTAGCTTACAATGATTCTAATGCGAGATATACTTTTGATAATGTAGAGCTTATTTGTCGTCTTATAGATGGGAAATACCCTAATTATGAAGCAGTAATTCCAAAAGAGAATCCGAATAGACTTACCATAGATCGTAATCAATTTTTAAACTCTGTACGTCGTGTGTCTATATTCTCTAATAAGACCACACATCAAATACGTTTAAAAATTGCAGGAGCAGAATTAAATATTTCTGCAGAAGATATTGATTACAGTAATAAAGCAGAAGAGCGCCTTACCTGTGATTATCAAGGTGATGATATGCAAATTGGATTTAACTCGCGTTTCTTAACAGAAATGCTTAATAATATGAATGCAAATGACGTTTCTTTAGAAATGTCCCTACCCAACAGAGCTGGAATTCTAACGCCTATAGACGGCCTAGACGAAGGAGAAAGCGTTACAATGCTTGTAATGCCAGTGATGCTCAATAACTAGATTAAGTGTTAATTGTAAAAAAGCGACTTTCATATTGTGAAGTCGCTTTTTTTTTGAGAATTATTTTCCTCGTATTTTCCCATTAATTTTAAGTACTTTAGCTCCTGTTATAATATCATTTTAATGAAAAAACTACTTTTTATACTCGCCTGTAGTGCGAGTGCTATTACAATTTCTTGTAAAGAATCAAAGAAGATCAGTACTCCAGACAAACCTGTTTATATAGATGTTACTTCACTAGAAGGAGATGGTGACAAGGTACTTCCTAAATATTTAGCCACAATTACAGAAGATGAGCTTAAGGAAATGCTCTATGTATATGCTAGTGATGAAATGGAAGGAAGAAATACAGGAGAGCCTGGTCAGAAAAAAGCAGTCGAATATTTACGTAACTATTATAAAGAAATTGGTATTGCCTCTGGAACACCAGATGGAAACTACTTTCAAAAAGTCCCAAAGGAATTTTTTAGACGAAATAGCGGATTAAATGATTCTGAAAATGTTCTTGCTTTTATAAAAGGATCTGAAAAACCTGAAGAGGTATTAGTCATTTCGGCGCATTTAGATCACGTTGGAATGGATTCTAAAGGAAATGTATATAACGGAGCAGATGACGACGGATCTGGAACTATTGCCTTATTAGAAATGGCAGAGGCTTTTAAACAAGCTATTAAAGATGGATACCCGCCTAAGCGTTCTATTTTATTTCTTCACGTAACTGGAGAAGAGAAAGGTCTTTATGGTTCAAAATATTATGCAGAAAACCCTGTATATCCACTTGCTAACACTATTGCAGATTTAAATATAGACATGATAGGGCGTAATGATTTTGAACACCTAAATGACAATGACTATATATATCTTATTGGGTCTGATAAATTAAGTACAGAACTTCATCAAATTTCTGCAGCAGTAAATATGAAGTATTTCAATATGAATTTGGATTACCGTTATAATGCGGAAAACGAACCAAATCGTTTTTATTACCGTTCAGATCATTATAATTTTGCAAAACACAATGTTCCTATCATATTTTATTTTAATGGGGTACATGAAGATTATCATAAAATAACAGACACTCCTGATAAAATTAATTACCCATTATATCTAAGACGTGTGAAGCTTGTTTTTGCAACTGCTTGGGAATTAGCAAATCGCAAAGACCGACCAGTTGTAGACAAAGCAGTTCCTAAATCATAATTTAGGGTAACCAACCATATATAGAAAGCTTCGTAAAAAAAATACGAAGCTTTTTTTATAAAATAATTGGTTATATGATCATATTGATTATCTTTGCAGTCGCTAATTAAAATGGTGGTTGTAGCTCAGTTGGTTAGAGCATTGGTTTGTGGTACCAAGGGTCGTGGGTTCGAGCCCCATCTTCCACCCAGATTATAAAGTCCTTCTTTTGAAGGACTTTTTTTGTTTACAATAATATCATCAAAATAATAAGGAGAAAAGTTTATACGGATCAAGACCAATTGTTGTGTTTATGCAAATATTCTAGTTAATCTAAAGAGGAAGAATTCTACATTTTTGACACCTCTGAATTGT
>NZ_CANLOB010000018.1 GCF_947492815.1 uncultured Dokdonia sp.
GTCTAAGGACAGTTCCATTTTTTTTTACAAAAATCCAACTTCTATTTTAATTCACACACAACTTTTAGGAATGATCCCTCATCTTCCATCTAAAACAACAAGAGCTTCTCATTCCTGAAAAGCTTTTTTGTTTTATATCTATTCGTGTAATTAAAATCCATTCTTTGGCACAAAAGCACTACGCAAGTTCTCGACTGCGCTCGAAATGACAGTAGTATAACTAAGTCTTGTCTTCCTACTTATAAAAACCATATCTGATGTTCTCTTCAGTTTATATTTCCTAAATTAGATTTCTAAACCATTGGAATCACCTTACACAAATACGTTTTATGACATTTACAACCCAATGAGCAACTATGATTATTTAAAACTAAAACTTAAAAATGTCTCAGAAAAGAATCTCTTTTCTATTCATATAATTCATTATACAGATTCACAAGAATTTGATTTTGAATTTGAAAACTCTACATATTGGATTGAACGAGGACTTTTAAATTTTTATGACAACGAAACAGAAATAAATGAGGTAGAGTCTATGCTCATAAACCCTATTAAAAGGGTGAAAACTACACATAAAATTTCTATTAACCACCCATATATTTACAACGTACAAGGTGAAATTATAGATAAAGGAGATAAGGTCCTTTTAAAAATAAAAGCGATCAGCTACCTTCTAGAAAAGAATAAAAAATATCTTTTAAAATTTAGGAGTAAAAAAGCAACTAACGAATTAGAGATACTATTTTAGAAACGTTATAGACTCTATTAAACGAAGACAAGCTTATTCATTATGCATCTATTTAAACATAAACACATAGCAACTAGGCAGTAGCAAGAATCCTACTCTCCCATCCTACCAATAAACTCATCCAAAAATAGTAACCGTTTTTCAGTCCAAGCATGCATATACTCCAACCCTTCCTGATCATAAATGACTTCAGGCCAACGTTGTTGTTCGCGTTCGTAAAGCAAGTTATTTTTAAGAGAAGTGTAAACATCCGTCTGTCGTTGTTGCAATGCAGTGGTTTTAAAAACATCTTTTCTAAGGGCTATCCAGCGGTTTTGAAAGCGTTGTATAAAGTTATCTGGATTGACTTCGATTAAACGTCTTAATAGGCCATTCGTTAAGAAATCATCTGTAGTAGGGATCCGTTTTCCATTAAAGATAGTACCAAAGGTTCCGTCGAGATCCCAGGGAACATAGAAGTATGGTTCGTCTTCCTTATATCTAGCTACATATATATTCTTCCCCATATTATCAGGTGCGCGTAATGCATTGATAAATAAGAAATAGTCAATTACATTTTCTATTTGGAAGCGCTCAGAGATTTCTTTCGCGAAAGCGGTATCATCACTATGAAGTACAAAGTCCGTAAAATCATATAGGTTATCCCAAGGCGTATTGGTAGGTACAGGATATTTAATATCATAACCTCCCCAAGATAGCAGGTAATTCTTTTTTTGAGGAAGAGTCTCAAAAGACGATGCTCCTAAATAACGAGCCCCTTGAAAAAGCTCTCCACGCGTTGTATCTCCTTTTCGTTTTTTAAGCTGCAATAATTTACGATCTACTTGTTCGCTTACCAAATACACACCTTTATACCGATCGTTAATAAACACTTCACAGTAACGTGTGGCGACACCTGCTTCTACTGTAGGTTCTCTTTTAAGGTAATACGGCGTATGTATTTCTTTCCATAATTGATAAGACAGATGTGATCGCATACGCAAAGGCTCATTGTGAATCGCATCCAAAATCCAATCATCGTCATTACGCATGGTATCTATTTGGAGATCCTGATTAGACGTTCCATCTGCCGATGTGTGTAAATTGATATCATAGGTCTTTTTAGGAAATATCAACGAACTACTACCGCGTAACTCTATACCTGCATAGGTTTGTAGAATGGTATCCTTATCCGTATAGGTAAGCGTTGCCATACGTTTTGGTTCATTAATAATAGGTTTATCAATATAAAACTGAAACAAGGGATGTTTGACAACATACAACACATAAGACTTCCCTATCGAATCAATAAGGCGATATGTATCTGATGTACTGGTTTCTCCCTTAGATAATTCAATCATATAGGGGCTGTTCTTATAAATAATATCCACACTTCCTTGCAAATCTTCAAGTACATTCGCATGCACCACTGCTATCGATAATGAATCATCTATCGCAATACTAGGTATTTCAGTTTGTGCATTGCTTATTCTTATAAAAAATAACCCGAAAAACAGTACGAGGTAGTACAACATACAACAATGAGAGTTACATTTTTTTACCGTATCCGGCATACAAACAAATAAAATTAGTTAGACATACAAGATAGGATATTGTTTTATAGCAACAAACTTATTGCACATACCTTATTCTTTACTATACATCTTATAGCATAAAGTGGATATTTTATTTATTTCCTCATTTGGTAGGGTTAACTTGAAGATGTCTAATAAACTACCAGAGTATAAAACCCTTTGGCGATGCCAATAAAACATAATAGGTTATTTCATATTTTAAGCATAACCCTTAAAAAACCTTTCTATTTTTATATTTTCGCTTTTATAAACCCTTTTTATGCTCAAAAGAGTACTTCCCCTATTAATTATAGTAGGCAACAGTTTTTTTATACAATCTCAAGAATCTGTCAAAAAGCCTTTTGATATAGATGTACAGTACTTTTATGGCAATATCGCTGAGCATAGTAAAGATATAGCACATTTAATTACAGAACACCCTAAAGGACTTATCCTTAGCTACAATCGTAAAACTTATGGCCTCAACGAATGGGAACGTAGGTATAATTATCCAGATTGGGGATTTTCATTTCTCTATCAAGATTTTGGAAATGAATTTGTAGGCAAGAACTATAGTCTTTTTGGGCATTACTCCTTTTATTTCTTAAATAGAAAGTTACAATTTCGAATAGGACAAGGGATTGCTTATAATACCAATCCTTTTGATATTGATACCAATAAAAAGAATAATGCATTTGGCTCTCATTTACTAAGTGCCACGTATCTCCTACTTAATTACAAACAACAACTTACGAAGCAAATACACATACAAGGAGGACTAACGCTTACTCATTACTCAAA
Organism: uncultured Dokdonia sp.; assembly: GCF_947492815.1. Classification (GTDB taxonomy): domain Bacteria; phylum Bacteroidota; class Bacteroidia; order Flavobacteriales; family Flavobacteriaceae; genus Dokdonia. The sequence continues at coordinate 3,103 of NZ_CANLOB010000018.1, forward strand.
TGGAAATGTACGTGCACCAAACTCTAGCCTCAATACAATTGCAGCAAATATAGGATTGACATACGTTCCAAAAGATCAAGAAATACCTTCATATATCACTTTAGAAAATAAAAAGTATACTGAACCACTAAGATATAATTTTGCATTACGAGGCGGCGCCAATGAAAGCGATAGACTAGGTCTTGGTCAGCATCCATTTTTTGTTGCTTCTGCTTTTGTAGATAAGCGTATTTCTTATAAAAGTACTTTACAAGCTGGTGTTGATGTATTTTTTGCTCGCTTCTTAAAAGAGCAAATTGAATTTGAAGCTATTGCCTTTCCTCAATTTGGAACGCAAGGTGACGAAGACTGGAAACGTGTAGGTGTTTTCATAGGTCACGAACTCCGTTTTGGACGCGTTGCCTTCGTTAGTCAATTAGGGTATTACGTGTACTACCCGTATGATTTTGAGGGCCGTATTTACGAAAGAATTGGTTTGAAACGTTATTTTGGAGATCGTTTTTTTGGAGCAGTCACTGTAAAAGCCCATGGTGCTAAGGCAGAAGCTGTTGAATTTGGAATAGGATATCGATTATGAAACACATGACACATACACTAGAATGGATGCTTGGTACGCTTTCGCGAAAGCGTATAATGATATTTTCATTTCTAATAATATCACTTCTATATAGTTGTGACTCTGAAGATGCAACAGACTGCCTCCAAACTGATGGAGATGCTATAACGCGTACCTTGGAATTACCATTTTTTGATAAAGTACGTACAGAAAATGATATGCGTCTTGAAATTACACAAGGAGAGACGCAAAGTATTATTATTGAAACTAGAGAAAACTTATTTAATGATCTTGTTTTTAAAGTAGAAGACGAGACCTTTATTATGCAAAATAAAAATGGATGTCCCATTTTTAGAGATTTTGGACGCACACTTGTACGTATTACAGTACCCAATTTAACGTTGATAAAAAATAGTGCTACCTATGAAATACGTAGTAATGGAACGCTTACTTTTCCTATAGTACGCTTAGAAAGTGTCACGACTCCGGGATTAGATAGCCCAAACAAAACAGGAGATTTCTTCTTAGATTTTGAATCTGAAAGAATTAGTATTGTTGCAAATGGGATGAGTGATTTCCATATTTCAGGAACTACAGAAGATTTGAATATCAATTTTTCTGACGAATTCCCTAAACTATATGGAGAAGATCTGATCGCACAAGATATTGTTGTAAGGCATGTAGGAGCAGCTCCTATGATTGTAAACCCGCAACTAAGCATTACTGGAGAAATAAGAGCTACTGGTGATGTCATCGCGAGAAATCAACCTCCAATTGTAGATGTAGACGAGTTATTTACAGGTAGATTACGGTTTGAATAGCACCACTTCACCAACTATTTTTTAACTAAATAGCGTTACTTCTTTTCAATCTTTTATAAAAAACCGCCTTACAGCGTCCTAAAATTACATTTCATCGATAAAACTTGTAATTCCTCCCCTCTAATATTATTAACTTATAATGGGTATTTGTATATTTACGAGTATTAACATTTAAAAATTCAAACAATCATGGTGAAAGCAAAATATCAAGGAGTTCTAGACTTAGGAGAAAAGTTAGGCGTAAAGGATGGTGACGTAAAAGAGGAAAATGGTGTTTTACATATTAATGGTACAGCAGCAAATCAATATCATAAGAATCAAATTTGGGATGCTATCAAAGAAGCTGGAGGAGAAAACCCTGGTGATATAGTAGCAGATATTAAAGTAGAAGATACTGCAGTTTATGCACGTCATACAGTAGCTAGCGGAGACACTTTAGGAAAGATAGCAAAACACTATTATGGAGATGCTATGAAGTATACTAAAATCTTTGAAGCAAACACAGACATTCTTAAAAACCCAGATGTAATTCATCCAGATCAGGAATTAATTATTCCACATCTATAGGCTAGGAATTATATAGCATTTTAAAATAAAAAACCTCCAAATTGGAGGTTTTTTATTTTTTAGCCTTATCTAAAAATAAATAATATTATATTTATTTCCAGAAACTTAAGCGTTATTAAGACAACAAATAGTTTAACTATCAGCTTCGGCAATCATTTGCTTTACTTTTTTAAGTTTTGCTACCCAAACAGCTAATGAATCTTTTTGTTTATTGATGTTTTTATGTACTTCTTTTACTAACGGATTATCATCTGCAACATGCTGAAAAAATCCTAAATTATTTTCTAACTGATTAATTTCAGCTTTAATTTCTTGCACTTTTTTGGTGATAAAAAAGCGTTCCTTTTCTAATGCTCTTGTATCATTATCCCCCACCATAGATTGCATTCGATTTTCATATCGAATCATCTCTGATTCTTTTTTATCAATATCCAATTGACCAAAAAGATTATCTAATTCTTTATTAAAAAGCTCATCAATTTTTCGTTTCCCATAAGGCACTCTTCCAATGGTTTTCCAATTCGAAATATGCTCTTTAATAAGTGCTAAATTTTCTTGATGATTCCCTTCTAACTTTAATCCTTTTACCGTTTCCAACAAGGCTTCTTTTTTAACATACGCCTCTTCTTCTCCAGCATTGGCTTTTTTCTTAGAGTCATGCAAACGATCGAAGAAGTGATTACAAGCATTTTTAAACTGCTTCCAGATCTTATCACTATCTTTTCTTGGTACATGCCCTATCTTCTTCCAATCGGTCTGTATTTTCTTCATCAGCTCAATTGTAGTCGAAAAATCGTCATTATCCTTATTATCTTCCGCTATTTTAATAAGCTCTAACTTCTTATTTAAATTGGAAAATTGTTCTTTTTTCTGAGATTTATAGAATGTATTCTTCTTGTGATTAAACTCTCTCACTACAGACTTAAACGTAGACCATACCTCTTCATTTGAATCATTAGGCACACGACCAGACTTAAAGAAAGCTTCTCTCAAGGCTTCCACTTCCTTTACCTTTGTTTGCACATCTTGATGCGACGTTACATCTTGAGACTTAATCGCTTCTAGTTTTTCAATAATACCTTGTTTTACCTCTAAGTTTTTACCCCAAGATGCTTCAACCTCTTTTTGTTGCGCATCTCTTGCATCGTGTATTTTCTTTGTGGCAGCACTAAACTTGTCCCAGATTTCATCGCTATACTCTTTGGCTACAGGACCAATCTCTTCTTTCCACATACGATGCAACAACTGAAGTTCCTTAAACGCCTTACTTACTTTTGGTTCAGCTGCTAACTCTTCCGCACGTTCTATAAGTTGCAACTTCTTTGTTAAGTTATCCTGAAAGTGCCTATCTCTAAACTCTCTGTTTAAATGCAATAACTCATAAAAATTATCAATATGATGATAGTAATTATTCCATACTAGATTATAACGATCTCTTGGTATATTTCCTGCATTATGCCAACGCTCTTGAATATCTTTGAACTTATTAAAGGTAGACTGTATACTTTCAGTACCTCCTAATTCTTCTCTAAGTTGCTTTACTTCTTCAATAAGCTGTTGTCTATAAGCAAGATTTGCCTTTTGATCTTTCTGCTTGTTTTGGTAGTAATTAGAACGCTTATGACGGTAATCGTAATACGCTTCATTAAAAGCTTTTTTAAGCGGAGAAAAGTGCCTAAAGTCTATAACATTACCTCCTTCTTCTAAAAATGCAACTTTTGCAGTTTCCTGCTCTTCATTAAATTTAGCATCGATAGCGCTTTTAATACCATCTACATGATCTTTTATTAATTGCACCTCCTCATTAGCTAGTAGTGTTTTAAACTCTTCTAACAACTCTTCTTTAGTTAAAGAAGGATACTCTTTCTTAGGGATTTCTTTGGGTTCGCTTGCAATCTCTTTTGCTGGAACAGCTTCCTGAACAATCTCCTGTGTTTCTTCAACTGCAGTTTCTTCAACCATAGTTTCTTCGGTTACAGTTTTTCCAACTACAACTTCTTCATTTACAGTTTCTTCGATTACAGTTTCTTCAACCACAACCTCTTTAGCTACAGTTTCTTCTGCGACTTCTTCTTTCTCTATTGCTGCTTCTACAGCTTCTTCTGTAGGTAACTCAGTTGCTTCTGCTTCTGCTGCTAATGCTTCAATTTCGTCTTCAATACCTTTTTCAGGTTGAGGAGTTGTCTCCTCTACTCCTTCAGCATTATTAATAGTCTCTTCGTTTTCTTGAGATTGTTTTTCTTCTGACATTTGTTTCAATGTTAAGGTTCATCTTTAAAGAGCTAAAGATACTAATACCGCTCATATAATTATAATATCCTATAAGGATTATAGATATATCTGTTAAAAAACAAAAAAATACTATGATTCTTGCCAGATTTCCCAAGCAGCTTCTGCTTGTAGTTCTAGCATACGTAACCCAGAAATAATAGTAGCTCCTTGTTTTTCTCCTTTTGTTAAAAATTGTGTTTTCACAGGGTTATAAATCAAATCATAAAGTATATGTGATTCATTTAAATATTCATATGGAATATCTGGAAAAGCATCTGTATTTGGAGAAGTGCCTAAAGGCGTACAGTTAACAACAATTGAATGTTTACTTAAGATAGTCTTCGATATATCACTGTATAACATTGTGTTATCATATCTATTTCTAGATACGTACTGGCAATGAACTCCTAATTGGGTTAGTGCATATACCACAGCTTTTGATGCTCCTCCCGTACCCAATATGAGTGCTTTTTTAGCAATAGACGTATCTAAAAAAACACCTTCTGTATATTCTAAAAGAGATTGTTTAAAACCAATATAATCTGTATTGTAACCTATTAGTTGTCCTAAATTATTTCGTTTTACAGTATTTACAGCCCCTATATGATGTGCATCTGTATCTAGCTGATCTAACAATGGAATAATTTCCTCTTTATAAGGAATTGTAACGTTATAACCGTTAATATCATCATTGCAGAGGTATTCTTTAACTTCCTCAAGTGTTTGGCTATCAAAATTAACGTAACTCGCCCCTACTAACTGTTCTTTTTCAAATTTTGTTTTAAAATAACGTCTAGAAAAGGAGTACGCTATATTTTTACCAATAAGACCATATCTAGCCATGAACTTTAGTTTTATTTCCATACTTTCCTAAAGCGACTACAAGCACTATACCAAGTGCAATGAAGATAATTGCTAATATATTTTTTAATGTTATTTCTGTAGGAAAAATACGAATGTAGTTTTCTAATATGCGATTCCCATTAGCATCCAATATTTCCAGTCCTGCCACTTCTTTAAATTTTGCTTCCTTCCATGGCCAGACAACTCCTAAAGAACCTGTAATAAATCCTAGAATAACTGCATTTGTATTGTTTTTAAACCTCTTAAGTAAATAGCCTAAAAAATGGGATAACGTGACTAATCCGGTAAGGGAACCCGCAGCAAATACTAATAATACTTTTAATAATCGTATTTGCTCTGGATCATCAGAAAAACTAAAATCTAGCGTAACGATATCTATAAGCGTTGTATACAATGCGTTTACAGAGTCTACAAGTAACAACACATAATTCCCTAATAGAATTAAGATAAAAGAACCTGATAAGCCTGGGAGTGTCATTCCTGAAACACCTATAATACCACAAAAGAATACAAATAGTAAGTGATCATTTTCTTGTGCAGGTTCTAAGAGACTAATACTTACACCCACAATAACCCCAAGAATAGTAAACAATATCATTTGCCGATTCCAGTTCTCAAAATCTTTACCTATATAATAAATAGAGCCTATGATCATTCCAAAAAAAGCACTCCATACGTACAAAGGATAATACTGTAATGCAAGATCTAGAAGTAAAGAGACACTAAAATAACTAATGAGCATCCCTAGAATAAGAAGTCCTAAAAATTTACCATTAATATATGCCCAGAAGCTTTTAAACCTGCCATTAAGAAGTAATCGTAATGCTTTACCATTAAACTTTTGAAGCGATGTAATAAACTCTTCATAAAACCCTGCCACAAAAGCAACAACGCCACCTGAAACACCAGGAACCTTATTGGCAGCTCCCATAGCAAGTCCTTTAAGAACCAGCCAAATTTTATCGGTAAACGTTCGCGTTTTAGTTTGCATTTATTTTTTTTCGTACAGCTAATCGTTCCAGTAAGAATATTGCTAAAAATCCTATAATTGCAAAAATAATAGCATATACTACTAAGGGGTCTCCTTCAAAAGAAGAAGGTAACACACTTTTTTCTAATAATGGAACTTCCTCTCCATGCCTATCTATTCTAGTAGAAAGTACATTTTTCCAAGGCCATATTTTATTCAATGACCCTATCATAAAGCCTGTAAGCACTGCTAATGTAATTTCTTTTTTATGAGCAAACATCCATTTTAATGCTTTTGAAAAAAGCTTTAATCCCACTACACATCCAATAATAAAAAGTAATACTTTAAAAAAGCTTGTTTTAACTACTTCCCAATCACCTGCCAAAAGTCCTTCTATAAAATCTGTTAAGGAAGCTAATACAATACCATACGATCCCAATAATACCAAAATAAAAGATCCGGAAACGCCTGGTAAAATCATTGCTATAATAGCGATACAACCTGATAAGAAAAAGAAATATAACGCATCTGGAGCTTGTGTTGGTGTCGCTATGGTAATATAATAAGCAACAGCCACGCCTATAATTGCAGTAATAACAATAACAGGACTCCATGTTTTAATTTGTTTTCCTATATAAATAATACTGGCAAGCACCAAACCAAAAAAGAATGACCAAACAATCACTGGATGGTTTTCTAATAAATACGAAATTAAATTAGCTAATGATAAGATACTTATAAAAACACCTAGGAATAAACTCATCAGGAATCCAAGGTTGTATTGCACAAACATTGTTTTAAACCCTTCCTTTTTCCATACTTTAATAATACCAAAGTCTAATCGATCTATTGTTTCTATAAGCTCCTGATAGATACCTGATATAAAAGCAATTGTTCCTCCGGAAACTCCTGGAACTACATCGGCAGCTCCCATTGCCATTCCTTTAAGCAGTATTAAAAAGTAAGAAAAAACAGATTTTGACATAGGCACATACTTTAGTATATGCTAAAATAATAGGTTTGACTAAGAAGACCTACAGAAACAACAAAAATAACCTTGTACTAGACATTATATTTGGCTAAAAGCTGTTTTACTTCTTTTTTAGAATACGCATATGGAAACAACTCCTCCAAAATAATAGAAAAATCTGGATCAATCATTAAGGCGGTCTTTAAGAAAAAACGTCCTTGAATATCATCATACTTTGTATAATTCAAGCCAGATAAACGAAACATGATCTCTACATTTTCAGGATAAAACTCTAAAGCTTGTGAAAGAATCGTAATTGCAGCGTCTGTTTCTTCGAGATACAATAATATATCTGCATGTGTTAGCCATGTCTCTAACTCATAATTTCCAAGCTCTAATGTACGTCTATAGCCATGTTCTGCTTCTTCATAAAATTTTAAACGATGATTAATCTTAGCATATCGTTTCCAATACAATACATTTTCAGAATCAATATGTATTGCTTTATTTATGTAGTACAGTGCTTTTTGAAAATCTAGCTTTTTGGTATAATAATCTGTAATAGCAATCCATCCATTATCTAATAGTGGATCTTCATGAACACAACGTTTATAATGTTTTAGGGCTAATTCATCATTTCCTAACTGATCATAACATTTTCCCATACGTAGTAACGCAAAAGACGTAGGGTCATCAAGTTCTAGCGTGATTTGATAATTTTCAAGAGCTTCGTTATACCTTCCTAACTTTTCTAACACTTTCCCCTTCTCTAAATAAGCACCAATAAAACGATCATCACTTATTACAGCAAAGTCAAATGCAGAAAGTGCTTTCTCATAGAGTTTTAGGTCAAAATATTGTTTTCCAACCTGATGCCAAGCTACTTCGCAATATGGGTTTTTATTTAAGAACATATTTAGATACTCTATCGCTTCTTCACGTTGCTCTAGAAAATCAAAACAATAAATAATATTGTAAAGGGCACTATAATCAGTATCATCTATCTCCAGACATTTCATAAAGTTATACTTTGCATTCTGAAAATCGTCTATAAATAGATATTCCATTCCTATTAGGGAATATACATCAGAAGGATCTTCCGTAAGATCTATTGCCATTTCTAATAAGTCTATGGCTTCTTGATGTTTATCTTGCTTACTATATATATTTGCTTTTTGAATATAAATCTCTTCATTATTAGGCTCTAATTCATAGAGCTCGTTTAAAATAACATTTGCTTCTTCAAATTTATTTTCAAAAATAAAAATCTCTGCCTTGTATAATCTAAGATTTATAGAAGTAGGGTGTTGTTCTAGACCAAGCTTAACTGCTTTTCTAGCCAATGCTATTTTACCTTCTTCTATATAGTAATTTGTTATACGCTCAAACTCTTCAGAGTCAAAAAACGAGACGTTATTCGTCTTCAACATAGACTCAAAACGCGTCAGGGAAAAATTTTCTTCTTCTTCAGGATTATAGTTCATACACATTCGTTTATGTATTAGTATAAATTTAACAATGTTTTAGAGCAATGCTATTATTCATACTAAGAGTTGTCAACATAATAATGAACATTCAATAATTAAGCCGAAAGGAGAAAAGCATGAACTAACCGCAGCAGATATCCAATTTTGGCAGAAATATCACTCCTTCTACAGTTCAATCTCAGTTTTTGACAGTTCAGAAGGTTTTGTTCGCTTTCGCGAAAGCGTATACATACTTTTACCCTGTCAATCAAAATTAACACTATAAAAACAACACATTATTATGAAAACTTTTATCTATTTAATCGCAATTTTATGTTCAACCTTAACATTTGCACAAGAAAATAAAGGCGTTACAGTAACTGTCGAAATTCCAAACCTATTAAATAATGACGGAAAAGTATCTGCTGCACTTTATGATGAAGCTACTTTTATGAAAGCTGCTCCTCTTGATGCTTCCGAAACTACTCCAGAAAACAAATCGGTTACATTAGTATTTGAAAATGTGCAGCCAGGTTCATATGGTATTATCACATTACATGATCTAAACTCAAATGGACGTATGGATTTTGAACCAAGCGGTATGCCAAAAGAACCTTATGGAATCTCTGGTGTTGGAGCTAGCTTTGGACCTCCTACATGGGGTGATGCAAAATTTACCGTAGAAGAAGAGGATATCACTATTAAAATAAGCATGTAATAGACTACAATATGTTTTACGGAAGGCTTCATTATATAATGAAGCCTTTTTTATGAGGAAACATTTGATATAAGAAAAACTAATTGTTTTCTATTATGTATAGTTTTTGCTAATAGCTTCGTATTTTTGTAAGAACAAAGACACCAGAGACCATCTTATGACTATTACGCAATTAAAATATGTCCTTGCTGTTGCGGAACATAAAAACTTCACAAAAGCAGCCGAAAAAACATTTGTCACGCAGCCTACTTTAAGTATGCAAATACAAAAGATAGAAGAAGAATTAGATATTTTAATCTTTGATCGTACAAAAAAACCTATTGAGTTGACTGAAATAGGTAATAAGATCGTTATTCAAGCAAAAAACATTGTAAATGAGGCTAATCGCATTTCTGATATTGTAGATCAAGAAAAAGGATTTATAGGAGGTGAATTCAAATTAGGAATCATCCCTACGATTATGCCTACTCTATTACCTATGTTCTTGCGTAATTTTATAAATAAGTATCCAAAAGTAAAACTTAAAATAGAAGAGTTAAACACGGAAACGATTATACAAAAATTAGAAGAAGGACATTTGGATGCAGCTATTGCAGCTACACCACTTCAAAATGAAAATATAAAAGAGCGTCCTCTCTATTACGAACCATTTATTGCTTATGTAACCCAAAATCACCGACTTTTTCAAAAGAAAAATATAGAAGTATCAGATCTAGATTTAACGGATATGTTGCTACTGGAGGATGGGCATTGTTTTAGGGATGGTGTTATTAATTTATGTAAAACAATAGGAAATCAAGAAGATGATCATTTTTCATTAGAAAGCGGAAGTTTTGAAACGCTTGTAAAGTTAGCTAATGAAGACTTAGGAATGACATTATTGCCATATTTACACACTATGGATTACAAAGGAAAGGACATCGAATTTCTTAAAAAGTTTAAAGAACCTTCTCCTGCAAGAGAAGTAAGTCTTATTTACCATAAAAGTGAATTAAAAATGCAAATTATAGATGCATTACGCACCACTATAGCTAGTGTTGTAAAAGGCGCTATTGCATTTCAAAATGTGCAAATTATTAGCCCTATTCATCATAAGTAACCCTTTCATATATAGGTGTCACTAAAAAGAGCCTTGTTTCCAAGGCTCTTTTTTATGGGTTTAAATAAATTAGACATTGATTAAGATTTGGCTTTTCCTTTACAAGGCTGTCAATCCAAATTCGAAGTTCCTCAATTTCATAAGGAAGTAATCTTTTCACTGCTTTTTGTAGTTCTTTACAAAATAATACACTATCAAAACTTACCTTGTTAAGGATTGTTTTTGTGTATTCAAACATTGCTCTCGCCATATTCGAAATTAGGGTTTAGGTTAGATCTAATAAAAGTAGTTTTAAGTATAGGCAGGTGTTTTTTATTATATCTTAAATATACACCTTTTGTTCTACTTTTTTAGCGAATCCTTACACTTTAACAACAATTTTTGATCGTGTTAAAACATAAAACACTTGTTTACAGATGTTTACTAAAATCCATTATCGCCGTCTAACAAATCTCCTAATCCTCCTAAAATAGATCCTTCTCCTCTAGATTTACCACCTCCCGAGGGTGCTAATGCAAGGACTCTATTTGCAAGTCTACTAAAAGGTAATGATTGAATATAGACCGTACCAGGGCCTGATAAGGTTGCAAAGAATAATCCTTCCCCTCCAAAAATAGTATTCTTAATACCCCCTACAAATTCGATATCATAATCTACTGTATGATCAAAACCAATAATACATCCTGTATCCACTTTTAGTTTTTCTCCTGGCACAAGTTCTTTCTTTAGCGTAGTACCTCCTGCATGCACAAAAGCTATTCCGTCTCCTTCTAATTTTTGCATAATAAAGCCTTCTCCTCCAAAGAGACCTCTACCTAATTTTTTAGAAAACTCTATCCCAACAGATACTCCTTTAGCTGCGCATAAGAAAGCATCTTTTTGACAAATAAACTTCCCTCCTATTGCCGCCAGGTCTATCGGAATTATTTTACCTGGGTATGGAGATGCAAAACTTACTTTTTTCTTTCCTAATACATCATTATAAAATGCAGTCATAAAAAGGCTTTCACCAGTAAGTAATCGTTTTCCTGCTCCAAAAATTCTCCCCATGACGGAGTTATCTTTCTGAGATCCATCTCCAAAAATAGTATCCATTCGAATACCTTCTTCCATCATCATAAAGCTTCCTGCTTCTGCAATGACACCTTCCTGCGGATCTAGCTCTATTTCTACATATTGCATTTCTTCTCCTATAATCTCGTAATCTATTTCGTGTGCTTCCATTGTAATTGTATAAATAATAAATAGTACCTCATAAGTAAATAAAGACATCCTTTTGTTACAGCGTACTCATAAATTAAATAGAAAAATCTAACATCGCATAGTTTTTCTAGTAATAACTTGTTTAACAAATACTTGAAATAAAAATAATTTCGATTAAAAAAAATAGTATTGAAAATAATTAGCAAAAAAATATAAATAATTAAAAATCAAATATTTAACAACAAAAAGATCAATATATAATAAGTTATTAAAGATGATTTACATTTTTTAATCTCCTGAAATAAAAAAGATAGCGTTAAACATAAGTCACTTTATTTTGATATGGTAAAAAAATTGACTAGGTTTATTTATGTAATTAAAAAATGCCATGAAACTACCTCCAAATAAAGGGTATTTATTAATCGCAGAGCCGTCTATTATAGGTGATGTGTCATTTAATAGATCTGTTGTTCTGCTTGCCGATCATAATGATCAAGGTACAGTGGGGTTTATAATGAACAAACCTCTTGAACAAAAGCTCAACGATTTTATTCCATTTCTCACCCGTAATGATCTACCAATTTTTAATGGGGGTCCTGTAGAACAAGATAATATTTACTTTATACATACAATTCCTAACCTGATCACAGGAAGTACAGAGATAGCTTCTGGAATCTTTTGGGGTGGCGACTTTGATATGGTTATTCAACTTATAGAGGATAACAAAATTAAATCGCAAGAAATTCAATTTTTCTTGGGATATTCTGGATGGGATGCACAACAACTCAATCAAGAACTACAAGAAAAATCTTGGGTTGTTGTTGAAAATAATTATAAAGAGGATATACTGACCAAATGTTGTCCAAAACTTTGGAGAGAAAAAATTATAGAGCTAGGTGGTGATTATTTAATTTGGTCTAATGCACCAGAACACCCGCATTACAACTAACTTAATCTTGCTTTTACATTTAATTTTTGTAAAAGCGTTTTAGCTACTTCATTAGTATATACTTTCTTTCGATACTTTGTAATAGGCTGAATACCCTTTATAACATTCGTAATAAAGAGTTCGTCTGCTTTTTGTAATTCAAAAGGGGATATAGAAGCTTCTTCAAAAGTATATTCTTTCATCAATGGAAGAATTGCAAGTAATTGTTTACGAATAATACCACGTAAACAACCATCTTCTAATGGAGGTGTTTTAATATGTGTTCCTTTTACTAAGAATATATTTCCTTGTAATGCCTCTACGACATTCTTTTTAGTATTAATCAACAGGCAATTATCATAGCCATTATCTTCAGCAAAGATACTTCCCGTCACATGAAGCACCTTATTAGTTGTTTTTAAGGTTGATAATATATCTGCATTTACATAATGATCTTTATAAAGTTCAACTTCATAAGGAGTCTCAGGTAATATGTAAAAGGGATCTGAGATTTCTTTTGCGTGTATATAATAGCCTACGCCTCTATTTTCAGGTAAATAAGCGCCACCTTCATTACGATATACTGTAATGCGTATGCGAGCAGTCTTATTAGACAAGTCATTTGCTTTTAAAGTCTCTATTAATTGTTCCTCTAAAAGTTCGGGTGTAAACTCCATTGGTATTTCCATACGAAGTATGCGCATAGAGGCCATCAACCTAAAGTAATGATCTTCCCAGAAGAGTAATTTAGCATTCACTGCTTTAATAGTTTCAAAAACACCATCCCCATATAGAAGTCCTCTATTCATAGGACTAAGGGTTGTTTTATCGCTTTGTACTAAGGTACCGTTATCATTAATCATAAAAAATCCCGCCACTCTTTTGAGGGCGGGACAAATATACTATTTAGCACAGGAATTAAACGGATCCTATGACATGTTTTAGTTCTGAAATTTGATTATCCCAAAACATCTTCCCTTCATCTACTTCATCTTCTTCTGCATAATCAGTAATAATCAAGGAAACATCTTTTGTAATCTCATCTACTTGAATTCGAAGTTCAAAATAGTAATCTTCACCATCTTCATCGTCTTCTAGCCATCTGAATCGAATACGTTCATTACTTTTTTTAGTAATCAACTTTGCTTGTTCTTCAGAGCCATCCCATATAAAGGTGTATAATTCACCTCTAGAATTTACGTTATCAGCAAACCACTCACTCATCCCTGATGGTGTTGCCATATATTGGTACAATAGATTAGGTGATGCTCGAATCACAAACTCCATTTCATATTTTATTTTATCGCTCATAGGTTTGTTGTTGTTAGTATAGCCCAATATATTGAAAGAAATCGCGAGAACAAAAAAATAGTTTTGATTTTATTTTAAAATTTGTGTTTGTAGTAAGATGAATTGTTTTTATATTTGCACCCGCTTACGGGATAGTATATAAATTATTATTTCAAAAAGCAAATAATGGCGAGGTAGCTCAGTTGGTTAGAGCGTCGGATTCATAACCCGGAGGTCACGAGTTCAATTCTCGTTCTCGCTACTTAAAAATGAAGAGGTTGTCTAAAAAGGCATCCTCTTTTTTTATGGATTATTTTTGATTTTGTATTTTAATACTATGAAATCTAAATTATCAGAATGATAACTAAACTATTCTGCACTAAAGTGCAGAGGTTTGTTTGACTAGGGACTAAAGCCCCTAATTTATTTCAATATGAAATTTGAAGTATCTGAATTAGTTTTGCGATGATGTTCCAAATACTCATTCACCATTTCGTCTGTTATATTTCCAGTACTCAAAGCTTCATAACTAGTAGCCCAAAAATGTTTTCCCCAGTAAGTTTTTCCTAAGGATGAAAACTCCATTTGTACTTTTCGAGAAGTTCTGCCTTTTAGCTGTTTTACTAAAAAACTTATGCTATGTTTTGGAGCATATTCAACATGCATATGAATATGACCTGAACTAACAACTCCTTTCAATATCTCTACATCTTGAGCATTACAAGTTTCTACTAATAACTCTCGACAACATGACTGAATACCACCTTTCAAAACTTTATAACAATATTTCGTTGACCAAACAATATGACAACTTAAACTACTTACAGTATGTGAACATTTACGTTGATAATTACCCATAAGGTAAATATATAATTTTTCGCATCACTAAAGTGCTGCAATAAATTGCAGGGTTCTAAATCTAAATTTGAAACCAATAAAAAGAGCTTTATAATAATATTTTTTTCTTGGTTGATCTTTAAAATGTTAATAAACTAGTGTTTGTATTGCGTGAGGTAAAATAGTTTCTTCTACAGCATTACTCCCTATGTAAAGTTTGTAATCTATTTTTAGGTTACTTTGGTTCATAACAACAGTTACCATTTTGCCATCTGCATTCAAGAAAGAAGTGCTTAATAAATGACTTCTACTTGAAGAGGTACTAACTCTTTTTGCTTTAGGTCTTATGAATTTAGAAAAATGACCTATATAATAATATGATGGAGTATAGATAAGTTCACCAGTTCTCGTGTTTGCATGAATAGGAGCAAAGCAAAAGTTTTGAACATGATTAGGCCCTCCTGTGTGATCTAATAAAATATTCCAGTCAGTCCAACCTACTGTTCCATTGTTAAAATCATTGATCATAGATTGTCCGTAGCGTTCTGCATTAGGCCAAAATTGATATTTTTGTTCATCAAAACTTTCAACACAACCTTCAGTAAAAAGAAGCTTTTTATCAGGATAAGATTCATTTATTCTAGCAAGATTCTCGTACATGTATTCTCCTCCTGACCAAACCTCGTACCAATGAAAACCTATCCCCCAAGCATATTTTGAAGCCTCAGGGTCATCGAAAATTGTGTTTGCCCTATTTGTTATGAGGTCTCTATTATGATCCCATACGACAATATTTTTATCTCCAAGACCTTCCCTTTCTAAAGTAGGACCTAAATGATTTTTAAGGAAATCTCTTTCTTCTTCAGCAGTATAGATACAGGATTCCCAACGTTGAGTAGCCATAGGTTCATTTTGTATTGTAAGGCCCCAAATGGGAATGTTTTCCTCTTCTTCGTAAGCTTTTATAAACTTTGCAAAGTAAAGTGCCCATGATGCTGCATATTCAGGTAAAAGTTTGCCTCCTTGTAACATATTATTATTAGTTTTCATAAATGCAGGGGGACTCCAAGGACTCACATAAAGAGGTATCTCACCTCCTGAAGCATCAATTATTTTTCTAATTAATGGAAGTCTATTTTTTCTATCGTGTTCTATACTAAAAGAAGAAAGATCTTTTTGATTATTTGTGACGTACGTATAACTTTCACTTCCAAAGTCAGAACTATGTATGGTCGTTCTTGCTAAAGAATATCCAATCCCATTTTCTTTACTATAATATGCTTGTAAAAACTCTTTTTGACGCTCTTTGCTTAATTTTGCAAATACTTCTGAAGATGCATCTGTAATTGCTCCCCCTATACCTAATAAACTTTGAAATGTTTTATTGGGATTTACAAAAATACTCACTTCTGACTCTAGAGCTTGATCTGTGCTAGAAAAATGAAGTGTATTGGTCTTAGAAAGGCGTAATTCTGTGTTATTTGCCGTCGTGTATACTTGAACACCGTTTAGACCTATATTATTCAAAGAGTCGTTTTTCTTCAAAACGTTGCTATTTCCTTTTCGCGAAAGCGAATCATTTTTTAATGCTGTCTGTGTACATGATGCAAATACAATAAGAATTATGAATATGCTGAGTTTATAAATTGACATACTATTAAATTTTAAATCTCCCTATATCCTTAATAGATAGAGTTGAAAATCTATTTTATAGAATAGGGAGATTTTGTGTGAATCTTTCTTAGGTTAAATAAATGTTTTAGACGTTAATTTAGTTGATAGTATAACTGTAGCCAGAACCATTTAAAGTTAAAGTAATTTGTTGCATACCTAAATTAGAAACAGAAATATCATCTAATTGAGTATAACCAAACATTTCTGCTGTACCCTCAAAGGCTAATTCCATATCAGTTTCAGGAATTTCTTTAAAAACTAAAGCCCAGTCTTCATTTGCTCTAAAAATGAATCGCTTGTTTGTATCTCCTGGATCTGCATCTATTAATTCTATAGAAGCTTGAAAAACACCATTCCCTTGATATGTTAATGGCTCATCACCGTCCCATCCATTTTCTATTACATTTCCTACAATACTCCAGTTTGTTATTTCAAGAAGGGAAAGTGTAGCATTATCAAAATTTACAGAAACTCGATATATGCCAGTTTCTGAAACTGTAATAGGATCACTACCTAGTTCCAAAATACCTGAGTTTACTGTATAAGATGTTGATCCAATTATATTTTCTTCAAAGAAGTTATAGCTTTCTCCACCTGTAAGAGAAGTGAAAATTTCAAAAATTTCTGACTCACTCCCGTCTTCATTAATTAATCTATTCATTAATAGAGCATTAGATACATCAGAACCAGTTTCTGTTGCACTTCCGGATAGATATAATTGATCTGGGGTTTCAAGTGGTGTTTCTTCTTCTTCTTCTTCTCCTAGTTCGTTAGTGAATGAAAAACCGTTACCATTCAAACTTAAAGTGATTAACCTAAAGCCTAGATTAGAAACGGGAACATCTTCTAAACTTGTGTAGCCAAATTCTCCTGCTGTAGCTTCAAATGCTAGTTCATTGGTAGACTCAGGAATAATTTTTAATACTTGTTCCCAGTCTTCATTTGCTCTAAAAATGAATCTCTTATTTGCATCTCCTGGATCTGCATCTATTAATTCTATAGTAGATTGCCATATACCATTTCCTTGATACTCTAATGCTTGATCGCCATTCCAGCCATCAGGTATTACATTACCAACAATACTCCATCTATCTATATTAAATAAGTTTAATGTCTCTGAATTAAAGTCTACTGTTATCCTATAAACCCCAGTTTGAACGACATTAATTCCTGCATCTCCTATTTCAATATTTTCTCCATTACTTGTATATGTCAAAGCCATATCTTCGTTTTGTGAAGAATAAAAATTATAAGTTGAGCCTCCTTGTAATGAAGTATATAATTGAAAAATATTTGTTAGAGATCCATCTGCATTAGGTAATCTTCTTAACTGTATCGCATTACTTATGTCATTTCCAGTTTCTGTGGCATCACCTGCTATAAATAAACTATTTGGTGGGACTTGAGCATCAAAACGTCGAATGTTTATATCAAAAGAAGTAACCTCGGTAATTTGATTTATAGATTGAGCTCTCACACCCCATTTTACCGATACCACTTCATTGGATTCAAAACCAGCATTGGATAAAATGACATCTAATTCTCCTTGAGTTAATTCAAAGAAGGTCTCTGCTCCATTATTAGACGTAGTTTGAGATAATATAGGTTCACTAAAATCACCATTTAATAGATCGATGAAAAATGTGTACGTGATTAAGAAATCTCCTGTTGAGTTTGCAGATTCCCATTCAAATCTTACGATATCATTACTATTTTGGCTTTCAAGATTAAGAGTAAAGTCTGCCTGAGGCGATAATAATAAAGGTTCTGAAAGTTCAAAAGTAGATAGAGCATCTATATTATTTTCTTCTTCGCAACTAGTAAGTGTAAGTAAAGAAATAAAGATAAAAAGTAAACTTAATTTGTTTATTTGTGTTTTCATAATTACAATTTTTAATTAGTTCCATTTAAAAGTTACCAGCGCTCCACGAGGAATCAGGTATTTAAAATTTCTATCTCCTACGTTGACATTTAAATCTTGAGGATTGTTTTCATTTGAAGAATTATATACTACTAGTACTTTAGATCCATCTGGGTTTTTGAAAGCTACATTTTCCAGAACTCCTTGTAAAGAGTTTGTACTAATTACTTCTGCGCCTGCATCAACATATTTTGAAAAATGCCCTAGTATATAGTAGTCAACATTTTTTACGTAATTCCCACTACTATCTATCGTTAAAATACCACGACATACTTGACATCCTCCATTTCGTGGGCCTCCGTTCTCATCTAGTGCGAGATTCCAAAGTAATATTGTTTTGGCACCTCTTCTTAATGTGCCAGTAAATATTGTTTTCATAAAGAAATCTATTTCGCCTTGAAAAGTAGTACCTGCATTTTGAATTCCTGATTGTTCTGTAAAATAGATATTCACGTCAGGAAATTGAGCTCTTAATGCATCTATATCAGATGGTTGACCTGCATAAGCATGATAAGCTATTGAATTAGTAAAAGAAGCCACTACCGGATCACTTAACAACGTATTTGGAAAATTAGGGTCTTCACTTTCTCTAAAATTATGATCATAACCTATTATTATTGGATTTACATTTGAATTCTCTAGAGCTGGGCCTAAATGACTTCCAATAAATGCAATTTGTTCTTGAGCAGTCATTTTCATAGTAGGGTAAGAATTATTCTCAAAAAGAGGTTCGTTTTGAGTAGAGATAGCATCTATTGTAATGCCATTGTTTTGATATGCTTCAAGATATTTTATTAAATAATCTGCATAAACACTAAAATATTGTGACTGTAAACTTCCTCCATTGAATGAATTATTGTTTTTCATCCATCTAGGAGCAGTCCAAGGAGCTGCTTTAAATTTCATTTCATTATTTATAGAAATAATATTTTGAGCCACTGGGATAATAGGATTGTTATTTGTAAAATCCTCATCAATAGAAAATTGATCTAGATTTAAATCTTCATCACTAGTAATCTCATTATAAGTATAACTGCCATTTCTATTAAAATCTGACGCTCCTACGGTAAGTCTTGTATAACTTAAACGAATTCCATTTTCACTAAACAGTTCATTAAGAGCTTCTGTATTATTATTGAGTAAAAAAGCTGAACTCCCTGTTAAAGCACCACCAAAACCTTCTATTGTTTGAGCAGTGTCAAATTCATCTACCGTTATCGTAATACTTCCTGTATTTTGATCTGTAAATGGTAATTGATTGGGTAATTCCCTAAGTTTAGAATTTTCATCAGGAGTTGTTATTACTACACGTACTTCACCAGATGTAGATGTATCTTGATCTTCAGAATCATTTGATGTTTCTTCTGGCATTATTGAACTGTCTGAAGATTCTGGGTCATCATTACAATTATAAAATGTAATTGTACATAATAACAAGCCTAATAATAAAAGTTTCTTTTTCATTTTTTTATTTTTTATATTAATACCCTGGATTTTGTGTTAATTCAGGGTTTCTGTCTAATTCTCCTTGAGGGATAGGTAAGAGTAATTGAAATTCTTGAATTTCAATATTTTTAGACTGTATGATAGCTTGTCTAGTAGCTTCAAAACCTTGTCTTTTTAAATCAAACAAGCGTTGCCCTTCAAACATAAATTCTACTCTGCGTTCATTTAGTATTGCTTCGTTTATAGCTTGAGTAGTCATAGTTCCATTGTAATTTGATAAACCAGCTCTATTTCTAACCTCATTCAATAAATTTACAGCACCATTGTTATCTTGCATTTGATTAAGAGCCTCTGCTCTCATAAGAAGAACATCTGCATAGCGCAATACGATACTATTATCTGCTGAATTAAATGCATTACCATTTCTCCATTTAAACACAAATAAAATTCCATTTCTTTCAACCAAGGAAGAAGCCTTTCTTACATCATTATTTTCAAATGCCATTTCACTGTTAGGTGTGGGGGTATTAAACTTAATAAAATCAAATGACGCCTCTGGAGTAGGTAATATAAGCTCAGGAAAAACATTTCCTTCTTGAGCTCCAGCATATTGAATAGCAAACAGAACTTCACTATTATCATTATTTTGTTGGTCAAAAAGAGTGTCAAAATCAGAAACAAGTGAAAAACCTCTCGACATTGTGTTATTCGTTATGTTTATCACTTCCGTGAAATTGCCTAATGAGAGTTGAACTTTTGCTAGAAGTGTTTCTGCTGCTCCAATGTTTGCTCTTCCTTGCTCGAGGTTTTGGTTATCTAAAAAGTCAATAGATTGCCTCAAATCATTTATTATTTGTTCATAAACCTCTGTTTCTGTATTTCTTGGAATAAAAATCTGATCTGCTTCTAAAGAAGTTGTAGCTTCTGTCACAATCGGAACTCCGCCATAAAACTGAACAAGATTAAAATAATTAAGAGCTCTAAGAAATAAAGATTCTCCTAAGAGTTCATTTTGTCTTCCTTCTTGAAAAACAGACTCATCCATACTGGTAATTCCATCTATGGCAGCGTTTGCACGCCCTATTGCTCTATAAACTTGTCTAAAGAACCGAGTCGTAACCTCATTTGTTGGGCGTAACGTATAATTATCTATTGAAAAATTATTTGGATTATCTCCTCCTGCAAAGCTATTATCTGCTCTTACATCCCCCAAAACATAATAATCAAAACCATAATAACTATCTGGTTGCAAAGCGTCATAAGCTCCTATAACTGCAGCATTAGCATCTTCTTCAGTAAGAAAAAAATTCTCAGTGGCTATATCATTTCTTACAGGAACCTTAAGACTATCTTCTGAACAAGCCAAGACAAAAAACGTACTAGTTAAAAATATAAAAAATCTAATGTTCATAATATTTATTTTAAAATGTCATATTTAATCCTCCAATAAAAGTTCTTACTTGTGGGTAGGTTCCAAAATCAATACCGCTTGATAAAACATTAGAACCGTCTCTACTTACTTCGGGATCATATCCAGAATAATTTGTCCAAGTTGCTAAGTTTCTACCTTGCATAAAGAGTTTCAAATTATTTATGCCTAACTTCTGGGTCCACTTTTTAGGAAAATTATAGCCTAAAGTAAGCTCACGAAGTTTTATGAAAGACCCATCTTCAACCCACCTTGTAGACGCTCTATTATTCCCATCAGGATCCCCAAATGCAGCTCTAGGAATGTCTGTGTTAGGATTATCAGGAGTCCAAGCATTTAAAACGGTAGTACTTTGATTTGTAAATCCAGATTGGTTTTCTAGTTCAAGACGTGTTGCGTTATAAATATCCTGTCCTTCAACTCCCTGAAAGAAAACAATAAGTTCAAATCCTTTATAATTAATCGTAGTTGTCGTAGCCCAAGAAAAATCCGGAAGAGCATTTCCTATAATGGTCCTATCATTATTATCATCAATTATACCATCTCCGTTAAGATCTGAGAATATAATATTACCTGTCTCAGGATCGACCCCTTCTGAAACAAAACCAAAAAAGTTACCTACAGGCTGTTCTTCTTCTATACGTGTAACTTCACCTTGATCACTAACTGATCCAGAAGTAATTATTTGCCCTCCTATATTGGTAACCTCATTAACATTTCGAGTATAATTTGCATTCAAATTTATTGAAAGATCATCAGTGTCTAATAACACAGCATCTAGTGCTAATTCTATTCCTCTATTTTCTATAGATCCAATATTTTGTGTAGCATTATCAAAACCTGTTGTTATGGGTAATGGATTATTAATGAGTAAATCGGTTGTATTCTTTAAGTAAGTTTCGAAAGTTATATTAAATCTATTCTTAAACAAACTAAGATCAATTCCAAAATTAGTTTGCTCTGTAGACTCCCATTTTAAATTTGCATTTGCAACTTGTGAAGGGAATACCCCAGTAACAACTTGTCCATTTACTACATAATTTGAGTTTGGACTAAAAAGAGCTTGAAATCTATTATTTCCGAAATTTTGATTTCCTGTAAATCCATAACCTATTCGAAACTTCAACCTACTAAGCCAAGAAACTTCTTGTAGAAATTTTTCATCTGAAGCAATCCAAGATCCAGAAAAAGAAGGGAAAACAGCAAAACGATTACTTGGACCAAAACGTGATGAACCGTCTCGTCTAATAGTAGATTCAATAAAATATCGATCTAAATATGATATTTTGGTTCTGAAGAATATAGAATTATTTGAGTTTTCAAATATACTTTCTTCTGTAGCCAAAATTTCTGTCGCTGGATTGACGGTAGTTATAGAGCCATTTAAAAAATTATTTCCTAAAATTCTTGTATTATCGTCTCGTCTTTCCTGAATAGATGTGCCTAGTAAAAAGTCTAAATTAATTTTATCCTTAACTGGACTAAAATTGTAATTAACAGTATTCTCCCATAACCATATTGTATTTTGGAAAGTAGCGGTCTCTGCTTGTCCATTTGTGGCTCTTCCGTTTGAAGTAGTAAATGGGTCTACAAATCTATTAAATTTAGATTGTGAATAATCTATACTAAAAGCACTATTGATTAGAATTCCAGCAGGTAGAGTGTAACCAAGATTTAAATTTGCAAGAACTTTTGATGTTACAAATTCTCTATCCTCCCCTCTTACAAGAGCTATTGGATTGTCAAATCCAGGTTGAAAAGGATTTGAAGGAAAGTTGCCATTATCATCTATAATACCAATAATTGGTGGTGTTTGTAGAGCAGATAATACGACTCCACCTTGATTAACTCTCTGATTATCGTTAATTACATTAAAATTTGTTCTTGATAAACCTACACTACTCTTTACTTTAAGATTTTTAAAAACTTCACGATCTTGATTAAATCGCAGAGAATATCTTTGAAAACCTGTAGTTTCTATTGTCCCTTGCTCATCCTGCAAACCTCCTGATATATAGTAATTTCCATTGTTGTCACCTCCTGAAAAGGATACTTCATAATTTTGAACCGTGGCAGGATCATAGAGTTCTCTTTGAAAATCTGAATTGAAGGCAAAATTATTCGGATCAGCAACTAAAGGTAATCCTACATTGGCCCTAGAGGTATTCAAAACATTAATAAATTGTTCAGAATTTAATAAATCTAAGGTGTTAACTACTTCATTTACGCCTAAAAATGAAGAAAACCTTAACATTGACTTTCCTTTTTCGCCCCGTTTAGTGGTAATCAGAACAACTCCATTAGCTGCTTGAGCTCCATAAATTGAAGTAGCAGATGCATCTTTTAAAACTGATATAGACTCTACATCTCTTGGATTCAACCCTTCTGTATTTTGAGCTTGAATCCCATCTATAATATAAAGTGGATCGGAATTACCCAATAAAGAAATAGCACCTCTTATTCTTATTGCTGTACTTTGACCAGGGCTGCCCGAAGGATTAATAACCTGAATTCCAGATATTTTACCTTGCAATGAATTTTCTATGTTAGTAAAAGGTTTATCATCAACAATATCTTCTCCTTCTACCACAGAGACTGAAGACGTAAGAGATTTTTTAGTTGAGGTCCCGTATCCAATAATCACTACCTCTTTAAGAGATAAAATATCTTCTATAAGAATGACTTCAATAGAAGATTGGTTAGTGATTAAAATTTCCTGTGCTTCAAAGCCTACTGAAGAAACAACTAAAGTTTCTCCTTTTGATACTTTAAGAGAAAAGTTTCCATCAAAGTCGGATGTAACTCCTCTACTTGTATTTTTTACTAATATTGTAGCTCCTAAAATAGGTGTGCTAGTTTCTCCTAATACTTTACCAGAAAGTAACAATTCTTGGGCTTGTAATAAAGATGAAATACTTAAAAAGTAAAGAATAAAAATAAATGTTTTACTCATTGTTAATTGACATATTATAATTCTTAATTCGTTTTTAGTTTTGAAATTTTAAATATTTAATCGTTTCTTTAAACGCTGCGAATGTTATTTTGAAATTAGATTTTGATATTCTTAAAATTCCTAAGTCGAAATTTAGAATATGTTAAAAATAGAGCCAATTTTTTAGACACTTCTTAAATACATCGATTTCGAAGTATGATTACGTCTATTTTACTTTTTTTATTTTAAAAAATTGATATTAAGGCATATACGTTTAATTTATATTATTAGTAATGTATAGTAAATACACTAAACTGTTGATCATATTCACTATGATTTCCCAGACAAAAGTTCAAGCACAGAACCCTGAAAAATTTATATCTGCTATTCCTGAATTAGCAAAAATCACTCATTTTGACAGAACTACTTATAAGGGCGATTCTCAGTTTTGGACCATGGCAAGAGATTCAACTGGAATTTATTACTTTGGAAATAATGATGGAGTTATTACATACGATGGTCAAAAATGGCAAGATATCCTTTTACCTAATAGTTCTGCTGTAAGAAGTCTTTTGTACGCTTCAAATGGTACTGTGTATGCCGGCGGCTACAATGATTTTGGAAAAGTTGAAAAAAATTCTTTAGGAAACTATGAATTTCACTCCATTTTAAGGGATCTTAAAATCACTACAGAAAAAATAGAAAATGTTTGGCAGATACATGAAGTTAATGGAATTATAATCTTTAGAACCTTTAAAGGTTTAATAACAGTAGAAAATAATTCATCATCATATATCCCCTCAGAAAGTAGATTTATTCATTCAGATGTTGTTAAAGACACATATTATATTCAAGATGAAAATTTGGGTGTTATGAGTTTTGATCCTGTTTTGAAAAGCTTTAACTCAATATTTAATTCAAAAGATATTGGTAATGAAGTTATCATTTCTTTCTTACCATCAGACAAAGCAAATTTCATTGAAATTATAACTAAAAAAGGTCACATATACCTAGGGGATTTAACAAGTGGAGTATTAACAAAAAAACATGAAGTCTTTTCAGAAGATCAAAACGAATTTTTATCAGTAGCAGTAAAAAAAGGAGATACTTACATACTAGGAACTATTGGTTCAAAAATTTTAACTTTTTCTAATGGAAAGAATACTTCCCAAAAAGGATCCATTTATGACCAAATACAAGATAACACAGTATTAAATTTTTATGAAGATAAGGATGAATTATGGGTTCTTTTAAATGATGGCATAGATCTTATAGAATATAATGCTTCTTTTAGTAATCTTTTTAGAGAAGGATCTGTTTACGATATATTGATAAAAAATGAGTCCATTTATATAGCAACAAACAATGGAGTTTATTTTTCAAAAATACCCAATGAAGGTTCTGTTTTCAACTTTGTTAAGACAAAAATTCCGCAGGGTCAAGCTTGGTCTCTTTCAAACATAGGGGCTTCTACAATAGTAAGTCATGACTTAGGTCTTTATGAAATAAGTGATGAGGAAGTTACTCAAATCAGTAATGAAAGAGGATTCTGGAAAGTTATTCCTATTTCAAATAAGAATAATGAATTTCTCGCCTGTAGTTACAATGGCTTTTATCTTCTTAAAAAAGAAGGAACAAGATTTAACATAACAACAAAAATTAAAGGATTTCTAGAATCTACAAGAGATGTTTTGCCTTCAGATGAGGAAAATACATTTTGGGTGTGCCATGGATTTAAAGGGGTCTTCAAAGTAAAGTTTAGTGAAGACTATAGAAGAGTTGTAGCAATAGATCATTTTACTGATCAAAATGGATTTAAATCTCCATTCAATATTAATGTTCATAATTGGAATTCTGATATTATATTTTCTACAAATACTGGTTTTTATACATTTAATAAAGAAAATAATGAATTTTTACCATATCCTAAACTTAATAATATTATTGGAAACACAATTAATACTAGAAAAATTCTAACACATCAGGATACTACGTGGGTCGTGCTAAATGATGAAATAGGTTTATTTAAACAATCTGACAAACACCCTGATATAGATAAAAATACTTTTCGTAACCTTAAGGGAGATTTAAATAGAGGATTTGAGAAAATCCTACCTATAACAAACAAGAAAGTTTTGATAGGCGCAAAATCAGGTCTTTATGTATATAATTTAAAAGAATCACTAGATAAACCTAGTTTTTCTACAATCATAACAAAAGTAACAAAACAAGAAAGCACTAAAAATATAACTTCTCAAGTAGTTATTAGAGAGGAAAACGAGTTAGAAATATCAAATTCAACAGAAGTGTTAAGGTTTGAATTTGCAACTCCTGAAAAAACTCCAACTTCAAATATAAAATTTAGTTACAAACTCAAAGATCTTGATAACGACTGGTCAACATGGAGTGATAATTCGTTTAAAGAATACACCCATTTACCTGCAGGTTCTTATGATTTTTTAGTGCGAAGCCTTGACGAAAAAGGAATTATTGGTAATGAAGCTAGTTTCACTTTTATAGTACAGCCACTATGGCACAAAACAAATTTTGCAAAAATCACATATGTGAGTTTAATGATTTTCATTATATGGTTAGGGATAAGACTTATTAATAATAAAATAACAGAAGAGAGAAACAAATCTAAAGCACTATTGGAAAGATCCAAAAAAGTACTCAATTTAGAAATTGAAAGGTTAAAACTCAAACAGGACAAAAATCAACTTGAAGAAGATGTGATATTTAAAAGCAAGGAACTAACAAATTATACCGTACAGCTTATAAATAAAAAAAGAGCTTTTGCTGAAATTCAAAATGATTTAAAAGAGTTAAAGAACCTTGTTAAAAATGCGGAGTCGAAAAAAAAGATAATTGAAATATTTAAAAAATTACATCAACATAAAGTAGGGGAAGAATATATGAAAGTGTATGATGTTAATTTTGAAAAGATCCATCAAGATTTCTTTAAAAAATTAAAATATATACATCCGAAAATAACTACACGTGAACTCAGGCTTTGTGCATTTATAAAAATGAATTTAACTAATAAAGAAATTGCCCCTTTGTTAAATATTTCTGTACGAGGTGTAGAAACTGCAAGATATAGAGTTCGAAAAAAATTGCAAGTCAATCAAGAGTCTAGTTTTAATATTTTTTTGACAAATTTATAAAAGAAAACACAACTACAAGAAACTGACTATAAGCCACTTGAATTATTCTGACGTAACTTGGAAGTATGATGTACAAATATTGATGTATTTGAAGAGTATTCAAAAATTATTATAAATAATTGTCATATTCTAAATTTATTGGTCTAATAATTATAGATATTCCTGTTTTGATAAATCTTTTTAAGATCAACATAGAATATTTTAAAACCAATAGTCATGAAAATAAAAACTTACTCAAAAAAAAGTTCAGATGTGTTAGTTGTAATAGCAACTATCATATCTTTTCTGTTTACATGTACTTCTTCGACTGGTCAAGAAGTATCCGTTCACTTAACAAAAGGAGATCAAACGGTTCTTCTAGAAGAACAAACTCCGACCTCATTTAACAATGGGGAAATTCCTAATGCTACAATTAATGTTGAAGAGCAAGAAACGTTTCAGACCATCGATGGATTTGGTTTTATGATGACACAAGGAAGTGCTCAAGTTCTTAATGACCTTAATCCAAATTTGCAAAACTCCATTCTTCAAGAAACTTTTAACCCAAACAATGATGGCTCAAAGCTATCTGTAATGAGGATTAGTATAGGCGCATCAGATTTAAGTAACTCAGTATACTTTTACAACAATACGCCGGGAGATATAAATATGAATAATTTCAGTCTAGATGGTCCTGATAAAGAAGATCTAATACCTATAATAAAGAAAGTACTTGAAATTAATCCTAATATTAAAATTTTGGCAACACCTTGGTCTGCCCCTACCTGGATGAAGACTAATAGAGATACTTCTTCAAATCCAGCTATTGGTGGAAGTTTGGATCCGCAATTTTACGAGGCTTATGCAAGGTATTTTGTTAGATATTTACAGGAAATGGAGGCAGAAGGGATTCCAATATGGGGTATTACGCCACAAAATGAACCTGAAAATCCATTTAATGAGCCTAGTATGGCAATGACTTCTAATGAACAATTAGACTTTATAAACAATCATTTAGGTCCTCAAATAGAAGCTGCTGGTTTTACTCCTCGAATCATAGCCTTTGATCATAACTGCGATAACCCGGGATATCCTATAAATATATTAAATAATAGCACTTATGCAGAGGGTGCCGCTTTTCATTTATATGATCCAGGAGCTAATATTGAGGCAATGTCTGAGGTACGTAATGCTACAGGTAAAAATGTATATTTTACAGAGCAATTTACCAGTTCTAATGGAGAGTTTAATGGTGACTTTGGATGGCATATAGAAAATGTTGTCATTGGTTCTTTACGAAACTGGTCTCGAACAGTAATTGAATGGAACTATGCAGCAGACCCAGACTCAAACCCAAGAACCCCAGGCGGGTGTGATGAATGCTTAGGTGCGATAACTGTTAATAACTCAAATAGTATTACACGCAATGTTTCCTATTACATCATCTCTCAAATATCAAAATTTGTACAACCTGGAGCTGTAAGACTAGCCACAAATGATCCAGATAATGATACTGTCACTAATGTAGCTTTACGTAATGAAAATGGAGAGAAAGTACTTCTTGTATACAATATAAACAGTACAGATCAAGAAATAAGTGTCAATTGGAACGGAAGATCCTTTACCTATAATTTACCTGGACGCTCTGCAGCTACATTTACCTGGGAAGGTGAGTTTACACCACAACCTCCCGAAGCACCTACAAATATAATTTTCACTACAGACGATACAGAGGTAAATCTTAGCTGGGACGATGCAAATAGAGCTACAACTTATGCTGTTAGAAGAGCTACTAACATTAATGGCCCATTTTCAACTATCGCTTCTGACTTAACTAATACCACATATACAGATACAAACGTTACTAATGGGACAACTTATTACTACAGAATAAGAGCGATAAATGAGATCGGAACTACAGAATCTACTCAAATATCGGCAGTTCCTAACATAATTATTATAAACGCATTTAGCCAGATTGAAGCTGAAGAATTTAATGAAGGTCAAACTGTCCAATTAGAAAACACATCAGATATTGGTGAAGGTCAAAACGTTGGATTTATAGATAGCAATGATTTTCTTGTCTATGAAAATGTAGATTTTGGTAATGGGGCAAGTAGCGTAAATGTACGAATAGCTTCTGGAGCTAATTTTGAGGGAACAATGGAACTTCGTTTAGGAAGTACTACAGGAAATCTAATAGGTGTCGTATCTTTTGGAAACACAGGAGGTTATCAATCTTGGGTTACTAAAGAGGCTAATATTCAAGAGACTTCTGGTCTTAGTGATCTTTATCTCGTTTTTCAGGGAGGTGAAGGTATTGGAAATATAAACTGGTTTCGGTTTAGTCAACAAGATTTAGGTAATCCGCCATCAGCACCTACAAATTTAACCGCAAATGCAGAAGATGAAGCAGTTTCACTTTCATGGAACACTGTAGCAGACGCCGATACATATGAAGTAAGAAGATCTACAAATGGTAATAACGGATTCTCGACTATTGCAAATGCTCTAACAGAAACAACTTATACTGATAATTCAGTTACCAATGGCACCCAATATTTCTATCGTGTAAGAGCCATAAATCAAGCCGGAAATAGTGGTAATTCTAATACCGCAAATGCAACTCCACAAGAGCCCGCTAGATCTGCATTTGTACGCATAGAAGCAGAAGATTTTGATAATAGCCAAGGGATTCAAACTCAAAATACGAGCGATGCTGGAGGAGGACAAAATGTGGGGTTTATAAATAGAGACGATTTTCTAGTTTATAACAATATAGATTTTGGAAATGGTGCAAGAAGTTTAGAAGCCCGCATCGCCTCAAATGCAAATTTTACAGGCACCATGCAAATTCGCTTAGGGAGCGTTACAGGTGATCTTGTGGGTACTTTATCTTTCGGTTTTACTGGCGGTTGGCAATCTTGGATAACTAGAACTGTAAACATTGATCAAGTCACCGGAATTCATGATCTTTATTTTGTTTTCTTAGCTCCTAACAGTCAAGGAATCGGAAATATAAATTGGTTCGTTTTTAATGAATCAAATGAACTAAATCCTCCTGCTACTCCTAATAACCTTACAGCAACTGGAGGAGATGCAACAGTTTCACTTTCGTGGAATAGTGTAACAGATGCCGCGACTTATGAATTAAGACGCTCTACAACTAGTAACAGTGGGTTTTCGGTCATTGCAAATGGCATTGAAGAAACAACTTTTGTCGACAACGCAGTTGTTAACGGAACGCAATATTTCTATCGCGTAAGAGCCATAAATCAAGCCGGAAATAGTGGTAATTCTAATACCGCAAATGCAACTCCGCAAGCAAACAATCCTAATGATGGTGATATTCAATCTGGAGAAATCTATATAATTAGAAATCGAAGATCTAATAGAGTAATGGATGTCGCAGGAGTTTCTCAAAGCAATGGCGCTAGAGTACAGCAATGGGAAGTTACGGGTGGTGACAACCAAAGTTGGATTCTAGAAAACACTGGAGGTAATGAATATAAAATTACTGCCTTACACAGCAATAAGGTTTTAGATCTTGTAGATGGATCACTCCAAAATGGTGCAGAAGTACAACAATACGACTCTTTTGACAATGTAAATCAAAGGTGGCAAATTATACCTATTGGAAATAGCTTTTTCGAAATTGTATCTGCAAGAAGTGGTAAAGCTTTAGAAATTCCAAATGGAACAAATTCACTCGGCCTGAGTGTAGTTCAGCAAGAAAGAAATAACTCACCACAGCAACAATGGAGTTTTGAATTGTTGTCAATAAGATCAAGTACAAATGAAAATATAGAAAACACAATACTCCAGAATATTCCTACTAAAAATGTTGTCGTATACACTAATCAATTTTCAGAAAATACAGTTAGATATGAACTCGAGATAAATGAGAAGGTACAAGCAGTAGAAATTTTCATATTTAATACTTTAGGGCAAGTTGTTGCTAAATTTACAGATCATCCAGAATCTAGAAATGGTATCCAAAATATACCCCTTGATTCTATGACTAAAGATTTGCCAAAAGGGCAATATTTTATAAAAGTTGATAACTTACAAGCTAAACCATTCATTGTTTATTAATAAACTAATTAAATACATTAAATTATTGTAAATGATAAAACAGCGAGAAAAATTACAATCGTCCCGCTACTTTTATATTTAACAATAAAAGCGTTTAGAGGTTTATATGATAAATGAAAATTACCATAAACGTAGGGTTTTGCATGTTGTTAGATGTAAGGATAATGCTATGATTTGTAAATTATACACATCTAAATATACTGATATTCATTAATTTACAATATATCTGCTACAGTTCATAACCCGGAGGTCACGAGTTCAATTCTCGTTCTCGCTACAAATAAAAGGTCAACTATAGTTGGCCTTTTTAGGTTTTATGGAGTACGTTGTTTACATACCATATTCTCAAAAGCACCAAAAATCCTATACAGGTATTTCATCTGATTTAATCTCTCGATTCCATTCTCATAATAAATATGCAATAAAAGGCTGGACAATATCCTACAGACCTTGGATTGTAATTCATATAGAATTTTTTGAATCTAAAAAGGAAGCTCTTTCTAGAGAAAAATGGTTCAAATCGGGAATAGGTAGAAAGGAAAAAAAAGAAATTATTAATCAGTTTTTCAACATAGTATAAAGGTAGGATTCATATCCGCCAGAGGCGGACACGAGTTCAATTCTCGTTCTCGCAACTTAAAATTCAATCAGTTACATCTGAAATGCAACTGCTTGATTATTCTAAAAAGTAATGTTTCAAGTATACGCTTTCGCGAAAGCGTATATAATACGGGTGTTATTAAGGGGTGAAAAGCGATTATTAATTTGTCAGATCAAAATCATTAACAGCATCAGAAATTTCATAGCCCAAACGAATTCCTTCATCGCTATCTATTTGAACGTGTACCCCTAATGGCACTCTAGAATAGGCATTTTCCTGCGCCATTTCTGAAAAAGAGTTGTATGTACGTGGAACCCCATTAAACTCCACTCTTCCTTCATGACTTCTATCTGTAAAATTAATTGCATCTCCTCCAAAAATGTGAGCAAAAACACCAGCTGATACTCCTGCAAATGTTGCATGACCCGATGGATAACTAGGAAATGCAGGATTAGGTGAATCAATAAATCGTGCTAAATTCGTATCAAAATCTGTATTCATAGTAGCTCGTATATAGGTGCTAGGACGCTGCGTATCATACGTGTATTTATCATCCCAAGCAGAAACTGCTGCGTCATTGATTGCAAAACCAAGCCTAAGCAATAATTCTAAAGATTGTTCATATCCTAAATCTGCTTGTCCGATTAATTGATTTGCAATAGAAAATTGTCTTCCAGGTGGACTCATCATCAAGCTTTCTACATCGTCAGACCAAAACTCAGCAATCCATAAATCTTCATTATCCTCTTCTCTTGCTACCGTTGCAATATCATTTACCTCTTCCATGGCTATATAATATTCACTCGTTGTGGCTGTACTATATTCGTATGCAGGAGGAATACTCGTAGTTTCATCTGGAGAGATCACAAATGCTCTTACACTACTCCAATATGGAAACCAAGCACTTTCCCCTTCTGCGGCTATCCATAAACCATCTCCTGTAGGTGCTACATAAGACGCTGGGTTGGGATCTAGAATCTGAGTCTCAGCATCTGTATCACTTTGACTATATGCGATCACACGTTCTGCAACATACGTACCCCATTCTATAGAGTTTTCAATTTCAGATTCAGACAAATCTGTCGATAACTCACTTACCTTATTTTCTTGTAAAATGGCTATAGCAGCTTTTTCGTTGTTTGATACACTAAACATAAAGTGATCAAAAACCAATGCGTAACAGGTATTAAGCGCTAGGTTTACATCCACATTGTCTTCGCGTTGATTCTCATTGATATTAAATCCTTGTAATCGCTCTTCGTTTGAAGTGTATCCATCCATATCGGCTACAGCAGTTTCATATCCTGCTAAATGAATATAAGCAAGTGCTCTTGCCGTTGAATTAGGTCTCATCGCATCTGTATAGCGATCTAAATCAAGCCAAAGATCATTCCAGTCTGTAATCAGTTGTGTAGTTGCATTTGTGACTACAGGAGTATCTACAATAGCTGTGTCTTGAGCATCGTCATCGTTGGCACAGGATTGCAAT
Source organism: uncultured Dokdonia sp. (assembly GCF_947492815.1). Taxonomy (GTDB): domain Bacteria; phylum Bacteroidota; class Bacteroidia; order Flavobacteriales; family Flavobacteriaceae; genus Dokdonia. The sequence continues at coordinate 36,396 of NZ_CANLOB010000018.1, forward strand.
AACACTAGAGTCACTGCTAAGGTAAATAGTGTTTTAAAATGTGATCGTTTCATAAGTAATCGTGTTAAATGGTTAGAAAAAGCATACAAGTCTCTTTTCATATATGCCTTCTTAAGCATTATTTTGGCGCCAAATAGTGTTTAAAAAGTGTAGTGTTGTTTTCATAAAATTGATTGCATTTATAAAAGGTTGTCTGATGTAAATAACTGAATATTCATTGTGTGTAGTATTCTAAAAACAGAGTTTTCAGCGAATGGGGTTATGTTTTCAGTAAATGCAATAATAAACGCTATAAACGGGTACTATTATAAAGTCATTTATCCAATAATTAAAAGTTCACTAATCTTATTTTACTTTTATTTGTGATATGAAATCATTAAAAAGAATTGTATTTCAAGTCCTGTTTTGGTCTATTGTTTGGATTATAATGGCACTAGGTCATAAGGATATCCCAAATTTTATTAAGCAAAATAGTGTTATCTATATTCTTCAAATTGTGCTTATTAGTAGCATTACACTAAGTTTAGCTCCTACTTTTTTGAATAGAAGGAAAAAAACACCATTCATCTTATTAGGATTAGGAGTTCTTATAGTATCTGCTTTTTTATCTTATCAGTTTTCCCCAAATAGTCCTTTTCAGAATCGCCCAGATAGGCCATCACAAATTTTTCAAAACGAGCGTTTTCCTGATTATAGGGAAGGGAGGCCACCAGGACCTCCGCCTTCACAAGATAGGCATAGAAAACCACCTCCAAACCCTCAAAAAAATCTCACCCAATTTGGGAAAGTACTGAATTCTCCTTTTCTTATTAATTTCTTATTACTCTGCATCACATTTATACTGACATCTGTCATAGAGATATTTTTATTTGCACAAAAAAAGGAAGCTGCACTTATATTAAGTAAAACCGAAACATTAGAAACAGAACTCAAACTTCTAAAATCTCAAATCAATCCGCATTTTCTTTTTAATGCATTAAATAATATTTACTCCTTATCTGCCATAGACACTCAAAAAACACAAGAAAGTATTAGTTACCTTTCTAATATGTTACGCTATGTATTGTATGAATGTGAACGACCCTTTGTACCTCTTCAAAAAGAAGTAGATTACATCAATGATTATATCAAACTATTTTCTCTTAAAAGTAGCAAAACATACCCTATCATGACTCAATTTACAATGGAAGATCCTAACATAGAGATTGCTCCTATGTTACTTATTCCATTTGTAGAAAATGCTTTTAAACATAGTAACATAGAAAGCATTCAAAATACTTTCATTAAAATATACATAAATGCTACGCAAGATGCGATTACCTTTAAAGTAGAAAACACGATTGCCAATGTACATACCGAAAAAGATACTGTAGGCGGTATTGGATTAGAAAATGTAAAGAAACGACTTGCCATAGTATACCCCGAAAAGCATACCTTAACCGTTTTAGAAGGCATCGATATATTTCAAGTTCAATTAAAAATAAAAACCAATGCTTAAGTGTATCATTATAGATGATGAAGAATTAGCAAGAGCTTTGCTTAAAAGTTATGTAGATAAACTAGATTTCATTGTATCAGAAGGCGAATACGAAAACCCTTTAGAAGCATTATCCATCTTAAAATCAACAACAATTGATGTCGTTTTCTTAGACATCCAAATGCCACAGCTTAAAGGCACTGATTTTGCAAAGATGATTTCGCCCACAACTAGAGTAATTTTTACAACAGCATATTCAGAATACGCGCTAGATGGATATGAACTCAACGCCATAGATTACCTCTTAAAACCAATTACTTTTGAACGTTTTTTAACGGCCGTAAACAAAGTACAAACAACTACGAGAAATATAACAGACATAAGCTCGCAAACTATCACAATAAAGTCTGGATACGACTTACACAAAGTACGCTTATCAGAAATTTATTATATAAAAAGTGATAGTGAATATGTGACTTTTTATCTAGATAATAAAAAGATCATGTCCTATCAAAGTTTAAAATCACTGGAAGACAGTTTACCTCCTTCCCTATTTATGCGGGTGCATCGTTCTTATATCATCAATAAAAACAAAGTGCAAGCGTTAAAGGATAAGGATATCATCATACAAGATCACCGTATTCCTGTAAGTGCCACTTATTTTGAGACTGTAAAAAAAGAGTTGTTTTCATAATACTTGATGTATACGCTTTCGCGAAAGCGTGTAAAGATTCTTTAAACTCATTTGCATTACATCCGAGGTAAATCACTCTCATCTTTTAGAGGTAATGTAGAACTACCCATTAAATATACATCTACATGATGCGCTGCTTGTCTTCCTTCGGAAATTGCCCATACAATAAGGGATTGGCCTCTACGCATGTCTCCAGCTGTAAAAACACCAGAAACATTGGTTTTATAATCTTTGATAGTAGCTTGAATATTTGTTCTCCCATCCATCGTTACTCCAAACTGTTCGGCTAGGGTTTTCTCAGCTCCTGTAAAACCAAGTGCTAATAAAGCTAGATCACACTTCCATTCTTTTTCGGTGTTGGGTACTTCTTTTAATTGTGGACGCTCTCCATCTTTAAAAATCCATTCTACCTGAATGGTTTTTAATGCTTTTAGATTGCCTTTTGTATCTCCTATAAATTCTTTGGTAGAAATACTAAAAAAACGCTCAACGCCTTCTTGATGCGAAGACGTTGTTTTGAGTTTCATAGGCCAATAAGGCCAAGGTTGATGCGCAGGTCTTCCTTCTGTAGGTTTATTTAAAATCTCAAAGTTGGTAACCGATGTAGCGCCATGGCGATTAGAAGTTCCAATACAATCAGATCCCGTATCACCACCTCCTATAACAATGACATGCTTCCCTTCTGCTGTAAGTACTTCTTCAAAATCTGAAATACCATCTACTCGCTGATTGTTTTGCTTTAAGAAATCCATGGCTTGATGTACGCCCTTTAGATCTACTCCTGCAATGGGCAAAGATCGTTTTACAGTTGCTCCTCCACATAATACCACAGCATCATATTCAGTTTGTAATTCACTCGCCAGTATTGTTTTTCCTACTTCGACATTGGTTTTAAAGATAATACCTTCGTCTTCTAGTATTTTAATACGTCTATCTATAATGTGTTTTTCCAATTTAAAATCTGGAATCCCGTAACGTAATAATCCGCCTACTTTTGCATCGCGTTCAAACACAGTGACTAGATGTCCTGCACGATTCAATTGTTGTGCAGCAGCAAGTCCTGCAGGTCCTGATCCTATGACAGCGACTGTTTTATCGGTTCTTTGCTTCGGAGGGTTTGGGGTGATCCACGCTTTCGCGAAAGCGGTCTCCACTATATTCTTTTCAATATTCTCAATTGTAACAGGATCTTCGTTGATACCCAACACACATGCTTCTTCGCAGGGTGCAGGACACAAACGCCCCGTAAACTCAGGAAAGTTATTGGTTTTATGTAAAATTTGAGCAGCTTCTTCCCATTTTCCTTTATATACCTTATCATTAAAATCAGGAATAAAATTACCTAAAGGACATCCGCTATGACAAAACGGAATACCACAATCCATACAACGCGCTCCTTGATCTTGAAGTTTGGAAGGTTCTAATGGAATGGTAAATTCCTTATAATTTTTGATACGTTCTTTAGGAGATTCACATGCTTCTACTTGACGTTCATATTCTAAAAATCCTGTGATCTTTCCCATCTTTTATGCTATTTGTAATTGTTCTTGTTCTAATCGTAGTAAGGCTTTTCTATATTCTTCCGGAAGTACTTTCTTAAACTTAGGGAGGTTGTTTTCCCAATTAGTGAGAATGCGTTTTGCCAATGGACTATCGGTAGCTTCGTAATGTTTTTTCAATAAGCTTCTCAATTGCAACTCATCCTCTTCTACGGTTACTGGACCAATATTTAAATCTGTCGCATTACAATGTTGTGAGAAGGTTTTCTTTTCATCAAAAATATACGCAATACCACCACTCATACCAGCTCCAAAATTGCGTCCTACTTCTCCAAGAATAACTGCAATACCCCCTGTCATATACTCACAACCATGATCGCCAATGCCTTCTACAACGGCTTTAGCTCCTGAATTACGAACGCAAAAACGTTCTCCTGCCTTTCCATTTATATATACTTCTCCAGAGGTAGCACCATACAAAGTCACATTTCCGGTAATAATATTATCTTCTGGAACAATGGTACAGGCTTCAGGAACTTTGATCACCAGTGTTGCGCCAGAGAGTCCTTTTCCTAAATAATCATTGGTGTTGCCATGAACTGTCATACGCAATCCTTTGGTTGCAAAAGCTCCAAAACTCTGCCCTGCAGATCCTTCAAAATCGATATCAATTGTATCTTCTGGTAATCCTTGTGCGCCATATATTTTTGAAATTTCATTACTCACAATTGCACCTACCGCACGGTTGATATTCGTAATGGGTAAGCGTAAATGTGTTTTTTGTCTTCTAAATAACGCTTGGTGTGCTTGCTTAATAATTTTAAAGTCCAAATGTGTTTCTAAGTCATGTTCCTGCTGTGTAGTATTATAAAAAGCAACTTCTTCAGAAACGGATACTTTATGTAAGATAGGTGTCAGGTCTATACCTGATGCTTTATAATGATCAATGGCTTTATTGCGATTTAGTTTCTGTACTTGTCCTACCATTTCATTCACGGTTCTAAAACCAAGCTTCGCCATAATCTCACGCAGTTCTTGTGCAACGAAATACATATAATTTACAACGTGTTCTGGTCTCCCTTTAAACTTCTTGCGTAATTCTGGGTTTTGAGTAGCAATTCCTACTGGACACGTATTTAAGTGACATGCACGCATCATAATACATCCTGATGCAACTAAAGGTGCCGTAGCAAATCCAAATTCTTCGGCGCCTAATAAACAAGCAATAGCTACATCTCTACCTGTTTTAAGTTGGCCATCACATTCTAAGACAATACGATTACGTAAATTATTCATGACCAATGTTTGTTGTGCTTCTGCAATACCAAGTTCCCAAGGCAATCCTGCATGTCTGAGTGATGTTAAAGGAGAGGCTCCTGTTCCCCCATCAAAACCTGAGATTAAGACGACATCTGCTTTTGCTTTTACAACACCCGCAGCAATCGTCCCTACACCTACTTCTGAGACTAACTTTACATTTACACGTGCTTCTCTATTGGCTGCTTTGACATCATAGATTAATTGTGATAAATCTTCTATTGAATAAATATCATGATGAGGTGGTGGTGATATGAGTCCTACATATGGGGTAGAATTTCTAGTTTTAGCAATCTCATGATTTACTTTTGGACCTGGCAATTGTCCTCCTTCACCGGGTTTTGCTCCTTGTGCAATTTTAATTTGAATCTCACTTGCATTGGAAAGATAATTTGAGGTTACACCAAATCGTCCAGAAGCCACTTGTTTGATCGCTGAGTTTTTCCAGTCACCTTGCGCGCTTTTATAAAAACGTTCTTGATTTTCCCCTCCTTCTCCTGAATTACTTTTCCCGCCAATTCGATTCATCGCTACAGCAAGGTTTTCATGAGCTTCTTTACTAATAGACCCATATGACATTGCCCCTGTTTTAAAACGTTTTACAATGGCTGTCCACGGTTCTACTTCGTCAAGAGGAATAGGATCAAATTGATCAAATTCTAATAAACCACGTATGGTCATTAAGCTTTTAGATTGATCATTAATTAGCTGTGAATATTCTTTAAATGTTGATGCTTTATTGGTTCTTACAGATTCTTGAAGCTTTGCTACGGTTAACGGATTAAACATATGTTTTTCTTGTCCGCGACGCCATCTGTAGTCTCCTCCTATTTCTATGTCAACATGAGCATCATTGGTTTGAAATGCTTTTCTGTGTTGTTTTACAATTTCTTGTTCTATCTCTCGTAATCCTATTCCTTCTATACGCGTAGGTGTATTAGGGAAGTACTTAGCAACCGTTTTTGCATTAATTCCTATGCATTCAAATAATTGAGAACCTCTATACGAGTTTAGGGTAGAGATTCCTATTTTATTCATGACCTTTAGAATTCCTTTTCCTATGGCCTTGTTATAGTTTTTAATGGCAGTTAAATATTCAATATCTGTAACATCATTTGCAGCAACTTGTTCTTGTACAATTTCATTAACGATATATGGATTGACTGCACTTGCACCAAAACCAAAAAGTAATGCAAAATGATGTACTTCTCTTGGCTCGGCAGATTCAATAATTAAACTTATCTGCGAACGCTTTTTTAATTTATGCAATGCATGATTTACAAAGGAACAAGCTAGTAAGGCAGGAATAGGAGCATGATGATCATCTACATAACGATCAGAAAGAATGATAATATTTGCCCCACCTTCTATAGCTTTTGACGCTTTTGTCACTAAATTCTCAAGAGCAACTTCAAGCTCATTGAGCCCTCTATTTACTTCATATAACATAGAAATAGAAGCTATTTTAAAATTAGGATTGTTATCGTAATTTCGAATCTTATCTAGATCATGTTTTGAAATAACAGGATTTTGAATTTTAAGTTTCTTACAATGCGCTGCATTAATATCAAAGAGATTTACATCACTTCCCAACGTAAGGCTTATATCCGTAATTAATTCTTCTCGAATTCCATCTAATGGCGGATTGGTTACTTGTGCAAATAATTGTTTGAAATAATTATAAACTAATTGTGGTTTTTCAGACAATACCGCTATAGGAGTATCACTTCCCATAGACCCAATAGGTTCTTTACCTAATTGCGCCATTGGACGAATAAGTGTATTGATATCTTCTTGGGTATACCCAAAAATAATCTTACGCTTTTTTAACTCAATCTCATTATAAGTAATAGGTCCTTTCTTGGCTGAAATATCTTTGAGATGTACCAAATTTTCATTGAGCCACTTTCTATAAGGATACTTAGCGGCTATTTCTTCTTTGATCTCTTCATCATTGACAATACGTCCCTCATTCATATTCACCAGAAACATTTTTCCTGGTTCTAAACGCCCATGAAATTCAACATTTTCAGGCTTGATATCTACAACGCCTGTTTCTGAAGACATAATAACATTACCGTTTTTAGTAACAGTATATCGTGAGGGTCTTAGTCCATTTCTGTCCAGTACAGCTCCAATATAATTACCATCTGTAAATGGAATGGATGCAGGGCCATCCCATGGTTCCATGAGACACGAGTTATATTCATAAAATGCTCTTTTTGCATCAGACATGCGTTCATTCTTCTCCCAAGCTTCAGGAACTAACATCATCATAGCTTCTGGCAAAGAACGTCCAGACATGAGTAATAACTCTACCACCATATCTAATGTAGCGGAGTCTGATTTTCCTCTTAAAATAGTAGGAATAATCTTTTTAATATCGTCACCAAATGCATCACTCTGCATAATTTCTTCACGTGAAAACATTCTAGACACATTACCCCGTAATGTATTAATTTCTCCATTATGACAGATATACCTAAATGGTTGCGCTAAATCCCAAGTAGGGAACGTATTTGTTGAAAAACGCTGATGTACTAAAGCTAACCGTGTATCTAGCGCAGCATTATAGAGGTCTAAATAATAGGCATTAATATCTTCTGGTTTTAAAAGACCTTTAAATATGATAATCTTTGTTGAAAGGCTTGGGATATAGAAAAATTTACATTCTGAAAGTTTAGAGTTATAAATAGTATGCTCTGCAATCTTACGAGCTGCAAATAGTTTTAAGTTAAATGCTCTTTCAGATTGATCATTAGAAGATTTACCAATAAATAATTGTTTTACATACGGCTCTGTAGTTGCAGCAATCTCTCCTAGTATCTCACTATTCACAGGAACGTCTCTCCATCCTATAAGTTCTAATCCTTGATCTTCTATTGCTTTTTCTAAAACTTCAATACAATACCTACGCTGATTTTCTTTTCTAGGAAGAAATACATTACTAACGGCATAGTTTCCTACTTCTGGCAGTTCAAAATCACAAAATATTTTAAAGAATTTATGTGGAATATCTATCAATATACCAGCTCCGTCTCCTGTCTTACCATCAGCACTTACAGCGCCTCTATGTTCCAACTTTACTAAAATTTCTAGCGCTTTATGAATAATATCATTCGATCGTTTTCCAGTAAGACTACAAATAAAACCAGCACCACAATTATCATGTTCGAATTCTGGCAAATAGAGACCTTGTTTCTTTAGCATATTTTCAACGTTTTCTAAAGTTTTTATCCTTTAAATGAAACTCGAATATAGAGGCTAATTTTCAGTAACAAAAAAAGCTAAAACACTTTTAAGGAATTAAAGATTATAGCATCTATAAATGATAAATATGCATTTTTCAGCCTTCATATTACTAAATACACAATTGAAAAATATGTAATAAAAACAGTGTTTTACAACTAAAACGTTTTCGAAAAATTCTTTTTGTTAAAAATAAATTACAAAAAGTGATTTTTCTTTAAAAACTGCACAACAACATGATGTCATTTTCTTAAAAAAATCAAATTTATTTACACACCCCCTAAAAAAATAGGGTGTAAAAATAAATATTAATAAAAATAACACCATTACCCCTATTTATTATAATGTTAAATTTCTTTTTACATAGATTTGACGCATCAATCAATCAAAACGAATACTATGAAATTAAATTTACTATTAGGAATGATCTTATGTACAACATTTTTATCTGCACAAGAATCTGAAGACAAAAAGAAATTTTCGATATCTGGTAGTGTAGACACCTATTTTAGAACAAACCTAACTGGCCCCAATACGGCATTTGAAGCAGAAGGAGAGACCTTCTTTTTAAATCCTGGAACCTCATTTGCAGACAGAAGTGGATTTAGCATAGGAATGGCAAATGCCATTATTTCTTACGAAGGTGAAAAAATAGGGTTTGTCGCAGATCTTGCTTTTGGACCAAGAGGAGAAGATGCCGTTTTTCTATCTGTAGGTTCAAGTAACATTGTAAATCAATTATATGCGTATTACAACGTAAGTGATAAAGTACAGATAACATTAGGAAACTTCAATACTTTCTTAGGGTACGAAGTGATATCACCTGTAGGCAATTTTAATTATAGTACTTCCTATATGTTTTCTAACGGACCTTTTTCTCACACAGGGCTTAAAGTTGGAATTGCTGCTTCTGAAGATTTCTCTATCCTACTTGCAGTAATGAATAGTACAGATTTTACGGAGACCAATTTTGATGGGAGTTACACTTTTGGAACGCAATTAGGCTATAAAGATCAATTACTCAATTTTCTGTACGGAAATCAAACAGGAAACTCAGATCCAACATTTCAGGTAGACTACACAGGAGGTACAGATATAAGTGAGAAGTTCTTCTTAGGAGTGAATGCTACATACAATGATACCGATGGAAGTGGGTTTTATGGAGCTGCATTATATCCTCAATATACATTCTCAGAAAAACTAGCATTAGGATTACGTGCTGAATATTTTGGATTACACGAAGAAGATATCGATGATGAAACTGTTTTTGCAGCAACACTCACAGCAAATTATAAAGTAGGTGACTTAACTATTATCCCTGAACTGAGGGTAGATACTTGGTCTGAAGATGTATACGTAGATAATGACTTAAACCCATCAAGCAACTTGGCTTCATTCCTTGTTGCTGCGGTATATAAATTTAATTAACCATATATAAACACAATGAAAAAAGTTGAAGCTATCATTAGAAAATCTAAGTTTTCTGTTGTTAAAAAAGCATTGCACGAAGTAGGCGTAAATTTTTTCTCCTATTGGGATGTTACTGGACTAGGCAATGAGAAAGAAGGTCATGTGTACAGAGGTGTTTCCTATAGCACTAGTGATATACAAAGACGCTATTTATCTATTGTTGTCAATGATGATTTCGAAGAGGTGACTATCAAAGCCATTCTTGAAGCTGGCTCTACAGGAGAAGTTGGTGATGGTAAAATATTTGTCTCTCAAATTGATGAAGTCTACAGAATCAGAACTGGAGAAAAAGGCGGTAATACTTTAAAATAAAAAACATGGAAATACTTACTACAAATAATGTATGGATGATGATCTGTACTGCTCTTGTATTCTTTATGCATTTAGGATTTGCATTTTTAGAAATTGGATTAACAAGGCAAAAAAATACTATCAATATTTTATTCAAAAATATATTTATCATCACAGTAGGACTTCTACTTTACTGTTTGGTAGGATTCAATCTTATGTACCCTGGAGATTTTAATGGATTTATAGGATTTACAGGCGTTGGATTGGATGCACCGCTTACGGATGCAGGCACATTAGATTTAGCATATAATAAAGGCTACACCTATTGGACAGATTTTCTATTTCAAGGAATGTTTGCCGCAACGGCAGCGACTATTGTATCTGGAGCTGTTGCTGAACGTATGAAAATTCTACCTTTTATGATATTCACCGTAATATATGTAGGATTCATATACCCAATTGCAGGTTCTTGGAAATGGGGAGAAGGTTTTTTAGATTCACTAGGCTTTTATGATTTTGCAGGTTCTACATTGGTTCATTCTGTAGGTGGTTGGGCAGCATTAGTTGCTGTTTGGTTATTAGGTGCCAGAATCGGAAAATATAAAGATGGTAAGCCGCAAGCAATACCAGGACACAATATCCCATTAGCAACTGCAGGAGTTTTAATCCTATGGTTAGGTTGGTTTGGTTTTAATGGAGGCTCTGTTTTATCGGCAGATGCAAGTTTAACTTCATTAACACTTGTAACCACCTGTCTTGCTGCGGCAGCCGGTGGAGTTGTTGCTGCGATAGCATCTACCGTTATGTATAAAAATTTAGATCTTACCATGTTCTTAAATGGTATCCTTGGTGGATTGGTGGGTATTACGGCAGGCGCAGATGTAATGTCACCTACAAGTGCCATTATTATTGGAGCAATCGCTGGCTTATTAATCGTCTTTGCAGTAAGCTTTATAGACAAAATTAAATTAGATGATCCTGTAGGTGCCATTGCCGTACACTTGGTATGTGGTATTTGGGGAACTCTAGCTGTAGGTATATTTGGATTTAGTGCTTCTACCAATGATGCTGGTGAATTCTTAAATGCAAATGGTGATGTAGTAGCAACAGCCTCTGAAGCTGCTAATACATTAGCTTTCTTACCGCAACTTTATGGAGTACTAGCCTATGCAGTTATATGTATACTATCATCCTTCTTAATCATTTTTACACTCAAAAAGACCATGGGTATTAGAGTTACAGAACGTGAAGAATTAGAGGGATTAGATGCACATGAACACGGAATGGATGCCTATCCAGATTTCAGACTAAACGAACATTAATCTTCTTGAACATACCTACTAAAAAAAGAAACCTCAAAGCATCCCAACTTTGAGGTTTTTACTTTTTATATGCTTTCATACTTCGGCTACGCTTAGTATAAACTTCTGCGTCTCTACATTCCTTTTAAAGTGTAAAACAATACTTTAAAAATCTACTCTCTAAGAAGAACTCAATCTCACAATTATTTAACCTGTATTATATTTAATGCAGGTTTACAATATAACGAAACGTCATTCCGAATTTATTTCGGAATCTCATCGTATTAATCAACAACTATGATGTGAAACTGAAACAAGTTCAGTTTGACGAAAAATATAGATGTATACGCTTTCGCGAAAGCGTGTAAAGCATACATAAAAGTAGGATAGATTAGGCCGAATTACGACTCGCATTGATATTACCAAACAAAGAACGAGTTACGATCTTTTCAAAAATGGCAATTTGCGCTTCGTCGCGTACTGGTGCTTTTTCTAATTCTTGAATTTTCTTAAGTGCATACTGCTGAATCGTCAATAATGGCAATACAATAGATTCTCTTACAGCGATAGAAGCTCTTCCAGCAGGTTCTTCCTCCATCAATTCTTGATACCCCGTAAGCTTTAATATAAGACGTTTTGAGGTTTCGTATTCTTTATAAATGACATTCCAAAACTCCCCATATTCTGGATCTTCAGACATGTACTTGGTGAGATCAAAGAAAGATTTTGACAAGGACATCATACTATTTTCTATAAGTGTTTTAAAGAAACTAGACGTCTTAAACAGTTGTTGTACTTTATCAAACGCTCCTGCATCTTCATAGTGTTTTAAAGCCGTTCCAACTCCAAAGAAGCCAGGGACATTCTGTTTTAACTGACTCCAAGATCCTACAAAAGGAATCGCACGTAAATCTCCAAACACCAAACCATCCGACTTTCCACGCTTGGAAGGACGGCTTCCTATATTTGTTTTAGCATAATACTTAAGCGTACTCATATGCTCTAAGTAGGAAATAAATTTTGGATGCGCTTTAAATGCACTATAGGCTTCATAACTTAGCGCAGCAAGTTCATTCATGACTTCTCTATTCTCTGGAAGCATACTGAGGTTTACCTCGCTTAAGCTGTTATAAATTCCAGAACTGATCAACTGTTCTAAATTATATTGTGAAGATTCTAGGGTTCCAAAATTAGAACTAATGGTTTGCCCTTGAATGGTTAACTGCACTTCTTTATCTTCTATAGTCGGTCCTAAAGAAGCATAAAAATTATGTGTCTTCCCTCCTCCTCTGGCTGGCGGTCCACCACGTCCGTCAAAAAAGATAACAGTTACATCATATTTTCTAGAAATAGCAGTTAGGTTTTCTTTGGCTTTGTAAATCGCCCAATTGGCCATGAGGTATCCTCCATCTTTTGTTCCATCACTAAAACCTAACATAATCGTTTGTCTGTTGCCCCTTGATTTTAAATGTGCTGCATATTCAGGATTCGTATACAACTCTTCCATGACAGCAGGCGCATTCTCTAAATCGGTGATGGTTTCGAATAACGGACCTATATCTACCGTAAGTTTATCTTGAAATGCTACTAACTTAAGCATCGCAAACAACTGCATGACATTCAGTGTCGTCTGATTATTACTAATAATATATCGATTGGCTGCTTGTTCGCCGTTTGTTTCCTGAATGGTTTTAATGGATTTCATGGTATGAAGCGCCTTCAAGGTCTCCTCATCCTTTATCCAAGACACGTCTACTTTTCCTTTTACCTTAGAAAGTATTTCAATTTGTGCCGTTTCTGACAATTCATGATAATTGGCAGGAAATAGACCACTATTATGCGCTATCGTTGCATTGACCATATCAGTAAAAAACTGATGATGCTTCCTGCTATCCTGACGTATATCCAGTGTAGAAAAGTGAAAACCAAATAAATGCACTCTATTTAAAAGACTATTGACTTCAGAGACATATAGTGACTGATGTTCTGCGATAAGTATTTCCTTAATCTCTTTTAACTCAGATGTAAAATGAGCTAGTGTGATTCTAGATTCTTGATGTATAATCGTATCATATAACGCTCTTTCTATAGCCGTAATACGATCTTCTACCCCTTTAAAGGAAAGTTTCCTCTTAAGACGTCGTACATCTCTATAGTAGTTTTTAATAATAGTTTCTCGTAATCGTTGCGCTACTTTTAAAGTGATTTCTGGCGTTACAAATGGGTTCCCATCTCGATCTCCACCTGGCCAGAAACCAACATTAATAATATCATTGTCAATATGTTTTCCATCAAATATATTTTGTTGGATATAATCGTAAATCGTTCCAAAGGATTTGTAAAACACATTTTCTAGATACCATATCAAACTCACCGCTTCATCATAAGGAGTTGGTTTTTTATGTTTGAAGAATGGTGTTTTCCCCAATTGGGCTAATAGATCATTGATACGCAGTAAATCATTTTCTTTAATCGCCTCCGTCAAATCTGTAATAATACCTAATACGGATCCAGGGTAAAACTGGGTTGGGTGTGCGGTTAATACAATACGCACTTTAAATTCTTCTAAGTATTTTTGAAGGGTTTCTAATTTATCATCTGCCACGACCGCTTCCTTTAAACTACGTAGGGTTCCAATTCCGTCCATATTATTCACTTTCGCGAAAGCAGCATCTTCTATGGCATCAAACAACACGACTTGACGTTCTATATATTGAATAAAACGAAATAATAGATTAATTTGACTTTCTGGAGAACGTCTCGCTTGGTATTTTTCAAAAAACGTTTCAACAATCGTTGTAGGATTATCACCTTTTTCAAATCCTTTCTGACAGGTCTCATGAAATAAAGGTAATAAAGCCCCCGTTTTCGTAACAGCATCAAAGGGTAACGTCATAAATATACTATTGTAAATCTGATATTTAGACAGTACATTTTGAGTAAATCGTGTAATCTTAGGTTGAATTGACATAGCAAAGGTGTTTTTAAACCAACTTTAAAATTACTAAAGGATACGCAATTTAAATAGTGAATCTCCTCTTTTTACGAATAATACTTTTATTCGGTTTCTAATTGCTAAAACTTCAAAAAAAAGCGTTTAAAATAGATATTCTGTATCCCGCATTTATTCAATAAGCAAAGCTTGCTTTAAGATACTCACAGGATATAGATCCTATTAAGAAATGTTATTTCTTTTAGATAGTAAAGTATACAAGAAAAGTCCTGAGTCTAAAAATAAATCAATTTAAGAATCGAAATTCACCGATAAGATCCCGCTTAAAAGCGGGATTAGTTCAACTTACACTATTGACTACCTCTTGTAGACTTCTCAAAATTGAGTTTCACTAAAAAGTGGTGATCATCTTTCAATACGAGATAAATCACCACTCGTACATCAACAAATAAAGACTCAGGAGGTTGTGATCGTTATTTAACATATAACAAGTCACAACAGCTCGAACATCATCCCAAACTGCCAGCAAATTGTGCATACGTCTCAAAACAACGTAAATCACAACAATGAAAGAACTCATTAAAATCACAGAAACGTTGTGAATACGTCTTAAAACAATGCAAGTCACAGCAAATTTTATGTTAATAATTATTCCAGTTGTGAACACGCTTTAAAACAACGCAAATCACAACTTTGCAGAGGAACATAATTTACTTAATACAATTGTGAATATGTTTCAAAACAACGCAAATCACAACAATTCTGATATAGTCATGATTCCTAGTTATATTGTGAATACGTTTCAAAACAACGCAAATCACAACACACCTCCTATATCTTATACATAATCAATAGTTTACACATCATACACTCTCTCAAAACTTTATGTTTTCCGCTTTTCTTGATGTCGGTATGGCTTTTTTTTGTATCCTAACATACGACGGACACTATCTGTATAAGAATCATTAGGAGCTAATACATCTCCATGAAATGCATAATTTCTGGCTTCATTTATTTTTGTAAAATTAGTTCCCAATGGGTGTTTAAAAGCTTCAAAAGAGGCATATCCCAATCGTTCTTTATAGACATCACCTATTGCTGTAAAAGATTTAGGATGCCGTTGTTCAAATTGTAAGATGGCCGAAACAAAGGCTATACTCTCTTTCCAATGGAGTTGTAACGCAGTTTTAATCTCTTCATAGGTGTAGCTTGTTTTTTCAGGGTTTTCTTTTTGTAAACGCTGGATGATCAAATCTATAAGCGGTCCTTTCTTCCCTAGACCATGGTAAAAGTCATGATTCTTTAATTGTTTTAAGGTAAACAACACCGTCACTCCCTGAATCTCTTTACTAAAAAACAATTGCTTATGTTTTCTAATTCTCCCTACTTTCTTTTTCTGCCAGCCTGTAGGCAAACGTGCATCTTTCTCTTGAAGTTTGCTTTGTAATAAAGTAAGTACCGTATCTGTATACCAATTTTTATAATGGTGTTTTATGTGATCTCGTTGTACTTTTAAACGCATCGCTTCTTCTACTTGTGAGGCTGCCTTAGCCTCTCGTAAATGACTATTTATTGTTTTAAAATCATCTAAATAGGTCTGATATGTTGGTACGTCACTTAATGATTTCCAATGTGAATGGATATCAGAAAAGCACTGTTTTACCTCTGGAAGGTGTTTAAATTGGTGTAGCTTCTCTCGGGTTTTGGGAGCTATCAAGAAAAAATCGTGTGGTAAATGGATATAACAATGTGTATTTCCTTCTTCTTGTCTATAAAAAGGCGCTAATATTTCGGCACGACGAGACATATGAGCGTGGTCTTCTACAGTGGTACTCTTCTTGGTATTAGAAGGATTGGAAATGTTTAATTTTCGCGCAAGCCCTATCAGATTTTCATACCGTGTATACGTCTCCACGTTTGTGAGCTCTTCCTGATACTTATCGAGTGCTATGTGTGTGATTTGTGTAAAACAATCATCAAATGAAGTGGCTTGTAACAATGCTTTCTTGACCTTCTTTTGATAGATCTCTACAGTATCATTTGTGTGCTTTTTAAGATTGATTTTAGCGGTACATGCCACATTGAGCCAATCGGCAATGAGAACGAGATTTTCTTCTTTCCAATGCTGCATGTCTAGCAGGTAACAATACTTTGCAAATTGTTTTTTAGCTTCTTTTGTAATAAACTTTCCCTTTCTTCCTAAAATCCATGAAATAGAACGGTACAACAATTGCATTTTTTTATGCCGGATGTCTCGGTGTGTTTTTCCTTCCCATTCTCGTTCTAAACGTTTCTTTTCTGCTAGATTAGTGCTGGTTGCCTTCTTTGCTTTGATCAAGTTTTGAATACGATTTATTTTCTTTAGATACTGTTCTTGCTCTTTTTTAGCTAGATATCCTGTTTGATATGCGGGACTATTATAAGTATCTACCAAAGCTGCAAAATGTGCAGGATTGTCTTTTTGTAAGATATGTGTCAGTTTTTGTTTGATACGTGCTTTTAAGACGGTCATAGCTTCGGTATCGGAACGGTTTTCTTCTTGTAATTGGAGTAAGATTTTAGGCAATAACGAATGGTATTTACAAGAACCATCAGGATAGGTCTCCCCATTAAAATGTCGTAAGTAACTTTGTTTAATATCAAATAGGGTGTTGTTACTTAACTGTTCTAACCATGCTGTATACGCTTTCGCGAAAGCGGTTAAAGCCTCCACACTCTTTTCAAATTGATTCATTGTCGTCAATGCCGCCCAATGTTTTATATTTTCATGTCCAATCACCATGTGTACATAGGTATTTGCTGCTACTTCCAGTCGAATCATTACCCGATCATTAGAGACATATAGCTCTTGAAATAGCTGTAATTGCGCTTCTTGAATCGTCTCTGTTTCCTGATCCAAACGATCTGCTGTCACAGCAATAGTTCCTAATGTTGAAACATAGATGGGTTGTGTTTTGTAATAACTTTCTGGTATTTTCTGGAGGTCTTCTTTTGTTTTTGTTGTATGGGTTACTTTTTTCTGGATCACCTCATCTGAGTATACGCGCCAAGCAAGATTTGGAATTTCTCCAGTTGCTAATGCTATAGATGTTGCTAGCAAGGCAGTCGGTCTTCTGGAAGTGCGCTGTACTTCTTCCAATTGCATCGCATCCGATAGGTTTGTATATAAATAGCCTGGAATACTTTCTAAATAATTAGAGAGTTGTAATACGTGAAATTGCTGTACATCCATTGAGAAAAGCATATGTTTTCCTAACCAATAAGCGGCACTTTCTGAAGCATCTCGTTGTGCATAGAATGAAGTTATGAATCGGCTTTTTTCTAGATCCAAAATATCATTCCCTGATCGTACACTACCATCTGGACGTTTTTTGAAATTTCCTTGTGCATCTATCAGGTAGCTTTCTTTTTGATGACTTCTTTTTAGTTCGGTAGGTGGTTTGCTATACCCACCACGGTTCAAATATTGGCGGGACTTCATAAACAGTTCCATTTGCCCTTTGGTGAGGAAAAAAACTAAAAAGAAATTAATTCCCATCGTCCCTAATTTATTGGCATCTTTTGTATCCCAACAGTGAGTGAGTAACGTCACATCTACTGCAAAATCAATTTGAGGTTGGTAACTATGTACTGCTATTTGAAAAGTTCGATCTAATACAAGACGTGTTGTAGGTGTTGGATATAGTGCTGTGTCTTCATGCCAAAAATGCGAATGATAATCTCGTAATCTAAGCAATAGTAATAAAACATGATTGATTTCCTTGATATCTTGAGGCGTTACAAAGCGGATGTTCTTCCCTTTTGCAGCATTCCATAAAAATACCTTGAGTTCTGAATAGGCACGATCTGTCAATCCTTTTATTTTATTATCTAGAATGGTCTCATCAATATGTGATTTACGTATTCCCGTTTCTGAATGCATTGGAAAAAACACATCTCTAAGTTCTGTAAATTCATGTGCTTTATCTTTTCGTTGGATGGTTTTTATAAAGGTACTGGTACGATTATACGCCAGGTTATAAAAGACCGCTAATTCTCCATTTTTATGAAGAGAAGGTACAGAGCGTTTTTGATTTCTTTTAGGTCGTTTGGTATGTGTTTTTGGATACATAGTAATCTATTTTAAAACCTATAAAGGCATATTAAGATGGATGAGACGTTCTTCTAGATGTGCGTTTAAGACGTATGTAATGCCCGTGAGTAGGATTTAATTGTTGGTCTGTATAATAGGTTCCTTCTAAGTAACATTCTCTCTTCTCTTTAATGACTTTAATGATAGAAGTGCCAAAATGAGCATCGAGATTTCTACTACCTTCTTTTGCGTATTGGTAAATAATCTTAAAATGTTGCTCATCTTCTGTTTTGGTGATCACACAAAACGTACTATGAGAATTAGAAGAGACCTCCTTATGATTATTATAAAAAGCATTAACAACAATATTACTTCCCGTCTGAGCGATAATTACTTTGATATCGAGATATACTTTCCGTATTTGATTATCTCTCCTAATAAAACATTCTTGTTTTCCTTCATAGGTACCTGAAAAATTATCAATTACAAAAATCCATGAGAATGGAGGAAATTTCCATAACCATCGATCTATTAAATAGAAAAAACCTAAAAATAGAATGCTAGCAGGAGCAACTTCATGAAATGCTGTTATTCCTAAAAAGAAAAAACCAATCATGGGAATCACTGTCCACGGTTTGTAATACATAAAATAATTTGTTCTCATAAGGTTAAAAAAATGTAGTTTGATGATTTAAAATGATATTGATACTATGACAATAGCTAAGTTGTTTTCAGCTCTATGGATGACAGCATGTGTATAAGATTATTTAATAATCTGTTTTTGTCTATAAGCTTCAATTTTTGATACCCTCTAAAATGCACTCCATTTTTACATTTGCGTAAAGTGTATTTACTCCCACAATAACAATGATGTCTGTGTGTAAGGCGAAATCCCAAATAATAGGCTACCAATAAATCAATGACCTTTGAGCTATCTTTTATTTTCAAGACATCTTGATAGCCTTCTAATATTCCTTCTGTATGAGAGTATTCTCCATAGATATATTCTTTATGAATTTCATAATAGGAATTGTTTTGAAAAAAAGGAATTACAATTCTCACTATAAATTCTAATAGTGTTTTTACTTTCGTTTTTAAAAGAATATCTGCTAGCGCAGGGGTTGTAAAGCAACAGCTTCCTTCTTCATATATATGTCTATCTAGAATACGAGGAATACGCTCTCCTGTTTCATATACTTTTGGAAAAGCAGTACGCCAAGGTGTTATATCAATATAGACTTCATATAGATCATGTTCCATGACCTCTAATGTTCCTACAAAAGCTTTTTTCTCCTCTAGATAGTCTAAACTAGGAAACGTATCTACTACTTCTTGTATTTGCTTTTTACTGTCCATAGGGTTTAGGAGATATAAGCGTAGCTGTTACTTCCTTTTTAATCTTGGCAGACTGTGTTTCTTCATCTACATTATTGCCTTTAGGAAACCGAGTTCCAAACTGTCGATCTATCAAATACTCAGAAGCTTTCTTTTGATTTTTCTCATCATCAGCACGTTTACAATCATCGCAAAGGTTTTTTAGTGTTTTTAAAAAATCTTCTTTACGTGTTTTTGAGTAGTCTTCAAATACATTTGCATCTTTAGGCATGGTAGGACGTTTGCATACAAAACCATTTGGTTGTGTAAGTGCTGCGTGTATAGATTGTATAGTCTTTCTAAATGAAACATCATCATTATCATCTTCATGATAGTGTTTGACCATTAAAATAGTCAGCGCAAATCCTGATGGTAATTTAAGATGACTATTTTTTTCGTGTCTATAGTCTTTCCATGCTTTTATATATCGTACTAAGCGTTTAATTTGCTTATTTGATTTTTTGTTAAACCAATCTGTAAATGCTACAGGATCGCTAGATATCCAATCTTTAGAACGATGCGCCAGTTTAGAAGTGTCTCCTTTTTTGTAATAAATAGGCAGATCGATATGATGTCCATCAGCAAAGAGTACACGTACACAGGTTTGTTTTCGCTTTACGTTTTCGCCAGTATGATCTTTTACGGCTTCATATACCCAATTATGCCAAGTAGCGATCTCTTCCTTATTGTCTTCTCCTTTCTTTTCATTGAAGTAAACACCATCATCTAGATCGTATTTCAATAATTTTTTATCCTCATTTCCTTCAGGAATAGGATTTACTGTCGTATCCATTTCAAAAGAACCTTGCCCTTTAAATGTAGGTTGTAACTTATTTGGCTTATTTTCTACAAACCACTTTTCTATTTTTCTTCGGAGTTCTTTACGACTTCCTAATAAATCTTCTTTCCTTCTTTGTGTTAATTTAATTTTGTTATAGAAGATATTGTACTCTTTATGTAATGTTGCCATTGTTTTTTTTATTTAATTATTAAGATTGATGAATTGTTTCCATAGTCTGCCTCTGAAGGCGTAAAAACTTTCCTTGCGTAGGAAAGGGTGTTCTATTGGTATAGTAATTTCCTTCTAGAAAATAATCTTGCCCATCTTTAATGACCTTTATTGTAGAAGTTCCTTGATGCCTATCCAAATGTGTACTTCCTTCATTGGTATATTGATGGAGAATCTTATAATGCATTTTATCTTCTGTCTTGGAGATGATACAGAGTTCGCTATAAGAGTTAGAAGATCTTTCATCATGTTTCTTATAAAAAGCATGCACAGAAATAGAACTTCCCGTTTGCACAATAATCATAGCAACGTCTATCAGTACTATTTTGAATTCGCCATCTTTAATGATATGACATTCTTGTTTTCCAGTATAGGTTCCAGAAAAATCTTCTATGGTAAACATCCAAGAAAAAGGAGGGTATTTCCACAGGTATCTGTCTACGATATGCAATACCATACCTAAAAGCCCTAGTCCAAAAATGGGATAGGTCCAGTTCCATTGCTGTAACCACATGATTCCTGCAAGACATAGACTTACTAAAAGTATAACTGCAAAGGGTTTATAATATCTAAAATAATTGGTGAGCATGTGAGGTATAATTTCTAGTGAATTGTATGATTCTTTATGTAGGAATTCTTTTATATATGCTTTCGCGAAAGCGTATACAACTTTAACCATATATCATTTAACCATGACGTCTATGATCTAATTCTTGATGAATATTTTTTAATAAAGTATCTCTAGTAGGTGTCCATTGTAAGTGACGTATGGGTGTGATCTCAAATTTAGATTCTAAGGTATCTTTCAATAAATCCATATGGTTTTCTAGATCGACTCGAATTCCCTGAAAATGTTGAAAAACCCCTTTTATTTCTCCTAATCCAAAAGGAGGAATCGCTATAGAAATATGATCTTTTGTTTGAATCCAAGAAGCTCCCATTTCTATCAAACACATAGGTGATTTGTAAAAATGATCTGATAACATGGAGAATACTAATACCTCATCGTTGATTTCTTTTTTGATGGTCTGCATAAAATCATGACCTAAAGGCGTACCATATCCCTCTAAAGAAGTACAGAAGATATCATCTGAAGAGATTCCTATTTTTTCTATCATCTGGATAAATAGCCTAACAATAGCCTCATCTTCATGTGAATGGCTGATAAATACTTTTTTTAGAAAGGTTTGCTTTGTTGGGCTTTTCTTCCTGCCTGATGGTTTTACTGTATATCCAGAAGTATCTAGCTTTAAATCGTCTGCTATTAATAATACGGTATTGTTTTCTGTAGCATTTATCAACTCTTTAATTTCATCTTGTTGGTATGCTTTAGATGGAATGTATTCGATTCCATATCCTTTTAAGATTCGTAGTATTTCTTCTGGACTATGGGACGTTTGTAAAGAGAAATAAATATCTTGTACTAAACGGTATTTTTCTATTGGACTCATAAGTTGTTATTTAGGTAATATATATTTGGTTTTTAATCTATTTTTCAAGCCTTTTGATATGGGATAGATGTCTATTTTTGCGAGAACTTCATCTGTATTTTTATATCTGTTTACTAGTCTATCGTTTTCTATTTTGTTTTTATAATAGTGGGCAACAAAGTGTGAAGTAATGGCATGGCTTACAAGTCCCATGATAACAAAGACACCTATTCCTTCTTCCATTCCAACATCAAGTGATATATTTTTTAAACTTGATGTCATTGCTGCAGCTCCTCCGTTTTTATCAATAGCTGTAAGTAATTCAAAAACAAGTTTTGGGATTCCTATCCCAGCACCATAATTTATTACGAGGTCTTTCATGTTAATCGGTTTTTACTAGCAAGTTCTTTATAGAATTGTCCTAGTGCGGTGAGTTGACATTCTTTACCTTGTTTGGCAGCTTCTTGAAGTGAACTCGCTCCTACTGGCATGAGTAATCCATTGGTATTGTAGTGTAGTAAATGCTCCATCATTTTAGACAATGCATGTTCTTCTTTTAAGAAATTAGGAGAGAGTCTTATTCCTATTTTTTGTCCTGAAAAATATGCTGGAAGTTTTCTTAAAATATCTAGTGGTATTTTAGGTTTACAATTCCTTAAAGAAATCATACTAGAAACATGTGATTTAAAAACTGGGCGTTGTTTCCAAGCATTAAGGATAGTATCTGCACTGTAATACATTCCTGAAAGGGTTACTTTTCCTCGTAGGTCTGCCGCAGCACCTTTCATGGCTTCATAAATGATATTGGTAAAAACTCCTTTCTTATTTATTTCATAAGAATATTGTTTGTCTCCAGCTGCGGCTAGAATAGAAACTCCTTCTCTTAATACAGCTTTCCGATCTTTGATACTTATCACATTACCCGCGCCACCTGCATAACAACAATCTAAAATAATAACTACTTCATCTGCTTTGGAATCATTAGCCATTGTGATAATTTCATGAAGACTGATCCCTACATCATTCTTTTCGCGATCTTGTGTTACTAGGAATGTCCCTGATACTGTAGTAGCACCATGTCCTGAAAAATAGAGTAAGGCTGTTCCTTTGTCATGATTAAATAGTTTTTCAATACTAGATCTTAATAGCGGACGGGTTACTACTTCTTCTGAAGATATCAGTAAACTACAATTAAAGTTTTCATCTCCATTTTCATGGGTTGCAAGCACTTCTTGCATTCGTAATACATCTGGAACGCATCCTTTTAATGGATTTTTAGGATAGTCATTAATACCAACGAGTAATGCTCTTTTCATATCTTGGTTTTTAGTGGATTATAGTTCCAAAGGTGCAGGAATGTGAGGCACAAAAAAACCGTAATATTATGGAGTGGGTTATCTCCTTAGATTTAAGGAGTTGGCATGCAGGAAATTAAGTAAAATACCGCTATACTATCCTAAACATAGGATATAGATCCAGAAAAATAGAGCGCTTATCTACAGGTATAACTATAGTATAAAAATAGAGTAACACTCTATTTTAGAGTACTACTCTATTTTTGAAATCCCTCTATAAAAATGTTTTATTGCTATGAACTATATTGTGAATACCTTTCAAAATGAGATGAGTCACACCTATTTGTGTCATTATTGTATATGCTTTCGCGAAAGCGTATACATATTATTCATTTTTATATAAATCATTATCTAAAGCGTATTTTACCAATCCAATAGAACTTTTTACGCCTGTTTTTTCGATCAGGTTTCTACGATAGGTTTCTACGGTACTTACAGCTATATTCAGTTTGGCAGCGATTTCTCCTGAGGTATGGTCTTCTATAATGAGTTGGAGTACTTGCAGTTCTCTATTGGTCAAATGTATGTTTTGAACCTGTGGTGTTTTTACACCTTTGAGCAATGTGCTTAGCACTTCACCTTTTAAGTATTCTTTACCAGAAGCAATGGTTTCTAAAGCTTCTACAAATTCTTCTTTTCCTCTGTTTTTTAAAATATAGCCGTCGGCACTTAACTCAACCATTAACTCACGTATAAAAGAGCTCTCATCGTGCATTGTTAGGATTAAGGTTTTAACGTGTGGGAATTCTTTTTTAATAACTTTGGTCGCTTCTGTGCCGTCTAATTCTGGCATATTAATATCTAAAACAGCAATATCAATTTCATGTTCTCTAACTAACTGTATGGCTTCTACCCCATTTGCAGCTTCTCCTATTACCTCTATGTGGGGTTGGTGTATTAATAGTGATTTTAATCCATCTATAAATAATTGATGATCATCGGCTATGATAATACGTATGTTCTTTTTTTCTGTCATGATTTGTTTCTTGTTATAAGGGTACATCTATAGTCACAATAGTCCCATTGCCTTCACTTGAATCTATAAAATGTGCTCCTTTCATCTCAGCAACCCGTGAAGCAACTGTTCTAAGTCCTAATCCATCTTGGGTTTGAAAAATATCAAATCCAGTTCCATCATCTTCTACTACGATATTAATTCCTTTTTTGTTTTTAAGTAATTGTATAGTTACTTCTGTGGCTTGCGCATGTTTTATAATATTATTCAATAGTTCTTGAATAATCCTATAGATTTGCATTTCCTTTTTAGTATCTAATCGATTTTCTAGTTTATGAATTACTAAATTAATTTTAAGCTCGCTAGCTTCTTCAAGGGTTTGTTTTAATTCTTCCAACGCGGGTTTTAATCCAAATCTCGCTAAGGTTCCAGATACCATATTATGAGCAATTTCCCGCACAGCTTTACAGGCATCATCTAGGAGTTGGTTTGCTTTTACGTATTGTAACTTTGAATCTGCTTGTATGCGTTCCATGTTTTCTTCTACAGATTGGTAATGTATTTTTACTACAGAAAGCATACTTCCTAATTTATCGTGTAAATCTTGAGCAATACGCTTACGTTCTTCTTCTTGACCATTAATCATGGCATTAATAGCATTCATTTCTTGTGATTTGAGTATTTGTTGCATTTTTTGTTCCTGCACATTACGTTCTTGCAATGCGATAAGTTCTTGCTTTTGGAGACGTTCTTCAGCTAAAATGCGCTGTTGTTTTTGTTTTCTAGATTTATAAACGTAAAAAAATAATACTGTAGAAAGTATTAATGCTGTAAGTAAACTTACAATAATAGTATTTTTTTGACGTACACTAGCTTCGGCTAAATCTTGCTTATTTTTAAATGCAGCGACTATTCGTTTTTCATTTAAATAAGAGACTTCATTACGGTCAGAGGTTTTAATCTTTGAAGCAGTTTCTTTACTGATAGTATACGCAGAATCTTTATAAGCATATGCTTGTTCAGGTTTATTTATAGTATTGTAAACCTTGGCAATTGATGCATATGTTTTTTCCGAAAGAGCAACCTTTTTATCTTTTTTTTGCAGTGTGAGGCTTTTTCTTAAATAGTATAATGCTTTCTGAAAGTCATTCAATTCATAATACAAATTTCCAAGATTATTATAAGAGGTTGCCAGGCCATATTGATTGTTTTCTTTTTCAAAAAGGTGTTTACTTTTTTGAAAGTGATAGAGTGCTGAATCAAATTTATCTTTCTTTTTGTAAAAGGTTGCTAGATTATGATGAAATGCGCTTCGATCGCCTACTTTATAGGTATTGATAAGTTTCCAAACAGTATCATAGGTTTGTATTGCTTTTGTGTCTTGATTTAAATAATCTAATACAGCTCCTATACGTATTCTAACATCGATTTCTTCTTTATGAAGTTGTTGATTTTGATAGATTTTTTTAGCATTCTCAAAATAAGCAAAGGCTTCATTATAGTTACGCTGCTTTTTTTGTAATGCTCCTAAATTTGTATAAGCAATTGCAATATTTTTTTTATTGTTAACTTCCTCTGCGTATGCTACTTCTTTTAAAAAATATTTTAAGGCATTTCCATAATCTTCAAATGACGCATATAGCTCTCCTATATTACGTGATACTATTAGGGCGTTTTTATAATTTTTAATTTTTTCATAAGCATCTAGGCTTTCTAAAAAGTATGCAAGAGCTTGTACATGATTACTCTCTTTTTTATGAATGAGGCCTAATTGATTATTTGCTCGGGCAATTCCTGATGTGTATCCATTTTTCTGGTCAATTTTTAAGACTTCTAAATAATAATTTTTAGCATCAGAAAATAGCTTTTGACTTCTAGATATGTCCCCTAATCGAGTTATTGCATCAGAAATTCCTTTGGTATATGCAAACTCTTTACTTAATGCCAATGCTTCAAGTGCATAATGAATAGCCGTAGAGTCTTTCTTTCTACGTAACTCCCAAGCTAATTCATTAAGCGTATGTATTTTTTCTATTCCTGACTGATTAACTATGACTTTCTGCAAACTATCAATTTGCATTCGTTTCTGCCCGTACATAACAAAGGTTACAAAAGGTAGTAAAAAACAACATATGGCTCTCTTAAATTTCATAGTTTACGTATTGAAGAACTAAAACACAAAAGGCTTTAACTTCTCTTTAGTATTTAAAGATAGTAAAGCCTTCGAGTAATGTAATGTTTTCTTTATAAATTACTTACCTTTTTCTTTTATCTCCCCTTCTTCTCCGTTTTGAGTTTGTGGATTGACAGTTTCATCTTCCTCATCTGGTCGTGGATCTTCTTTTGGATCATCAGATGGATGCATCAGATTTACATTTTCGTATTCATAATCAAATTCAATGGTTCCTGTAATTTTCATAGTTCTAAATATTTAATGATTAGATGACAAATTTCTTGATAAGACATTTGCTAGTCAATCGTTAATATCAAGTGCATTTTTCTCCTTGTATTTAAGGAGATATCGATGCGATGAAAATATTGGTTCTTTTAGAAATCTGTAATTAAGGCTTGTTTTAAGATCGTGACTGGATGTAAGGCAGTACGTTGTGTTCCATCTTTAATTTGATGCCTACAACTTGTGCCATTGGCAGCTATAATAACGGTATCATCTGCTTTACGAATTGCAGGAAATAAGGTTTGTTCTCCCATTTGCATACTGATATCATAATGTTCTTTCTCATATCCAAAACTTCCTGCCATCCCACAACAGCCAGAAGGAATGACGGTTGGTCTATAGTTTATTGGTAAGTTTAATATCGCAAACGTATGTTCAACGGAAGAAAGAGCCTTTTGATGACAATGAGCGTGAATTTTTATTTTTTTCGCTTCCGCGGAAAATTGCTCAGTTTTAATATTTCCTAATTTAATTTCTTGATGTAAAAATTCTTCTATCAAGAACGCTCTTTTAGATAGTTTTTTCGCCTTCTCTACATCATCAGCAAGTCGTAGATATTCGTCTCTAAAGCTAAGTATTGCAGAAGGTTCTATTCCCAAAATAGGTATATTTTCATCAGAAAGCTGATTAAAATCTGCTATCATAATATTTGCTAATACTCTTGCTTCTTCTAAAAAACCTTTTGAAATATAGGATCTGCCACTTTCTTTCCCTGTCCAAATAGTAATATGATAATTAAGACCTTTTAAAAGTGCTGTGGCATCATGCGCAATATCACCATCCAAATATTCTGAAAACTCATCAACGTAAAGAATAACATCTTTAATAGTATTATTTGAAGAGGTTATTTCAGGATTTGTATTCCTTTTATAAGGATTCAGTAACGGAAGACTACGCTCCTTTGCAATTCCAAGAGTTGTTTTAGTTAGACCACCAGTTACTTTAAGTAATCCATTATATAACGCAGGGGCTTTAGCTCCTAATTTATTGATTCTTGTTGTATGTGCAAATAACTTAGTACGCAGTGAACTTCCGTGTGACTTTTGATATTGATATTCAAATTCTGCTTTTAGCGTTGCCACATCTACATTACTAGGACATTCGCTGGCACAGGCTTTACAACTTACGCAAAGATCAAATACTTCTTTAAGTTCTTCATGATCAAAAGGGTTTGTTTTTTCTGATGTTGTTAAAAACTCTCGTAAAGCATTGGCTCTAGCTCTTGTGGTATCTTTTTCATTACGAGTAGCTCTATAACTAGGACACATTGTTCCGCCTGCACTAGGAAGTTTACGACAGTCACCACTTCCGTTACATTTTTCTGCAGATCGTAAAATACCTTCTTGATCATTGAAATTCAAAAGTGTTGTTATCTCAGGTTCTTCTCTGTCTATTTCATAACGTAAAGAGGTGTCCATAGATAATGGATCCACAATTTTACCTTTATTAAATATAGATTTTGGGTCAAATGTGTATTTTATTTTCCTTAGGAGTTCATAATTCTTTTCTCCTATCATATAGGCAATAAACTCAGAGCGTACAATACCGTCTCCATGCTCTCCACTCATTGAGCCTTGATATTTCTTTACAAGTTGGGCTACTTCTGTGGTGATTTTTCTAAATAAAACAACATCATTAGACTCTTTAAGGTTTAAAATAGGCCGCAAATGCAACTCTCCTGCTCCTGCATGTGCATAATACACGGCTTCTTGTTTATAAGCATCCATGATTGCTGTAAACTCATCTATATAGGATGCTAAATCTTCAAGTGCAACGGCAGTATCTTCTATACAAGCGACCGCTTTGCGATCCCCTATAATGTTTCCTAATAAGCCTAAACCCGCTTTACGGAGTTCCATTGCTTGATCAATCTGTTTTCCTTCTAATATAGGATAGGCATAAGAAAGACCAGAAGCTTGGATATCGTCTACTAAAGCATTTGCTTGAGCACGTGCTTTTTCTATAGTAGAATCTCGAACTTCTAACGTAAGGATCGCAGCAGGATCACCTTCTATAAAGAATCGATTTTTTAATTGTGTCCTATTATTTTTTGTACAATCTAGAATGACCTTATCCATCATTTCACAAGTGTACAGATCATGCTGCATGGTTAATGAAACGGCTTTTAAACATTGTTGAAGCGTTTCAAAGTGAGCGGCAATTAACACTCCTTGATCAGGTGGCAACTCATCAAGTTGAAGTGTAATTTCTGTAGTAAAAGCTAGTGTCCCTTCGCTACCTGCTAATAAAGAACAGAGATTACATAGATTTCCTTCTTCTGAAAATGGTTGTTGATGTATAAGCGCATCTATAGCATACCCTGTATTACGTCTATGGATTTCTGGTTTTGGAAATTCAGCATGGATTTGGTCTTGTACTTCTGATGATGATAAGGATTCTTTGAGTGTTTTATAGATACTCCCTTCTAAAGTAGACAATTGGCATTTTTCGCGAAAGCGTATATCTGACATTGATTCAAAAACAACTTCACTCCCATCACTAAGTACTGTTTTTAATCGAACTACTTTATCTCGGGTTACTCCATATTTTATAGAAGTAGTCCCTGAAGAGTTATTTCCAACCATTCCTCCTATCATACATCGGTTTGCCGTAGAGGTATTGGGGCCAAAGAATAATCCATGTGGTTTTAGATATTCATTTAACTCATCTCTTATCACACCAGGTTGCACTGTTACTTGACGTTTTTCTATATCTAAATCAATAATCTTAGTGAAATGTTTAGAAACATCTACTATAATACCGTCGCCTACACATTGTCCAGCTAGCGAAGTCCCAGCTGTACGAGGAATAAGCGTTGTATTATTTTCTGTTGCAAAAAGAACCAAACGCTGTATATCGCTCGTATCTTTTGGAAACGCTACTGCTTGAGGAACTTTTCTATACACGGATGCATCTGTTGCATAAATTCGTTTATGTAATGCATCTGAGTGAAGTTCTCCAGAAAGTTGGCGTGATAATTGTTCAAAGGACATAAGCATATAATCAAAAATACATCAAAATTTTATGGTGTATCTTACGTTATAGCAACATAACTTACTAATATCAATTTAAAACTCAACTTTATGAAGAAGACGCTTTTTAGTTTCTTATTATTTTTAGGATTTATAGCTGTTGCTCAAGCTCAAGAAATCTCCCAAAACGCTATAGGGATACGTGTAGGTGATAATGATGGATTTGGAACAGAGGTTAATTATCAACGCGGATTAGGGGATAATAATCGCTTAGAATTAGGGCTTGGATGGCGAAGTGCCAATAACTTTAATGCCATACGCCTTACAGGTATTTACCAATGGGTATGGCGACTAGACGGGAATTTTAACTGGTATGCAGGCGTTGGAGCTGCTGGAGGTTCTTTTGATTTTGATGATGGTTTTAGAGGAGATGAAGATATCAATGAGTTTTTTCTAAATGCTGCAGGAACGATAGGTATAGAATATAATTTTGATATTCCTTTATTATTATCATTAGACTTTAGACCTGAAATAGGGATCTTAAATGATATAGATGACAGTCTAGAGTTTGATATCGCTTTAAGTATTCGATATCAATTTTAATTAGAAAAAATGTATAAAAAAACCGAGGCATATGCCTCGGTTTTTTTATACATTTTAGAACTAGAGAATTAAACTTTCCCTACTAATACTTTTTCATAGAGTTCTTCGTACAATGGTACGATATTTTGTATGTCAAACTTTCTTGCTTCTTGCTTGGCATTCTTTTTAAATGTATTTAGCGTATCATCATCTTGTAGAATACGTATGGCATTTTGTGCCATATCTGCTATATTTCCTACATTAGATAGATACCCTGTAATACCATCTATATTTACTTCTGGAATTCCTCCTGCATTACTAGAGACTACCGGAACTTCGTTAACCATTGCTTCTAATGCAGCTAATCCAAAACTCTCTGCTTCAGAGGGTAATAAGAAAAGATCTGAAAAGCATAAGATTTTATCTATTTCATTACTATTTCCTAAGAAACGAACTTTATCTTCTATTCCTAATTCTTTTACTCGTTGCTCTGCTCCTTCTCTTTCTGGTCCTTCTCCTACCATAAGTAATTTTGCAGGTAATTCTAATTGTACCCTATAAAAGACTTCAATAACGTCTTGAATACGTTTTACTTTTCTAAAGTTACTAATATGTGTAATAATACGCTCATCTTCATTGGCCATTAACTCTCTTTGACAATCTGTAAAGCCATTATTAGAGCCATCTACATCAATAAAGTTTGGAACGACATCTATCGCTCTTGTAATGTCAAAAAGGCGTAATGTATCTTTTTTTAAACTTTCAGAAACTGAAGTTACCACATCACTCTTATTAATACTAAAACTAACAGCTGGACGATAAAATGGATGACTTCCTACAAGTGTAATATCTGTTCCGTGCAGCGTAGTCACCATTGGGATATGAATACCTTCTTCTTTCAGCATCTCTTTAGCCATATAGCCTGCATATGCATGTGGTATTGCATAATGCACATGCAAAATATCGATACCTTGTTTCTTGATAATACGTACCAATTTACTCGAAAGTGCTAACTCATACGGTTGATAATGAAACAAAGGGTAATCTGGTACATTTACTTCATGAAAATGAATTTTCTCATTCAGTAACGCCAATCTAACTGGTTGTTTATAGGTTATAAAGTGAACTTCGTGTCCTCTTTTAGAGAGCGCTATCCCGAGTTCTGTAGCAACAACGCCACTACCACCAAATGTAGGATAACAAACTATAGCAATTTTCATGTAGTTTTCTTTTTTAGCTTTCGCGAAAGCGTACTAGTCAATTATAGATTCATAGATCGCTTCTTGAATTCTGGTACGTAATCCCGACGTGACTAATTTACGATTTTCCATTGTAGGAAATGTACGATTTGATAAAAATACATAGACAAGATCTTGTTCTGGATCTGCCCAAGTATAGGTCCCTGTAAATCCGCTATGTCCAAAACTGGCCATTGATACACAACCACAGGTAGGGCCACTTCCAGAGAGTTGGGGTTTATCAAACCCTACACCTCTTCGCACATTCTTATTACAGTAATTACAGGTATTAAACTCTTCGATCGTTTCTTTAGATATATATCGTTTACCCCCGTAATAGCCATTTTGAAGGTACATTTGCATGAGTTTTGCGACATCATTGGCATTACTAAACAATCCTGCATGTCCACCTATATTACTTTGCATTGCTGCCCCCATATCATGTACATATCCTTGTACTCTTTGATTACGCCAATAGGTGTCATTTTCTGAAGGAACAATCGATTTTTTAGAGAATCGATCTAATGGTTTATACCCCGTTCTATTTGCCCCCAATGAGGTATAAAAACGTTCTGAGGTAAGTTTATTTAAATCTTTACCATAATAATCTTCTAAGAACTTCTTCATTAGGTAGTATGGTAAATCGCTATACTTATAAGAAAGTCGATCTCTCAGATCACTCTCACCAATACGTTTGATGATAGAATCTGTATAATCACTTCGTAAGTATAACTCATCAGCTACTTTAATATTAAAGTCTTTTGAGTAGGCTTTTCTATAGTATTCTTGTGACGGTTTTTTAGTAACCGTATCTAGTGTCGCTAAATAAAAAGGAATCCATGCTTTAAAACGTGCATAATGTGATAATGCTTTACGTAAAGTAATATTAGATTTATTGGTTCCTTTTAATTCTGGAATCAATTCTCCTAGTGTATCATCTAATGTAATCGAACCTTGGCTTCGCAACTCCATAAGTAATGGCAATGATGCTAAAATCTTTGTCATAGAGGCAACATCATATACATCATCAGGGCGTACTCTTCGCTTTTTATTGTATGTATGATATCCAAAACTTTTATTGTAAATCACTTTCCCCTTACGTGCTATAAGCACTTGTGCACCTGGCATCATTGCTTGTGTAATCCCTGATCGTACTAAAGCATCTACTTTCTTACTCAAACTATCTGAACTCACCCCTACTTCTTCTGGAATTCCGTACGAAAGTCTTCGTAAGGTTCCAGATTCAAAACCCGACCCCATAGGTGTTTCTTTTAACGAAACAGGAAGTTTTCCCTTACTTGGGATCGCTCCAAAAATAAGTTGTGCGCTTTTTTGCTGTGCAATCTTACTATTCTGATAACTATGAACAACCGCTTCTATGTTTGTAGTAGACAATAAATCTAGCATTGCATACGGACGTACAAAAAGATCTAATACAACATCATTTGTACGAGCGATCTCATACAACCATGTTTTTTCTTCATCTGTAAAAGCATAAGATTTCCAAGGATTTGCATTAGACCTATGAAATCCTACAATGACATAATTATACTTTTTAAGTTTTGTGATCATCTGATCAAGTGATGTCGCTTTTACATGCGAGATATTGGTATACTTACGCATCTCCTTTAAAAAATGACTTCCAGAGTCGTCTCCTAAAGACACATAAGCTATTTTTTTATTATCTAAGTTTTTTACAGGAAGTAAGGACTTTTCATTTTTTGTAAGTGTGATTGCATTTTCAATCGCTTCACTATATACAATATCATCTAACGTAGTATTCAAATCCTTAACGAGGTTTTCTGTTGCTACTGGCTGGTAATTAGATAACCCCACTTTATACTTGGCATAGAGAATCTTTTTTACAGAATGTGCTAAACGTTCTTCTGTAATTTCATTGTTTTCTAATGCTGCTTTAATTTTTATTGCTGCCGACGGTACGTCATTACTTATCAAAAGAATATCATTTCCTGCTTTAAAAGCTGCGAGGTCAATTTCACCAGGCTCCTTAAAATTAGAAGCTCCTTTC
The DNA here is from genome assembly GCF_947492815.1 of uncultured Dokdonia sp. Classification (GTDB taxonomy): domain Bacteria; phylum Bacteroidota; class Bacteroidia; order Flavobacteriales; family Flavobacteriaceae; genus Dokdonia. The sequence goes on from NZ_CANLOB010000018.1 coordinate 70,118, forward strand.
ATATTAAGAGCATCTGTAAAGATCAGTCCATGAAACTGCAAACTATCTTTTAAAACACTTGTCACTACCGTTGGTGAAATAGATGTTGGGTACCCATCTTCTGGAACAAGATTAGGCACATTCAAATGTGCGACCATCACACTTGCAACCCCTGCTTCTATGATAGGCTTATAGGGATACATTTCAATATTTTTGAGACGATCTAATGTAAAATCTAATGTTGGTAATGTTTTATGACTATCTTGATCTGTATCGCCATGGCCTGGGAAATGTTTGGCACTTCCTAAAACACCAGCACCTTGCATTCCTTCTAAAAAGGCAATTGCTTTCTCTGTAACATTTACTTTGTCTTCTCCAAAAGATCTGTTTCCAATAATAGGATTTGCTGGATTTACATTGATATCTACGACAGGTCCAAAATTAATATGAACGCCTAAACGTTTACAATGTTCTCCTACACGTGCTCCCACATCTTTTACAATACGATTATCCTGTATCGCTCCTAAAGTCATATTCCAAGGAAAGGCATAGGTACTATCTAATCGCATAGACAATCCCCATTCTGCATCCATTCCAATTAATAAAGGTGTCGTAGCCAGTTCTTGAAATTCATTATTCAATTTGGCTTGTCGCATAGGGCCTCCCTTAGAAAAAATAATTCCTCCTATATGTTGTTCTTTAATAAGTGCGCGTATTTTATCAACTTTTGCTTTTGGATCACTAGAAAAAACATCTACCATAAATAGCTGTCCAATGCGTTGCTCTACCGTCATGGAAGTATACACACTATCAACCCATGTACGTTGAGATTCTATATCATTGGTATAAAGTGGATATGATTGCTGTGCAACAGCACCAAGCGAAATGTAAATAAAACTAAGAAAAAGAAGGTATTTCCTAAACTGCATATATCAATAACTATTAAAAACGACTCATTACTAGTACTCGCCTCTTTAAAAACAATTATAATGCCATGAAGAAGTAAGTTGGGTGTACTACATGCAATACGTTAACATATTACCTGTATTACGAATTTACTAAGATTGCATACGCTTTCGCGAAAGCATATAAAAAGTTAACAAAATATTATTAACCATACCTTATAGCGTAAAAAATCCCTAAAACGTATATCGCAACGTTAATTATTATAAAAGTATACCCCTTTAGTGTGCAATTTTAATATTTTAGTAAAAAAAAGCTTTGAAATATTTTTACACTCTATCAATTTGTCTTTTAATTTCTTTAAACGTCACTGCGCAACATCAAGATGGGTTTTATGCTACCATGTCATTGCATCATGCAAAAGCACTTGTAAAAGATGCTCCTAATGATATTGAGATTTTATCAACGTTCCGTAATGAGGTTGCTGTTTGGATGACAGAAACAGGAAGTCATAAGCTACACGATAGAATTCTTACGCATGGTCCTGGGTATATATATAGGAATTCTGAAGAAGAAGCAATTACTGCCATTCAGAACCCTCAAAATATCTTAGAAAATAATACTCGAGCAGCATTAAATTTTTCAATTACGGAAGATGCAACCGTAATTCCGACGTTAGATCTTATACAAACACAAAATATAGAAGACCATATTCTTGAATTAGAAAACTATGGCACAAGATATCATAATAGAGCTTCGGCTACACAAGCGGCAGTAGATTTAAAAGCAAAATGGGAGGAAATGGCTGCCGAATATGGCAGAACTGATGTGAGTGTTCGTTTATTTGAACATTCAAATACGCAAATGCCATCTGTTATTTTAACCATTACTGGTGCTGAAATTCCAGAAGAATATGTGATTGTAGGTGGACATTTAGATTCTACCTCCAATCAAGGAAATGATAATGCACCAGGAGCTGATGATGATGCCTCAGGAATTGCAACCATTACAGAAGCTACAAGAGCATTATTTGAAGTAGGCTTTGTTCCTAAAAGAACTATAGAAGTTATGGCATACGCTGCAGAAGAGATTGGTCTAGTAGGATCTAATGAAATTGCGAGTGAATATGCCTCCAATGACGTAAATGTAGTTGCGGTTTCTCAATTTGACATGACCCTCTTTAATGGTTCTTCTAATGATGTTTCGTTTATCACTGATTTTACAAGCGGAACGCTTACTAATTACATGATGAGTCTTTTAGATCATTACAATGCTTCTGGAGATCATCAGGTAACCTACAGTACATCTGTATGTAACTATGGATGTTCAGACCATGCAAGCTGGACAGGACAAGGGTATTTAGCTGCATTTCCATTTGAAGCTAATTTCGGACAGCATAATGGGAATATTCACTCTACTGGAGATATGTTTAGTCTTACCAATACAGCAAGTCATGCTACTAAATTTGCAAAACTATGTGCTGAATTTTTAATTGAAGTTGCAAAAAACAATGAAGCTCTTTCTGTAAATGATGTGTTAGCTTCTTCTATTTACTTAACAATAAATGATGGTATGCTTTCGTATGATTTAACGTCTTCTCAAAAAGAAGTTAAAAGCATCCAATTATATAGTATTAAAGGGCAAGAAGTATTTGCGACAACTGCTATCTCTGATAGAGATCAAGTTGCATTACCAACATTAAGTACAGGTATATATATTGCTACTATTACTACAGAAAATAGTAATACTCCTATTGTAAAGAAATTGATAGTTCGCTAAATTGAATAGCGCTTATTTTTTTAAAAAACGGCTATGCCAGCTTTCAATAGCAGGCACTTCCCAATGATGAAGGTATTCTTCTAAATTAGTCACTAGATTATTAAACACCACTGTTTTTTTACCTATCGCTCCATCTTTTGCCATTTTCTTAAAATCAACAAGAGGTTTGTAATGAATACGATCATTTTGATAATAGGTCACATTCATTTTGTCTAATAAATCGACTCCTAAATCTTCTTGTATAGCTTGTATAAAACGTACTTGACTATCTATAGAACATCCACTAGCAGAGGCTTGTGACTGATCTAATGCAATAACAATAAACCGATCATACTTAACCTCAAATCCAGCATTTAAATTAGCTCCATGAGCGGTCCATGAAGTGAGAAAAGTTGAGAGATCTTTTCGTAACTGTACGACCTGATCTTCTGTAAACTTTTTATCACTTTGATATATCCATACTCTAGATTGAGCAGGAAGTGTATTAAAATCTGCTAACACGTATATTATATTTTAAAATAGACTAAATGAATCGTATACAAAATAACGATACAAAAGTCTAATAATAACAATTAAGATAACAAGCCCTCCTGGAATAGAGATAAAATCAATAATAGAAAATCTTTTCTTACGATTAGAAGGCTCCATATAGTTATTGGTTTTATAAATCTTCGGCAGAAGCAATCATCTCTGCAACGTCCAATACCTCTATACTATCTTCTTTTTCTTTATTCTTGACACCATCTGTCATCATTGTATTACAAAATGGGCAACCAGCAGCAATGATATCTGGCTTTACTTCTAAAGCTTGCTCTGTACGTTCTACATTTACATCTTTATTTCCAGGTTCTGGTTCTTTAAACATCTGTGCTCCACCAGCGCCACAACAAAGCCCATTTGTTTTACATTTACGCATTTCAACAAGCTCTACTTCCAACTTACGTAATAAATCGCGTGGTGCTTCGTACACATTATTTGCTCTACCTAAATAACAAGGATCATGAAATGTAATACGTTTTCCTTTAAACTTACCGCCTTCTACTTTAAGACGACCGTCTTCTAATAGAGATTTTAGAAACTGCGTATGATGTACTACTTCATAGTTTCCGCCTAATGAAGTATATTCATTTTTAATGGTATTAAAACAATGAGGACATGCGGTTACAATCTTCTTTATTTCATAGCCATTAAGTACTTCTATATTCATGGCAGCTTGCATCTGAAAAAGGAATTCATTACCAGCTCTTTTGGCTGGATCTCCCGTACAACTTTCTTCTGCCCCTAATACTGCAAAATCTACATTGGCTTTATTTAAGATACGAGCAAAGGCTTTTGTTATTTTTTTTGCTCTATCATCAAAACTACCTGAACAACCAACCCAAAATAAAATTTCTGGTTGCTTGCCTTGCGCCATATATTCGGCCATGGTAGGTACTCTTAGTGGTTCACTCATAGTATATGTTTCTGCATTAACGCTTCGCTCTCCCCTGTGGTCGTGAGCATACCAGTAGGCAGGCAAGTCTCACAAGTTCGCTTTCGCGAAAGCGAAATTATTATCTTCTAATCTTCAAAAACTTGAATGGTAACTTCTTTGTCTACTAATTCTGTAAACTTTCCTTTATATCTAGTAGCTTTTACTAAATGGTTATCTATCCAATGGTAATTTCCACCTCTAGGTTTTCCCATTAATAAGCTATGGTATTTAAATCCATGTTGTTTTAGCCATGTTTCTGTATATCCTCTATGTTCTTCTGTACGAGAAGTAAAAAAACAAATAATATGCCCTTGATCATACCAGTTATTTAATGTTTTCAATGCATCTGGATACACCTGTGCTGTAAGCATTCTTTCTGGCTCTTCATTAGGAATATCATCACAAATAGTTCCATCTATATCTATGAGATAATTCTTCATTCCATCCGGCAATACTGGACTTACGTGTTCACCATCTTCTAACTTTTCACTTAATAATTTTTCTACGTCTTCCTTTTTCATCTCTTAGATTAATTGTTGTTAATTGATTGAAAATCTTTTTTACTTATTCGTATATAATGAGCCTGTACGTGGACTCCTTTCTTTTTTAAATTAGGATCATTAAGATCCATTCTTGTTCTAAATAATGCTTCTTCAGATAAAGCTAACACTTGTTCTTGAGAACAATAATCACAAGTGATCTTTTGTACTTTTACGGAGTCTATTTGTTTTTGTTTGTTAAAATAAATCCTTGTATATACTTTAAATTGTAAACTATCTTCTCTCCAACTACGTTGTGCATTTCCTAAAAAAGGGAAACTTAAGAGAAATAGTATGACAATGTGTTTAGCTTTCATTTATCCAATTGGCTCTATCCATTTGATTAAATGGCCATGGAGCTCCATTATTTTCTATATTAGTCATTGCATTATTAAGATCACTTGGAGCAGCACTCTCTTCCATCACCATATAACGACGCATATCCAAGATAATACTTAGAGGGTCAATTCCAATAGGACAGGCTTCTACGCAAGCATTACAAGTAGTACACGCCCATAACTCTTCTTTACTTATATGATCATCTAAAAGTTGCTTACCATCTGGCTGAAAGCTTCCATTCTTATCTATGTTTTTACTTACAACTTCTAAACGATCTCGGGTATCCATCATAATCTTACGAGGAGATAATTTCTTTCCTGTTTGATTAGCTGGACATTCACTTGTACAACGCCCACACTCTGTACAACTATATGAGTTCATAAGTTGTACCCAGTTTAGATCTAATACATCACTAGCTCCAAATTTTTCAGGATCTCCTTCATCTTCTGCTGGTGCTGCAAATGGATCTGCATTTGGATCCATCATAAGTTGCACTTCTTTAGTAACTGCATCTAAGTTATCTAGTTGCCCTTTAGGTTTTAGCTTTGCATACCATGTATTTGGAAATGCCAATAAAATATGTAAATGCTTAGAATAGTATAGATAGTTTAAGAAAACTAAAATTCCAATAATATGTACCCACCAAGCACCTCGTTCAACAATAACAAGAGATGATTCTGACATCCCTTGAAATAAAGGAGCTATATACTGGCTGATAGGAAAAGCGCCTACAATACCTCCTTGAGAAGCATAATGATCTGCTCCTATGGTTTGTAATTGTAAGTCGGCAGCATTCATGACCAAGAATAATGTCATCAACACCATTTCAAAATAGAGAATTAGATTTCCATCCATTTTTGGCCATCCTTTCATTTCTGGATTTAAAAAACGTTTAAGGCGTATTACATTACGACGAATCCAAAAAATGACAACCGCTACAAAAACAAGAAATGCTAGTATTTCAAAACTTCCAATTAAAAAATCATAGAAACCTCCTAAGAATCCAAAAATTCTATGAGTACCAAAAAGACCATCTATAATGATCTCTAATACTTCTATATTAATAATGATAAACCCTACATAGACAACAACATGTAGTATTCCAGAAACTGGACGTTTTACCATTTTATATTGCCCTAGAGCAATTTTTGCCATATTACGCCAACGCAATGGCTTGTTATCTGTTCTATCAATATCTTTTCCAAGTTTGATATTGCGAAATAACTTCTTAATGTTTTTTGTAAAAAAACCAATCCCTAGAACAAGGATTATTAAAAATAGAATGTTAGGTATGTATTGCATAATCGTTAGTTAGTATTCCACCTAACGTAACGAATCTTTAGGCGGATTATACTCCTTTGGTTTTTTGCCAAACAGAGAGAAATGTACATATCGCTTAGGATGTAATCTCATATCCTGTAACAATAATTCCATCTGTTTTGTGGTACGCTCCAAATTTACATAAACTTGGTCATCCTGCAAAAGCTTTCCAGCCGTTCCTTTGCCAGATTTAAGATTATTTGCGATTCCTTCAAAATCTGCTGCCAAGTTTTCAAAATTTGATATTAAAGTCCCTATTTCAATTTGAGATAAAGAATCTGATAACTTTGCAAAATTAGTTGATATCTCTTCAAAATTAGAAATAGTACCTGTAAGCTTCTCTTTATTGTCTGCTAAAAGCCCATTCATAGATCTAGAAGTTGTTTTTAACTCTCTAGAAATTACAGCAAAATTAGCAACTGCTTCTTTCAAATTACGCTGCGTATCTTTATCTAGTACTGTATTAACAGACTTCACAAGAGAGTCTGTATCATTAATAGCAGATTCTATGACAGCTTGTAGTGGTTCTAATCGTTCAGTAACCAGCTCCATAATACCATTGTCTATCTCTGAAGGTAACGTGTCACCATCTTTTGCTAGTTCTCCATCATAATTAGGAACAATAGCAAGGTTCTTTCCGCTAATAAAGCCTATACCATATACCTTGGCGATACTCTTATTTGAAAACTCAAAGTCACTTACTACATTAAAATGTACTTTTAACATTCCTGCTTTATCCGCAAATTTAATAGAGATCACTTTTCCAACGGTAAGTCCGTTGATCGTTACATTAGCACCAGGAGTAAGTCCTTCTACATTATCGTATAGCGCATAAAAACTTCTGTTCTTATCTAATAAATTCTGGCCTTTAAGATAGTTATAGCCTCCTATAACAATCACTAGAGCAATGATTGCTAGTATTCCCGTTCTGACTTCTTTAGAGATTTTAAGCATATAATGTTTTATACAGGAGACAAATGTAGGAATTTAATAAGAACCTTGGCTTTAAGGAACTATTAATTTAACACTTGTTTTAATGGGACTTGAATATTATTCTTCTCAAAAGAAACAATAAACGCTGTAGTATAGCCTTTTACTTTTGCTTCTTCTAATTTTTTCTTTATTTCTGTATAATTTGAGGTAGCACCATAATAATATTTAAATACTTTTCCTTTTTTCAGTCTTGAAATATTTCTTAAACCTTTAAAATTATAGGGTTTTGTATCTAACTTACGTTTACTTGCAGCCAATTGCACCTTAAAGGTTACTCCTTCTACAATCTTATCTGGTTCTTCATCTTTTACTTCTGTAACGACAGTCTCTGCTCCTGCTATCGCTTCATTATCTAGATAACTAAACACTTTTGACTTATATGTTCTTACAGCAGATGCTATTGAATTTGCGAGTGCTAGTTGTCCTTTAGAAGAGTTTAAATACTTTCTTTCTTTAGTATTTGTAATAAAACCTGTTTCAACAAGTATACTAGGCATCACTGTTTGATGTAGTACAATAAATCCAGCTTGTTTTACACTGCGATCTTTACGTTTTAGTTTTTCTCTAAAATTATCTTGAACTAAGGAAGCTAAAAATACACTTTGATCTAAAAACTCTTCTTGCATTAATTCTAAACCTATAGCAGACTCTGGAGAGTTTAAATCGTATTGTGCATAGGTTTCTTCATAGTCTTCTTCTAAAAAAACCACAGCGTTTTCTGCTTTTGCTACATTAAGATTTGTGGCGTTACGGTGTAATCCTAATACATACGTTTCTGCGCCATAAGCTTGTGATGTATGTGCATTACAATGTACCGATATAAATAAATCAGCTTCGGCTTTATTGGCAATTTTGCCTCTTTCGTGTAAATCTATAAATATGTCTGTCTTTCGGGTATAGATCACCTCTATATCTTTATTCTTCTCTAACTGTTTTCCAAGTGCCAGTACTATTTTAAGAGCAATATCTTTTTCTGGAGATCCTGCTTTTGAAGGTTTCCCATGATCTTTTCCTCCATGTCCTGCATCAAGCACCACTTTAAACTTTTTCTTAGAGGGTATTTGTGTTAAAGAAGTCGCATTTACATTAACAAAACTAAAGAGTAGCGTTAAATAAATACTAAATGAAATCAAATTACGCATCCTTTTTATCAAAATCTAATCTTTTAAGCGTTAGTTAGCAGTATTATTAATAGAATATACCATATCTAACGTAAATTATTTACTAGTTATTTTCAAAATTACAAGAATTAGGTTTCAACCCGAAAAATATATGTAATTTTGGCACTTTAAATGATGCTTGTCACACAAAAATAGGATTAATCGCATTGCAAACAAAAACTGTACACCTTTCTTTATTCATTTGCTTATTCTTGCTTTGCCCATTTTTAATGGTCGCACAGGAGTTTCCATCCAAGAATAATGCCATACCCGCAGAGAAAGATCCAGATTCTTCCAAGGTTATTGAACAATCGCTTGATACGCTTTCGCGAAAGCAAACCCTTAAAGACACAACGATTAATGTAAGAAACACTATACGCCCTGATTCTGTTCGAACCAAAAAAGAACCGCTTACTGATAAAGTAACGTACAAAGCTACCGATTACGAACGCATAAGCAGAAGCAAGAAAAAGATATTTCTGTATAATGAAGCCGAAGTTATTTATGAAGATATTCAAATAAATGCTGGTGAAATTATTCTAGATTATGAAAAAAACACTGTATTCGCCAAAGGAATAAAAGATACTAGTGGCGTATACACTCAGATTCCTATTTTTAAACAAGGACTTAATGAAGTAATGCCAGATTCTATTAAATTTAATTTTGACTCTGAAAAGGCATTAATCTATGGTTCTAGAGTTGAAGGCGCAGGAGGGCAAGAAATTAATTTAAAATCAGAAATAAGTAAGCGTGTTAATGATTCTGTGGTATTTATGAGTAATGTAAAAATTACAACAAGTAAAAACCTAGATGATCCTGAGTATTATTTTTATGCGCGTAAAGTAAAGTTTGTACCTGGTCAGAAACTCGTTACAGGGCTTACTAATATGTATATTGCAGATGTACCTACACCAATTGGATTACCATTTGCTTTTTTTCCTCTAAATAAACAACAAAGTGTTTCAGGTTTCCTTATTCCAAGCCCCGGAGAAACAAGACAGAGAGGTTATTTTTTACAAAATGGAGGGTATTACTTTGCACTTAGTGATTATTACAATCTTGCGATTACTGGAGATTATTATACCAATGGTAGTTATGCATTACGGGCAGACTCTGACTATAGGTTACGTTATAAATTTAACGGACGATTAAGTTTCAATTTTGAGAAAATATTAGCTAGTGAACGTGGGCTTCCTGATTTTTCTGAAACAAACACTTACAATATACGTTGGAATCATACACAAGATCAAAAATCAAGTCCTAATAGTAGGTTTTCTGCTTCTGTAAACTTAGGAAGCAGTGATTTCTTCCAGCAATCTATAAATCAAAGTAATACAGGTAACTTCTTAACAAACAACTTTAGTTCTTCTGTATCATACTCTCGTACATTTCCTGGTAAAACGCCTGTAAATGTAACAGTCGCTGCAACACACTCTCAGAACTCTCAAACAGAAGTGATCAATTTAACACTTCCATCTGCACAAGTAAATGTAGATCGTATATTCCCATTTGCCCCTAAAAGCGGGTCTAAAAAAGGGATTATACAAAACATAAACTTTAATTACTCTTTAAGAGCTAATAATCAATATGTAACTACAGATAGTCTGTTCTTTACTTCAGAAATGTTTAGAGATGGCCGTTCAAGTATACAGCAAACCATTCCTATTTCTACCAATTTCAAAGTTGCTAAATACATTAGTGCTACTTTAGGTGCTAATTACACGGAGAATACTGTTTTTAGGACTATAGACCAATCTTTTGATCAGGAGAATAATGAGGTTGTAAGAGATACTGTTAATGGCATAGCTTCTTATAGAACCTATGGTACAAGTGCTAGTTTAGGAACGACTCTTTATGGCTTTTTTAATTTTAAAAAAGGAAGCAAAATTGAATCTATTCGTCATGTTATTCGTCCCAATATAGCCATTAGTTATACGCCTGCTTTTGATCAGTTTTTTGAGAGCTATCAACGTACAGATCCTAATGACCCTACTGCTACAGATCTTACAGAAACTGTTGAGTTTTCTAGGTTTGAAGGGAGTTTATTAGGAGCTCCGAGTAATAGAGAAAATGCCTCTCTGTCATTAGGGGTCAGTAATGTTATAGAAGCAAAAGTAAGAGATAAAGATACTGCTGCCACCGAAGATTATAAAAAGATTGCTTTACTACGAAATCTAAACTTTAGAACTTCCTATAATATCACAGCAGATAGTTTGAGACTATCACCTATATCTGTAAGCGGAGCGATTCCTATTGTAGAAAACAAACTTGAAATTAACTTTAGTGCTTCCTTAGATATATATGCTTTAAATAGTAATAATACACGTATCAACACGCTTAATATCAATAATGGGGGGAGTCTTTTCAGAATTACAGGTGCTCGAGCAAATTTCGGGTACAGTTTCTCAAGTAAAGATTTTGAAAAAGGGAGAGATAAAAATACAAATCGAACTCAAAACCAAACTTTTGCCGCTGGAGGAAGACCTGATGATTTATTTGGTGGCGGTGTAGATATCACAGGAAATAGCAATGGATTACCTGAAGATGACGAAGATCAAGAAGAACAAGAAATACAGTTTTATAATTTTAAAATTCCTTGGAACTTACGAGTTTCATATGAGGTAAGTTATGTCAATAGTGCCAGACAAAATCAAATTGGCACACACTCTCTCGTTTTTAGTGGAGATATAGAACTTGGAAAACGCTGGACTGTTGGGGGTTCCTCAGGATATGACTTAGCAAATCCTGGATTTACATTTACTTCGTTACAATTTGGTAGAGACTTAGAAAGTTGGAATTTACGTTTTAATTGGGTTCCTTTCAGTACACGATCCTCTTGGAATTTCTTTATAGGAATTAAAGGAAACTTACTCAGTGATATAAAATATGATAAGCGTCGTGCACCAGATGAGCGACTCTAATTCAGTATCTTTACTATATTAGATTGTAATCCTAAACAACGATAATACACATATAATTAATTATAAAATTTCCGCTTTCGCGAAATACTATTATGAAAAAAATAATTTCAACACCAAATGCTCCTGCTCCTATCGGACCTTATAATCAAGCTGTACTTTCTGGAAATACCTTATATACATCTGGACAAATTGCCATAGACCCAAAGACAGGAAAACTTTTTGAAGGAACTATTAAAGATGAAACAACACTTGTAATGCAGAATCTAAAAGCAGTATTAGCTGCCGCTAACATGACTTTTGAAGACGTTGTAAAATCTACCATTTTTGTAAACAAGATGAATGATTTTGCAGCAGTTAACGAAGTATATGGAGCTTATTTTGATGATGCAACAGCCCCTGCTAGAGAAACTGTAGAAGTTGCAAATCTACCTAAATATGTAAATGTAGAAATCTCTGTAATTGCAATTAAATAAACTGCCTAAGGCATGCTTTAAAGTGTAAAACCCTTTAGTGATCCAATAAAGAGTTTTAAAATTCTGTAAAATAAAAAATCCCATTCATTATATTGAATGGGATTTTTTCTAACACCTAGTATACATACAAAAATGTACATATTTCTTACGATATTACATTAATAAAGAATATGATCTTTATGATGTAATACAAGTCCATCTATAGGACGTTTTAATATTTTACCTTTTATCAATCCATACTCATCTAACAACGCTACAAGCTCTTTCTCTAAATAGAAAGCGATAGAACCTACAAAATGTATAGGCACTTCTTTTGCATCTGAAAATTGGAAAATTTGATTTTCTATAAATAAAGAAAGTCCTTTTCGTATCAATTTCTGACAGTAATCATGATCTTTATTTTCTATTAAAAAACGTGCGAAGGTTGCTAAGTAGGTATTTGGATTAGGGTTCTTGTATAAATGGTTTTTTATATTTTCTGAACTTAGATCATATGCATTTCCAAACTTGGCAGACAAATCACTTGGAATATTATTGAATTTATAATCTCTCAATAATTGCCTTCCAAAGTAATTTCCACTGGCATCATCCATTAAGATATATCCTAGTGAAATTACTTTTTGTTCAATTTCGCTTCCGTTAAAGTAGCTACAATTAGAACCTGTTCCTAATATACATACAATAGCTTTTTCTGCTTGTTCTGTGTCTATAGTTGCATACAGAGCAGCATACGTGTCTTCTTTAATAATAATCTCCTGTGCTTCTTTAAAAAACTCTTCAAAGACTTCTTTTATTAGTTTTCGAGGCTTTTCTACACCACAACCAGCTCCATAAAAATAAAGACGACTTACCTCATTTCTATGTTTATATAACTCAAAATTATTTACAATACGCTCTGTTAATATTTCTTGTGATAATACTTGCGGATTTAATCCCAACGTTTGTGTTTGGAATAACATAGTACCCTCATCACTAAGGGCAATCCAATCGGTCTTGGTAGACCCGCTATCAACTACTAAAATCATAGAGTATGAATACTTATCAAATCATTTTCTTATACGAATCCACAGAGGATTCGTATAAGAAAACATCTGTTATTTATAGTTCATTTACTTTTTCGGCTAGATCAACAAGTTTATTTGAATATCCAAACTCATTATCATACCAAGAAACTAATTTGAAAAATGTTGGGCTTAATTCTATAGAAGCATCTGCATCAAAAATACTTGTGCGAGCATCACTCACAAAATCCTGAGATACAACACCTTCATCTGTATATCCTACAATTCCTTTAAGAGCTCCTCCTGCTGCATTCTTAAAAGCGGCTTTAATTTCTTCTAATGAAGTTTCTTTTTCTGTACTTACCGTTAAGTCTACTACAGAAACATCTGCTGTTGGTACTCTAAATGCCATTCCTGTTAATTTCCCATCTACTTCAGGAATTACTTTTCCTACTGCTTTTGCAGCTCCTGTTGATGTAGGAATGATATTGTTTATAGCAGATCTTCCTAATCGGTAATTTTTCTTAGAAGGACCATCTACTGTAAGTTGTGTAGAGGTTGCAGCATGAATAGTTGTCATTAATCCTTCTTTAATACCCCAATTATCATTTACAATTTTTGCAACAGGTGCCAAGCAATTTGTTGTACAAGATGCATTAGATACAATTGTATGTGCTGCGGTAAGCTTCTCGTCATTTACACCCATCACAAACATAGGAGCATCTTTAGAAGGTGCAGAAATCACTACTTTCTTTGCTCCAGATTGCAAGTGGTAATCTGCTGTTTCTAAGGTTGTAAATATTCCTGTACATTCTGCAACGACAGTAGCTCCAACTTCATCCCATTTTAAATTTTTAGGATCGCGCTCTGCGGTTACACGTATTGTTTTTCCATCTACGATAAGGTTTCCATCTTTTACAGAAACATCACCATCAAAACGTCCATGTACAGAATCATATTTTAATAGATAAGCTAGATGATCTACATCTAGTAAATCGTTAATCGCAACTACATCTACATTACTGCGTTTTACAGTTGCTCTAAAGACGATACGACCTATACGGCCAAATCCATTAATTCCTAATTTTAAATTTCCCATGTGTTTGTATTAAATTATGTGGTCATTATATCTGACACACGTATCAATTCTTTATTAATTTTTGATTCTCCTTTTATTGCTTTTTCAAGCGGGGTAAGTTCCATTCTATCATGAATAGTCCCTACCATATAATTACTTTTCCCTTCGAGAAGAGACTCAACTGCTTTTACACCCATTCTACTTGCCAGAACACGATCAAAACAAGTTGGAGACCCTCCTCGTTGCATATGTCCTAAAACAGATACACGCACATCATATTCTTCTAAATTTTGATCTACATAGTCTTTAAGTTCAAATACACTTTTTCCTATTTTATCACCTTCTGCTACGACAACAATACTGGAAGATTTGCCACTTTTTTTACTTCGCTCTAGCGATTCTACAAGTCTATCAATTCCCATATCTTCTTCTGGGATCAGAATTTCTTCGGCTCCAGCTCCTACTCCTGCATTTAATGCAATATGTCCTACATCACGCCCCATCACCTCAACAAAGAATAAACGGTCATGAGAGTGTGCCGTATCACGTATCTTATCTATCGCATCTACAGCTGTATTTAAAGCGGTGTCATATCCTAATGTTCTATCGGTACCATTAATATCATTATCAATAGTCCCGGGAATACCCATTACCGGGAAATTATATTCTGCATTAAAGACAAGTCCTCCTGTAAACGTTCCGTCTCCTCCTATGAGGACAATCGCATCAATTTCTTCTTCACGTAATTTATCATAGGCGATTTTACGGCCTTCTTTGGTCATAAAACGCTTACTTCTTGCTGATTTAAGAAATGTTCCTCCTTTATTTATAACACCTCTTACACTACGTGCATCTAGTGTTATAAAATCACCATCAATAAGTCCTTCATATCCTCTATAAACTCCTACAGCAGATATTTTATGATAGGCGCATGTACGTACTACAGATCTAATAGCAGCATTCATTCCAGGGGAGTCTCCCCCTGATGTTAAAACTGCGATTTTCTTAATATTTTGGCTCATATGGTAACAAATAAAAAATAAATTTAGGAAACTTAGCCTAGATTATTCAAGTATTTCATCCTCATTTTCGACTATTTACAATTTCAAACGTTTTCGTTTAACAACTTTTTTTCAGTCGTTTGATATTCGGGATAAAAAAGAGGAGAAAATGGCTTTTTTTGCTTTCGCGAAAGCGTACTTTTTAAGAATATCCATAATAAAGAGAGGGCAAATTTCATAATTTACCAAAATAGTAGATTTTTCTATAGGCAAATTAATAAGTTGATAATTTCATTACTTTGATACGTAATGTCATTTAGGTTTATTTTTCTAAGCAAGTACTTTATAAAAAAGAGCAAAAAAAAACACCTCAACAGAGGTGTTTTAATGAAATTATATATCATTATAGAATAATTAAGGGAACTCCGCCATGACCATCTGGAAAACTAGATTCACATTGATGTTCACAAGCTCCCATACTTGTAAAGCAACCTACAAAGTGGAAACTACACATACAAGCAAAGCCTGTATCACATAATGCACCTCCATTAATTTTTTTTAAATCTTTAGACGTTAAAACGTTTCCTAATTTTTTTAATTTTTTCATAAAAACTGTTTTTAATTAATTACTTTAAATATACATATTCAAAGCATAAAAAACTGTTAATACTCTCTTTAATAATTTGTTATAAAAAGTATATTGATATTAGTTTTTAAACGTAACGCCGTCTGGACCGATTTTTTCTGAAGTAGTTTGCTGTTGTTCTTTAAGTGTTTCTATTGCTTCTTCAGATTTTCCTTTAAATATCTTTCTGATAAGTTCTTTGAAAGAATTAAAGTCTACAGCATAGGAAAGACCTGCGCCTTGTGTATATCCTTCGGTCTCTCCAATAAATTGAATATCGGTTTGTCTATTAAATACTTTTGCTCTTAAAGCACCATTTTCACTTAATAGAAAGTCTATCTCTACGTCACCCACAATCACACTTTCACTAATACCCCCAGTAGGCACACCTACTTTTCCATTAATAAGAACTCTATTGCTAATCTGTGTAGAGAGTGTAATTCCTACACGTCCTGCAGATTGAAGATTTGGTGTATTATCTGCCTGAACAAGGTCGAGGTTTACATCAAAAATACTATCATCATCATTAAACAAGAGATCAGAAAGAAAGGAAGATGTAGTTTCAAATAAGTTATTTACCGCTCCTGCCGTAGAAATAGAAGCATTACTTAAGAAAACACCTTGAGAAACTAATGAGATTGCATTAAGCTCTCTAGCGTTTTTATCACTAAGACGATATTCTAACTCAGAAACAACGGTACTTGTCGCTGCTGGAAATTCTATATCAAATGTAATATCTGGTTTTAAAAGTTCTCCTTCTAAATTTATAATTACATCTACAGGGATTTTACGGTTTACAGATGGGTTTTCTAATAGAATACTTGGATTTGCTTCTGCTTTATATACTGCACTTATATCTAATAAAGCGCCTGCTGGATCTCCTTCCCAACGTATATTACCATCAGGTCGAAACTTAAACTCTTTTTGAAAAAGTCCTTTGTACTTAAAGTTAAAGGTTCCTTCATAGGCAATAAAATCTCCATACATATCAAACTTCCCATTGGTGTCTAACTGTATTAAAAGAGTTCCTCCTCCTCTACCTTTCAAGGTACTGCCATTTTCTTTATCTACTACAATTTCGATAAGTGCATCTGCATCTACATCTAAATCAAAATTTACAGAAAGTCCTTTTATCTCTGTAAGCTCTGACACAACTCCATTAATTCTAGCTTCTTTTTCTTCAGGGCTTAAAAAGTGTATATATGAACTATCTCCTATAGATTCTGAGTCGTCTATGGGCACATTAAATACGGTACCTTCTTCTGTCTCGGCAAAAACGTCTATCACCAAATTATCAATAGGGCCTTTAATCATAGCTTCGCCAGCTATAAATGCCGTTCCAAAATATAGAGACTCTAAATCTTCTTCGGTATCTAAAACTACCAATCTATCTGTACTAATCCCTAAATCAAGTTTCCAATCACTAAATGCATTATGAGAAATAGTTCCGTTTAAGGCACCAAGGGTTTCATACTTTACATCCTCCAATTGGATGGCATTAAAAATAAATTTCTGCTTTTCTAGGGTTACACTAGAAACACCTCTAAAATCATAGTCTGTATTTAAGTAGGGTATTTTAAGACCGCCATCTAGGACGGTTAAATCTCCATTTATATCAGGATTTTTATAATTACCCGTGATTGTAGCATTTCCATCTACAAAGCCTCTTATTCGTGTAATAACACCTTCCCCTAAAGGATCAAATGGCGCTAAATCAAAATTAGTGAGTGCTACATCTAAATCTATAGTTGCATCACTTCCATCACCTACAATGATATTTCCATTAGCCACCAAAGGAGCTCCTTCTTGATTTTCTAATTTAGATTTGATCTCATAAGAAGATAAGGAGGTATTTCCTTGGACCGTTAAATCAAATTGTCCCAATAGATAGTCATTAATTGTAAATTGATCTATTGCCACTGTAGAATTAGGATAGTATGCACCTTCCTTTTGAAGAATATCTAGTTTTCCATTAACACGACCTTGTAAGTCTAAACTATCTATAGCTGGTGTAATCTTTGCGAGATCTACATTAGTAAATTGTGCTTTAATGTCTTTATATGTACTATCTCTTACAACGCCTTTAAGATCTATTCGTTCATCCTTATGACTTAATACAATAGTCTGTATATCTATATCTTTAAAGTTGTTGTCAAAAACAATACGATTACGATTATTATTCTCCTTATTAATGTACCAACGGTTATCTTTAAAAACAACTTGAGATTTCTTAAACCCTACCACAGAATTCCCATCTTCGTTAATCGTGTGATATAATGATAAATCATAACTGTCATCATTACGTGTTCCTCCTGTAAATTCAGATTTCATAAATAACGTATCCTTTAAGGTTACATTAATTAAATTAAAATCTGAAACTGCATAAAACCCTGCATCTACACTATCGGCAGCGATATAGGTATTAAATAAAGGGTTCTTATTATCTACCTTTACTTCTATAGCTTGTGCCATATTACCAAAAGCTTCTATTCTAGGTGATTTAAATGTAAGTTTAAACTCAGAATCATCAGAAACCACACTTCCTTTGATAATCGTTTCTGGTTCAAACTCTATTTCAGGAATAAATACTTCAACAATCTTATTATTGATGGTAAAATCAAAATCCATGAATTGATTTTCTGTCAATACTTCTGGTTGATAGTTTGTATACAAACTTCCTAATGCATTTCTAAATAATGGAACTACTTCATTAAATTTAAAAACACCACTTACAGAACCATCAATAATATCTGAAGAATTAATAGCAATCGTTCTAACGTTTTTATCATCAAAAACTGACGTTATATCAAAATCTTTAAAATAGTATGTGTCATTTTTATTTTGATAAACAGCATCATAAAATGAAAGCTTCCCAAAAGCATCTTCTATGCCTGTTCCTTTCATATCCATAATTACGTTTCCTTTAAGAATGGAAACACTATCAGTAACGAAATTAAGATTTACAAGATTTGCATATGCAATATCTGCTTCAAAATCATAACTATTTATACTCTTAGAAATATCTATAAGGCCATCTACCTTTGCTTTCAGATTAGGATCATTCATAATGATTTCTCCATTAAAAACTGGGCTCTTTAAATCTCCAAAAACATTAATATCCCTGTATGTATAGTCATTATACGTAATATTATAGACAATTCCTGAAAGCTTGGTATCAAGATACTCTTGAATAAATCCTTTTCCGTTTACATCTAAATCCATTGATGTTTTACCAACTCTAGGATCATTAATAAACTTACCAAGGTTAAAATTTTCTAAATCTATATTTCCTGTATAAGTAGCTACATCGGTATTTTGATAATCTGTAAGTAACAAATCAATATATCCGTTCCCTAGGGCGGAAGTGACAACACCTTCCGTATCAAGAACGGTATTTGTAATTGTTGCAAACCCTATTAATTCTATGGTTCCCAATTTTGCCATACTACTAGGCAATGTTGAAAGTACATTGGGTAATAAAGATTTTAAATCAAAATAGGTGGTTTGTACTTCCTTATAATTTCCTTCTATTTTAAAGTCATCACCCTCAATAAGGTTTGTGAATTGTATATCTCCGTTAATAATAGAGTTATTTAATCCTTTTACTTCTAAACCTTCTGCGCTAAAATTATTAAGAACCCCCGTGACATTTCCCTGTAAAGAAAAACGCTTATCCTTAGCAAAACCGCTATAAAATGGTCTAATATCATTGGTGGAGATATCCGCTTTCGCGAAAGCGGCCTCAATAACCACCTTATGAATAAAATCAGACATCTTATCTCCCGAAGTATCTAATGCAATAGTACCCTCTAAAGCTGAAAACTCCGTCTTTAGTTTAAAATCGTTTAGATTAATCGCATTGGTATCATAATGAAAATCTCCATCTAAAGAAGAGA
Organism: uncultured Dokdonia sp.; assembly: GCF_947492815.1. GTDB lineage: Bacteria > Bacteroidota > Bacteroidia > Flavobacteriales > Flavobacteriaceae > Dokdonia. The sequence continues at coordinate 89,599 of NZ_CANLOB010000018.1, forward strand.
TCCCATATCCTCTTTTAGCTTTAAACGCAAGATGATCTATATGCGCATCAATAACGTCATCTACCAACTTAAAATCATCAAGCGTTCCCTCTAATCCTCTATAGTCTATCACTACTTGATCATCCAAATCTTCATCTATATATTTGAAAACAGCATCTTCTAGTGTAATTTTAGAAGCAGTCATTACAAAAGGAGGTGCATTGGGATTCGGAATTTTAGGAACAAATTTCTTTGAAAAAATAGAAATATTATCACTCTCCTCTCCAGCATAGAACTTCAAATAAAATTTGGCACCATCTAATGCGATACTTCCTAGTTCTAGATTGCCATCTATTGCTTTTTTTGCACTCAATACACTTGTTGCCAAAGAACGTGCATAGATAAGTGTATCTTCATGATGATCTTCTATGTAAATATCTTTGAGGTTAAGATCTCCATTCCATTTCAGACCAACTTTATCAACATGAATAGAGGTTCCGTATTTTGCATTTACTTTGTTGGTTACAATAGAAGCAACTTTAGATTGTACTGCTGGTATTGAAAAGATCAATAACAAAAGCGCAAAGAATAGCAATAGATAAACTATTGTACGTACTACTATTTTTTTAAATTTCTTGATACGGCTTATTGTTTTAACTTTGTTCTTTATTTACAATATGTGTGCCTAATATGATTATGAACTCGACAAATTGTTATTTACTTGCTATTGAATCTTCTTGTGATGACACTGCAGCTGCTATATTGCACAACGACAAAGTACTCTCTAATGTTGTTGCAACTCAGGAAATACACGAACAATATGGAGGTGTGGTTCCTGAACTTGCATCTAGAGCACATCAACAAAATATTGTACCTGTGGTTACGGCTGCTTTACGGAAAGCAAATATCGATAAAAAAGAGCTAAGTGCCATAGCATTTACAAGCGGACCTGGACTAATGGGTTCTTTGTTGGTTGGAACTTCATTTGCCAAGTCACTTGCATTCGGTTTAAACATACCCCTAATTGATGTAAACCACATGCAGGCACATATCCTAGCTCATTTTATTGATGAAGAAGGATATGAAAAACCTTCTTTTCCTTTTTTAGCAATGACCATTTCCGGAGGACACACACAGATTGTACGAGTAGATAGCTACTTTCAGATGTCTGTGATAGGAGAAACAATAGATGATGCTGTGGGAGAAGCCTTTGATAAAAGTGCAAAATTACTTGGTCTTCCCTACCCTGGCGGACCTTTAGTAGATAAATGGGCTGCTAAAGGAAATCCTAAAAAATTTCCATTTACTAAACCAAAAGTAGAGGGGCTTAATTTTAGCTTTAGCGGATTAAAAACGCAAATCATGTATTTCATACAGAAACAAGTGAAGCAAAACCCAAATTTTATTGAAGAAAATATTGCAGATATCTGTGCTTCTATACAATATACGATTGTAGGGATTCTAATGGATAAACTCAAAAAAGCGGTAAAGCAAACAGGCATCACTCAAATTGCTATTGGAGGCGGTGTTTCAGCTAATAAAGGAATACGACACGCCCTTAAAGAAGCTGAAAAAAACATAGGATGGAAAACGTATTTACCTAAATTTGAATATACAACAGATAATGCTGCAATGATAGGTATTGTAGGCTATTTGAAATATACAGAAGAACTCGTTGACAAAAACAACTATATAGACACTGGAATTCAAGCACAATCACGCCTCAAAATATAAGTATGCAATTATTTTATAGCGCATCTATTACACCAACATCTGATGTATATACATTTCCTAGAGAAGAAAGTAAACATATTGTGCGTGTACTAAGAAAACAAATAGGAGATCATGTAACGATTACAAACGGTAAAGGATACTTATTTAAAGGAGAAATTATAACTAATAATCCTAATAAATGTAGTATAAAGCTACATAGTGCTGTATTTCAAGAGCCACGACCTTATAAATTACATATTGCTATTGCTCCTACAAAAGGAAATGATCGTTTTGAGTGGTTCTTAGAAAAATCTACAGAAATTGGGATTACTGAAATCACACCTATTTTATGTGATCATAGCGAACGTAAACAAATAAAGGAAGAACGCTTTAATAAAATATTACAAAGTGCAATGAAGCAATCACTTCAAACACATCTTCCAATATTACATCCATTAACTAGTTTTAAAGATTTTCTAAAATCAAACACTCATACTTCATTTTCTGGTATTGCTCATTGTGAAGAATCAGAAAAATCACCCCTTACAAAAGAATTGACCGATTCAAAGGATATTCTAATTCTAATAGGTCCTGAGGGAGATTTTTCAATAAGCGAGATACAACAAGCGATTGATCTTGGATTTACACAAATAAGTCTTGGCGACAGTAGACTTCGTACAGAAACTGCTGGTATTATTGCCTGTCATAGTATTGCTTTTCTACATCAATAAGGTGTAAAGATTACGTTTCTGGATAAAAAATACATCAAATCCGCACTTAAACTAATCAATTTTCTTACAAATTATCCCTTTTTATTTTGTGAATCTTATTTATAGTTGTTTATTTACGACCTTATTCCCTTAAACAGGAACAAAGGCCCAACTTACTGATAGTGAATAATCTAGATGAAATTAAGGAATTTTATCAAATACGTTGTGCCTTACATCCCCGCTTTAGTTAGCATATTGGGATGCATTATCATTGTGTATGGTCTTCATGTTTGGACTCCTAAACAAACACTCTCTCAAGATAAGGTTGATACTATTTTATTTATTTTATGTATCGTAAGTATTCTGCTAGTTATTGTACTTTTTGTATTCATACTAAATAAAACCAATCAAATTCGTTTTAGTAGTAATACACTCAGTTCCGAGTTAAATACATTAACTCAAAAAATGCATCATTTTAGAAATATCATAGATATTTTAGTTCGCTCTGACGTATGGAATACAGGGCTTAAAGAATACATAGATAAAGAGTTTGGAGATCTTAACTTCTTTACAATGAAAGAATTTTACAAAGGTCGATCTAAATTGGCATTAGAGTATATCGAAGAAAATAATAGATATGGAGATTCTGAAAATTTATATTTAGAAGCAAAATCTCTATTATTAAATGATCCTTCAAAAAGTAAAGTAGAAACTTTTTCAAACCCTCGAAACTATTCTCCTCGTATACTTAAGAAGTGGTTAGAGCATAAATGTGGTTCTGGTATCTGGTACTATTTTGGTTATAAATATGCGTCTTATAAAGATGAACTTGATGTAAACCGTATCTTCGAGAGGCATCAAGAAAAAATTCTAAGCTACGCGGTTCAATTAGACACCCATCGTTATCAAGATATGGGTTTTAGTGAAGACTTACTATCTAAATTAGGAGAACAGATGTCTGAAGAGGTTATTCCTAGACTATTCAGTATTACAATCCAATCACAACAACGTATTCCTAAGATTATAAACTTTGCATTTATTTTACTTATACTCCTTACTACGTTAGGAGTATTTCTACCCATAAGCATTTTATTGTTTCAACTCCCGATGTTCTTTAGTTTTATATCCATAGGATTTGTATGTAGTATCTTATTATTTATGACATTATCCATCTATCCATTTGTCATAAAAGAAATAAATACAAGCAGATAGTTTCTACAAAACGTTATATATGTAAGATTAACAATACATAAACGTCTCAACCTTTCTAATCTGCTGGCAAATAAGTAACTTTGCGACTTTTGGTAAATTTATGACACAAACAGAAGAAATCATTGAAGTTTACGGAGCAAGAGCACATAATCTTAAAGATATTGATGTAATTATTCCTAGAGAAAAACTTGTAGTGATTACTGGACTTTCAGGAAGTGGAAAAAGCTCCTTAGCTTTTGATACGATATACGCAGAAGGACAACGAAGGTACATTGAGACTTTTTCTGCATATGCACGTCAGTTCCTAGGTGGACTAGAACGTCCTGATGTTGACAGAATTCAAGGTCTTTCGCCTGTAATTGCTATAGAACAAAAAACAACAAGTAAAAGTCCAAGATCTACCGTAGGAACTATTACTGAAATTTATGATTTCTTACGCTTACTATATGCCAGAGCTAGTGATGCTTATAGTTATAATACTGGTGAAAAAATGGTAAGCTATACAGATGATCAAATAAAAGATTTGATTATTGATAGCTTTCATGGAAAACGCATTAATATTTTAGCTCCCATTGTACGCTCTCGTAAAGGACATTATAGAGAGCTTTTTGAACAAATTGCTAAACAAGGTTTCGTAAAAGTACGTGTAGATGGAGAGATCAGAGATATTGTAAAAGGAATGAAAATTGATCGCTATAAAACACATGATATAGAGATCGTAATAGACCGTCTAGCCATTCAAGCTGGTACTGATGATGATAAACGCTTACGCGAAAGCATAAACACCGCTATGTACCATGGTGATGATGTGTTGATGGTTTTAGAACAAGACACGGAAGAAGTACGCTACTTTAGTAGAAACTTAATGTGTCCGTCTACAGGAATATCGTATCCAAATCCAGAGCCAAATAACTTCTCTTTCAATTCACCCAAAGGCGCATGTCCTAAATGCAATGGAATTGGAGAACTTTACGAAGTAAATGTAGATAAGATTATTCCAGACAAAAAGAAATCTATTCAAAATGGAGGATTAGAACCCCATGGACCTCATAAAAACAATTGGATCTTTAAACAATTACAACTCATTGCAGATCGATTTGATTTTAAACTCACCGATCCCATAGAAAAGATTCCTAAAGAAGCGCTCGAGTTTATTTTTTATGGAGGAAATGAAAAGTTTTCGATACAATCTAAAGAACTAGGAGTCACGCGTGATTATAAGATAGATTTTGAAGGTGTAGCCAATTTTATAGAAAACACATTTAATAGTAGCGAATCAACCTCCCTTAAAAGATGGGCAAAAGGATATATGGATAAAATTTCTTGTCCAGAATGTAAAGGATCAAGGTTACGTAAAGAATCATTATTCTTTAAAGTTGAAAACCAAAGCATCTCAGAGCTTGCTCACATGGATATTCTAGAGTTGCAAGAATGGTTTGAGCAGTTAGAAAAAAAATTATCCGAAAAGCAACTTAAAATTGCTTCTGAAATTATTAAAGAAATAAAAACCAGAATTCAATTTTTAGTAGACGTAGGACTCACCTATCTGTCATTACATCGCAACTCTAAATCACTTTCAGGAGGAGAAGCGCAACGTATTCGTTTAGCTACTCAAATAGGCTCACAATTAGTAGGTGTTCTTTATATACTTGATGAACCAAGTATAGGATTACATCAACGCGATAATCAAAAACTAATTAACTCTTTAATTTCATTAAGAGATATAGGAAACTCTGTTATTGTAGTAGAACATGACAAAGATATGATTGAGCGAGCTGATCATGTTATAGATATCGGTCCTAGAGCTGGCAAATATGGAGGTGAAATCATTAGTGAAGGGACGCCAGATGAATTATTACACCATAGTACACTTACAGCACAATACCTTAACGGAGAAAAAGAAATTACAGTTCCTAAAAAACGTAGAGAAGGTAACGGAAAAAAAATAGAACTTAAAGGTGCTACTGGAAATAACCTTAAAAATGTAAATATATCTATTCCTCTAGGAAAGATGATCGCTGTAACGGGTGTTTCAGGAAGTGGAAAATCTACACTCATCAATGAAACTCTCTATCCTATTATGAATGCGCATTACTTTAATGGCGTAAAAAAACCAATGCCATACAAAAGTATTAAGGGATTAGAACACTGTGATAAAGTAATAGATATTAATCAATCACCCATAGGAAGAACTCCTCGTTCTAATCCTGCTACATATACAGGTGCTTTTAGCGAAATAAGAGCATTATTTGCAAAGACTCCAGAAGCACTTATTCGTGGTTATAAACCTGGTCGTTTTAGTTTTAATGTAACTGGAGGACGATGTGAAACCTGTAAAGGTGGTGGATTACGAGTAATAGAAATGAATTTCCTTCCAGATGTATACGTAGAATGTGAAACATGTCAAGGAAAACGTTTTAATAGAGAGACTTTAGAAATACGTTATAAAGGAAAATCGATTGCTGACGTATTAGAAATGACTATACGAGAAGCTACAGATTTCTTTGAACATATTCCAAAGATTTATAGAAAGCTTAAAACTATAAAAGACGTAGGCTTAGGATATATTACGTTAGGACAACAATCTACCACACTTTCTGGAGGAGAAGCACAACGCATCAAACTTGCCACTGAATTAAGTAAAAGAGATACTGGAAATACTTTTTATATTTTAGATGAACCAACTACTGGATTGCATTTTGAAGATATACGTGTCTTAATGGAAGTATTAAATAGATTGGTCAATAAGGGAAATACGATCTTGATTATAGAACATAATCTAGATGTTGTAAAAATGGCCGACCACATTATTGATATAGGATATGAAGGAGGAAAAGGCGGCGGAGAAGTTGTCGCAAAAGGAACTCCTGAACAACTTATCAAAAACAAAAAGAGCTATACTGCTCAGTTTTTAAAAAAAGAAATGAATCAAACAGTGACTACATAAAAGTTGCTTAAAAAATAACATACTATGACAACACATAGCGAAACAAGACCAAAAGGATGGAATGAAATAAAAACAAATGACTCTTGGGCAATATTTAAGATTGTAGGAGAATTTGTAAATGGATTTGAAAAAATGAGTCAAATAGGACCTTGTGTATCTATTTTTGGAAGTGCTCGTACCAAACCTGAAGATCCTTATTATGAATTAGCAGTAGACGTATCTAGAAAAATTGCAGAAAATGGCTACGGAGTAATTACTGGTGGCGGACCTGGTATTATGGAAGCTGGAAATAAAGGAGCCCATCTAGCCGGAGGAACTTCTGTTGGTCTTAATATAGAACTTCCATTTGAACAACATGACAATCCCTATATAGATAGTGATAAAAGCTTAGACTTTGATTACTTCTTTGTACGTAAGGTCATGTTTGTAAAATACTCTCAAGGATTTGTTGTAATGCCAGGAGGTTTTGGGACACTCGATGAGCTTTTTGAAGCGATTACACTTATTCAAACACATAAAATCCAAAAATTCCCAATTATTTTAGTTGGTAAAGATTTTTGGGGTGGTCTATTAGATTGGGTAAAAACAATATTGTTAGACAAATTTGGAAATATTAGTGCAAAAGATATAGATCTTATTCATCTTGTAGACACACCAGACGAAGTCATTGAAGTATTAAATAACTTCTATGAGAAATATGAGTTAAGCCCTAATTTTTAATGTATAATTTTAATTAACTATTTTTTATGAAGTAGCAAAAACAGTTTGGCTTAAAACTTGTTAAATAGAAAATATGTTATGACAGATAGGTATCCTTTTGTAAATAGTTACTAGTATCATATCTAAAAAACATATCTTTAAGCAAAAACTTCTAACGCTACCCTATCAAATGATATCAGAAAAATAGAAAATGATATCGTATGTAACCCTTTGAAATTATAATTGATTGTTGGAAAATCTCTTTAAAGCTTTTTTATGTTGGTGCGTTTTATGCACAAGTGCAATAGCACAAAATACCATTGGCGTAAATGCACGTCTAGTGCCTGATAATGATACTATTGAAATTACACAGACAATCACTTATCAAAATAACTCTCAGGATACCTTAAAAACTATTTATCTTAATGATTGGGCTCATAGTTTTTCATCTAAAGAAACCCCATTAGCTGTAAGGTTTGCTCAGGATTTTGAAAAAAAATTCCATTTAGCAAAAGACGAAGAACGAGGTTTTACAGATATTAAATCTATCTACGATGGAAATACTTATTTGCAATACAAAAGACTCGATAAAGCGCAAGATATCATTGAAATACACCTAAAAAAAGAAGTACTTCCTAATACATCGTATAACCTTAAACTCGTCTATAAAGTTAAATTACCATACACACGTTTTACAAATTACGGTGTAACAAAAACTAAAGATTATAATCTACGATATTGGTACATTACTCCTGCAATATATGACGGAGAATGGCACTATTATAGTAATAAAAATCTCGTAGATAGATACTATCCAAATAGTGATATTCAAATTACATTTTCCTTTCCTAAGGAATATGAAATTATTACAGACTTTGAAACGCGTATAGAAAATACTTCCTATAATACCAAAGAAAAAATAGCGATCCTTAATGGGAAAGATCGAATCAATCCAAGAGTATACCTTACTAAAAATTCAGATTTTGAAAAAATTGAAACTGACTTTTTAACCTTACATTCTAATATAGAAGATCGTATGGTAGGTGATCCTATTCGTGCACTTATTGTAGATCGTATTGCTGGTTTTATGGAAAAAAACCTTGGCAAGTATCCTCATAAAAAATTACTTATCACTAAACTTGATTATAAAGAAAATCAAGTATATGGACTCAATCAATTACCAGACTTTATTCGCCCATTCCCTGAAGGTTTTAAATATGAAATTAAGCTCGTAAAAACAATCATAAACAAATATGTAGACAATACATTACTTGTAAACCCTAGAACAGATCGATGGATTATTGATGGAATTAAAGTAAACTTAATGCAGCGATACATTGACACCTTTTATCCTGATTTAAAAGTTGTTGGTAATCTAGATAAATACTGGTTAGTTAGACAGTTTTATCTCTCTAAATTAGAATTTAATGATCAGTACAATCTCCTATACATGAATATAGCGAGACTCAACTTAGATCAACCATTATCTAAACCTTATGATTCACTTATTAAGTATAATGTACAAATAGCAAACGCTTACAAAAGTGGTGCAGGACTTAGATATTTAGGTGATTTTTTAGAAGACGATATCGTTAATACTTCTATTAAAGAGTTTTATACTACCTATAACTTACAACAAGGTATAAGCTCAAAAGACTTCGAAAATCTTATTCGAAAAAACACTTCCAAAGATGTCGATTGGTTTTTTGATGAATATGTAACCACAAGGCGTAAACTTGATTTTAAAATTAAAAACTCTAAAAGAGAAGGAGACTCTCTATTAGTAACTATTAAAAATAAAAGAGACAACCCTGCTCCTATTTCAGTATATGGATTAAAAGATGGAGAAGTCGTTTCTAAAACGTGGGTTGAAAATATAGATAAAACAAAAACAGTAGCCCTTGCGGCAGATAGTATTGACAAAGTTATATTAAACTATGATGAAATCATCCCTGAATATAATCTCAGAGATAGCTACCATAACCCTAATGGGTTTTTAGGCCTTAATAAACCGATACAACTTAAGTTTCTTCAAGACTTTGAGAATCCCTCTAAAAATCAGGCATTTATTATTCCTACAGCAGAATTTAATATCTATGATGGATTAAGTCCTGGTTTAAAATTATATAACAATACCATTTTACGTAAAAACTTTAGATATAAATTTGAACCACAATTTGGACTACGATCTAAAGCTATCATAGGAAAAGCATCATTATCGTATACACACTTTTTAGAAGATAGTAAGCTCTTTAGTGTACGTTATGGAATTTCTGGAAATAGGTCTTCCTTTGGTCCTGATTTATTCTTTGAACGTTTTGTACCATTTCTTAATTTTAGTTTTAAACCAAGAGACTTCAGAGCAAATAAAGGCTCTAACTTATCAACCCGATTTGTGCGTGTACAACGAGATGAAGACTTTAGACAAGAATCACAAGATCCAGATTACTCTGTATTTAACTTACGCTTTTCTCACTTTGACAGGGCTATTATTAATACGGTAAGCTACAATGCAGATTTACAAATAGCCAAAGATTTTGCAAAGGTATCCTCCACCTTCTTTTACAGACATCTATATTTAAATAATCGCCAGCTTAATTTACGCTTTTATGCAGGCGCATTTTTAAGAAATAACACAAGAGACAGTGGAGACTTCTTTAGTTTTGCATTAGATAGACCTACAGATTACCTCTTTGACTTTAACTACTATGGTCGCTCGGAAGACAGTGGGATTTTTAGTCAGCAGTTTATATTTGCAGAAGGAGGATTTAAATCTAGATTGCAACCTGCTTTTGCCAATCAATTTATTACAACCATAAATGCTAGTACAACACTCTGGAAGTATATTTATGCATATGGTGATATAGGCCTTGTAAAAAATAGAGGGTTCGATCCTGAACCTGTATATGATACAGGTGTTCAAGTAAGTCTACTTGATGACTATTTTGAAATTTTCCTGCCAGTATATTCAAACTTAGGATGGGAAATTGCCCAACCTAACTATGACCAAAAAATACGCTTTATCGTCTCTTTAGACATCGATACCTTAGTACGTCTATTTCAACGTAGATGGTATTAACAATCAACGAGTTCTAATTTTTCTAAGTACGCTTTCGCGAAAGCGTATACAACCACCGTTATTTCATTGTCATTTTCTTAACAAAAACCCAATTATTTGTGTTTTTTTGAAATATTCTCACTCAAAAAGCGACTACAATGAATTATATTTAAAATGTTAACGCAAAACGCCCTTGCTTTTGAGGGTTGTTTTTTGTAATTTTGCACAACTTTTCACATACATCCTATGGCAACAACTAAGACTCAAAATACCAAGCTTTCCTTTGAAGATTTTAAAACATCTGTACTTTCAGATTATAAAATTGCGGTAACGAGTCGGGAGTGTAGCTTATTAGGAAGACGTGAAGTACTTACAGGAAAAGCAAAATTTGGAATCTTTGGTGATGGTAAAGAATTACCACAACTTGCCTGGGCTCGTGCTTTTAAAAATGGAGATTTCAGATCAGGATATTATAGAGATCAAACCTTTATGATGGCTATAGATCATCTATCTATAGAACAATTTTTTGCAGGTTTATATGCACATACGGATATAGATTTTGATCCTATGAGTGCTGGAAAGCAAATGGGAGGTCACTTCGCTACGCATAGTCTAGATAAAGATGGTAATTGGAATAACTTACTTGAACAGAAAAACTCAAGTGCAGATATTTCTCCTACCGCAGGACAAATGCCTCGTTTATTGGGACTAGCACAAGCATCAAAAATATATCGCCAAGTAACAAGTACAGAAAAAGAAAACTTTTCTGATAACGGAAATGAAGTTGCTTGGGGAACTATTGGGAATGCAAGTACAAGTGAAGGTCTTTTCTTTGAAACTATTAATGCAGCAGGGGTATTACAAGTACCCATGGTCATTAATGTTTGGGATGATGAGTACGGAATCTCAGTGCACGCTAAACATCAAACTACAAAAGAAAATATTTCTGAAATACTAAGTGGTTTTCAACGTAATGAAGAAGAAGCTGGATATGAAATCATACGCGTAAATGGTTGGGATTACCCAGCGCTTATAGAAGCCTATGAGCGTGCAGGAAAAATTGCACGTGAAGAACATGTTCCAGTACTTGTACACGTACTAGAGTTAACACAACCACAAGGACACTCTACTTCAGGATCACATGAACGTTATAAAAATGAAGAGCGCCTTACATGGGAAAGAGCGCATGATTGTAACTTAAAGTTTAAAGAGTGGATTATCAGTCAAGGACTGGCGACACAAGAAGAGCTTGACACCATAGATAAAGGAATTAAAAAAGAAGTTCGTGATGGTAAAAAAGCTGCTTGGAAAGCATTTTCATACCCTACACAAACAGAGCAACAAAAAGTACTTACGATCCTTGAAGATGTAATACAAACTTCATCTAATGGAAGTTTTATTCAACCTTTACATACAGAACTTGCTGAAAACAAAGAACCGCTTAAAAGTGATCTTTTACGCACAGCTCGTAAGGCATTACATTACGTAATAGGTGAATCATCAGCTCCAAAAAGCCTACTACAAGATTGGATTTCGTCTTATATAGAAAAAACACAACCTGATTATAGTGCACATTTATATAGCGAAACAGCTAGTAACGCTACTAAAATTTCAGAAGTAGCACCTATCTATACAGATGAGAGTACGATGGTAGATGGACGTGTAATCTTACGCGAGAACTTTGACAATATCTTCAATACTCAACCTAATACGCTTGTTTTTGGAGAAGATGCGGGAACTATAGGTGATGTAAATCAAGGACTAGAAGGATTACAAGAAAAATACGGAGAGTTACGCGTATCTGATACAGGAATACGTGAAGCTACGATCATAGGACAAGGAATAGGAATGGCGATGAGAGGCTTACGCCCTATTGCTGAGATACAGTATTTAGATTATTTACTGTACGCTATTCAAATCATGAGTGATGATTTGGCAACCCTACGTTACCGTACACATGGACGTCAAAAAGCACCACTTATTGTTCGTACGAGAGGCCACAGGCTAGAAGGTATCTGGCACAGTGGATCACAAATGGCTGCGGCTATTCATTTATTAAGAGGAATGTATATTCTTACACCTCGTAATATGACCAAAGCTGCTGGTTTTTACAATACACTCTTAGAAAGTGATGAACCTGCATTAATCGTAGAATGCCTTAATGGGTACCGTCTTAAAGAACAGATGCCAGATAACTTAAGTGAGATACGCACCCCTATCGGTGTTGTCGAAACCGTAAAAGAAGGCTCTGATATTACGTTACTCTCGTATGGAAGTACTTTACGTATTGTACAAGATGTTGCTAAGCAATTACTAACCGTAGGCATTAACGCCGAAGTAATTGATGCACAATCTTTACTGCCATTTGATATCAATCACGATGTGGTTAAAAGTATACAAAAAACCAACCGTATCTTAGTTATTGATGAAGATATGCCTGGAGGCGCTAGCGCGTATTTATTACAACACATACTTGACGATCAAAACGCATATCAATATCTAGATAGCAAACCACAAACACTGACTGCAAAAGCTCATAGACCAGCCTATGGTACTGATGGAGATTATTTCTCTAAACCATCTGCTGAAGATATTTTTGAAAAAGTATATGAAATGATGCACGAGGTAGATCCTGAGACATATCCTGCATTGAGGTAATTTAGAGTTCAGTATTAAATGTTTACTTTCTTATTGATAGGCAAGAAAGTAAAACTATATATTTCATAATTAAGACATCAATACTTGTCTACGTTGTCTTACTGTAAATTCACATTGATATTTAAGTATAAACCCTAAATAAGTAGTTCCTTTAAGATTCATTACCCAATAAATAGATACATCTCCTAAGTAATTAGAATGTATGTTCTTAATTTCTGGATATGAGAATTTAACTTGAACATCATTATTTCTAGTAGATATTTTTTCCTTTTTAGATGTATATATTGTTGATCGAACAGTACTAGAGGAAGTCCCTCTATCATCGACTACTTTTTCTATGATTTGGTAATATAGATATTGATTTACTAAGCTAAATTTCTTTGTTTTTTTAATCGTACACAAAAATGCATCTTCATCTCTTAGTGTTTCCATAGTCACTTCTCCTAACGCATTTCCAACGAGTAACTTAATACTAATGATAACAGCTATAATAAGAAATACACCAAAAACCATATACGGCGCATTAAACTCTGGTATCAAAAATGCATATATTCCACCTGTTAGAAGTGATGCTATAAAAGACATCAAAAAATTAGTTTTAAAGTCAAGCGAAGTCGTTGTCTCTTCAATTTGATAGGTACTTAAACTATCATCTACATGAAAATAAGTAGACACCTTAAGAGAATCATCTGAAGTTACAAATGACTTTACTTTTGAAAAAAAACTTCTATCAATCTTATCTATATCATCATCTTCTATATGTATTTTAGCTTCACACTTATATGTAAAATTAACGTTCTTTCCTTTATAAGTGCCGATATCTAAATCATGCATTTCAAATGAAAATGGAAACTTATACGTTTCTGCAGTTTGTAATCTTTTTTTATCTGAGATCGTAAAAGATACAACATGGTGTTTTTGACTGGCCATTCTGCCTCTAACCTCCAAATAGACAAATCCTTCTATAAGTTCTACATCTACAATTTCAGAGCAAGAAATTGACACATAACCACGGACTCTATAGTTATTGTCACTTTCTTCTATAATAATATCTCTTTCTAATGCTACTTTACTCATTGATATTGTTCATATAAATAGTTTAAAATACCTCGATAGCTATCTCCAAATTTCTTGATTAAAAGTTGCAAGTCATTATTTACAAATACATCATCTATATGTATGCTATTGTTAGATGCAAGTCGTAGTCGTTTATCTATAATACTTCGTAATACAGCTACTGTGATCCCTTTAAAGGGAATTGAATAATACTTCTTATTAATTAATACACAAGTATACTTTCGACTCCAATGTGTTGTGTATATAACAACTCGCTTTGCTTTGAAAAGCTGTAATCTTTCAAAAACAGATAAGTGATGAATACTATCTACAAATACAACATCTGCATCATGCTCTAGTATATTAGAGAGATTCGCAGTTGTTTTTGTTAGCAAAAAAATAGGATAAGAATTGAGTTGCTTTTGGAGGTATCGTAAATGCGTTGTTTTCCCTCTCCCCTGTTTTCCAATAAATTCTATCGCTAATGAATCAGTGCATTCTATTTGATTTGATATAGCATCTATATCAAATACAGGAACAATAATTTGTTCCAAATCTTCTTCTAAAACTCCAGCAAAAGGATTGAATTCAAATTTTTCTTTCATTATATAAATCAGATCACTTCTCTTCCCTATAACATATCTACTAAACGCTTTCGCGAAAACATACCCAGAAACATTAGAAATAAATTGACAACAAACTGCTGACTAACAGCTAAAGACTATGCGTTAACAGCTCACGCCTGAAAGCTAGAAATCACTCAGGATACTCGATACGAAGATGATAGATATTATTTAGCTTTTTCTTAAGCACCTTCTTCACCTGTTGAATCTCCTTAAAAGTAATATCAGCATTTAAGTACTGGCCGTCATCCATTTGTTTTTTGACAATCTTTTCTACAAAAGAGTCAATAAGTATAGACGTAGGGTTTTTTAAACTCTTACTTGCGGCCTCTACACTATCTGACATCATTAAGATCGCTGTCTCTTTACTAAAAGGCAAAGGTCCTGGATATTGAAAATCTGCAATAGATGCATCTTCATTGGTTTGTTTTTCCTTCATATAGAAGTAATGTACTGTACTAGTACCGTGATGCGTACGTATAAAATCAATCAAACGATCTGGAAGCTTATTCTTACGCGCGATTTCTATACCATCTATGACATGATCAATAATGATACGCGCGCTTTCCTTAGGAGAAAGATCATCATGTACATTTACCCCCGTTGCCTGATTTTCAGTAAAATCAGTAGGATTATTCATCTTTCCAATATCGTGATACAAAGCCCCTACTCTAACAAGCATGGCATTGGCCCCAATCTCATTGGCCGCTGCCTCACACAGATTAGCTACATTTAAACTATGATGAAAGGTTCCTGGTGCTTTGTCTGCAAGTTGTTTTAATAATTTTGAATTCGTATCCGAAAGTTCTAATAAAGACACATCACTGACTAACCCAAAGATTTTTTCATAAATGTAAATCAGTGGTTGTACAAATAATGTAGCTAACCCTGCAAGAACAAAAAGTCCTAAGTTTTCCCACTCTAGGTTTTCAACACCACCTTGATGAATACTATTAAACGCAAAATAGGCAATGATATATATCAAAGTAATCTGCCCAACAGAAATAAAGAGATTAGCCCTTTTGTAAAGTTCTTGTGTACTTAAAATCGTAACAATCCCTGCTATTACTTGTAAAAAGAAATACTCAAAACTATCGGGTACAATAAACCCTAGTAACAAAATTGTAATTACATGCGTAAACAATCCTAAACGAGCATCAAAGAAGGCCTTAAGAATCAATGGGAGTATACACAAAGGCACTGCATATACATAAGCAGAATTATACTTCACAACAGCTGTAGTTAGCAATACCATTAAGAGTACATTAAACAATATAAATGTAATCTGCGTATTATTCTCATATACTTTAGGACGATAATTTCTAATAAATAATAAGAGCATAACCAATGCTAAAACTACTAGAAGAATATATCCTGCAACAATCCAATTATAGCGAGAGTCACTAAAATTTTGCGTCTCATATTTCGCTTTAAGCGAAAGCATTTTTTGTAACGCCTCCCCTTCTACAAGTTCTCCCCTAGCAATGATTCGGCTTCCCTTAGTCACCACGCCTCGTGTAGGGGATAACTGTGATAACTCTTCCGTAATTGCATTTTCTGTTAGCGTTGCATTATAAACCGCATTGGGTAAAATACTATCATAAAATAACTGCAAAAAGAGGTTTTTATATTCGGCATAGCTACTTTCATTTAGTTTCCGTTCCAAAAAGGAAGGCACTTCACTAGCTTCATAAATTTGACCTAGATTTACTTGCGTGACTTCACTCCCAATTTTTAAATAAGCAAGCCTACTTGACGTGAATGCAGGTTTCTCTTTTACGATACCCGCTTTATAAATATCTGTAAGTAAGGTACGTCCAAACTTCTTGAGACGGTATTTGGTTTCATTGGTGATTAAAGAATCTTTAAACACATTAGAAAATGAAGTGTCATATCCTGTTATAACATCATTTACTACAGTAGTATTATAATCAAAATACAAAAATGCCTGTGAGCGTATTTCTTCACGCTCTTTAACTAATGCTTCTTCACTTTTTAAAATGGCAAAATCTTCATCGGCGTATAAGTTTTCACTTGCCCACGGAAATCCTTTTTGAAAATCGTATTGAAATTTCCCACTCTTTGGAAAGAAATATACAATCAATACCGAACTTACAGCTATTAATAATAGCTTATAAAGTAGATCTTGATTTTTATAAAATGTTTTTACAACAGACGCCATAGTTTTTTCTAACAGAGCTAAAGTACTCTAATTCCCCCTAACCCCCAAAATGAAAGCCAAGCCCTCTAACGCTCAAAAAGAAGAAAGTTCGTAAATGTGTTAAATCGTTTCTGTACTAAAGAAACAAAACTCCTATCTGGCACAACCATAACTGCATGCTATCTATATATGCTTTCAAGTAGAGAAATGACGAAGAAGTTTATACTGAGCCCGTAGAAGTATGAAAGCATATAAATAACACCTAATCTATTGTAAGGTCATTCAAAAAATAATTACCAACACTATAGAAATTATGTTAGTAAATCAAGCATATAATCATAAACAGATATGGTAAATTTTAGTACTTTCGCGTAGTGATTTTTTCATATCATAAACACAACCTAGTATGAGTAAAAACGTAGTTATTGTTGCTGCTGCACGTACCCCAATAGGAAGCTTTTTAGGAAGCCTTTCTTCTGTATCTGCCAGCAAATTAGGAACTGTTGCTATTAAAGGAGCAATGGATAAAATAAATTTAGACCCAGCTTCTGTAAATGAAGTATTAATGGGTAATGTAGTACAAGCTGGTGTAGGACAAGCTCCTGCAAGACAAGCTGCGATTGGTGCTGGTATTCCAGATACTGTACCATGTACAACTGTAAATAAAGTATGTGCTTCAGGAATGAAAGCTGTTATGCTAGGCGCACAGTCTATTATGCTAGGTGATAACGATATCGTAGTTGCTGGTGGAATGGAAAATATGAGCCGTATCCCACATTACGTAAACCTACGTAATGGTCATAAGTTTGGTCCACAAACAATGATAGATGGCATGCAAAAAGATGGCCTTGTAGATGCCTATGATGGAAATGCAATGGGTGTTTGTGCAGACCAATGTGCGACCGAATATGAATTTTCAAGAGAAGATCAGGATGCATTTGCCATCCAATCATATGAGCGTAGTGCTGCTGCTTGGGAAGCTGGAAAGTTTGATGATGAAGTAGTCCCTGTTGCGGTACCACAACGTCGTGGAGATGATGTTATTGTAAGCAAGGATGAAGAGTACTCAAACGTACGTATGGATAAAATTCCAAAATTACGTCCTGCATTTACAAAAGAAGGAACCGTAACAGCTGCCAATGCTTCTACTATTAATGATGGTGCAGGTGCTGTGGTGTTAATGAGTGAAGATAAAGCAAAGGAATTAGGTCTTACGCCTCTTTGTGTCATTAAAGGATTTGCAGATGCTGCACACGAACCAGAATGGTTTACAACAGCCCCTTCAAAAGCATTACCAAAAGCACTTGCTAAAGCTGGTGTTACACAAGACGAAGTTGATTTCTTCGAATTTAACGAAGCTTTTTCTGTGGTAGGTCTTGCCAATATGAAAATATTAGGACTTACGGATAAGAATGTAAATGTAAATGGTGGTGCTGTATCACTAGGGCATCCGTTAGGGTGTAGCGGTGTACGTATACTAATTACGTTACTCAATGTATTAAAACAAAACAATGGAAAGCTAGGAGCTGCTGTTATATGTAATGGTGGTGGTGGTGCTTCTGCCATCGTAATAGAAAATCTATAGTACGACCTCCCTTCCTATATGAAATACGGCATTTGTCATTTAAGTAGCATCCCTATGCGATTAGAACCTTCTGATCGTAGTGAGATGGTGAATCAGCTTCTATATGGAGAGGTCTTCAAGGTACCTGAAAAAAGGAAATCATGGAGTCGTATTCGTTTGGCACATGACAATTATGTAGGATGGATTGATAATAAACAGTATCAAGAGATCAGTGAAGAGGAATACGCTTTCGCAAAAGCACAAACCCCTTCACTTGTCTCTGATCCTGTACAATTTATATCAGATACACACGGGCAATTACAAACCATTCTCTTAGGTACTTCTGTACACACGCTTTCTATATTGAATAGCACCTATGATGGTCCTAGCACCGCAGGCAAAAAAGACAAAAGCCTTCTTATAGAAACAGCCTTACAGTATTTAAATACACCCTATTTATGGGGTGGTCGCACGCCTTTTGGTATTGACTGTTCTGGTTTTACACAAATGGTTTATAGACTAAATGGGCATCGCCTGTTACGAGATGCCTCTGAACAGGCAACACAAGGAGAGGCTCTAAGTTTTATAGAAGAAAGCGAGCCTGGAGATCTTGCCTTTTTTGATAATGATGAAGGTACCATTGTACATGTAGGTTTGATCATGGAAGACAATTATATCATCCACGCTCATGGTGAAGTACGTATAGATCGTTTGGATCATTCAGGCATTTATAATGTACACCAAAAGAAACATACGCATAAATTGCGTGTCATTAAGAAGGTAGTATGATCTCTTTTCATCACACTGATTTATGTACTAAACTCGAGTTTATTTCAGAACTCCACACACAATAATTCCGCTAAACTTTAAGAATCGCTAGTGATGAGATTCTTTCCCTTTGTTCTATTCTCTATATTCTTTTTTTAAAATTCCGCTTTCGCGAAAAGGGATCAAGGTTAAATACCATATGTTGAATCCTAAAATTGAATACTTTATATCTCGTTTGTCCAACATCCTTTTATTGTTTCCTATATCTTGATGTATAAAACCTTTCGACAACCTCCTTTTTGTAGTTATGTGTCTTAGGGTTAAAAACTATTGCTAACCTACTGTGTAGGCTTCCCTAAAAATGTAGGCTTCCCTAAAAATAGGACAGTTTAAAATTCGAATTTACTAACTTTAAATTCAAACTGTCACAATGAAAAGC
>NZ_CANLOB010000019.1 GCF_947492815.1 uncultured Dokdonia sp.
TAAGGACAGTTCCATTTTTTTTTACAAAAATCCAACTTCTATTTTAATTCACACACAACTTTTAGGAATGATCCATTATTTCTTATCTCCGTTCCCTTTCAATTGATATGATAGACTTAAAATCCATTGTGAAGGCCTAGAGTCAATTGTAAATTGAGTACTTGCGATATCTGTTAAATCACTAGTTACGCTCGTGTCATTTTCGCTAAATGCACTCTCATATCTTAGATCTATGCCTAGTCTCCCAAGCTGAAGACCAGCGCCTATTTGATAACCAACGGTAAATGAGTTTTCAGGATCATTTGCTTCAAAACCATTTAAATCAAGCTCATTGTTAAGCGTTAGCTGAAAAGCAGGCCCCGCTTTAATATTTAAAGGTCCTACAATATCAAGTCCTACTAATAATGGAATATCTAATTTTGAGAAATTATAATCAGTAGCAACCCCATCTTGGCTATACTCTGTGTTAAGACGTGTATATACTAGCTCTGGTTGTACAAAAATTCCTAGAAATTTAAATTTTGAATAGAGTCCTGCATGAAAGCCTACTCTATTGTCGCCATCAAAACTTTGGTTGTCAAGAGTCGTAATATCTCCAGTAGATCCGAAGTTAAGACCTCCTTTGAGTCCAAATTGTGCGCTCTGCCCAAAAGCTGTTACCGATGATACAAAAAGTATCAAAATCATTAGTTTTTTCATAATTGAGTTTTAGTGTTTGAATGAATGACAAAAATAAAGGCAGAATGTTACACTCTGCCTTATATATATAATAAAAACGTAAAAATAAGATCTTTATTTTCTCGTAATCACTTTCTTTGAGGCTTTTACAATGGCAGCGGCATTAAGTCCATACTTCTCCATGAGCTGCGCTGGCGTCCCACTTTCTCCAAATGTATCCTGTGTTGCAACAAACTCTTGTGGTGTTGGATGTGACGTTGCTAAAGTTCTAGCAACACTTTCGCCTAAACCTCCTAAGAAGTTATGTTCTTCAGCAGTTACGATACATCCAGTTTTCTTTACAGAAGCAATAATAGCTTCTTCATCTAGTGGTTTAATGGTATGTATATTAACCACATCTGCAGAGATGCCTTCAGCATGTAATGTTTTTGCAGCCTCTAGCGCTTCCCATACAAGATGCCCTGTTGCTACAATCGTAACATCACTTCCTTCTTGTAAGTGTACCGCTTTTCCAATTTGAAAATCTTGATTTTCAGGAGTGAAGTTCGCTACTTTTGGACGTCCAAAACGTAAATATACAGGGCCTTTATGAGCAGCTATAGCAATGGTAGCTGCCTTAGTTTGGTTATAATCACAGGTGTTTATAACCGTCATACCAGGTAGCATTTTCATCAGTCCTACATCTTCTAAGATCTGGTGTGTTGCTCCATCTTCTCCTAAAGTTAAACCTGCGTGAGATGCACAGATTTTTACATTTTTTCCAGAATATGCAACACTCTGACGTATCTGATCATATACACGACCTGTAGAGAAATTTGCAAACGTTCCTGTAAAAGGGATTTTACCACCTATAGTCATTCCTGCGGCAAGACCAATCATGTTTGCTTCGGCAATACCTACCTGAAAAAAACGCTCTGGGTGATTTGCTTTAAAAGCATCCATTTTAAGAGATCCCGTAAGGTCTGCACAAAGTGCTACTACATTCTCATTCGTTTTTCCTAGTGCTTCTAAACCTGCACCAAACCCTGATCGAGTATCTTTATTTCCTGTGTTTTCGTATGTTTTCATTCTGAGATTTTAAAGCTGTTATTTAGGCTTATTTTTCGAGGCTTTATATTTACATCAATAGCTTCTAATAATGTGACACCATTATCATCTATAATAGATAATATAATACCTTCAGGTAATCCTCCTTGTATACCTCCTGAACTTTCTGTAGCTGAAATCATTAATTTCATGAAATTTATAAGTAAGGCTGAGTTGTTCATTTTTTTTGACTCATCCACAGCAAATATAATTGGCTTGTCTGGTTCTGCTGCAGCATATACTTCGTATTTAGGGTACTCTTTATCATTAAAACGATAGGGATCTAAAGTTTGCTTAGATTCAAGGACTATTTCTTCATTCATCTTATCATCTTCCGAGAAAGTTCCTTGCAGTACTAGAGCCATATCCATGTCCATCATCATATTTATAGGACCTAAGAATACAGACATATAAATTTTATTGTCCTCACTTGCATATACAAAATTAGAAGCGCCATCTGGAATATTACGAAGGCCAGGCATAATATCAGAAGCAAGCTCTTCAGTTAATCTTTTAAAATTAGTCCACAAGTATTTTCCATTTTTTTCATATCCTATGGTAATTGTGTCTTTTGTTCCTTCTTTCGCATTATCTATTAAATACTTAACCGTATAATCAATAGTAAACTCATGGCTTTGCGATTGTCCGAAAGCTGTTATAGAAAAAAGAATCCCTATTATTACATATAATGCTCTCATATTAATAATCTCCTAATGTTTCTGCGTTCTGGGCAAGGCCAGTAGCAAGTTGTTCATCATTAGGTGCTTTTCCATGCCAAGCATGTGTATGCATCATAAAGTCAACACCGTTCCCCATAATCGTATGCATTAAAACACAAACAGGTTTTCCTTGGCCACTAAGACTCTTTGCTTCTTGTAATCCTTTTACAACAGCAGCCATATCATTTCCTTTTTCAATATCTAAAACAGTCCATCCAAAAGCTTCAAATTTAGCTCTTATACTTCCTAGTTCAAGTACATCATCCGTACTTCCATCTATCTGTTGACCATTAAGATCTACCGTCGCAATAATATTGTCTATTTTATTGGCAGCAGCATACATAATAGCTTCCCAGTTTTGACCTTCCTGTAATTCTCCATCTCCCATTAAAGAATAGACTTTGTGACTGCAACCATTCAGTTTTTTTGCTTCGGCAGCACCAAGCGCTACACTAAGTCCTTGCCCTAAAGATCCAGATGCAATGCGTATACCAGGTAATCCCTCATGTGTAGTTGGGTGACCTTGTAAACGAGAGTCTAATAATCTAAATGTATTAAGTTCTTCTACAGGAAAATATCCTGATCGCGCTAGAACACTATAAAAAACAGGAGAGATGTGTCCGTTAGACAAGAAGAAAAGATCTTCTCCTAATCCATCCATATCAAATCCTTCTTTGCGATCCATGATCTCTTGATAAAGGGCTACAAAGAATTCTGCACACCCTAAAGAACCTCCTGGATGACCAGAATTTACTTTGTGTACTTGTCTTAAAATATCTCTGCGCACTTGTGTAACTAGTGCTTCAAGCTTTTGAATATCTGCCATTAGAAAGTTATATTATTTTAATGTTTAAAAATACTTTATTTGCCTCCGGCAGCCTATAGAGATACTGGGAGGTTATCAACTAAAATCAATAAAAAGTAAACAATTTTTAATCTTTACTGACCTATACGGTCCATATTTTCGGCTAACGTCTGTATGAATTTTGTAATAGGGCCTTTAATCATCATAGACATCATCGGGTTAAAATCTCCTTCAAATGATAATTGCACTTCACTTTTACGGTCTTCTATCTGTGTAATATTTCCCGTAAGGGTAAAAGGTAATTTATCACTAGCAGCACCAAGAACTACTTTAGAGTGTGGTACCCCTTCTTTAAGGTCTAATACAATTTCAGGCATTCCTTTTAATGCAAAAAGGAAACGTGTATCATGAATCTTTTCAAATTTTGTATTCTCTGGCATGAGTGTTTCAAAATTTTCAACATTCATTAAAAATTGATATACTTCTTCTGCAGATCTATCAACTACTTTTGTTGGACTTTCTAAATTCATTTGATTTTTTTAATAGGTGTTATCCCCAGTTTGCTGGGTCTTTACGCCAGTTTTCTAGTGTGGTTTGTTCTTTTTCTGTAATATATTTTGTGTCTGCCGCTTGTTCTAGTAGATGTGAGTAATCACTTAATGTATGTAAATCTACGTTTGCTTCTTTAAAAGCAATCACACTCTTTTCAAAACCATAAGTAAAAATAGCAAGCATTCCTTTTACATTCGCGCCAGCTTCTTTGAGTGCGTCTACCGCTTTAAGGCTGCTCATTCCTGTACTGATTAAATCTTCTATAACTACAACAGAACTTCCCTGTTCTAAATATCCTTCTATTTTATTCTGACGTCCATGCTTTTTTGCTTCAGGACGTATATATACAAATGGAAGGTTTAAGTAGTCTGCAACAAGCATACCAATACCAATCGCCCCTGTAGCTACACCAGCAATAGCATCTGGTTTGCCATAGAGTGTTTCTACTTGCTTAGCCATTTCTTGATGTAAGTAGTTGCGTATCGCTGGATATGATAGGGTAATTCTGTTATCACAATAAATTGGCGATTTCCATCCAGATGCCCATGTAAAAGGGTCTTGTGGTTGTAATTTTATTGCATTAATTTGCAATAATAATTCGGCAGTTTTTTTTGCCGTTTCTTTGTCTAAAATCATACTGCAAATGTATAAAGTTTTTGTGAATGATATTCCTATAATTCTGTCAACAGAAAAAGAGATTGGGAATAATTATAAATCAATTCCGCTTAAGAAGGTAAAGCTGAAGAGAATTATAAAAAAGTTGATTAAAGGAGAGCTTATTTATGTGAACCTTTATCATAAAAATGAAGAGAAACTTCTTAAGTTTTTGAAAAAGAAATTACCTGTAATTGTTGCTGGTGGCGGACTTGTATATAATTCTAAAAAAGAAATTCTATTTATTTATAGAAATGGAAAATGGGATTTACCTAAAGGAAAGATCGAAAAAGGAGAAGATATAAAAACATGTGCAATACGTGAAGTAGAAGAAGAAACAGGTGCTTCTGGTATCGAAATCAAAAAATTTATCACAAAAACATATCATGTTTTTAAACGTAATGGCAAATTTAGACTCAAAGAAACGTATTGGTATGAGATGTATACCGATTATGATGGTGTATTAACACCTCAAGAAAATGAAGGGATTAAAAAGGCCAAATGGAAAGATTTTCAAAAAACGCAAGAAGCCTTAGAAAAATCATATAATAATATCAAATTACTTTTTCCAGCAGCTTACTTAACGAAGCATCCTAACGATCGGGTATCGTAAGTGTGCCTTTTCATAATTAGGCGATTTCTTATGTATCCAGGCTAATTGTGCGTACCAATTTTGTGCAAATGATGGTTCTGCAAGTTTCTTAGCTTCAAATGCTACTTTGATGTCTGGATGTTCATTTAAAAACGCCAAGGCTTTGTCTTCCCATACGTATGGAGAAAATCCTTCCTTCTGTTGGAGAATCGTATCAAAAAAGTTCCAGTTAAAGAAACTGTCGTTTGCTTCAGGTTCTAGCGTTTCTAATAGATAGCGTAACCCTTCTTTATTGTCTTCCACTAAAATCATATATCCATCTCTTGGAATAGTCACTTCTTCCTGAGTCTTTCTCACTTTAGTACCGTAATGCGGATAGTGACCTTCGTACGGATTTCGAGATGTTTGATACGTATCTATATGATATACTTCTGCCATAAATGTCGTATCTCTTTTTAATTGCTTGAATCGAATGTCGTTTTCTCGTAATTTTAAAGCAATGTCTCTATAGCCTCTAGGCATAAAATAAGCCTTGGGAATCGTCACTTCTTTTGTTGGCTTAAAATAGTTGTAATAAGTGACATCTTTTGTAAAGGGCTTCTCTCGATTGTATTTTAAACGTTGTTTTCCTGTGATTTCACTTGGAATCATTTCGCCTTCATAGCCTAAGAATTTTAAGGTAGATGTTTTTGTACTGTCTATGGTGTAGGCAAGTGGGTAAGTGTCCGCTTTCGCGAAAGCGTTAAAAGCATCTTTACGTAAGGCCTTGATCTTCTCTCCTTCCTGAGCAGTTATTTTTAATGCGCTTTTCATCAACTCATACGTGCCTTCTACTCTAGGTTTATATGGTTTAAGCATATGGGTTTCTACCATTAAACCAATTGTGTTCCATAAAGTTGTATACCCTGTAGAATATCTTGGGTGATCCATAAACTGACTAAATCCTTTTTCTGGAGTACGGTTAAAAACATTTACATAAGGTGTAATATCCCAGTCTTTCGATTTTAAATCTTGTTCTAATTTTGGTTGAAAATCTTGATGAGTGTACTCACCTAAAACACCTCCTAATTTATTGTGTTGTGTAAATAAATGTGTGAGTGTGTATTGGTAATCGGCTCCATTACTTACATGGTTATCAATAAATACATCAGGTTTTATAAGGTGGAAAATCTCTGTGAAAGCTTCTGCATTTTTAGTGTCATTCTTTATAAAATCACGATTGAGATCATAATTTTTTGCATTTCCTCTAAAACCATATGCTTCAGGACCATTTTGATTAGTTCTTGATGTACTATTTCTGTTCAGTGCGCCACCTATATTATATACTGCTATAGCTCCTACCCATGTGTTTTCAGGGGTTTCTATAGTCCCTTGCGCTAAATCACGCATAAGCATCATCGTTGCATCAATTCCATCAGACTCACCTGGATGAATACCGTTATTAATAAGAATACGGCGCACATCTTGATTTTTAGAAAATTCGCTTTCAAAAGAACGATTAGGATTAAAGGTAACTAAGGTGAGTGGTTTTCCAATATCTGTTGTACCTATTTCATAAGTTTTGATAGCTATATAAGCTTTATCTAATTCTTGATAGAATTGTATCACCTCATCATAGGTCGGGGTTTGAGTACCTCCACTTTTTTCAAAAATAGTCGTGAAGTCAACATTATCTGGATTATCTACAGGCTCAGAACAAGAGAATAATACTACGATAATTAATAGGGAAAATACGTATTTCATAAACGAATCTATTGATCCTGTGAAGATACATAATGTATGTAAATATTTTTGCTACTTTAACGTTGTGATCTATAGCAGAAAATAAGAACTCATAAAAAATCCCAAGACCTCAGGTCTTGGGATTTTAATAATGGAAAATGCTTTCCCTATTGCTTTATAATACGTTTTACAGTACTTGCTGTAGTTGTTTCAATCTGAACAAAATAAACACCAGTCGCATAGCTTGATATATCAAGCTGTCTTTCTGCGATACTATTTGTATTTGAAATAGCATGTAGAATACGACCATTACTATCAAAAATAGTAATTTGCGTAATAGGCTGCACTCCTGTGTTTGTAAGCGTAACAATATCTCTAGCTGGATTTGGATAGATGCTAATCACATTTTCTAATGTCTCATCGTCAACACTCAAAGAAGATAATACGTTGATATCAAATGTGCATATAGATTCGTTTCCAGATTCGTCTGTTGCTGTAAGTGTTATAGTTTGTACCGTATTTTGATCTACTACTGTTCCTCCAACTGGGTCTTGTACAATAGTAACCTCACTACAGTTATCACTAGCAGACACGATGGCTGTAAAGTCATCAAGGGTTACCGTTGAATTTCCTTCTTGATTCACCTCAAAGTCTCCAGGACATCCTATAAAGAAAGGAGCAGTTTCATCGATCACAGTAATATCAAAAGAACAACTGAGGAGAGTGCCATCATTTCCTGGTACTTCAAAGGTATTTGTAGTTGTACCTGCTGGATATACAGCACCACTTTCTAATCCTTCTATTTGTACTGGTGTGCTTGTCGTTCCTGTAGCGGTTGGAGCATCATAAGTTACAACAGCATCACAAGCGGTACCCATAAATGCGATTTCGGCAAATCCAGCATCATCATCTCCGTAATTACTGAGTACTTCCAAACGTATAAAAGCAGCTTCGGTAGTAACAAATCCAAATTGTTCAGGACCTACAGGCCCATTTTCTAGTACTTGAGATACTAATGCAGGTCCATTAGGAATCACGCTAAAGTTTACACCATCTATAGAAGAGGAAAGTGTAATTTCTTGTATACCTGGTTCTCCTTCTACACCAGGACCTCCATTATTTTGATTCCAGATAGCAACACCATTTAGCATGAATGTGCCCCCTAAATCAAAATCAAAACTTCCAGCTACTTCATTTTCGCTTACAAAAGAATTTCCTGGTGATGTATCATCATGTGTAGCATCTAGACTTGGAAATTCAGAAAGTCCAGATCCATCAATTAATGCTTCTGGAAGCGTTCCAAAACCAGGAGTGTACGTAGTTGTTACCCCTACAGGTACAATCGTTGGGTTGGTTACAATTTCAATATCTTCAGGACAAATAATAGCAAAAGAAACAAAGGTCATACAGAAATTATCTAGGGTTCCCATATCACTACTGCTAAAAACATCTATAATCGTTAAGGTCCAATCTCCGTTTATTTCTTCTCCAGTAAAGGTGTCTGCAAATGAGCCTCCTTGTGGTTCAAAAGTGCCTGTAAAAGGAGGTGATGCTGCATTGATAGGATCGCCACCATCTTGAAAAACAGTATCAATATAATTATTGCCACTACCGCCATTTTCATTAGAGAGAATTAAAGTAGTACCCATAGGTGATGTTAAGTTGATATCTAAATCTCCTACAAAATCATGTGTAATGGTTAGCATTAAATTTTCGATAGAAAATTCATTACCAACAGTTCCATTTTCAGCAACCGTAATAACAGAAGTTATTGTATCTCCATCATTAGAAGCATCTGGATCTATGACTTGACCTGTAGGACCGCATACCGTAAAGGTTTCATTAGGTAAGGAATAACGTATCGCACTTATACCATCTAAAGGAGTAGGGTCATTGAAAGCATATTGATAAACAGTAGTTTCACTTACGACTCCAATAGTAGCACTTTGACCAAGATCAAAATCTGGATCATCAAATAAGACATCTTCGTATACAAAAAGAATATCATTTGTAGTTTCAAAAAGTACTACTTGGAAGGTTGCAGGATCAATTTCTGTTTCTCCTGGAAAGTGAGGCCTGTCTTCCCATTGTATAATGACACGTCTAGCAGGTGCTGTACCTCGTACTTCCCAATATACATCACCAGTTTGTTCATCAAAATCATCCCAGAAAGGAACAATTCTAGGCGATTCGCCATCTAATGGTAAATTACTGGCAAATAAATCACCTTCAGTTACATCATATAATATACCTCCGTTATTTCCAATCCTAAGATCGGAAGAGAGTTGTCCATCAAGGTTAAATTCAAAAGGAATCACAATGTTTTCTTCCCCATCATCGGTGAGGCCAAGGGCAGTACCTGTAGCACTGATGTCTTCAAAAGGAGTGGTGTCTGTATCATCGACCATAAGTTGCCCGTAGGAAGCAATATAGGTACATAATAAAAAAACCAGTAGGGTAATTTTTTTCATAGTATATAATAGATTTAGGTAGGTTAAAACTACTGAATATTTTTAAATAAGTATGTTACTAGCTTGCAGAAGTGTTTGTTTCTTAACAGAAAAGGAATATTTGACAATAAAAATGTAGGTTAAAAAAATGGCTTGTATTGTAATACTCTAAAGTCTATGGTGGTGAAATTTGGGTCTTCGCTTTTCAGTTTTTTATAAAGCGGAAGGCTTCCTACAGCTCTATTGGCAGCGCCAGAAGGCGCTGTGAGAGATACTGTTTTTATAGTGCGATTAGCCCAAGTAAATGAATGTATACGGGGAACTTCACTAGACACAACTTCTAATTTGACGAGATGTTCTTTTGCCTTTCGGCGAAAAAAATATTCGGGGCCATTCTTACTGTTTCCTCCAGTAAATAATAACGTATCAATATTTGGGTGTACTTCTAGGTATCCAAATATATCGCGTAGTTGTACGTTTTGCATCCCAATGTCTGAAGCGTCTATTTTGGTTCTTTCTGAGGAAGCAACGATATCACACACGCCAATTTTTCGCGAAAGCAAAAAATGTTTACGTTGTTCTATAGCCTGGTGGGTGTTTTCATATACCAATTCGAGATCAAATATGGTATCTAGGATTGGCCATAATTGTCCATTACTACTTCCGTAACAGAAATCAACATCTTTATTGTTTAAGGCGCCTGTTGTAAATCTAGGAGGAGGTAATGTTCCTACAATAATTTTAGTAGCGCCTTCTAAATTATAAGGTTCATAAGGATGGGTATGAAGGAAAACAGCCATACGTTATGCAGTGATTTCGTTGTATAGTTTATGAATTTCTATAAAAGTATCTCTATGTAGTCGTTTATTAGGTTTGGTCATGTAATTTCCCTCATTTCCTAATTCTTCCAGAAGTTCTCTAGCTGCTGCTAGTTTATTATTGTCTTTGTAAAAACGAGCCAAGATGAGACGTTCTTCATAATTAGAATAGCGTTGGTCTATTTTCTTAAGAATTACCTCAGCCTCTTCATCTCTATTCATTTTGGATAAAGATAAGCCGTATAAAAATTGTGCTTTTGAGGTTTCAAAATCGGATTTGTCTTTAATAATCTGTGCACATGTAATTACCTGATCATACGCTTGTGTATGGTAATAGGCTTTTAATAATTGTGCAGTGGTGTAGTAATCCTGACTGTGACTTCCTGATAAGGCTTTTTTATAGTTTGTGATCGCATTCTCATAATCATTGAGTTCAGTATAAGCATCGGCGAGGTCTAATCTGTTTTGAAAGGTGTCAGCAAACGCAACTTTAGCTTCCAAATCTTTTACTTTCTTGGTAGGATTGATAACCGCTGTGATTTCCTTTTGAACAATCGCGGCATCTCTCTTTGTAAAAACTTGTGTAACGAGATACACAATAGAGCCTAATAATGGTGCTAAAAAAATGATTAAATACCAGTATAATTTATTGCGAGTTGTATATGCGTGATAAGCGCAATAAAGTTGAAGACCAATAATTACATAATAAAACATATCTCAAAAATAGGGAAACGAAATAGATAAACAATTTTAAGACGCTAGGAATATAGTAGCATAGACATAGTAATTCTTGTCGGAAACAATATTTCTTATGTATAGTATCTCTGTGTTATTCATAATAATTGAAAATAAATAAGTTAACAAAAATTAATTTTTGCCTCTAGTAAGTATAACCGGTTACAATAAGGCGAAATCCGAAAAGCCTTTTAAGAGAGTAGGAATCCACTAAAATCAATTTTAATTATGAAAAAAATAATATTCTTATTTTTGGTTGTGTTAGCTTATTGGACTTCTAATGGGCAGTGTACACAAGGAAATTGTCAAACCAATATACCTATTGCAAATGGCAATAATTGGAGTGAATCACACGGAACCCCAACTTGGGGAAATAATTCTGTATGGTTATGGTCATATACAAATAATAATGGAACGACTGTAGGTGAAGGGGTTAATTATTCAGGAACTAATTTTGTTGCAGGACAGCAGTATTGTGTGTCTTTTACACTAGCTGCGGATACGCATAATGGAAATACACCTCCAAATGTACTTATGAATGTGTTGTTAACTCAAAATGCAGTGATTGGTAATACAGGAAGTACTAATGACCCTATTCCGCCAGTACCTGCGCTCAATCAAGTGGTGATGAGTCAAAACATATGGAATATTGTGCCTAATACACAGACGTATACATTTAACTTTACGGCAAATCAAAACTTTAATAATATCTGGTTTTTTCCACAAAATCCAAACACTCCAGGTAATCCAAATGCTCAGATTGAAGTTAGTATTTCTAACTTAAATATCTGTACAGCATGTGATCCTACAGATTTTGTAGATTATCATTATGAAGATGAAAATGGAAATGATCAAACAGAGTTTTGTGTAGGAGAAGATGTATATGTAAATGGAAGTAATACGTTTAACACAAATAACTATTTCATGGATCTTTGGATTGTAGATGATAATGGTGATTATGATTGGATCTCTGGTGCAGGATGGATTTCAGGAACTCCAGATTTTGTCAATATCACAGACTTATTTGAAAATGATCCAGAACACCCAATAACATTTGAAGCTGGGGAAACCTATTCTGTAAAACTTGCAATTGTTCATCCTACTTGTGGATGGCTGGAATTACAACACGACTTTACGATTGTAGAACCAGATTCTGTAGCGTATCATTATGAGGACGAAAATGGAAACGATAAAACAGAGTTTTGTATTGGTGAAGATGTATATGTAAATGGTAGTGAGACATTGAATACAAATAATTATTTTATGGATCTCTGGATTGTAGATGATAATGGAGATTATGATTGGATCTCAGGAGCAGGATGGATATCTGGCTCTCCAGATTTTGTGAATATCACAGAGTTGTTTGAAAATGACCCAGAACATCCTGTAACTTTTCAAGTAGGGGAGACGTATTCTGTAAAGCTAGCAATAAATGATCCTGATTGCGGATGGGTATCATTACAGCACGATTTTACCATTATAGATTGTTGTGACGATTTTAATGAAGCTGATTTTTCATTAGGAGTAGATTTAGACTATAATTTTTTAGTAGGAAATTATGAAAGTTATGATTTTCTAAATGCAACACATGAATGGTATGTATTTTCTAGTCCAAATGAAACCGGAGGACCGTATACGTTAGAACATCAAGTTACAACTACAGGAGATAATAATTTTGTATTGTATACAGAAGGAGAATTTGAAGTGTATTATACAATAATACATAAAGTGATAACAGATTGTGGAGAGATTTGTTACGCTCAAGTACAATATCAAAAAGAAGGAAAAAATCCTGAAGCATATACAAACGTAAAAGCTGCTGAGATTGATTGTGGCATCTTAGATGAAATTTTGCCGCCAAAATGTAGTGAACTAACAGCACCTACAAATCTTCAAGCTAATGGGGCAACATTAAGTTGGGATCCTGTACCAGGAGCAATTGCATACATCATATCTTCACCTGCTGGCAATGAACCACAAATTGAATGTAGATGTAGAAAATCTATTTCTTTAAATATCGCAACAGAAGAAACAAGTTATACGTTATCTAATTCATTAGCAAGTAGATGTTTTATTTGGCAAGTCACAGCCATATGTGAAGATGGTACAGCATCTGCAACTTCACAACAAATGTGTTTCTTACCAATATTAATTGAAGAAGAAGATCCTCATGAAGAAGATATTCCAAATGAAGAGGTTCCTTATGAGGATAAGGTGACATTATCACCTAATCCTAATAATGGTGTGTTTAGTATAAACATGGACATGGCTTATGATTCTGAAGTATCTATTGAAGTACGTGACTTCTATGGGCGAATGGTTACAGTGCTTTCTGATTCAGTAAGAGCAGAAAAATCTAGTGCTATAAGCTGGGATGGAACTGGAATTTTACAAAGAGGTATTTACTTTATAGAAATTAAAACTGATCGTGATACATTTTATAAGAAAATGATTGTAAAATAATATAGTCAGTATTAAACCTATTTTAACCTGGAGTTATTAAGATAACTCCAGGTTTTTTATATGAAGCATATAGAATGTGCTATTGAATAGTGTGAATTACCTTTGATTTTGAGACAATTTCTTAAGTATCCTCTTCTCTTTTTTAGAGACGCGTGCCACATGGTTATTTCTACTGCAAATACTTGTTGAGTAATCAATTTGGTTTCCAGTAGTTGTCGTGTGATGGTTTGATGTAATAGCATAGACCATATAGGTTTTTCCTATTTGAAATCTATATCCGCAACTAGAGCCGCTTCTCTCGGAAATAATTTGAATTTCACGTTTTGTATCGACTCCTTTTATTTGTTCAATAATTTCAAATGTATATTGGATAGGATCACGAGAAGATGATCGTGTAGGATGTGTGTTGAAATCTTTAATCGCGATCACATTGCCAGTGAAAATAACATCAGATCTTAAAAATTCCTTTTGAATTTTCTTCCTTAAAGATTCTTTTTCTGCAATACAAGAACACCCTATGGCATTTGTTATGGGAATAAAGAAAATGAAGAAAGCTAGAATGTATGGTTTCATTGTATAAAGGTATAACCATTACCTAATAAATACCAACTGATTTTTATTTAAGTCAAAGCCCACTAATTATAGTAACTAAAAAGGCTTCTTTTGTAACCTTAATCCTTAGTGTTACCTTTTGGCTTTTATTTTTTCTTTTCCGAATTCGTTGTTAAAATCATGAACTCTCTTTTCAGGATACTCATATTCTGCGTCCATAAGTAAGTCTCTCCAATCTGTTCGTGTTAATTCAATCATTTTTTTTAGATGAATAATATCTTTATTTCCTGTGAATATTAATGCTCGAACAATTCTATGACTTCTGAATTCCTTGTGGGAAATTATTAATTCTTGTATTTTTCTTTTGGCTTCTCCGGAGTTCTTCCCATAATCTAATTCAAGTTGTTTTAGTATGTCGTTCGGGTATAAATTTAGATTGATTGTTTTTTGGTCAATTTCCGTTTCGCATTGCAAGTCAGAGTTGATGAGTTCAATTATTTTCCCAAAACCAATTATGTTTGGTCCTTCGAAAAATTTGAATTCCATATGTTCATAAAGTCGTTTTGCAAAATACTCAGTTCCTAAAATTACTATTGCTGCTTTTACCTTTTCTCCAGGTTTAACGAACTCTTTTTCAATATAAGTTTGATTTCCAGAAGTGAGGTATTCAGGATAATTTTCGAATTCGATATGTGGTCGATAATTTGAACGTGCTGGTGTTTTTCTACCACCTTTTTCTGATGTCAAAAAATCTAATTCAGCTATGAAGTCAACATGTTTCATAATGTTTTCTTAGCTTGCTAGTAATTACTTTTACTGTGTAGTAACGGGTTGTTTTATTATATGCTGTATATAAAATGTACTAGCGTATAAACACCAACTCATTTTTGTCTAGATTAGAATGCTCTTCACTAAAACCATAGCCTTCATAATCAAACCCTTTCAATCCTTCTAAAGTAGTAATATCTTTATCTATGATATAACGTACCATCATACCTCTTGCTTTCTTAGCAAAGAAAGAAATCACTTTCAACTTATCATTTTTGAAGTCTTTGAAAATAGGCGTAATCACGGGTACTTTTAAATTTTTAGGCTGTACCGCTTTAAAGTATTCGTTACTTGCCAAGTTGATAAATAACTCATCATCGGCGAGCTCTTCATTTAAATGATTGGTAAGCATATCTCCCCAATATTTATATAGATTATCAGCGCTGCCAACTTTTAATTTTGTCCCCATCTCTAGGCGATATGCTTGCATCAAATCCAACGGTTTTAAAATCCCGTACATTCCAGAAAGAATACGCAAGGTATCTTGAAGTTTGTCTAATTTTTCTTCAGGTAAACTATAAGCATCAAGACCTGTGTATACATCGCCATCAAAAGTATACACCGCTGGGCGTGCATTTTCTGAGGTAAACGGGGTGTTAAATTCTAATGTGCGTTGCTTGTTAAGTTCAGCCAATTTATCACTGATGTGCATGAGTTCTCCAATGGCTTTTTTTGATTTTCGCGAAAGCGCACCATTTAACGTACTCGCATTTTTAATAAATGCAGGTTGTGTCGCACATGTAGTGGGAATTTTAGATTCGAGATTTAAGGATTTGGCAGGAGATACAACAATTTTCATCGATTCAATTTTTTTTAGTAAAACTTGTTTTGAAAAGTCTAAAAGACGTATTCAGAACAATTAGTTGAACTAATCCCACTTTTAGGGCGGAATCTATAGCCAACTATTATTTATTTTTCTTCCTTTCAAAAATAAGAAATCTCTGTCTGAAAATAGACGATGTCTTATAGATTGTATGTAGGTTGGTATAGGTTGAACTTATGGAGGTTTTACTGAATGTTTATAGTTTTTAGAAATATAAGTATCCTCTCCCAATGGGAGAAGGAATGGTTATTCATATACAATAACAATGTTTTAAAATAGCGTATTACGCTATCATTAGAGTGTCACTCTATTTTTCACTTTTAAAGCTCCATCCTTTGAAAATGCAAGGGAAAGAGAGATATATAAAGAATTGGCGATTTCGATACACTTTCGCGATAAGTGTATTGAAATTACCTTATGTTTAGTGTATACTCTCTACAAAAATCTACTGCTGATGTGTAGCATAGCCTTTCCACTTTGCAATACAAGCGGTCATATCTTCTGGGATAGGTGCTTCAAAACGCATCAATTCTCCAGTAGTAGGATGTACAAAACCTAAAGTTTTTGCGTGTAATGCTTGACGTGGTAAGATTTTAAAACAATTATCTACAAACTGTTTGTATTTAGAAAAAGAAGTTCCTTTTAGGATTGCATTTCCGCCATATCGCTCATCATTAAATAACGTATGGCCAATGTACTTCATGTGTACTCTAATCTGATGCGTACGTCCTGTTTCTAGTTTGCATGCTACAAGCGTTACATACCCTAAACGTTCTAACACTTTATAATGCGTGACAGCATGCTTTCCAAGACCTGCTTCATCATCTTTATATACCGTGTTTTGTAATCTGTTTTTAGGGTGACGACCTATATTTCCTTCGATGGTACCTTCATCTTCTTCTACATTTCCCCATACGATAGCAACATATTCACGCTCTGTAGACTTATCAAAAAACTGTTTAGACAGATGTGTCATCGCATGCTCTGTCTTTGCAATCACGAGAAGTCCACTAGTATCTTTATCAATACGATGTACAAGACCCGGACGATCACTGCTATTATTCGGTAAATTTTCAAAATGATAAATCAGCGCATTGATCAACGTACCTGAATAATTTCCATGTCCAGGATGTACAACCATACCAGCGGCTTTATTAACAACCAATACCGCATCATCTTCATACACAATATCTATAGGAAGATCTTGAGGAGTCAATAGATACTCATACGGCGGATGTTCAAAAAGCACACGTACTACATCATTTCCTTTTACTTTATAATTTTGCTTAACAACCTTTCCATTTACCTGTATGCTTCCGCTTTTGGCTGCTTTCTGGATTTTATTACGCGTCGCATTCTCTACAAAATTCATTAAGAATTTGTCCACACGTAATGGTTCTTGCCCTTCACTCGCCGTAAAACTATAATGCTCATATAGTTCGTCATCTTGTGGTTCAGGTCCTATAGGACTAGTTTCCTCCATCAGTATCGTTGTTTTGAGAGTCACTCTCATTTACACTTGATCTGTAGGAACCTTTTCCATTTCCTAAAACAAGATCTATCGTGGCTGTTTTTTCAAGCTTATCTCCTGGTTGAAGACGCTTTCCTTTATGATACATTTCTCGTAATTCATTTTCACCGATATAATCTACAAAGGTGATTTTTCCTATTTTGAATCCAAGAGACTTTAGCGTAGGCTCTGCTTGTCTACGTGTTTTACTAATTACATTAGGAATCGTGATCTTACGATATCCCGACGGATTTAATACTAGATAAATCTGTCTGTTTTCCTTTACAAATTTACCTGCTGCAGGACTCTGTTCTATAACAGAATACTTCGGGTAATTAGGATTGAAGTTAGCACTATCCATAATATAATAACGTAGCTCAGCATTGCTTAACTCTTGCTCTACTACATTAAGTGTCATTCCTTTTAAATCAGGCACAGCAATACGTTGATCATGATTTGTGGTACTTCCTAACCACCACTTTACAAGAAAGATAAAAACAATAAGAATCAATATTGCAAGACCTAGTTGTTTTAGAAAAGTCTTACTAAATAGAAAACGAAATAAGTTCATAGGGTCATCTGGTTAGTTCAGCAAAGATATAAAATTGACTGCCTTTTAATAGCCCTCTTCATATCTAGTATTTTTGATATTCATTATGACAACGTAAATAACTGAATTTTCTTTTAACACATCTCTATAAATTATACTATTTTTAAGTTATAATTTTACACTTATTTAAAACAGCAGTAATTCTTTTTTTATGTTGAAAAATGTTGCCGTCCTCATGGGAGGTTATAGCAGTGAGTACGAGATCTCTATCCAGAGCGGAACCACCGTAATGAATGCATTAGATGCCCAAAAATACACACCTTATGCCATACATATCTTAAAAGACAAGTGGATTTGTATGTATGAAGGAGAAGAGTTTTATATGGATATGGGCGAGTTTAGCGTACTACTCCCTTTCGGGAAAGTCTATTTTGATGTATGCTACAATACCATTCATGGTACACCAGGCGAAGATGGAGAGATACAAGCCTACCTTAAAATCATGGGGATCCCTCAGACTAGCTGTGATTTTTATCAAAGTGCGCTTACATTTAATAAAAGAGATACCTTAAGTGTCTTACGTCCGTACGGGATTGACATGGCACAATCTGTATATATCAATAAAGGGGATGTGGTGGATTCCGCTTTCGCGAAAGCTATAGAAGAACGCATCCAATTTCCTTGTTTTGTAAAACCTAACCGAGCAGGATCGAGCTTCGGGATTAGCAAAATATATAACAAAAAAGGACTTGCACCTGCACTCGAAAAAGCATTCGCCGAAGATGATGAAGTTCTCATAGAGTCTTTCTTAAGTGGCACCGAAGTTTCCGTAGGTGTATGTACCTATCAAGGAAAAACCAAAGTACTACCCGTTTGCGAAATCGTATCAGAAAACGACTTTTTTGATTATCAAGCAAAGTATGAAGGCAAATCTCAAGAAATTGTACCCGCACGTTTAAGTGATAATCAAACCGATGCCGTACAATCCTTAACAGGGGCTATTTATGAGGTCATGAAACTCAAAGGCATTTGTAGAATAGATTTTATTTTCCACAACGGAAAACCACACTTTGTAGAAGTCAATTCTAACCCAGGACTCTCTCCAGAAAGTATTATCCCCAGACAAGCCAAAGCCGCAGGTATTTCTTTGACAGATTTATTAGGAGAAGCGATTGAGGCGGCGATGGGGTAAAAGAAAAGTGATGAGTAAAAACGCCATATCCATACTATTAGCAATTGTTTTAACGGTAGTTGGGTATATACTCTATAGATACTTTTTTATTTTTTCATTACATCAACTGGATGAATTAAAGTCGCCAATTTCTATGCATAGGCTTAGCGGTTTATTTAGAACCCGCATACTATTCTCATTAGTTATTGGGAGTATTCCTTTGCTATATCTAGCTGTAAATAAATTTGCAAAACTAAAATCACTACCCCAAAAATTAGCTGTTGTGGGTATGATTATGAGTTTAGGTGTTTTGTTTTGGCAACTAAGAATAGTGTACTTAAGTAAGGTCGTATCACGTTTATTAGGAACCAAACCTACAGGAGTTTTAGATGTTTCTATAAGTTTTCAAGTCTTGCAATTAGAAGTTTTTTTGCTGATTGGATTTATATGGGGTGCACTCATTAGTGTGTTGATTTTTAGATCAAAAAATAAGTAGTCTTAGATTTTTCTTTATAAAAGTCTTCTCTTCTAAGAAGTAAGGGATAGGAAAGGTGTTTTTGAATACTAATCCCAAAGCCTTTACTTCCAGTCTTAAGTCCTAAGTCTTACGTCCTAAAGCGAAACGATCCTACATCTTTTAAACAAACCCCGTATAACTACGCGATTTCTTCAAAAAGATTTTCCATAATTTTAAGGTCATAACAACCTAAAACCAAACCTCCCATGAAAGGCACTCTTTTTCAGTTGGTAGACGAAGTCACGCCTGCCAACTTAAAACAAGCCATGCAACAAGCAATCGAAATTGAGATTGCGACCATCCCCGTATATTTATATACCTATTACTCTATTACTAGAGTACCCGATCAAGCAACAGTTCTTAAACAAATTCTTGATGATTTTAAACGCATAGATACTAACGGTCATTCAGAAGAAGAATTACAAGAAGCTGCTGAGAAACTCGCATTAGATATCATGGTGTTTGCTAATAAAGCAGGAGCATTAATCATGAGCGTAGCGGTAGAAGAGATGCTACATATGTCTTTATCTTCCAATATCAAAAATGCCCTAAAGCATCATGGAGGATTACCAGAACTGGTAGGAAAAACACCTAAAGAATGGCCTGCCTATTTGCCAGGACATCAGCCGCCATTTCCAATCAATAGAGCGAAGCTTACGTTAGATCAATTATACACATTTTTGCTGATTGAAAGTCCGTTGCCTGTAGTGCCAAATCAAAACTTAAGAGCACAAGCCATTACGTATGACACCATTGGTGATTATTATAAAAAGATAGAAGACTGTATGCGAGATCATCTTACCGATGATGATTTTAATCCAGACGCACCTCAGCTTATTAATAGTGAGTACTACGCACAAAACAATGTAGATACAGTGTATTATGATAAAGATCATCAACCAAAATTTAGCAATGAAGATGATAGTGGTGGTTTGATACACGTACGAGGTGTAGATTCAGCGATTAAAGCGATGGATGAAATTGTAGAGCAGGGTGAAGGTGCGACACGATTTGAACATGGACATAAAGAAGTAGGAGATCACTTGACTCCTGATGGAAAAGTAGTGTGCCCTATCGATTTTGATCCTTTATCTTATGATGATCCAAGTAAAGGCGAACTCTCTCACTTTGATAAATTCTTAGAGATTTATTGTACGATTACAAGAACCAATCATAGGCTAAATGATTTCTTAGGTACGCAAGATTTTGATTACTCAAAATACTTTATCACAGATCTTCCTACAAATACTGAAAATGCAACCTATCCAGAAACGATCCAGAAGATAAATACATTAACCAATGCTATTTATACATACATATTTGTAATGGCAGAAGGGTGTTATAAAAAAGCAGGACATACGCAATTTGAGATTTTTATGTTTGGTATTCATAAGTCTATGATTTGGCTGTTGAATGTACTCTCCGAATCTATGGCAACTATGGTGTATCGTGAAGGCACAGGTACCGATCTAAAACGCGTAGCTGTAACTTTTGAAGATTATGATTTTGCAATAAGTAACGACTCGCCTAAAGAGCAAATTTTATCTATGGCTAAAGAATTGATAGGAGTGGAGTATGAAGTAGAAAGTAATGGTGTAACTTCTAAATCTGTCATTGTCTCACAGGGTACTTATGATCGTATGAGCGATTTACCAGATGTAGCGTTATAAAACACATTCCTTTTTTTAAGAACCTATTTCACAAAAAGTAACTCATGGAAAATTTAAAAATAAAACTCAAAAACGAAACTA
The DNA here is from genome assembly GCF_947492815.1 of uncultured Dokdonia sp. Taxonomy (GTDB): domain Bacteria; phylum Bacteroidota; class Bacteroidia; order Flavobacteriales; family Flavobacteriaceae; genus Dokdonia. The sequence continues at coordinate 20,977 of NZ_CANLOB010000019.1, forward strand.
GTGTATCTAATGATAGTGATGGAAGTTATAAGCCTTCTGGAAAAACAGATATAAAAGTACCTTTAGAATTACACGCATGCATGGGATTAAATGCTTGTAAAGGTCACGATCGTTATGGCGATAATGACTGTGCAGGAGCAGGGTATTGTGCTACAGAAGTGCATGCTTGCCACACCCTAAATGATTGTCGCGGACAAGGAGGTTGTGGCTTGTATGGAGATACAGAAGAACAGTGTAAACCAGGAGCAAATGATTGCTCATGGCAAGGTAGCTGTGGTACACCCATACCTGCAGAGCGTTTTATTACACAAGGAAAAAACAAAGGGCGTAGTGTATGGCAACTAGCAAGAAAGCTATTTGAAGATCGCATGGATACTGCGAGGAGAAATGTAAAAGAAGCGCCTTTTGAATATGGTCCTCCTATTAAATGGTTGCAAGCTAATGGACGAGACGAATCTTGTGGGTATAGCGGTCATAAAAACTGTGCATTTATCGTCAACAAAGAAGATCGAATTGCTGCTCAGGAAAAGCATTCAAAAGAGTTTAGTAAAGAAAGTGCTCAACTACTTGATAATACGGTTGAGAATTGTGAATGCAGTGATAACGAATAAAATCGTATCTTAAAGAAGCATGCTTTTTATAAATAGGTGACTGGGTACGCTTTCGCGAAAGCGTATAAAGAATATTTAGAATTCGCATAAAAAAGCATTTTTATATAATAGCTTTTGCAATAATATGTCTGGTCGTACGCAGCCGAAAACTATAGAAGTAGCAATGAAACAGTCATATGCTTGAAGAGATTCTCAACTACGTGGGAATAAAATATACAGTATACCATTAGGGATATATACAATGAAGAAAAATGAATATAGTTCACAAGTAAAAGACCTTCCAAATTTAGGATTAGGTCTAGGATTACGTAGTGAACATTTTAATCATATTTTGGAAGAACTACCTCAAGTAGATTGGTTTGAAATTATTTCTGAAAATTTTATGGATTCAGGGGGACGGCCACGTTATGTACTAGATCAAATCGCTGCACATTATCCTGTAGTTATGCATGGTGTATCATTATCTATAGGAAGTACAGATCCTTTAAATTATGACTATTTAAAGCGTTTACGACAACTAGCAAAAGAGATCAATCCCAAATGGGTAAGTGATCATTTGTGTTGGACAGGCGTATTAGGAATGAATTCTCATGATTTATTACCAGTTGTCTTAAATGAAGAGAGCTTACGTCATATTATAGATCGTATCCGAAAGGTGCAAGATTATTTAGAACGCCCATTGGTGATTGAGAATCCAAGTACGTATTTGACGTTTAAAGATTCGACCATTCATGAATGGGATTTTTTGCGATATATGGCAGAAGAGACGGGTTGTGGTTTGTTGTTAGATGTTAATAATGTTTATGTGTCTGCGTTTAACAATGAGTTTGATCCAGTTACCTATATAGAAGAATTACCTCACGATCGGATTGTACAAATGCATTTGGCGGGTCATCAACACAATGGTAATCATATTGTAGATACCCATGATAGAGAAGTAGTTGATGAGGTTTGGGAATTGTTTCGACTGGCATGGCAAAAAACAAAGGGTGTTTCGACCTTATTAGAATGGGATGGAAATATCCCATCTTTTGATGTGTGTCATCAAGAATTACTAAAAGCAACACAGTATATGTCTGCTTTAGAACAGGAACACACACCTTCTACATCGATGGTGCAACGCGCAGATGGCGATGTGTCAAATCCTATCAATTTTATGGTGAATAGCGTGACGAAAGAGTTTATAAACTAATGTATATAGATAAAGGCAAACATAGTGACCTCACCTCTCAATTGCGAAATGTACAGTCTTGGATGCAACAGCAATTATTACATCCGTCTCGCGATGTAAGTATTGATGACCGAATCCATAGTACAAGTAAGCTTTCTGCAAGTGAGCATTTGGCTATTTACCAACGGAGTTATATTGCACGATTACGGGATTGTATGGAAAAGCAATTTCCTGCATTGGCCTATGCATTAGGAGGGGAGTTGTTTCAAAATTTTACTGATGTTTTTTTAAGTGAATATCCATCAGGCAGCTATACACTTACCAATTTGGGAAGGCATTTTTCTTTATTTCTTGAAGAGACACGTCCAGATCGAGAAGCTAGTCGGAAAGAATCATGGCCAGATTTTATGATTGAGTTGGCGCAATTTGAATATCAAATCAATAGCGCATTTGATGAACGTGTTTCTAAAGATTATCAACCATCTGTATCTCAAAATGATTCTGACTTAGTATTAACTCCTGTATTGTATTTGTTTCGAAATCGCTTTCCCATAAGTAGGTATTATAAGGCATACATTCAAGAACAAGAACCTACACTTCCTTTTGAAGAAGAGAGTTTTGCGGTTTTGATTCGTAAAGAATACAAACTTGGTCTTTTTGAACTCAATCCTGCGCAATATGTTTTCTTGTCATATGTAAAAGAACAGCAATCTGTCCCAAAAGCAAAGCGTCGGTTTTTAGAGGAATACTCATTTTCAAAAAAAGAATTTGAAAGCTTTTGGAACGTATGGAAAAGGAAATGGATTGAGGAAGGTTTTTTTGAATAATAGATTAAGAATGAGATTCCCTCCTTCAAGGGGATTTAAATGATTTTTCAATCAAAAAAAAGATAACTGTTTTAAATTACGATTGAGAAATGGATACTAAATATTTGTTTTAAATGGAGAGATATTAGTTGCTGTTTTTGGACTTCGAAAATTTGTCGTAAAATTTGAAGTGAAGATTCCGTGAAATTTCTGACTGTTTGAGTGTAGCGAGTTTCAGAAATTTAGGAATTGAACGATAAATTTAGACAAGGTTTCGTGAGCCTAGACTTTCCTGCCTGCTGGCAGGCAGGTTTGTTTCTCGTATGTTTCTTTGGAAAAATAAGCAGTAAGAATGAGAGAAATATTTTGTTTCAGGTAATCTTAAGATATACCGTAAAAAAGAAAAGAACTGTTCGTGACTTAATAACAAATGTAAGTTCTAAACATGGATTTTGCTGATAGAACAAGATAAATCTACCTACAGTCAAGAGGAAGTTTTATAGTACAATTGTGAATGAGCCCAGTAAACTTTATGGAATTGATTTTTATGAAGATAATCTCATTCCTAAAATTCGTACTTTTAGAGCATGAGAAGAGCAGTATTTCCAGGATCTTTTGATCCCATCACTATGGGACATTATGATATTATAGAACGTGGTGTCACATTATTTGATGAAGTGATCTTAGCCATAGGCGTGAATTCCGCAAAAAAATATATGTTTTCGCTAGAACAGCGTCTTAGATTTCTAGAAGAAACGTTTAAAGACGAACCTAAGATCAAAGTGATGAGCTATAAAGGGCTTACTGTCGATTTTTGTAAAGAACAAGACTCAGAGTTTATCTTAAGAGGACTTCGAAATCCGGGAGATTTTGAGTTTGAAAAAGCGATTGCACATACCAATAGAAAACTCTCTGGTATAGAAACGGTATTCTTACTGACCTCTTCAGGAAAGAGTTATATCTCATCGTCTATTGTACGCGATGTTATTCGAAATGGTGGAGATTGTTCAGATTTAGTGCCTGCTGTGGTACGACCATGTGCTAATGATGTTTGGGTAAAAGAACATCAAGGGAAGTAAAATAAAATAATCTTAGGTTATTGTTTCATGCCTTAGAATGATACTTTAATTGTGAGTGTGCAGTTGATGTATGGATACCTTCAAAAAAATAGGATGCAACCTGCTATCTTAAAAGATAGGTTGACAAAGATGCTTATACTATGTAGAGTGTACCAGGTATAATGCTTAGTAAAGAAAACGTTACATTATGAAAGGAATAAAAAGGACCTTAAAAGACTTGTTCATATTCTTTTTTTTAAAGCCTTCTAGTGCTCAAGATTGGCCAAATCTAAAACGCTATAAGGAAGAAAACGAAGTGTTGAAAATACCCAATAAAGATCGTATTGTATTTATAGGAGATTCCATCACAGAAGGTTGGTTGAGAGAACGACCAGAATTTTTTGAAAATAAACCATATGTAAATAGAGGTGTAGATGGCCAAACAACACCTCAAATACTATTGCGTTTTAGACAAGATGTTATTAATTTAAAACCTTCAGTAGTAGTTATACTAGCAGGAATAAATGATATAGCAGGAAATACAGGATTCTCAACAATTCAAATGATTGAAGATAACATTATATCTATGGAAGAATTGGCAAAAGCAAATAATATAAAAGTTATCTTATGTTCTGTGCTTCCAGCATATCACTTTTATTGGAGAAAAGGATTAAAGCCTGCTGAAAAAGTTATAGAACTGAATGCACGATTAAAAACGTATACTACTCAAAATAATTTAATTTATGTAGATTATTTTACTTCTATGGCAAACACATCTAATGGTTTGAAAGAAGAGCTTGGAAGAGATGGTATTCATCCAAATGTTGCTGGATATTTAATTATGGAACCTCTTATCGAAGAAGCTATTTCAAAAGCTTTAACTCAACACTAATTTGTATTGATTGAATAATCAAAAGCTATTGAAGAACTGCGACTTATTAAAAGTATATTTTTTTGTAGTAGTTCGTCATGTGCTAATGACTTTTAGGTAAAGGGACATCAAGGAGAGTGTATAATAAAAAATTAAATAGTAAAAAGCCTTGATGAATCGTATTTGTCAAGGCTTTTATACGTCTTAACTATTTTAGTGAGTTAAGTTCAATTTCTAATTGGTCAAGAGTAAATTCTTTAAACCCTGTAAGTGTATATGTTTTGTTATCTGTTGTAGATTCGCCGATTGCTAATGTTGGCTTCCCATTTGAATAACTTATTCCTATGATTCTTATTTCTTTTCCTTTAGGGATATTTTTGAAAGTAAGTGTTCCATTTTCTAAACTTCCATTCATAATGCTTTTGATGTCCTTAAAGATGATTTGTATTTTAGTGTCATTTGGGTAATCTGTATTTACAATAAAATCTGTTTTTTTAGCCTGATCTATATCCCAAAATCTATCACAATTTATCCATCCCATTTCAGTTGCAGCAAACATATAATATTGTAAAGCTTCTGAATCTAATTTTTGAATAGCATTATCTTTATATTTAGCATATTTCTCTCTGAATTTCTGTTTAAACCTTTTCCAGTTTATAGAACGTCGATTAGAAATACCTAATGAATAGGTCCAATTCGTTTTGATATCTTTTTTAAAATTAGTAACATCAAAAGGAGGTAGAGATTGAAATATTTCTCTTGCCATATTAATAGCTCCTTTCTCATAGATAATGCCAACATCTTTATTAGGCCTTAAATTAATTATCTCACCTTCTTTGTTGATATTAAAATCAAAATCTGTTCTCCAATTATTTTTATGAAATGTATAAGCTTTTATGCTATCAGTATTTTTAGAATTTTCAAGATACTCCACAACAGTTTCATCACTTCCTAAAAAGTTTACAAAGTCAAATGTGGCTGTTCTCAAAGAAACGAAGTATCCAAAATCATACAGGTCATCAGTCATTTCTATAGGATAATTCAATTCAATAATAGTGTCTACTCCATAGTCATTTACTGTATCAACTTCTTTAATTGAATTGTTTATAGCATTTGCCTCAAATAATTTATAATCTGGTATCCATGTATTTATACTATCATTGATTTGAATATCATAAAACAAATCCATTTCTTTTTTTGAGTTCTTTTTAGGAAACCCAATAACGATTGCTTTATCATTTTTGATATGAAGCTTTTTACCTTCCGATTCAGCATTAATGTATATCATGCCATTGGTTTCTAGAATTTGACCCTTTGAAGTGGTCTGTAGATTTTCAGAAATCATATCGGTAAGGCTAAAACATTCTTTTAGTTCTAAATTTATAGAACCAATAGGTTCTGTGCCATTTTCATATTGAAAAGCATATTCAGGAATATATATTGTGGTTCCTTCTGCTCCTTTTAAAAAAGATTCTTCACCTACTTTAATGGTGAAACTCTCCTCGATAGGGGATAGAAATGATATAATTTCTGAAATTGAATTAACAGGTGAGTTTTTTTCTTTTTTCTTTTGCTTTATATTACTATATATAAAACTATTCTCGCTTATAGACTCTTCAATATATTCATCTACAGGAACTACTTCATCATTTGTAAACACCAAATTATAAACCAATAATGCAAGACCTATAACTCCTAAACCAATCAATAAAGACTTGATCCATTTTGTTAGGAAATATCCTTTGCGAGCTGCTTGAATTTCTTGTTTTAACTTAACACGTTTTATACCACCTAGAAATGTTAAATGTTCTTCATACAGTGTCTTTAACTTAGAATCTGTTATTAGATGTAGTTCAAATAATCGTCTTTCATAACTGGATAAATTATTGTTTATATATTCATTAATGCGTTCTATGTCTTGTATGTACTTTTCCATGATGTTACGAACTAAGATTGAACCGTTTTGTAGTTGGCTTTAAAGATGTCTTTTGCTTTTTGTAAGCATTTATACTTCTGATTTTTTGCAATCTTTTCAGATTTAAATTGCATCATTTGTGCAATCACTTTAAAGGATAAGGCCCTCTGATAAAACAGTTGTAATAATTCTTGACATCGTTCTCCTAATTCGAGAAACGCTTTTTCAGCATATTGATATTTTTTCTCCTCTAATATGCTGTGGAATGTATCTACTTCCTCAGGTTGTAAGGAATGTAATTCTTGTTTGGTATATTGTTTTTGAGTATCCTTCCAGATAAAACGTGATACCGCATAGATATACGTGTAAAAAGAAGAAGTTAATTTAAAATCTGATTTTTCTAGATTTTTACTTACTATGATTAATGCTTCTTGAAATACATCTTGTGCATCATTTTTAGAACCACCTTTAGAAAGTACTAATTTTTCAATTCTGGGATAGAGACGATATAATTGTCGAAATGCTTTATCTCGCTGACCATTTTTAAAAAGCATCATTATTTTTTGATCACTCATAAAAGTATGTTTTACTTATTAATGGTCATTTTGTGAAAAGGTCTCCTCAATTTTATAAAATAATTTTTAATGAATAACGATATCACTACTCAAAATCAATAATTATTGGACTATGATCACTAAGGGCTGCCCAATCCTTATGATTACCTATATGTACGTTTTGTAATTTCTTAAGGAGGTCTTTGAAACAAAACAATAATCTAGATGATACGGGCGACCTAGTTGCTTATAGAGATAAAATGTAGGATCTTTTTCTTTGCCTTGTATTTGATTGTGAAAATAATGATACGTACTTTCTATAGTATGTTTAGAAAGATAAGCAACTACATTGGAATGATTGGATTCCCGATTTGGTTTATCCCAAAATGTATTGCTATTAAAATCACCGATGAGTAGCAAGTTATCTAATGATACTATTTCTGTATAATAGTTAATTGCATTCCAAATATGAATTCCATAATTGTCATTGGTTTCAGGTTTTTGCGCCCAAATAGCAAGAAGTGTATAAGTGATTTGCCCATTAGAAATTTGTAAGGGTACTACAAAGCGAAAATCTGTATTATGATCAGGAAGTGGTGATATCGCATACTCTCCATAGGTGAAAACGCCAAGCCCTTTGTGAGGATTATCTCCAAACCAAAAAGAGTCATTTGGTTTCTGTATTTCGTCTTTAAAGATAAGTTTATCAAGACATTCACATTCTTGAATAACCAAAATGTCAGGGTTTTCGAAAAGTATAGTCTGTGCTTTTTTTCGAAATGCCATATTACAATTCCATGTAATGATTTTCACTGTTATGGATTAAAACGGTCAATAAAGTCAGCAAAAGATTTTATAAAATGAGGTCGTGGTGTTTCCATGAATGCTGCGTGATCTCCTCCAGAAATGACAACCCAACTTTTGTCTTTTGTTTTTAATTGTGTAAAAAGTGTTGCTTGTTTATTTGTTGGGCCAATGGGGTCTTCGGCTCCTTGTAATACTAATACTGGCGTGTTGATAACCGTAGGATCAATCTGATTGTACTCATTCTGTTGTTTCCAGTCTACTCGAATTGGGTCTGCTTCTAGCGCCATTTTCACGTAAGTGTCTACAGCATTTTTACTAATAGATCCAGGGATGATAAAATCACTGGCAGCAGCTTTGGCAGTATTGACTCTTTTTTCTAACATAATATCAGTAGGATCTTCTGGAATTATGGTATTAATATCTAACCAAAAGCCAAATAAGGTCAAACTAGCAATATGCGTATCGTCTTTTTGAGTCGCTAGTAATGAAAGAGTAGACCCCATAGACCATCCAAATAAATGTACTTTTTGATTTTTATGTTGCGTAGAAATCCATTGTAATACAGTATTGATATCACGGGCTGCTTTGTTAGGTGTGTTCCATTCACTAGCATCTCTTGGTGTTGCTCCATATCCACGTAAATCGATCGCATATGTCGTATATCCTTGCTCGATCATTCCGTCCATTAAAGAAAGATCTTCGTCTTCTACTTGTAAGTCAAAATCTGGAACACCACTCCAAGTTCGCCCGTGTACAAAAAGAATAACACCTTTTGGTTTTGGTGCCTTTTTCTCCCATACAGCCATAGGATGCCCTTCAGAAATCACAGTGTGTTGTATAAGCGTATCTTTTAAGATCACTGTTTTTTCTGTGGCTGTTGTAGGTGTTATTTCTTTTTTACAAGCAATGCTAATCAAAGCACAGACGATAAGTGTGATTTTAAGAGTGGTTTTCATTATGATTATATTATTTAATACGTTCAATTCTCTCTTCTATCCCATGTTCTCCAAACTTTTCTAAAACGATAATACTACCATAAGTATTATAAGTGAGTTTTGTATAGCTTGTAGGCTTTTGAATAAGCGTAAGATTTCTTCTTTCTTCTTCTTGAGTCTTTGGTAATGCTTTCTCATTTACTAATGATAAATAATACGTACGTTGTTCTATAATGTTATCGTTCTGGTCATACGTTAATGTATATCCCCAAGGTAACTGTGAGCAAATCATACAACCCGAATACTTATATTCAATTAACCTTCCTTTTGTATCATACGTATAAGAGTCTGACCAATTTGCTTGCTCATTTTCAGGATTTGACCATTCTACGATTTCTTGGTTTTTATATTTCTTCTTAATAAGTTGTTTAGGAAGTCCATAAAATAGATGAAAATGCTTTTTGTAGAAGTGCACATCTAGTGTTTGCTTCATGTCTTTTATTGCGATAGTATCTGTTTTATGCAGTAGATTATTTGAATAATAAGAAGAAACAGAAAAATATAGGGAATCTGATTGTGCAAAACCTGACAGTGATATCAATACCAAAAGAGGAAGTATACTATATTTATTCATTTTTATTTCTCTCGTATTTTTCAATAAAATCCCATAATTCAGACTTTTTTGGATTAAAGAACACTTCACTTTCACCATCACTTAAATGAAATTTTACACCCATTTTAATCAAGTCATTTTTTATCCTTTCGGTTAGAGAATTATCATTAATAGTGAAAATTACATCTTCACCCGATTCATAAATTTCCATAAGTTCTTCGGCTTCAGTTAAAGTATATTTTTTTAAAATATGTTGAAAACCTGTTATGATATATAGAAAACTGAATTTTTCATTTTTATTAATATTAATTTTTATTTCCATAATAGTCAATTCACCTATATACTCATAAATTAACCAGCAATTTCTTCTAAAGCCTTCACTAAATAATCAACATCTCTTTTCGTAATAAAAATGGCAAAAGAGATACGTACGCCATTCAACTCAAAAGTACTCATAGGTCGAGTGTCTATGCCATAGGTTTCGGACAGTTGTTTTTTAACATCCTGTACATTTTTATCTATAATTTCTACCGTTTGTATAGCACAAGATAAATCATCATGCCCAGGCGTTTTAAATCTAAAAGAAGGATTGTCTTTTAGTTTGTTTCTAAAATAATGTTTTAGCTCATACGATCGTTGTGCAATCTTTTCCTTTCCAATCTTAGTATGAAAATCTATGGCAGCGCCTAAACCTAAGTATTCAGGTAAATTACGCGTATTATAGTTTTCTAGACGGCGTATGCTAGGGTCATCATACCCATAAGCTACTACCAGTGGTTTTAGATAGTGCTGGCTCTCTTTTTTTGCATAGAATACACTAATGCCTTTCGGCGAAAATAACCACTTGTGAGCACTCGCTGTATAAAAATCACATCCTAAGTCGTGCAGATCTATCGTAAACATTCCTGAACTTTGTGCACCATCTACGGCAACCAAAATTCCATTCTCATGTGCCATTTTCGAAATCTCTTTCACAGGAAGGATCATTCCATTGGTATTTACCATATGACACATAGAAATCACTTTGGTTTTAGGTGTAATAGCATTTCTGTAAACCGCAACAATATCTTCAACAGTTTCAGGGAGGATAGGAAGTACAGGACGAACTAATTTGACGCCTTTTGATTCTTGCCATACCTTCCAAGGGACAGTACCACTGTGATGTTCGTGATCTCCTAAAATAATCTCATCACCAGGTTGTAAATCAAAACTACGCGCAATCAGATTCATTCCCTCAGTAGTATTATGTGTGATGGCTATTTCTTCATTAGAAACAGAAAATACATCTGCCACTTTTTGACGAACCGTTTCTTTTTCATCACTCCAATCTCCCCACATATATTTAGAAGGAAACCCATCTAGAGTTGCCCTAAATGAGTTGGTAGCTTCTTGTACTGAAATAGGAGAAGGACCTAAAGATGCATTATTAAAATAATAAAGTCCCTCAGCAAAAATGAATTGTTGTTTTATCTGTTCCCAAAAAGTTTCAGAATCATCTGTGTAATTTACACGTGATGGTACATCTTTAGGAGTAGATGCATTTGCAGTATAAGAAGGTAATAAGGTAGCTCCTGTTACTCCTGCAAGCAACTGTTTTACAAAAGACCGACGACGATTATTTTTCATAAAAGATTAATTTGTCTAAGTATCTATACTAAGATAATACCCTCAATAATAATGGGGTTATACGCTTTCGCGAAAGCGTGTAAAAACTAATTTCAAAAGGTATGCTGTTTAGAATGTCATTTAACTATTCTAAATCGTATGTAATATACGCAGAAACCATCCAATAATTATTTTCAGTATCAGTAGCAACTTGTGCTTCTGGAATAGCAATCGTTAAGGTATGCCTTCCTGTAGTTAAACCTTCTAAAGGAATAACTTCTGGTATTACATCACTTCCAGGACACCAATTAGAACGCGAGAAATCTGAAGAGGCTATCTGTTGTGTAGAGGTCTCATCTTCCATAATTTTATTTGCAGGCCATGTCGCCGATGTAGGATTGAAACGCCTAAAACTCGCACAATCATCTCTCCATGGGATAAATGATTTGACCATTGTTCCGCCTAGTGTGATGATATTTTCTTTTTTTACAAACTCATCACCACCTCCATGTCCGCCATGTCCCGTAGTGATGTAATGTAGCTTAGCATTTTTAAAAGGTGTATCTATTGAAAAATCTACAACGATGGTATCTTTAGAAAAGGCATCAAATAATCGTTGTGCAGAGGCATATTTAGTTGTATTTACTAGTGGTAACACTTCTCGTTTTTCTGTTGTATGATTAGGGAAATCACTTTCGTCAAAATCTAAGGAAACAGATATATTGTATCCTTCTTTTGTCCACGTGTCTATAAATACACCGATGTACACCTCATCATGTAATACCGGTAAAAGGTGAGAAATATCTTGCGACCAAGAAACCTCTTTTTCCCAATGAGGAATATAAATAGGCTTACGATCTTTTACGCGTTCACTATCCGTAAAATGCCCTACACCAAATGGAGTCATAAATCGAAGTAATTCTATGTTAGGGTTATATGCAATACTATCTTTTGTAAAAGAAGTAATAGCAGGATACATTTCTTGAAGTTGTGCTAGGTCAAAATTCCCATTTTCAAAATCTAATAATGAAATATCAGTATCTGTTGGAATAACAAATAAAGACCCAGATTTATCCCAAGGATCTCCATTAGATGTTAGTGTAACATTGACGCTTGCTTCTGTTTGTAAAATATAGTTGGGAATTGTTACTTTTTTTACAATCACACGACCTGCATCCAAACGCAAAATAGCATCCTGTAATGGAGAAGGGTCAGATTTAAATGCCATATCAAAATACAAGTTTGTATTTTCAAAAACGTGTATGGTTGTATCTCCTATAGGTTCAATAATAGCTTCTTTACAGGAAAAAAATACTGTAATTAAAGTAATGCATAAAAGTAATTGTGATTTCATACAATGGCTGTAACTAGTTGTTATACTTGATTTCTCCAACCTCTTTTTTCAAGGTTTCTTATATTTTCTAATTCTTTTATTGATGAGAGATACTTCAGAAGTAATTGCAATTCATGATCTTCTTGATTTCCTTCAAAAGGATTGATGTAGATGGCATTGCCATAGTTGTCTTTTGTTTTTTCAGGCGAATCATCTACAATAAGCATGCGTTCTATGGTATATCCTTGTTTCTTTACTTTTTTAAGACGTTTCTCATGGATATAAGTGTCTAGGCTATAATCTCTCCTTGTGGTACAACGTGATCTTCCCCAAATGAATTTAAAATCTATAGTAGGAGGTTTTATTTGAGCTACAATATCTTCTACATACCTATCATCTGCAGAGGACCATATGGCTAAATCAAAATACACACTTACCATCTTTAAGAACTCTTCTAAATACGGTCTCTTGTAAATATAATAATCTGCATAAGTAAAACAATGTGGAATATCTTGCTGAACCTCTGTAGCATGTATTAAAGTCTCATCAAGATCTAATATGAGTAAGATATTTTTTTTGTTTTCAGATACCAATTTCGAAAAGAATTATTTTATGGAAAATTAAGCATAATAATCTTCATCTTTCTCAGTATTTCTTTTGAAAATACTTTCGGCATCAATACAAAATATTCTAATGCCTTTTGGGAAGAAGTAGGCAAGTATTGCCAATCCAATACATTACTATTATAACTATAAAAGTTGCCATACATGATCAGTACATCGTATTACCGAAATGTTACATCCTAGTTTTGACGTGCCTTGAGAGTTTGTTTAAAATAAAAACAGAAACACTTGGGGGTATGTTTCTGTTCTTACTATTGATTTGAGGTATATTGATTTGGGGTAAAACGATTTAGGGGTGTTGTAATCAATATATAATTGCGAGTGTGTTTGAAGTATCTGTTTTTATGTTTGTTGCATACATACGGATACGTCTTAAATTAGGTAGCTTACTAATTTTCTTTGGGAATATTCCTGTAAAATCATTTGCATACAGGTATAAGTATTCTAGGCTTTCTATTTTGGAAATTTCTTCAGGGATACTTCCTTGTAGTATATTGAGAGAAAGATTAAGACTTTTTAATTGGTCTAAGTCTCCAATAGTAGTAGGAATTTTTCCTTGTATATTATTATTATGAAGGTTGATAACTTTTGCATGGGTTAGGTTTCCTATAGAAGCAGGAAGTTCACCATTTAAGTTATTATTTGTAAGTTCTAAAGCAACTACTTTATGGTCAATAACAGTAACTCCTTTCCAGTTTTCTACTGAAGTTGTTAAATCCCAAGATTCTGTCCAGTGATCTCCATCTGTAGCATAGTACAAATCGATAAGCGCTTGCCTTTCGGAAGAAGATATCGTAGTAGCTGTCGCGGTAAAAGAAAAAATCGATAGCACTAAAATAAAAACTGTTTTCATATTCTTGAGTTCTGTGAGTACAAAAATATGAGGAGTTTCACTTGTCAATTTATTTGACAGGTAAATCATCGATGAATCGTTGAAATACATTAAAATATAGATGAAATACACAAAAAAATATATATTTTGCTAGTTGTATGTAACTTTTAAAAAAGGTGTTTGAGTGTAGATATTTGTTTTTTAGGTGATTGTGGTTTTGAAGATGTTTGTTGTTATGTATTGTTTATTGAATAGTTATTTTTTTATAATAACAGAAAAGTTGAGAAGCATTTTTTATAATAAATGCACTTGCAAATTAATTAGTAATGAATGATGGTACTTCTTGTACCCAAGCATAGGTAAGTGTGAAAAAGACATATAGAATGATAATTGAAAGGAAGGCTTTAATTTGTTTAGCGGTAGCGTTTTTAATTTTATTAAAAGTAGTTATTTGTATAATGCCTGGGTGTTTTTCAATAAACTTAGCTCCATTTTTAAAATAAATCCATCTAATGAATAAGAGTAGTAAAATTAGTATGGAAGCGTGGTAAACGAGTACTATGGGATTCATTAATTGGGGGTATGCGTATTCAAATGGACTATCTGTTAGTCCTATTAAACTCCCTATGCCCATTATAATCCAGGGAATGTTTACATGAAATATTAACCCTTTATGATAATCTTCATATCCTTTTTTAAGAGTTGGTTTTTCTAGGATAAACTTTTTCAATTTTGATTTTAATATATAACCATAAAGTATTGTCCATATAATTAAAAATAACCACGCCTGCCTAAATAGTATTTCTATAAGTTTTTCCATTTACATTATTTAAAAAAATATAGTGTATCTAAATTAAAATAGAAATTCTATTGGTAAGAGTATGTTTATCATCGTATCGTTTTTACAAAGTCTGCAACACTATTGGCTCCATGAGCAGTGATATGTTTTATAAAAGCACTACCGATAATGGCACCTTTCGCGAATGCGGTAGCCGCCTGAAACGTATCTGAGTTACTAATTCCAAAACCTACAATTTGTGGATTTTTAAGATTCATAGCATCAATGCGTTCAAAATAATCAGATTGCGTATTTCCAAAACCACTTTGTGCACCTGTCGTACTCGCACTGCTCACCATGTATATAAACCCGTCACTAGCAGCATCTATCTGTCTGATGCGTTTATCACTAGTTTGGGGAGTGATTAAAAACACATTCAGTAAGCCATGCTTTTCAAAAATAGCTTTATACTCAGCTTCATATTCTGCTAGTGGAAGGTCTGGCATAATGATACCATCAATACCAATTTCGGCACAAGTAGCGCAAAATTTCTCAACACCATACTGTAACATAGGATTGAAATATCCCATTACTATCAATGGAATGTCAATGGTTTTTCTAACATCTTTGAGTTGTTCAAAGAGCAATTGTGTGGTCATTCCATTTTTTAATGCTGTCGTACTACTTTCTTGAATGGTAGGACCATCAGCTAAAGGATCAGAGAATGGAAGTCCTATTTCTACCATATCTACTCCGCTATCTTGTAATTGTTGCAGGATAGTCATTGTGTCATTAATAGCAGGATATCCTGCTGTAAAATAGAGACTGAGTAATTTTTTATTTTCTTGTAATTTTTGTTGTATACGGTTCATTTTCAATTAGAAATTGTATAAATATTTTGTGTAATAAATCATTCTGATTCCTGAAAGTATTAGCAATATTGCTGCTAAAACAGTAAAAGACAAAGCATGAAATAGGTAGCGTTGTTTGTAACTTGATTGTTTATAGGGTATAAAAGTAGTTAGTGTACCAATACTAAACCCCCAAATAAAACACCATATAAAAGAGGAGAAAAATATATATAAGGTATGAGATACTTTAACACCTTCCTGTTGCCAACCATACGCTTGAAGTAATCCATTACAAAGACTAAATAGTAAGGCAATTGTTGCTAGTATTTTAATAATATATTTTCTTTTGTCTAGAGTCATTCTTAATCTATATAGATTTTTTTTCATTTCCGCGAAGGAGGAAATCTCATTCTATTTATTTGTTCTCTTTTTCAAAGGTGTAAATCTCTTTTTAGCTTTTTTTTATGAGTTAAAGTGTTATGTTTTAACGCTTCGCTCTTCCTATGGTCGTGAATCTCAAAGGCTCGATTTCGCGAAAGCGTATAAATACTTTTCTTAATTTATTTTATGGGTGAGAAAGTTAATCTACAATTTAAAATAATCAATATACGTGTTCAAATCCTTATCTCCACGCCCTGATAGATTAATGACAATCACTTCGTCAGGTTTGAATTTGCGTTCTTCAAATATAGCCAGAGCATGACTCGTTTCTATGGCTGGAATAATCCCTTCTAGTTTACTTAATTCAAGACCAGCTTGCATGGCATCGTCATCAGTCACAGAGATGAATTCGCCGCGCCCCGTTCTAAATAAATTGGCATGCATTGGGCCTACTCCCGGATAATCCAATCCCGCTGAAATAGAATATGGCTCTGTAATTTGTCCGTCAGGTGTTTGCATTAAGAGCGTTTTGCTTCCATGTATAATTCCCTCACGTCCTAAAGCCGAGGTAGCCGCGCTTTCGCCTGTATCAATTCCTTTTCCAGCAGCTTCTACAGCAATAATACCCACTTCTGGCTGATCTAAATAATGATAATATAATCCAGCGGCATTACTTCCGCCACCTACACAGGCAACCACATAATCTGGGTTTTCACGTCCTTCTACTTCCTGCAATTGCTTTTTGGTTTCTTCAGAAATCACCGATTGAAATCGTGCTACCATATCCGGATAGGGATGAGGCCCTACTACAGATCCTATGATATAATGCGTGTCTACAGGATTATTAATCCAGTCACGTATCGCCTCATTAGTGGCATCTTTCAGCGTTCTACTTCCAGACATAGCAGGACGTACGGTAGCACCTAGCATTTTCATACGTGCAACATTAGGAGCTTGACGCTCTATATCGATGGCACCCATATACACAATACACTCTAACCCCATTAAGGCACAAACTGTTGCAGTTGCTACACCATGTTGTCCGGCTCCTGTTTCAGCAATGATTCGGTTTTTGCCTAATCTTTTGGCCATTAATATCTGACCAATGGTGTTATTTACTTTATGAGCTCCCGTATGACATAAATCTTCTCGTTTTAAGTAAATTTTTGTGTTGTATTTTTTACTAAAACGCTCTGCATAATAGAGTGGTGTAGGACGTCCTACATAGTCTTTCAATAATTGATTGAACTCCTTCTGAAAAGAAGGTTCTTGCATGATCTGAATGTATTGCGAGCGTAACTCTTCTACATTTGGATAGAGCATTTCAGGAATAAATGCACCTCCAAAATCACCATAATACCCTCGTTCATCTGCTTGGTATGTTTCTGTAATCATAATATTTTCGTGTTACACCTCCCTCAATCCCTCCTTTCTAGGAGGGAAGCGAGTTGAGAAGTGAAAGTTGTCAATTGTTCAATATTTTTTAATCCAGGCTTATCTTCAAACTTGCTATTTACATCCAGTGCAAGAATAGGAAGATTCGTTCCTAAAATTTCTTTTATGTTATCTATTTCTTCTAATCCAATACCACCACTTAAAACAAAAGGTGTTTCGGAAGTATATTTTTTTAGTACACTCCAATCAAAGGTATATCCATTACCCCCTTTGGCTTTTCCTTTGGTATCAAAAAGGAATGCATTTACAAGTCCTTCGTAAGGTGTGAGTCTTTCAAAATTAAAAGTGTCTTTGATAGAGAATACTTTCCATATCTCGACTGCGCTCGATATGACATTCTTTAGTTCTTGTATATACTCAGGAGATTCGTTTCCGTGTAATTGGATGATATCTAAGTTATATTTTTCTATTTGTGCTTTCGCGAAAGCAATGCTAGCATCCACAAATACGCCTACTTTTTTTATGCCATTTGGAAGCATTTGGATCTCCCCATCAAAATTTCGAGGACTCTTTTCATAGAATATAAACCCAAGATAATCTGGCTGTAATGCAGCGACTTCTTGTGTGTTGTATTTCATGCCGCACACTTTTATTCCCACAGAGGTGGAAATCTCATGCTTTGGAGTTGTATGTTTATGATTTTTTGGCATGTAATCTTTCGGCTAGTTCCTTAATGATGTCATGATCATCAGGTGTGAAACTTACTTTTTTTAATCTGATTTTTTTCTTTTTTCCTATAAATGTATAATCACCAGCATACTCATCTATATGCACTATCTCGTCAAAAAAAAGTCGGTTTATAAACAGGATATTGTTTTGAGTAATACTTTTTTTGTCAATGATGACATACGTATTTAATTTAAAAACGAACCATAGCAGTAAGTGTATTCCTCCTACAAACATTAATGCTTGCCAAAACGGAATAGATGTAAGTAAGATTCCCATGTCAATATTGAATAGTATTTTCAATATTAAAAGCGCTATGCCCAATGCAGTCCAAGCTATGCCCATTTGTAAAAAGTAGCGTAGTCGTTTATAACTAAATGGAATACGTTTTTCTGAGATCATAATTCACTTATAAATGTGGAGGCACTTATGCCTGGATTATCGGTTTTCATAAAGTTTTCTCCTATCAAGAAGCCTTCAAAGCCATACGGTTGTAGTTCTTTGATTGCGCTTACATTACTAATCCCACTTTCAGATACTTTTACAAAATCATTAGGGATCAATGTAACCAGATCTTTACTTGTTTGAATACTAACTTCAAAGGTTTTTAAATTTCTATTATTAATCCCTAACATATCGACGGTTGGAACAATAGATTTTAGGAGTTCTTCTTTATTGTGTGATTCACAAAGTACGTCAAGGTGTAACGCTTTCGCGAAAGCAGAAAAAGAAACAATCTCTTCTTTAGTTAGAGAGGCAGCAATTAAAAGAATCGCATCTGCCCCATGTGCTTTTGCTTCCAGAATTTGATACTCATCTACAATAAATTCTTTGCGTAATAACGGGAAGTTTGTAGTTGCTCTGGCAAGTAATAAATCGTCTAGAGAACCGCCAAAATACTTTCCGTCTGTTAATACAGACATACCACTAGCGCCTGCCGTTTCATAACCTTGTGCTACATCTTGGACACTTAAATTATGGTTAATAACAGATTTGCTAGGAGACCTGCGTTTGTGTTCTGCAATAATACCAGAACCTTCTTTCAGTGCAGTTGCTAGTGAACGCGTTTCCCGATCAAAAAGTGGAAACTGTTCCAACTGACTTGTCGAAATCAATTGTTTTTTAAGTGCTACTTCTTTGCGCTTGTCGGCTATTATTTTGTCTAATATCGTCATTTTATTCCCGCGAAGGCGGGAATCTCACCCCGCTTTTCTGTTTTATTCCCGTTTTTACGAGAATTTGTTAAATTTTATATTTTTCACCTCCCCCTAGCCCTCTCCTCAAGGAGAGGGAATTAGTGTTTCTATTTACTTAATTCCTGTAATTTCTTTAATTTTTCTAATGCTTTTCCAGATAGTAGGCTTTCTTTTGCTTGTTCAAACCCTTCTTTAGGTGTTAGACCTTTTACGGTAGCAATCGCCATTCCGGCATTGGCACAAACTACATTGTTTTGTGGTGTAGTTCCTTTACCTGAAATCACATCTACAAATATTTTTGCTGATGCTTCTACACTATCACCTCCATAAATATCTTGTTGAGTATGTGCTGCTACTCCAAAATCTGATGGTGTCAGCATGGTTTCCGTTAGATTGGTAATGGTTTTTGTAGGCCCCGTTAGTGAGATCTCGTCATAGCCATCTAAAGCATGTAAAATGGTAAAGTTTTTATCCCCTTTTTGATAGAGGTACCCATACATTCTAGCCAATTCTAAATTAAAAACACCCACCAGTTGATTCTTAGGAAATGCAGGGTTTACCATAGGCCCAAGCATATTGAAAAAGGTTTTAACGCCCAATTCTCTACGTATAGGAGCTACATTCTTCATAGCAGGGTGGAAGAGTGGTGCATGCAATACGCACATACCAACCTCATCCATAGATCGTTTTAAAAAGTCTTTGTCATTACTAAATTTAATACCAAGATGTTCCATAACATTACTACTTCCGCTTACAGAAGAAACTCCGTAGTTTCCATGTTTTGTGACATGAACGCCTGCACCAGCAGTAACAAAACTAGAAAGAGTAGAGATATTAAAGGTGTCTTTCCCATCACCACCGGTACCACATAAATCTATAGTATTATATCCAGATAGATCTACAGAGAGGCATAGGTCTAGTAATGCATCTCTAAATCCTTCCAATTCTTCTACGGTAATGCTACGCATCATATATACCGTAAGAAAAGAAGCAATTTGACTGGGATTGTATTTCCCTTCTGATATGTTGACTAAAATCTCACGGGATTCTTGTTTAGAAAGAACATCGTGCTGTATAAGTCTATTAAGTATCTTTTTCATATTCATTTTCCGTGAAGACGGAAATATTATTTTAATTATTCTATAATCACTTATTCTTTTGGTCTATTGATATAGATAATCTCTAAATTTTTAGCATCTGTTGTGAGATTATCTTGTCCTTTTTTAAGGATATTTTCTTGCTTTGGGATACCTTTCCCAAAAGCATCTCTATCTATATAATTATAAATACCGGTACTAGTAGAAGCGATCCATCCTTTTGCAAAAGCAGATTTAGTAATTGTTATCGAACCGCCTTTGTAATTTGATAATAGTTTTTTGGCAGCTCTTCTTGCATCTTTTTCTGCAGTATTATTTGGAAACACCATATAGGTGCCATTTTTAAATAACACCCAGTTTTTTCTATCAGGATTAATACCCAGCTGCACATTGAAAATTAATGACTTATAATCTTCTCTTTTCTTATTAACTACTTTTGGTTTTTTCTTTTTTACTACAGGTTTTTTTACCTCTTTCACTTCTTCTACGGGTGGTTTAGGAGGTTCTGGTACAGAATCTTCAATTACTTCTGGAACTTCAGGAGCTTTAACATCTGATACTTCAGGCATTTTTGGAGTAGCTGGTGCTTTCGGTTTGTCTTTTACACAAGAAAAAATGATACTGCTTAGTACTAGGTAAAAAAAGAGACGTCTCATTATTTAGGTTTTAGTTAGTTATCAATCCAATTTTTGATCATTGCTTTTCCATCAGGAGTTAATACACTCTCAGGATGAAACTGCACGCCACGTACATCATATACTTTATGGCGTAATCCCATGATTTGTCCCGTGTGATCTACTGCAGTAATTTCCAGACTTTCAGGAAACCCATCTTGTGCTACTACCCAAGAATGATATCTCCCAACTGCTATTTGAGTGTCTAGTCCTTTAAATAAAACGGTGTCTTCTTTAGTAATGTCAATTTGAGTGGCTACTCCATGAAACACTTGGTCTAAATTAATAAGACTCCCCCCAAAAACTTCTCCAATAGCCTGTTGTCCTAAACATACACCTAAAATACTTTTAGTAGATGCATACTTTTGAATGACCTCTTTTAATAAGCCAGCTTCCTCAGGAATACCAGGTCCAGGTGATAATAAAATTTTAGAATAATCTTCGCAATCATCAATATGAAATTGATCATTACGCTTTACTACCACAGTACAGTCTAGCTCTTCCAAATAATGGACGAGATTATATACGAAACTATCATAGTTATCTATAACGAGTACTTTCTTCATCTATTTTATATTTAGTGATATACTAAAGACATCTTAAATCTCTTCAGCAAGTTCTAGTGCCTTTGTTAAAGCACCTAATTTGTTATATACTTCTTGTAATTCTTTTTCGGGGTCACTTCCAGATACTATTCCGGCACCTGCTTGATAATGTAATGCGTGATTTTTACTCAAAAATGAACGAATAATAATGGCATGATTAAAATTGCCATTAAAGTCCATAAAACCGATAGCACCTCCATAAAAAGTACGATTGCGATTTTCATACTTTTCTAGTAATTGCATCGCCATATGTTTAGGAGCACCACTTAAGGTTCCTGCAGGAAATGTATCTGCTACCACTTGTAATGTACTTGAGGAATCATGTTTATGAGCAGTTACTTTACTTACTAGGTGTATGACATGTGAGAAAAACTGGACTTCTCTATACGTCTCTACTTGAACGCCATGGCCATTTCTTGAAAGATCATTACGAGCAAGATCTACTAGCATTACATGTTCACTATTTTCTTTTTCGTCTACAGCAAGCTCTTTGGCAAGTTGTGCATCTTGCTCATCATTTCCAGTACGTTTAAAAGTTCCTGCGATAGGATGAATCTCCGCTTTTCCTTCACTTACAATAAGTTGTGCTTCTGGAGAAGATCCAAATATTTTAAAATCTCCATAATCAAAGTAGAATAAGTAAGGAGAAGGATTTACACTACGTAACGCTCTATATACATTAAATTCATCTCCTTTAAATTGCTGAGAGAATCGTTTGCTAGGTACAATTTGAAAAACATCACCGCGCTGACAGTGTTTTTTGCAAGTTTCTACTAAGTCTTTAAATTCTTGATCAGAGATATTGGTGTTAACAGTGCCTTCTCTATTAAAATTATACTCAGCGAAGTTTTTAACTTTTAGTAATTGCTCTATCTGCGCAATATTATTTTCTTCTTCTGTAGTATGACAAAAGATGTAGGCTTCATTATTAAAATGATTGATGGCAATGATATTTTGATATACGGCATAATATATATCAGGAATTGCTAAATCCTGTTCTTTTTTAGTGATTTCTATATCTTCAAAGAAATGAACAGCATCATACGATAAGTATCCAAAAAGGCCATTATTTATGAATTTAAAATCAGATGATTCTGATGAGAATGCTTTCGCGAAAGCGTCCAAAATACCCACAACATCAGTTTCAGGAGTGATTTCTTGTATTGTTTTATTGCCATCGGGAAATTGTTGTACAATTTGGTCACGATCTACTTTTATAGAAGCAATAGGGTTGCAACAGATATAGCTAAAACTATTATCATTGGCATGGTAATCACTACTCTCTAGTAGTAAACTATTAGGAAAACGATCTCGCAAGCGCAAGTATACAGATACAGGTGTAATAGTATCTGCAAGTAGTTTTTTTGAGTATGTTTTTAATATGTATGTCATTGCATATTCTTTTGTAAAAATGAAAAAGCCTGTCGTAAGACAGGCTTTTAATATATGTTAAATACATAGGAGCTTCTTACGATAACGTTAGTTTCGTATTCCACCACCAAGTATGTACTGTATTGTTTTTCATTCTGAGTGTAAATATAGGAAGCTGTTTTAAATAAAAAAAGCCTTGATGCTAAATTTTGACAAATAGTCTCAAGGCTTTTTCAGTCCTTACATTAAAAGGATTAAAAATTTAATGTCACATCAAGTTCAAATTCATCATTGATAGCTTTGTCTTTTAAGTTATCAAAGAAACTTCCTGATCCATATGTAATTCCATGCTTTGTACGATCTATAGATAATTTAGTTGTAGCCTTATTACCATAAACGCTTATACGTAGTCTAATACTTTGAGTAATTCCTTTAATAGTCATATTGCCTACAGTACTATATACATTTCCATTTTGTACAACATCTGTGATTGTAAATGTAGCTGTAGGATGTGCAGTTGTGCCAAAGAAATCTTTTGACTTTAAGTGTCCTTCTAATTTTTCTTTTCCTTTTCCAGCTTCTAAGTCTGTTACTTGTAATGAGGTCATATTTATTGTAAAACTTCCTCCTACAAGCTTGTCACCTTCCATGATAAGTGTGCCGTCTTGTAGATCAATAGTACCTGTATGTGATCCAGTTACTTTTTTTCCTGTCCAAATGATTTTTGATTCTTTTACTTTTATTTCTTTTTTAATTGGGTTTGTAGCAAAAGCTCCAGTTACGATAAGTGCTAAAATTGCTGTAAATAATTTAGTTTTCATTTTTTTTGATTTTAATATTTATTGTCTGAGTTTGTTGAGTAGTTTATTGAGTATCTCAAGCTCATTGTCGTTTAATTGTTTTGTTACTTTCTTTTCTGCACTATTTATAATAGGATCTATAGTATCTAAAAGAGTCAGTCCTTTTTGTGTAATTGTGATTTCAACTTTTCTTCGATTGCTAGGACAGGTAATACGTTCGGTATATCCTTTGGTAATTAGTTTATCTACAAGTCTTGTTGTGTTACTTGTCTTAGCAACCATTCTAGAGTTAATCGTAGAGAGATTTGCAGGTTGGTCATCTTGGCCTCTTAAGATACGAAGCACATTAAATTGTTGTAAGGATATGTCAAAAGGTTTTATAGCTTCAGTGATCATATCATTGGCCCAATTTGCTGAATATAAAAGATTAATAGTCAGCTTTCGCGAAAGCGGTAATGTCTTAGCTTGAATGATTTCTTCTATTGTCATTACAATATTTGTGTATACAAATGTAAAGTATTCTTCATTTCTATTTGGATTATTTAACAATTTTTTAAAAATTTGAAGCATTAGACAAACTAAATCAACAATTTTTTAACGTATAACTCCCAAAGTTTGTTAATAGCTTGAAGGGAGTACAAACTGTATTATATTTTTGTAGTGATGAAATTTTATGCATTTATAGGAATATTACTTTTAATAAGTTGTAAGGGTGGAAATCCAGAAATTGTTTCTTTTGAAGATTTAAAAGAAGATATGTCTTTTGTAACGATAGATTATGAGGGATTGGAAGACTATTTAGAAGCTTCTGAAGCAGCAGTACATGTGGTAAATTTTTGGGCTACTTGGTGTCAACCATGTGTTAAAGAATTACCTCATTTTGAAGAATTGAGAGCAACTTATGGTACCAAGGATGTAAAGGTGATTCTAGTAAGTTTAGATTTTCCTGATCAGATAGAACGTCTCACTCATTTTATAGAAAAGCGGAATATTCAATCAGAAGTAGTATTTTTAGACGATGGGGATGGTAATAGTTGGATTCCAAAAGTAGATGCTACTTGGTCAGGTGCAATTCCTGCAACGATTATGTATAATGATGAAAAACGTTCTTTTCATGAGCGATCTTTCACCTATGAAATGCTAGAAAAAGAGCTTAAATTATTTTTATGAAAACATTAAAAATTTTAACTGCTATTGCTGTGGTTGTGATTTTATCGGCTTTTGTCGTAAGATCTATCAATCCCAATAAAGTAGGTGGTAACGGTTATGGTATAGGAGATATCGCAAAAGATATTTCTTTAAAAAATATAGATGGGAAAATGGTTTCCTATTCAGATTATGCAGATGCCAAAGGGTTTATTGTCATTTTTACGTGCAATACCTGTCCTTTCTCGGTTGCTAATGAAGACCGTATTATTGCATTAGATATGAAGTATAAAAATGTAGGATATCCTGTAATAGCTATTAACCCGAATAATCCAGAGATGAAACCTGGAGATAGTTTTAATGCAATGCAACAACGTGCTAAAGAAAAAGGGTTTACATTTCCATATCTTTTTGATGAAGGCCAAAAAGTGTTTCCTGTATATGGAGCTACAAAAACACCTCATGTATATTTACTTCAAAAAACTGAAAAGGGTAATGAGGTAAAGTATATAGGCGCTATTGATGATAACTCAAGAAATGCTAATGCAGTAAAAGTAAAGTATCTTGAAAATGCTGTGGATGCGTTGCTTTCTGGTAAAACGATCGAAATAACAGAAACAAAAGCGATAGGTTGCTCTATAAAAGCATAACACCTTATTATTTTACAATACATACAAAAAATCGAAACTTAATCAAGTTTCGATTTTTTGTATCTCCCTATATTATTTCCTTAAATTTGCAACAAACTACAGATGCTTATGATCTTAGAACAGATGTATACAAAATGCTTAGCCCAAGGAGCTTATTTTATAAGTTCTCAAGGAGAAGCTATTATTATAGATCCTTTACGAGAAGTACAACCTTATCTTGATCTCGCAAAAGAACATGAAAGTACTATTAAATATGTGTTTCTTACTCATTTTCATGCAGACTTTGTAAGTGGTCAGGTAGACTTAGCAAAAGCTACAGGAGCTACTGTTGTACTTGGACCTAATGCAAAAGCAGGTTACGATTATCACAGTGCAAAAGACGGTGAGGTTTTTCAAATAGGAACTCTTCAAATGGAGGTTATCCATACACCTGGTCATACTATGGAATCGACTTGTTACTTATTGCGAAGTGAAGAAGGAAAAGAGGAAGCTCTTTTTACAGGAGATACTTTGTTTATAGGTGATGTAGGACGTCCAGATCTTGCTGCAAAATCAGACTTGACTAAAGAAGATTTAGCAGGGCATTTATATGATAGCTTACATAACCGTATCATGCCGCTTTCAGATGATATTATTGTCTATCCAGCGCATGGGGCTGGTTCTGCTTGTGGTAAGAATATGAGTAGTCAGACAAGTGATACGTTAGGCAATCAAAAAGAAACCAATTATGCGTTTAAGTTAAATAGAGAAGATTTTATCAAAGAATTAATTACTGGATTAAATGCGCCTCCTAGTTATTTTCCTGAGAATGTAGCTATGAATAAACGTATTAATACAGACTTTGATACCATTATAAAAAGAGGTACAACACCTCTTTCAGTTACTGCATTTGAGACATTAGCATTGCAAGGGGATATGTTGGTGCTAGATACAAGAAGTGTTTCCGCTTTCGCGAAAGCGTCTCTGCCAGGAGCATGGTTTATAGGACTAAGTGGGCAGTTTGCGCCGTGGGTTGGAGCTATGGTAAAAGATATCAATCAAAAAATTATAGTTCTAGCTGAAGAAGGTAAAGAAGAAGAGGTAGCGACCCGTCTTTCTAGAGTAGGATATGACCATAGTTTAGGATACCTTGAAGGAGGCGTAGAAGCTTGGATTGAAGCAGGAAAAGAAACTGTGAGCATACAAGAAGTTACCGCACAAGAGTTTGTAGATGGACTCTCCAATGGTAGTATTGCTTACCCAGTAGATGTACGTAAAGATGGAGAGTTTACAACAAGCCATATTGCAGGAATATCACATATGCCTTTAGATGATGTACATACTAATAGTAAGGATTTAGATCCTTCAAAGACGTATCATGTACATTGTGCTGGAGGATATAGGTCTTTGATATATGCATCTATTGCACGATCTCAGGGAATTGAGATGGTAAATGTATTAGGTGGATACGGTGCTATTAAAAAAACAGAATTAGGAACTATTAAATTAACAGAATGAAAGATATAACAGTAGAAGAGTGGAAATCACAAATCGCAACCGATGATAATGCAGTGATTTTAGATGTTCGTACACAGGACGAAGTAGATGAAGGGGCACTGGAGAATGCACATCATATCGATATTTTTTTAGGACAAGGATTTATAGACGAGGTAAAAAAATTAGATACAGATAAGAATTATTATATTTATTGTCGTTCAGGAAATCGTAGTGGCCAAGCATGTGCTATTATGGGACAGCTAGGTTTTGAAAACACTTACAATATGCTAGGTGGTTACATGGCTTGGGAAGAAGAATTATAAAATAAATCATATGCGCTTTTTAGTATCTATATGTCTTTTAATGGTAATTGTAGCTTGTAAGGAAAAAGCTATAACTCCGCGGGTTGAAGTTATTTCTGTTCAAGAAATGAAAGAAGTTCTTAGAGCAGAATCTGTACAGCTTATAGATGTTCGAACGCGTAATGAGTATGCTTCTAATCATATCAAGAATGCAAAAAACATCGTATATCAAGGTGAAGATTGGGAAGAGCAAATTGCAACATTAGATAAAGAAAAGCCTGTGTATGTATATTGCCAAAAAGGCGGTAGAAGTGCAAAATGTGCATCTTTATTAGAAGAAGCAGGTTTCCAAAAAGTATATGATTTAGAAGGAGGAATCTCTCAATGGATAGCTCAAGGAAATCAAGTAGATTGATCTCTTCCTTAGAAGAAATAATACATACTAAAAAAGCGTGCCATTAGAGCACGCTTTTTTTTAGAATAAAATTATTGATTTTACTTTTTCAAAAATTGTTGTACATAGGTTTTATTATCCTGTAGAATTCGTATAAAATAATTTCCTGTAGCTAGATTACTAACATCAATTATTGTGGTGTTTTCAAGCCTAGCATTCAATACACGTTTTCCATCTACAGTAAATACAGAGTAGATAGCATTGTTTAATTCAATAGGTGTTTCTAGGTTAATCACATTTTCAGCTGGGTTTGGAAATACTTTTAAATCATTTCCTGTAATATCATCTACTCCTAGATTTTCATCTTCAAATATAACGAGTGTATCATTGATGTCTGGATCTTCAACTACCGTAATGATTCCGGATGGCCAGTGTACTGTTACTGTTTCTATTTCTTCATCTTGACCAAGACCGAAGTGAGTGTTAAGTGAACTCATATATCTGAAACCTTCACCACTTCTTACATCTCTAATTTGAGTTCCTAGTCCAGGAGAAACTATTTCTACACGAGCTCCAATACCGTTTAGGTTGCTTTCATCACCTACGGTTACAATTTTAATCCAGTTATTATCATTCCCATCATTTAAGAAAAGTCCGTTACTGAAAATATCAAGGAATCCATCGTTATTTGCATCGCCTATAGCGCCACTTTGCGGAACTGTTTGTGTAATTGTTTCAAAAGATAAGCCGTCGCCACCATTTAAAAGAATTTGACCATTAGAAAAAATATCTAGATGTCCATCATTATCAAAATCAGCAGGTGCATTTTCAATTCCTAAAGGTGTATTAGATAAATCTACAGAGCCAGAAATATCTGTGAATGTACCATCACCATTGTTACGCATATATTTTGTAGGTCCATCAGATGTAGAACTTGCCCCTATATAACCATCCATATCTCCATCATTATCGTAATCACCCCAAGCAGATGACCATGTTTGTACTGGATCGGCTAGATTTACGCCTGAATCTCCAGCTATATTTGTAAAAGTATTGTCTCCGTTATTTCTATGGAGTTCATTGATTTTAGCATCTGTATTTCCTCCTCTACATTTTGCGATAAATAGATCCATATCACGATCATTATCATAATCAATCCACACGGTTCCATAATTTCCTCCATTAGTCACAAGTCCTAACCCAGAAGGAATTCCATCTGGATCTGCTCCTTGGTAGAAGGTAAGGTTTCCGTCACCATCATTTATATAATATACATTAGGCGCAATATCATGGCATACAAATGCATCTAAGTGTCCATCATTATTTAGATCTACAAAATTAGAACGTTGCGAAAACACAAATTCAGGTCCAGATATTTCAGTATAAGCTGTACCATCATCATTAGCCATCATAAAGGTAACTCCGCTACCGCCTCCATATAAAAGATCGTTATATCCATTACTATCAATATCTCCAGCGGCAAGACTCCATGAAGGTGTGTTATCTGCATTTGTAGTGGTAATATTTACGGTATTAAATCCACCAGTTTCTAGTTGATAATTGATATTTATATTACTAGCTGATACAGAAACTAAATCATCTAGATAGTCTCCATTCATATCTACCATAGCAATTCTAGAACCACTAGTAGTAGTGCTTTGTGCAGTAAATGTAAGTTGTCCCGGAGGTGGGGCATCTGCTTCACTAATTTCAAAATCAAAACCGGCTGAAGACCATCTGTTATCCCAAGCAATGTAATAGGACTCTCCTGCTATTGCTTGAAATGAGGCTACAGATAAAAATCCGTTTCCAACATTTCCTGCATCATCATCTCCTACAATACAATTTAGATTTCCGCAATTGCCTGAGTAAACCTGTACACGAGTATCACCTCCTGAATTTACTTCTAGATCTGAAGTGACAGTAACAAATACATCATCGCCAGCTGGGGCAGTGTATATGTACCATTCTCCATTACCCGCTTGATCTGTTGTTTCTGTAGTACATACAGGTGTTGGGGCTTCTCCATCAATACCATCGACAGTATAGGTTCCTACTGTTACAGGAACAGCATTTGCGCAATCTTGTTGGGCATGCATACCAAGCGGTATACATAACAATGAGGTGTAGAGTAGTAGTTTTTTCATAATTAGTTTAGTTAGTTTATTCGCATTCCATGTCTAATTCATTTATAAAGTCTTCTAAGAGTGTCACTGCTTCTTCGTGTATAAGTGTTCTTCCTAATAACGGCATACGAGATTCTTCGGCAGTAGTGTTAAGTCTGAAAAACAATGTAGATCGCTGGATGTTACCTGGTCTTATAATATGTGTAAGTCCATTTCCTAAATCTTCATCTGGCTCTACACAAACTCCAAGGTTTTCGTCTAAAATAGAAGAGGTGTAATCTAAGCGTATAGGTCTGTAAGAACAATGCCCATCATCTATATGGCAATGTGCGCAGTTTACTTCAAAATAGTTTCGAACCCTATCTTTTAATGGTGCGCTTGTATCTAGCCAATCTATAAGCGTATTTATATCTGCTGGTGCAGATTGTAAATAACCTTCTTCAATCCATTTGTCTAATTGATTTGCTGTGCTTCCGTCTGTGTAGGTGAAGTCTTTATTAAGGTTTTGAGGTTTTGGGCCAATAGGAATAGAAGTGTCTCCAGATTTATGACATGTTTGACATTCTGTTACATTAGGGATTCTATAGTTTACAGATCTTGTCTCACCATTTAATTCCCACATAATATCTACATTGCTACCATCCAAATTATATGTAGCTTCTGTTTGTGCTTCGTTCCATACATAGTCTGCAAATTCCCAACCATCTGCAGTATTTATAAGAAGGCGTGTTTCTAGAATTTGTCTTGCGTTTTGTGGGAGTACATTATCATAAAAGAAGTTTTTTATGATAATAGTTCCTACGGGAAAGACGAGTAATTGATCATCTGCTTCATAGGTGGCACTTACACCTTCGGGCATCCATATAAAGCGTTTTTTTGTAGAGTAGTCAGAAAATAGTTTATTGATGAGTGTGTATTCAAGAACTCCTTCATTAGGGGTAAGATTTGCTAAACTTCCGTCAAAAAAACCGTATTCAGATAATGTATTAAAAGGAACTGCGGTTAAATCTATGGTTACCCCCATGTCTACAGTATCTCCTCCATCATCATCCGTCATCATTGGGTCATCATCGGTTTCTGCCATTGGCGTGTAGTTATCATCATCTCCGCAGGATAAAAATAGTGCAAATAGTAGGATCGTGAGTGTTAAGTAATACTTACTCATATTGGTGTAGTTTTGAAAATATAGTTTTGGTTATTATTAGTTAAATGCCTCCTATAGATAGCAATATTATATAAAATGTGTTATCATTTTGTGTATTGTATTGCTAAGGTGTTAAAATGTTTTTGATTTGCTATATTCTACTAAAATAACAACTCAATGTCAAAAGTTCCTACCTAATATTGTTGAAAATTAACATGTGCATGTTATGCTTTGTTTTGTAGGTGTTTGTATGGGTGTTGTATGTCAATACTTCCTGCTGTCTATAAAAGCTGTTTTATACGCTTTATCGCTTTGCTCTCCCTATGGTCGTGAACCTGCCTGCCGGCAGGTCTCACAAGTTCGCTTTTGCGAAAGCGTATTTAGCACCCATTTAATTATGAAATTTTGTATTTAAATCACAGTATGTACCAACAAAAAAGGTTGCCTTTTAACAAGGCAACCTTTTTTTAATAGTTATGTGTTTTATATTATTTGATAATTAACTTATCAATAAAAGTCTGTCCATCGGTAGTATTTGCTTTTACTAAATAGATACCTGCAGTTAGCGTATTAACATCTACTTGTATTTGCGAAACTCCAAGTTCAATAGCTACACTTTTTACTTTTTTACCAGTGATATCAAAAATCTCTAATTGTTCAATACTATTAGTGGTATCCCAATTTAAAGAGAAGCTTGAGCTTGTAGGGTTAGGGAACATGCGTACTTGATCAGAAAGTGTATTTTCTTCAATAGCTAGGGTACAATCAATCGTTACCGTTGCAGTACAAGTTACCGTGTTTCCTGCGGTGTCTGTTACTGTTATGGTGACTGTGTTTTCACCTTCATCATCACAGTTAAA
Source organism: uncultured Dokdonia sp. (assembly GCF_947492815.1). Taxonomy (GTDB): domain Bacteria; phylum Bacteroidota; class Bacteroidia; order Flavobacteriales; family Flavobacteriaceae; genus Dokdonia. The sequence continues at coordinate 52,683 of NZ_CANLOB010000019.1, forward strand.
AGTATCTATATCTAGTGTTACTGTAGTTTCATTACCACAATTATTAGGGAATACTCCTTCTTCTGGAATGAAAGCAACATAATCATTTGTAGCGCTCCAAGTTGTTGCATTACGTCCTGGTGTTGCTACAGCATCTGTTCCATTCATGTTTTCAATACCTTGTGTCATTGTGCCATCTGCTGGTATTGATGCGCTATGTATTTCTACAATGTTAGATCCTTCTTTTAGGTGTACTTGTGATGTCACGGTATTTGAAGAACCAAAATAAGGTACATTATCAAACTCCATAATAAGTGTTCTGTTAGGTGCCGAACCAATTGTTTCGTAGCTAATAAGTCCTCCAGCACTTGGATTTACATCTTCCCATGCGAAAGCAACAATGTTATCTATACCATCAGCGCTAGGTAGTGATGCTCCAGAGCAACATCCATTGTTTACACCTGATGAGAATGTTATAAATCCATTTGATGAGATATAGAAGTTTTGGTACATTTCTCCATAGAATGTAAAGTCAAAACCTATAGGTAATGCAGTTGATACTTGATCATCTCCTAAAGTAACTGTTGTACCATTGATGTCTATTGGAGCAAAATCTCCAGTTTGATCAACGGTATAGTTATCTCCTGTTGGAAAATTTGCAATAACATCTGACGGTGTGATGACGATAGGTCCATCTTCACTTACTTCTATTGTAACATCTTGACATTCTAAGATAGGTGTGTCACTACGTACTTCTATCGTATCTGAATCTGTATTTACATCAGAACATTCATTATCTACCATATAAGTAATTGTATGAACACCTATTCCAGCTGCACTAGGATTAAATGTATAGGTCATACCATCTCCATTATCAGTCACTCCAGGTCCAGAATATACTCCTCCTACTGGGATTCCTCCATTTAGTACCATTGTATCTTCAGATACACAGAAAATAGTGTCTGGTGTATTTATTAATGTCGATAATGAATCAAAAGCTTCTGTTCCATCATTTCTACTGTTTGAAGAACCTTGATCGGCACTAAACCCTAGACCTCTTTTTGCAAATGCTTCCCATATAATACATTGGTTAGCTCCACCAAAAAGAGCTACATCTGCTGCTAAGATAGCATCTCGTCCATCTACAAAACCTGGGTTACAAGGTTGTAATTTTAGTCCTTCGGTAACTAATGCTAATGCAATATTATTACCGCCAGTTCCATTATATACATCAGGATCAAACCCGTGTTCTTCAATAAGCCCCCAAGTTACTTCCCATAGCATTGCTGCCCATATAGACCCTAATGGGTGAGGACCTGCAGTACCTTGAATAGAGTTATATGTTCTAGGATCTTGTGCTAGATCTGTCGTATATGGAAATGCTCTAATACCAGGTCCGTTTTCATCTTGACCAAATAACCAGTTTCCTACAGGACGTAAATCTGTGCTTACATCGTCTGCTTCAATGGTAAGAACAGCTCCGTACCAGTCACTCCATCCTTCTCCCATTTGCTCATCGTTAGAAAGGCATCCAGAGTTTGCAGCACCTCCAGTAAGACGTACAGAAACACCGTGTCCATATTCATGTACTACTACGAGATTATCTACATTTCCATCTCTATTTCCACAAATAAACATATTCATACTTCCAGAAGTACCATCTGGTGGTGATCCAAAGGTTGCATTACAGAATTCATCAATTTGTGAAAAAGCATCAACGCTATCATTTCCTAATCCTCCATTTCCATAATTGTTTACTTGAAAATTACCACTCGCTTCATCAAAACCATAGCGATATGTGATATCGTGTATCACATTATTCCAATAAAAAAGATTTGTAATGGCAGCATCTTCCGATTGATCTGCATCACTATATACGGGATTAAAAGGGTAATCAAAAATAAGATCAGCGCCTCCGTCAGGTTGGTAGCCGCTATTATCACCTCCATCACGAGCATTTACATTATTACCCTGTGTTACGGTAAATTCGGCTCCATCTGTTCCATCAGTATCATGCCATCCAAAAGGCGATGCGGTAAGATCATGTGGATCTGAAACAATACTACGATCTCCTTGTAATGGAGTTGCTAGTGGAAGAGCATATACATTATAGGTTCCGTTCCCCATAATTGTAGCGGTCGCTACTGTAGGAGTTGTCATATTAAAAGCAGCAACCGCTTCTTTAGTATGATCATGTGCGTGTCCTGCACTACATTGTATGTTCCAGTTATTTTTTGAAATGATAATTCCTGTTGTTGCATCAACAAAAAAGTTATACCAGTTTGCCCCATTAGTTTCTTCAATAGAAACTTCCCATGCAGCAACCCATTTTCCATTTTGCAGTTTACTATATACTAGTTCTGTTGGAATATTTTTTCTTGAGATTCCTCCATTACTAAAAATGGTTTTGTCAGGAAAGTTATCATCATTTTGTAATTGAACAACAGGTGTTGAGATGGTATATTGCATCCTGTCAGCAATATTTTGAATGGCTTCTGCTGCATTCATTGCAGGTGTGATTACGCCAATTTTCTGATCAACATCTTTTATAAACTTACTGTGGCCTTGTATAATACTTCCATTTTTAAGGTGGATACTACTTTCGGTTCCGATGACTTCATGTCCATTAAAAGCTTGTCTAAAGTAAATGTGTAAAACACCACTTTGACTACTTATATGTTGGCTAGTAATTTTATAATTAGCGATGTCTGATGGATTTAAATCATTGTTTTGTACTTGTTGTAGTAAATACATCGTTACATCTGGCGATGATTGTGCATTCATCGAGAGATAACTCAGACATATGCATACTACGAATACGTGTAATTTTTTAAACATATTTTTAGTGTTTGTGCTTTACATTTTTAAAGCGTTTCATAATTAAATGGATAGAGAAAAAAGCTACTCCATATTTTTTTGATGAAGCTTTCATAGTCTATGTAAGTCCTTTTGGAATTATTTTGTGATAAAAATTTAAAAGTAAAATAAGGGCTCTTATGTAACGTCCAATAAAAGCTTACTTATATTTTTTGCTATTAATTTTTAGGTGATATTGTTATTTAGGGGATTAGAATTGTTAGTCTACATAAATAAAACAATTAAATATCAAAATTTCCTACCTGATGATGGTATTCGTAGGATCATTTTTTTCTTACTTTACAAGAACATCCATGTTTTTTGATTGTTTTGAATAAGAGGTGGTATTTTTTTATACGCTTTCGCGAAAGCGTACCCAACACGAATAGTTGTTTTTAAAGAGTGTTAATTCTTATGGTTATTCTATGAATTTATAGTATTTTAATCTTTTAAAAAATAAAGTTATGTATACCTCTAAAAGATTAGCACAAGCGATTACAAAATTGTACACTGCTTTTCATGACAATACATTGCATCCAGAATGCTGTAAGTCTTGTGCAGTGGGAAATATTCTTGATAATACAGATGCCTGGAAACATCTTTCTGACGCACATGGATCTGTCGTTTTGAATTATGTGGGAAAAGTACATCAAGGATTAGGGCGAACATTTAATGGGTATACTCCTCAAGAATTAATGCAGATAGAAGCTACTTTTTTGAAGGCCTGTGGATATTCCTTACCACTTCATCATAGAGGAGTGAAACCTTCTAATCCTAACGATAAAGAACTGTTGTTTAAAGGGCTTTCTGAAACAATTGCCTTTTTATGTAAATTGGATGGAGTGACTAATGTCATGGATTACTCTAAATTATTTGAATTTAAAGAAGATCATGCCCCAGTATATGCGCTAACGTTTTAATTCTTGTGATACTCTCTATATTCTTTTATATAGTTTTCTAGTGCATTCCCAACTGCTACTTCTCGCCATAAATCAATATCTTTTTCAATGACTGTAGGGTCATAAGATGCGTTGATGTATTTTTTTATAGAAGTAATATAACGCTTGTTTTTTGCTGGGATTTTTATGATAGATTGCTTGCCCGTTATGGCATAATCACCTTCATAAGAAACACAAAATATAAGTACTTGATCTCCTTTTGAGAGGTTTGTCCCTTCAAAACAATCTGTAGAGATATTTCCTATACTATTCATATTTCTATCATGTGATTTTGAATCTAAGATGACTTCTTCTATAACAATATGCCCTTCTACAGAGGTGTATATGTCATCTTCAGAAACCTCAGTAGGATTTTCTATTTGGGTTACGGTACCTAGTATGATAAGACTATAACGAGATCCAAAACCAAAGGGAGTAAAATCATTTGCCCAATACATATAACCAAGATCTAATGTGTCTGATTTGACTATAGTCTTTTGCGTATTCTTATGAGATTGGCATGCTATTGTAGTAAACAAGGAGATACTTATTAATAAAAATGTATGTAAGAGTTTCATAGTGTTTAAAAACTAGCAGTACTCTAAAGTACGAATTAATATGATAGCCTATTACTAAAAAATAGGGGCTATTAAAAATAGCTCCTATTTCATGTTTCAAAGTATTAGTATACTAAAATTTGAATATTTAATCCCCTATATTTCCAGCAGGTAATCCACATTTACAAAGTAACCATGGATCTCCTGCTTGTGCTTGTGCTTCTTCTTCAGGAGTACATGCTTCATAAATACCAGGAAGACATCTGCCAAATCCTCCATTGATTTTCTGTTGCTCTTTTTTATTTAATACTTTTCCTAAATTTGATAGTTTTTTCATGATGTTGTTTTGAATTATTAATAAATTATTTGATTTTTAGAATGTGTGTCTTATACACAAGTACAAATACCCCCCAAATACGCTATATGTCCATTAGGAAGTGTGTGAGGGTGTGTTCCTTGACAGACTGCGTCTAATTCACATTCTGATGAGTTTCCGTATGGGTCGCATGAGCCTCCTGTGGTGCAATCACCATCAGAGATTCCTAATGGTCTTCTTCCTCCTTTAATTTCTTTTTGTTGTTTATGAGTTAATTCTTCTCCTAGTTTTGATAATTTTTTCATAATTGTGAGTTTTATTAATTGATTTTGTCTTGATCATTTAAAGACATTCAAGATGTATGTCTATTTCATTTTCTGATATTAGAATATTCTACATCCTTGCTCAGATACATTTGGATCTGAGCAAGGAAGATATATCCTTCTTAAAGCAGCACATGTAGTTGTATAAGAGGAGGCACAACCACTATCAATAAATGAGGGACGCGCTCTTTGAATTTCTTTTTATTTAATCTTGCCTAAAAGTTTTGCTAGGGTTTTCATAAGGTATATGGTTTGAAAAAAGTTGGTCTACTTAACCTGTAGACCAACTATATAGATTGTTATTTTAAAGTTTATACAGGGGAATTACAATTCATCCCTACATTTTCAGGGCAAATTCCACCACCACCAGGACCATCTCCTCCACCTGGAACGATGCATTGCTCTGTTGAAATTTCGCATACAAGGCCAGGAGGGCATTCTATACCAATACCTATGCCGCAGCCTCCAGAACCATCAGATATAATAACTTCACCAAATCCTGCAGTAATGTTTTTCATTTCAACGCTACTTAAACTTCTTCCAATTTTTAATAAATTTTTCATTCTTTAATTGTATTTGATTATTAAAAAACCTTGATCATTTATAGACATTCAAGATATCTGTCTGACGTATGAACTAATAAATAGTTGTGTGATGCATAATAGATTAGTTCCTACTCAAACTTCACTTTTTTAATAAGCGATTACAAGAAAAATTTACAGGAATTCGCGGAATTTAGGTGTTTAAATCAGGTTTTAAAAGATTGTTTATCAGCACTTTGTGTTGATTTTGTTTTGGGCGAATAAATTGAAGTAAAAAAGTATCGGCACGACACTTTTATATTGTTTTTGAAAGAGATTGTAGGGATTTGTTTGTGGTATAAGTGTTGATTTATAATGATTTATCATTTTTGAGAAAACGATTGTTACTGTAGTTGCTTTCGCGAAAGCGTACCCTTTATTTTGGTTTGTAAAGTACTAGAAAAGGCATTGTCTCTAATTAATATAGCATGTATAATTTTGATTTGATTATTTTAGAGAAAAAAAGTAGCTCTCCTGCTAGTAATGTCTATGCGTTTTATTAAAATACTTTCCCTTGTTTTTTTTTATATGTTATGCTTTTGTGGTACTATATATGGTCAAGTTGAAGAATCGGAAGTATTAGATTCCCTTAAAGGAAAAAGCTATAGATACTTATATCATCAATATAAAAAGAATGTAGAAGATACGATGTCTTCTGTAATGTATCTAACCGCTTTTTTAGATAAAGCAATTTTAGAAAATAATAAAATCAATCAATCAATAGCTTTAAATGATCTTTCCTATTATGCAAAAAATAGAGAGGATAAGTTTCATTTAATTAAGCAATCGCTATATGAAAGTAATAGTGTTGATTCATTGTCTTCTATTCCTGCATATAATAACTTAGGGCAGTATTATCAAGATTATTATGATCATAACCTTGCCATTGATCAATTTTTAAAAGTATATCAACTTTCAAAAAAAGCAAATGATAAGGAGTATGAAGGATTGGCACTGACTAATATAGCTAATGTAAAATCTGATATAGGGAATCACAAAGAGGCTTTAGTGTTGTATAAGAAATGTTTTGACCTTAAGAAAAGCCAGGGAATAGCTATAACGAGTATTTCTCTAAGCTTAGCACAATCTTTTATGTTTAATAAAGAGCATGATTCTGCTACGTATTATTATAATTTAGTCATTGATAAAATAAGAGAAGAGTCTCCTTATTATTTGAGTTTGGCAGATATTAATGAAGGTATTAACTTATATCATAAAGGAGATCGTACACAGTCAAAACTATTATTAGAAAAAGGATCTTCATTAATAGAACGTAAATACCTCAACTCATTATATTATTTGAAATATTATATACGGGCAACATATTATCTAGGAAAAATAAACGAGCCTATAGATAAAGAACTTGCGATGTCTTATTATGAGAAGGTAGATTCTTTACAAACGAGAACTACGATTATACTTCCAGAGATTAGGGATACATATATGCTTTTAAAAGGATATTATGAGAAAGAAAATAAGTATTCAAAGCATTTATATGCGATTAATAAGTTGTTGGAGTTTGATAGTATTGTTTCTGTAAAAAATATAACTACTACCAATAAATTAAATGCTGAGTTTGATACTCCTGAATTACTCAAAGAAAAGGAGAAACTGATTCTGCAATTAGAAAATAAGAATAAGAACCTTAGTTTAAAGTTTGTCTACTTAGTATTATTTATCATTATCATTTTAGCGTTACTTATATTTCAATTTAGAAGGAATAAGGTGTATAAAAAACGTTTTGAAGCGATCCTGATAGACTTGGACAACACACCTAAAGCACCTATTAAAGTAGATCCTTCAAAAACAGATCAGCAACTTCATATAGATCCCAAAGTAGTTGCTACAGTTTTAGATAAATTGGAAGTGTTTGAATCAAAAAATGGATTTTTGAAGAAGACAGTTACTGTAACATCATTGGCTAGAAAATTAGCGACCAATACAAAGTATCTATCAAAAATTATTAATACGTATAAAGGGAAATCGTTTATATCATATATAAATGATTTAAGGATAGAATACATTCTGAAAGAATTGCAAATTAATACAGTACTCCAGCGGTATACTATTTTGGGAATTGCTAAAGAAATAGGTTTTAATTCGGCAGATTCATTTTCAAGTGCTTTCAAAAAGAAAACAGGTATTTCTCCTTCGTTTTACATAAAAAAAATTAAAAACACCAAAAAAGAAACTATTACGCATTAAAATAAATTAGTAACCTTAACAATTCTTTCGATTATGAAAAAAGTAAAAAAATTATCTTTAAAAAAGCTAACCATTTCAAAACTCACTAATTCAGATAGGATACAAGGAGGTTCCGGAATATGTGATGGTGGTGGTGATGACGGAAGTCGCCCATTTAATGATTGCCCTCCCCCTCAAACATGTTTAAGAACAGATTGTAAATCTTGTATTGATCAAAACCAAACAGCAGTTGCTTGTTAAGATGTATTTAGATCATTAAATTAAGTTTGCGTGCTTTCTATATTCGAATAAACATGCTCCTCAATACATTTGGGTCTGTTTCTAAAAAAACAGACCCAAATACTATTATTTTATCCGGTATAATCACAATTCATTCCAGGGTTTTCAGGACAGATATGACCATTTCCATTACCAGGAGTAATACATTCTCCCCAAATATCACATGCTCCTTCTGGGCACGTGTATGAAGAACATCCGCTATCTTCGTCAGGTCTTGTAAAAGTGGCGCCAGCCCCTGCAGTAATGTTTTTCAATTCAATAGTACTTAGACTTCTTCCAATGTTTAATAGATTTTTCATGATTAATTGTTGTATTAATTTGATTTACATCTTGATCATTTAAAGACATTCAAGTGTATGTCTGTCATTATAGTTCGCGATACTTTTGTAGTATTAGCATCTTGTTCTCTGACACTCAAATGTCATTTTTTTTAGTATCTGTTACAAAGATTACTTAGTATGATTCACGGAATTGAATCATGAAATGAGGAAGTGTAAAGTGTTGATTTGTAGTTTTTTTGCTTGACAAGTAGTAAATGATCCAGACATAGTAATTATTGGGGTTTTAAAAATGTACTTTGCATATAGTGAGGCTGTTGTGGTTAACAAAAGATCTGCTTACAATAGTAATTTTTTATAAGAACTTACCCTTTTATAAAAGGGCTTTTGAAATTACTAGTATTAATTTGATTACATTAGAATTCTAAATAATATTCCCTTCAAGTTGAAAACATGTCTATACTTATGTAAGAAAATCTTTTTTTTCTTAGTATTCCTGTGGTGTATAAATAGCTGTGTATATGGACAGCATCAGGTCTTAAAAGTACCTGACAGTCTAAAAGAAAATACGTATATAGATCTCTATAATAAATATAAGAAGCATATTTCTGACACAGCTCGCTCAACACTATATTTAAATACTTTTCTTAGCAAGGCAACTAATGAAAATAATAGCATAAATAAAGCTTTAGCATTAAATGAACTTTCCTATTATGCAGATAACAAAAGAGATAAATTAGCACTTATAAAGCAGTCATTGTCTGAAAGTAATCGCGTAGACTCTATACACTCCATTCCTGCTTACAATAATTTAGGATTGTATTATCAAGATTACTATGAATATGGAAATGCCCTTGAACAATATTTAAAAGTGGTAAGCTTAGCTCAAAAAGGAAATGATAACGTATACGAAGGCATAGCTTTAAATAACATTGCCAAACTTAGAACAGCTATAGGAGATTATGATGAGGCATTAATACTTTATAAAAGAGGATATGAACTTAAGAAAAAGCAAGGAGATATATCTGAAGAAACTATTGTAATAACCTCTTTAGAATTAGCAGAGTCATATAGATATAACAAAAAATACGACTCTGCTTCTTATTATTATGATGAGGTCATAGCGCTTGTAAAAGAAAAATACCCCTATGTATTGAGTACTGCAAAAATTAATGAAGGGATTAATAAATATTACAAAGGAGATTATAAGCAAGCCCAGCAGTTATTAGAAGAAGGAATCTCGCTTATAAATTTGAATTCCTCCTATTATTTAAAGTATTACATACGGGCACAATTTTATCTAGCAAAAATGAGTGAATCATTAGATAAAGAACGTTCCATTTCTTACTATCAAAGAATAGATTCGTTACTCACAAAAGTAGCTATTGTTATCCCTGAAGTTAGGGAAACCTATGAGTTTTTGGAGTTCAATTATGAAAAAAATAATGATTATGTAGGACAACTTTATGCAATAAATAAATTGTTGAAATTTGATAGCATCACTACAGCTAGAAAAATAAATACTTCTTATAAAATAAATACAGAATTTGACACCCCTGAGCTACTTAGAAGTAAAGAAGTGTTAATTGAAAAATTAGAAAGTAAAAACCATAACCTTAACTTAAACTTTATCCTTTTATTAATAGGAATGGTCATTACTCTCATAGGGATTGTTATGCAATATAGAAGACATAAAATCTATAAAAAACGCTTTGAGAAACTATTAGATACATTAAATAATAAAACGATAGAAATTTCTAATATAGAGGTAGAGAAGGTATCTCGAAATTTAAATATTGATCCTGAAATAATTTCTTCGATTTTAAATAAATTACAAGCGTTTGAATTGAAAAATGACTTTTTGAAAAAGACAATAACCATTACCTCATTGGCCAAAAAACTATCTACAAATACAAAGTATTTGTCAAATGTTATTAATACGTATAAAGGAAAAACATTTGTTCAATACATTAATGATTTACGTATTGAATATATACTACAAGAGTTAAAAGTAAACCCTAAATTGCATCATTATACAATTTTGAGTATTGCCAAAGAAGCGAGTTTTAATTCAGTAAATTCTTTTACTACAGCTTTTAGAAAAAAAACAGGGATATCACCTTCTTATTACATTAAAAACTTAAAAAGTAAACAAAAAGATGATATCTGAATTTTGTATATTCAATACATATCAATCATAAATAGTCAACTACATGAAAAAAAATAATTTAAGTAAATTGTCACTCAATAAGTTACAGATTTCTAGATTAACAAGTTCTGATAACATTAAAGGAGGTTCAGGTGATGTATTTTGTAACCCTGGCGATGATAGTAGACCTCTTAATAATTGCCCGCCTCGTCCAACGTGTTTTAGAACAAGATGTGATTCTTGTATTACCGACCAAGCAAATGGTTGTTAGAAATTAATAGTATTAAGGCATATAAGTCTTAGCTAGATAAAAACAGGAAACCCAATCAAATGCATTTGATTGGGTTTTTTACTTTTTAACCCATAACGCAGTTATGAATGATCGTGGAATCGATCAGATTACCTTCGGTAGGCCTTCGTCTCGCAGTACTGCAATTATAACTACCTGTTCTTTTCGTCCAGATGTCTTAAAACAAGAAAACCCAATCAAATAAATTTGTTGGGCTTTCTATATTTTAATCCATAACGTAGTTATGAATGATCGTGGAGTCGGGCGGACTCGAACCGCCGTCCAAACAAGTAACAAAATAGCTTTCTACACGTTTAGTTTCTAATTAGTTTTCGTGCAACCACCGGTCAGAAACTACCAAGGATTACCTTATTCTCAATTAAATTTCGCTTTCGTATCAAGACCCTACAAAAACTAGGTTTACTTTTACGAAGTCACTATATCAAAAACCGCAAACCAAGGTGTTTGAGTGACTTCCTGCTTGTCTACCTTGTAGACCGAGGCGTAATCCTACTATAATTCGGATTATGCAGCTAGGGCGTAGTTATTTTCGCCGTTTAAAAAGTTTGAAATATGATATTTACGAGCTATATCCCAGCGCTCGACGTGCTTACCATTTGGTTAATCTCGCTGTCAAAACCAAATCGACCCCTTCCATGAGATAGGTGCGCATAGCGTACCGTAATCAATTTGAATTCCGAACTTGTTTCAGAAACTCATCGATACCTCATCTATTTTCAATGAACTTTTCCATACTTAGTGAATCACATCGTTTGGAAAATAGTATTATTTTGTATACGCTTTCGCGAAAGCAAAACAAGTCCGCAAATATAGGACTTAAACTCATATATTTGCTATGTAATTTATGTCAAAAGGTATACCAAAAGACCTAACTGACAAATCAACCGAAAAAATAAAGACATCACATGAAGTTTGCCATTATAAAAGAACGTAAAAATCCACCAGATCGTAGAGTTGTATTTTCCCCTCAAATGCTTGCAGAAGCGAGGTCACAATTTCCAGATGCTTCTTTTGTAGTTGAATCTTCAGATATTAGAATCTTTTCAGACCAAGACTATATAGCAGAAGGATTTGAAATAGCACAAGATGTCACGGATGCCGATGTGATGCTAGGCGTAAAAGAAGTGCCTATTGACGCATTGATTCCAAATAAAAAATACTTCTTTTTTAGTCATACCATAAAAAAACAACCCTATAATAGAAAGTTATTGCGTGCCATGCTTGATAAAAATATCGAGATGTATGACCATGAGGTGATCATCAAAGCAAATGGAGCAAGATTGATAGGATTTGGACGTTATGCAGGCTTGGTAGGCGCTTATAATGGTTTTCGATTGTTAGGAATACGTGACGAACTTTTTGAATTACCTAAAGTAGAAGACCTAAGAGATCTTGATGAGGTAAAACAAGAACTAGATAAAATCACCCTTCCCGCTATTAAAATCACCCTTTCAGGTACAGGGAAAGTAGCTAAAGGAGCACAAGAAATTTTAGATCACTTACAAATTAGAGAAGTGACAGATGAAGCCTATTTATCTCAAGATTTTGATGAACCCGTATATTGCCTTATTGATGTAATGGAATACAATAAGCGTAAAGATGGAGAGAAAGGAGATAAATACGAATTTTATGATGATCCTAGTCCCTATGAGAGTGATTTTATGAAATATGCAAAAGTAACAGACTACTTTATTGCAGGTCATTTTTATGGAGATGGTGCTCCGTTCTTATTTACACGAGAAGACGCTAAGCATCCTGATTTTAAAATTAACCTAGTAGCAGATGTTTCTTGTGATATCGACGGACCCGTAGCAAGTACCATTCGTCCTTCTACGATTGCAGATCCTTTTTATGGCTATGATCCTATGGCAGAGTCAGAAGTAGCTATGGATGCTCCTGGGGCTATTGCTATGATGGCGGTAGATAATCTTCCTTGTGAATTACCAAAAGATGCCAGTGAAGGATTTGGGGAAATGTTTGTAAAACATGTAATTCCTTCTTTCTTTAATGGCGATGCCGATGGTATTTTAGAGCGTGCGCTGATGACCCAAAATGGGAAATTGACAGAACGATATGCCTATCTGCAAGAGTATGTAGACGGGAAAGAGTAAGCTGTTAAGATTCTTGTAAATACCCCTAGTTTTCTAGATACGCTATGTATCTTTGTAAGGCTATGAAAGTACTTATTACAGGAGCGACAGGGCTTGTAGGCACCGAAGTAACTCGACTATGTCGAGCACAAGGTATTGCCGTAAATTACCTAACAACTTCTCGAAAAAAAATTAATTCAGAACCTGATTATAAGGGATTCTATTGGAATCCTTCTAATGACGAATTAGATATTGCCTCTCTGGAAGGAGTTGATGCGATCATTCATTTGGCAGGAGCTTCGATTGCTCAAAAATGGACGCCAAAAAACAAGCAACTCATAAAAGATAGCCGTATTAAAAGCGCGCAACTGTTGTATGATGCCTTGGCACGCTTTCGCGAAAGCGGAAACAGCACTTCTATAAAACATATTATATCAGCAAGTGCGATAGGGTGCTACCCTTCATCATCTACCAAGCTTTACAACGAAAAGTATCCAGACTATGCATCTGGATTTTTGGGAGAAGTGGTTCAAGAATGGGAAGAAGCGATTATACAGTTTCAAAAACTAGATATAGCAACAAGTTTGATCCGAACCGGAATTATTCTAGATAAAGAACAAGGCGCGTTACCTCAAATAGTAAAGCCTGTGCGATTTTTTGTGGGATCTCCGCTTGGAAACGGACAGCAATGGCAATCTTGGATTCATGTAGAAGATATGGCACGTATGTATTTACATGTGCTAGAAGAAGAACTTACAGGTATTTATAATGGAGTGGCTCCTAATCCTGTGACAAATGAAAAGCTAACTAAAGTAGTTGCACAGACTATTAAAAGACCGCTTTTCTTTCCTAAAGTCCCTAAAAAAGCACTTAAGTTCCTTTTAGGAGAAATGGCTACAATCGCATTAGAAAGTCAATTAGTATCTGCCGAAAAGATTCAAGAAACAGGATTTGTATTTACGTATACAACTGTTGAACAAGCTATCGAAGCTATTTTATAAATAAAAAAGCCATTTCGAGTCGAAATGGCTTTTGGTATATAGAAACATTATCTGTAATTACGCTTTCTTTGCTTTAATAGAAATTGCAATTTCTATGTCATCACTTATAAATTTATCCTTAAGGTCATCAAATACACTTTTTGACATAAACTCAATACCCCACTTAGTGCGATCTATGGTAAATGGTTTACTAGCTAGAGTCATTGTATCTCCTCCTACAGTATAGGCTACAGGAAATTCTATATTCTTAGTGATACCTTTTATAGTAAGATTTCCTTGCATTGTTCTTACCCCTTCTTTTTCAGAAACTCCAGTAACTTCAAATGAAGCCGTTGGATGTTTTGCTACATTAAAAAAGTGATCTTCTTTCCCTTCTGCTTCACCTTTTAGATGCGCTTCAAGGCTTGCTTTACCATCGCCCTCAAGATCGGTAACTGTAATACTATTCATAGCAATGATAAAAGATCCTGTAATGCTGTTGTCTGCAGCTACCTGTACAGATCCAGATTGTACATTAATGGTTCCTTCATGCGTGCCAGCAGGTTTAGAGCCTTTCCAAGTAATCTTAGAAGCAGCTGAGTCTACAGTATATGTAGTTGCTTGTGCTGTAGGAGTGGCAACTTCTTTAGCATGGGTAGTATCTGTTTCATTTTTTGCATCTCCTTTACATGCTACAGTACTTACTAAAATTGCTGTAATAGCAACTGTATTTACAATCCATTTATTCATTTTATATCGTTTTGATGTTAAAAAGTGGTGAAGGTACACAATAACAAAAACTACGTATTTTAAATTTATATTAAAATATAGTGTACCTATTAAAATTATACTGTGACATTTTGACATTTTTTCAGAAATGGCAGTACTTTTGCCACCTCAATTAAAAATTGAAGTAATCACCAATTATGGCAAAAAAAGAGAACACACAAGAAATAGAAGATACTCAGGTTGATGGTAACTTACAAGAAGATGTTGCAACAGAAAAAGAGGCAACAGAAGCGTTAAGTGAAGTAGATCAATTAAAGAGCGATCTAGAAGCAGAAAAAGATAAATTCCTTAGACTTTTTGCGGAGTTTGAAAACTATAAGCGTCGTACAACAAAAGAACGTTTAGAGTTATTTAAAACAGCAGGACAAGAAGTGATACAATCATTACTTCCTGTGATAGACGATTTTGATCGTGCACTTACTGAAATAGAAAAGGCAAAAGATAAAGAGCTTGCAAAAGGAGTAGGGCTTATCAGTAATAAACTAAAAGAAACATTGAAGTCAAAAGGACTTGAAGAGACCAAAGTGAAAGCTGGAGATACTTTTGATGCAGAATTACACGAGGCTATTACGCAAATACCTGCGCCAAGTAAGAAAATGGTAGGCAAGATTGTAGATGTAATAGAAAAGGGATATACCTTAGGAGATAAAATAATACGTTTTCCTAAAGTAGTAACAGGAAAGTAAGGTTTGAAGACTAATTTTAATCTTAGACTTGACGACTATAAAGGGACAGTAAAGGATTATACTAATACAATACTCAGGTAGGCTGAGTACTATATATGAAAGAAGATTTTTACGACATATTAGGCATTTCAAAAGGTGCTTCTCAGGCAGAAATTAAAAAAGCATATCGTAAAAAAGCGATTGAATTTCACCCAGATAAGAATCCTGGAGATGCAACTGCTGAAGAAAATTTCAAAAAAGCGGCTGAGGCTTATGAGATATTAAGTGATGAGCAAAAACGAGCGCGTTACGACCAGTATGGTCATCAAGCATTTGAAGGCGGCGGCTTTGGCGGTGGCGGTGGAATGAATATGGATGATATCTTCAGTCAATTTGGAGATATCTTTGGTGGCGCTTTTGGCGGTGGCGGTGGTTTTTCAGGCTTTGGTGGCTTTGGAGGCGGCGGACAGCGACGTGCTAAAGGAAGTAACCTACGTATTCGTGTAAAACTTACCTTAGAAGAAATAGCACAAGGCGTAGAAAAGAAAATCAAAGTAAAGCGTAAGAAACAAGCACCAGGAGTAACCTATAAAACCTGTGAGACTTGTAAAGGAGCTGGACAAGTAACTCGTGTTCAAAATACAATATTAGGTCGTATGCAAACCTCAGCACCATGTTCTACATGTGGAGGGGCGGGTCAAAGTATAGATAAACGACCTGATGGAGCAGACGCCCAAGGTTTAAAAGTAGAAGAAGAGACAGTAAGTATAAAAATACCTGCAGGGGTTGTAGACGGTATGCAACTTAAAGTACAAGGAAGAGGAAACGATGCCCCAGGTAATGGTATTTCAGGAGACTTACTTGTTGCCATAGAAGAGCTTCCTCACGAAAACTTACAGCGTGAAGGCGATAACTTACATTACGATATGTATATCAGTATTAGCGAAGCGGTATTAGGAAGTTCTAAAGAAATAGAAACTGTTACTGGTAAAGTACGCATTAAGGTAGAATCCGGAGTTCAAAGCGGAAAGATATTACGTCTTAGAGGAAAAGGAATTCCATCTATAAATGGATACGGTAAAGGTGATTTACTGGTACATGTAAATGTATGGACACCAAAAACCCTTACGAAAGAACAAAAACAATTCTTTGAAAAAATGGCTAAAGATGAAAATTTCACGCCTAATCCTGAGAAAGAAGATAAATCTTTCTTTGAGAAAGTGAAGGATATGTTTTCATAAGGCTTGTTAAATTGTCAATTTTTCTAAAGGTTTTCTCTATAGGTTGATAAAAAAAAGTTATATTTGAATAACGTTAAACACTATTTAACGTTATTTTTCTTTTTCATAGCAATTTTTTTCCCATCCTAGACTTTTGTCAAGGGTGGGTTTTGTTTTTTGTAAAGTGTTGTTTTAAAGGTATTGATAGCTTTTTTTAAAGTTTTCTAAAAGACTTCATAGGGTAAACATTGATCGGTAGCACCTAGAGTAAAGGTTTGTTTACAGATTTTAGTTAATGAATAACTAAACAACACTAAACCAACCATAATGTTCAAAAAATACATTACAATCATTGCGTTTGTAAGTATATATTCTTGTACTACAGATGATCCAGATACTATTCAAGAACCCGTTGCTAATATTTTTAATGGAGATGCCGAATTATTTACACAACAAGCGGTAGATGATTTTGGAGCTATGGAGTATACAGAAATAACTGGGAATCTTATTCTTAGATCACAGTTTGAAAACCCTGACCCAATTTCTAGTTTAAGCAGTTTGTCTACCATTGAAGTGGTGGGTGGCGATTTAAGACTGAGTGGTCTTTTTGATGTGCCTAGCTTGGATGGTTTACAAAATTTAACAAGTGTTTCAGGTGTTTTAGCACTAATAGTAAATTCTACAATTACATCATTAGATGCTTTTAGTAACATCAATTCGACCATACAAAGTCTTGAGATTATTAATTTTAGAGAAATACAATCTTTACAAGGATTAGAAAATATCTCTATAGCATCAGGAGGGGATTTAATTATTGAGGGTAATGATAAATTAGCAAGCTTAGATGCTATTCAAAATGGTATACCATCTATGATGGGCACTATAAAATTTCAAGAATTTATACTTGATTGTGGTCCTTTTATAGATTGTGGGCCAACACCTCCAGAACCTCAGCCATTTACATCCCTAGCATTTTTAAGTAATGTAAATGAAGTAGATTGGTTGCGACTTAAAGGCTTTCAAGGATCAAATCTTATTGGTTTAGAAAATATAACAGCCGTAAATCGGCTTTCAGTTTGGGTAAACCCAAATTTAACAAATCTTCAAGAATTAAGTGCTGTAAACAATAATGTTCTTTTTCTTTTTGTAGCAGAAAATAATCAATTAGAAAATTTAGAAGGTTTAGAAAATATTCCATTAGTAACAGCAGGATTTCAAGCCATAGCAAACCCTGTTCTTACTGATTTTTGTTCAGTACAAAATAGTATAACAATCCTTTTAGGTGAAGACGTTGAAATACTTTTTAATGCTTACAATCCAACACAACAAGATATTATAGACGGAAATTGTAGTGAATAATTCTGTTTTTGCGTTATCATTATCTATAATCATACTATTATGAAAAAAAGTATACTTCTTTTAAATGTGTTACTTGCCATTTTTCTATTTTCTTGTGAAAAAGACGATTTTGGTAATAGCATTCCTGAATCTGAAATTATCAACCAGCAAGATGATGTAAGTTTTCAAATAGCTAGTTTTGGTGAAACTGTTACGGCAGATTTTACAGGACGCATTGTAAATGTATTGGGAGATGGAATTCCTCAAGCACAAATTACTATAGGGGCTAGTACGTCCCAAACAGACGATAATGGTGTTTTTATAATGCAAGATGTTACTACCTTTGAAAATATTGCCTTTTTTAAAGTGCGTAAAGAGGGATATATTTTAGGATCTAGAGCTCTTATACCAGCTGTGAATACGATAAATGATGTACAAATTACCTTACTAGAAAAAAATATAGTAACTACCGTACAATCAGGAATAGCTAGTGTGGCTGTTTTAGGAGAAAGTAACGTGTCTTTTACAGGAGATTTTATAGATGAAAATAACAATCCGTATACAGGAGAAGTAGAGGTGTCTATGCATTATTTAAAACCTAATGAAAGAACAACTTTCGAACAAATGCCAGGAATGCTATTTGCACAGGACCTTAGTAATGAAGCTAGAAGTTTAGAAACTTATGGGATGCTTGCTGTCAATTTATTTTCACCTAGTGGTGATATACTTAATATTGCAGAAGATACCCCTGCTACTATTGAGTTTCCTGTGGATAATACACAAATAGGAATCGCTCCAGATACCATACCTCTTTGGTTTTTTGATGAAAATGTGGGCTATTGGAAAGAACAAGGAGAAGCCATAAAAGTAGGTGATAAATACATAGGGGAAGTTACGCATTTTACATGGTGGAATTGTGATTTGCCTATACGTTATATAGAAGTTTGTATAACAATACAAGACGAGAATGAAACCCTTGGAGCTGTCCCTATTCAAATAATCAGGAATGAAACGGGTCAGGTTATTTTTGACGGATTAACAAATCAAGATGGAAGTGAGTGTGGGTTATTTCCTATAAATGAAGAAGTAACTTTAAAAGTATTTGGAATCGATGACTGCGCAGGAGAACAACTGTATGAAACACAATTAGGGCCATACAGTGCAGATACCTTGGCTGTAATAACGATACCTGAAGGAGTCATTAATCAAACTACATTGATAGGTACCGTAACCAATTGTGATGGAGCTCTTCTTGAAAACGGACTTGGGGTATTAATGAATGATTTTGGACAAATAATAAGTATCCCCTTTACGATTGAAAATGGGGTGTTAGATTATACGTTTATATATTGCTCACAGACTTCATATGACCTTGTGATCATAGATCAGAGTCAAAATCAAAGTACCGAACTATTACCAATAACAATAACTTCTGAAGAAACTAATGTTGGTACAGTAAGTACTTGTGACCAACAAGGAGGAGTTTTTGAAGGAGATGTTTTTGTAAGTACTCAAGAAGAAATTAATGCTTTTGGAGCATTAGGTTATACGGAGATAACTGGTAATTTAGTCATTTTTGGAGGGACTTCTCTTGAACCCTTTGAAGATCTTACCACTATAGGAGGTATATTTCAATTAGGAGGTACACAATTAACAAACCTTAATGGACTTGAAAATTTAACAAGTTTACCAGGTAGTATTCAAATTGAATTTAATAATCAATTAATATCCATTGAAGCTTTGTCAAATGTGACTTCAGTCGGAAATATTTTTATATCATATAATGCAAATTTAGAAAGTTATAATGGTCTTGAAAATGCTCAAATCCAAGAAGGAGGGCGTTTAGCACTTACAGCTAACTTACTTATTGAGGAAGCTTCTGTATTATCAAATATAATCCCACAACATTTGGAATCATTAAGTTTAGTAGGGTGTTCTAGTTCTTTTTGTACTCCGCAACCACTTAATGATTTGTCTTTTCTTTCGAATCTAAACAGTGTCGGTAATCTTAATATACAGAAGTATCAAGGTGCAAGTTTAGAGGGGTTGCATAATATCATAACTGCAGATAAT
The DNA here is from genome assembly GCF_947492815.1 of uncultured Dokdonia sp. Lineage (GTDB taxonomy): Bacteria > Bacteroidota > Bacteroidia > Flavobacteriales > Flavobacteriaceae > Dokdonia. Next base: position 72,609 of record NZ_CANLOB010000019.1, read on the forward strand.
GTTTTTTTACAACTTGATAATCTTTTTACTTCTTTAGATGGATTGTCAGGATTACAAACTGTAAATGAAGTTTTAGCGATAAGTTATAATCCTACAATAACTGATTTGTCTGGATTGGAAAATATTGCAGATGTTAATTCTTTATGGATTAATAATAATGAGGTACTTACTGATTTTTGTGCCGTGGAAGATTTAATTATAAATGGACTTGTGGAAGATTTAGTAATCAATGATAACGCCTACAACCCAACAGTACAGAATTTTTTAGATGGAAACTGTAGTAATTAATTCAATTACTAAAAAACTGTAAAGTGCATTCATGCTCTGCCTTCTTATTCCTATCTTTAGCACACTAAAGATCAACTATGAATTCATTACTTGTTGCCGATACGGTTTCTAAGCAATTTGGAAACTTTACGGCACTTAACGGAGTGTCTATAGCAGTTCCTAAAGGAAGTATTTTTGGACTTCTGGGGCCTAATGGAGCGGGAAAAACGACGCTTATACGTATTATTAATCAAATCACCATGCCAGATGTAGGTGCTGTTACATTAGATGGAGAACCTTTACAGCAACACCATATTCGAGATATAGGTTACATGCCGGAAGAACGTGGTCTCTATAAATCAATGAAGGTAGGAGAACAAGTCTTGTATCTAGCACAATTAAAAGGGCTAGATAAAGCAGAAGCCAAAAAAAGAGCAAAACATTGGTTTGAAAAACTAGAAATCGGTGCTTGGTGGAACAAAAAAATTCAAGAATTATCAAAAGGACAAGCACAGAAAATTCAGTTTGTGGTGACTGTTATGCACAATCCTAAATTACTCATTTTTGATGAGCCTTTTAGTGGATTTGATCCTATAAATGCCAATCTCATTAAAGATGAAATCCTTCAACTGCGTGATGAAGGTGCTACAGTTATTTTTTCAACGCATCGTATGGAATCTGTAGAAGAATTATGTGACCATATCGCATTGATTCATAAATCTAATAAAATCTTAGATGGAGAGATTAATACGATAAAACGTCAATATAGGAACAATACGTTTGATATTGGTGTAGAGATGGATGCGTCCGCTTTCGCGAAAGCGGAAACAGCATTACAGGCTGCATATAAAGTGAGTCCCGCCGAATTTAAATCATTAGGTGATGAACTGAAATTGCGAGTTCAACTTGGAGAGCAAGGAAATTCAAATGAGTTATTAAAGCAGTTACAATCCTATGGACAAGTAACCCATTTTACGGAGGTGATCCCTAGTGTAAATGATATTTTTATTCAAACAGTAAATGAAAGTTTATGAGTGTATTGTCATTAATTATAAAAAGAGAATACAAAGCTAGAGTGCGTAATAAGTCATTTTTGATCATGACGTTTTTGAGTCCGCTTATTTTAGTTGGGATGGTATTTTTAATTACTTACTTAACACAGCTTAACAGTAATACCAAACGGGTGATCGCATTTGTAGATGAGTCTAGTGTATTTGAGAGTGTATTTAGTACTACCGATCAGACAACATATATAAATCTTTCAGATCAGGGATTAGAAACGGCAAAGGAAGTCGCTAAGGATGAAGAGTATTATGGACTTGTTCATATTTTGCCAAGTACAGAAAATACTGCTTTTGATATTAAGTTTTATGGAGAAGAAACTCCCTCTCCTGGATTGGTAGAGAGTATAGAGGCGAAAATTGAAAATAAGCTTACGGATCGACTTTTGTTAGAAAAAGGTATTGATCCTGAAATGATTGAAAATGTGTCAAGAGATATAAATATTGGTATAGAAAATTATTCAGGAGAGAAATCTTCAAAAATGAGTAATTGGGTAAAAGCAGGCTTTGGAGGTGCTGCAGGGTATTTATTAATGATGTTTATTATCATTTATGGAAATATGGTAATGCGTAGCGTCATCGAAGAGAAAACAAACAGGATTATAGAGGTTATTATTTCTTCTGTAAAGCCTTTTCAGTTAATGCTAGGGAAAATATTAGGAACTACTATGGCTGGTATTACACAGTTTTCAATCTGGGTAGTATTAGGACTTATATTATTAACAGTAGCTCAAGTTGTATTTGGTATTGATCCAAGTGTTACGGAAAATATGAGCAACGCAGAAATACAAGAAATTTTAAAAGACGAAACCTTAATTGTCCAGATAATAGAAGAAGCAAAAAAGCTTCCGTTATTGCAATTGGTATTTGGTTTTCTAGTATATTTTATAGGAGGATATTTTTTATACAGTTCTATTTATGCAGCTATTGGCGCTGCGGTAGATAATGAGACGGATACACAGCAGTTTATGTTACCTATTATTATGCCTTTGATGCTTGCTATTTATGTAGGCTTTTTTGCAGTAATAGATAATCCGCATGGTACTGTAGCAACTATATTCTCTATTATTCCACTCACATCACCTATCGTAATGCTTATGCGTATTCCTTTTGATGTACCTGGATGGCAAATTGCATTATCAGTAGCATTATTAATTGCTTCTTTTGTTTTTACAGTATGGTTTGGATCAAAGATATACAGAGTAGGAATCTTGATGTATGGTAAAAAGCCAACGTATAAGGAACTCTTTAAATGGTTGAGATATTAATATGCTTCAGGAAGATACAGTAGATAAAGTAAAAGATGTCATCACTCAGGATGTATGGGGGAGCGTGAAGGAATTTCTGAATTGGGGACTTCATTTTGGTTCTGGGAAAGAAAAAATCCATATCACTATAGGTACGTTTTTACTGATCATCATTTCCTTTATTATTATAAATCGTCTTCTTATACTTTCGCGAAAGCTAGTATCTAAAAAATTACCAGAAGATGATCGTAATAAGTTTAATAGCATCTTTACCTTCTTAAGGTATCTTATTTATATTCTTGTTGTCATTGCAGTATTGAGTGCTTCTGGTGTAGATGTGACGGTGTTTTTAACGGCTTCTGCTGCTCTCTTTGTAGGATTAGGTTTTGCACTACAAACGCTGTTTCAAGATGTGCTTTCAGGTATATTCATCATACTAGATCAAACATTACATATTGGAGATATTATAGAGTTTGATGATGGTAAAGTAGGGCGTGTTTTTGATATTAAGTTGCGAACAACAAGGGCATTAACTAGAGATGATAAGGTTATTGTGATTCCTAATCATAAATTCTTAACAGAAAAAGTATACAATTGGACACAAAATCATAAAACAACAAGAGAAAGCGTTTCTATAGGAGTTGCATATGGGAGTGATACAAGTTTGGTTTCTAAATTACTTATTGATAGTCTAGAAGGACAAGAAGGTATACTTAAGACTCCTAAGCCTTTTGTGTTGTTTGAAGATTTTGGAGATTCAGCATTACAATTTAGAGTGTATTTCTTTACGAGTAATAGTTTTGCAGATCCTCGTATTAAAAGTGATTTACGATTTAAAATAGATGCATTGTTTAAAGAACATGATATTTCGATACCTTTCCCACAGAGAGATATACACGTTTATAATAAATAAGGAATAGTATTTGATTCGATACCTAATAAAAAAAGATATATGTCTAAAATATTGATAATAGAAGATGAGGCTGCAATACGCAGGGTACTCACAAAAATCCTTTCTGAAGAAAGTAAAGAATATCAAGTAGAACAAGCTGAAGATGGACTAGAAGGGATCAATAAAATTAAAGAGACTGACTATGACCTTGTACTTTGCGATATAAAAATGCCAAAGATGGATGGGGTAGAAGTGCTTGAAGCTGCCAAAAAACTAAAACCAGAAGTTCCCATGGTGATGATTTCTGGGCATGGAGACCTAGATACAGCAGTAAATACAATGCGTTTAGGTGCTTTTGATTATATCTCTAAGCCACCAGATTTAAACAGATTACTGAATACAGTGCGTAATGCTTTAGATAAGAAAAATCTTGTAGTAGAGAATAAGTTGCTCAAAAAGAAAGTGAGTAAAAAATATGAGATGATAGGCGATAGTGATGCGATCTCTCAAATTAAAGAAATGATAGAAAAGGTAGCTGCTACTGATGCACGTGTATTAGTGACAGGACCTAATGGAACAGGAAAAGAACTTGTAGCGCATTGGCTACACGAAAAAAGCGAACGCTCTAATGGCCCTTTAATAGAAGTAAATTGCGCTGCAATACCATCTGAATTAATAGAGAGTGAACTTTTTGGTCATGTAAAAGGGGCATTTACATCTGCAAATAAAGATAGAGCAGGTAAATTTGAAGCAGCAAATGGGGGTACTATATTTCTTGATGAAATAGGAGATATGAGCCTTTCTGCACAGGCAAAAGTGTTAAGAGCCCTTCAGGAAAGTCGTGTACAACGTGTAGGAAGTGACAAAGATATTAAAGTAAATGTACGTGTTGTAGCAGCAACTAATAAGAATCTTAAAAAGGAAATTGAAGAAGGCAGATTTAGAGAAGACTTGTATCACAGACTTGCTGTAATTTTAATACAAGTGCCAGCGCTTAATGATCGTAGAAATGATATTCCTTTATTGATTAATCATTTTGCTAAAAAGATCTCTCAAGAGCAAGGAACTAGCGAGAAGAAGTTTTCTGATAAAGCCATCAAATTATTACAAGATTATGATTGGACTGGAAATATTAGGGAGCTTCGTAATGTCGTTGAAAGATTAATTATCTTAAGTGGACCGGAAGTTTCTGAAGGAGATGTAAAGTTATTTGCGAGTAAGTAGCACTGTAATCATTACAATCTTAAAAAATAAAAAGCCGAAATCGTAATGATTTCGGCTTTTCTAGTTGTTGAGTTGTGTATGAAAAAAAACTAAAAATTAGTTTTAATTTTTGATAAATTTAATGGTAGTATTTGCTGTATCGTTAGAGATTTGAGCAAAATAGATACCATTAGCTAGTTTGCTAGTAGCGATTGTATTGTTTCCAAAACCTTCGATAGAAGCATTTAATACTTTTTGACCGTTTACATTGATGATGTCAACAGTAGTAGTTCCAAAGTTTCTAGCAAAGTTGATATTTAAATCTCCATTTGTAGGATTTGGATATACAGATACGTTGTCATTTAAGATGTCATCTTCTACTCCTAATACTGCATCGTCAGATGTTAATGTCATATAAAAATGAGCATCTGGGAATCCAATATCAGTTGGTAAAGTGTAATCTGTTACACCACATTGTACAGATCTTAAAAATCCTTCAGCAGTTTCTTCAATAGTACCTCCAACAAATAGGTTATTTCCTAAAGGAGTTGTGATAGCATATACAATAGCTTCTGTACCAGCTGGTACTACAATAGGAGTATCAAAATCAAAAGTTACAATAGATTCTACAGCAGTTTCGTCTATAGTAACATCTTGTGTACCTAAGATATTTGTGTCGTCAAATGTAGCAGGAAAATCAGCAGTAGCTCCAAAAATAGTTACGGTAGCTGAAACTCCAGTTGCATCAGTTGTTTGAACACCAAAAGCTCCTGAATTTAATGTGAAATCAGCAGAGTTGTCAATAAAGAAGTCAGACAGAATAAAAAGTCTAGCCCAATCATTGTCTCCACCTGGACATCCTACGGCATTCGCACCAGTTACGGTATCATCTGTGTTTTGTGAAATAGTAGTTTGAGCGTTTACTGCAATACCTACAATAAATGCTAAAACAAAAAGAGTAATTTTTTTCATATTGTTTATAGTTATGATTATAATTTGCTAATATATTAAATAAAATGATAAGTTTTTTAACGTATTATACGCTTTAACAATACTATATTGCATAAAAAATAGCTTTTTGCCACTAATTATTGAATTTTTATGGAAGAATTACATCAGTATAAAGTCACTGAAAAAATAAACCTAAATGACTTTGAAGGAGCTAAAATTTCTGAATTATCAGAAGAAGAGTTAGAAAAAAAACTTCGTAAAGTCCGCAAAAAACTAGGAAAACTTCAAGACACTATTTACGCACATGATAAGTATAGTGTTTTGGTGTGCTTACAAGGAATGGATACCTCTGGAAAAGATAGCTTAATTCGAGAAGTATTTAAAGATTTTAATGTAAGAGGTGTAGAAGTGCATAGTTTTAAAGTACCTACAGATTTAGAATTAGGGCATGATTATTTATGGAGACATTATATTGCCTTACCTCAACGTGGTAAATTTGGAGTGTTTAATAGAACACATTATGAAAATGTGTTGGTAACACGAGTACATCCTGAATATATTTTGGGAGAGAATTTGCCTGACATACACTCAGTAGAAGATATAAATGATGCTTTTTGGGATAAACGATTTGAGCAGATCAATGCTTTTGAAAAACACCTTGCCGAAAATGGCACCCTTATTTATAAGTTCTTTTTACACTTATCTAAAGAGGAACAAAAAAATAGATTATTACGTCGATTAGAGAAAAAAGAAAAAAACTGGAAATTTTCTGCAGGTGATTTGAAAGAACGTAAACTATGGGACGACTATCAACGTTGTTATGAAGATGCTATTAATCGCACATCAAAACCTTATGCGCCTTGGTATGTAATTCCAGCCGATAGTAAACCTGCAGCTAGACTCGCAGTTGCTAATATTTTATTGGAAACCTTAAGCGCTTATGATGATATTAAAGAACCAGAATTAGATGCTAAAACAAAGGCGAATATAGAAATATATAAGTCTCAATTGAATAATGAATAAAAATGTAATAATGATAAAAAGAGTTACTATTCTAATTTTTATTTTTTGTGTTTCCGCTTTCGCGAAAGCGCAAAATGATTCCATTCAAATTAGAAAAATATATGATGAAGCTTTAAATAATGGTCATAGTTATGAATGGCTTAGTTATTTGTCAAATCAGATAGGCGCTCGCCTTAGCGGTAGTTTAGGCGCAGAAAAAGCTGTTGAATGGACCAAAGAACAATTAGATAGTGTAGGATTAGATAAAGTATGGTTACAACCGGTCATGGTTCCTAAATGGGTAAGAGGTGTACCTGAATATGCCTTTATCGAAACAGATTTAGGAAAGACAACACAAGTGCCTATTTGTGCTTTAGGAGGTTCTGTTGCAACACCCAATGGAGGTGTGAAAGCACCGGTCATAGAAGTGCAGAGTATAGAAGAAATAGAACGTTTAGGAGCAGCCAATGTAGGTGGTAAAATCGTATTCTTTAATAGACCCATGCAAGCAGACATTATTGATACTTTTAAAGCATATGGAGGTTGTGTAGATCAACGTTATAGTGGTGCTGCCAAAGCTGCTGAGTATGGAGCTGTTGGGGTTATCGTAAGATCTGTAACACATAGTCTTGATGATTACCCTCATACAGGATCTATGTCTTACGGAGATTTAAAACCTGCACAGCGTATACCTGCTGCTGCTATAAGTACGAATGGGGCAGAACTATTAAGTACACTACTTAAATTAAACCCTAAAACCAAGTTTTTCTTTTCGATGTCTTGTAAAAACTTGCCAGATGTAAAATCATATAATGTTATAGGAGAAATTACAGGAAGCGAATTTCCAAACCGATACATGGTTGTAGGAGGACATTTGGATTCTTGGGATCTAGGAGACGGCTCGCATGATGATGGTGCTGGGGTTGTACAAAGTATGGAAGTATTACGTATTATGAAAGCGCTTAATTATAAGCCAAGACATAGTATACGTGTTGTACTTTTTATGAATGAAGAAAATGGTTTGCGAGGCGGACGTAAATATGCAGAAGTTGCAAAAAGTAAAAGAGAAAAACACGTCTTTGCATTAGAAAGTGATGCGGGTGGCTTTACTCCAAGAGGTTTCTCTTTTGATACGGATGATAGAAATTTTGATGAGATCTTAAGTTGGAAACCATTGTTTGAACCTTATTTTATACATTCTTTTGTACGAGGTGGAAGTGGTGCTGATATTGGACCTCTAAAAGGAAATGGGACAGTACTAGCTGGATTACGTCCAGATTCTCAACGCTACTTTGATCATCATCATGCAGCAAATGATACGTTTGATGCTGTCAATAAAAGAGAATTAGAATTAGGCGCTGCTACGATGACGGGCCTTATTTATATGATGGATAATTACATCCAGAAACCAGGTAAGTTGATGACACTGCCTATAAAAGATTAATAAACTTAGACTTTTACGTATAAAAAAGGGAACCGATTTGGTTCCCTTTTTTATGTTATATGTTTTTTTATTGTCTCCATTTTACCCAGATAACAAGAGAGAGGTTTGTTGTCGTTGTAGAGGCATCTCGTGCTCTCGCAGTAATAAAGTCTCCAGCATTAAAATCAAGATTAACAGCGTTATCTATATAGCGAAGGCTTGAAAGAGTAATTGTTTCATTTATAGAATTTGTATTTGTAGCATCTCTGGCACGTATGTTAATATCGGTGTCATCTCCTGCACTTCCCATAGCAGCAATAGCCACAATAGTTCCATCTAAAGGCATTAAAGAGCCAGAAACGCCACTCGTTAAATCACCACCATAAAGAAGTTGGTTATCGTCAGAGCTTCCGTCACGTGCATATTGTATTGCTGTGCTTTCTATGCTTAACCATTTACTACGAGAACCATCATACATGTATAGCATATTCCCTATTACAGCAAGTTGACCATTTGCAAGACTTGTGGTAGGTGTTGGCTGCGCAACTAATTCTAGTGCTGCTGTAGTTCCTGAACTTGCATCTACAGTAAGCATTCCATTTGGTGATATCGTACCTATACCCACTTGAGCGTTAGAAAAAAATGGTATTAATAATAGGATGAGTAATTTAAAATGAGCCCCTTTCATGTATCTTTTCATTTAGATTATAATTAAATGTAAAGAGTTTTACCAGAAGGGCATTTTTTTTTAAAAACTATTCGATCAAAATCAACTAATTTCCGATGAAATCACATAAAATTCATATGGTTATACCGTAGTTAAGAGCTCTTTTTCTTGATATGTCTTAATTCCTAGTGCTATCATATTTGTAATATGAGTTGTTAAGTTGTCATCTATTTTTTTGATATGAAAACAACTTTTTCCTTTAAGACATTTACGTAATTCTGGCGCGATATCTTTAAAAACTTCAGGGTCTGTATAAATAGGAAAAAAGTATAAGCGCACATCTTTAGGTTTTGGCATCACACTAGCAAAATAAAAGCCATTTACCTTTTGTTTTCCTTGTAGGGTAGGGATGGTTCCAGCAGCTTCTAATACGGTTGCTTCATCTTTTCTAATTTGTAGCGGTCCTATATGTTCTTTGATCATAGAACGCAGTATTTGGTCCATTTCTTTAGGGTCGGTTATCATATGTCAAAAGTGTTTTCTAGGTACATTCCATCTTGTATGTTTTTCCATTCAGAAATAAGATTTGAATATTCCAGACGTATATTATTAAGAGTTTGTTCTGTTAAATGATCAGGATAAGGAAGTTGATTCTCCTGTAGTATTTTTTGAGTTTCTTTTATAAAGTTAATAGGCTTCTCAGCATTAAACTGTTCTATAGTAAGCAAATTTACTAAGTGTTCTGTGATAATTGATTCTTTTGGAAGATTGGCACTTGTTAATGCAACTGGTTTTTGATGTTCAGGTAATTCAAAATCTGATATGTTGACTCCTTGAGATACGAGTCCATAAAATGCATTTGTAAATCCTAACCCTTTTTCTACAGCAATATGAGCGAGATCGTGATATTCTGTATTAGGATGTAATTTAGACCATGTTTCGCTTTTATCTGCTCGGATACATTTTAAAATTGTAGCTTTATGTATACGTTTATGTAATTGAATGGTAAGCATATTGGAAAGGTACTATAATTTTAAAAAATACTTAATAAGTTCATAAAAATATAGGATGTAAGTTGGTATGCAAGTCTTATTTTTGACATCTCTAAATTCGTGTAGAATTTATTACAATTCTAATAATAGCATAGGTTTTAGCTCGTCATGCAGATTCAAAGATATACTAAGGAGTTTCGGCAAAATACACTTATAGCAGCGCCTATTGCTTTAGGTCAATTAGGGCATATTTTAGTTGCCTTTATTGATAACCTCATGGTAGGGCGTTTGGGGGCTGCCCAGCTAGCAGCAGTGAGTTTGGGAAATAGCTTGGTATTTATAGCATTGTCATTAGGAATAGGGTTTTCTTTTGCAATTACACCTTTAATAGCAGAGACAGACGGAGCAAACAATATCAAAAAGGGACGTTTGCATTTTCATCATGGAGTCATTATGTGTGCTGTAAACGGCATTGTTTTATTTCTTGCTTTATTGGTGGCAAAGCCTATTTTGTATTACTTAGATCAGCCTAAGGAAGTGGTCGAACTAGCAATTCCATATCTTGAGATTGTCGCTTTTTCTATGATTCCCTTAATGATATTTCAAGCCTTTAAGCAGTTTGCAGATGGGTTATCTCAAACACGTTTTGCCATGTATGCTACATTGATTGCCAATGTAATTAATGTCATCTTTAATTATTTCTTGATATATGGGATTTGGATTTTTCCAAGACTTGAAGTAGAAGGTGCTGCATGGGGCACGTTAATTTCTCGCTTCTTTATGTTGGGATTATTAATATATATGCTTTCGCGAAAGCGTACCTTTACCCCGTATTTTCAGATTTCAAATTTCTCTCATATTAAATGGGCAGAATTTAAAGAGTTATTTCGTTTAGGATTCCCTACAGCATTACAAATGCTTTTTGAAGTAGCTATTTTTACAGCAGCTATATTCCTGTCAGGACTGCTTGGTACAAATGCACAAGCAGCAAATCAGATAGCACTTAACCTTGCCTCAATGACTTTTATGATTGCCGTAGGTCTGGGCGTAACCGCTACAATTCGTGTAGGAAATCAGAAAGGGAGAAAAGATTACCCTAATTTAAGACGTATAGCAATTTCCATTTTTATACTTGTCTTCTTAATCGAAGCTGTATTTGCAGTGCTATTTATTGTTTTTAAAGATGTCTTTCCAGCAATTTATATAGATGATACCGAGGTGATTATTATTGCCGCTCAATTACTAATTGTAGCAGCGTTATTTCAATTAAGTGATGGTATTCAAGTTACCATATTAGGAGCCTTAAGAGGGCTTCAAGATGTAAATATTCCTACTGGAATCTGCTTTATAGCTTATTGGGTGATTGGGTTTCCTATTAGTTGGTATTTAGGGAAGGCAGACCAAATGGGAACGCAAGGTGTTTGGGTAGGGTTACTAGCGGGATTAACCGCTTCTGCAGTGATGCTCTATTTTAGATTTAACTACCTTAGCAAAAAATTAATTAGGAGTACATCTCAAGAGCATATCACTGCTAATTAAAATAGTATAATACGATATATTGATTCATTAATACGATAGTAAATGACAGTTCCAAAGTTTCTTTTAGGCGATCACTCTGAGTATGGAGATGCTATTTTTGTAATTCATACAGAGTTTCCTAGATTTATTATAGATCTTACCAAAGATGAAATCCAATGGTTTGAAGAGTTTGATAAACAAGATGAAGCAGAACTTGCTACCGAAACTGAAAATGCCATCAAAGAAGCAACGGCTTTTTATGATGCAGAAATTGCAAAATACGAAGACGGCTAAACACACATGGAAACAATTGTAGCATATGATCAAGAGCTTTTCTTGTTTCTGAATAATCTTGGCTCAGAAACTTGGGATGGGTTTTGGCTGGTCGTTACCAATAAACTGTCTTCTATACCGCTATATGCTTTATTACTGTTTTTTATCTATCAGAAATTTGGCTTGAAAGGGATGCTTATTACGATGGTAGTTGTAGCAGCAATGATTACCGCTACAGATCAGCTTTCAGATTTTTTTAAAAATTTTATACAAAGACCTCGTCCTTGTAAGTTATTTTCTTGGGAAGAAACAATGCGTTTCATAGCACCTCGTTGTGGTAGATATGGGTATTTTTCTGGACATGCTACAAGTAGTATGGCTACAGCTGTTTTTGCAGGGCTTGCTTTACAAGCAAAATACCGAAATCTTATTTTTATACTTTTATTCTGGGCATTTTTTGTAGGGTATAGTCGTATTTATGTAGGAGTACACTATCCATTAGACGTTCTTACTGGAATGGTAGCTGGCGGAATATTAGGATTTACTTTTTATAGAATACAACAGTTTTTTGTTACTAAGTATACCTAGTGTTTTTAGGTTAAAAAACATCAGTTTTTAATGCTTATGTTAACGTAAATTAACATACCCCTTTTTTCTTTTTAAGTATCTTCGAGCTTTAATTATAAGCATACCCTTATGAAAGTTTTTCGCCTTTTAATCCTACTATGTGGTGTTTCTGTTATTTCTTCTTGTGAAGAAGATAAAACAACTACAATTACAGAAGAATCTAAAGAATTTAATGTCCCTTTTGAAAAGTTTACCCTAGATAATGGTTTGACAGTGCTATTACATAAAGATACCTCAGATCCTGTTGTTGCTGTTGCATTAACAACGCATGTAGGATCTGCCAGAGAAATAGAAGGCAGAACAGGGTTTGCACATTTATTTGAACATTTACTATTCTTAGAATCTGAAAATCTAGGAAAGGGAGGACTTGATAAAATGAGTGCTCGTATTGGAGGATCAGGAGCAAATGGTTCTACAAGTAGAGATAGAACAAATTATTTCCAAACCGTACCTAAAGATGCTTTAGAGAAAATGATCTGGGCAGAAGCAGATAAACTAGGGTGGTTTATTAATACTGTAACTGACCCTGTGCTTGCGAAAGAAAAACAAGTAGTTAAAAATGAAAAGCGCCAAGGTGTCGATAATAGACCTTATGGACATGTAGAATATGTTATTGATAAAAACCTATATCCTGAAGGACACCCTTATAGTTGGCAAGTGATAGGATCTTTAGAAGATTTACAAAATGCTACATTACAAGATGTGAAAGATTTTTATAATCGTTGGTATACTCCTAATAATACAGTATTAACCATTGCAGGAGATTTTGATACAGCACAAACAAAAGCATGGGTTCATAAGTATTTTGATGAAATCAAAAGAGGTGAAAAAATACCTTCTTTAGAGAAGCCAACAATAACAGTTTCTGAAACTAAGAAGCTATATTACGAAGATAATTTTGCACGCGTACCTCAGCTTACAATGACATGGCCTACTGTGCCCCTATATCATAAAGACTCCTATGCGCTTGATATGCTTGCTAGGTATCTTTCTGATGGCAAACAAGCTCCTTTTAATGTAGTATTAATAGATGATAAACAACTTACCTCTAATGTGAGGATGTCTAATTATGCTTCAGAATTAGCTGGGCAATATCGCATTCAAGTACGTGCTTTTAACGGTAAAGATTTAGATGAAGTCTCAAAAAGTATTGATAACGCTTTCGCGAAATTTGAATCAGAAGGTATCCCTCAGTCTGCGATAGATCGTATAAAAGCTGGACAAGAAACCAACTTTTATAATAGTCTTTCTAGTGTGTTAGGCAAGGGATTTCAGTTAGCGCAGTATGAGATATTTGCTAATGATCCAGGGTTTATTGCAAAAGACATCGAAAATATCTTAGCCGTTACCACAGAAGATGTAATGCAAGTGTACAATAAGTATATTAAAGGTAAAAATTATATCGCAACTAGCTTTGTTCCTAATGGACAAGTAGATTTAGCATTAGAATCATCTACACTAGCTGAAGTTGTTGAAGAAAAAATAGTAGAAGGAGCTGAAGAATCTTTTGATGCAAGTGTCGTAGCTAGCTATGAAAAAACACCTTCTTCTTTTGATCGCTCTATAGAACCTGCATATGGGAACTCTCCTTCATTAACCATTCCTGAGGTATGGCAAACAACGCTTTCTTCAGGTATAAAAGTGTATGGGATAGAAAATAAAGAAGTGCCATTGGTGCAATTTCAATTAAGTTTTGATGGAGGCTTATTGTTAGAAAACCCAGAGAAAGTAGGTGTTTCAAATTTAATGGCTCAATTAATGACTAAAGGAACAGCTACTAAAACTACGGCAGAACTTGAAGAAGCTATTGAAGGTTTAGGTGCATCTATTAATGTATTTGCAGGAAATGAAAGTGTCGTTGTAACAGGAAATACACTTGCTAAAAACTATGAAGCTACAATAGCTTTAGTAGAAGAAATTATATTACAACCTCGTTGGGATAAAGAAGAATTTGATATTATCAAGCAAAGTGTGATGAATCAAATAGTACAGCAACAAGCAAGTCCTAATAGAATTGCTACTAATGAATATGCAAAACTTATCTATGGAGATACCCATATATTATCTCATAATCAATTAGGGACACTAGCTTCTGTGACTACAATTACATTAGAAGATTTAAAAGCATTTTATAAAAACTTGTCTCCTACAGTTGGTAATATGTATGTCGTAGGAGATGTTCAAGAAAACACCGTTGTATCATCCTTAGAAAAGATTAATGAAAATATGGTAGCAACAGAAATAGTAATCCCTACCTATGAAATGCCAGAACGACCCGCGCAATCTAAAGTATATTTTTATAACGTACCTGGAGCAAAACAATCCGTATTGCGTTTTGGATATCCAGCATTAGCTGCTACAGATCCAGATTATTATCCAGCACGTGTTATGAATTATCGTCTAGGAGGAGGAGGATTTGCTTCTCAATTTACACAACAATTACGAGAAGGAAAAGGATATACTTATGGGATTAGATCAGGATTTTCAGGGACCGCACTTCCTGGTTCCTTTACAATTTCAAGTGGTGTGCGTTCTAATGTGACCTATGAAAGTGCAGCATTAGTAAAACAAATATTGGCTAATTACGGAGAAAATTTTAGTGAGGAAGATTTAGAAGTATCAAAAAGTTTCTTAATTAAAAGTAATGCACGTGCTTTTGAAACCTCAGGAGCAAAATTAGGAATGCTTTCTAATATTTCTGAACTCAATCTTCCTGTAGATTACGCAAAACAACGTGAAGCTAGAGTTAAAGAAATGACAGTAGCAGATATCAAAGCCCTTTCTGCTAAATATTTAGATCCTGATAAAATGATTTATTTGGTAGTAGGAGATGCAAAGACGCAGCTTAAAAAATTAGAACAGCTAGGATATGGAACGCCAGTTTTGTTAAATCCTAAAGAAGAGATTAAGAAGTAAGTCTTTTATGAAAAATACATGCTTCTTCTTAGTTCTTGTTATGGCAAGTCTTGCAGTACTTAGTTGTTCTCAAAAGAAAGAAATAGTAGACCCAATAGATGCCTATTTTAAGTTGGTTAGACCAGAATTTAAAGGAGATGTAGCATTTAATACGACTGCTTTTGTAGAACAGTTCTGGAGAGTTGCAGGGAATACAGGATTCAATAAAACAGTTTATAAGATTGTTGAAGAATTAGAGACTGCTGGGTTTGTAGAAGAATCTAAAGCAAGTATAGAAGAAACCCTTACCTATAGGATAGAAAAAAGGGTCATGCAAAGACCTACTTGGGAACCTGTAGATGCTAGGCTTAGTATTCAAGGAGAAGAAATTCCTTTGTTAGAATACAAGACCAATAGAAATATGATCTATCAATATGCTAGTTCAACACCAGCAGAAGGTGTTACAGCTGAGATTGTATATGTAGAAAACGTAGATGATATTGATGAATTAGATCTTAAAGGTAAAATAGTATATACAAACGCCAATCCCTATAGGTTTTATAAAAGTGCCATTGTACATGGAGGAGCGTTAGGACTAATTACGTATAATAATCCTGACTATTTACAACCAGAAAAAAATATAACTTCTATTCAGTTTAGAGGGGTTCCATACAATAAAGAAATACCAGTTTGGGGGATTGCATTGTCATATCAAGCAAAAGAAAGACTCGAAAAAGCATTAGCTAAAGGTAAAGTTACTGTAAATGCTTTCGTGAAAACGAATATATACCCATCAGAGGAGCTCACGGTAGTTGCTAACGTAAAAGGTTCAGAGTTACCAAAAGAGAGTCTTGTCTTTAGTGCGCATATTCAAGAGCCAGGTGCAAATGATAATGCAACTGGTGTGGGAACTCAGTTAGAGATGGCTTTAATTACAGCAAACCTCATCAAAAATAAAAAGCTAAATCTTACAAGAACATTGACATTTCTTTGGGGAGATGAGATTATCTCGACACGTCGTTATATAGAAGAAAAAGAAAAACGCACCTCAGCTATTAATTGGGGAATTAGCCTTGATATGGTAGGGGAGAATACAGCTATTACAGGCGGTACTTTTTTAATAGAAAAAATGCCAGACCCAAGTGCTATTTGGACACGAGGGAATGATAAACACTCAGAATGGGGAGGTAAGCCATTAAAGCTAGAAGAAATGAAACCACATTACCTGAATGATTTTATAATAAAAGTTTTTGAAGATCAAGGCAAACATGCCAATTGGGAAGTAAAAACTAATCCTTTTGAAGGTGGTAGTGATCATACACCGTTTTTAGATGCTGACCTTCCAGGGATTTTACTTTGGCATTTTACAGATCAATTTTATCATACAGATAATGACCGTATTGATAAGGTGTCTAAAAAAACAATGACAAATGTTGGAATTGCTGCTTTAGTAAGTGCATATACATTACTTAATAGTGATGATACTACTAAAAATTGGATGATAGAAGAGATCATTGAGAAAGCTAAGGGACGATTAACCATAGAGTTTGATCTTAGTAAAGAAGCTATCGCAAACGGAGCCACTAAGGAAAGTCAAATAGAAATTTTGAATGCTTGGAATGATTGGTATATAAAAGCAATAGCAACAACCAAAGATATGACTGCAACATCTTATACAAATAATAATTCTAAGAAGGAGGCGCAAGAAGAAATCAAGATGTTTACAGAAAACCTTTTGAAACAATTATAGTCAAACTAATCGTTACCCTTTTCTCTTTATCCATACATTCAAAAGCATTCCAAATACGACAAGGGTCATCCCAACAATAGGCCAAAAGGCGTATTTCTCGTCAAATAAGAAAAAACCAAATAGTAATGCATATACTAGTTCCATATATTTAATAGGAGCAACTGTACTGGTATCTGCTAGTTGAAAAGCCCGTGTTAAGAAAATCTGACCTACAAGACCTAATATTCCGATAATAGAAACCCACCACCATTCTTGACCCACAGGCATACGCCAAAACTGAATAAAAAATAAACTACCTACAATCGAAAAGACCATAAAGTAATTGATAATGGTGAGGTAATGCTCACGTGATCCTAAATACCGTACAATGGCAAAAACACCACCTACAAGAATTGAAGAAAACATAATGAGTATAAAACTCATCGTATCTATTCTCAAATCAACACCTTTCATAATAAAGGCACCCGCTATAGAAATGATAAGACTGATCCATTGTCCTAGCTTTACGACTTCTTTTAAGAAGAAATAAGCAAGAATAACACTAAATATAGGCGCTGTATACCGCAAGGCAACTGCCGATCCTAATGGAATATCTTGTACCACTTTAAAAAATAATGCAAGCGATACAAAACTCAATACCCCTCTAAGGCTTAACCACACAACATTTTTCCCTAGTATAGGAACTTTTTTAATAAGCATGTAAGGGAAAATAAAGATAAAAGTTCCAAAAGCCCTAAAGAAAACTACTTGAAGTGGGTGAAAGTCTTGTAAGTATTTTGCCAGAAGATTCATCCACGCAAAGGCGAATGCAGCAATAAGCATATAGACAATTCCTCTACCCATAGAGACTGTTTTGTTTATAGTACAAAAGTACAATATAAAGAAGTAGGCAATACTATTTGAAGCCTGAGTTTTATCTTTTAGATGATATAAAATATGTATACGCTTTCGCGAAAGCGTATAAAAAGAATATTAGCGTCTGTTAATAATCTCTTGGATATTTCTTTTAAATGTAATACTATCAGATGGGTGTGGTGCAATAGCGAGTGCTACATTATTGTCACTATTTATAATGGTGTAACGAGGTACATACACCTTATTATTTTTTCTGGCTTTTAATAATTTAAGGAGTTTTGATTTAAAAGGTCTTACAAATCGATAGTGTTTTTCCTTTGGAATATATTTTTGAAGTTGGTTGGTTTTTTTTAGCCATTTCTCTTGATCTTCATCGGCAGATATATAGATCCAATCTGTACCGTATTCGGCCGCGAGATTTTCTTTAAAGTCCTTGGTGGTTTTCATCTCCTTAATACAAGGCGCGCACCAACTTGCCCAAAAATCGAAAGCACGTATATTGCCTTTTGTATCCTGTAATAATGCTCTTAGGGTAATGGTATCTAATGTAGTTGAGAGTAATTTTTCATCTAGAATGTGATCAGGAATACTATTTCCTATAATTTCCATACTTGTCTGTATGGTATGCATGGTCTCTGTGTATGAAGGCTTATCTGTTCTTGATAAAAGCTCGTTAATAGCATTTTGCATGATCTCCATATCTTTTGCGCCACGACCAAACCCTTTTTCATTATAATCATAAATCAATCTCCCTAATGTGAAAGTTTTTAATTCGCCGTCAAGGTTTTCGTCTATAAACTTTTTTTCCGCTAAGAATGTTTCTTTAGAGTAGTTGAGGTAATCGTATTCTGCAAAATAATGCCGTATCATTTTACTCAATGTTCGTTTAAAATAATCGTTATTTACATACTCAGGTTTTTGGAAATCATTTATAGTAACTTGATCATAGTACGTATTGAAATTGAGCATTTCTTTTTCTGAATTATATCTAGAAGATCGCAGTGTAGAAAGAAGTCCTTCGCCATTATTAAAGTTATTAATAACCGCTCCTTCTACGGTAGGTTTAATCGATCTAGGACTTACAAGTTGATATAAATATTCAAACTTCATCTCATCAGCTACACTAGTTTTAAAGGTTTCTGATGTTTCGGGGTGCTCTTTTATAAACGTATCAAATAGTTCTTTACGTGCATCACGCATTGCGACTACATCTTTTTTATAGGTAGTGATATCTCCAGTAAAGTTTGGCCATTGCATTTCTGGAGATGTAATTTTTGAGAAAAAGTTGTTTTCAGGACCATCCGCTTTATGAAAAGTAACTGTGCCATTTTCTAAATGAAAATAAATAGAATCCAGAGGATTAATAAGAGCTCTTGTATTATAAAAGCCAGAATTACCAAAAGCCATAATTTCTATGATTTGAGGTTTGGCAATATTATGTAATACCATTTCTAAAGTATCTCCTCTCATTTTCTTATCATAATGAATATCTGGTTGCCCAACGAGTTCAGAAAAATCTAAAAGATTCATATACTCTAAATCATCTTGCTTTTGGGCAGAGGCAAATAAGTAAACGTCTTGTGATTTTGGATTTTTCTTTTCTAGTTGTTGTTTGGTATTTTCTTCTTGATGAGGTATCTCTTTTTTACATGAAGATACAAATAGTAAAATGCAGGCTATTGTTAAGAAAGGTAACAATGATTTTTTAATGATTGATGTCATTTAGTATGTATTGATGCGTTTTTTAGGCATCAAAAACTACGCCATTAAAAAAGCGAATCCTGTTAAGATTCGCTTTTTGTTTATAGTTTTTTACGCTTTCGCGAAAGCATAAAAGAGATTTCATATAAGAAGGATATTATTCTTTGATCAAACTTCTAGAGATTACAATTTTCTGAATTTCTGAAGTTCCTTCATAAATCTGAGTGATTTTTGCATCACGCATTAAACGTTCTACGTGATATTCTTTTACAAAACCATTTCCTCCATGCACTTGAACGGCCTCTACAGTATGTTCCATCGCTACTTTTGAAGCGTATAATTTTGCCATTGCACTTGAGCGATCGTAGTTGTTTCCTTGATCTTTATCCCATGCCGCTTTCATAACTAGGTGACGTGCAGCATCTATTTCTGTGTACATATCAGCAAGTTTAAAAGCAATCGCTTGGTGATTGCATATTTCTGTTCCGAACGCTTTACGTTCTTTAGAATATTTAAGTGCTAACTCATACGCACCTGAAGCAATACCTAATGCTTGAGCAGCAATTCCGATACGTCCACCAGAAAGCGTTTTCATAGCAAATTTGAATCCGAATCCATCTTCTCCAATACGGTTTTCTTTAGGTACTTTTACATCATTAAATTGTAATGTGTGCGTATCACTACCTCTAATTCCTAATTTATCTTCTTTAGGACCTATTTCAAAACCAGGCATTCCTTTTTCTACAATAAAAGCGTTGATACCACGGTGTCCTTTTGATCTGTCTGTTTGTGCAATGACTAAATATACATCAGAACGTCCCCCGTTAGTAATCCAGTTTTTTGTTCCGTTTAATACATAGTGATCTCCTTTGTCTTCTGCTGTAGTAGCTTGTGAAGTCGCATCAGAACCTGCTTCTGGCTCACTTAAACAAAAGGCTCCTACAAATTCACCAGTAGCAAGCTTTGTAAGGTATTTTTGCTTTTGCTCTTCGTTACCATAGGCTTCAAGACCATAACAAACTAAAGAGTTATTTACAGATACAATTACAGAAGCAGAAGCATCTATTTTAGATAACTCTTCCATAATTAATACATATGAGATAGCATCCATACCACTTCCTCCGTATTTAGGATCTACCATAATACCTAGAAAACCTAGGTCTCCCATTTTTTTGACAAGTTCAGCAGGAAATTGCTGCTTCTCATCACGTTCTATAACACCAGGAAGTAATTCTGTTCTAGCAAAATCACGTGCTGCGTCACGTATCATTAAATGTTCTTCAGTTAAACTAAAATCCATAAGAGGAAAATTTTTTTAAGAATTATGTAAAAATTGTATGCAAAGATACTAGAATCTTACATTTTTCTCAATAATTTTAACGTGATGGAAAGAAAATACTATAACGTTGTCGGAGTCATGAGTGGTACCAGTCTAGATGGTATTGATTTTGCGTATCTAAAAATCACTATAAAACCTACGTATAACGCTCAAATTATTACAGCAGAAACCCAGTCATACCCTGATGCTTGGATAAAAAAATTACAAGCTGCTGTTCATTATAATGCACGTGACCTTCAAGAACTAAATAAATCCTACACTCAATATTTGGGAGAGGCGATTCATCAATTCATTGAGAAAAATAAAATTCCTCGAGATACACTAGATGCCATATGTTCTCACGGACACACTATTTTACATCAACCCGATCAAGGTTATACCTTACAGATTGGAAATCTTCCAGAGATTGCTAGTATTGTAAAATGTAAAACGGTATATGACTTTAGAGTACAAGATGTTACTTTAGGAGGTCAAGGAGCTCCTTTGGTACCTATTGGAGATCAATTGTTATTTTCTACCTATGATTATTGTATCAATTTAGGTGGTTTTGCAAATGTATCCATGCAAAAAGAAAACACGCGTATTGCTTACGATATCTGTGCTGTAAATACAGTACTTAATACATATGCGCTACAATTAGGAAAGGCGTATGATGATGGGGGCGCTTTCGCGAAAGCGGGTACAGTAAATATTCCATTACTAGATGACCTGAACGCATTATCATTTTTTAAGAAATCACCACCAAAATCTTTAGGGATAGAATGGGTACAAGAACATATCTTTCCAATAATAAGCAATTATAAAATACCGCCGAAAGATGTATTGGCTACTTTTACAGAGCATATTGCACAACAACTGGCAAATCAAATAAAAGAAAATAGTGCTGTTTTGATTACTGGAGGAGGAGCCTATAATACGTATTTAATGGAACGATTGCAGGCATTAAAAAAATGTGAAGTCATAGTACCAGACAATGTGCTTGTTGAATACAAAGAAGCACTGATTTTTGGATTGTTAGGAGTGTTGAAATTAGAAGGCAAAAATAACTGTTTAGCGAGTGTCACAGGGGCTCGAAAAGATCATAGTTCTGGGGTTGTTATAGATTATTCTTATTGATTTTTGCTTGTATTATAAGAATAAAATATAATCTCAAATTTAACAATCATATTTTTCTGAATATTAGATACTTGAAATTTAATTATGTAAGCTGAATTACATTTTTAACATTCTGATTTACAGTTATGTAGTAAGGTTGTGGTTTTGAGTTTGACATAAAGAATGACAATGAGTTAGTTTTTAACCCCAAAACAGAACAACTATGTATGTAATTTACTACGATCCAGGATGTGTATATTCTCTTATATGTTTAGCAATTTTGAGAAGTAAAAAAGTAAATTATAAGAAGGTAAAGTATCTTAAAGAACCCCTTACATTAGAAACCATTCAAAGCCTTATTAAAAAATTAAATATTTCTGCCGTAGACCTTATTAGACAAGATCATCCAGATTGGAAAAATTTTTATAAACATTTAGAGTTGACAGAAGAAGAGATCATGCACTTAATGTTAGAAAATCATGGACTTATTGTTAGACCTATTATAGTGAATGATGATCAGGCTGTTATAGGGCGTCCTCCTAAAAAAGTAATTCGTTTATTAAGCAAGAATAAAGAAACTGTTAAGAGCTATACAAATGAAAATACAATCCTTTCGTAAGTAAGATATTCGTAATTTAATCTTAGTTTTTCTATTTATATTATAGATTCTTTAGTGAATAACTACATTGTACTTTTTATATTTGTAATACCCTATAATTATTATAAAGGTGTACATACTATATGAGAGGACTACTTGCAAAGTACGAAGATAAAACCCCAGAAATTGTTTTTCACTGGAATGACCCAGAAACAGAAGCAGAAGGTTGGGTAGTTATTAATTCTTTAAGAGGTGGTGCTGCCGGTGGTGGTACACGTATGAGAAAAGGACTGAATATGAATGAAGTGCTTTCATTGGCAAAAACCATGGAAGTAAAATTTACAGTTTCAGGTCCTGCTATTGGAGGTGCAAAATCAGGAATTAATTTTGACCCTAAAGATCCTCGTAAAAAAGGTGTTTTAGAACGTTGGTATAAAGCAGTTTCTCCATTACTCAAGAGTTACTATGGAACAGGTGGTGATTTAAATGTAGATGAAATTCATGAAGTAATACCTATTACTGAAGAAAGTGGCGTATGGCATCCTCAAGAAGGTGTTTTTGCTGGGCACTTTCAACCTACAGATGCAGATAAAATTAATCGTATAGGGCAATTACGCCAAGGAGTGATAAAAGTGATAGAGAATCCAAAGTTCTCTCCTGATGTTACACGTAAATATACAGTGGCAGATATGATAACGGGTTATGGTGTAGCAGAGGCTGTACATCATTATTACGATATCTATGGAGGGGATATAAAAGGAAAGAGAGCTGTTGTACAAGGTTTTGGAAATGTGGGAGCCGCTGCAGCTTATTATCTAGCTCAAATGGGAGCAAAGATAGTTGGGATCATCGATATTGTAGGTGGGCTTATTAACGAAGAAGGATTTACTTTTGAAGAAATTCAAGGGATGTACCTCAACAAAAAAGGAAATACACTTGGAGAAGAAAATCTCATTCCTTTTGCAGAAATGAACGAACGTATATGGAATCTTGAAACGGAGATATTTGCACCTTGTGCTGCTTCTAGATTGATTACTCAAGACCAAATAGATCGAATGATCGATACTGGGTTAGAGGTGATCTCATGTGGAGCTAATGTTCCTTTTGCAGATAAAGAAATATTTTTTGGTCCCATTATGGAGCACACTGATGCGAAGGTGAGTCTAATACCCGATTTTATTTCAAACTGCGGAATGGCGCGTGTATTTGCTTATTTTATGGAGCGTAAAGTTCAAATGACAGATGATGCTATTTTTAGTGATACTTCGCTGACAATCAGAAATGCGATCCAAGAAACATATGATCAAAATAAAAACACAAAAAATATTAGCAATACTGCTTTTGAAATTGCTTTAAAACAACTACTTTAAAAGCTTCTTAAACACCAACTTTTTATGGAATCTGTGATTATACTCATTTTTGTTATTGGCTATTTGTCAATTACCCTTGAACATCCTTTAAAACTTGATAAAACAGTGCCTGCACTTATCATGGCTTCATTAATGTGGGCCTTTTTAGCAGTAGGCTTTAGTCAAGGATGGTTTAATGTAATTGATTCTCATGAGCATGTATATAGTTTTTTAACAGGAGGTGATGATGCCATGCATGGTTTTGAAAATACATTGTTACATCATCTTGGGAAGACTGCAGAGATACTGGTGTTTCTGATCGGAGCAATGACTATTGTAGAAATTATTGATTTACATCGTGGTTTCGAAATCCTTAAGTCAGTAGTACGTACAAAGAGTAAAAAACGACTATTATGGATTATAGGAGTTTTAGCTTTTATCCTATCAGCAATTATTGATAACCTAACGGCAACGATTGTTTTAATTACGCTATTGCGAAAATTAATTAGCAATAAAAACGAAAGACTTTGGTTTGCTGGTATGGTTGTGATCGCTGCAAATGCAGG
Source organism: uncultured Dokdonia sp. (assembly GCF_947492815.1). GTDB lineage: Bacteria > Bacteroidota > Bacteroidia > Flavobacteriales > Flavobacteriaceae > Dokdonia. The sequence goes on from NZ_CANLOB010000019.1 coordinate 96,880, forward strand.
AGGAGCATGGTCACCTATTGGAGATGTAACGACAACCATGTTATGGATTGCAGATAACGTTTCTGTAATGGGACTTATAAAAACACTCGTACTCCCTTCTATATTATGTTTTGCAGTGCCTTTTGGTATCGCTATGTATTTACCCGCTTTTAAAGGAGATATAGAAGTAGAAGAACTAGAAGACGATGAAGAAGCTGGGCGTTTATTGAGTAGTAAAACGATGTTGTTTCTAGGATTAGGAATGATTGTTTCTGTACCTATTTTTAAAACATTAACGCATTTACCTCCATATATGGGAATGATGTTAGCATTAGGTGTTGTTTGGCTAGTATCAGAATACATTCATCCTGAAGAAGATTTTTCTAAAGAACGTCGTCATTTATATTCTGCTCACAAAGCATTATCTCGTATAGAAATCAGTAGTATCTTATTTTTCTTAGGAATATTAATGGCTGTAGGAGCTTTAGAAACACTTGTATATGGTGCAATAGGAGGGCAAGAAGTAGGTACGCTACGTTATTTAGCCGAAGTCCTACAAGCAGCTATTCCAAATCAAGATGTAGTAGTAGCCTTATTAGGGGTATTCTCAGCAATTATTGATAATGTACCATTAGTAGCAGCTTCTATAGGAATGTATAATGAACCAATAGATAGTAATCTGTGGCATGCTATTGCCTTTGCAGCAGGAACTGGAGGTAGTATGTTAATTATCGGATCTGCCGCTGGAGTTGCCGCTATGGGAATGGAAAAAATAGATTTTATCTGGTATCTTAAAAAAATATCTTGGCTCGCAGCAGTAGGGTTTTTAGTAGGTTACATCTACCTAGTTATTATGTTCTCATTATAACACATACTTATTCCCCAGATAATTCGTTATGAACTTAACTAATCCTAAATTATGATTAATATGTTATTGCAAGATGGCGTTCAAGAAGCCGCCGATGCACTTACTACAGATGAGCCTGTAGAAAAAACACTTTCTATAATAGATCTCCTTCTTACAGGAGGAGTCTCTGGTATGGTGATTATTGGTGTTTTATTTGTATTACTTTTTGTAGCCATTTATATTTATTTTGAACGCTTATTTGCCATTAAAGCAGCTTCAAAAATAGATGGAAACTTTATGAACCAAATTCGGGATAATGTTTCTAATGGAAATATAGAAGCAGCAAAAATACTATGTGCTCAAACAAATTCTCCTGTAGCAAGATTAACGGCAAAAGGAATCTCTAGAATTGGAAATCCATTAGAAGATATTAATACGGCTATAGAAAATAGTGGTCGACTTGAAGTGTATCGATTAGAAAAAAATGTAAGCGTACTGGCAACAATTGCTGGAGCTGCTCCAATGATAGGATTCTTAGGAACTGTAATCGGAATGGTACTTGCTTTTCATACATTAGCAACCAGTAGTGGACAAGCAGATATGGGTACACTAGCTGAAGGTATTTATACCGCTATGACAACAACAGTAGCAGGTCTTATTGTAGGTATTATAGCTTATATGGGATATAATCATCTTGTGGTACGTACAGATAAAGTAGTACATGCCATGGAAGCAAATGCAGTAGATTTCTTAGACTTACTTAACGAACCTATCTAGTATGAACCTCAGAGGAAGAAATAAAGTAAGCCCAGAGTTCAGTATGAGTTCTATGACAGATATCGTATTTCTGTTATTAGTCTTCTTCCTATTGACATCTCCTGCGATTACGCCAGATGCATTAGATCTTATATTGCCAAAAGCAAAGGGTAAAAGTAGTAATAAGCCTAATGTCTCAGTTAGTATCACTAAGGATTTAGATTACTACGTAGACAAAGAACGTGTTCCTCGATCCAATGTTAAGAGTGCTGTTATAGAGGCGCTTTCAAATGCTGAAGAGAGAGTGATTTTCCTTCGAGCAGAAGGAGATGTGGCTCTTAAAAATGCTGTGGATATTATGGCTTTAGGAAATGAGATTAAAGCTAAAGTAATCCTTGCAGTAGATCCTAATCAGAAGTGATAATTATGTGATTAGTAACTACCAGTTCAATGTTTTAAAGCTTTTGCAAAAGACCAATGGTTATTGCGAATATTAAATATATACTCACACTAAAAATTGAATACATAAAAGTGCCCTATTTAGATACCCCACATAAGAAAAAATCCTTTACCATAAGTAGTATTATTATGGCGATCATATTATTGCTTATGTTTTGGGTAGGGATGGATTATCTAGATCCTCCACCAGAAGGAGGAATTGCTGTAAATTTTGGAACTTCTAGCGTTGGATCAGGAAATGTACAGCCTACAAAGCCAGTAGCATCTGCTCCGAAAAATACAGCGCCAGAGCCTGTACCTACACCACCTCAACCAGAAATCACAGAAGAGGTAGTAACACAAGACACAGAAGATGCACCAGTCATAGAAGAAAAACCTGAAGAAACTCCTAAGCCTGAAGTAGAAAAACCTGTGGAAAAACCAGAGGAAAAGCTTGTAGAAGAAGCAAAGCCAGACCCTACACCAGATAAGAGTACCACAAATGCACTAGATGCTTTAATTAATGGTCCTAAAAAAGATGGTACTGCACAAGGAGGAGAAGGCGATGATAATCAAGCTGGAGATAAAGGCGATCCTAATGGTGATCCAAATGCATCTAGTTATTACGGAACAGGAAAAGGTTTAGATGGTGATGGTAATTACCAATTAGGAGGGCGTAAAGCCTTAGGAAAACCAAAACGTGTACAAGAATGTAACGAAGCGGGAATCGTAGTGGTAAGTATAGAAGTAGACCGTACTGGAAAAGTAATTAAAGCGGTACCTGGTGTTCGCGGTACAACCAATAATACAAAATGCCTTTTAGATCCTGCAAAAGCAGCAGCACTTGCCACAAAATTTAATGCAGATTCAAAAGCACCTTCTAAACAAATAGGAAAAATCGTCTATCGTTTTAGCCTTTCTGATTAAAAAATAAACTTCATTTTAGTATAATTGACAAGCTTTACGTCTTTATTGACATCATAAAGCGTGTAAGTGATTTTTTGTTTGTCGACTCAATGGGCATATAAAAAATTAACTTAAATCATACGCGCAAAATGGAAAATCAAATTAAGAATGCACTACTAGATCTTAAAGAATTATTAGGAAAAGGACAATTCATAGAAGCAATGGAAAAATACCTTGCTGATGATGTAGTTTTACAAGAGGCTAATAACGAACCTAAAGTCGGAAAAGAAACAGCACTTCGTGCAGAAAAGGAACTTTTGGCTACTGTAACTGATTTTGGGGGGTATGAAATGAAAAATATTGCTGTAAGTGGAGATACGTCTTATTATGAAGCAGTAATGGAATTTACAACAAATGATGGTGTCTCTCATAGATTCGAACAAGTAAATCGTACCGTTTGGAGAGATGGTAAAATTATAAATGAACGCTACTTTCACGCGTAAATACTAGAAATTAGATTCTTATATCTAGAGCAGTTCCATTACGGAACTGCTTTTTTATTTGCAAAATTTACAAACTTCACATTTCCTTTTTGGTAGTTTTTATATCAAGACCTCTTTTTCTTTGTGTATCTTTAACAAGCATTATGAAATAGAACTTCGTGATGAGGGTTAAAACAGCAATGAAATATGACGTTTTCTGAGTTTTAGCATAGCATCGCTATGGTTAAGCTTAAAAACGTAGTGCAACGATATATTTTACAGCAGTTTAAAGATGGAATAGATTTTCTATTTCATAATGCGGGTTTAAAATCAAAAGCTAACTGTTATGAAAATTAGAACGTTATTTTTACTAGTCATTGCCTGTTTTTTAGGGTTGGTTATTGTGCAGTGCACTACGAAACAAGACGCAAAAGAAACGCTAACCGAAAAAAAATATCCCACAGGAAAATCACCATTTGATCTGATGTTTATGCAACGCGCGTATCCTACTGGTGAGTTAAAACCAAATGCTTATAGAGAAGCTGCATTATGGAAGCAAGAGCTAGAGGAAAATTCAACACGAAATACAGAGAATGATTGGAATTTTGTAGGACCTGTCAATATAGGAGGTCGTATTACAGATATAGAAATTGTTTCAGAAACAAATGATATTATATATGTGGCTGCTGCTTCTGGGGGAATTTTTAGAACGGTAGATAATGGTGTGAATTGGGAACCTATCTTTGACGATCAGCCGATGCTTGCCATTGGAGATATGGAGGTTTCTAAAAGTAATAGTAGCATTATAGCTGTTGGCACAGGAGAGGTGAATGCAGGAGGAGGATCACTTGCGTATGATGGAGATGGTGTGTATGTAAGTAATGATGGAGGAGATACATGGGACTCAAGAGGATTAGAAGAAGTCGGGAGTATCGGAAAAGTAATTATTGATCCAACAAATCCTTTAGTGATGTATGTAGGGGCTATGGGACCATTGTTTAAAAATGATACCAATAGAGGTGTGTATCGTACTACCGATGGAGGGACTACTTGGGAGCAAATATTATTTATAAGTGATAAAACGGGAATTGTAGATATGGCCATTCACCCTACAGATGCAGCTATTCTATATGCTGTTGCTTGGGAGCGTGAGCGTACTCCAGAAAATAGAAGTTATGGCGGAGAAACTTCAGGGATTTATAGATCTACCGATGGGGGAGATAATTGGGAAGAGCTCACTACAGGACTCCCAACAGAAGGAAGTCAAAAAGGAAGAATAAGTATTGATATTGCTACATCTAATCCAAATGTATTATATGCATCTTATGCAGATGAGATAGGGTCTGTGCAAGGATTTTATAAGTCTACTAATGGAGGAGATTCTTGGTCTGAAATCAATAGTTCGCAAATTGTAAACGTAGGATTTCATTGGTGGTTTGGAGGACTGTTTATCAACCCTGAAGATGAAGATGAGGTATACCATGTAGGATTTGAAATACAAAAAACAACTGATGGCGGCGATACATGGCAATTTGCATTTCCAGGAGTTCATGTAGACCAGCATGCTATGGCTTTTCATCCTGACGATGCCTCAAATGTGTTTCTTGGAAACGATGGAGGTTTATACACTAGTACCAATAGCGGTGCTACTTCAGTAAAAGATTTAACACTTCCAATTACCCAGTTTTATCGTTTTACAGCAGAAACTAACGGTAGATTATATGGAGGCTCTCAGGATAATAGTACAATGCGTACAATTACTGGTAGTGCAGATGATTGGACAATTATTAATGGAGGAGATGGATTTCAGCCATTAATTAATAAAGACAATAATGCTATTATATATGCATTGGCACAGCGTGGTAGTTTGCGAAGATCTACAAATGATGCGGCTTCTTTTCAAACCATTTTAAATGGAATAGAACCTTCAGATCGAAATAACTGGGATACACCTATTGCCTTCGATCCTCATAATAATGATATTTTATATTACGGGACACAGCGCGTCTATAGAACTATAAACGGTGGAGATTCTTGGAGTGCAATAAGTGGCGATCTAACCAATGGACCAAGTACTGGAAATCTAAACTTTGGCTCCTTAACAAGTATAGATGTTTCTACACTCGATCACGATATTATTTATACAGGAGCCGATGATGGGAGTGTTTGGAGAACACTTGACGGAGGAACTACTTGGGAGAATATATCCTCTGCATTACCAAATCGCTGGGTGACCAAAGTAAAAGCATCTACGCAGAATCCTCAGGAAGTTTTTGTAACCCTTTCTGGATATCGTTTTGGAGAAAATGATGGGCATATATTTCATAGCTTCGATGCTGGAGATACATGGACAGATATAACCGCAAACTTACCCGATATTCCAGTAAATGATATAGAATTTAGTATCTATGAAGGGTATTTTGTAGCGACAGATGTAGGCGTGTTTAGAGCTTTTGAGCCTGGGGACGATTGGGAAGTATTTGGAGATTTACCATCGGTTGTTGTAAATGATTTATATATAGGTGATGATTTCTTACTATATGCTGGTACATACGGTCGTTCTGCTTATAGAGCCTATGTAGGTGAGCTAAGTGTAGAAGAATTTTCGAAAGATAATATACTGTCTGTGTTTCCTAATCCAGCTTCATTAGAAACAACATTTGTTTTAGATCGATTGATTCCTGATGCAGACTTAATTATATATAATCAGTTAGGACAAGTAGTACTTCAGCAAAAAATAGAAACACTAAGGGAAACCATATCCATCCAAAACTTATCAAAAGGAATGTATTTTGTGCAAGTGAAAGGAAACAATGAAGTATTTTCGCGTAAGCTTATTAAAAATTAAATCTTAGTACCATCACATATCAAGAAACATTAGACTGGTTATTTACGCAGCTTCCTATGTATCAAAATCAGGGAGCCACTGCTTATAAAGAAGATCTAGGGAATACGATAGTGCTTTCAGAGCATTTAGGAAATCCTCACACAATGTTTAAATCAGTACACATAGCTGGTACCAACGGAAAAGGTTCTACAAGTCATATGTTGGCTTCGGTTTTGCAGGAAGCAGGCTATAATGTAGGCTTGTATACTTCACCGCACTTAAAAGATTTTAGGGAACGTATACGTATTAATGGGCTTCCTATATCTGAAACACAGGTTGTCGATTTTATAAAAAATAATAAGTCGTTTTTTGAAGAACATAGACTGTCATTTTTTGAAATGACTGTAGGTATGGCATTTGATTATTTTGCTTACGAAAAAGTAGATATTGCTATTATTGAGGTTGGACTAGGAGGGCGATTAGATAGTACTAATATTATTACTCCAGAAGTTGCGGTGATTACCAATATAGGATTGGATCATATGCAGTTTTTAGGAGATACGCACGCTAAGATTGCTTTTGAAAAAGGCGGTATTATCAAAGAAGGAATTCCTGTGGTAATCGGAGAGTATCATCCTGAAACGGAAGAGGTGTTTGGTACGCTTTCGCGAAAGCGTAATGCGTCACTACACAAAGCGTATACATTTGATGCACTTCCAATGAAATCTGACTTAAAAGGGACGTATCAGAAACATAACATCAGAACGGTACAGGTAACGGTGGCGCAATTACAGAAAAAAGGATATGGGATAGGAATACAACATATAGCCAAAGGATTATTGAATGTTGTGAAGAATACGGGACTTCTGGGGAGATGGCAATTACTAGGAGAAAACCCAGCTATTATTTGCGATACGGGTCATAATAAAGAAGGGCTTTCTTTTGTGTTACCTCAATTAGAAACCATAGCTTATGAACGCTTGCATATTGTATTAGGGGTCGTGTCTGATAAGGATTTAGAAAGTATATTGCCTCTATTTCCTAAGCATGCTATGTATTATTTCTGTAAACCCTCTGTTGCTAGAGGGATGTCTGCTGTAAGGTTGCAAGAAACAGCAGCTCGTTTTGATCTCAAAGGATATCATTATGAATCTGTAAAAGAGGCATTGCAAATGGCTAAAAAAGATGCGACATCTGAAGATCTGATTTTTGTAGGAGGTAGTACATTTGTAGTTGCAGAAGCACTTTAACTTGTAATTATAATTACATAACGATGATGTCTTATTTATTATAATAAGCGTTGTAATACTCCGTATATAAAGATTCTATAGGTTTTAGTTTTTTTGCTTCTACATGATGCAATTCCAAAGATTCAATAGTTCTACGATATTTAGAGTTTTTTTTAGATCCTGAATTGCCTTTAAAAGTTACTTCAATATGAGCGTCTTTAGCTAATGATTTAATTTCATATAGATTAGAAATGTCTTGTTCTCTCGTGAAATGTGAAAATTTAGTAACTGTAAAATCAGTTCCTGCGTAAAAAGCAATGGAATCTCCTTGTTTGAAATTTAAAATAGCATTGTTTTCTTTAGGGATGACAATCGCTTCATCTATGCCATTTTGAAGTTTAAAAATAACGAGGTGTTTTTTAGTGCGGTTCGTAATTTTTAATTGCTCGTTGTTTGTGTCAGGATTTGTTTGGATCGTATTAAATGTTTTTGGATATGGGTTTGTAAAAGGAGTAACAGTAATAATTCTTTTGGCATCTTGATCATCGCCTCTTAAAACTTTATTTTTTAAACTATATAAAAAGCGTATATGCGTATCTTGAGTACGGTTTTTAGTTTTTTCAGATAGTGTGGTATATCCGGGAACAATGACTCGTTCTTCCTCATTTGTTTTAGGAATGTCTTCTCCAATAGCAGGCTCAGAAATCGTTGCTTCTATTGTTCTGTCTTCTTCAAGTATAGGGATTTCTTCTTCAGAATCAGTATATGAGTTTTCTTGATCGCTTTCATAGTCTTTGATCATTTCCCCAAAACTATACTCCTCTGTATACTCATCATTATAAGGAGTAGTGTTTCTGTTGATAAAAGGGAGAGAAACTAGCGCAGCAATAAAAATAACAGATGCAAAAGCAATAATGGTATAGGTAGTTTTAGAATTAGTACGCTTAGGATTTGATGTATTGAATGATACAACGTCAGTATTAAATTTGCTAGATTTTGCCATAGAAGCATTTTTTGTAAATACTTCTTGTTGCTGTTGATTAGGAAAGGATAGTTTTCCAAAGGCAATCATGGTAGAGATTGCAAAAGCCCATTCATTGTTTCTAGTACTCTGATTGAGATTGTAAGTACGTACAATAACACTATTGATTGCGGTTAATTCTTGTGATACTTCTTCTACGTAGAGGTTTACGCTTTCTACAAAACCGGCATTGTTTAAAAAAGAAATAGGAGTTTGGGATTCTTTAAGTTTTCCTTCAGTAATATAGTTTTTTGCAACGTTTAATTGTCTTTTGAAAAAGGTGACAATTTCTTGCTGTACCTCATCAGAAAAGAAACGTTTTAGAGATACAACTCTAGCTAATAGTTTGAATTTTTCTTCTTTAAAAAAATAATGAAGTGCTGGTGTAAGAGCTTCTAATATAAAAGGCGTTATATATGTTTTTGTTTCATCAGTTATAGCTCGCGGATCATAAGTAGCATTAAAAGAAGTGTCGTCTATGAGATTATAATTTTCTAAGAGTATGTTTTTTAGCCATAAGTGCTGTTCTATAAAAATAGTACCATCTCTTACAATAGAATTTTCAAGCTGACTAACTAATTGTGATAGTTCTGTTATTTTGATACTACTATCTAATGTTGCTTCAAATTCAAGTTGTTTTTGTATTTGTTCAATTCGGTATGCATTTATAAAACGTATCGTTTCTATAGTAATGCTTAATTCATCTATTAGCGAAAGGTATTTCAAGAATGATTTTTGAGCTAAGATATTAAAATTAATAATGAGGTTTTCTAATTCTATATAAGGGAGTTATAGGGTAGTTTTAATTTTTTTTTCGAAAGAACTAATTATTTTTTACTAAAACGTTTTACACTCACAAACTTTAGCTTATATTTGCACCCGCATTGCAAGAAAGGGCGCGTAGCTCAGTTGGTTCAGAGCACTTGGTTTACACCCAAGGGGTCAGGGGTTCGAATCCCTTCGCGCCCACAATACTTTCTCAATGTAACAAGAAGTTCAACTTGTATAAAAATAGGGCGCGTAGCTCAGTTGGTTCAGAGCACTTGGTTTACACCCAAGGGGTCAGGGGTTCGAATCCCTTCGCGCCCAC
>NZ_CANLOB010000020.1 GCF_947492815.1 uncultured Dokdonia sp.
GCGTTTGACAATTCCTGTGTTTACTGATGTTTTCATTACACTAAAGTTTTAGTGTATCGATATTTCAGGACGAGACACCTTTTAGAAAAAAAAGATGCTTAATTATGAGTGTGTTGAAGGCTTTTTTTAGTTTTTGCTAAATCGCTCTTTCAATTTAATATGTGGTGCTGTTTTTCTATTATTAAAGGCATGTAATGAGATAATAACGATTAAAACAATAGCACTGCAAAGTGCATAATAGGAAATACTCTCTATATGATCTTTATGTCGTATATAAATGGCAATGAGTGCCCAAACAGCTACAAGGGCAAACTCACGCATATTACGTAACCAAACCATAAACATATTGAGAAGTACCGCAATGGTAATCATAATCATAGTCCACATGATTTGAGTAAATGTTTCTCCTGTAAATTCGATACTTGCAAAAAAGGCACTAAAATTTGCAATGGTAGCAACCGCTATCCAACCAGCATATATGCAAATAGGCCACCAAACAAAAGCAATTACCTCAATAGGCGCATCCCAACGCTCCATATTGGTGTTACGTATAATTTGTAGTAGGCTTATTAAGAGTCCTAACATAATAATTACAGAAAGCCCTACGTATTCGTAGGTGAAGGCTACAACCCAAGCAGCATTGCAGAGATTTGCTAGTAGAAACCACCAACCCGTTTGCACTATAAATGGAGATTCTTTTTTGCTAAAGAATGCTCTTCGTATTTGAAATAAACTATATGCAATAAGCATTAAAAAGATCAAGCCCCAAATGGCAAAGGCATATCCTGCAGGAGTAAAGAGATTATCATACTTGTTACTGATTTCCCCTATCGTAGTATTATTCCAACGTTGTGATTGTGAAAGACCATTTACTAATAGCACAAGAACAACAGAGAGTAGATTGACAATAGCAAATACCTTTTTCATATGTATGTTCGTTTTTTATAAAGATACGTATGCTTTAACGTTTTGCTCTCTCTTTGGTCCTGAATCTCACAAATTCGCTTTCGCGAAAGTGAACTTAACACCACATAAATCCTATTTTGAGCATTGATTCATTATAAGAGAATTTATGCAAATTGCTCACAAAGTGTAATGGTGTCTTTTACATCTTGAAAGCTTGTACGAGGATTGATCAAACACATTCTCAAAACTACTTGTCCATTTAAAACTGTAGTTACTAGAAATGCTTCTTTGGACGCTAGCACACTTTCAGATATCTTTTGATTTAATGTGTCCAATTCTTTTTCAGAGTAGCTATTTCCAATGGGATTATACCTGAAATTAATGATTGCTAAAGTTGCAGGGGAAACAATTTCCCACTTCGAACTTTTACGAAGTAACTTCTCTGTTTTTTCAGCGAGTTCTATATTGTATGAAATGGCTTTTTTAAACGCTTTTAATCCAAATGTTTTAAGAGACATATAGAATTTTAAGGCTCTAAAACGACGCGTAAGTTGTACCCCGTGATCATAGAAATTAATTTCAGATTCGTTGCCTTCTATGTCTCTAAGGTATTCTGGTTTTTCTACAAACGTACTTTTAAGATATTTGTGATTGCGTATTAATAAACATCCCATTTCGTAAGGTTGGAAAAACCATTTATGAGGATCTACCGTAATAGAATCTGCTTTTGAGATTCCTTTCAAAAGTTCTTTACCCTTTTTATCCAAAATCGCAGCACCTCCATAAGCACCATCTATATGAAACCATAGTTTTTCTTCTTTACAAATAGCAGCTATTTCTTTAAGTGGATCTACAGTGCCAGTATTAGTAGTTCCGGCAGTTCCAATCACACAGAAAGGTTGTAATCCTTCCAAACGATCTTTTGCAATAGCATTCTTCAATTTTATAGTAGAAAACTTAAACTCAGAATCGGTTGGAATTAATCGTATTTGCTCTTTTCTAAAACCAATGGTTCTAATTGCCTTTATATTACTAGAGTGTGCCTGATCTGATAGATAAATAATTGCTTTCGAAAAATCATCACCACACTTTACACGTCTTGCTGTCACAATCGCAGTAAGATTTGCCATAGAACCTCCACTGGTAAATATTCCTCCTCCTTTTTTAAGGGGTAATCCAAATATTTTGAGAAGCCAACTTATGGTAACAATTTCAAGTTCGGCAGCTGGTGGTGATTGTGACCAGCCCCCTGAAAATACATTGTATCCTGTAGCGAGTGTATCTGCCATCGCACTGATATAATTGCTAGGCCCTGGAACAAATGAAAAGAATTTAGGATGCGCTGCAATGGCACCTTTGTTCATTACCTTTTCAATTACAAAATCCAATACTTCTTTTGGATCTGAAGGCTTTTCGGGAGCTTCTTCTAAAAATAAGCTATCCATCTCCTTACGGCTTCCAGTAGCAATAGGGCTTCTGTCATTTAGGGTGTCATAATGAGCCACAACAGCATCTACTACGCTGTATCCGTAGGCTTTCATTTCTTCTTTAGAAAGTTCTAAAGTGTCTTTGTTCATTTCAGTCTATTTAGATAGACTGCAAAGGTAGACTATTGCTCAGACCATTAAAATTATTTGATGCGCAGATTTTTACTAAAAAATGAATACTGCACAACTCACATTTTATTTCTGCGATACAAGCTGATGATTACATTTGAAATAAAACTTAAATAAGAAATAATTAGAATAATTATATATAAATTTTTAGAAAAATACTGAAATTCAAAAAGTATAATAACGATTAGTGTCGCAAATAGGTGTGTTTTAGAAAGTATTGTGTTTGTTTTAAATCTAAATAAACCTATCAAAGCATAAATAATTAAAAACACAACCCAATCATATATCATAGCCACTTTAAAATAATATGTAGGGTCAAATAAATAACCGACAGTTTGATTAAAAGACCTTACACCATAAGATGTCGTGGAGAATACAATCAAATATAAAATGCCCATTAGAAGAAACATTCTTCTCTCCACTAGCTCATTAAAACTTAGTGTTTTTCTCATTTTAATAAAAACAAGCTACAAATTTTTCAAAATCTTCTGCAGTGTTATACACGTGTGGAGCGACTCTAATGGCTTCACCACGTATACCTACGGATATTCCGCTTTCGCGAAAGCGGTCTTTAACAGCATCCATCTTTATATGATCAGGTAAGTACACACCAAATAAATGTTTAGAGCGATACTGAGCATCTTCTATAAAGCATCCTTTGGTTTGTAATTGAGCAATCGCCTCAGATGAAATAGTCTCACAATACTCCTGAATATTTTGAACTCCCCAATCCAATAGTTGCTCAATGGCTCTAATTTGCATAGGCACTAGTATAAAATTACTAGATTCTCCCACCGAAAAACGATCGGCTTTAGGTTGATATTCATCTTGATAATTAACCAACTGACTAAAATCTTCGCTATTCTTCCTATTGATCCAATTGTATTCCAGTGGCTCTCCGTCATTAAATGTATCTGCATAATAGGCCATGCCAATAGAGTAGGGGCCTAATAACCATTTATAACCACCAACAATTAGTGCATCTGGTTGAATTTCTTTTACTGAAAAAGGAAGCGCTCCTACACTTTGAGTTCCATCAATGATTAGTTTTGCGCCAACCTCATGTGCTTTTTTACGGATGGTAATGAGATCAAATAAGGTTCCGTCTGCCCAATGAATATGACCCATAGTAACTACTTTTGTAGCGGCATTGATAGCATCTAAGATCTTCTGATTCCAACGTTTTCCGCGATTTTCAAAAGAGTCTGGAGGTGTAACTACACGCATGTGAGCACCCGTACTGTTTGCTTTTTCGCGCCAAGCGTATATATTACTTGGAAACTGCTCATCTATAACTAAAATTTCATCATCTTTTTGTAATTCGATATTTTTTGCAACAGTTGCAATGCCATAAGAAACTGACGGGATGATAGCACAGTTTTGCTCATCTGGAGCATCAATAAGCGAAGCAAAACGTTGTTTCACAATCGTTCGGTGTGTAAAGAAATCAGCTTGTGAAATAGCAGTAGGGTTATTTTTTCGAATCACACTTTCTAATCCCACATCTGCAACACTTTTAAGTTGGGGAGACATATAGGCTCCATTGATATAAGTGACATCTTCTGGAAGTGAAAAGAGGTGTTTTTGGTGTTTCATAGCATAAAAATTAATAGCCTAAAAATACCTCAAATTTGAGCATTTTAAGTGTAATATTGAACGTGTTATACTTTTTAACATAAAATTAATACCTAATGAAATGACCTTATTTTACTATCAATTTTAAAGATATGAGGTGGAAAAATAGATGTAGAATGTCTTTTTTAATTGTTTTGTATGTAAGTGTTTGAAGAATAGACGTCTAAAATCGTGTTAACCATAAAGAACTTAATCATGGAAAATACAGTTTTAAGAAATCAAATGGACGTACATTTTAAAGAAATGACTGCATTATTAGATTTTGACGTTCAAAAATACATTACAAGTTTACAAACAGTTTCTATTATCAATTCTATAGAAAGTCCTGAAGAAATAAATGTAGTATCTGATTTTTGGGACCACTTATTTATAGACTTAAATTAGCATTTTACCCTTCTTATATATACCTATAGTTAATACTATAGTCCCCCTTTATAAAACAGGTGTTGTCATGGCAATACCTGTTTTGTTTTTTAGTAGTAATACTTGATACACTGAAAAATTATTTTCTAACTTTAGAGCTTTATTATATGGTTAAAATTAGAAGACATGAAAATATTTGCAGAAACTGAGCATCTTATTCTTAGAGAGATTGTTGTTGAAGATACAGGAGATATGTTTCGATTGGATAGTGACCCTTTAGTACATGAATATTTAGGGAAAAATCCTATTTCGTGTATGGGAAAGGCACGTGAATATATAGATAGTATCCGTATGCAGTATGAGAAGCATGGAATAGGTCGTTGGGCGGCGATAGAGAAATCTAGTGGTGATTGGATAGGATGGACAGGTCTGAAAATGAATACTGAATGGTCTCCCAATGGACATTCTAATTTTTATGATGTAGGATATCGGTTTATGCCGCAATACTGGGGTAAAGGATATGCAACAGAATCTTCTATAGTAGCAAGAGATTACTTTTTTGAGCACTTTCCAAATCAAAAACTTTGTGGAATAGCCGAGTTAGGAAATGGTGCCTCATGTCGAATACTAGAGAAAATAGGATTGGAACGTAAAGAAGATTTCTTTTATGAACCCGAAAACTTGATGTTGGCTTGGTTTGAATTAGAGAAATAAGCATCCTATCTAATTAACAATTTTCGAGTTGTAATAGTAGTATTGTTTTTGATTTTTATAAAGTAAACCCCTCGAGACAGTGCTGAAATATCTATTGTGGTACTCTTATTATTAAGGGTCCCTGAATTTTGAAAACTACCTTTACTATCATATATCGTATATGAAATGGGTGTTGTTATTTCTTCTAAAATAATTGAGGTCTCTTTATTTGCTGGATTTGGTGTAATTAGTACGGTATTATCTACAGTAATATCTGATACAGTAAGTGTCTCCTGAAAGTAAGTACATAAAACTTCAAATACATCTTCTTCTACAGTATAATAGGATGAGTTTTCACCAAGTTGATATCCATTCCAAATACCATTGATAAGCAATGCAAAAGAGATATTTTGCTGTGTATTAAAATAAGCATCACTTACCAAACCAAAAGCCTCTCCTGGATGACCAATAAAAGAATCATACGTTCCAAGATTACAAATTTGATCTCCCGTTGTGACATTTGCATGGTGTAGCCCTAAGCCCCACCGATTAAAAAGACCAAAATAATTATCACCATTAGTACTATCATAATTCCAGGCAATGGCTTTCATCTCTTGAAGTATGTCTTGACTAATATTTAATGAGGTATTTATTCCATCAGAAGCTAGATAGTTTAAAAAAAATCCTGTGTCTTCTGCAGAAATACGTAAACTCCCTTGTGGCCCAAAATAAATACCGTTAGTTCCTGGAGTATAATCTCCAATATTTGGAGGGCTAGGAACAACCCCTTCATAATTATCTACTTGTGGTTGCCAACCTCCATTGTTGCGATATAAAACAGCAACATCATTAATGTCAGATAGGTCTCTAACATTATAGCTTGCATCAAGCCCCAACGGATCTAATATCTCATTCTTCATATAGCGATCAAATCGCTCATCACTTATTTTTTCTATAAGCGTTCCTATAAGTCCAAAATTGATGTTACTATAAGCAAAGAAGGTTCCCGGAGTTTCTGTACGCCACATATTTGTTGTGTAGTAATCTCCATCAGATACTAATACTTCTGAAATATTAGGTACTGGAAGCTGATTAAAAGTGCCTTGTAAAAAAGGATTATATCCGTCACCATCCTGAAGACTACTGGTATGAGATACGACCATCCTGAATGTAATAGGTATATCTGGATATTGAGGATTACGTATTGTATAGCCTAAGTATTCTGAAATATCATCGTCCAAATCAAAAAGACCATCATTATATAATTTTATAAGTCCTAAGGCTGTAACAGATTTTGATACAGATGCAATACGGTATTTAGTATCGGCATTTATTGGTAAATCCCTATTAAGATCTCTTAATCCATAATGAAATTGTTCTGAAACACCTGGTGTCCCTACCCAGACAGACATACCCATAAGTTCATAAGCTTCAAAAACAGCTTCTAATTCACTTTGAATAGTTTGTGAGTTACTTATACACGTAATAAACAACCCGATAATCAGACATCCTTTTTTAAGCATTGGTAAATATACTTATTTCCAGGTTTGTCCATTTAGGGTTAACGCAGCTTTAAGCACATCTTTCTGACTTATTTGCCCGACAAGTTTACCATTCTCAACAATAGGAAAACGACGACGTTTAGAGTTTACAAACTTATTGGCGGCATCAAATACATTCATATTACCATCTATCGTTTCTACTTCTTTAGCCATGTGTTTTTCTACAATCATATCTGCCATAGGCATATTGTAATAACGACTTTCAGAAATTTGTTTCATACAATCTCCTTCAGAAATGATACCCATAAGTTCGTTATTCTCATTCACAACAGGCCCTCCAGAAATCTTATTTTTAATAAGCGTATTCATGACTTCCAGTACAGATTGATCTGGCTTAAATGTGATTAAATTTTTAGTCATATAATCACTTACTTTAATATCTGTCGGGTTGCCTTTTGTAGGTTTGGCACGACGCCCGGTAAAACTTTTGATTCCCATAACGAACTGTTTTTAAATACCTAAATCCTCTTAAAGTTACTAAATTTAAAGGAGATTATGCTGTTTATGCCTTCGTACTTGGATAAACTCAGTATAAACTTTAGCGTAAACATCTTCAAAAATTGTATTTTTAGGAAAACCAAACCAACTCCTTATGAAACGTATTGTTCATATTTTCTCTATAGTACTTATTATAGGATTAGTGTCTGTAGCTTTTAGTTCTTTGTTACCTAAAAAAATAAGTGACCTTAATACGCCCGCAACTGAATTTTCTACAGCGCGTGCGATGCAACACTTAGAAGTAATCGCAAAAGAACCTCATTTTGTAGGCACAAAAGCACATGCTGAGGTACGCGCATATATTGTAAAAGAACTTGAAAAATTAGGGCTAAACCCTCAAGTGCAAGAAGGATTTACATTTGACCAATGGCAAGGATATGGCAACTTGGTAAAGCCACAAAACATTCTTGCACGTATTAAAGGAACTGAAAATGGGAAAGCACTTATGCTCATGTCTCATTATGATAGTGCTCCGCATAGTGCTTCTCGTGGAGCGAGTGATGCAGGGTCTGGAGTTGTTACAATCTTAGAAAGTGTACGTGCCTATCTTGCAAGTGGTGCAAAACCTAAGAATGATATTATTATTTGTTTTACCGATTCTGAAGAGTTAGGTCTTAATGGAGCTTCACTATTTGTAGAAGAACACCCTTGGGCTAAAAATGTAGGTGTAGCGCTCAATTTTGAAGCACGAGGAAGTGGTGGACCTTCTAATATGATTGTAGAGACTAATGGAGGGAATGCAAACCTCATAAAAGGTTTTCAAGAAGCAGGTGTTGAATACCCTGTAGCAACCTCATTAATGTACAGTATCTATAAAATGCTGCCGAATGATACCGATTCTACAATCTTACGAGAAGACGGTGATATAGACGGGTTTTTCTTTGCGTTTATAGACGATCATTTTGATTATCATACCGTAAATGATACCGCCGAAAATTTAGATCGAAATAGCTTAGAACACCAAGGAAGCTACTTAATACCGTTATTAAAATACTATGCCGATGCTGATTTGTCTACTATAAAATCAAGTGAAGATTATGTATACTTTGATACTGCGATTGCAACGTTTATAGCATATCCCTTTTCTTGGATTTGGCCTATGCTTGTCTTAGCAATTGTACTTTTTATTGCTTTATTGGTCTATGGTTTTAATAAGAAAAGATTGTATAAGAAAGCTATTTCGAAAGGATTTGGCGCTTTTATGTTAAG
Organism: uncultured Dokdonia sp.; assembly: GCF_947492815.1. GTDB lineage: Bacteria > Bacteroidota > Bacteroidia > Flavobacteriales > Flavobacteriaceae > Dokdonia. The sequence goes on from NZ_CANLOB010000020.1 coordinate 8,483, forward strand.
TCTGATACTAGGAGGAGCACTTATGTATTTATTATGGATACTTATTAAAATGATATATCCATCATATAATGAAATCCTTCCTGTATTTATTTATAACGGACATTGGTATACTGCGGCATTTGTACTTCTAGGCGTAAGTTTATGTTTCGGAATTTATCATAAAATGGTAAAAGCAGAACATACAGTAAGTACATTAATTGCACCACTTACTATATGGCTGATTATAAATATAGCATTAGCATTAAAACTTCAAGGAGCAGCATTTTTTATAATCCCAGTATATTTTGGCTTGTTAGCACTATTCTTATTGATCAGACAGACCAATCCAAGTATGACATTAATGGTACTTTTAGCGGCACCTGCTATTTTTCTATTTGCACCCTTAGTGCAGTTTTTTCCAGTTGGGTTAGGTCCAGATATGTTTTTTGTTTCCGTGATTTTTACAGTACTTCTTTTTGGTTTATTAATCCCTGTTGTTGGATTTTTTAGAAACAAAAAAATGGTTGGAATACTAAGTCTTCTAGCTGCTTTCGTGTTCTTGGGAATTGCACATTCAAAATCTAGTCCTTCGGCAGAACGACAATTACCTAATAGCTTATTATATTATCATAATGCAGATACAGATAAGGCCTATTGGGCAACGTATAGTGAACAAATAGATGATTGGACACGCGGTTATTTAGGAGATAACCCTGAATCAGCAACTGCATATATAGGCAATGCTGCAGGAAGCAAATATAATACGCCTTACTCATATGCAAAAGAAACAGCTGTCATTAACTTACCAGAAAGTGACATACGCGTTACACAAGATACTATTATTGAAGGCACTGCTTATACAACTATGACTATTGTGCCAAAGCGAACTATACATCAAATGCGATTGTATTCGGCGATAGATACTCCATTCCAGTATTTATCTTATAACGGAAAAGAGTTTATGCCAGATAGTACAGAGACATTGTATAAAAAACGAGGAAGTAAAGGAATGCTAAGTTATTACTTGACATTAGGAGATTCGCTGGAGGTTAGATATGCAGTTCCTAAAGATGTTGTGCCTACATTTACGCTAAAGGAATTTTCTTATGATTTATTAGATAATCCAAGTTTTACTGTGTCAGCAAGACCTAAAAATACAAAGCCAGAGCCATTTATAGCGACAGATGCTGTTGTTATAGAGCGCACTATAGATGTTGCTTCCTATAAAGAAGTAGCAAACGATAGTATCTTAAATGATCAAGAAGTATTGGAAGAATAATGTATACGCTTTCGCGAAAGCGTGTAAAGAAAAATTACTACTGAAAAAGAATATTAATAAGATTTCTGCCTACGCGGAAATGAAAAGAAAAACTATTGAATAAAAGAATTACAATTGCTGGATTAGGATGGTTGGGAAGTGCATTTGCATCGACCCTTACGACATTAGGTTATACTGTGAAAGGAAGCGTTACAGATGCTAGTAAAGCGCAAGAACTCACAGGAAAAGGTATTACAGCTTATCCTATTGTGTTAACGGAAGCTGGGGTTACAGGGAAGATTGATACACTATTGTCTGATACAGATGTGTTGGCTATTATGATTCCGCCAGGACTGAGAAGAAATACAGGCGCTAATTATGCTCTTAAAATGGCACATTTTTTACACCAAATAGAGAGTGCCTCCATAAAAAAAGTGATCTTAGTGAGTAGTACTTCTGTTTATGATGATGCGCAAGGAGATGTCACCGAAAAAGATGTCCCTAAACCACAAAGTAATGCAGGCAAACAACTATATGATGTAGAACAAATATTTTTTAATACCCCAGCATTTGAGACTACGATTGTTCGTTTTGGAGGATTATTTGGAGGTAGCCGAAATCCAGTACGTTTTTTGGCAGGGAGACAAGGTTTAAGTAATGGCAACGCTCCAGTAAATATGATACATCGTGAAGATTGTATAGGAATTCTTTTGTCAATCATTCAGAAAAATGCTTTTGGACATATTTTTAATGCTGTCGCACCACAACATCCTACGAAGAGAGATTATTATACAGCTCAAGCTGAAAAACTAGATTTAGTTGCGCCTCAATATGATGAAGAAGGGGATACTATTTTTAAGAAAGTAGATAGCACCTCTATTAGTGAGATTTTAAGATATGAATTTAAAGTAACGTTATAAAATTTTAAAAAATAGATACTTTGTTCCAAAGAAAAACCCATCACTAGGATGGGTTTTGTACAAAATGTATATGCTGTAGTTATATAACTTTTACGTTTACTGCATTTAGTCCTTTGTTACCTTCTTGTAGGTCAAATTCTACTTCATCTCCTTCATTTATTTCGTCTACAAGACCTGAAATGTGTACAAAGTGATCTTTGCTTGCTCCTTCTTCTGTAATAAATCCAAAACCTTTTGTTTGGTTGAAGAATTTCACTGTTCCTTTATTCATTTTTAAAATTTAAAATTAATTATTAAATATTAGGCAATGATAGTGCCATATATTGATTTACAAGGACTTATATTGATTTATTTTAAAAATAAAAGTAAATAACTGACTGTCAGAATCTTGAAGAGATAAATAAAGTATTATTAGGAGTAAAAACAAAAAAATCGCTCATTTTTGAGCGATTTTTTTTAATTAAATAGTGTCATAAAGGCGTATTACCAGATACGAACGCGTTTTTCTGGTACTAAATACATAGCATCTCCTTCTTTGATATCAAATGCTTCATAGAAAGCATCTACATTAAGTAACGGTTGTGTAGCACGTACTTTTCCTGGAGAATGAGCATCTGTTTTTACTTGTGTGCGTAATGCTTCTTCACGGCTCTTAGTTCTCCATACAGTTGCCCAGGACATAAAGAAACGTTGTTCTGCTGTAAATCCATCAATATCATCTGGACGTCCATTTTCTTTGTAAAATTTTTGAAGCCCATCATAAGCACTCAGTATTCCTCCTAAATCTCCAATGTTTTCTCCTAACGTAAATTCACCATCTATAGGTACACCATCTAGTACTTCTATATTACTATATTGTTGGGCAAGTGCTTTTCCTCTTTCTGAAAATGCTTTAAGGTCATCTTCTGTCCACCAATTTCTAAGATTTCCATCACCATCATATCGTGCTCCACTATCATCAAAAGCATGAGAGATTTCATGGCCAATAACAGCTCCAATACCTCCATAATTTACGGCCTCATCTGCCGTATAGTTATAGAATGGAGGTTGCAAAATAGCCGCAGGGAATAAAATTTCATTGTAGGGCGGTATATATCCAGCATTGACTGTTTGAGGAGTCATAAACCACTTAGATTTATCTACAGGTTCTCCAATGTCTGCATAATTTTTGTCTTGTGCCCATTTTCCTATAGCAGTCATGTTTTCAAAATAGCTTTTGTTTGCAGATACTTCCATCGCACTGTAATCTTCCCATGTATCTGGATATGCTATTTTAATGCTCAGCTTATTTAATTTTTCTATAGCTTTCTGCTTCGTTTCTTGGCTCATCCAGTTTAAATTTTGGATACGCTCTTTATAAGCTACCATTATATTGGCGATCATTTCTTCTGCTTTCTTTTTAGCTTCAGGAGGAAACTTAGCATCTACATATAATTGCCCTAATGCTTCACCTACAGTACTATTTACTGTGGCGAGTGCACGTTTATCTGCTGCTCGTTGCTTTTGAGCACCATTTAGATATTTGCTATAAAATTCCCAGTTTGCAGTTTCAATATCTGTAGTTAATAACCCTGTAGCGCTATTGAAAGTATCCCATTTTACTAGTGTTTTGATATCTTCAATAGGGGTATCTTTAAGAAATTGATCTAAAGCTTCTGTATAGCGTAATTGTGTGACAAGAAGTGTATCAAACTTTTTTGTAATTCCTAAATCAGAAATCATTTTGTTTACGTCTATAGAAGAAAGCATTGCATCGACTTCTTTTATAGAACGAGGATTGTTATAATTACGAGCATCACGACGCTGTTTTTTACTAAGGCGTGGTTCTGCAAGCATTGTCTCCATTGCTAATATTTTTTCTGCAGCTATTTGAGCATCTTTCTCACTATCTCCAATCATTTGAAGCATACGGGTAATATGCTTTTTATACTCTTTGCGGGTTTCTTTTGATTTTTCATCTTGCTCTAGATAATAATCACGATCTGGTAAACCAAGACCATTAGCTCCAAGATATACGATGTTTATAGAGCTATCATTGAGCCCAGGACCAGCACCTATACTTATAAAAGGAGAACTTACAGAAGGGTTTTTAGCTAATACCGTTTGAAGATCTGCTAGGGTTTTAATATTTTCTATGTCTTTTAAAGCGGGTACAATAGGAGTGATACCTGCTTTATTACGAGCAATGGTGTCTAATTTTGTGTCAAAAATAGCAATTGCTTTGGCTTGGTCAGATTCAGGAGCATACTTACCGCTTGTTTTTGCTTCTGTTAGTATTTTTAGTACATCTTCATTTGTAGATTTACTTAGTACACCAAAACCTCCCCAGCTTGTGCGATCTGCAGGAATTTTTGTTTTTTTTATCCAACTACCATTTACATAGCTGTAAAAATCATTTTTAGGACTCACGGATGTGTCCATGTTTTCTAGAACAATACCAGGTGTTTTTTCTGAAGTTGTTGTTAGTGTGTCTTTTTGTGTAATCTCTTGTTTACAACTCGTGAAAGCAAGGGTACAAGAAGCTACAATAGCAACAGCTTTTACTATTTTCATATTAGGTTTGTTGATTATGGTCAATAGGACGTGATTTCTAATGTATTGTTACATTGAAAATACAAAAGTCTTGTCATGTTATGAAGCGTGTGAGTAAACAGTATTTAGATCTATTGCTTTGTCATTTTTTCCATTTGTAAGCGGTCCCACTCTTTTTTCATTTCGGTAATGGTAGCTACATTTTCATTAGGAATGGCAATAGATAATACATAATGTTTTACTTTCCAGACACCGTTTTCTTTTTTTACAACACCAGAGCCTCTACAAATACCCATTTGGGTTTTAAGATGTTCATCAAACCAAGCAGTATCTTCATGGTTGTCTAGGTATATATTGCGTTCTAATGTAGTAAACGTCCAAGCTTTGCCTTTATCAAAATAAGGTTTAGAAAAAGATCTAAATTCCTCATTTTGCCAATTTTCAGTAGCATCTGTGCCTATAAAAACAGCATCATTAGTCATCATGCCGAAATAGGCATCAAAATTTGCATCTGCAGCTGCTTTGTGCCAAGCGACAAGCATGGTATCTATAGCTTCTTTTTCTGAATGCTGTTGCGCGATTCCTGTAGTTGTTACAAGACTTATAAATACAAATAAAATAATACGTGTCATTGGTTTGGTTTATAGATTTTTATTGGAGGTTTTCCTGTCGGATTTGAGTTTTCTAAAGCTGGACTATCTTCGGGATTGTTAACTTCTTGATTGAGTTGCTCAAGCATCTCTTCTATTGTTAATGCAAAGTTCTCATTAATTTGAAGATTTAGATTCTGAAATGCATTTTTAAGCGCTATAACTCCCGTAGTAATCTCTTCTACATTGGGTTCGCTTTTTTGCGCATAATTATTTACGATCTTGAGTTTTGTCTCTACAGATAATAATCGAGCTTTTATCGCTGGCGTTTCTAAATTATCTGGAGTTAAATTTACAATCTCTTCTTCTGCTTCTTCTTGACCGTCAAATGTTGAAATTAGAATAGCTAATTGATTTTTTGTTTTTCCTAATGACACACCTTGTAAACTATCTAGTCTTTTTAAAAGTCCTTGGTATAATTGCCAGTTTTTAACAGCCGTTTGCGCCTTTGGAGTAAGACGTAAAGAAGGCTTTAACCCCTCTGTACTATTAGGAATAGTAAGGGTGTCATTAGTCACTACATTTGTAGTTTCTGATGCTTGCGTTTGCGCTTCTTTCTTTTCACAAGCAGTAAATAGAAAGAAAGCACTTAATAGATATATGAGTATACGCTGTTTCATTTGTTTAAAATTAAGAAACTAAAACTTTTTCACATCTGGAAATTTGTATAATACCTGTAATTATTTGAAACTGTAGTACTAATTATTGGTATTATGCTCATTTCATAAGCAGTTCAAAAAGTTTGTAGACAAAAGTAGCCTAAATAGGAATATACAAGAAAAATTTATGATTATGTTTGCTTTTGTATACGCTTTCGCGAAAGCGTACTTTTAAAACTTAATATTGAGAAGCCAGTAAGGTGTACTCATTAGTATGTGTTGAACTAAGCCTATTTTTTGAGTAGGATCTCGTTTTAATATTTGGATCTTTAGTTCAATTACTTTTATTATTTAAAAAATTAAAAATGAAATCAAGAATACTTATTATAGGGGCTTGTGGACAGATAGGAACAGAACTTACCATGGCCTTAAGCAAACGATTTGGAAAAGATAAGGTTGTTGCAAGTGATATACGTGAGGGAAATGAAGCAATGATGAAAAGTGCGCATTTTGAACTTTTGGATGCTACAGATCTGGAAGCAGTCGAAGATGTTATATTTAGATATAAAGTAGATACGGTATATCTTATGGCGGCTATGTTAAGTGCTATTGCAGAGCGTTTTCCTGCAAAAGCATGGGATCTTAATATGAATTCACTTTTTCATATTTTAAATTTAGCAAAAGATAAAAAGGTAAAAAAAGTATTTTGGCCTTCTAGTATTGCGGTCTTTGGAGAAACAACGCCTGCTCAAAATACACCACAAACTACCGTCATGGAACCGTCTACAGTATATGGGATTTCTAAGCAAACGGGAGAGCGATGGTGTGAGTATTATTATAATAAATATGGAGTAGATGTACGTAGTATAAGATATCCTGGCCTTATAAGCTATACAACAGAGCCTGGAGGGGGAACTACAGATTATGCAGTAGATATATACCATCGAGCTCTAAAACATGGACAGTACCGTTGTTTCTTAAAAGAAGGTACAGTGTTGCCTATGATGTATATGGATGATGCTATAAAAGCTACAATTGCTATCATGGATGCTCCTGTGGAGACTATTAAAATACGATCATCTTATAATCTAGCTGCTGTAAGTTATGCACCTGAAGATGTCACAGCAAGTATTCAGAAACATATTCCTGAATTTGAAATAACATACGAACCTGATTTTAGACAATCTATTGCCGATACTTGGCCTCAGAGTATAGATGATAGTGAAGCAAGAAGTGATTGGGGTTGGTCTCATAATTTTGGACTAGAGGAAATCACAAAAACGATGATTGATAATCTAAAGGACCGATATAAAGAGTAAGTAAGGTTTTATTGGAACCGCTGAAGGTATTCATACTATTAGGCTTGCCTTAAGGTAGTTTACTTTAAATTCTGTGACCGCTTTCGCGAAAGCGTAAAAAGAATACTAGAAGGAAACTCTAAAACTGAAATTTGGAGTGATTCCAAGAGATTTATTGTCTATTCTGGAGATCGTGCTATCATCATTTACAATGAAGTAGGTGTTAAGTATATTTTCTCTATTTAAAATATTCCATAAAGAGATTCCTATTTTGCCTTTTGCCTTTCCTTTTAAGTCAAATGTATAGGTTGAAGAGAAGTCTGTTCTTACATAGTCATTTACACGTTCGCCATTAGGAGGGCCATATATGATTTCTCTCGCAAAAGGACTATCTCCATCAGGTAAGGTGGTGACATTACCTGAACGCCAATTAACACCGAGTGCAAATTTTAAATTGTCACCAACGGTATATGCGCCTGCAAATGTTAATGCATGTTTTATATCTGCATTATTGGGAAATGGATTTCCGTCGTTTAGTGTATCAAACTCATAATAGTTTTCACTAAAGGAATAACTTAACCATGCACTTAAGTTCGTAAAACGTTTATTGATTAGAAAATCAATACCTCTCACTTCGTAATCTCCAATGGCGTTTACAAATTGAAATTGATTTTGAAATCCTTGGCTACGCGCGGTAATCCCATCTACTTTTTTAAGATATCCTTCTGCACTTACTAATAGTTTGTTTTTATTGTATTGTAGTCCAATAGATGCTTGTTTACTCCTGATAATTGGAATAGTACTGTCATTAGAAATAACCCAACGTCTACTTTCAACACCTATAAAGTCATTTTGACGATCTATAATTTGCGATGTTGTTTGACTTTTTAACTCTCCTAAAATTTCTACTTTAAAATCTTTAAGAAATTCCTGTGTAAAACTTACTCTTGGCTCTAATAAGACTTTGTCAAATTTTCCAAAATAATTAGCTCTTAGGCCAGTTTTTATATCTGTTTTTTTTGATTTTGTGGTTATTTGTACTTCGCTATACAATGCATGACTTCGTAATACTTCTTTTATATTGCTTCTAAAAGGTGGGTTGTCTATATCCTCTAAATTTGTCACACCTACTTCAAAAAGTTGGTACCCATTTATCCAGTTTACACCATTACGAATTTTGTAATTGGTGTTTAATTTGATGCCTGTGTCTAGAACCTCATTTTTTTGATTAAGGCGTTGTACATTAATGATATCTGCATTTGTAGCGTCTAGCGTATAAAAAGATCCGTACAATTGTATATCACTTGAAAATGAAGTGTTCCAGTCTCTGCTATAGGTGATTCCTGTTGCAAGGTTTTGTTGTGTAATACCACTACTTGAGGCATCTCGAGTATTAATGGTTTCTTCTAGATAGTCTAAAGAGTTGAAGATAGAAGTAAAATTAAAACGTACTTTATCCTTTTTTGAAATATCGTAAAGTAGTTTTGTACCTACATCATAAAAATAAAATGCTTCTTCTCTAATAACGGTTTGATTGGTTTCTGATACTGTATTTGTAATTTCTGTGTTTTGAAAAACACGATCAAAATATTGATTGAATGTAGGAGTCTCTATAACATCAGTAATAGATCTTCTTGCAGAGACCTGAAGTTCTACTTTTTTAGATAATGGAATTTTTGCAACTGCATTTGCATCTATAAAATTAAATCCAATACCTCCAGAAAATGTGTCATTGATAGATTCGTCTAGTTGAATGTCTATAATACTTGATACGCCATCTCCATATATGGCACTGGTTCCGTTTTTAGCAATAAAAACATTCTTTGCAAGATGAGGATTGAAAGCAGAAATTAATCCGAAGAAATGCCCTGATTGATATACTTTAATACCATCCCATAAGATAAGATTTTGATCATGGGTTCCGCCTCGCACATTGATATTTGATACGGTTTCATCTACACTTAAAATACCAGGGAGTGCCTGAATAGTTTGTAATATATCAGGTTCTATAAGACCTGGTAAGATTCCAAAATCATCTGGTTTTATGATAATGGCTCCTGTTCTATTAGTAGAAATACCAGAAGTAAGGTAATTTTTAATATATACTTCATCTAGTTGTTGACTAGCAAGGGTTTCATTTGCGAATTCCTGATTTTTTTTAATAGCAATAAAGCGATCATCAATTATTTCAAACTTTAAACCAGTATTTGTTTCTAATATCAGTAAAACCTGCTTTAAAGGCAGGTCCGTTTTTGGAACACTAACTGTTTTGTTTAAAATGGTATCATCTGCATAGGAAAAGCGAATATCATACCGATCCTCTATAAGCTCCAAAACATAGGAGAGGGATTTTTTTTCAGCTTCTTCTTTGGTTTGAGAGCGTATTTCGGAGAAACTAAAAATGACAAGTATGAAAAAGAGAACTAATCTATTTTTTTTATTCACCCTTTAAAGTTATCGTTTGGTTTGTTCTGGTATACTCCAGATTTAGGGGTAAGGTAATAGATTTTAGGGCAATTTCAATATCATTGTGAATAAAACTTCCAGTAAACAACTGTTTTGAGTCAATATGATCTGCGATAATTTGGATATCATATTGTCTTTCAAACTCAGCAATAACAGTGCTATATGGTAAACTTTTAAACGTACTAGTGTTTGTAATCCAAGAAGGACTTAGTTGAGTGGTTTTTGTTTGGGAAGCAGTAGTGCCCTCCATTTTAATGTAGCTATCTCCCTGTTTTAATAGTATAGATTGTCCATTATGATTTACACGTACAGCACCTTCATAACATACAACTTCAAACAATTCTGCTCTATCTTTAACAATAAACTGAGTCCCAACGACAGTAACAAGTCCTGTTTCTGTTTTTACATTAAATGTAGCTCCTTTTTCTACTTTAAAAAAAGCTTCCCCTTGTAATTCAACTTCGCGTTGTTTATCCCAATTTTTTTCATCAAATGATAAAGAAGATAATGAATTTAGAGAAACATTAGAATTGTCAGGAAGTGTAATTTCTTGTTTTTGACTCGCAAGCGTAGTCACTGTAGTTTCCTGTAAAAGGAAAGAATAATAGATGCCAAAAAGAACAACAACTGATGCAGCAATAGCATATACTGGTTTTAACCAATTTCTTTTCTGCTTTTTAAGAGCAATCGTGTTTTTAAGATTTTCTAATTCTGTAGTTACATGAAAAGAAGTTGGCTTAAATTTTTGAACACCTTCAGAAATACGAATCAAATCTGTATAATCATCTAGCTCTTTAAAGAGGCTTAACTCTTTAGGATTTAGCTCATTATCTAGCCATTTTCTTATTAATTCTTCTCTTTTCATAACAATGCATTCACTAATAGAACAATTAAAGGATGAAAACTCCTACCCTCATTATATTATAATTCGTGAATTTGTTCTTTTAATTTTTTTAGAGCTCCGTAAATACGTTTTTCAACTGCTTTTGTACTAATATCTAAAAGTTGTGCTATTTCTTTATGTTTTTTGCCTTCTATTCTATTTAGTAAAAAGGCAACCCGTTGTGCTTCTGTTAAACTTGAGATTGCTTTTTGTAATTTTTGAGAATACTCGTTTTCTTCCATTAAAAACTCTGGATTCTCATTTGTATGTGATTTTGGTTTTTCTTTTTGAAATTTTAAAACCACTTTTTGATGTTTTACTTCATTAAGCATTAAGTTGTTTCCAACAGTAAATAAATAGTTCTTTGCTTTTTCTGGTGTAATATTTTTACAGTTTTCCCAAACTTTAATAAAAGCTTCCTGTACTTTATCTTTAGGGTTTAAGTGATCTCCAAACTTGTAATATAAAAATGAATGTAAGTCTTCTGCATACTTCTTAAAGAAGTTTGAGTACACTATTTCTTCACAAATATTTTTATGTAAATTTTTACTCATTTGGCTGTGTCAGTTGGGAAAAATACAAAGATGTAATATTTTTAATAAAGTAAAGGTAGGAGTTTTTGTAGATGAATTGTTTTAGTATTGTAGTTTTGAACTGCAAAATAGTTTACAAATAAAGCACAATTTTTAATATTTGTAATTTAATTTTTAGAAATGCTAAATTATAAGATATCATATATTCTGATTTTTTTCCTATTTTTTTTAGGAGTTTCTTGTCAGCAAGAAGAATCAGAAATTATAACTCCCGATAGCGAGGAGGTTATAAGTGCAAATTCTATTTTAGCGGAGTTGTTACTACAAACATCATCCAATGATGGTTCTGAAGATGATTTATTAGATAATGCAAGTTGTATAGAAATCAATCTTCCTGTATCTGTTACCGTAAATGGGGAACTTATCATTATTAATACCCTTGATGATATCGCTCTGATAGAAGAAAATATTAGTTCTTCAGATGAGGACAATGATGCCATAGAGATTACATTTCCTATTACCATAACACTTAGTGATCATACAGAAGTACTAGTTGCTAATGAAGAAGAGTTGCTGCAATATGTAATTAATTGTCTTTCAGAAGAAGTGATCGCTTGTGTAGATTTTCAATACCCTATTTCTTTTTCTGTATTTAATTCTGAGTTTCAAGATGCTGATGTCATTACTATTAATAATGATGAAGCACTGTATGAATTTCTTGTAAGTATTGGAGATGATAGCGCTGTTTTTGCAAGCTTAAATTATCCTGTAGTACTTATTTATGACAATGGAAATACAATTGAAGTTACTAGTAATTCAGAACTTGAAGTAGCCATTAATAATGCAAATCTTAATTGTAGTTATCTTGCACCAGATATTTGTTTTGATGTAACAGAATTATCTATTTGTGATGATAATAACGATGAGATTCAAGTATTCGATTTAACAGAAGCTGTACAGAATTGTAGTGATCTTGATTTATATAATGTGACTTATTATGAATCAGAGGCAGATGCGATAAATCAAACAAATCCAATTCCTATACCCACATCTTATACAAATCTTACTAATTCGCAAACGCTTTATTATAGCGTTGAACTTATTTTAAATCCTAGTGTATCAGAAATCTTTCCTCTAACATTAATTGTTGAAGATTGTTGTGATAATCCACAAGCGGTATTTGAGGATTTGGTTATTTATATGCCGTTTTCAAATGAATTTAAAGATTTAATTAGCGGATACACAGTAGAAAATACAGATGGTGAATTTGTTGAAGATAGAGTTGGGAATCCTACGTGTGCTTATTCTTTTGTAGGTGGAAGTCCTTTGTCTATTCCAGTTACTTCAGAAAACCAGATAGTACAAGGAGATGCATTCTCTATTAGTGTTTGGTTTAGAATGCAAAATGATAATTCAAGTGATCTTGAAATTATGTTTCAGAAAGGAACAGAAGTTGGAGATGGATTCGAATTAAAGGTATTCACATTAAATACACCTTATTTTATAGATATTGATGGGAATTCTGCTATAGACCCTGCTTGGCTTAATGAAGATGATGTTGTCTGGGATAATACAAATTGGCACCATTTAGTTGTTACCGTTGATGAAAATAATACAGTGAGCCTATATAGAGATGGAACTCTTAGAAATTCTTTACAAAATTCCCAATTTAATATTGGAAATAACCCGTTATCTTTTTTTACCCTAGGTCATGGATTCATAGGTCATCTTGATGACTTGCGAGTCTATAAAAAAGCGTTAAATCCTACTGAAATAGAAGATCTATTTAATCTTGACGCAGATTGCTTTACCTGTCTCTAGATACTAACTATTAAATTATTAAGAACTAGTTTGGTTGAGTTGTGTAAAAGGGGTCCATATTACTTTGTATGGCCCCTTTTACCTTTTTTAGTAGTTCTTTATTCTAAAATCCAAATTGTTTAATCTTTTTTAAATATCTTTGAACAAAAGATATGTGATGCATCATAAGCAAACACTTCCCCAAAAAATATGCATTATCTGTGGTTTGCCATTTACTTGGCGAAAAAAATGGAAACGTACTTGGGATGAAGTAAAGTATTGTAGTGAGCGATGTAAGCGCAATAAAAAGAACAATACTATATGAGTACTTCATTAGTTTGGTTTAAGAACGATTTACGAATACAGGACCAACAATCACTTTATAATGCTATTGCAAAAGGCAATCGTGTTATTACTCTGTATTGTTTTGAATCATCACTGTTTAAAGAAGATATATTTGGTTTTAAAAAAACAGAAAAATACCGCGCCCAATTTTTACTAGAAACTATTAAAGGACTTAAAACATCTTTAGAGTCTTTAAACATAGATTTATTGCTATATTACGATAATGTAAGTCATGTTATTCCAAAAATCATTCAATCGTATCAGATTACAGATATATTTTTACAGAAGGAGTGGACGCAAGAAGAAGAACATGTTGTAACTCAAGTTAAAGAGCATACTCACAACATCACTTGGCATGAAAGCTATGATCAATTCTTATTTCATCCAGATGATATACCCTATCAAACATTTCAGGAAATTCCTAATGTCTTCACTACATTTAGAAAAGAGTGTGAAAAGAACATTTCTATACAACCTATTCTTCCGTCTATTCAACAACTTCCTGTCTCCAATCGTATTCAAAATAACACAAAAGTGCCTACACTCTCAGTATTGGGTTTAGATACGTTTACTATAGATGCTCGAACAGCGTTTCCCTTTAAAGGAGGTGAAGCACACGCCAAAAAAAGAATAACTCATTACTTCTGGGAAACCCAAAAATTAGCATACTATAAAAAAACTAGAAACGGACTTGTAGGTACTGATTATAGCAGTAAACTATCTCCATGGCTTGCAAACGGTAGCATTTCCCCACGGCAAATTTATTGGGAAGTCAAACAATTTGAAAAAGAGATCAAAAAAAATCAAGATACCTATTGGCTTATTTTTGAATTGATATGGAGAGATTACTTTAAATATGTTTCGTTTAAATACGGTAATGCTATTTTTAAAAGAGGCGGTATTCTTGATAAAGAGTATGAGTGGTACACTAATCAAGCGGCATTACAAGATTGGATACATGGAAAAACTCCCTATGACTTCGTAAATGCCAATATGATAGAACTACGGGAGACTGGATGGATGAGCAATCGTGGTAGACAAAATGTAGCCAGTTATTGGGCAAAAGAACTCAAACAAGATTGGCGTATTGGAGCAGCATATTTTGAATCTATGCTTATAGATTATGACGTGCATAGTAATTATGGGAATTGGATATACAATGCAGGTGTAGGGAATGATCCTCGTGATCGAAAGTTTAATATTAAAGGTCAGGCAGAGCGTTACGATCCTCAAAGAAAGTTTAGAAATTTATGGCTACAACAAACACTTTTTTAGATGAAAACGCTTAGACTTATATTAGGTGATCAGCTTAACCATAAGCATTCTTGGTATGATCAAGTAGATGATACTATAGTATACTTTATGGCAGAAATGCGTCAAGAAGCAACTTATGTAACACATCATATTCAAAAAGTAATCGCCTTTTTCAGTGCGATGCGATCTTTTTCAAAATACTTAGAGAGCCAAGGACATACCGTTGTGTATTATACCCTTGATGATACGCGTAATCAACAAGTATTACTAGATAACATCAAACAAGTTCTTAAAGAAAAAGAATGTAATGCGTTTCAATATCAGCAGCCTGATGAATACCGATTGGATCAAGAATTGGTGCGCTTTCGCGAAAGCGGAAACATCTCCACCACCATTTTTGATACTGAACATTTTATGACGTCTCGCACCGATCTGGAAGATTTCTTTAAAGGGAAAAAACAATACACCATGGAGTATTTCTACCGTATGATGCGTAAGAAATATGACCTCATGATGATTACCGATAAAGATCCTGAAGGCGGACAATGGAATTTTGACCAAAGTAATCGTAAAAAATGGAAACAAGATACGCTCATTCCTCCAGAAAAGACCTTTGAAAAAGATGTGACACATCTTGTTGAACTACTAAAAAAAGAAGGTGTAAAAACCATAGGAAAGATTAACGCAAAAACATTTGGTTGGGCGACGACAAGAGAAGAAAGCCTTACAGTTCTTGAGTATTTTTGCGAGCATTTGTTAGTTCATTTTGGAGATTACCAAGATGCGATGGATCCAGATCAAGCCTATCTTTATCACAGTAGGTTGAGCTTTGCTATGAATAGTAAACTCTTGTCTCCAAAAGAAGTAGTTGCCACAGTAATTGCTTACTGGAGATCACATAAAGATATTATTGATATTAGTCAAGTAGAAGGTTTTGTACGTCAAATTATAGGCTGGCGAGAATACATGCGTGGTATGTATTGGATGCAAATGCCAGTATTTGCCGAGGTAAATTATCTCGAAAATCACAATCCGCTACCTGATTTTTATTGGACGGGTAACACAAAAATGAATTGCCTTAAATGTAGTATTCATAATAGTTTGGATAATGCGTATGCACATCATATCCAACGGTTAATGATAACGGGTAATTATGCATTGCTTACAATGACTGATCCTGCTGAAGTTGATCTTTGGTATTTAGGGATTTATATAGATGCCATTGAGTGGGTAGAGATTACCAATACACGCGGAATGTCTCAATGGGCAGATGGAGGCAAAATCGCAACAAAACCATATGTGTCTAGCGGTAGTTACATCAATAAGATGAGTAATTATTGTAAAGGATGTCATTATAAAGTAAGTGAAAAAACAGGAGAAGATGCTTGTCCGTTTAATAGTTTGTATTGGAATTTTCTAGATGAGAAACAATCCTTTTTTAAAGATAATCAACGCATGCGTATGATGCTTTCACTACTACATAAAATGGATAAAGAGACATTGATACAACACAAAAAGAGAGCACAGGATATTATTAAAAACCCATCAAATTATTAAGAAGGAAGTAAATATAATATGGTTGAAACGGGATTTGCGTTTGCATGACCATCTTGCATTGTATAACGCTTTGCAAGAAGACCTTCCTATACTATTGTTGTATGTTTTTGAACCCTCCTTATTAAAAGATAAACACTATAGTGAACGCCATTGGAATTTTGTAAAAGAGTCATTGCATTACTTACAAAAGCAATTACAAGTATACCATACAGAGATTCTCATTGTAGAAGGTGAAGTGTTATCTGTTTTTAAAAGCTTGTTAGAACATATAAAAATACATACAGTATTCTCTCATCAGGAAACGGGGCTCCGCATTACCTATGATCGTGATCTTGCATTAGAAAGTTATGCTGAATCTCTAAAGCAAAAACAACCAGATAAAAAATTTGGCTGGGTAGAGTTTTGTAATAATGGAGTGCAAAGAGGGTTACGTAATCGTAATGGATGGAGTGAAGATTGGGAGTGGTTTATGAAACAACCACAATTACCTTTTCAACCTAAAGAAGGACAACTTGTAGGTTCCGATGTTATAGCTGAATTAAAAAGAAACTTCTTAATTCCATCACTAGAAACACCAAAGCAAGCCTTTTTTCAACCTGGAGGCACACACAATGGGTTACGCTATTTAGATTCCTTTTTAAAGGGTAGGTATAAAACATATAATACGCATATATCAAAACCAACGCTTGCGCGAAAAAGCTGTTCTCGATTATCTCCATATATCGCATGGGGAAACCTCTCTATACGTCAAGTATGGCAGCAAGCAAAGCATGTTAGAAAAACAGCTTCAAACAAAAGGGCTATCGATGGATTTACGTCTCGATTGCGATGGCAAGCGCATTTCATTCAAAAGTTTGAAATGGAAGATACCATGGAGTTTGTAAGTGTAAATAAAGGCTATCACGAGCTTAAAAAAGTCAAAAATGAAGTGTATCAAAAAGCATGGCGAGAAGGGAAGACAGGATATCCATTGGTAGATGCATGTATGCGTTGTCTTCTAGAAACGGGCTATCTTAATTTTAGGATGCGTGCGATGACGCTTTCTTTTTTTACACATAATTTATGGCAGCCTTGGCAAGATGCTTCGCCTCACTTAGCACAGCAATTTTTAGATTTTGAACCAGGCATTCATTATCCTCAAATTCAAATGCAGGCTGGAGAAACAGGTATCAATATGTTGCGTATTTATAATCCTGTAAAAAATAGTATTGCGCTTGATCCAGAAGGTGAGTTTATAAAAAAATGGGTGCCAGAACTTAGAGAAGTTCCTGTAGCTTACATTCATGAGCCTTATACAATGAGCCTTCTCGAACAGCAATTTTGTAATACACATTTAGGAAAAGACTATCCTTTGCCTATCGTAGATATAAAAAAAACAGGAAAACAAGCCGGGGCTATTTTATGGAATTTAAAAGAAAATAACTTGGTTAAAAAAGAAAGCTATCGTATTTTAAAAAGGCATACCCTTGCTGATAGAAATAACTTTGATTAATGACTGTAGACATACGAATAGTTAATCTAAGTAGAAAATGAAAAAAGATGAAAAAAGAAATTTTACCAGAATTTACAGAACGAGAAATAGATCGTATCATAGAAATGGCATGGGAAGATCGCACTACGTTTGATGCTATTAAAATGCAATTTGGTATCAAAGAACAACAGGTGATTGAACTTATGCGTCGCGAGATGAAAGAGAGTAGTTTCAGGATGTGGCGTAAACGTGTGCAAGGGCGTAAAACTAAACACGAAGCAAAACGCATGTATGATGTAGATGATGCGCGGTTTAAATGCAGTAGACAAAAACAGATTACTCACAATAAAATATCTAAAAGAAGATAACTAAGGGAACTGTTTTTTATACGCTTTCACGAAAGTGAAGTTTATACTGAGCTAGTCGAAGTACGAAAGCATACACAGCCCAAAAAATAAAAACTTTATTTAAAGTATATTAATTAATGAGATTTCCACATACGCGGAAATGATACAAGAATATGACGAAGAAAAAACCAGATCAAGTTGTCTATAACGAAGAAAAAGGTCGTTATGATGCCGCATTAACTCCCTATGCAACCAATTTGGGTGCTCCAGCTATTGTCACAGATGACGTAACTACTTGGAAAAACACAAATATTAATAAGGTTAACCACCAATTTAAGACAGAGTATGAGGATTTAAAGGCAAAATACGAAGCCATGATGGAGCAATTTGAATACAATAACCTTATTTATTCGGCCAAGTTCTCTTTTGAACCTATTGTAGGTGAAATTTATCATTTATATCGTTCTAAAGATGGCAATCCTTTTTTATCTTTAATTTCACCAGAAGAATGTAATTGGGATTTTGTAGGAACATTTTCCCTTAACACTGATAAAGTGTGGTTAAAAATTGATAAAAACGAAAAAGACTATGAGTAATACAACAAAAGAGGTAGCTACTTTTGGAGGAGGCTGTTTTTGGTGTGTAGAAGCGGTTATACAACGATTAAAAGGAGTAGAAACAGTAGTGTCTGGATATGCAGGTGGAAATGCCCCTGGTAAGCCTACCTATAGAGAAATCTGTTCTGGACTTACTGGGCATGCAGAAGTAATTCAGGTTACTTTTGACCCTGCTGTTATTGATTATGTTGCAATACTTACTGTGTTTATGACAACACATGATCCTACAACATTAAACCGTCAAGGAGCTGATAGAGGAACGCAATATAGGTCTGTTATTTTTTATCATAACGAGACTCAAAAATCACAAGCAGAAGAGGTGCTAAAAATAGTACAAGAATACTATGATGACCCTATTGTAACAGAACTTTCGGAACTGCCTATATTTTATGAGGCAGAAGCAGATCATCAAGATTACTACAATAATAACCGTAGTCAAGGTTACTGTACTGTCATAATTGATCCTAAAGTACGTAAATTGCAAGCGCTGTATAGTGATTTACTAGCATAAAGATTACAGTATAATACTTTACACGATGTCTAGAATATCAAAAACGAGTACCGTTATATTACTTGTTGTGTTATTACAAGCTATAAGTTGTAGTAGCACATTAATTCCTGTAGCGACAGAGAATATACCAACAATGAATGAGCCTTATCCTGCAAATCAAGATGTATACGACTTAACAACGCGTTATCGTACTCTTATAGAAGGAAATGATTATACAAAGGCTATTAATCAGGCTATTCAGGATGCGCATAAGGCAGGAGGTGGGATTATTCTTTTTCCTGAAAATAGGGTTGTAGAAATCTCTAGTGTACTCTTAATGAAAGATCGGATCTCTTTTGATACTCCTAAAGGAGTGACAACCATAAAGTGTACAGATACTTATACAGATAAGCAAATGGTTGCCATTTCTTCTAAAAAGCAGCTATTGTTTCGTAATATTCGATTTGATGGAAATGGAAAGGCAAATGGCATTGTAAGTTATGGATCAGATAATCAAAATATCACTATAGCATCTTGTGAGTTTGTAAATTTTAGAGCCCCATACCGAAGAGGTACGGGCATTGCTCTTCAGAATGCATCTTCAGTACGTATAGATAATTGTGTGTTTAAGGAAAGTGATTTTGGGATACGTTTTGATAAACGAAATAAGGAGGTATACATTGAAAATAATACATTTGAAGGAACACTTACTAAGAACCCTCTCAGAATACAGGGGAATGCTATAACAAGCCCAGAAGATAAAAGGGCTTATAGTGAAGATATATGGATACGCAACAATACGATTACCATAGGAAGAGGAGATTCTATTATAGAAGAGCTTGATGTATTAACTCGGGATGCACAAACGGGCGCTGTAGATCTTTCTCTAGTAAATGGCACATCAGATCCAGACTATAAAAAATATGCCGAGTGGCGTAAAGGAAGGTTTGCTCCTAGTGGAATATACCTTACCTGTGGAACCAAAGAGCTAGCAAGTAATGATGATGAACCGGTAAACCATCATCTCAATGTTGTGATAGAAGGTAATGTTATAGAAGGCCCTGATTATGGTTTTTTTGATGGCGGCTCTGCCGATTTATATAGTATAAAGGACATATATAATTTACGTTGTTTAAATAATATCGCAAGAAATTCTGGAGACTTAGGGTTTTCTATTGAGCGAAGTGAAAAAGTCATTGTATCTCATAATACAGCTAGTAGAAATAATTCTTTTGGGATCGCATTTTCATATGTGAAAGATGGTCTGATTTCAGATAATCTATGCGAGGATAATGCATTGCGTCGCAATCTTATATACAACAATATTCCCTATGGAGGAATTTTAATAACAGGTTTAAGTAGCCATAATAGTATTAAGGATAATGACTTAAAAAGTAGTCCAATCACAAAAGTTTCTGAAAACAAAGATGTCTTAAAAATGCCATTTTCAATAAGAAATAGGCCTTCTGATTTTTATGGTATTTCTGTAAAAACACACCGATTACGAGTGAATGGAAAAATAGTAGAAAATACTCCTTCTTATAATAAGATTGAAGCAAATCAATTTACAGGGTTTAATTGGGGCACCATTTATGATCAATCAACATCTACAGAGCTTAAAGATTGCTTTTCAAGTAGTACGCCGCCAGAACATACGGATTATCCTATGGGAACATTTGTGTTGAATGCTAATGCCAATATTCCTGTGACTGGTTGGGAAGTTACGTATAGAGTAGAAACAAAACTGACGAGTGAATGGGATGGAGTATCCTCAAAAGTAAAAGTAGCAGTATCAAATAGTACCATACAGGATGGCGATGTGATAGGGATTGTTTTAAATAATGGAACTGTTTACTGGACTGTTGTGACTGATACAGGAATATTTGCAAACTCTATAGAGTTAAAAACCCATACTGCTTCTGATGTAGCACGTATGGGCTCTAAAGTTATCATCTTACGTTGGCAAGAAAAATAGTCTTATTTAGTAGGCTCTAAAATCAATGTTACCTTGTTAAAATCTGCAGCACTGTTGATCACAGTTCTGTATTCCTCATATAATTCTACAGGAAGAATATTTTGATCGTAGATTTCATTTGCAGTTATAATAATCTTATTTCCTTCTTTTGTATATGAAGAGATAAAATTCATGATATCTTTTCCATCTTTTTCATAGCGATTAGAGATGTTGATATCGTCTAGGTTATTAATTTCATACCCATCTGGTATGGTGATTTCTATGGTACGTAAATATGTTTTTCTAAAGGTATTTTCAACAGGTAACTGGCGTTTCTTTTCTTGATACATTTCCAATTGAGGACCTATAAGCTCTCCTAATTTAAATAGGTATTTTGGACCGGCTTTATCTGTAAATGCACTACTAGAAATAGCTGCTTTGATGCGTAGCGGATTGATTCCAAAATTTTCAGGAGCTTCATTGAAAATTTCTTTAGAATCTATTGTAAGATCATCTCCCATTCTCTTGATGAACTCTTCATAAAACTCTTCTTTGTTTTCGTCATTTACAAGATTCATAAATGGGTGTATGAATGAAGCAT
Source organism: uncultured Dokdonia sp. (assembly GCF_947492815.1). Classification (GTDB taxonomy): domain Bacteria; phylum Bacteroidota; class Bacteroidia; order Flavobacteriales; family Flavobacteriaceae; genus Dokdonia. The sequence continues at coordinate 30,037 of NZ_CANLOB010000020.1, forward strand.
TATAACCACTTATAGCATGATCAAAATCGATACTTACTTCTGTGAGATCTTCTGGGTCAAACGTAACTTTATAGGTCATCTCATCTACAGAAGCAGCAGCATCTGGAGATTCGATATACTTTACTTTTCCTACTCCGGAACTCAGCTTTCCAAGTTTTACTTCTTTTACAAAAAGACCGTAGGTGTCTGTATATTCAAAAGGAGGAAAGCCATACCTGTTTTCTTGTTTTCCAGGTGCTATATATTTTTTTGTTGTTGGAAAATATAATAGATAGTCTTGAAGAAAATTTAAGGCTTCTATGTCTGGATCAAATTTCATTTCAGTTCGATCGCAGGTCAGTACTACTTCAAAAGGAATACCTAGTTCTTTTAACGAACTTGTAAATAAACGGATAGCTCCAGTCTCGTCGGCAGCTTTATTTTCTATAACAAAACTGAGATCAGAAAGCTGTTCTCCTCCAGTATTTGTAATATAAATAGAGTTTTTAATATGATTTTCAAGTGTTCTTATTTTTGATTCATCATCTCCATTAGGATCAATAGCAGCTTCTTGTATAAATTTTTTGACTTTAGAAACTTCCTTTTTTTCTAATGCAGCGTTTACAAAATTATGTACATTTTTAGCAATGTCACTATAGGAACTAAAACCACTTGCACCTGTCGCTTTGTTGCTATCTAGTTTATAAATGATCGCTTGTTTCATGGCTTCTACAGCCGATAAGTCTTCTGATTCTAATTCAGGAAGATCATAATTTTGGACAATGAGATGCTGTTTGCCCTCAACTCCAGTGTCTTCTGCTGCTGCTTGATCACTGTTTATAGGATAGACCTTAAAGACCAAATTCTCTGGAGCATATAGTTCAAATTTAGAATCCTTAATCTTATAATTCTCTTGCAGCCTAAGGTATTGCCCTTTGTATTTTGCTACCTTTTTAATGATATAGAGGTATTCTATAAAACCACCTTTTTCAATACCTTCTAAAGCGTAATATTTTATGGTTCTATTTGTAGTTTCATCTGTTGCTGTAAAAATTTTAGAATCATCAAGTTCTTGTACCGTTCCATTTGCAGAAACTACACGAGCTTGACTACGTAACAACTCAGAATCTGATCGATACGGAAGGTAAATTCTATTAAACCGTTCAATTCTATCATCTGAATTTAACCATAATACTTTGTGAATAATATCGTATTGGTAAAATTCATTTTCATTTTCAAATCCAAATTCTACAACCCTATAATCTTTTAGACCTACCATGTCTAAATCTTTATCTTCTTGTGCGATTGAATAGGTAGGGTTTTGATCCCAACTATATGAGGTGTGCACTAAATTTTGTGCACTAGAAACTAATGATGATAATAGAGTAACTATTACTATAATATGCTTTTTCATCTACTTTGATATTTATTTAAGAACCACAACTTCTTTAAAAGCTTTGTTTATTTTTTTGAGTGATTTTCTAAAAGCTTCATGAGTTTCTTTTTCAAGGATCAGCTTTTTTGTTTTGTATGCATGTGTATAAATGATTTTTGACCCTTCCCTTTTGTATGAAATAGAAGCACTCATAAAATCATTATCTATCGCAACGTCTTCAGGAAGGTAGGATACTTCTTTGCCTTCTGGAATTTCAAAGATAACAGTGATACTATCTTCAGATCTATACTTGAATTCAATATCTGTTTTTCTGTCGTTCTTTATCTTATATGCATTGATAGAATTTTTGTAGAGGTTTAAATTTATAAAAACCTCATCACTTAATGATTGTGCATAATCTTTGATCGTAAAATTATAGTCTACTTCAAATGGCTTTTCGTAACTATATTTATTCTTTTCTTCAAAGCTTTCTATTAAGAATCGATTACTCCCTTTTCGTAAAAAACCATTGTAATACTCCAATAGTTTTTCTTGAGTATCTCTATTTTCTATATAATTAAAGGTATTTGATTTTTGATACCCTGTAAGAGTCAATGTCCCATCTCCTTTGATAGATGTTCCGTCTAGTTTGATGTTTACAACATCATTATAAAGGTTTTGATCTGCTGCTACTACAGGAACTTTTACGATTTTATAATCACCTTCGCCGTTTTCTATAAGGGCTTCTTTTCCTTGTATAAAAGAAGAAGGGATTTCTAATGGCAAGTATCTTCCTGTAGCATCTAGAAAATAAGTTTCTCCTTCATTTTCATATGTGAGAATCATATGATTATCTGCCGCTGGCGTAGGAACGTCTTCATAACTATACGGAATACTTCTAGTCCCTAACCAAGTAAGGCTTCCCTTAATATCGGCTATTTTAAACATCTCTTTAAGAATACTAGAATTGTCTTTACAGTCACCAAATTTCTTTTGAAAAACAGTATTTGCATCTCTAGGTATAAATCCTCCTAATGCATATTCAAAATCAATATATTTTATGTTTTCTTGCACCCAATAATAAATCGCTTTTACTTTATCTATTTCTGATGTTTTAGAGGCAATAAGGTTATTTGTGATCGTCACTAACTCATCGTCTAGTTCTTCCTGATTAATATCTTTTACTAAAGAGTAATACCAGTCATAAAGGTCTTTTACACCATTTAACACAGGGATTTCTTTGTTTTTATTTTCGTAGGAAGAGATGATAGGGATGATATGAGGTAATATTTTTTTAGGGCTTGGGCCATTACTTTCCAGGTCGTATGCTTCTTGATTTTCTAATTCCCAAGTATATATTTTTCTGCCCCTTTTTTCGCTTTCGCGAAAGCGTATATCAACCCCTTCCATATTGAATTTCTGAAAGCGTAAGTTGATATTTTTATCGACAATAATTTCGACTTTTTGATTAATAAGTGGGTATACATTTCCAAAATATACAGGAGATAAAAACCTAGGATTAGTAATAGATGTTGTATAGTTAAGCTTTTTTATAGCTCCTTGTTGTAGTTTTGGATATAGGAAATTCACAGATTTAGTATCGTCATAAAAAGACTCACTTAACTCATCTTTATTCACAAAATCGGTTACTTCATATTCGCGATATTTTTTCCCATCGTAGATTAGGGAGGCTGCTTCAATTTTATCTAGAAGGAAAAAAGAAGAATACTCAACAGATTCTTCTGTTGCGAATTGCGCTGTTTCGTTTAATAAAAGATCTTCTTCTTCTATTGTTTGTGATATTTTTATTTGGTCATTATCGAGTGAAATATCAATATGTCGTTCAGAGGTGAGTCTTGCTAAATACTCATCTGGATATGCGTTCTTATATTTTATAAATTCTGGTGACTCTTGGGCATTACCAAAAGAAGTAATGCTTAGTATACATATGAATACTATAATACTAGTGTATCTCATATTAAAAAGTTTGTGATGTAACGATCTCTTCGTCAAAATAGTGTTCTGTCTTTGTTTTTTTGCCTTGCTCATTATAATAGTGCGTGTCTCCAGAACGTTCATCGTTTCTGTAAGTAGCTTCTTCTTTAATGTTTCCATTAGGATAATAGTTTTTTGCTATACCTTGTCTATATCCATGTATATATTGGATTTCTGATTTTACAGTACCATTAGGATAATACGTGTATGCCGTGCCGTTATATTCGTCATCCACATTTATATGCTTTCGTTCTAGATTTCCATTTTCATAGTATGCCTTATATGCTCCCTGCAAGTTTCCTTTTTCATAGGTCATCTCTCTAGCCACTTTTCCATTAGGATAATAGGATATTATTTTTCCTGTGCCATTAGATAAAGCGACCATTGGAAGTTCTTTTCCTTCTTTATCAAGATAACTATATCCTATTAACTTCCCTTGATTATAAAATCGAATCAGTTGTAAGGTACCTTTTTCTTTTCCATAAAATTTACGAGGACCATGTAGTTCATCATTTACATAAGATACTTCACCTATCTTAACTCCTGCTTCATTATATTCTTCTGAAGTTTCCTGTACTTTTCCATTTTCATATATAAAAAGATCTTCTAATTGTCCATTTTCAAAGTAATTTTTATAGGTGCCATTTAAATTTCCTAGTATATAATTTCTTTCTGATTTTATGGTGCCGTCTGGATAATATACTTTTAATACACCATCCAATTCATTATTTACATACGTAGCTTCTGCCTGTAGATTTCCATAAAAATCATATGAGGTATATGTTCCGTGTAAAACACCATTTGCATAGGAACTCTTTGATCGTATATCTCCAGAATCATAATAATAGATGATTTCATTTAACTCAGAATCAAAACGATCTATCTTTTGTATGATTTTCCCGCTTTTATCATAGTATACTTCGTTGAGTAATGTATCAAATGAGTAGGTGGTTTCACTTTCTAATTTCCCATTAGGGGCATAATTTTTTTGTGTTCCATTATATGCTCCTTTATGATAATAGGTTTCTGATTTTAGTGTTCCATCAGGATAGTAAGAATGCCAAAAGCCGTCTTTATACCCTTCTTCATTATAATATCCTTGTGTTCTTATTTGTCCAAAAGGATAATAAGAGGCTCCATAACCTATAACGATATCATCTTTATAGGTATTGTCATCTTGTAATTTTCCATTTGCATAAAACACCTTAGATTGTCCTTGTGCTAGGTTTTCTGTATATGTGGTTTGATCTCTAATAGAGCCATATGTATTGTAATATATCCAAGGCCCCATTTTTCCGCCCTTGACATCATATAGTCCTTCTGTAATAAGTGTGCCGTCTGCCATAAAACCTTTATAGTTCAAATCACCGCTTTTTTTCTTTTGAGTTTCAATGACTGTGCCATCTTTGGCATAATAAGTATATTCCTTGATCAATCCGTTACGGTATACGAAGCTGTTTTCTAATGCTCCTTCCCTATTATAAGACATATATGGGCCATTTAACTTCCCATTTTCATAGACCGCTTCTTCACTTAGTACTTCATTTGAAAAATAACTTTTCCAAGCACCATTATTGATTCCTTTTTTATAGATTCCAGTAGATTTTAATTTTCCAGAAGTATGATATGTCTTATAGATGCCTTCATATTCTCCGTCTTTACTTGTAGCTTCTGAAGCTAATTTTCCATTGGCATGGTATGTTTTTTCTGCCCCTTGTTTTACACCGTTTTTAAATGTCATTTCTTGTGCTAATACTCCATTTGCATAGTATTCTTTAAAAAGGCCATCATACGCATCGTTCTTCATGGTATATTCATATTTTACAAGACTCTTATCTGCCTCATGAAAGTGTTGTCTTACACCATTCATCACTCCATTTTTGTAGGTGCGTTTTTCTAAAGGTCCTCCATAGATTGTATAAGAGTCATAAGAGCCTTCTAATTTTCCGTCTTTAAATGTTACCGTAAGGCTTCTGTTTCCATTATCGTGATAAAAATTATAAACTCCTTGTTCTAATCCTTTTTTATAAGAGCCTTCCTCTTTTAATTTTCCATTTTCGTGATACCATTTCCATGTGCCATCACGTTCTCCATCTACAAAATTTCCTCTAGCAATAATTCTTCCTGAAGTATCGTAGTATACCCATTTCCCTACAGGGGTGCCTCCATTTATGGTAGCACCTTCACTATTGATAACCCCCTCTGAATACTTATAATTAATGGTTTCTTTTTTGCCATTATGTTCTTTTATGTTGTTCTCTCCAACAAGATCAATCCATTTTTTATAAGCAAGCGGAAGGAATTCTTTAATATCTTCTGTCTTTTTTGAGATAATTTTTTTGTAATCTTCATTTTCGATAGTGTATGCAGTGGTATAGGATAAGGCATCAAAATGATCATTTTCATTAACCCAATTAAAAAAAGGAATGATTTTTTGACCCCATAAAACAGATGTGCCTTCAAAAGGTTCTTCCTTTAATTGTGTAAGTAGTGCATGTGTTTGCCTTGCAAAGCCAATATTTATATCATTAGGAACTTCATATTCTTTTTGAAGGGCAATTTCACTTTCTATAATCAGGTTTTGATTCTCAAAAAGATCGTCGTCTGGAGTGATTGAAAATGGTTTGCCTTCAGCTTTTCCATTTCCGCTAACCATGTCATTAGCCATTTTTAAAACGGCAAATGAGTTTTCATTGTCAGGGGCAAATAGAAGATATAAGTTATACAATAGCAGTGCTTGTGCTTTCTTATTTTGGTGTCTATACATATTTGCGAGGCGAAGCATGGTGTTTTCATAAAGAGGACTTGCTTCGATTGCAAATAGTAAGTTTTCAAAAGCTTCTTGAGGTTCTTCTAGTTTTAGATTTATAATAGATAAGTTATTTTGTAATTCATGATTTCTAGGAAACTCTTCTAGTCCTTTTAGATATGTTTTCTTAGCAAGATCATAAGATTCTAATTTTTCATAGCAAATCCCTTTGTTCATATAGAAGCCTACTCTAGTGCTTGTGTATCCTTCTAGTTGTAAGCCTTTATCTATAGTAGCGATGGCATCTTTGTATTTTTCTTGTGTAATTTGATAATACGATAGGGTTACAAAAGAGTCATTATAAAGAGAGTCATTGGGACTTATCTTTTTTAAAATAGCAATGGCATCATCTACTTTTTCTTGCTCAATTAATTCGGAAAACTTTTTAATGAGTTCGGTGCCACTTTCATAAGAGATTTTTTCTTGAGCGGTTACGTTTACAAAAAGGAATAGGAAGAGAGAAAAGAAAATATAGTTTTTGATCATTGTAAAATATTGATAGAATGTTCAAAATACTAAAAAAACCTAATTTGTAATCAATAAATAACATCATTTTAATACAATGCTATGTTATTAAAAACTATTATAATTATCGGGATTGATTAATTAATCTATAAATTAAAATAGCGGTACGTTGTGTAAGCATTTCAATGGTATTTAGGTTTACAGTTTCTGATGGTGTATGAGCGCCTGTTCCCATAGTTCCTAGTCCATCAAGACAAGCAACATATGCAGCTACAAAGGAAACATCGGCAGCGCCTCTTTTACCTGGGTCATATCCTTCTACTTTTGGCTGTCCTAAGTCCTGACTTACTTGACTTAAAATTTCTAATAATTCATAGTTTTCTGGAGTGGGTTTCATCGCAGGATAACTATCTTGAAATTCTACCTTGGCACTTGTTTTAGGGAGATTATTAGCAACAATTTCTCGCATTTTAGCACGCGCTCGTTCTTTTTGATCTTCAGAAATAAATCGTAAACCACCTTGTGCATATGCCGTTTGCGCCACTACATTCCCTTTTCCGAAAATAGTTCCTTTACTTTCTTGTGCTTGTAAATCTAGTGTTGTGCCTCCTAACATCATCCCTGGATTGAAAGTTAGTAGTTCTTCGCCTTTTACATCTGTATAAAATTGGTGTAAGATTCGTGCCAATTCAAAATTAGCTCCTGCTCCTGTATACTCACTAAAAATACCAGAAGAGTGTGCTCGTTTTCCAGTGACTGTTACATTCCAATTTGAAGAGCCTCTACGAGCAACTGTTGCATTATCAAAGCCTGTTGAGGTTTCAAATCCTAAGGCAATATCACTTTGTTTTGCTGCATCTATCAATGATTTTCTACTAATACTTATCGGTTTTCCAGTACTTTCTTCATCTCCTGTAAAAGCAACTGTTATTTGTGCGTCTTTTAATAATCCTGATTCATGTAACGCTTTTAAAGCATACAATACTACTACATTTCCGCCTTTCATATCATTGGCTCCAGGACCTTTTGCAATAGAGTCATTGATCATTTCAAATTGTTGAAATTCGCTATCTTTTTCAAATACGGTATCTAAATGACCTATTAGTAATAAACGTTTTCCTTTAGTGCCTTTTGTCGTGGCAAATAAGTGTCCAGCGCGATTCATTTCTGGAGGCATTGTGATCCATTGTGTATCAAATCCAATATTTTGAAATGCTTTCGTAAATACAGTTCCTACTTCTTTTACACCTTCTAGATGTAGTGTACCACTATTAATATTTACAACGTCTTCCAAAAACTGAATGGCTTCTGGGTTATTTTTAGAGACCTGTGCAATGAGTTGTTGCTCGGGTTTTGAAAGTTGTTGCGCTTTCGCGAAAGCGGATTGAAACAGCATCCCAATAATGACTAAAGGGACTATAAAACGAGATAAAAACATACTGATAAAGCGTTGATCGTATCACAAGGTACGGAATCCTAAAAAAAGGATCGTATTCGTTCTTTTTAAGAATTTGAATACCTTTTGTTTTAAAATAAACATAAAATGCCTGATTTATAGTGTGTAACAATTTAGAATGAATATATTTATAGATAGAAAAAAGGTGTCATTATGAAAAAGCTAATACATTTAAATGGAGCAGAAGCGCTTACCTCAAAGCAACAAAAGAAAATAACAGCAGGCTTACGTTTTCCTAATGGAGATCAACTTTGCTGTGGTTGTGTACTTCAAAATAAACAAGGTTCTTTAGAAATTTTAAAATTAGCATGTCATCGTGATTGTCCTGGGGAATCTCGGCGTGTATCAGATGTAGATTGTTAATTTTGATAGATTACTCTTCTATACAAAAGACGTTATATAGTGTCTTTTTTTTTCAAAACTATCTATTTATACGCTTTCGCGAAAGCGTGTTTTTAATGCTAAAATAATTTTATTGTATATCGTGTAGTAATGTTGTTTGAATAATAGAAGCCTTGTTTTAGTATGCTTTTCTTTTTAATGAAGGTAGTTGGTGATAGCTATAATTGCCATAAATACGAATACAATTTTTAATGTAAGTGACCAGGTATACTTTTTTTTAATCTTTCCATTTTTTTCCAAGTCATCTATCCCCCTTTCTTTAGACTTTCTCTTATGTATTCCAGTGATTTTAGATAATGATTTTTTGCGCATATACTCTTCATAGTCGGTATACCCAATATACTTACAAAAAAAACGTACAGTGTCTGGATTAGGAGCACTTACGGCATTGTTTTTTTCAATGTACCTTGAATAGGCCCTCTCTAAAGTTTTAGGGTTTAAATGGTGTATTTCTTTTACTACTTGTTTTGCTAAAGCATATTTAGAATGAGATACACTTCCTTTTTTTGCTTTTTCAAAGACTTCTTGGACGATCCTTTTTATTTGCTCGTGATTCATAGGGATAAGGAATTATACTTTAGACAAATACCAGACTTGATGTCTTGGTATTGCCTGTATTTATTGATATCTATAATTTGTCTGAAACGTGTCTGTATTCTGTCTGCAATACTTTTTTAAGCTTCTATTTTCTTTGTGTCAGGGATTGGTTGTTGTTATGAGTTGCTAACTTAACAATTGTACAAAACTACTTCTTACGGGAACCCGTAAAACAGTCTTCTTTAGGACGGTTAGAAAGTTACCATGAGTAACTGTATTACGGATTTCAACTTTCTAAACTAGGAGCATTCATACGTGAATAACGGGAATCTAGAACCCGTACGGTATCTCTGAGATCGTCTCGGACAGGCACTCCTTTTTCAAATTTCAAAATTTTTAAAATGATGAGAAAGTTATTTTTAATAGCCGTAGTTTTTGGGAGTATAGTGTGTACTTCATGTGATCCACAACCTATATCTGAAGAGTTTAAAGTACAAGCAACAGAAGGGGAAGATGGTGAAATAGGAGGTGGAGAAGGAGAAGAAGAAGAAAACGGATAATTTATTTATAGAAAAGGATGCAAAAGAAGCTTTTGCATCCTTTTTATACTTTTAAAAATAAGAAAACGTGTATTTGAAAAGTAAATATTAATGAAATAGATATTTTAAATAAATAAGGTGATTGCTAACTTAATAGAAGTTAGTATTTTAGAAGAATGAAAACAGTACTTATATCTGCTTTTATTCTCATTTTTTTTATAGTAAGCTGTGATGGTTTAAAACCAAATGAGGATGTTACTGTTGACACAGTAGATAATGTTTTTTTTCAACAGAGTGAAAATAAAAATTTATCTATCCCAAAGCGTTTAGTCGCAATAGACTCTTTTTTAGTAGAAGCTAGAAATTCGGCTGATACATTAGCTATTTTATTAGGCTTAAAGAAAAAAACATATCTCCTAGGGGTAAGCAGGAAATATGGTCTATCCATTCCTTATTGTAAAGAATTATTGAATATTGCAATTGCTAGAGAAAGCAACGAGTATACCCGTCTAGGATATGATAAAATTTCTAGATATTATAGTAGCCTTTCAGACTATGATTCATCCGTTTATTATGCAAAAGAGTTAGTAGAATTTTCAAAGGGTATTAATGATAGTATTGGCATCGCAAAAGGGTATTTTAAATTGGGACTTTACAAAAAAGAACAGCATAAGTTAACAGAATCTTTTAAATACTTTAATGATGCATTTTTAATTAGAAGAAAGAAAAAAGATAGCGTAAATGCCGTGACTACGCTTTTAGAGATGGCTCAAATTCAAAAAAAATTAGGAAATTATAGGGCTAGTCAAGCAACAGCTACAGATGGATTAAGTTTTGTAAATAAAGCTTCAAAAGTAGGAGATGTTGTTGGATTGAATTTGAATATAGCGACAACAAACAGAGAGCTGAATAACTATGAGGAAGCACTAACTTTTAATAAAAAAGCTTTAAAAATAGAAACTAGAACAAAAAGTATCTTAACATTAAAAAATACAGAAGCAAATATATATGCAGATCAGGGAAATTATAAAAAGGCTGTACTTATTTTAGACAGTATTTTAAATTCACCTACCATAAAAAAATCAAAAGAAGCTAGGGCTAGAGTTTCAAGCAATTTGGGACGCATAAAATGGTTAGAAAATAGAGATAATGACAAATCTGAAGAATTATTACTAGAGGCGTTAAGGCTTCGAGAAGAGATTGGTGATGTTTCTGGATTAATAGCTAGTTATACGCATTTAACAGAATATTATGCCGATTCAAATAAAGAGTTAGCACTAGCATACGCTGAAAAAAACTATGAAAATGCAAAAACACTAAATAACAGTGTAGAAATTATAAAAAGTATAACATGGATTTTTGAATTAAAGGATGCACTAGGAAAATCGATATCGAATCAAATGGGTCTTGAACGATCTAGAGCTTATAAATATATCCGAGAAGCAAATAATGAAACCGAAAGGATTTATGCAGATACTAAATTTGAAAACGATGCTCTAAAGAATAAAAATTTTGAACTAGAAATAGAAGCAGAAAAGAAACAAAAACAAAATACGATAGCTTTAGCCATTGTGATTGTTTTGATTATATCATCCGTTTTTCTGTATGTGACTTTAAAATCAAAACACAAAAGAGAAAAAGTAAGAGAAATTGTAAAAGAAACCTATGAGACAGAACGAAGACTCTCTAAAAAAGTACATGATGAACTAGCAAATGATATGTCAGGGGTTATGAATTTAATTGACAATGATGCGGCAATACCAAATGATGTAAAAGAACCTTTAGTTAATAAATTAGAAGATTTATATGAACGTACTCGAGATATTTCGGCAGAAATAGCAGGATTTGATAGTAATGATTTTGCTAGAAGCCTCAAGTTTTTAATTACTCAATACAATTCTCATGGAGTTAATGTAATCACCAATGTTACTTCAGGAATTAATTGGGATACCATATCAGATCACAAAAAAATAAATATTTATAGAAGCCTTCAAGAATTGCTTGTTAATGCAAAAAAATACAGTAAAGCATCAGAGATAACAGTCATTTTTAAATCTGAAGGAAGAAAGCATTTTATAAATTACACAGATAATGGAATAGGATTTGAATTTGATACTATAAATAAAAGAGGACTTCAAAATGTGGAAACCCGTATAAAAAACATACAAGGGATTATTACTTTTAATACATCAAAAGGAAATGGGTTTAAAGCTCACCTTTATTTTTTTAGTTAAATTAATCCCCTACATTATGTTTAGAAAAGTATTAATCGCAGAAGATCAAGATACGACACACAGAGGTGTAGAAAGTATCTTAAAAGAAACCATTACTCATGTTAGTAAAACAAAGTATTGTGATGACGCCGTTATAAAAGTAAAGGCATCATTACAAGAAGGCATGCCGTTTGAATTACTGATTACCGATTTACAATTTGAAGAAGACCATAGGGATCGTTCCATTTCTATTGGTGAAGATTTAATTACCGAGGTAAAACAACTTATTCCCAATATAAAAATTATCGTTTTTTCTGTAGAAAAAGGAATTGGTAGAATTAAAAGACTGTATGATGACTATGGCATACATGCTTTTGTAGCAAAAGGACGTGATGAATCATTACATATAAAACGAGCGATTCAAGCGGTGTATAATAAAGAACCTTATTGCACTCCAAAAATAAAACAACTACTCAGAAATGTAGACGATATTGATGAGATAAATGATGCAGACATCAAAATATTAAACTTTCTTTCTAGAGGACTTTCCCAAAAGCAGATTTCAGAAACACTTATTCCTCCTTGTAGTCTTAGTAGTATCGAAAAAAATATAAGTAGATTAAAAGTGCTGTTAAATGCAAAAAATCCAGTACAACTTATATCTCTAGCTAAAGACAGAGGGATTATTTAATGATATTTCTTGCTATATACGCTTTCGCGAAATCGAACTTGTGAGACCTACCTGCCGGTAGGCAGGTTCACGACAGTATGGAGAGCGAAGCGTTAGCATATGTCTAAAAACATAATGCCTTAATTATATTATATAGTTCGTGTAATTATGCTGCCATAGGAAGGTTTTCTGGTTGTAATATGATAACTTGAGGTGCTATTTCAGGAGTGTTTTCTTGTACATTAAAAGTGCTATATACATTATAAGACACCCAAATTTGTAATAGTTTAACTGGAATTTGAATAGCGTCTTTCATTCCTAATTTAGAATCGTCTACATGTACCCAACGGTTTAAAGGTTGCTCATACATTTTATTCATAATTTCTTTTGAACCAAAATGCTTTTTTAAACGTAAAAAGATCTCGACATCAAATAACCATCTCGTTAAGAACGTATTATTGTACGCAACAGGGATCGCATTTCTTCTAAAAACTTTTGCGCCACACTGTGTGTCTTCTATTGGGAGACCTAAAATGAAGAATACAATGGATTTTACAATTTTAGAGAATATGTTTCTAAAGATATTTCTTTCTATTTGTCCGTTTCCCTTGCCTCTAGATCCATACACAAGCATAAGTTCCTTGTTTCTGTGAAGTGTCTCTGTAAGATTTTTGAAATCATCAAAATCTGTGGAGAGATCGGCATCTATAAAACCAATATAGTCGATATCTTTTCTGTTAAATAAATATCTTGATCCATATCGCACAGCAGCTGCTTTTCCTGAGTTTTTTTTGATATCTACAATACTTACGCTTGAAGGGGCATTTTTTTGAATAGCTTCTAAAACTTCTAGTGTGTTGTCTTTACTTCCATCATTTACAAAGCATAAATGATATTTTTCGTTTGTTGTAATAAAATTGATAAACGCATCTACATTTAAACGTTTTTCTTCGTTGTAGCATGGTATGATAATTCCTGTTTTCATGTTCATTATGTTTGGGTTTCTTTGGTCAAAAGTAGGTGTGAACCCCTGTCTTTTTGGGCGATATTCGATGGATGGCGCTTTTGTATAGGTGAATGAAAAAAAAGCATAGACCACACTTTCTTTCTAAGCGGGAAGTTTGTTATATCTTTAAAATTCAAAAGAATAGTGACGTTATACATGAAAGGAAGTACTAATAAACACCTGTTAATAGCCCTACTTGTGGGACTTGCATTTCATGGTACGTCTATCTTTTTTACGTTAGAAACGACGTATGATGCGTTAATACATTTATTTTTTGCAGATCATTATGCAAATAGCTGGTTTGAACCCTGGAATTATAAATGGTATACAGGATTTACTGTAACCAGTTATCCTCCTTTGGTGCATCAATCTATTGGAATACTTTCTTTAATTGGAGGATTGAAATTTGGTTTATTTACCGTGGCACTCTTAAGTATTGTGCTTTTTATAACAGGAGTCTATAGGTTTTCTTTACTAATTACTGCAAACAGAACAGTGGCTGGGTATGCATCTATTCTTGCCGTATTCTCATCTTCTTTTGTAGAGACATTACATATTTTTGGGCAACTACCTAGCATTATAGGAATCTCCATATTGATGCATGCCTTACCAGAGATTTACCTTTGGTTAAAGACAGGAAAGTATCGCTATCTATTTACATCCTTGTCATTAATAGCCGTTACGGTGACCTCACACCATGTGACTCCCATTTTTGGAATGGTATTTTTTATTTTCCCATTGATAGGAATGGTCATTATGGACGTGTCAAGAGAGGAAGTTTCTTCTATAAAGGAAATAACGTTTAGTGTTTTTTTAAGAAGCTTCCTTAAGTTATTTAAACGTATTGTAGGGTTTGGAATGTCATCTTTAGTAATCATTATAGGATGTATTCTCCCGTATTGGATTAATTCTAAAAACAACCCTATTACGCAAGTGCCTATTCCACATGGATCTCGTGATAATTTTTTAGAAATTACTTCTTCTGGACTCGTTTTCTTTTTGATTCCGTGGGGTATTCTATTAATCTTATTGCCATATATATTCTATAGATATTATAGTAAACGTTATTTGTTCTTTGGGCTTTCTATGACTATTCTTTTTGTTTTAGGAACTGGAGGAACAACACCTATTCCTAGAATGGTTTTAGGAGAAACCGCATTTAATATATTGACATTAGATCGATTTACACTCTGGGCAAGTATTATGTCATTGCCTCTTTTTGGAGAGTTTGTATATCGATTTTCTGAAGGGGATTTAAAACAGCGTATTCAGTCAAAATTTGGAGGCGTATATCATCGTATTATAGGAGGGATATTAGCAGGTCTGTTTATTTTCATGACTGTTTTTACAATGAGTTTAGGATATTTTAGACCTTCACAGCCTCAAAAAATAAAAATGCTACCTATTGTTAATTTCCTTAATCAGGATGATCATGACAAGTGGCGATTTTTAACACTTGGTTTTGGAGATCAAATGGCATGGTTATCAGCACAAACAAATGCATTGTCTGTAGATGGTAATTATCACTCAGCAAGACGTTTGCCAGAGCTTACTACAAGACCTATTGAGCGACTAGAAAATTCAAAGTATAAAGGAGTTGCAGGAATAGGCTCCTTGCAACAATTTTTAACGACTCCAGAGAAATATAATCTAAAGTATATCTTTTCTAACGATAAGTTTTATGACCCTGTTTTGTATTTCTGCGGGTGGCAACGCTTACGGCAATTAGAAAATGGTATTATGGTGTGGGAACGACTGAATGTAAAACCTATTCCTGCGATATTACCTAAAGATGAAATCCCTAAATGGCAAAAAATACTATGGGGAGTAATTCCTTTTTTAACTGTAATCATTGCCTTTATGCTCAATATCCAGATGCTTTGGATTCGAATGCTAAAAACTAACTTAAAAACACCTCCTGTGTACTTAGCATTTAAAAATACCTACGCATCATTTTCAAAAAACCTTCTTAGAGTTACACATATTTGGTCTATTATTTTAGCAATCTTGGTTTTTTATGGGATCTATTTATTTTACATCAAAAATGATAGTCAACGTTCACCTAAAAATGCAATCGTTGCATATTATGATGCCTTAGATTTTAAAGAGTTTGAAAAAGCATACGCACTTATTGATACTAAAAAAGATCTTACCATAGCGCAGTATATGTTAGAGATTTCAGTAACAGATGGCTTATTGAGTTCGTATGCTAAACTGGATAATATCCATACAATCATTACTAGGAATAGTGATTCATTAGTAACCGCCAAAGTCATTACAGATTGGATTACACCTCTTGAAAAGATTCATAAAGAGGAATATAGAACGGTTATAAAACGTAATGGGAAGTGGTTGTTGCAACACTATGATTTAGACACAGATATCCCTCCGGATCAATTATATGCATCTAATACATCTAGGTATTTTAATCAAGGACGAAGACGAGTAACCACAGAACAAACACATCATGAAGATGTATTAAAACAACCCGTTTTAGAAGTGCTTTCTGCCAAATTAGTTCAGTACGATACACATTATGCGATTGTGGGAGAAGTCCAGAATTTAGAAAGTGTTCCTGCAGATATTGTTTTAAAAGGCACCTTGTATAATGATGCTAATAAAGAACTTGCCACCTATAATGCAAAACATCATGTGAAGCATAAATTAATGCCTAAAGAAGTGAGTTCTTTTCGAATTGATTTTGAGGGCATAGCTTGGTCTAAAACAAAAGATTCTATTCCTAAGGCATTTAATCCAGATGAGTTTACACCTATTGAATTTGAAGAGCAACCCACCAAGTTTAATCTTCAAGTAGCAGGCAATGTATCTGGCTCAGATTTATATAAGGAAGCTTCTTTGAGCGCACTATCGATAGATTCAAATACAATTACTGGAAGTGTGTTTAATAGCGGAATTGAAGAAATTACTGTACCACAACTCTTAATCACATACTACGATATAGATAAAACCTTATTGTGGGTAGATCATTTATTTATAAAAGAAGGCATACGACAACAACGCCAACAAACATTTAAATATCCTCTTTTAAAAGAAGCATCCATGCGAGTGGTGAACGATTCGATGGAAAATATTTTTGTAAATGGATTGCCTAATGAAGGGATTTCTAATAAGATCGTTCCTGATAGAATACAAAATCATACCGATGCTCAACTTCAAAAAATTGAACATCCCGATTATGAGTATATTAAAATTGAAATAAACTCCTATATAGGAAACCCTAATTAATGAAGTATAAACAACATATATTCCTCTTTATAGCGATACTAATCGCTACTATTTCTACTGGTCAAGAAAAAGATCAGGGAAATAGTATTGGCTTATTAACCAGTCAAACGGAATTTGAAGTTGGAAGTACAGTACTGTTGCAATTTTCATCAGCAGAAGCTGTGACGCCACTTTTATATTGTTCAAATAGTTATGGAAGTACCGTTATTACTCCTGTACTTGAAGAAACTACACTTCATTATGAAATCCCTGATTTTATAGCAAATAAATCAGGATTAGTTCATTGGAAATTAATTCATAATAATCCTACATCAGGTTCCTTTGTAATGAGTCCTCAAAAGAATGTTACTACGATGGAAACCTATATTGGTCCGCCCACAATAGAAGCGGGAGATATTGATTATACCATGCTTGTGGTTATCCCAACAGACTCATTAGATAACCCTATGCCTGAGGGAACACCGGTAATGGTAGATCATCGGTTTTTAGATACACAAACAGAAGAAGAGATTGAGACCAAAAAGATAATAGGCTATAAAAATATATCCTCAAGAAGAAAGAGCGGAAGGTTATTTATCGCTGCAGAATGTTTAGAAACCCATTCGACAGAGTATACGGTCGATGTACTTCCTGCTATTCCAACTGATTTTACAATTTCGGCAGATCGGCCTCATGAGTATGCAGACGGAAATCAAATCACATCATTTTATACGTCTATTTTAAGAGATGCACACGACAATATCGTAAGTGACGGTACCTTTGTTACGTTCTTTATTAGAAATAAAGCGGGTAATGTATTAAAGACTTCTGGAACAACGGTACAAGGAATAGCTACCGCTAAGATGATCCATCCAGATCAGGAAGAACAATGGACAGTCCAGGCCTATGTAGATGGAATGGCAGAAAGTAATACGATTTCAATAGCTTATCAACAGGTGGTGAAAAATGTTGAGATCGCTTTCGCGAAAGCGAATAGAGAAATCCAAGTAGGACCCTTAAAAAGTTTTATGAACCAAATGATCCCTGATGGTTTTCAAGTAGTATTGGAAGTTTATAAAGACAATGTGTTACTTGAAACATATACAAAAACCTCAAGAAAAGGGTATGTCTCTTTTGGTTTGGAGGAAGCTATTTTTAAAAATGACACCTATACGCTCACAATAAAAACAGCGGGATTAGAAAAAAACCTTCCCAATATAAAGTTATGGTAAAGATGAACAGAAATATACTTAGAAGTATACTGATCATCTCTTATATGATCATCATTGCGGTAATTATAGGCGGTATTAGTTCATTATATAGTTACTTAAATACAGGGGCAGATAGAGCTAGTATATTACATACAGAAATCAAGAAGATTGATCAATATATTCCTGATGTAGATTGGGCTCCTTTATACAATGAAGGGAGGCCTATGGATCAAGAAACATTAGAACGTATAGAGAATAATTATTTAGATGCGTGGTATGTAAAACAAATAGCATATAAAACCAATACCACAAGCGGTATTGAAGACTATTATACAGAGAATGCTCGAAAAAACTTATATAATACGATAGCTCATAATACAGAAGAAGGTGTTGTTGTAGAAGCGACCACTTTAGAACATCACCCGACCTTAGAATTTTTTAGTGAAGATGGTCAATTGGTTGTGATTACAGATCATGGTGTTGTTGAATATAAGCGTTTGTATAAAGATGAAGTGCTCATTTTAGAAACTACAGAAACGGCTACGTATAAAATAGTCCTATTGCTTGAAGATGGATTTTGGCGTATACGACACATGGTTAAAGAGTATCAGGAAGTGTATACTGAAAAAGAACGCTTTGATACCCTAAAAGATATCTCTGTAAAAGGAATTAATTATTACCCTCAAGCAACACCTTGGGATATGTTTGGTGATGGTTTTGATCCAGAGATTCTATCAAAAGATTTTCAAATGATCAAAGATGCAGGATTGGAAAGTATACGCATATTTGTTCAATATGACGATTTTGGAAAAGCAAATGTGCAAGAAGATAAGCTCCAAAAACTAAAACAAACACTAGACCTTGCTGAACGTCACAATTTAAAAGTCATGGTGACATTGTTTGATTTTTATGGAGATTATGCAGTGTTAGATTGGACACTAAATAGACGTCACGCAGCAACGATCGTTTCTTCACTTAAAGAACACCCCGCTCTGTATGCTTGGGATATTAAAAACGAACCAAATTTAGATTTTGAATCTAGAGGAGAAAAGCAAGTGAACGCTTGGTTACAAATGATGACAAGCTTTGTAAAAAATATAGATCCAGATCATCCAGTAACGATTGGATGGTCTAATGCAGAAAGTGCTATTATTCTTAAAGACCACGTAGATGTTGTCTCCTTTCATTTTTATGAAGATCTAGATACCTTAGAAGATGTATATCTGTATTTAAAAGAAGAAATACCTTCAAAACCTATTGTATTAAGTGAGTTTGGAATGTCTTCCTATAAAGGTATTTGGAATCCATTTGGAAATTCTGAAAATGATCAAGCTACCTATCATAAAGAGATACAAGGTATTATTGCAAAGCATAAAATTCCATCTATGTCATGGACATTATATGACTTTGTAGAAATACCAAAGGAAGTCGTGGGGAGACTTCCTTGGCAAAAAAACAATCAAAAACAATTTGGGTTCATAAATAAAAATGGGGACGAAAAGGCTGCATTCAAGTATATTTCGGGGGAATAATTTTTTATTAGGTGCATTTTTTAAAAGCCAGGAAAGTTTAGGGGGACTTCCCCAGCTTAAAATCAATAATCAAAAAACAATTTGGGGCTTTGGGCAATAAAAAGGGGTGAAAGGGGAATGTTCAAGTATATTTCTAAATAATAGAAGGGGCTTCGTTTGTGGTGTTTATATGTTTTTTTCTTTGAATAATCGCGTTGAATGTATCTAGATACATGTCTGTGATGCGTTCCATTGGGAAAGCAATAGAGGCTTTATAATTTGATGTGCCTAATGCGATTCTATAGCTGTCATTTGTAATAATTTTTTCGATAGCGGTTGCTAAGCTTTGTGTCTGTTCAGGATTGAAAAATTCTCCTTGGTACCCTTCATCTTTAATCAGTAACGCTAAGTCTCCTAGATCTGGTAATACAACTGCTTTTCCATAACTTCCTGCTTGATGTAATACACCAGAACTTCCTGTAGTAGCAGTGTATGGAAATACAACCACAGCACTGTCTTTAAATAAAGAAGGAACGTCCTCTTCTTCTACATATCCTGTAAAACGAACTTGCTTTACATGTTTGTATTTTGCTTCTACACTTGCTAAATAACCAGGTACATTAGGGTTGTCTGTTCCAGCTACGACAACTTCTACATCTAGGTTTGACGACTGTCTTATCAATTCAACAGCTTCAATAAGTGGTTCTACTTTTTTGTACGTTCCAAACTTTCCAAAGGTCATGATTTGTAAAGGGCCTTCTGGAATGGTATATTCTGGAGCTTCTTTTGAGACTTCAAAAGTTCCGTGTGGGATACATTGCACATTAGATACTTTATATTTCTCTTCAAGGATGGTTACATACTTTTGCATAGTTACAGCAACAACATCTGCTTGTAAGATCAACCTTGTGATCATAGACCCAATAAAATTATAAGTTTTCTGGAGTATTTTATTAGAGGTGAATCCTGCAGAACCGAGGTCTACTTCTTCTAGTATATTATGAAGTAACGCAATGGTAGGAATCTTTCTTAGTTTACAAGCCAGCGGTAATAAAAGCCCTAGTGTGGCAGGTATCTTTTTATCCCCAAACTTCATAAACTGTAAGTTAAACAAGACTGCATCTGGCTGTGTGTTTTTAATAGCTTTACTTACACTAAAAAGTGTACGATAACTATTAAATGACCAACACTCTTTGATTGTTATTTTACAACCATTTTCAACAAATGACAGGTTTTTTTCTCCTTGAGTTCTATCCGTAAGTAATACAATTTCTGTAACTTCTTCTTTCTGTCTAAAATGCTTTACAAGATGAAAAGCATATTCATTTAATGTTACTTTACTAGGGGGGTAGGCAGTGACTATGGCGAGTTTCATAAGTATTGTTTTTAATGTGAATAGGTAGGGGCTATATTATATGTTATCTATATATGATGTGGGGTATTCTCTTTAAGCAGCTTTATGATAGCTAAACTCATAATAGATGTCTTTGCATCCATATCCGGTGATTGAAAATTCTTTTTGATTTTCTGTTGCAGTTGCGTGTAGTTTTTTAAAAGCTTCTACACCTGCTCTATCTATTTCCTTTACCTTATCAATATTGACTGTTACTTCTTCGTGTTTTCTTAACACATGTGTAAAATGTGTCATAAAAGAATTTGAAGTTTCTGAGTTTATTTTTCCAGTGATGTAAAAAGTTCCGTTGCATTCTAAAATTTGTAAAGCCATGATTCTTATTTTTAATAGGTTATTGTTTTAATTCTGGTGTAAATATCGTGCAAGAAGTTCAGGGTTTTGTCCAGATTTCGGTGAGTTGCCATTTACTGTAGGTGAATGGCTTACTATTGAAGATTTATGATAAATAAGAAATCAGAAAAAACGTAATATGTTGATTACGTATGCGTTGAATTTCGCTTAAAGCGAAATAAATTAAAGAAGGAATAGAGTATGGGTAGTAACTTAAGCTACTAGAAGTCTAATTACAGTAAATTGAGTCTTTTCATAAGCTCAGGTCTATTAGATCTACTTACTGGAATGACATCTTTCTTAATTAAAACACTATTATCCTCAATATCAATAATTTTTTTGACATTGATAATATAGGATCTGTGTACTTTTAAAAACAGATCCTTAGGAAGTTTATCTTCTATTTTCTTTAATGTAGAATGTACCGTATAATTTTTGTCTTCTGTTTTGACATTGATATAATCTCCTTTGGCTTCAATGAGATAGATACTCGGGATGTCTAGCTTTATTAGACGTCTATCTATATTTATATATAAATGATTGTCTGATGCTGGTTCTTGATCTGTAGGAGTTTGTGTAGCTGCAGCAGCATTTGTTGCAGCAAAATTTCGTGCTTTTTGAATCGCTTTTTCAAACCTTGGGAAAGGAATGGGTTTTACCAAATAGTCTACAATACAATCATACTCAAAGGCTTCAATAGCAAAGTTGGCATCTGATGTGGTTAAAATTATTTTAGGAGGGTTTTTGAGTGTTTGTATAAAGTCAAATCCTGTAAAATCAGGCATATGAATATCCAAAAAAATCAGATCAACCTCATGTTGATTTAGGTATTTAATAGCTTGTATAGCATTAGGAAATTCTTCTAAAATTGTAAGATCATCTATTTGTGAGCATAATTGGTTTATGATCACTCTTGCAGTCGTTTCATCATCTATAATAATACAATTCATATCAATAGCTTACAGTGTTATCAAGTACTCAGAAATAACATTTAAAATAGTTTCAAATTCAACTCTTAAAGTAGTGTTTTCTTCTTTTAGATTGTTTTCAAATGAAACTGCTATTTCATAACTTTTCTCAAGACCTAAAATACTAATTTTATGTTTAATCTTATGTACATTTTCTGCAGCTTCTTTGTAGTTTTTTGCTTTTATGTTTTTGTGATAAATCGCTTTTTCTTCTGGGAATTCATCTTTGATAACGCCCAATAGTTTTTCTTTAAATATTTCGTTTCCAGCAGCAAGCTGATCAATGTATGAGTGATTTGGTTGTTCCATAGGGTCATTTTTTAATCGTAAAGAAGAACGTCGTGCCTTTGTTTAATTCTGATGTTACCCAAATATTTCCCTTGTACAAATCAATGATTTTTTTAACGATGGAAAGTCCAATACCAGAAGAATCTTTGCTTTGTTTTAAAGAATTGAATATTTTAAAGATAGTATCGTAATATTTCTTATCAATCCCAATCCCATTATCACTAACAGAAAACTGATGGTAGGATTTTTTGTCTTTATAGTCAATAATGATATGTCCTTTTTCTTTATCATTAAACTTAATAGCATTACTAATTAAGTTTTGAAAAACCTGTTGGAATTTTATCTTATCTCCTTTTATAATGGGTAAGCTGTTTGCAACTTCAATAGAGATGTTTTCTGGAACATATAATACCTGTTTTAAATCATTAATAAGTGTGTTTATATTTACTTCTTCAGATTCATCGGTAGTTGCTCCAATACTAGAATATTCTAAAATATCTGAGATTAATTGTTCCATTTTTTCTAAGGTCATCTCGATAAGAGAGAAGTTTTTTAAGCTGGTTTCGTCAAGCTTTCCTTTATTATCTTCTTTGATCCAGGAAGTAAGCGCTTCTATACTGCGTAGAGGAGATTTTAAGTCATGCGATACAATATGTGCATATTCCTGTAATTCATTATTACTCTTTTCTAGCTCTTTTAATAATGTTTTATTTTGATTTTCTGCATTTTGTCGCTCGCGTATATTGATAGCACTTTTAAGTTGCATAGAAACAATGCTTGCTACATTTTGTAAAGTTTCAAGATGCTTTTGGGTGAAGTAATTTTTTTGACTGTGTTCCGAATCTATGATACCAATTACTTTATTATCACTAAGTATAGGTACAACAAGTTCTGAGTATCTTTTTATAGTGTCTGTAACATATCGTTTGTCAAGATCAGTATTTGCAATAAGTTCAGGTTTTCCAGTTACAGCAACAGTACCTACAATGCCTTCACCTATTTTTATAGACATTCTATTAATAATAGTCCCATCTGTATTCATTTTTTCTCCATAAGCAGCTATCTGTTCTACAGTTGCTTTTTCTTGATCTACAATATAAATGACACAATCTTCTGTGTTTAAATAGTGAGCAATACTATTGGTAATTTCATGAGCTATTTCATAGATGTCTTCTTTTCCAAGAATTGATCTTGCTACCTCATTAATCATATTAATAATTAATGATCTTTCTCTTTCCAAAGTGATGTCTTCAATAATAGCAACTTGATACTTTATATTACCAGACGAGTCTCTTACAGCACTTACATTGGTTTTAGCCCATAGTATAGAATTGTCTTTTTTCTTGTAACGTTTGTCTATTACAAAATTATCTATCTCACCTGTCTCCATTTTTGCAATATACTCTTTGGATAAAGGATAATCTTCTTTGACAGAAACCTCTTTTATAGTACGTTCTAAAAGTTCTTGTTTGGTATAACCTAAAGCTTTCTGAAAAGTTTCATTAGTACGTATAATATCTGAGTGTTGCGTAAGAACAATTCCAAATGAAGAATTTTCTACAATTACATCCAACTCTTGACGTTGATCTTCAATTAATTTTTCAGTACGTTTTGCTTCAGTAATATCTCGCACAATTCCTTGTGCAGCAATTGGTTTTTTTTGCTTATCAAAAACGACACTTGCATTGATATGTACCCAGCGTACTCCTTTATTTCTTGTGTTGACGCGAGCCGTATAATTTGTAAAAGCCCCTTTGGTTCTAAGCTCATTAAAAGATTTCATGGCATACCCATAATCTTTATTATAGATAAGTGATACAACATTGATTTTTTCCTTTTCAATATTATAACCAAAAAGATCGATAGCGGCGTCATTCATTTTGATGACATTGCCATTGAGATCCATGACTAAATAGGCATCATTTATATTTTCAAAAATACCTTGTAGTTGAGAGGTCTTTTCGTCTAAAAGATGTTCTAGCTTTTGATTGACATCTTTTAACTCTTGAGCAGTATTATATAATTGAAGGGACTTCTCTTCTAGAATTTTTTCAGAAGCTTTTCGAGCAGCTTTTTCTCTTTTTAGTGCTCTTTGTAATATATCAATTTGTTCTTGACTCATTCATTTTTGGTAATGATAAACTTCACCTCAGTACCATCTTCTTTTATTTTTTCTAAAGTGATAGTCGCTTTGGCATTAAAATGTTCAAATGTCTTATTCATTAACCCCAAGCCAAAATGATGCATTGCTCTATTAGACTTGTATATCATAACGAGTGAGTTTTCTGTTTTGCTTTCTACTAAAAAAGTAGGGAGCTCTGCATCTGGATATATTTTTCGTACCTCTACGTGAATATGATTTTCAATAGAAGCTAGCATTTCTATAGGATCTTTATAGGTGCTTAAAAGCCCAGGATAACTATCTTCTAGTACGCTAAAGAAATGCTCTGCATATACTAATAACAAGTCATCTATCTCTATACCCGTATTCGTACTTAAGTTTTGAAGAAGCTGCAGCATTTCAGAAAATTTATACGTGCCAACTGAAGTATAGATACCTTCAGATTCTAATGTAGATTGTGAGATGATTTTATCAACCATTTCTAATCCAAACTTATCTTCTACAAGGTCTAAAAATTCTGTAAAAACAATTCCTTTCATTTATGCTTTAATTAATTCGTTAACACTCCAATAGGCTAATAGCTTTTCAATTTTTGAAACATAATCATCATACTTTAAAGGCTTCAAAACATATCCAGCAATACCTATTTTATAGCACTCTAATAAATCCTTTCTATTATTGGAAGTGGTAAGTACAATGGTAGGTAAATATTTTAAATTTGGATCGTTTTTTAAAATCTTTAAAAACTCAATTCCATTAATTTTAGGCATATTTAAATCTAATAAAATAATATCGGGTAATGAGTTTCCTTCTTTTAATATAGAAAGTGCTTCTTCTCCGTTATTAGCTTCTATAATGTTATGGTTTAAGTTTAGGCTAGAAATCGTTCTATTTAATTTCATGATTTCTATCGTGTCATCTTCAATTAATAACACGTCAAGTAAGTTACTCATAATGAGATAGTATATCAAATTTTAATTGAAAATAGTTCAATTTTTATGGTTTACCCGTATGTTTCGTTTAATCTAAAGGTACTGTCGGTGAATAACCATTAAGTGTCGACGAATGGAATTGAATGTTTTGCTGCTTTTGATAATGTGAACTATATTTTAAAACATTCATTTGAGCTTCCTGTTTTAATGCTTTGAATTTTTCCAAAAAACGCCAAGAACAGTCCTCTGTATAGGTTTGTTCTAATTGTATTTCAAAAAATAAGATAAATTCTAAGTGTCTTAAATGATAATTTAAGACATCATCTTTCTTATTTTTTTCTTCCCAACTTTTTGATACACACAACTCCATGACTTCATCATTATGGTATAAAATTAAACCACATTGATGGGCATTTATAAGATATTCTTTTAAACTAAAAAACCCTTAGATGAATAGCACGTATCTGTAGACGAGTGGATTAGGAAAACGTGTATTTATGTATTCATCCACGTTTTAAAGTTACTTGTTTTGGGCCTACTTACGATAAACTCTTGATCTCTTGGATTAGTTATGGTAAGCTTTACGCGATGATTAAAATAGGGATCTATCTTATGGATAGCTTCTTTAGCAACTATTTGACCTCTATTAATTCTATAAAAATTGGTTTGATCTAGTGTGTTAAATAATTGATCTATTGTTTCATCAATGATATAACGCCTGTCTGAAGTAACGCCAAAAGTGATACTCTCTTCTGAGTATGCATATAAGAGGTCTGTAATTTTAATTTGAACAAAACCGTTGCCTTCTTTTACGAGTAAACCCGTTCTTGTTTGTGGAGCTTGAATACTTGTAAGAAGCTGTTGAAATATAGCAGGATCTACCGCGGCTGTTTGATTTGTTTTTTGAAATTTTTTCAATGCTATAGTTACATCTTCCTTCTGTATCGGTTTTAATAAATAGTCGATACTATTTACTTTAAATGCCTGAATAGCATATTGATCAAAAGCGGTAGTAAAAATAATAGGTGCTTCTACAGTTGTTTTTTGAAAGATCTCAAAACTTAATCCATCAGCTAGTTGGATGTCCATAAATACTAAATCAGGCACTGAATTTTTCTCAAACCAGATTACGGCATCTTCTACCGTATCAATAATATCTAATAATTGATACTCAAATGCACAAGCTTTCAGCATGTTCTGTAATTGGCTTGCTGCACGAGGTTCGTCTTCAATGATGAGTATTTGCATAATTATTGTTTTTGATCAGACATGTTTAATAGCGGGAGACGTACGGTAAAAAACTCTCCGTCATTTTTTATTTTGATAGGTTGGTTGGATATGAGTGCATAGCGTTTTTCAATATTTTTCAACCCTAACTTGGTCGAAGGTAGCTTTGTAGATTTTGCTTGCATTTTATTGGTTACACATACATGATCTTCCTTAATAAATACTTCAACAGTGAGTGGTTTAGATCTAGAAACCACATTATGTTTGATCGCGTTTTCTAGCAACAGTTGCATACTCATAGGCACCATCATTTTATTAAGGATGGCTTCTGGAATGTTCCATTGTACTTGCAGGTTATCTCCAAAACGTTCTGATTGGATATGAATGTATGCTTGTGAAAACTTTAATTCATCTCTAAGTGAGATTAAATTCACGTTTCCAGACTCTAGTATAAAGCGGTATACACCAGATAGCTTATCTACAAATTCTTTGGCTTCATCTTTTGAGTTTTGATCTATAATATCACGTAGGGTGTTGAGCGTGTTGAAGAAAAAATGAGGTTGCGCTTGATTACGTAAAGCATCTAATTGTGCTTGCACCATTACTTGTTTTGTCTGCTCTTCTTCTCTAATTATTTTTTTAAGCATTGTATGATAATAAATTGCTTCATAAATGGCATGAATCATCACACTTATAATAACGATAGGCAAGAGCACTTTAAATCGCTCTGTGATATAATAATGGAAATCGTTAAAAAACGAACCAATGATCATACTTCCTATATAATCAATGAGAGGAACGGATATGATAATAAAAAAGAAAACAATCATAATACGTTTCAGTGTATCCTGGAAGGACGTATATTTTTTACGTAAGTAGATGATCACATTACGCATAAAAAACCAATTACATAATGTAAAGAAGAGCGATATAACCCAATTAATAACGATTTCAAAAAAAGGAGTGCCCTCAGAGTAATTACTAAAAAGATAATTGGTGACAATACTTAAAACTAGAATAGAAATTACCGCAAACCAGAAGTCATTAAACCCTAAATATTTAATACGTTTTTCTTTGTTAAATAACTTCATATCGTTTTTAAATTCTATTCTTCTAATATTCGCTTTAACGCTATGCTCTCCCTACGGTCGTGAACCTGCCTGCCGGCAGACAGGTCTCACGAGCTCGCTTTCGCGAAAGCGTATACAACCAGCATTATATTTATTAATACTATTATGAACCCATTGTGCATTTGATTCTATTTCTACTACTTGTTCCCCTACACTAAAGAATGAGAATATAGCATCTAAATCCACTCTATTTTTTCTAAATGCACAACTCGTTATTATGACAATTTTATAAATGGCATTCCTTGTTTGGCTTGATAGAATGTAAATCCAATCCACCCAGCAAATAAGAGTCCGAAAACAACGACCCCAATCACTTGGTTTCGAGAGGTTGTATTCCATTTTTTGGAGAGCCATACTGCGAATAACGGTATTATTTGTATGCTATGCAATCCAAAAAAATGTGCAACTCTTAAGTCTCCTGCAACCGTACTCCAGTTTAAGATAGGTAATCCTGCCCCACCATCAGCTACACCTACAGTATGTGCTACTTGACTGATCATTTGACCACCTATCCAGCTTCCTACTACGATAATGATCCACCCCATGAGGATAGCCCATTGTACAGGTCTTGATGTTTTTAATCGCAGTCTTAAAGTCTCAATAATAAAGAATACCATAATCAAAACATTGATTCCTATTAAGATTCCCATAGCTGCAAAGAGCATTCCGTCAAAAGCAGAAGACATGTTATAGTGAGACTGTACACCACGTGCTGCTTGATATATAATAATGCCAATTTCTAATAGTAAGGTCCATGAAGTGATATTATTAATGATGTTCTTTTTCCTTGTAGAAAAAGGATATAAGGTAATGAGATATCCAAATGTGAAAATATAAATCGCTCCAGAAATGGTAAACTTTAAAGGTTTGATCCAAACATTAATTCCCATTAATGTTCTGTCATCTACTAGGAGACCAATGATACACCCTATTGCCATGAGCAGATGTAGTATGACAATTCCGTATAGAATAGGGCTTGATTTTTTTACAATGCCAATGATGTTTTTGATGCTTTTCATGATTTCTTACGTTTTATAGCTCTTAGTATCATAAAGGCAAGGAACCCTATAGGACCTAGCATAAATGTCCCGAAAAGACACGGAGCCATGAGTAGTTGATGAATTTGTATTTTTTTGTTTTGATCTAACATCCACATACCTACCACAAGATCAAAAGCGAGATAGTGTACCCAACCTGCGAGTACAGCATGTTCTTCTGTAAATAAGGCCATGACCGATTGGAGACTTCCAAAATCTGGTGCGCCACCTATTTGCATTGCTTTAAAAATATATATAGCATATATAGCTGATAAGGCTAGAGGAATCACTTTAAAATCAATTAAGAATCGGGTGACTTTCCATTTGGGTAGTACGATCATTAATATCCACATGGGCATGGTGATCATTCCTGCTATCGAAAAAACTTCTGTGGGTGTCATGGTTGTTCGTTTTAAATTGATAGGTCAAAGATGTGATTCTTATACAGAAATAGAAAAGTGATTTTGCTCAATTGTCGTTAATGACTTTTGAATTGTAATGTACGCTTTAACACTTTGCTCTTCCTTTGGTCGTGAACCTGCCGGCAGGCAGGTCTCGCAGGCTCGATTTCGCGAAAGCGTACAAATGTATAATAGAAATAAAGACTAGAGACGCAAATGATATCCGTTCGAGCGCAGTTGAAAACTACAATAAATGAATAGCTGATGATAGTTCTCGACTGCGCTCGAACAGACAAAATGAATGTTCTTGTTTATTGCCTACCAAAAATAAATCTCGTCCACAAAAAGCCATGCAGGATTCCCAGCTGCAGGATGCCATTCAGGTAATTTATCATGATTTTTGATCACGACTTTTACGTAGCGAGCTTCTGTAGTTGAAAGTTCAAGGGTTACTTTTTTTGTTTCCGTGTCGCCTCCTTCCCCTTCTCTGGAGACTTTCATAGCTGCTGCTTTCTTAAAAGGCCCTTTTTTAGTAGTAGACGTATACACAGTAAAATCGGTAGGATATAAAATCCAACTACCTACACTTTCCATAGTACTAAAAGAAACGTGCTGTATAGGCTTTATAGCACCAAGATCTATAGTCGTATTAAGATCTGTACCAAAATATCCTGTCCAATTCCCATCCTTAAAGTCAAGACTGCCTTCTCTTAAATCAAAAAGTTTATTGGCATCAGGATAGCTCTTATCAGGTTTTGTTTGGATGGTGAAATTGGTGATCTCCTGTTGAATATTGGCATATTCACGTACAGTCACCTCACTAGGTTCCCATCCTTTTTTGAAAGCAGCTACTTTAAGGGTTTTGGATTGATCTAGAATAATTTTATCTGTATAGATCGTTGAGGTTGTATCAGGTGTTTCTCCATTCAGAGTATACCGTACGTCAACATTTTTTAAACGACTGTCAAGAGTGATATGAATAGTGTCTTTAAATAATGTTTTAGTGGGTGTTATTAATGGAGGCTCTAGCTGACTACTTTCCACAAAACCTTCGGTACTATTACTTTGAATATTGATGTTGTATTGCTTAGCCAATTTGGTGGCTGTCTCTTGATCTACTTGTGTTTGCCACGCATAGATTTGTTTAGGCTGTATCGTTTGTACTAATTCTGAAAGACCCTCATTAGAAATAGCGGTGTTGTACATATTTAATACTTCAAGATGTTCTAATTTTTTGATGTTTTTGATAGAAGCATCTGTAATTTTTGTGTTGTCTAAACGCAGTGATTTTAAGTTTTTGAAATCTTTAAAAACCGTAGTCATTTCGTCTGTGATTTCAGAAGTGTTGACATCTAATTCTACGATTTGGTCTTCCAATTCAGAAAGGGTTTCTATATGTTCTTTGGTAGGATTGGATCTTAATAGTTTTACGGTTAGGGCCCCTTTGCCTGGTACTAATTCCAATACTCTAAAACCGGCTGCTTTCACTTCTTCGATAGCATCTGTAGGAGCTTTCGGAATGATCACTTCATTAAAAACAAGGTATTTTTTGAGCTTTTTACGTAGCGTATCATTCTCCATAGTATGCGTCGCATAATTTTCAAAATCCAGTCCTTGGTCAATCCAATGTTTTAATAACCAAATCTCATCTTTTGTTAATTGCGCTTTGCCTTCAGGGGGCATGTGCTCTTCATCAGAAATAGGAAGTAATAAGCGTGTATATAATAAACTTTGAGCAGCATTTCCCTCAATGACATTGACACCGCTCACACCTCCTCTTAGAATCGTCTCTTTTGTAAGCAATGATAGCTCTCCTTTTTGTTTACTTGCATTATGACATTGCATACATTTATCATCTAAAATCTTTGCGATAACATCATCATATATTCTCAAACTATCTACTACTTCTATCGTTTTTTCTTTTTCAGGAACACGTGCATATTCTGTTAGGAAATTATCTCCATGTGTGAGAACGCTTCCATAATGTCCAGCAATACTTATGAGGATAAGCGTTGCTATAAAAAGCGGCAAGAACAGTTTTTTGGTTTTTTGGTTTGAAGTGTTACTGATTAAGAACAAACCACTCGTTAATACAGCTGTTGCAATACCTGTGTAAAAATGAAGATCTAAGGTCTCTTCTTGATACCCTCCTTCTAGCGAAAGGAAATAACCAAAAAAGCAGGTGATTATCGCAAAAACAGCCGTAAAGCCTATTAAATTTCTAATAATGGCTGTTGGGTATTTTTTTTGAAAACGACTGGTCATATCTATAAAAAACGTAACCACTAACGCACCAATAGGGAGATGCAACAATAATGGGTGAAATCGTCCAAAGAATAATACAAATCGAGGGACTTCTTCTGTATTTAACGTATATAACGTCATCACGCCAAACACCGTTAGGATGATGAGAAATATACTTTTATATGCTTGATTGCTTTCTTTCATTCGTTAAAAATCCATTCATCCATAAATAACCATGCGTTCATACCTTTTCCTGGATGCCATTCGGGTAATTTTGAGGTGTTATATACGCGTATTGAAATATGTTCTATTTCTTTATTAATAGGAATATATACATCATTGAGTCTAGGTGTTTCTCCTTCAGTGGCTTTTGGAATATCAATCTGTAGGGTGTCTTTTTGATTAAGAAGAACCACTACTTTTTCTGGAGGAAAAATCCATGATTTTGTATCGGTAAGATATCCGATGGTCATACTTTTTATAAAAGGTTTTTTGTCAAAGTACGCTTTCGCGAAAGCTAAAGAATCATATCCCACCCATTGTTCATCTCTGAAGTTTAAAGAGCCTTTCTTTTGATTTATCACCGTCATTGATCCAACGCCAGGATAGGTCGTGTGTGCATTAGTATGCCAATCAATTTTATGAGGAGTGATCCCCTTTTTATATAATTTTAAGGTTGTAGTTTCGCTTGGTTTCCAATCTGTATGAAAAGCTTTAAAGGAATAGATGCCTTCTTTTTCAACCGTAATAGGAGCGATGTATTTTGCACTACTTTCAGTAGGAGCTGAACCATCATTTGTATAATAGAGAGCAACATCTTCTAGCGCTAATGCAGCGGTTATTGTTACGGTAGAATCTATAATCGTACTCGTAGCCGTTACGCGAGGTTGTGTGATGCTGATTTGCTGTTGTTGTACAAACACGCTATCAACAGGTGTTGTTTTTTCAGCACAACTTAGGATGCTTGTCAAGAGTATACTTAGAATGGCTATCCTCATACTCTTGTTAATTTAATAGGATAGGTTTGACCAGAATTCCATTGGGCGACATACATATTTTCATCATCATCGATACACACATCATGTGGATGCTGAAACAATCGGATAGTTTGATACAACTCACCTAATTCGTTGTTTTGATACGAAGGCGCCGTTGCACCAGGACAAGAAACGACTTCATTTTTCTCATTCATAATTAAGATAAACCCAGAGTCATCATGTACGGCATTTTTAGATCGTAATACTGCAAAATAAATATCTTTTTTATGAATTACAGGACGACAAATCAAGGCGCCAGGTACGGGAATAGTTTCTATAAAAGTACCGTCTAAACCAAATCGTTTTAACTGATTGAGTTCTCTGGCAGTAATCAATAACGATGGATTATCGGAATCTCTATGGTCATAACAAATGCCATGTGCATTCAAGAATTGTCCGTTTTCGGTGCCTTGTCCTCCAAAGATGTTCAGTAATTCTCCCTTATGGTTATAGTGCGTGATATATTGTTTTCCATACCCATCAGCTACATAGATATCTCCATTTTCGGTAACGGTCGTTTCGGTAGGTTTAAAATCTTCTTTTTTAGTATACTTTCCCGTTTCTAAAGGCGTATCTATTTTAAAAACCACTTTTCCATCGATGGTAGTTTTGATAATCTGATGTCGCTCATAATCGGTGATCAATAGAAAATCGGTGCCATTTTCTTTAACAAGGGTGAGTCCGTGAGCTCCTGGATATTCAGTTCCCCATGTTTCGATTAGCTTTCCCGATTTGTCATAAATAATGACATTGTTCTTAGTGTGATTGGTTAATAATACAATCCGTCCTTTGGAGTCCTGTACCATCTCGTGGCAATCATTTACAGGGGTTTGGGATGTGTTGAGGTTTCCCCAGTTGAGATTTACTTTATATTGATGTGAGTTATGACCTATAATCACATCTTTGGGGGATGATACTGAGAACGCTCCTGCCTTCCCGGCAGGCAGGTTCGCACTTCGACTCCGCTCAGCATAAACTCCAGCGGGATACGTCAGAAACCCCATGGCGAGGTAGGAAGATTGTTTTAAAAATTTTCTACGACTCATATGGAATTAACTAATAAGATCGTGAACTACATGCCCAGAAACATCCGTAAGCCTGAATCTTCTTCCTTGGTGCTTATAGGTGAATTTGGTATGGTCGACACCCATTAAATGCATCATGGTAGCTTGCAAATCATGCACATGTACAGGGTCTTTTACAATGTTGTATCCAAAATCATCGGTTTCTCCATAGGTGAATCCTGGTTTTACACCACCGCCCGCCATAAACATGGTAAAGCATTTTGGGTGATGATCTCTCCCATAGTTAGTTTCGGTAAGTGTTCCTTGGCTGTAGTTGGTACGTCCAAATTCACCTCCCCAAACCACAAGGGTATCTTCAAGGAGTCCGCGTTGTTTTAAATCCATGATTAATGCAGCAGTTGCCTGATCAATATCTTTAGCTTGTTTTTTTATTTGTGTGGGTAAGTTTTCATGCTGATCCCAACCCATATGATAGAGTTGCACAAAACGCACATCTTTTTCAACTAGGCGTCTTGCTAATAAACAGTTGGCTGCATAGGTACCAGGTACCGTTGCTTCGGCGCCATACATTTTAATAATATGATCGGGTTCTCCTTCTATATCCATCGTATCGGGAACAGAAGTTTGCATTCTGTATGCCATCTCATATTGAGCAATACGGCTATTGATTTCTGGATCACCAAATTCTTTTTCTTGCTTTTCATTTAACTCAGCAATATGATCGAGCATTTTGCGTCGCTCAGATCTACTCATGCCTTCAGGGTCTTTTAGGTATAATACAGGATCTTTTCCTGATCTAAATTGAACTCCTTGGTGTAGCGAACTCAAAAACCCATTCCCCCATAGTCGGGAATATAAAGGTTGTGCAAGCGGTCTTCCCGTTCCTCTGGATAATAATACCGTAAATGTAGGAAGGTTATCATTTAAACTTCCCAATCCATAACTCATCCATGATCCAATACTAGGTCTTCCTGCTTGTTGTGATCCAGTTTGGAAAAAAGTAATGGCAGGGTCATGATTTATGGCTTCGGTATGCATGGATTTTACAAAGCATAACTCATCTACAATTTTTGCGGTATATGGCATGAGATCACTTACCCAAGCTCGGGACTCTCCGTATTGATTGAATGTAAAATTACTACCCACTAGCGGAAAGCTATCTTGTCCAGAAGTCATTCCTGTAAGACGTTGTCCTTTTCGTACAGAATCAGGTAAATCCTGACCTCTCATTTTATCAAGAAGTGGTTTGTAATCAAACAACTCTAATTGAGAAGGACCTCCGCTTTGGAATAAATAAATAACGCGTTTTGCTTTGGGCGCAAAGTGAGGCAGATTCATGCCTTTTAATGGAGAATCTGGTGCTTCTACTATAGCCGAAAAAGGATCTAACATCGAAGCAGCAGCAAGTCCACCAATACCCAAACTCAATTTCTTTAGGAAATGTCTGCGGTTATTATTGAGAAAATGTTTTGAGATTTCTTCCATACGATTATCCTTTTACAATAGCTTCATCTAGATTAAAAATCAAACTTGTGACTGCACTAAAGGCATATAGTTTTTCTTTGTCAATAGCTACTTGAGTAGTGACTACCTTTTTAGTTTCGTCATAACCAGCTTCCGATTCTTTTAGAAATGCGAGTAAGTTTTCCATTTCTGTTTCATCGGGAGCACGGGAGGTAATTTTTTTAAAGATCGTATGTATCCGATCTTGATCTGTGAGTTCTTTATCTAGTAATACTTGAGTGGCCAACACCTCTGCTGCTTCAATAAGCTGTGGGTCATTAAGCATGACGAGTGCTTGTAATGGGGTACTAGTTTTTTGACGTTCTACGGTGCAATAATCTCGTGTGGCGGCATCAAAGGTCATCATAGACGGAGGTGGCACGGTTCGTTTCCAGAAGGTGTATAGACTTCTTCTATATACGTTTTCTCCGGTGTCCATGATGTATTCTGTGAGTCCTTGTCCTGAAGTGGTTTCTGCCCAAAGTCCTTTGGGTTGATAGGGTTTTACACTAGGGCCACCTATTTTTTTGACAAGCAATCCGCTTACGGCAAGTGCATTGTCTCTAATCATCTCGGCAGTTAATTTTTGACGTGTGCTTCTCGCAAGCCATTTATTATAAGGGTCTGCTTCCAAGAGTTCGGGACTTGTTTTGGAGGTTTGCTGGTAGGTATTAGATAAGACCATACGTTTGATCATTTTTTTCATATCCCATCCTTCTTCTCTAAAAGTGATCGCGAGCCAGTCCAGAAGTTCTGGGTGGGACGGTAAGGCGCCTTGGTTTCCAAAATCAGAACTCGAAGCTACGATACCTGTTCCAAAAATTTGTTGCCATAATCTATTTACAGCCACGCGTGCAGTGAGGGTATTCTTTTCATCAAAAAGCCAGTTGGTAAGTCCTAACCTATTGTTTTCAAAATCATCAAAAGCAAGTACTGCTTTTGGTGTGTCTGCTTGTACTTCATCTCCGTAGGCGTCATAAGCGCCTCTTTTTAAAACGTATGTTTTTCGAGAAGGAGCATCATCTTTCATCACCATCAATTGTACTTCTGGAATAGAATCTGGCATATTAATAAAAGAAAGTAGTTCTTCTGTTTGTTGTTGTGTGATTTTGATATTAGGCTCTGGAATTTCTCCATAGTCAATACGTCCTTTCTCATTCACTTTATTAAAGAAGCTATAGAAACTAAAGTATTCTTTTTGAGAAATAGGATCGTATTTATGGTCATGGCATTGTGCACATTCCATGGTGAGTCCTAGTAAAGATTTGGAAACTGTATTGGTTCTATCTAGTACATACTCTACACGATATTCTTCATCGATCACACCCCCTTCTTGTGTGATTTTATGGTTTCTATTAAACCCAGTGGCTATAATTTGTTCGAGACTAGCATCAGGGAGCAAATCTCCAGCTAGTTGCCAGGTTACAAAATCGTCATAAGGGAGATTTTTATTAAACGCACTAATCACCCAATCGCGCCATGGCCACATCACACGTTCCAAGTCATCTTGATATCCGTGCGTGTCTGAATAGCGAGCAATGTCTAGCCAACTTGTGGTCATATGCTCGCCATATTGCGTAGAGTTTAGTAAACTATCGACAATACTTTCGTATGCGTTAGGGTTGCTGTTATTCACAAAGGCGTCTATTTCAGAAACGCTTGGTGGGAGTCCTGTAAGATCAAAATAGACACGGCGTATGAGTTTTTCTTTACTGGCTTTTTCAGAAGGTGATAATCCTTGTTGTTCCAGTTTTTTAATAATGAAGTTGTCAATTTCATTAGCAGTAAGACTTGTATTGGTGATTTGAGGGATTTCTTTTTTTTGGGGAGCTACAAATGCCCAATGGTCTTTCCAAACAGCACCTTGGTTAATCCATTTGGTCAGTACTTGTTTCTCATAGTCAGTTAGACTGAGGTTTGAATCTTCAGGTGGCATCAACTTTTCTGTTCCCACAGCATATATTCTAGAGACGAGTTGGCTGGTAAGTGTATCGTTCGGTACAATGGTAAATCTATCTTGGTTTGGACCAATGGCAGCATACGCTCCTTCTTTAGTATCTAATCTTAAACCTGCTTCGCGTGTGCCATCATCAGGACCATGACACAAGTAACACCTATCTGAAAGAATAGGTTTTACATCAAAAATATAATCGATGGTTTCAGGGAGTTCTTTTGTTTTGTTTGCTAGTTCAATGTCACTAGCATTTATAGGAGTATAGGTTTCTTCGGTATTTTTGGAGATGTATTTGTATCCCAATACCAGAGCAAAGGGTATTATAAAATACAATAACCATGTAAAGAGTGTATGCTGTTTTTTGTTTTTCAATGTAGCGAGCGTTTTTATTGCTATTTACAGTAGGATTAATAGAATGATAACTCAGGAATTTATAATTATAAATTCGCCTAACAAGATACTAAATCTAATACTTAATTTAAATATGCTTCAACGCTGTGCTCTCTCTTTTGGTTGTGAACCTGCCTGCCTGCCTGCCTGCCTGCAGGTTTCATGAGTTCGCTTTCGCGAAAGCGTATAATAGATACTCTATGTACTATTGTTTCTTATCTTTTTTATGAGTGTTGCTAGTATTTTGTTGATGCTTAATATGTTGCGTGCCTACCATATTTTGTGTTTTTTTATTACATATTTAAAAACATTAAAACATATAAAATATTGATTATAAGTATTTTATTTCTCTCGTCATTCTGCCCAATAGTATTCAGAGAGTAGAGACATAAAAGTAAAATAAAAATTAATGGTTGTACACGAGTCATTTTATAGATAAGAATACAGATGTATTTTTTAAAGATACTGAAACCTATATGTAAATGCATAACATAAAAAATTAATGAAGACTGGTTAAAGGATATGTAAAGGGTTAGTTATACCATTCTTTATGTATTTCCAGCATTAATCTTTTTCGTGCTCTATGTATGGTTACCCAAAAATTATCTACTGTAATATCTAATTCTTTACAAATATCTTCAGTACTCATCTTTTGAATTGTTTTCATGGTGAGCGCTTTGCATTGCTTTTTGGGGAGTTTAGCCATATGTTCAAAAACCAATATTTCAAATTCTTTAGCTTCAATTTTCATATCTCCAGATACGTTTGTGCGATCTTCATAACGCTCTTCTAACCAATTGGTATCTGAACCATCTCTCTGTATATTCTGAAAACGAACAATTACCTTATGTTTGGGAGTATTAATTTTTCTATAATAATCTATTATTTTTCGTTTGAGAATAGCTGTTAACCATGTTCTCTCTGTAGCTTCTCCTCTAAATTTAGGAGCTGCTTTTAAGGCAGATAAAAGGTTTCCTGAATGATATCTTTAGCAGTCTCTTCATCTCTCACTCTTGTAATGGTATAATTAAATAAAAAGTCAGCATATAGGTGATCCACATATTGGGGTTTAATGATTGTGTAGCCATTTTAAAACAAATTTTTAAGTAAGGTTCGTTATTATAATGACCTATCATCCTAAATATGTGCCAAATAGAAATAATTTCACAAATAACTAATAATCAAATTGTTGTGTAATTTTGTGTTTGTGGTTTTCTGAAAAAACACAATATATTGTAGCTATAAAAACAACATATCGTATGCGATATGTTATAGGATAAGAAAAATAGTAGGTGGGTTCATTTGTTATAAAGGTGCTTTAATAGATATAAAACCCTATTATATTCTGAAAATATACACTTTAACGTTGCGCTCTCCCTACGGTCACGAATCTCATAAACTCGCTTTCGCGAAAGCGTACAAAGAAACAGCACACGTAGTAAAAGTGTGAAAAATATTCAAATAGTAAGAAGTGAACGCCTATTAATTAGACACAATAATAACATCGCCGCTTTGCTCTACTCTGTATGGTACCATTGCAAAGTCTAATACTTCTCCTGAAGCCTGGCCTGTAAAAAGATTATACGTATGTGCATCATCACATTGACAAATTACTTCGATACCATTTATCACCATTGTAGAACACTCATTGGGACTATGGTTAGGATCTGTAGCTTCCCAAGCACGTAAATCACTACCTGTATTAATCACAAAAACACCGCGTACGCCTCCGTTAGGTACATACACCGCGTTATTAGGGATTTGAAGATCTAAAGCAGCTATATTACCTAACTGAATACTAAAACCAATATCAACAATAAAAGGATTATTAGAACGTCTATTGTCATCTGAAGAACATCCAGCTAACATTAAAATGATACAACTAAAAAGGAAGATATTACGCATTAAACTACTGTATATATAATTAAAATTAAGAGGTACGATATTATGGGTCGCAATCCTGCTTTAGAACTTGCAATTTACTACAAAACGATGTATCCAGTAAAATATTTCGTATATTCGTAACACATGTCCCGTGAAAATGGGATTTTTTTATTCCCGGCTCGTCGGGAATTCTTATATAATATAATGACGCCTATCTAAAAGGCCTTAAAAATATAGCATATGGGTAAAGTAAATTATTACACTGCCGAAGGTTTACAAAAACTTAAAGATGAATTAAATCAATTACGAGATGTAGAACGTCCAAAAGCATCTCAAGCCATTGCAGAAGCTAGAGATAAAGGAGATTTAAGTGAAAATGCAGAGTATGACGCTGCCAAAGAAGCACAAGGAATGTTAGAAATGCGCATCTCTCAAATGGAAGAGCTTGCTTCTAATGCACGTATTATAGATGAATCTCAACTGGATACTAGTAAAGTATTGGTGCATTCTACCGTTAAGATTAAAAATCAGATTAACGGGATGGAGATGACCTATAAACTGGTTGCTCAAAATGAAGCCGATATTAAAACAGGAAAGATTTCTGTAGATTCTCCTATCGGAAAAGGTCTTTTAGGGAAACAAGTAGGTGATGTGGCCGAAATTCAAGTGCCAAAGGGAGTAATGAAATTTGATATTATAGAAATCACTAGAGATTAATATGGCAAGTATCTTTACAAAAATTATCAATCGCGAAATTCCTGGACATATTGTTCATGAAGATGATGATCATATCGCCATATTAGACATAAATCCTAATACAAAAGGGCATACACTTTGTATTCCTAAAGAAGAGGTAGATCGTATTTTTGATCTTTCTGAAGAGGCCTATCTTAAGCTAATGGCTTTTTCTAGAAAGGTAGCTATTGCTTTAGAAAAAGCAGTGCCTTGTAAGCGTATTGGTGTGAGTGTGATTGGACTTGAGGTACCACATGTACATGTGCATTTACTACCACTACAGTCTATGGAAGATGCACGATTTATAGATAAAGCATCATTAACTCCAGACGATTTTGAACAGCTTATCCAAGCTATTAAAGGGCACTTAAGTTAAGATTCCCTCTAACTTCAAGTGCTGTAGTAATATCACGGTTTTAGCATCGTTAATCTCACCAGTTTTGATCATGTTATACGCTTTCGCGAAAGCGTACTCATGCACTAAAATATCTTCGTGTTCTTCTGTAACACCGCCACCTTCACTTATTTTGTCTTTTGCTGTATAGCTAGCCATAAATAAATGAACGGTTTCTGTGACAGAACCAGGAGACATGTATAAGTCCATGACACTTTCTACACTAGAAAGATGGTAACCAGTTTCTTCTTCTATTTCTTTTTTGATGGCAGTTTCAGGATCGTGATTATCTAAGAGTCCTGCACATGCTTCAATAAGCATTCCACTGGGATTTCCATTAAAATAAGTAGGCATGCGAAATTGCTCCGTTAAAATGACGGTATTCTTTTCTTTGTTATACAAAAT
The DNA here is from genome assembly GCF_947492815.1 of uncultured Dokdonia sp. Lineage (GTDB taxonomy): Bacteria > Bacteroidota > Bacteroidia > Flavobacteriales > Flavobacteriaceae > Dokdonia. The sequence continues at coordinate 70,850 of NZ_CANLOB010000020.1, forward strand.
AACAGCAGCTCCATTACCTCGATCATAGACTTCACGTACTTGAGGTTCCCAATTTCCTTTGGAATCTTTATAGTCAAATGTCACCTTATGTAAAGTTGCCCAGTTATCTGAGAGTAATGTCTTTTTAATGTTCTTTAAGTACTCAGGCATCGTTTACTAGTTTTAATTGGATTTGCATAGTTGTCCCTTTGTCTATTTCACTTTTGAGTACTCCTATTCTACCATCATGATATTCTTCTATGATTCTTCTGGCTAAAGACAGTCCTAATCCCCAACCACGCTTTTTAGTGGTAAAACCTGGTTCAAAAATGCTATTGAATTTATTTTTAGGAATTCCTTTTCCAGTATCAGATATTAATACTTTAGCATAATTTGCATCTCGGGTAATTACCACTGTTAAATCTCCTTTTCCTTTCATGGCATCGATAGCATTCTTAAACATATTTTCAATGGTCCATCCGTATAACTGTTTGTTGAGCATGACTGGAAGCTCTCCTTCAGGAAGATCTATTGAAAATTTAATAAGTTTTGAACTCCGATTTTCCAAATAGTCAAAAGTAACTCTGGTTTCTTCTATAATATCAACCTCTACTAAATCAGGTATAGATCCGATTTTACTAAAACGATCAGTAATGGTTTCTAACCGATCAATATCCTTGACCATTTCTTTAATATAATCTGGATTCACATCTTCAGTTTTCAGGATTTCTGTCCATCCAACTAGGGATGAAAGCGGTGTTCCTATTTGGTGGGCTGTTTCTTTAGCCATCCCTGCCCACAATAAATTTTGTGCAGATGATTTTGAGGTTAAATAATAAAAATAAATGATCGCAATAAATAAAACAACAATAAGAAGAAGTGCAATAGGAAAGTATTTAAGCTGATCTATAATAGAAGAGTTTCCATAATAAATAGTATTAGATTTTACTCCATCCCAGACAATATCTATTGGCTCATTAGCTAGAGAATACTCCTGAGCAAGTTGTGCTAATTCTTCTTGAGACAATACATCTCCATTAGGGATATTAAGAGGCATATACACCTCGTCTTCAATATCATAATCAAGTGTTGGAATCGTATTATTCCTAGAAACTATTAATAGATATAAATTACTTAATGATGCATCCAATTGTCTTGCATCTTTTCCTTTAGGTAAAATATCCCCTGTTTCCGCTAATGCTTTTTGAGCTGCAGCAAATATTTCCATTTTACTGCGTTCAGATTCTTTAAGTTGTTCAAAAAATAGCAATACATTCCACAAGATGAGTGTGGTAATTACCAAAGAAGATATGATCATAAACCACCTCGCATATTGAGGCTTGGGACTAAAATTCATAGAAGAACACTTTCAATAAATATAGAATTAAAGTCTTAAAAATACACCTTGAAAAAGGAAAACTTTGCTTCTAATAGTAAATAAACTACAAACGAAAGAATTTGATCGATAGTATAATAAAGACTGATGCTTTAGAAAACAAAATATAAATGATTAAAGTTTTCTTTTGACATTTTCTCTTTTCCTACCTTTGGAGAAAACGCTTTTTATGCAAACGATCGATCCTAAAGAAATTGCGATTCCTAAATTATTTGGATACTTAACAGGTACTGTAGGACCACGTCCTATTGCTTTTGCGAGTACCGTAGATGGACAAGGAAATGTGAATCTTGCTCCTTTTAGTTTTTTTAATGTCTTTGGCGCAAATCCGCCTATTCTAGTGTTTTCACCTTCTAGAAGCGGTCGTGATAATAGTACAAAAAACACCTTAGATAATGTGTTAGAGGTTCCAGAGACTACGATTAATATTGTAGACTACGCGATGGTACAACAGATGAGTCTAGCGAGTACGGCATATCCAAAAGGAGTGAATGAGTTTACAAAAGCAGGGCTTACGGAGCTTGCCTCAGAAACGATCCAACCACCACGTGTTGCAGAATCCCCCGTGCAGTTTGAATGTAAGGTTATTGAAGTGAAGCCACTGGGAACTGAAGGTGGTGCAGGAAATCTGGTGATATGCGAAATTGTTAAAATACATATAAAAGAAACTGTTTTAGATACTAATGGAGCCATAGATCCGTTAAAAATAGACCAAGTCGCTCGTATGGGAGGTAATTGGTATAGTCGTGCGAATCAAGGGTTGTTTGAAGTTCCTAAACCTATTGCACAACTAGGAATAGGAATAGATCAAATTCCTGAATCTATTAGATTAAGTACCATCCTTACTGGAAATGATCTCGGAATGTTAGGAAATGTAGAAGAACTTCCTACAGCAAAAGAAATTTCAGATTTTGTTGCTGAAACTCCTGAAATACATCAATTAGTACAAACAGGAGATCAAAATAAGATACATAAGAGAGCAAAGGAGTATCTCGTTGAACAAAATGTGAATAACGCGTGGAAAGTTCTGCTTGCTAAACTTTAATTTTTAGCTACATTTACACCCTATAATTCTTATTTGAGAGATGGAAGTACAAGGAAAAGTAAAAATGATCGGAGAAACACAAACCTTCGGTAATAATGGATTCAGAAAACGTGAAATCGTTGTAACAACTGAAGAGCAGTATCCACAACATATTATGGTGGAATTTGTTCAAGACAAAACAGATTTGCTTAACAACTATCAAGTTGGGCAAAATGTAAAAATTAGTATCAATTTAAGAGGTCGTGAGTGGGTAAATCCACAAGGCGAAACAAAATATTTTAATAGTATACAGGGCTGGCGTATAGAAAATTTACAAGCTGCAGCACCACAAGGAGCTCCAGATATGCCACCAGTACCGCCAGCAGATGCTTTTGAGCCTGCTAGTAACCTGAATACTGAAGATCATGATGATTTGCCGTTTTAGGTAATCATCTTGGAACCCCTAAAAGTTCCACTTCACCCGTAGTTATCCCCTTAGCTGCGGGTTTTTTTATATCTTAACGCTACGGTATATACATATGAAATCAGACATTCTCGAAATAAACCATTCTGAATTTGGTATCGAAAAATTCAGGATATCAGCTCCTAGATATAATCTGTATGAATCTGAAGATGGTATCTGGGAGTTCATCATACACCTTACTACTTCAGAAACGATACAAAGAGTACAAGAGTTAGAAGATGTAATTGACCCTTCACCTTCTATAGAAGCTACAGCAGTACTCTCAAAAGAAGAAATTAATTTAAAAGAAGGAACTCATATCCATCAGAAACAGGGATATGATTATGATAGAGATGAAAACTTATCTGTCTTATATTATTTCAGTTACAATTCTATAGAAAATCTTACTATTGAAGTACTTAAAGTAGTACAAGATCATATTATACTTAATGTTACAGGAGAGACCATTGTAAATGGTTCAAACGGTAATGACCCTGATGCTAAAATTTATATGCATGAAACAAAATTCCTACTAGATCAAAATTTAAAAAGAAGTTTTTCTTAATGATGAATTTATAAATCGATTGTACTAAAATTATGTCTATCACAAAAACCATAGAAACACTTTTTCAAAAGTATATTCCTTCTCCTTTTGTCATTGCTATTTTGTTAACATTGCTTACCATGATACTGGCGTTGGTGTTTACAGAAAATCCTTCTGAAACAGCACACCCTATTGCTATTTTAAAATTTTGGGAAGAAGGCATTTGGGATAACAATCTATTGGTTTTTGCCTATCAGATGATGCTTATATTAGTATTAGGACATGTTCTCGTCTTAAGTACACCTATGAGTTGGCTCATTTCTAAACTCACTGTATATGCAAAAGATACTGCTAGTGCCGTTATATTAGTAAGTTTTACCACCATGCTTGTTGCATTTTTTAATTGGGGCTTAGGACTCATTTTCGGAGCGATTATGGCTCGTAAAATAGGAGAAGCTGCACTAGAAAAAGGGTTTAAAATCAACTACCCACTGGTAGGTGCTGCTGGATATATTGGTTTAATGGTTTGGCACGGAGGAATGAGTGGCTCTGCATCACTAAAAGCATCCGAAAATAATTACATACAGGACATGATGAATGGTATTCTCTCTTCAGAGAATCTAGCAGCTATTCCAGAAATTATTACAAGTCAACAAACTATATTCAGTTGGTGGAATCTACTTATATTTGGAATTCTTTTGATCGTTATTCCTTTTACATTTTATGTACTTGCACGAAATGGGAAAACAACAGAACTTCCTGATTTTAATACGCCAAAGGCTACTGCTGAACGTCAAGAAAAAAATGATAAACTTGACAACTCTAAGTTGCTAGCCATAGGATTTGGGTTTATACTTTTAACTGCCTTTTTTGCGAGATATTGGGGGGCATCTTTATCTCCTAATATGCTTAATTTTTTAATGTTAGGATTAGGTGTTATTTTACACAGGAATTTTAAAAACTTTCTTAAAGCTGTAGAAGAGGCAATAGGAGGAGCCAGCGGAATCTTAATTCAATTCCCGCTCTATTTTGGAATTATGGGAATTATGAAAAGCACAGGCATGGTTACCATGATTAGTGATGCTTTTATTGCTGTTGCTACAGAGACTACACTTCCTATATTTACATTTTTTAGTGCAGGTCTTGTAAATGTTTTTGTGCCAAGTGGTGGAGGTCAGTGGGCAATCCAAGGACCTATAGTGATAGAAAGTGCATTATCATTAGGAGTTCCTTTACCCAAAGCAATTATGGCACTTGCTTATGGAGATCAAGTGACCAATATGTTACAACCCTTTTGGGCATTACCTCTATTAGGTATCACAAAATTAAAAGCTAAAGAAATTTTACCTTATACCCTTATCCTTATGGTTGTAGGAAGTGCAATTTATATTTTAGGATTATTGTTGTTATGATTAAAAAGCTAATCTTCATAACCATTGTAGCTATTATAATATTCTTTGCAATATCATTTCTAACAGTATTAGTCGATTTTGGAACTCCATTCTGGGAACCATCGCAAATCCTAGATGCGGGATTTCCTTTTACGTATTATGAAGAGTTTTTTTTAGATTTTAAACATACTGGATGGTACCCTGTTTATTTAATAGTAGACGCTTTAATTATTTGGATATTGGTTTTTGTAATTTGGTATTTTAAAAAGTAGATGCACATTCTCACAGATCATATCGCTTTTCCGCATCCTTCTCAAGCCGAAGAAGATGGATTACTGGCTGTAGGAGGAGATCTACATTCAGATCGGCTTATGCTGGCATATAACTCTGGGATTTTCCCATGGTTTAATGAAGGAGAGATGGCATTATGGTGGAGTCCTGATCCGCGTATGGTGGTTAAACCTCAAGACGTTCGTATATCAAAATCTATGCGTAAAGTATTTCGTGATAATACTTTTAAAGTAACCTATAATCAGCGTTTTTTAGAAGTTATTTTAGCCTGTAAGCGTATCAAACGAAAAGAACAACACGACACCTGGATTACCAATGCGATGGTAGAAGCCTATCTAAAATTGCATGAAATGGGGCATTGTATTTCTGTCGAGGTTTGGAAAGAAGACCAATTGGTGGGTGGTCTTTATGGCATCGATTTAAAAGACAAAGGCATTTTTTGTGGAGAGAGTATGTTCTCTAAAGTGAGCAACGCCAGTAAAGTGGGGTTTATTTCGCTTTCGCGAAAGCTAACCCAGCAAAATTACCGTCTTATTGATTGTCAAATGTATACTGACCACCTTGCTAGTCTAGGTGCTGCCGAAATTCCTAGAGAAGATTTTTTAAAGTATTTATCCTAAATCCTCTTTTGTAAACAGCTAATAACTTTATGACGTATATGAATTCCTCTTCCAAAGGGAGAGGTTAGGTGAGGGCTTGCACTTCTTTATAACGATAACAGCCTACCGCATGATCATTCACCATCCCAATAGCCTGCATAAAGGCATAGATCACTGTAGATCCAACAAACTTGAAACCACGCTTCTTTAAATCTTTACTTATCTGATCACTCAACGGTGTATTGGCAGGACAATCCTTATAATGATTCCAACTATTTTGGATAGGCGTATGATCTACATAATCCCAAAGGTATTTAGAGAAACTGCCAAACTCTTTTTGAATTTCCATATATAACTTAGCATTTGTCACCGTTGCACGTACTTTCAATTTATTACGGATAATGCCTGCATCTTGAAGAAGATCTGCAATTTTATTTTCATCATACTGCGCAATACGCTTATAATCAAAGCGATCAAAAGCAATTCTAAAATTTTCTCGCTTACGTAAAATAGTAATCCAACTCAATCCAGCTTGAAAGGTCTCTAAAACCAAAAACTCAAACAGTAAATCCTCATCTCTTAAAGGAGTTCCCCACTCATTATCGTGATAAGATTCGTATAGATCGTCACCTACACACCAGCCACATTTATGTTTTGTCATTTTATTACAGTTAAAGTATGTTATAAAGATAATTTAAAACGGTTACTATATCCATGTGAATCTAAAACAGAGGGTAAATAGACATAAGCAAAATACAGACTTACGTTTCTATAACTACATACATCACTGTATTTGTACGTAGAATATAATGCTTATATCTCTTTTCTCTTTTTGACTGCAAAAAGTGTAATTTAGACAATTGTAGAGGCGTAAGTTCGTCTTTTCTTTGTCGACTCACAGATTATGAAAACAATGGTAGAAAAATCAAGAGAACAAATTGTACAAGAAGCGCTTCCAAAAGCGATCACGTACCAAGCATATAGACAACTAATAGATGACCACGCCGCCCAAGAAACAAGCACGGGTCCTAACCAAACAGAAGCATTAACTAATTATACAATGCTCAATCAACGTCGTATGAAGCGACTGGATAAGACTACAAAAATTAAAGAAAGTGATATCGCAAAAATCCAAGACTTTAAAGGAGATGTCACTTGGCTTGTCATTACAGAAAGCTGGTGTGGTGATGCTGCGCAAACCATGCCTGTTATGCAAAAAATAGCTGAGCTTAATGATGGGATTGATGTAAAAGTTATATTACGTGATGAAAATCTAGAGTTAATAGATGCCTTTTTATATAATGGTGGGCGCTCTATTCCAAAGCTTGTAGCGATAGATAATACATCTGGAAATGTACTAGCAGATTGGGGCCCTCGTCCTTCTGAAGCTACCAAAATGGTTAATGATTATAAAGAAGCACATGGTAAGCTTACTCCAGAATTCAAACAAGACTTACAAGTTTGGTATAATAAAGATAAAGGACAAAATACGGTAGAAGATCTTTTACACTTGCTAGACTAAACCTCTTTAGTTTTATGCTATTTTGATTAATGGTTATTCGTTAGTTGTGTATTCACTATTAACGAATAACCATTAACAATTTATACGAACTCTTAAAGTTCCGTGGTTAAGTTACTATTTCTATGACTGAGCAATACAACTACCCCTGAAAGTTAAAAGTAATCGTCCCTTTTTGAGAAACCGTAGCGGTACTATTAAATAGCGCTTCAGAAGCATAGCTAAGCGCTTGATCGATTAAGCATCCATTAGACGAAGTGGATGCTTTTTTATTATATTCCTTTTTTGTAATAGCCCCTGTACTATTCACTTCTATATCAAGTACAATTTTTCCTAAAGCATCACAGGTATATACTGGATTAGGGATTACAATAGCCCTTCTGTCTTTAAGATTATAAGACACGGTACTCTCCCTATTTCCTTTCTTGCTATTGCGTTCTTTCTCTCTTGCTTCAATCTGTGCTTTAACCTGTTCATTATGTGCTGCCATGGCAAGTTCACGAGATTTCTTATGTTCTTCTAAAATCTTTTCATTTTCGGCCTCTAGATCTTCTACACTTTGTAATTGCTGTTGCTCTATAGCTTGTCGTATAGGATCTTCTTCAGAAAAGAGCTCCTTACTTTCATTACGTAACTCGTTTGCGTTATATGCTTGATGACTTTTTACGATAGCCGTCTGAGTAGTTGTTTCTTTTTCTTCCAGTTCTTCTTCTAAAAATGGTTCTTGAATTACAGGAATTTCTATAAATGCTTCTTCAGGGTTTGGATTTTGATATGGTTTTACTCCTAAAAAGAAAAAAACGAGCACCAGAAAGCTAGCACCAGAAAAGGTGATAAGCATGGATTTATCTTGGGAGCTCAATTTCATAAGGGGTCTAAAATAATCAAAATCTACTATATTATGTAAACGATTAACAGTCTTTAGGTATTATCCAGAGTCGTAAAACTGTTTTCAAACGTCACAATATCTTGTGCATTATCTACGTCATAATCGCCTATTTTGGTTCTTTTTAGCGCCGTGAGATGTGCTCCGCTTTCTAGACCTTTTCCCATATCATAGGCAAGTGATCGGATATAGGTTCCTTTACTACAACGTACTCTAAAATCTACTTCAGGCATCGCTATTCTAGTGATTTCAAAATCATATATAGTGATTTCTCGGGTGGGGATTGCTACTTCTTCGCCTGCTCTTGCAAATTCGTACAAGCGTTTTCCGTCTTTCTTCAGAGCTGAAAATACCGGAGGTCGTTGTTGGATAGTTCCTTGGTACGCTTTCGCGAAAGCGTATACAGCATCCTCCGTAATATGATCTGTAGAAAAGGTTTCATTGATTTCCGTTTCTAAATCGTAAGAAGACGTTGTAGCACCAAGCATCACAGTGCCTGTATATTCCTTTTCCTGCCCCATAAACTCATGGATGCGCTTAGTAAACTTACCGGTACAAATAATCATTAATCCAGTTGCCAGCGGATCTAAGGTTCCCGCATGACCCACTTTGATCTTCTTTATATTCAAATTCTTACGAATAAGCCAACGCACTTTATTTACCAGTTGAAAGGAAGTCCACTCCAACGGTTTATCAAACAACAATACTTGTCCGTCTTTATAATCTTGATCTGTAAGTGGTATTTTTTTAGACATTAAATTATATTACTAGTGTGATCTGTTTTTTTTAGATACTAATTCTTCTAATTGAATCATAATCTGATCTTTATGCATTTCTGTTGTAAATAAAGCTTTTTTTATCTTAAGGAGTTCTGAAGAGGTTAATTGATATTTATTTTTTAACCAACTTAATGATTTTGACTTTTCTTTTACACCTTTAAGCTTATCATAAATATCTGATATCTCTTTATTTTTAATTTGTAGAGTTGCTAATTCTCCAAAAGATAGTGTTTGTATGGTTTTATCTTTTTTGTGAATAGTAAATCCACAAGCTCCTCCAAATGACTGATTATCAGGAATTTTTCCATTTATAGTTAAAATAACAAAATCAAAATAATAGACTTTTATAAATTCTACAGGCCCTTTATATCCGTATTTATAGCCCTTAATAATCTCTCCCTGAGAATCAACATATTCAGATGCTATATCAATGATCGATTTCATTTTTAATGTTACTATTTCGTGTATAAACTCACTCCAATAGCAATAATTCCTACAATTAAACAGTAAATCGCAAACCAAGAAAGTTTACTTTTCTTTACCAATTTGATCATCCAAGTACAAGCAACAAGTCCTGAAATAAAAGCGGCTATAAATCCTATAATAAGTGCAGAGGTATTCTCTTCTGTTGTTGTTAACTCGCCCCCTAAAATATCTTTGGCGATTTTTCCTAAAATTAAAGGAATGACCATTAAAAATGAGAAACGTGCTGCTTTGCTTTTGTCATTCCCTAATAATACCGAAGTAGATATGGTAGCACCACTTCTAGAAATGCCTGGAAGCATCGCAATAGCTTGAGAAACACCTATCACAAATGCATTTGGGAAGGATACTTTTTTTTGAGTGTCTTTAGCTTTATCTGCCATCCATAATAATACAGCTGTTACGATAAGCATACATCCTACAAATAAAATATTCCCTCCAAAGAGTGATTCTAACTGTTCTTCAAAAAACAAACCTATAATCACCGCAGGAATCATAGAGATTATGATTTTTACAGAAAATTGAGTTTCCTCATTCCATTTAAATGATAATAGACCTCGTATAATTTCCCAAATATCTTTTCTAAAAATAACAATCGTACTTAAGGCTGTAGCAAAGTGAACTATTACGGTAAACATTAGGTTTTTTTGTTCTTCATCAGACCCATTGTTAAGAATGGCTTTTCCTAACTCAATGTGTCCACTAGAAGAAACAGGTAAAAATTCGGTAAGACCTTGGATGATACCAAGTAAAAGGGCTTCATAATTATCCATGGGTGCAAAGATGCGGTTACTATGGCAAAATGACAAATAATAACGAATAAGAGTACCTGTAGAAAAATAATAAACTTCCAAGGCTAGTAAAATCTAGTTGTCAATTGTTTAATATATAACGAACACTATAAACTAACTGCTATGAAAAAACCCTTTCTATTATTAGCCTTTCTATTATGTATGCAAACCTGCCTGTTTTCTCAAAATCAATCCAATCCTTGGCTTGAGACTTCAGAGGGACGTACAAATTCAATGAATAAAGAATATAGAAATTTCACACCAAAGAATTATAAATTGTATTCATTAGACGCAGATCAATTACAACAAAATATTAATTCTGTCCCTTTACGAGATAGTAATATAACCTCAGATGTAATTATTTCTTTTCCTACTATAAATGGGGGAGTAGGAGATTTTAGAATTTATGAAGCACCTGTATTAGATGAAGTGCTTACAGAAATGTATCCAAGTATTAGATCTTATGTAGGTCAAAACATAAAAAACCCTGCTACAGTTATACGTTTTAGTATTTCCAAAAACGGAGTGCATGGAATGATTACCTCAGGATCGCACAAAACAGTATACATAGACCCGTATACTACAAATAAGGAATTTTATATGACCTACTCTCGCGAAGATATTCCTGATGATGCTTTTGCTGATCAATTTTTTGAATGTAATTCAGATGATCTTATAACCGCACCTTTAGAAAATAATATAACAACTGCAACAAGAAATGCAGATGATAGTACATTAAGAACCTATAGACTTGCTGTGGTTTGTACGGGAGAGTACTCAGCATTTCATCTTAATAATCAAGGTATAGATCCTGATGCCAGTGATGAAGATAAAAAAGAGGCTGTGCTAGGGGCTATTAATACTTCTATGACTAGAGTGAATGGTATTTTTGAAAGAGATTTGGCACTTACTATGGTTGTCATTGGTAACAACACAGATATTATTTTCTTAGATCCCGATACAGATGGGTTGACTAATAATGATCCTTTTGAGCTTTTAGATGAGTCTCAAGAAATTTGTGATGATGTGATTGGAAATGCTAATTATGATATTGGTCATGTATTTAGTACTCAAGGTGGAGGTGTTGCTTTTTTAAACTCTCCATGTGTTACAGGATTAAAAGCGCAAGGTGTTACAGGAATCAACACTCCTATTGGAGATTTCTTTAATGTAGATTATGTAGCCCATGAAATGGGACATCAATTTGGTGCGAATCACCCTCAAAATAATAACTGTCAAAGAACTAGTGTTTCTATTGAAACAGGAAGTGGATCATCTATCATGGGATATGCAGGAATTTGTGCACCTAACGTTCAAAATAACAGTGATGATTATTTTAATGGAGTTAGTATTGCAGAAATGTGGAATAATATAAGTGCAGGAGCTTCTTCAAGTTGTCCAGAAATGTCTTCTACAGAAAATCAAGCACCTACTATAGTACCAACAGAGAATTTTATGATCCCTGTGAGTACGCCATTTGTATTAAAAGGAAACGCAACAGATCCAGAAGAGAATGAGATTACCTATTGTTGGGAACAAATTGACGCTACGCCAGCCCCAATGCCTCCAAGCCCTACATCTGCAAATGGACCATTATTTAGAACATTAGATCCAACGATAAATGCAAATAGGTATATGCCAACCTTAAGTACTGTAGTTGCAGGAGATTTAGGAAGTACTTGGGAGCAACTACCTTCCGTAAGTCGTTCTATGTCTTTTAGATTAACCATTAGGGATAATGCCATAATAGGAGGTGCAACAGCGAGTGAAGATATGACTGTAACCACAACAGACAGCGCAGGTCCTTTTATAGTCACATCACAAAACACGAATGAAAGTTGGGATTTAAATACGACCCAAACAGTTACTTGGGATGTAGCCAATACAGATGCAGCCCCAATTAATGAAGCTACGGTCAATATATTTCTTTCTACAGATGGTGGTATTACATTTCCTATGCAATTAGCTACTAATGTTCCTAATAATGGTACAGCATCTATTATTGTTCCTTCTGACCTAGAAGAGACGACACAAGCAAGAGTTATGGTTATGGGAACAGTAAGCCCCTTTTATCAAGTAAATACCACAAATTTCACAGTAACTGATGTCTTAGGACTTTCTGATATAACGACAGCAGAATTTGAATTATTTCCCAATCCTACATCGGGAATAGTTGATATACGTTTTACATCATCAAGTGCTAAAGTTTCAATAGTACTCTATGACCTTGCTGGACGAAAAATATCAGAAGAAACAGAAGAAGCAATTATGAATGCTCCTTTTACAAAAACACTCAACTATCAATACCTTCCAAAAGGAATCTATTTTATGAAAATTTCTGATGGAGATCTAATAAGCACCAAACGACTTATTAAGAAATAAACATTACTTACTAATTAGCCATTACTATAAAAAGGAGGTTGTCTAGCACATTTTAGATAACCTCTTTTTGGGTTACAATTCAATACTAGAGATTACCATATCTATCCCATCTATCTGGTAGTTTAAATCAAAGCTAATTTCGTTTTTAGCATTTCTCTTGATGGCCAATTTCCCTTGTGTAATTAAATGATAGCCAGCTTGCCCTCGACAAAAACACTCTTTGTTGAGGAGTAATTTTAATTTAGATAAAGAGGCATCTTCTAAGACCATAAATCCTTTTAATCCTTTAGGAACTATAAATAGAATGGTTTCCTTATAATTGCCATCAGCAATGCCTTCTTTAGCAGGGACTTCATATGTAAATTCTACTAACTCACCATCTCCTTCAGTAAATAGAGGATACATAGCTCCTGTCGTATCTGTCTCAATAGTGTAGGATCCTTTTTTGATGGCTATGGCACAATTTCCATTATTGGGACAGTTGTCATTATTAATCTGGATACTATTCATATCATTCTTAAACGCCACTTCTTTTTTTATGGAACTACAACTAGGTATGAGTGTAGAAAGCATTACAACTATAAAAAACATTCTTGCATTATTAATGTGTTGTTTCATATGCTAGTTTTAAATTATATAGTTCTCAAGACGTCTGTACCACTAAAGTAAGAAAACTAATCATCCATTATTGAAGGTTTAATTCGCAAAACCATTGATTTAAAAAATGCATTTTCATTCATTATTTTTTCTATCTCTGATTGTTCTTCTTTTCTTAAAAAGTATGTTTTCTCTTTATAGCTAGAATATAGGTCTCCACAATACTCATAACAATGAGAAAACATCTCTATTCCGCATTTTAATTCATTAAGAACTGGTAAATCATGCCTTCCAAATGTTTTTACGCTATCGTTTTCAGTTATAAAAAGTTCTCCAGTACTACCATTGATTATTTCATATTCTCTATTGTCTCTTTCCTTAAGAAATAGTAATAATCTTTGTCCTTTTTTAGGGCGTTGGATTCGGTGGTCACACGTCCACTCTTTCCACATATTTATCACAATATTTTGATCGGATTGTCCTTTAATATGCTCTTTTACATGAAATTTATATTCGTAGGCAAAAGAAGACACTTCAGAAATTTCTCCTTCTACAATCATATCAGCTTTAGAGATAACTAAAGGATAAGACAATATCCTTTTCTTCGGAAATGTATTTGAATTATATCCTAAAAACAGTGCTATTAGAATACATATTCTCATAACTAAGAGAACAGCTAAAAGCTAGTCCTTACCTTTATTAGGATTTAAAAGAATTGCATATATTTCAACAGCAAACCCTATTAAGACAACAGCCGGAGCAAGACGGATACGTCTCCAGTGATATATTTCAGGATTAAATACATTAGGGTCATCACTACCGCCTCCAGACATTAAAATAAAACCAAGTGCAATGACACCAAGACCAATAAGCATCCATTGATAATTTTTCTTACCAAAAATAAACTCTGTTTGATGCTTTTGTGATGCTACCGTTTTACGTTTTTGCTCTCCCATGTTTTTGCCCGAGTAAGTGGATGTTGTTATTATACTTCAAATATACGAGTATATTTAATTAAATTCTGTAAATAAAACCGCATCTCCTACAGTTAATTGCGCAATATGATTAGATGAAGACCCTGTAAGAGTACTTGCTAGGTGTAAAGTGACATTTTTATGTAATACTTTCTCACGAACTCCTTCTAAGGTATATCCTTGCTCTAAGCCTCTATTTATATAATAAAAGTTTCCATTAGCTTCTGCAAACACAATATCTTTAACCCCTCCTTCATACACTTTTGTTACTGTAATTTCTTTTACCTCACAGTCTTCTTTTTTAGGGTTTTGAATAAGACATGAAACACATAAAAATGATACGAAAAACGAAAGAATAATAATACGACGCATAGTAAAGAGATTTTAACCTATTAACGTATAGTGTATTAAAATATTTTGTAAGAATAGTATTGTTACTCCGCAATCACTGCATCTGTAATACCATTTAATGCGGCATTTACCTTTTGAACCACGTCTCCTTTATCAGTAACTCCATGACGATTAGTTAAGAAAGTAGCATCAAAATAAGACACATACACAGTTCCATTTGCATCTTCGTGTACCAATACTTTTAAAGGAAGGTCAATTCCTATACTCTGATTACTTTGCATGAGTAAGGTACCCACTTTGGGATTTCCAAAAATTAACACACGTGTAGGACGTAATTCAAGACCAACACTAGCAGCAGCTTTATCATGAGGAACAATAGCCATAGTATGTAATCCTTTGGAGTTGATTACTTCCTGTAGTTTTTCAAAAGTCACATCAGCGGTATATGGGCTTTTCTTTGTAATCAACTGTGCAGTAATAGGTGTTACAGAAGCGCCTTCTATTTCATTATTACCTGCAAATCCTGCTAGCGCTCCATTTACCTTATCAATAACCGCTTGAGGCTCTGAAATACCATATCGACTTGTAAGGGTAGTTGCATTGTAGTAACTCACGTGCGTATCTCCCGCTTCATCTTCCCAAATCATCAACTTTAATGGAAGGTCTAATCCTATACGTTGATCCTGTTGCATTAATAAAGTACCCCCTTTAGGATTTCCAAAAATGATCGTACGCATAGGACGCAATTCAAGTCCTGCTTTTTTGGCTGCAATTGAATGATCAATATTTGCAATGATTTTAAATCCTTTTTCTTTCAATTGCGGAATTAAAGTATCTGCAAGTTGGGTTACCGTTTTTTTAGTAGATACGGTGATAAATTCAGAAGTTCTCATAGCTGATGTTGTGGTCGATTTTTGCTGTTTTTGTGAACAGCTTATACCTAGCATCAACAAAAACAAGAAATAGATTCCATTTTTCATAACATCGGTTTTGTCGTAAGGAATGATAAATTTATACGGTTATGATTACATATTTGTGTAATTTATAATTGTGATATACGCTTTCGCGAAAGCGAGCTCGTGAAATTCACAACCAAACAGGGAGAGCGCAGCGTTAAAGCGTATAAAAGAAACATCAATAGTGAGTTTTACTAATAATACAATTCATCCGTACGTAAATTCAAGAAACGCTGGGTTGCAAAATATGTGCTGATCCATGTGATAAATACACCTAATAGGAATACACCTAAGAAAAGCGCACCTATCATCAACTTATCATCTAGTAAAGCAAGGTCTGGAAAAGACTCATTGAGGTAGTATAATATAGCAGCCATCCCAATAAGCGCTAATAGTGCTCCTAGCATTCCTAATCGCACGCTTCTCCATACAAAGGGACGACGTATAAAACGTTTGGTGGCTCCTACCATTTGCATGGTTTTTATCGTAAAACGTTTCGCATATACAGATAAGCGTATCGAACTATTAATCAGTAATACCGCAATAAACGTAAATACTATACTCACAATAAGCACCCAAAAGCTGATACGCTTGATATTATCATTAAGTAAGCTAATGAGTCGTTTATTATATGTGACCTCGTCTACAAAGTCTTTCGAGGCAATTTCATCAGAGATCTCTTTGGTTTTCGCAAAAGAAACATAATCTGCCTTTAAATAAAGATCTATGCTATTCTGGAGTGGATTATAACCTAAATAATCCATAAAATTTTCACCAATCTCTTCACTATGCTCTTCTGCTGCAGTTTCTTTAGATACAAAAACAGAAGACTTTGTATACTCGGCTAATGCTAGTGATTTTTGAAGTTGTTTGATTTCAACATCTTTCGCACTGTTTTTAAGATATACCGAAATCACCACTTTTTCCTTTACATGATCAGCTACCTTTTTAGCGTTTATAACAACAATACCTAATGCGCCCAATAGAGATAACACCAATGTAATACTAATGATTACAGAGAAATATGAAAAAAATAGTCGGCGTTTTTGATACCGTTCAAATGAAGATGCCATAAATTCAATTAGGATGATACTGTAAAAATAACAATGATTTTTACATACTTCTATAAACAACGTTTAAAGTTTCCAAATTGTTATAAACGGGATGCTATCTTCGTCACTTTTATGTGTATCTTTTGCACTTCAAAACCTTGAGCACATAAACTTTTTAAAAGACATAAAAATCTCCAGACCTGGATTGTGGTTTCCCACTGTATGGATCTATCTCGTTCCCTTTAGTTTGGATACTGTTTTTTGGAAAGAACCCATTTTTTGGATAGGACTTTTCTTTGTGATGTTTCCACTTAATTACTTAGTCTACGGATTGAATGATTATAATGACATTGCCTCAGATAAAGTAAATGATCGTAAAGGGAACTTCCTTTTTGGAGCCAAAGCTTCTCAGCAACATTTAGCTACAGTTCCAAAAAAAATAGCCATTGTTCTCTTGCCATTTTTTATTTATTTCACCTTTCGGTCAGGTATTTATATGTTACTGTTATTGGTATTTATGGTTGCGATTAATATCATCTACAATTTTAAGCCGTTCCGAATTAAAGAACGACCTCCCTTTGAAATCTGTATTCAAATAGGCTATGTGTTTACTGCTTTTTTTAGTGTCTTATTGAACGATCTCACCATGATTCCGTGGCAAACTATTTTATACTTAACGCTATTTGCATTTCAAGCACATATTGCGGGTGAAATCATGGATATAGAACCCGATAGATTAGCAGGTAAAAAAACGACTGCAACCCTCATAGGACGTAAAAACACCAAGTATTTTATGCTCGTGCTGTTGCTATTAGAAACATACATTCTCGCGATGTGGTTTCAAGACTATGTACTAGCAGGATTTCTCGGTATTTTCTCGATTTGGTTACTTTTAGATGTCTTTATTTTCTTTAAAGAAAAACCCTATTCTGTAGCACAAATGAAACTCTTTGGTATTGCCATGAATCTATCGGCACTTGCCTCGATGCTTTGGGCGCTCTACTCTGGAAAATTATTACATCCTGTATTTTAGTTTTTTTTACACTCCTGTCTCCCGGCAGGCAAGTTCGAGAAAGCATATAAAGAACATAGAGAAGAGAGCAAAGAAAAAAGACGTTATGCACTATCTCTTTTCTAAATTAAGTCCTGACTCTTGATTCCTGAGTCTTTTCAGTCTTGAGCCTTTTTCGCGGAAGCGAAAAACCCCTATCTTTAAAATATGAAAATTCTAATCTACGGTACCGGAGGAGTGGGTGGTTTTATAGGCGGAAAACTAGCACAAACCCAACACCAAGTTACACTCATTGCACGTGGCGCTCACCTGAAAGCCATACAAGAACGCGGATTACAGGTGCAAAGCATTGCTGGTGATTTTACAGCACACCCACACCTAGCTACAGACGATCTTTCTAAAATAGACACGCCAGATCTTGTCATTTTTGCTATAAAATCATGGCAATTAGAACAAGCATCAAAAGATATATTGCAATATACAAATGACAACACTTTATTTCTGCCCTTACAAAATGGAGCAGACAACACAGAAAAGTTAAATAAAGTACTTCCAAAAGAACAAGTACTCTCGGGACTTTGTCGCATGATTAGTTTTATTAAAAGCCCTGGTGTGATCTCAAATCCTGATATTCCGCCTTCTTTTCTTTTTGGAGAACAAGACAACACCCGCACTTCAAGAGTAGAAACCATTTTACAGATATTTAAAGAAGCGGGACTCAATGCTAAGATCCCAGAAAATATCCAAGTCGCCATCTGGCAAAAATTTCTATTTATTACCACCGTAAGTGCCATAGGCGGATTAACCAGAGTATCCATAGGTGTTATGAGAGACAATACATACATCAAAGATTTGATGCTCAAAACCGCACAAGAAGTCTATGCGGTAGCACATACCAAAGGCATTGTATTACCAGAAAATACGATAGACAAAGCTTTTGCTGCCATTGCACGACAAGCCCCAGATACCACAGCCTCTACACAACGCGATCTCATGGAAGGCAAACCTAGCGAACTCGAAAACTTTAATGGTTATATCGTAAAAGAAGGAAAAAGAGTAGGCGTATCCACGCCTGTAAATGAGATGATTTATCAATTATTATTACCGCAGGAGAATATAGCACGAAGCCCTCTAACTCCCGAAGAGGGAATAAGATTATAATTCCTTCTCCCTCTGATAGAAGGCTAGTGCCCGTATTGAACTTGTTTCAGTAATAAGGGGAAAAAGGCTCGTTGATTTAGTATTTTACTGAAAGTTAGGTGGCTGAGTGATTCTGAGGGACGAAGAATTGTATCGAAGCCACCAACTCAAAAAATAGAGTACTACTCTAATTTAGAGTGTTACTCTATTTTTAAGAAATCCTTTAATTACTATAATCATTGTAAATTTAGTGACTAAAAAAATGAATTTTAAAATTACCTATAAACATTCATCACATCAAAATCATGGGAAACAAAAATCATTATGATAGATATGATAAAGTAGAAGAAGAGTTGATTAAATCAATAAACAACCATCTTTTTGAAAATGGAAATACAGAAAACATTAGCGCTATAAAAGCGTTAAAAGCTTTTTATAAGCATTATCAAGAGGTTTTATTAGATGAATTACTTTCTTTTAAAACAGAATACCCTCATTTTTCTACAGATTCAGAATTTTATTATCCTGATGGTGATGTATTTACGCATATTGGAAATGCATATCATAGTATAGAAGGTCAAAATATGAGTATATACCTCCGATTGGCGTTTGAGCGTCATTTCTATTGGTATTTTGAACATGAAGTAGTCGAACTTAGACTTTATATGTTTTACAAACCCGAAAAGTTTTCTGAAGAAGATAAGGCATTCGGTCAAAGCAAGAATGAAAATCTACTTGACCTTCAAAAAAACAAATGGTTTGAAAAAATAAAAAATGACAAACCATTAGATTATAAAATTGATATCAATTTTAATGCCTGAAGCAACCCTTACAACTTGATATAAAATCGTAAATTTGCCGGCTTAAAACAGCATCATGCTGTGATTATATAAAAATCTTGACTCTTGATTCTTTTTAGTCCTGAGTCATTTTCGCAAACCTGCCTGCCGAGAGGTAGGAGCGAAAAAACAATACATTATGAAATGAGCATAAACAAAATTAATTTTTTGCTTATCAACTAAAACAATTAAATTTTTTATGCGAAAGCGTAGCGGTTGATCTAAGCAGAAATTTTTTATTTGTTTCATTTCTAATGAAATTAAAAATTTTAAGTAGATGAAATACCATTTCAACGAAATAGAAGCCAAATGGCAAAAATATTGGGCAGACAACGGCACATTTCACGCCAGTAATACCAGCGATAAGCCTAAATATTATGTACTCGACATGTTCCCATATCCATCGGGAGCAGGACTGCATGTGGGTCACCCGTTAGGATATATTGCCAGTGATGTTTATGCGAGATACAAGCGTTTGAAAGGGTTTAATGTATTACATCCACAAGGCTATGATTCTTTTGGATTGCCTGCCGAGCAATATGCGATTCAAACAGGACAGCATCCTGCAACCACTACCAAAGTAAACATAGAAGGAGGTGTAGATAATCAAGGTAATGTCATTGCTGGATACCGTAATCAATTGGATAAAATAGGATTTTCTTTTGACTGGAGTCGTGAGGTACGCACCTCTGATCCTGCTTATTACAAATGGACACAATGGATTTTTACCGAGTTATATAACGCTTGGTACAATAATGATAGTAATAAAGCAGAAGGCATTGATACGTTGGTGTCCGCTTTCGCGAAAGCGGGTAATGAAAGCATAAATGCCGTATGCGATGATGATGTAACCATCTTTACAGCCGATGAGTGGAATGCCTATACTGACAAAGAACAACAGGCGATTCTTTTAAAATACAGATTGACCTACCTAGCCGAAACCGAAGTAAATTGGTGTCCGGCGTTAGGAACTGTACTAGCAAATGATGAGATTGTAAACGGCGTTTCAGAACGTGGTGGACATCCTGTAGTACGTAAAAAAATGACCCAATGGTCGATGCGTATTTCTGCTTATGCAGAACGTTTAATCCAAGGACTAGATACCATTGATTGGAGCGAATCTATCAAAGAAACACAACGCAACTGGATTGGAAAATCGGTGGGCGCCGAAGTAGAATTTAAAGTCATTTCGAACGATAGTGAGAAATCGCACACGATTCCGGTTTTTACAACTAGACCAGATACTATTTTTGGGGTAAGTTTTATGACACTTGCTCCAGAGTTAGAGCTTGTACAGGAGATCACTACTCCCGAACAAAAAGAAGCCGTTGAAGCATACATCGAAGCGACTTCAAAACGTTCCGAGCGTGAACGTATGGCAGATGTAAAAACTATTTCTGGAGTATTTACTGGAGCGTATGCTGAGCATCCGTTTACCAAAGAGCCCGTTCCTGTATGGATTGGAGATTATGTATTAGCAGGTTATGGAACAGGTGCTGTGATGGCCGTACCATGTGGAGATCAACGTGATTATGATTTTGCAAAAAAGTTTGACATCCCCATTCCTAATGTGTTTGAAGGGGTTGATATTTCGGAAGAAGCCTTTGCAGATAAAGCAGCAACAGTAATTGCAAATAGTGATTTCTTAAACGGATTAAAATATAAGAAAGCCGTAAAACTAGCGATTTACGAATTAGAAAAAATAGGCGCAGGAACGGGTAAAACCAATTATCGTTTACGTGATGCGGTATTTAGCCGTCAGCGTTATTGGGGAGAGCCTTTCCCAGTGTATTATGTAGACGGTATGCCAAAGATGATTGCCTTAGAGCATTTGCCTGTTGAGCTTCCTGCGATTGAAAAATACTTACCTACCGAAGATGGAGCGCCACCATTAGGTCGCGCCGATGTTTGGTCATGGGATACGACTAAAAATGAAGTCGTGTCTAATGATTTGATAGATGGGAAAACGGTATTTCCTTTAGAATTAAATACCATGCCTGGATGGGCAGGAAGTAGTTGGTACTTCATAAAGTATATGGATAACACTACAGATGATGGGTCTGTTCCTAAAGAAGCACTAGACTATTGGGGTAATGTAGATTTATATATTGGAGGTTCTGAGCACGGAACAGGTCATTTATTATATAGTAGATTCTGGACAAAGTTCTTACACGATCGTGGATATCTAGGTATCGATGAGCCCTTCCAAAAAATGATCAATCAAGGAATGATTTTGGGAACGAGTGCTATTGCTTACAGAATAAGTGGTACAAACACTTATGTTTCTGCTGGCTTGAAAGATCAACATAAAACAGAAGGAATTCACATTGATGTAAATATGGTGAATGCATCTGATGAGATAGATGTTGAAACCTTAAAGAATTGGCAGCCACAATTTAAAGATGCTGAATTTATTTTAGATGAGGGTAAATTTGTTGTTGGACGTGAAGTGGAGAAAATGTCTAAACGTTGGTACAATGTTGTCAATCCAGATGATATCTGCAATCAATATGGAGCAGACACCTTACGTATGTATGAAATGTTTTTAGGTCCGTTGGAGCAAGCAAAACCTTGGAATACCGCTGGTATTTCGGGAGTACATAATTTCTTAAAGAAACTATGGAGATTGTATCATTCGGGTGCAGAAGAAGCATTTCACGCAACCGATACAGCGCCTACAAAAGAGAATTTAAAGACCCTTCATAAAACCATCAAGAAGGTAGAGGAAGATATCGAGAACTTTAGTTTTAATACTTCTGTATCTACGTTTATGATTGCAGGGAATGAGTTGGCTACACAAAAATGTACGTCTAGAGCGATCTTAGAACCGCTTCTTATTTTAATTGCGCCATATGCTCCACATATTGCTGAGGAGTTATGGAGTAAGCTCGGGCATACGGAAAGTATTTCTGAAGCCCCATTTCCAATTTTTGAAGAGAAGCATTTGGTGGAAAGTTCGAAGAACTACCCGATCTCTTTTAATGGAAAAATGAAGTTTACATTAGAACTTCCGCTAGACTATACAAAAGATCAAATAGAGGAAGTCGTGATGGCACACGAAAAAACAAAACAGTATCTAGGAGACCGCACCCCGAAAAAGGTGATTATCGTACCTGGAAAGATTGTAAATATAGTAGGATAACACCTCACTCAAACCCTCTCCATGTGAGAGGGTTTTTAATTTAACATCGTATGAACGTTATTATTTTTGGACCTCCACTTGCAGGAAAAGGAACACAAAGCAAGAAGATCATTCAAGATTTTGGATTGACTCATCTTTCTACTGGAGATGTACTAAGAGCAGAAAAAGCACAAAAAACTGAATTAGGAATCAAAGCTGCTGAGTATAGCAGTAAAGGCTTATTAGTCCCTGATCATTTAACAGCCCAAATTGTAGAACGCTTTTATCACAACCATAAAAACGAAAAAGGAATCTTATTTGATGGATATCCAAGAAATACCATACAAGCTGAACACTTATTACAAGTAATTGCAGAAGGAGGAGAAACGATCGATAAAGTGATTTTCTTAAAGGTTCCTAAAGAAGAACTTCTTAAAAGAGCTATCAAAAGAGCAGAATCGGAAAATAGAGCAGATGACAAAGACAGTACTATTGTCTTGACTCGAATAGACGAATTTCAAAACGGAACCATTCCTGCGGTACAGTTTATAAAAGAATCTGGAATTACAGTTATTGAGATTGACGGAAATCAATCTATTGATGCTATTTATAAAGTCATTAACGCATATTTAAAACAAAGATAAAATGTGCAGATATGCAATGACATCCTATAAATCACATTATGCTTGCTTTGAATGTCGAAAGACATTTAAAAGGAGATTGTTAGGTGATGTCTTAGGTGGTTATAGTAAAGATGTTCAAGAGGCGCCGGCCAAATGTCCAGAATGTGGTGGCCTCATGGCAGATATGGGATTAGATTTTGAATCTCCTAAGAAAAAAGACATCAAAGCGTGGAATCATATGGCAATATTGTATACTGTAGGGATTACATTTCATTCCTGTGGATGTTCTGGACCTGGTTTTATTCCTAATGACACAGAGCAGTTAAAAGATCATTTTGAAAGCATCAAAAAAACCTATTTAGAACATCAGTATTTTTGGGCACGACGAAAAGAAGATCCAGCAACGCAAAGTCAAATAGCAAAAGATCAACATGACAATTGGAGTTTTCTTGGTCGTATTCCTAAGGAGTTAAGAAAAGGGACTAAAAATAAACCTCAATATGATGCAACAAAAGCACTTGTATACTGGAGTAAAAAAGTAGCTGAGGTTGAAAAGAAAATAGAGACATTAACTATGTAAGATATGGAAGGAATAGAAATTTTAGGATTTGTAGCGGCAGTGTTAACCACAGCTTCGTTTTTACCACAGGTATATCAAACATGGAAAACCAAAGATGTATCTGCTCTCTCCTTGCCTATGCTCACCATGTTTCTTACAGGAATTACCCTTTGGTTTATCTATGGCATCTATAAAGACAGTCCTTCTCTGGTCATTGCCAATGGTATTACGATTGTCTCTGTATTCTTATTGGTGTACTTTAAGTTGAAGTACAGAAAGAAATAATCTCTCTCATCCCTCTGTCTGCTTTGTAGACATCTTCCTTCTTGAAGGGAGAGACTTTTGTTTTCGTATGTAAACAACTTCTTGTTATCTTTAATCACCTTCTCGTTTATAAAAAATCCTAAAAGTTAACATCTTCTATTTTAAATGATTTATAACTAATATAATACATACTTTCACATACTAGTAAGTGAAGCTTTTAATCAAAAAAGGCTTTTATTTAAAGCCTCGCACATTCTATATAAACTATAAGCAAAAGCTTTTCCCTTTTGAAAAAGGGAGATGTTAAAAACGCTGTTTTTGACAGATGGATTGGCGAAGCTGTAAGCTAGCCTAAAAACCAGTATATTTAAACAATGGCTATCCATTCTAGAAAATATTTAGAGACCTATAGAAAATCACTTCAGCACCTGCAGAACGATTTCTATGGAAGTATCTTAAAAATAAACAATTAGATGGAAAACGATTTTTAAGGCAACATAGCATCCTTAATTATATTATCGAATTAGACGGAGAAGTTCATTTTAATGAAGAAGCCCAAGCGTATGATATTAAGCGAACAAAAGAGCTGGAAAAACTAGGATTTACAATCATAAGATTTGAAAATAAAATGGTATTTGATTTACTTCCAAGTGTACTGATAGAAATTAAAGAGCATTTTAAAAACACCTAACTCTATTCTTTCAAACAACTATGAGCATCAAAGAACAAAGAAGCCATCATATAGGATTTTGCCTTGCTTGTGTACACAAAAAACGCACACTTGAACATGGTGTTGTATGCACGCTAACAGATAAAATTGCCGATTTTGATGAAGAATGTCCTTCTTTTGAAGTAGATATTTCTGAGGTTCAAAAAGCAAAAAAAACCCATAAAAAATATTTAGAAGAAAATTATCCTCTCGACAGGCATGCTATAGAAGAGATGATTACTGATTATACGTATTCATTTATGAATACAAAAGAGCTATCTGAATACAGACCTTCTAAAAAAACAGCCTTTAGAGAATCTGACACATCTGACCTAAATGGCATTTTTATTTTTGGGGCTATTGCTTTGGTAAGTTTCTTGTATTTCCTATTTAATTTAGACCAACCTATTTCTTTAGTCGTAACTCTAGGGAGTATTATCGGATCTGCCGTTTGCAGTTACAGATATCTAAACAAAGACTACAAAGTAAAAATCAGAATTACTGAAAAAGGTATTCAAGAAAAACATACGTTTGTGGCATGGAGTGAAATGATAGATTACGTATTACTTACAGAGGTAATACGCAATAATAATCATACTGAATACAAGCATACTTTATTGGTACTTACAATTTCTGGATCGCTAAAATTTGTATCGCTTGATCACCTGGATGGAGAACCAGAAACTATTGTGCGTACAATTCAAGATCATCGAAAATTATATTACCACGACACCTACTAAACTGCTTTTTATCGATAAAAGTTCGTTTTATATCTGCCAAAATTTCACATTTAAAGATTGGTCTTATTATTGCCATACTTTTTGTAAATTTAAAATTATTAAAATCAACATAATATGTTAGGAGGATATATGGGCTACTATATTATTGTAGGAGCCATCGGATTAGTAAGTATGCTAGTAAGCAATAAGCTTAAAAGTAAATTCAAGCACTATTCTAAATTACATTTACGCAACGGAATGTCTGGAGCAGAAATTGCAGAAAAAATGCTTGCAGATAACGGTATTACAGATGTAAAGGTGATGTCTGTACGAGGACAACTTACCGATCACTACAACCCAAGAAATAAAACAGTAAACTTAAGTGAGGCCGTATACAGTCAGCGTAATGCAGCAGCAGCAGCAGTTGCAGCGCACGAAGTAGGGCACGCGGTACAACATGCAACAGCATATAGTTGGCTTACGATGCGATCGCAACTCGTGCCTATGGTAAACATTGCTTCTAAAATGAGCATGTGGGTGATTATGGGAGGTGTCGCATTGATGGCAACTACAAAAATAGGAGGGACTGTTGCTATTGTAGGGCTTGCTTTATATGGTGTAGGAACGCTCTTTAGTTTTATTACCTTACCTGTAGAGTATGATGCTAGTAATCGTGCATTGGCATGGTTAAAAGCAGAAAATATAGTAACTCGTGAAGAGTATGCAGGATCTGAAGATGCTTTAAAATGGGCAGCACGTACGTATGTAGTTGCTGCATTAGGATCACTGGCAACGCTACTTTATTTTGCATTGCAAGTATTTGGTGGAAGACGTTAAAGCTTGTGTTTTATTAGATGCTTCAAATATAGATGCGTGAGGGATAGCAGTGATACCCCGCAGGAATGAAGGTACTGAAATGACAAGGCGTATAAACGTATAGCCCGACCGAAGCACTGAATGTAGTGAAGGGCGAAGGGCACGCCCAAAAAATAAAAAAAACGAAAAAGGATAAATCGACAAACGTAGTGGTATCAACTGATTTGATGGTGCCATAGCGAAAGTTGATACTTTGGCTGTAAGCTTTGGCAAAATATTTGACTAAGTTTGCATATCAAATTGGATTAAAACTTTAAAATTATATAGTTATGGCATTAGAAATCACAGATGCAACATTTGAAGAAGCAGTATTAAACAGTGACAAACCTGTATTGGTAGACTTTTGGGCTGCTTGGTGTGGACCTTGTCGTATGGTAGGACCAGTAATCGAAGAAATCTCAGGAGAATATGATGGGAAAGCGGTTGTTGGAAAAGTAGATGTAGATGCAAATCAGGAATTTGCAGCAAAATACGGCGTACGTAACATCCCTACAGTATTAATGTTTAAAAACGGAGAAGTAGTAGGACGTCAAGTAGGTGTTGCTCCTAAAAAAGTATACACAGACGCAATTGATGGTCTTTTAAACTAAGACTCTCTTAAGATTATATAAAAGGTTTGGTGTAGTGCCAAACCTTTTTTATTTTAGTGAAATAGAAAACAAATCATCTTTGATGGCACTGTTTTCATTATAGAATGAACCTTGCTGAAGAGCGAGGTCTTTTAGAATTAAGAAAAAAGTTGTTTTTATGTGCGCTTTCGCGAAAGCTGAGCCATGTAAACGTTCTACTTTTATCAAAATAGATTTAATATTTATGAAATTTCCGAGCTAGTTTGTAGGCAAGCAGGTTCGAGGAATGAAAAGTTACCCGTCTTCACGGGCAGTAAACATGGAAAAAAAGACCAAAGTACAAGACGCAATAGATACTTCTCTTCTAGAACAACGTAAAATATTCCTTTGGGGAATGGTAGAAGATAGTAGCGCAAAACACGTTATAGATCGTTTATTATATCTGGATTCTATTAATAATGACGAGATTCAATTATTTATCAATAGTCCTGGAGGGTATGTAACTTCTGGATTTGCGATGTATGATACCATTAAGCAAATTAAAAGCCCTGTGTCTACTATTTGTACAGGACTTGCTGCGAGTATGGGGTCATTGTTACTCTCTGTAGGAGAAAAAGGACGTCGTTTTATACAGCCACATGCACGTGTGATGATACACCAACCTTCTGGTGGTGCACAAGGACAAGCAAGTGATATTCAAATTACAGCACAAGAAATTGTAAAAACAAAAGAGTTAAGCGCACAAATCTTAGCAGATAATTGTGGGCAGACTTTTGAAAAAATCATGAAAGACTTTCAGCGTGATCATTGGATGGGCGCAGACGAGTCTGTAGACTACGGTATCGTAGACGGTATATACGAAGGGTAACTTAACTTCGATGCGATTTTCAGATCCTCCTTTTAAGAGGATCTGAAAATCACTCAGTCACCTCGTATCTATAGTTTTTTATCATAAATTCGGATTCACAACCGATTTCGTTTTTCTAATTTCAACTTTCCTACTGTGGACATCAAATCCGAATTACATAAAACCGCCGGTTTTGGCAATTTAGAGCTTCTTGCAAAGCAAGTGGTAGAAGGTTTTATTTCTGGAATGCATAAGAGTCCGTTTCATGGATTTTCTGCCGAGTTTGCCGAGCATAAGGTGTATAACAATGGAGAAAGTACAAAGCACATCGATTGGAAGCTGTATGCAAAGACAGATCGTTTGTACACCAAGCGGTATGAAGAAGAAACCAATTTACGATGTCATCTTATTGTAGATAATAGTAGCTCGATGCATTATCCATCGGTTCCTGAGTATGGGATTGATCATTTAAATAAGATTAGTTTCTCGGCTTTGGCAAGTGCGGCAATTATGAATCTTATGAAAAAACAGCGAGATGCTGTCGGATTAAGTGTGTATGGAGAAGATTATGAGTTTTATACTTCTGAAAAAGGAAGTGATCGTCATCACCATATGTTATTAGATCAATTAGGGGGTATGTTAAATCCCGCTTTCGCGAAAGCAGAAAAAAAGACAGCCACTTACGCACACTTACATCTTATTGCAGAAAAACTCAAGAGGCGCTCGTTGGTTTTTCTATTTTCGGATATGTTTCAGAGTGATGTTGAACAAGAGCAATTATTTGAAGCTTTACAACATTTAAAATATAATAAACACGAAGTTATCCTTTTTCACACGTATAGTGAAGAAAAGGAATACAACTTCTCCTTTTCTAACGCTCCTAAGCGCTTTGTAGATGTAGAAACTGGAGAACATATCAATTTATATGCAGATGCCATTAGAGATACGTATAAAGCATCTGTAGATACGTATTTTAAAAACTTACAATTACGGTGTGCACAATACAGGATTAAGTACATTCCAGCAGTGATTGAGAAAGGGTTTAGTCCTATTTTGACGACATTTTTAGTAGAGCGACAAAAATTTGTGTAATTTTTTTATTTTTTTGTTTGCAGATGTAAAAAGAGAGTGTATATTTGCACCCGCAACAGCGCAACGGTCTGGTAGTTCAGCTGGTTAGAATATCTGCCTGTCACGCAGGGGGTCGCGGGTTCGAGTCCCGTCCAGACCGCTACAAAAGCCCTCAGTCCGAGGGCTTTTTTTATAAGAAGTTGTGTTGGCTACGTCACACGTAGTAGGCTTTGTAGTTGAAGCCGATGAGAAGCTTTTCCTGTCATAAGGAGAGGCTTTTTTTGTCACCTCTCCCATGACTACCAATTAGTTGAAACGGATCAAGACCAATTGTTGTGTTTATGCAAATATTCTAGTTAATCTAAAGAGGAAGAATTCTACATTTTTGA
>NZ_CANLOB010000021.1 GCF_947492815.1 uncultured Dokdonia sp.
GATGGCGCCGACGGAGCAGTTGGACCACAAGGACCAGCGGGTGCAGATGGTGCTGACGGAGCTGTTGGACCACAAGGACCGGCAGGTAACGATGGAGCTGACGGAGCAGTTGGACCACAAGGGCCTAAAGGAGACGATGGCACAGATGGCACAGATGGAGCAACTGGACCGCAAGGTCCGCAAGGAGCTCAGGGCCCACAAGGACAACCTGGACAAAACGGGCAAGATGGGCAGGATGGAGCCGCTGGACCACAAGGACCACAAGGACCACAAGGACCTGCAGGTCAAAATGGACAGGATGGACAGAACGGTCAAGACGGAGCCGTTGGACCGCAAGGACCAGCAGGGCCAACTGGCGCTACTGGACCACAAGGCACTCAAGGACCTATAGGACCACAAGGAGTTCCTGGAGCTCAAGGACCACAAGGGCAGACAGGAGCAACAGGACCGGCAGGTGCTGATGGTGCTGACGGAGCTACGGGACCACAAGGACCTCAAGGTGAAGTTGGGCCATCTAATGCATATACTGGGTTTTTTATTATAGACAATACTACATTAACAGAAACAGGTACTTACGAACAAGTAATTGATATGATTCCGTTTGAACCTTCTCAGGTTACTTTTGTTGCTCATCCTAACATAGGTAGTTTTGATCTAAATGAAGACAATGCTCTAGCAGATACTCCAAATGCTAATACAGATAATAACACAGCTCTTTTAGAGAATAGCTTTGGAACTATGAATGGATTTGCACGTGCAGGAAGCCCTATCAGTCAAGCAGTTATTTTTGTCGGAGGAAGTGGGTCTTCTATAAATAATATTTCAAGATATTCTAACAACGATCAATGTATAGGGTTACGTTACACTGATAATGATGGAGATAACATGGGAGTCATTGCTGCAAAAATAACTTCCTTTGAATCTGATGGGTTTACATTAGATATTACGTATACTGAAGGAACTTCTGGACCAGCTGATAGACAAGATGATATATTAGATGAGGCTGTGATTGTATTATTCACTGCTTACAAGTAAAAGAAAATGAAA
Source organism: uncultured Dokdonia sp. (assembly GCF_947492815.1). Classification (GTDB taxonomy): domain Bacteria; phylum Bacteroidota; class Bacteroidia; order Flavobacteriales; family Flavobacteriaceae; genus Dokdonia. Next base: position 1,048 of record NZ_CANLOB010000021.1, read on the forward strand.
TATTATATCACTATAATTTTAGTTTCTGTTTTTGCTTTCGCGAAAGCGCAAACAGCATTCCACAATTTTGGAAATGTACAGATACACGATCAAGGACAAATAGGGTTTCATATAGACCTCATTAATGATGGAGATTTTAACCAGAATCTTGGGTTAGCAGGATTCTATAACTTTAATAATAGTCTCACTATATCCGGAACCAATGAACCTATCTTTTTTGATATGGAAGTAAATGTTCCTGATGATTTATTTTTTGAAGTCTCAACAGGTGTGACTAATTTTTTTGATTTTATAAATGGAAGAATCATTACCCCTAGAGAAAATATAGGAATTACGTTAGATTTTAGAAATAATGGTGTTTATGCTGGTGAAGGAAATAATACACATGTAGATGGATATATAAATAATGCAGGAGATTTAGATTTCAGGTTTCCTATTGGAGATGATTTCAGGCTTCGTACTATGACTGTATTACCGTTAGACAATACGTTTACTTTGTATAAAGCAGCCTATTTTTTTGAAGATCCGAACTCACCTTCTACCCTAACGGGTTTCTTTAATACTAATTTATTTCAAAATACACTATCTATCATTAGTGAAAAAGAATATTGGGATTTAGATGGTACATTGCCTGCAAGAGTAACGTTAACTTGGGATGATCAAAGCGACATTCCAGTATTAGCTGATGAATTATCATCTCTTCGAGTGGTTGGTTTTTCTACAGCACTTAATCAATGGGTTAATCTAGGAAATAGTTCTTTTTCTGGAACTATGGAAGCGGGGGAAATAACATCTGATATTATGGAACCTAATCTCTACAGTGCGCTTACTTTTGGTTCTATTTTAAGAGGTAATGGAGCTATTACAGTGTATACACTTATATCGCCTAATGGAGATGGAAAAAATGATACCTTAATCATTGAAGGATTAGAAACAAGTCCAGATAATGAATTGATTCTTTTTAATAGATGGGGTGTGGAAGTATTTAGAAAAAAGAACTATGACAATTCTTTTGGTGGAATTTCTGATGGTAGAGCTACGATAGACGGGAGTTCTGAGTTACCAGTTGGTACCTACTTTTATGTACTAAAACTACAGGATCAAAAAGATCTTGCTGGTGCGTTTTACATCAATAGATAAAGAATACATAATCATTTTTTAGGTAGCCTACTCGTTTCTTTTTATTTTTAAAGCAAAACAAAAAGCTTCTTTCGGTGATCAATCCTATTATAGAAACTGATAGATTATTCTTACGAGAATTTAAAAAAGGGGACGGTATTCATTTTTTTCAAATGAATGCGGATTCTGAAGTCATACAATACACGGGAGATACTCCATTTAAAGATATTGATGAAGCACATACATTTATAGAAACGTATGATGCCTATAAAAAAACAGGCATTGGTCGTTGGGCCGTTATTCGAAAGTCTGATCAAGAATTTTTAGGATGGTGTGGTTTAAAATATCATGCTAAAGATCGAGTTGTTGATATAGGGTTTCGTTTTTATAAATGTTATTGGAATCATGGATATGCCACAGAAAGTGCAAATGCAGTAATACACTATGCATTTGACTCTTTAAAATACCCTTTCTTAGTGGCTCATGCACATATAGATAATATAGCCTCACATGGTGTTATTAAAAAATGTAATATGCATTTTTTAAAAGATTTTGACTACGATGGACTCCCCGCAAAATTATATCGTATGGACAATCCTGATTATCATCTAAAACAAATTACTGCAGAAGATACTTGGCCAGTGCGTCATCCTGTATTACGAAAAGGAAGACCTCTTGAAGACGTATATATGGAAGCCGATGAAAAAGAATCTACATTTCACGTAGGCATTTTTCATCAACATCAAATCATAGGTGTAGCCTCATTTATGGACGATTCTAAACCTATTTTTACAGGAAAACAATACCGACTTAGAGGCATGGCTGTATTACCTGAATATCGAAGACGAGGTATTGCTGAACTCTTATTAAAAAAAGGAGAAGAAATACTTAGAGAAAGAGATTGTATTTTACTGTGGTTTAATGCTAGAATTATAGCTGTTTCTTTTTATAAAAACTTAGGATACAAAACTATTGGCTCTGAATTTGATATTCCATTAATAGGGCCTCATTATTTAATGAAAAAAGAACTTGAATGAACCGTAGAACATTTACAAAAACAATCATATTAGGAGGTGTAGCTACTACCCTTCCCGTCCAATTATACGCATCTACGGCAGGTATTCAAATTTCTAATGACGAATTATTAGGAAAAGGGAGTCCTTCATTAACTTCAGGAACAGGGTATAAATTACGGCCAGATGCTGCTGTTGCATTTGAACAACTAAAAGCTGCTGCTTTAAAAGATAAAATCCAAATTAAGGTTGTGTCTAGCTATAGAGATTACGCACATCAAAATAGGATTTGGGAACGTAAGTATAACCGCTTTCGCGAAAGCGAACTCTCCCCTATTCAAGCTATTAAAAAGATTATAGAGTACTCTACCATTCCTGGCACCTCCAGACATCATTGGGGAACAGATATAGACTTAATAGACGGTACTCCAAAAGTAACAGGAGATGTACTTGTTCCATCAAAGTTTCATGGTACAGGTCCATTCTGTAAGTTTAAAGAATGGATGGATGCTCATGCAAATTCTTTTGGATTCTATTTGGTGTATACAGATATAGCTGATCGTAAGGGGTTTAACTATGAACCATGGCATTATAGCTACGCACCATTATCAATCCCCTATCTTAAAAGTTATAATGGTTTAGATATAAAAACAATATTACAGGAAAATAAACTAGTTGGGAGTGAACATCTTACCTCAACATTTATTGATCAGTATATCACAGAGAACATACTTGATATCAATCCGTATTTATTAGGTTAAAGGGATTCTATAATTCTTTTTTCTGCTAGTGCTTCTTTAAAATCAGGACGATCTTCTAAGGCTTTAGAAATCCATGATGTTGCCTTTTGTTTTTCCATTTTATGTCTATATATCTGGGCAAGTCTATAATACGCCCAATCTTTTGGGACACCATCTGCTGGAGAATAATTCATGATATACTTATCTAAACATTCTATTCCTTGGTCAAGGCCTATCCCATATTGCCCTGCTATTTTCCCTAATTGATAATGTAATCTATTTTCAGAATTATGTTTTTTACGAGCCTCATCTAAGACTTCTAAAGCTTTTGCGGGAGCATCATTTTTTTCATAATGCTCATACAATTTGGTATAACACACTACAGATCCGCCAACCTCAACAGCTTTTTTATAATTAGACTCAGCATCTTTAGGTCTATCATTATATTCTGCGATATATCCATGTGCTAAAAACCCATCTACTGGGGATAGTTTAGAGAGTTCATTAGCATATTTTTTTGCTTTACTTTCACTTCCGCCAATAATGCTTGGTAATTGAATATAAAATTCTACTAATGCCCATCGAGCTTCCACATGTGTAGGATCTAATTCTGTTGCAGTGACAAAGGCTTCTTTAATATCTCCTATTAATCCTAAAGCTCTTACTTTGTTTATAGCAAGTGCTTTCATTCCTAGTACGCCTCCATACTTATAATGATAGTTAGCTACTTTTGGAGCTAGTTCTACTAGTTTTTCATAATAATCTATGGCTTCGTCCCAATCTTCGGCATAACCATAAATATCACCTAGATATTCTAATGTTTTAAGATCGTTAGGGTGTTGTTTTAAATAGGTTTGAAAGATTGATTTTGCCTGTGTAAACTTTTTGTTATTGAAGTAGGTTTCCGCTTTCGCGAAAGCAGAATTAGAAGTATCTACCTGCGCAAAGGAACAGATAGGGAATAATAAGAAAAGGATCCACTTCATAGGATTTATAATTTTTGCAAATATATACGAAAATAATGCCAAGCTTGATTTTGGTTAGGATTAAGATTTGGGAGGGTATTGTTTAAATATTTTTTCTACCAATTTTTTAAAATAAGCATCTCTTTGATTTGGTGTAGACTTCACTTTTACATCACTCTCACTTATGGCCTGCCATACAAGTGTTCCTCCATGATCCATATCATAAAACTCAAGTGTTATTTGCTGATGTTGCTCACGCCCTCCAATAGGTATTCCGCCACTTATCCCAACACCTACATTACCTCCGCCGCCGCCTAGACCAACACCTACAGTGTTTCTAGAAGCAGTCTCATACTCTGATGCTTGTATTAAAATGGATAAGCTATTGTAGTCTGTTCGGGTATATCCCTTTGATTCAAGAACGCTATCTGTAAATTTTATAAAACGTCGCTCATCAAACTCTGAAAGTCCTGTTGGCTCACGAAAATCATACTGATACGTTTTATATGATTCAAAAGAAGCCTTTTCATCATAATCATAATCTACAAAGGTAGACCCACAACTAATCAAAAAAGAAGCTATACCTATTAAAAATAATACTCGCATTAGGATATTGTTTGTCTAAAAATAAACAATACAATAGGAGTTATATTGTGTTTTGCTATTTCTTAACTATTTTTTTTGTGATGACTCCTTTATTAGTTGTAATACGTGCAAAATACATTCCTTTCACTAAAGACGAAAAGTCAATAGATGTATCTTGCGCTGTCATTACTTTTTTACCAGTTACAGAAAATACCTCTATCGCCTGTAGTTCTACTTCTGATAGGAGCTCGATATTCAAAATACTTATTGTAGGGTTAGGATATAGTCTAATATTATTTTCAATAAGTTCTTCCTCTACGCCTAATATACACTGTTCTTCTACCTCTTCTATAGAGTTACAGTCTGGAGCATTGTTATTAATTATCAAAATAGAATTACTAGTATTAGTACAGAGAAAAGGATTTACACAATTAGAAAGATTAAAATTATTTGTTATTTGTATAAGTTGAGAAGGAGTTTCATAATTTGATAATGCAAATATATCTACAAGAGCGTCATTATTATCAACTATAAGTTCTTGAAGAACATTCCCTTCTTCCAATCCATTTAAACTAGTGATAAGATCATTATTAGAGATTTCTATAATATTTGCATCTATAACAGCACCATTCAAAGAAACGACAGTATTTAATAAAGGATTATTTGAAATTTTAAAATTATCACTCAAAATTTCAAAAACTTGAGACAACGCGTCTATGTTTTGCAGGGATGCATTATTCTCTATAATAAAATCCATCAAAGTATCTGGCAGTGTGCTACCTATTGAGAATAAATTTAATCCGTTAAGATTTTCTAACAATGGGTTATTTGAAATTTCAAGACCTCCTACTATTTGAATAGAACTAAGTGGTGTTAGATCTACAATATCATCTCCAGATATTATTAAAACCCCTTCTATAAGATCACATCCTAAAGCGTTTTCTCCAAAAGCATCAACCTCAACCTGAGAAGTTAATACAACATCACTAGAAGAACATAAAGCACAACTATTAGCAACTTCTTCTTCAGTTGCACAACCTACAAGATTATTTTCGATAGTGATCAGATCAGTATTCGTAATATTATCACATAATAATGCTATCCTACAATCTGAAAGATTAGAATTATTAGTTATTTCTATAAAAAAAGTGGGAGGTAATAGATCTGACAAAGCAGATATATCTTCAAGAACATCATTACCAGAGATTGTAAGACCACCTATACTAAAGGAAGCTCCTGCATTTTGTAGGCCTTCTAAGTTTGTAAGAGAATCATTATTTATAACCTCTATTCCTACAATTACTTCTTGCAGACTTTCTAATGAAGATATATCAGTTAGTAAAGGATTATCTTGAATAACTATAGTTTCAAGGAAGCTTAAACTATTTAGTCCTTCAAAAGAGGATAAATTCATATTATTCCTTACTGTAAAAGTGATACCTCCGCTACTATAATTATCTAAGCCTATCAAATTTTGTAAAGAATCATTACCTTCAATAATAAGACTATCAAAAGTTTCTTGTAAATCATTTAATCCTTCAAGATCAATGAGACTGTCATTGTTTATAATTTCTACACCTATAAAACCAAAAGTTCCAAGTCCTTCTAGGGATAATAACATTGGATTATTAGATATTACTACATTAAGTCCTATGTTTTCTATGTTTTCTAATCCTGCTAAACTTGTTAATTGAGTATTAGTATTTATTATTAAACTATTATCAACAGATATAATTTGAGACAAGGGAGTTAAGTCAACAATATCTGTCCCTGAAATAGTCATATCGCTAGGAAAAGAGATCATTGTACAATCTGGAAAATTAATAGGAAAAGCATCTATTTCTGCTTGAGAAGTAAATATGAGATTTCCTTCTGGACATTGTCCAAATCCAATAAAAAAAGAAAATAGAAATAAAAATGATAGTAGTGTTTGTTTCATAGTCAACGATTTAGATTAAAAGTAAACATACCAATTAATCCAATACTAAATAACTAAAAACAAGATTTTAACGATTATTCTTCATTAAGCATTTTCCATAGCGCGTCTTTAAGCTCTACAAGGCCTTGTTGTGCAACAGAAGAAATAAATAAATAAGGTATTGGCAATTCTCTATCTAACTCTTCAGAAAGTTCTGCTGTAAGCTCATCATCCAGCATATCACTTTTAGTAATCGCTATGAGACGGGATTTATCCAGCATTTCTGGATTATATTTTTGTAATTCGTGTAATAACACATCGTATTGGCCAGCTATACTATCTGCATCGGCAGGAATCATAAAGAGTAAGGTTGAATTACGTTCTATATGACGTAAAAATCGATGTCCTATTCCTTTTCCTTCGGCGGCACCTTCTATAATTCCTGGAATATCTGCCATTACAAAAGATCTAAAATCTCTGTATTGTACAATTCCAAGATTCGGTTTGAGTGTTGTAAACTCGTAGTTGGCAATTTTAGGTTTTGCGGCAGTTATTGCGGCAAGTAAGGTAGATTTTCCAACATTTGGATATCCTACCAATCCTACATCTGCCAGTACTTTTAGTTCAAGAGTAAGCTGTGCTTCATAGCCATCTATACCAGGTTGTGCGTAACGAGGCGTTTGATTGGTACTACTTTTAAAATGCCAGTTACCACGTCCTCCCATTCCACCTTCGGCGGCGATAAACTCTTGACCGTCTTCTGTGATTTCGAAAATCACTTTATCAGTTTCGGTATCTCTAAGGGTAGTTCCTAAAGGGACTTCAATATATTCGTCCTGACCATCATGACCTGTAGATCTTGATTTTGCACCATTCCCACCATGACCTGCACGTAAATGGCGTTTAAATTTAAGATGCAATAATGTCCAAAGGTTTTTATTTCCTTTTATAATAATATGACCTCCACGACCACCATCACCTCCATCAGGGCCACCTTTTTCTATAAACTTTTCTCTATGTAAATGTGCAGAACCTGAACCTCCATTTCCAGAGGTCACGTGTATTTTTACATAATCAACAAAATTTCCTTCAGTCATTTTTCTAGTTTCTTGTGTAGGCAGGAATAGGATCCTGAGTCACCATTTATATTTATCAGTTGTACGTTTTCTTTATACGCTTTCGCGAAAGCGTACCCAGCAATCTTACTATATATTATATAATAACCCGTTGTGCATTTTTACAAAACAACTGGTATATTATCCTATCAATCTTCATTATGTACCTCTAATCCTAAAGGAAGTAATGAAAATTTCTTCGATTCACCCTTCAAGGAAGGGAAAAAAATCAAGAAACCTGTTTAAAATGCACAACGGGTTATAATACTCTTCTTATAATGTATCAATTACAGCACTTAATCGCTCTGTAATATCTTCTATACTTCCCACACCGTCTACGCCAAAGTATTTATTTTGCTTTTCGTAGTATCCTTTTAAAATAGCAGTTTCGTTATAATATACTTTGATACGGTTGCGAATTACAGCCTCGTCTGCATCATCTGCTCTACCCGATGTTTTTCCTCTTTCTAATAAACGTTGCACCAGTACCTCATCATCTACTTCTAGGGCAACCATCGCAGCAACTTCTGTATTTTTTGAAGCCAATAATGTAGCTAATGCTTCTGCCTGTGCTTCTGTTCTAGGAAAACCATCAAATATAAATCCATTTGCATTTGGATTCTTTTCTACTTCTGCATTTAGCATATCTATCGTCACAGTATCAGGAACTAATTGTCCTTTATCCATATATGATTTTGCCAATGTTCCTAATTCGGTTGCATTTTTTATGTTGTATCTAAACACGTCTCCTGTAGAGATATGTACTAGACTGTATTTTTCTTTTAATACATCTGCTTGTGTTCCTTTTCCTGCACCTGGAGGGCCGAATAAAACAAGGTTCTTCATGTGTGATTGTTTAAGTTTATAAATAGAAGTAAGATTACGTCCTAGTCCTTTATAGTCTAGTCCGAATCCAACAACAAAATCATTGGCAATCTCTAAGCCTATATAATCTATTGTATATGGTTTTGTATACGCTTCTGGTTTGTAAAATAAGGTGGCTATTTTAAAAGAAGCGACTTCTTCCTGTTCGAGAATCTGTATAATCGTTTCTATGGTATTACCAGAATCTACGATATCTTCTATCACGACAACGTCACGACCTTTTAAAGAAGGCTCTGCTCCCATGACGGTAAATATTTCGTCACTTTGTGCTAATCCATCGTAACTCGCTACCTTGATAAAGCTCATCTCACACTCTCCATTAAACTTTTTGATAAGTTCTGCTGCAAAAAGAAAAGCACCATTAAGTACTGTCAAAAATACAGGGCGTTTATCTTTATACGCATCATTAATAAGCACTGCAACGCCGTTTACAGCTTGTTGCACTTTTGTATTTGAGATACATTTTTCAAAAGTAAGTTCGTGTAATTGTACAGTCTTCATAGTGTTTTACAAAGGCGCAAAGATACCACCAGAAAAGGACAAATCACAAATTCGGATTCTATAATACGCAAACTTGTGAAAAGCATCTAAATTCTGAAGTATTGATACGAGATTAGAAACGATGTTTTTGTATTTTTGAGTTTTAATTTTTATGCTTGTCGTACTTCGGCAAGTGTCACATTGAGCTTGTCGAAATGCTCAGCATAAACCTCAACGCTGTTGAGAACGTACTTATATGAAAAACTATTTTTCTTCAGAATTCAAATTAGGTATTTTAGGTGGTGGTCAATTAGGCAAAATGATGCTTTATGACACCCGAAAATATGACATTCAAACGTATGTACTAGATCCAAGCCCAGAAGCGCCTTCAAGAATTGCTTGCAATTATTTTGAACAAGGTAGTCTGATGGATTATGACACCGTAGTTACTTTTGGTCGTAAAGTAGATGTGCTCACTTTTGAGATAGAGTCTGTAAACATAGCAGCACTAGAAACTTTAGAAAAAGAAGGCCTGACTGTATATCCTTCTTCAGATACTTTACGAAAGATTCAAGACAAAGGTGTACAGAAGGAATTTTATACGGCTAATAATATTCCTACAGCGTCTTTTAAAATATACCCATCAGCAAGTGCGATTCTTGAAGATAGTCCTAGTTATCCTTTTGTTTGGAAGTCCTGTACAGGCGGATATGATGGGAAAGGAGTTTCTGTGATTAGAAGTGCTCAAGATTTAGAAAAACTACCTGAAGTTCCTTGTATTGCAGAAGCAATGATTCCGTTTAAGAACGAGCTTGCTGTGATTGTAGCGCGTAATCCTTCGGGAGAAGTGACTACGTATCCTGTAGTAGAAATGGAATTTCATCCAGAAGCAAATCAGGTAGAATATGTAATTTGCCCTGCTCGTATTGATGAGCAAGTTGCTCAAAAAGCAAGAGCTGTTGCCGAGAACGTGTCAAAGGCTTTTGAACATGTAGGACTCCTAGCTGTCGAGATGTTTCAAACCAAAGAAGATGATATCTTGGTAAACGAAGTAGCTCCAAGACCGCATAATAGTGGTCATTATAGTATAGAAGGCAGTTACACCAATCAGTTTGAGCAGCATATACGAGCTATCTTAGATTTACCTTTAGGAAAAACAGCAAGTAAAGTTGCTTCTGTGATGGTAAATCTTGTAGGGGAAGAAAATTATCAAGGACAAGTTCTTTATAAAAACATTGAACACATCATCCAAATGGATGGTGTTACGGCTCATATTTATGGAAAAAAAGAAACACGTCCTTTTAGAAAAATGGGACATGTTACCATTGTAGATGAAGACATAAGTATTGCAAGAGCTACCGCCGAAGAGGTTAAAAAAATGATTAAAGTAATTTCTGAATAATATAAACACAAAAGGATCAAAGTATATGAAAGTAGGAATCATTATGGGAAGTACAAGCGATCTCCCAGTTATGCAAAAAGCCATCGATATTCTTGAACATTTAGGAATTGCTACGGAAGTCGATATTGTAAGTGCACACCGTACGCCAGAAAAGCTTTTTGATTATGGTCAAAACGCACATACAAGAGGTATCAATGTCATTATTGCTGGAGCTGGAGGTGCGGCACACTTACCAGGAATGGTGGCGTCATTATCACCACTTCCTGTGATAGGAGTTCCTGTAAAATCACGTAATTCTATAGATGGGTGGGATTCTGTACTATCTATACTACAAATGCCGGGCGGTGTTCCTGTAGCGACTGTAGCATTAGATGGAGCTCAAAATGCAGGGATACTTGCAGCCCAGATTTTAGGTGCTACAGATACTGAAGTACAACATAGAATTGTTACGTATAAGCAAGAGCTAAAACAAAAAGTAATTGACGGAGCAAAAAGTCTAAAATAAAAAAGACCACCTCTCCAGGTGGTCTTTTTGTCAATGTAACATTTGGGTATTGAATTATTATTTATTAACCATCCTAAATAGTATCAAACCTTATGTATTTTACATTGAATTGGGGAATTCTCACTAAAACTCACGTCAAAGATATCACGTAGTTTGAAACTAGTTGCTAAAATCCGACGAGCACAACTAAAACATAGATGAAATACACAAAATCATCGATAAAAAACATAATTTAATTGCATTTTATATGAACATAGCAGATAATCCACTTTTAATTCCTTTCAATGAAGCGCCATTTTCTAGTATAAAAAATGAACACTTTAAGCCTGCATTTGAAACTGCTATTACTATGGCTAGAGAAGAAATAAATACTATTGCCAACAATACAGCAGCACCTACTTTTGAAAATACAGTGGTTGCACTTGACTATAGTGGTGCTCAATTAGATCGTATTTCTAGTGTATTCTTTAATTTGAATAGCGCCGAAACAAATGAACATATTCAAAAAATAGCACAAGAAGTATCTCCTTTGCTTTCTGAATTTGGCAATGACATTACACTTAACGAACAATTATTTGCTCGTATCAAGAGTGTGTATGATCAAAAAAATACACTTGAATTATCTGTAGAAGAACAAACACTACTCGATAAAAGATATAAAAGTTTTGCTCGTAATGGAGCCAATCTTCCTGAAGATAAGAAATCTAGATTGAGAGAAATAGATGCTGCATTAGCAAAATTAAAGCTTACGTTTGGAGAAAATGTACTAGCAGAAACAAACGCCTATGAGTTACATCTCACTGATGAAAGTGATCTAGATGGGTTACCAGAGAGTGCTAAAGAAGCGGCTGCAAGTGAAGCGAAGAATCGAGATAAAGACGGATGGGTGATCACCTTAGATTATCCAAGTTACATTCCGTTTATGAAATATGCTACTCATAGAAATTTACGTAAAGAACTTTCTATTGCTTTTGGAAGCAAAGCCTTTAAAGGCAACGAACAGGACAATCAAAAAAATGTGTTAGAAATTGTTCAATTACGTCATGAACGTGCGAATCTTCTTGGGTATGATACACATGCTCATTTTGTACTGGAAGAACGTATGGCAGAAACACCAGACAAAGTCATCACCTTCCTAAACACATTACTAGAAAAAGCAAAACCAGCGGCAGAAAGAGAATTTGCACAGTTAGAAAATTTCGCGAAAGCGGAAGACAACATTGAACGATTAGAAAAATGGGACAGTTCTTATTATTCTGAAAAACTAAAACAAAAATTATTTAGTCTGGATGATGAGCAATTGAAACCCTATTTCAAATTAGAAAACGTTATCACAGGTGTATTTACTGTAGCACAAAAATTATTTGGACTTCAATTTGAAGAAGTATTTGATGTAGACACCTATCATGAGGAAGTAAAAACCTATCATGTCCTGGATGCCGATGGGAATTTCATCTCTTTATTTTATGCAGATTTCCATCCTCGTAAAGGAAAACGAGGGGGTGCTTGGATGACATCATTTAAATCACAAATGATGAAAGATGGCGTTAATGAGCGCCCTCATGTATCTAACGTCTGTAATTTCACACCTTCTACACCAAGTAAGCCTTCTTTACTTACTTTTAATGAAGTAACTACCTTATTCCATGAATTTGGACATGGACTACATGGAATGCTTGCCAATACCACCTATCCTAGTTTATCAGGAACCTCTGTATATTGGGATTTTGTAGAACTTCCTAGTCAAGTGTTAGAAAACTGGTGTTATGAAAAAGAAGCATTAGAGTTATTTGCAACACATTATGAAACTGGAGAAGTAATCCCTATGGAATTAGTACAGAAGATCAAAGACTCTGCGACTTTCCAAGAAGGAATGCAAACCTTACGTCAATTGAGTTTTGGATTGATGGATATGGCGTGGCATAGTCAAGACCCATCTGCGATTACAGATGTTAAGGCATTTGAAAGTGATGCATTTTCAGAGACGAGTTTATATCCTCCAACTCCTGAAACGTGTATGAGTACTTCATTTTCTCATATTTTTCAAGGAGGATATTCTTCTGGATATTATAGTTATAAATGGGCAGAAGTATTGGATGCCGATGCCTTTGAATATTTTAAAGAACATGGAATCTTCAATAAGGAGATTGCACAAAAATTTAAGGAGCATGTATTATCTAAAGGAGGTACTGAAAATCCAATGACGTTATACAAACGTTTTAGGGGGCAAGAACCTCAGCCAGATGCTTTATTGAGAAGAGCAGGGTTGATTTAAACAAAAGCAATTAAACGGGAATTAAACCGAGATCCCGCTGAAAAGCGGGATTAGTTCAACCATCTATTTTAGATACGTCTTACAGACTTTACAAAATAGTGTTTTACTAATAAAATTACATTTCAAATGAGACAAATAGCCATTATTTCTTTATGTATACTTTATAGTTTAATTTCCTATTCTCAGAACGATACATATATTATAGGAAACTATGAATACGTATCGCTAAAACCTGCATCTGAAGAATCAAAAATAAAAATTACAACTATTGTCAATGAAGTTGAAGAAACGACTCCTCCGCAACAAAAAAGAATGGATTCCTTACAATCTTTAAGAGATAATGATCCTAGATTTTCAAAAGTTTATCTTCACTTCACAAAAAACCATACGACAGAATATAGATTTGGCTTGGGATTAAAAATAAAGTCGAACAATAAAAAAAAGGTATTATACAAAGGTATATACCCGACTTATGAGGTAATTGAAAAGAAAGGGGATTCTATTTTTGTTTTGGACAAGCAATTTAATTCTAAAGCTATTCTTATTAAGACTCACATTGATTTATCAGATTATCCAGTTCAGGAAGTAGATTAAAAAAATCCAAGCTAAAAAATGATTCTTATTTGATATTAAGAATACTTTTACTAATTGTACATTTTAGAGGACTAGAATCTCAATCCCATACTATACTGGGAAGAGCAGGATTGATTTAAAGAAATGAAAGCCCCTTCAATTATTGTCTGTTCGAACGCAGTCGAGAATTCTATAGCAAATGACTATTCGTTAAAACTAATTAGAAATGATGAAAAACATATTTACAATTTTAATTATTCAGTTATTCTTTGTGACACCTATAATTGCACAGAATAAGTCTATACAAAAAAAGAATACGGAATATGTTGGAGAATGGAAATCATATTTATCAGACAAAACAACTTTTCAATACTTAAAACTTAACATAGACGGAACAGGAATTAAGGCTATTGGCAAAACAATTAATGGGAAAGACACTATATTAAGCAAAGATTACTCATTTTTAAAAATTACTAATTGGCAAATAAAAAAGAAAAGACTTGTCATTCAAACTGAACACAATTTAAAATATAAACCAAATAATGTTTATGAAATTAAATTTGCAAATAAAGATAGTATTACTTTATTGGGGGATCATTTTAGGTTAGGCATTTATCCTTCTAGATTAAATAAAGATGTTTTTAATAGAATAGTAAATTATACAAATTCAAAAATATTAAAAGGCGATTATGGTGTAAAAACTCAAACTTGTCTGCAGGAAATAAAGCTTTTTGAATTTAAAAAAATTGATGACAATTTTATTTCTGCAAAATACATTGGGTTTGATGACATAATCCCTCATATAGTTGGTTGTACACAAGACTATGAATTTGTATCTAATTACATAGATCCAGCATATGAATTAAAACTACCTAAAGGGTTTGATTCTTGGTCGTTAGGCTTAGGGAATAACAATCTCATTATTTCTTTCACAGACAAAAGTGATACAACAAGTGAGACCTCTATATCTATTAACTATGACTTTAAAGATGAAAATAAAAAACACTACTTCAAACAAATTGAAAAGGGAAAAGAAATTGAAAACAAAATAATATTTGCAAACAAAGAATTATATCAATTTATAAACTGGCAAAAGAAAATATCTGGAAAAATATTTTATGATAATCATATTTATATTTCATATTATACTTTTGATAAAAGTAAAGAACAAATATTAAAAGAATGCATATCATCTTTTAAGTATAAAAACTAATCACAACAATTCCTATAGAACGTATTCACTTTGTAAGATGAAAACGTCATATACAACAAAGAGTTTTCGACTACGCTAGAATAGATAGTATAAACTACATACTATTACTATTTCGCTTTATTCTTCTCCTCAATCCACTTAGACATAAATTTGGTGCTTTGTAGGGTGTGATGTAACAACATCTGTCCTGTAAAGTTATCTTGTCTATGAGTTGTCAATGTATTTTTACACTTTGTGATTACATCATAAAAACCATCTTCAAAATCTACTCGTTGAAAACGATTATTGACAAGTATACGTCCATGATCCTGCGCTACTTGCCACAGGTTTTCATTTGTGTATAAGGCTGTGGCCGCTTTCGCGAAAGCGTATACATCATCTTTTACATATCCTCCCCAGGTAAAATCTCCTTGCATCGCCTCTGCTCCTACTTGAGTTGTCACATTGGGTGTTCCACATTGCATAGCATCTATAAACTTCCCTTTAAGACCTGCACCAAAACGCAAGGGAGCCAATAATACTTTCGCTTTTGAAATAACTTCTTTGGCATCTTCGGCTCTTCTTTTTACATAAAAACCTTCTTTAGGATTGTGCAGCTGCAATACTTTCTCTGAAGCATAGGCTCCATACACATGTAATTGTGCGTCAGGAATCGCTTTACGTATTTCTGGCCAGATGATTTGTTTAAGTTGTAGGGTGGCATCCCAATTAGGCGCATGTAAAAAATTACCTATGCAGATAAAATGATTCCGTTCTTCAAAAGGGATAAAGTCTCCTAATACGGGTGGCAATAAAAAGGGCAAATAATGTAACAAGCGCTCAGGGACTTTAAAAAACGTCTGAAGTAATTCCATTTCATACTCAGAAATCATCAAGGTAAGATCACACCTGTAGATACTTGCTATTTCTCGTTTGGCAACATCAGAAAGGAGATCACTTTCTTTAAAAACACGATTTTCCTTCACTGCTTGGTGCCGTGCTTTACGTAAACAATGCAAATCTTCTGTATCGAGTATTCGCAATGCATCTGGGCATTGTTGCGCGACTCGCCAACCAAATTGCTCTTCGACCATAAACCGATCAAAAAGCACCAAATCTGGATTCAGTTCTTTGACGAAAGCATCAAAACTGGTATCATTTAAGGCGACTGAGGTCGTATCAATTCCTTTTTCTGTCAGATCTATAGCATATTCACTAGGAGATGCTGTCGACGCATAGGTGATGTTCCAATTTTTAGAAAGAAACACATCCATTAATTGCAGCATACGACTTCCCGCTGCTGACGATTGTGGCTCTACCCAAACACTTGAAATGATTACTACGTTCACAGGGTAAAAATAAGGAATAGATCATCTTTAAAGCTATTACATGAAATAAGAAAGTTCAAAGTTTCAAATTTTAGGTTTCAAAAAATCAAATTGTACATTTCAAAAATAGAGTATTGGTCTATTTTCAAACCGGGATTTCGATACTATTTGTTTTCTGCCTTTCGACGAAATCAAATCACTCAATCTCCTTACTCACTATTTTAAATTCCAAATCACAAAAAAGCAAATCGTAAACAAAAAATTCGGGATTTCGATACTATTTGTTTTCTGCCTTTCGGCGAAATCAAATCACTCAATCACCTTACTCACTATTTTAAATTCCAAATCACAAAAAGGCAAATCGCAAACAAAAAACTCGGGATTTCGATACTATTTGTTTTTCTGCCTTTCGGCGAAATCAAATCACTCAATCACCTTACTCGCTATTTTAAAATCCAAATCACAAAAAGGCAAATCGCAAATTCTTTTTTCTCTTCTCTATTTTCTATTTCTCTGCCTTTCGGCGAAATTAAATTTAGCACTCTCTTCTATCATTAAAACGGAAGCGAAGTTATAAATGTTTCAAAATATTTTGAAAGTTCAAAAATAGTAGTATCTTTGACATATGAAATTTGAAGAAGCAAAATCAAAATTTATTCAAACTTGGGGAGCACTCGGTTCACAATGGGGTATTAATAAGACCATGGCACAAATACATGCTTTATTAATGATATCACCAGATCCTTTAAGTATGGAAGATATTATGGAAGAGCTTCATATTTCTAGAGGAAATACGAGTATGAACTTACGATCACTTATGGATTGGGGGATTGTTTTTAAAGAATACAAGCCCGGAGAGCGAAAAGAGTTCTTCTCTGCTGAAGGAAATATAGATGAATTGGCTCGTAAGATTGCTAGAGAACGTAGTCGTAGAGAAATTAAACCTACGTTAAGAGTGTTACAAGATATTAGCACCATAGATGGAGAAGAGTCTACAAAAGCTGCACATTTTAAAGCCAAGACAGAAGAGTTGTATGATTTTGTTTCTAGAGCCGATAATATGTTAGAAAAGATTACAGAGCAAAAAGAAAACTGGATTACAAAAACCATATTAAAATTAATGCGCTGATAAGTATTGAACTATTTTTTTAATTATAAGTTTCAATATTTTCTGAAACTTTCAAACATTCTGATTATGCAAACACTATTTAAGATTAACAAAGTGATTATGATTATAAACGCTATCCTATTTATCATCCCTTATTTTGGTCTCTTATTCATGATCATAACTGGAATATCACAACTTACATTATTCCTAATATATGTGTCGAAATGGAAATTAATAGCTACAGAACTCAAAAAATATTTTATCTCTTATGGAATAGTAGCATCCATATCAGTAGGCCTTCTTATCATCAGTAACAAATTTAGTAATGGACAGGATGCCCTTATGATTATAAGTATGCTCTTAGGTGGGATTTTAAGTCTATGTTTTTTATATCTGTCAAAAAAACAATCTACTTATTCCAATCATATTCATATAAAACACATCTACTCATGAAAACTACAAGAATCATCAACTACTTTTTAATGGGACTAGGTATCCTCTTAAGTTTATTAGGATTTATATCAAGCGGATTTTGGATGATAACTGCTATATATGCATTCTTTCTTGGCCTTTTTCAAGGGCTTACAGGGATCATTCTTTTTATGTACAAACCTTTTAGCACTCGTTTTCAATTATACACGGGAGGTCTATTATTATTTTTAGGAAGCTGTTACTTGCCTTGGGGAAAAAGCTGGATGCTTTTACCTATTCCTTTATCGCTTTATTTCACCTTTATGTTATATACTATTAATCCCAAAAAACTATGAATTTTTCAATTCCAAATTGGCTTATCGTTTTAGGAGGTTGTGGTCAAATATTTACAGCGCTTATCTATCCTTACATACGTCATCGTGTTTTTGATTGGTATACAGATGTAAAACAATTAAAACCGCTCAATCAAGAAATTGCAAAAACGTATGGACGCTATATTCAAGGTCTTAATTTTTCTTTTGGATTGATTGCCTTGTTATTGACCGAAGATCTTAAAAACCAAACGCCCTTAGCATTGGCAATCACGGGATTAATCGGAGCTTACTGGGTAGGGAAAGTAGGTACTCAAATAGCGTATTACCCCATGTATGAAATCCCACAGGAGCCCATTTTTAAAATAGGAAGTTATTGTATGAATACGCTATTTGTACTTTTTGCAGTTGTCTTTACAGCGCTATTTATACACAATCTTACAGGAATTATTTAAACACTATCATCATGAGTATTCCACTATCACATACTACTCGTACAGCATTTAAAAATACACATGCTACTCGTAAAGAAATAAAAACATTTTACGATGAAGCTACAGAAGATTATACATTTTGGAGTCAAGATTTCAATATGCATTTTGGGTATTTCTCCTTTGGGAAAACTAATGTATTAAGGCGTGATACAATGCTTAATGAGATGAATTCTCAAGTATTAAAAAGACTAGAGCTCTTAGCTTCCAAACAATTTGTAGCAGATCTAGGATGTGGTATGGGAGGAACCATGCGTCACTTTTTACATAGACATTCTTTATTATCTATGATAGGTGTCACCCTATCTGATTTTCAAGCAATCGAAGGAAATAAACTATTAAAGAAGTATCCTGCAGTTATTGTGAAAGAAGACTTTAGAAACACATCTATAGCTTCTCATAGTGTTGATGGCGCTATTGCAATGGAAAGTTTTTGTCATACTGGACATAGTCTTAAAACGCTCAAGGAAGCACACCGCATTCTTAAACCTGGAAAACGACTCGTTATAGGAGATGCCTTCTTAAAAAAAACACCCGATCAATTATGTTTGGGAAGCTCTTATAGTTATAGAAAGCTTTGCGAAAAATGGAGCTTAGAAGGTCTTGGAGTTATTAATAATGTGAAGCGTGATTTAGAGAACATAGGATTTTCTAAGGTTACTATAGATGACATTTCTCCTCGGGTAGCACCTTCTGTATTTCACGTACCCTTTGCAATTCCTTTATTTCTCATAAAAAAACTATTGAAAAGAGAACCTATCAAAAAGCAAAGTTGGGATAATCTAAAAGCTTCTTTTTATGCATTGACTTCTGGATTACACATGAAAGACTTTGGCTATTACCTCATCACCGCAGAAAAATAATAGGATTATGAAACATATATAAAAAATTAATTTATGGTGGATGATCATCACTTCTATACTATACTTAAGTATTATTGGAATGATCATAGGTGGATTATTTCAACTCATTTTAGGAATCATACAACTCCTCTCTTTTTGTATTTATATCGCAAACTGGTCAAAAATAGCAACTAGATTAAAGCAACATTTTATCATATATGGAGTCTTGACTTCTCTATTAATACCTTTCTATTGTTTTGCTACTACAGAAGTATTTATAAATACCTTAATTGGTTATTCAGCAATCCTTGCATTCTATTTTTTATATATCGCATACAGTCAATATAAATACGTAACATATGAATTATAACATCCTCTCTTATCTTATTTATGGGTGTATCATGGTATATATCATATACAAAGTTGGACTCATTTGTTATCATAATGGGAATATCTTTGTCTTACATCTTATGCCTACCAATGCACAACTATGTTTATATATAAACAATATACTATTAACAGGATACTACTTAGTAAACATAGGATATGCTGTGTATAGCATCTCAACATGGAATACTGTAAAAAACTCTTATAACATCATTGACACAATAGCATCTCACATAGGAAGCATTGTACTCATTTTAGCAGTATTACACTATATGAATATTATCGTATTACAACTCTTTTTTACATCACAAAAACAACACATTTAAATACAATTATTATGGAAACTTCAAAAATCATCATTGGTTATTTTATTTATTTACCAGTTATCATATTACTCACCTTTTTTGTTTCAAAAACCTTATTTAAGAATGGTCGCATTTTTATGATCGAAATCTTTAAAGGTCGAGAAGAGATTGCACTTTCTACCAATCGGCTTTTCGAAGTCGGGTTCTATTTATTAAACCTAGGATTTGGGCTCTCTATACTAAGAATTGAAAGTTATCATTTTGATGAGACGTATCAAGAGCTTATAGAGGTGTTAAGTACTAAAATAGGTGGTTTTTCTATATACTTAGGCGTTATGCTATTCCTGAACTTATTCTTATTTTTAAGAGGTCGTAAAAAATCAAAATCTACGATTATTCAACGCGTGCAAGGCCCTACAGTAACACAATAACATTTTAAATTTCAATCAAATGAAAAAGCTCATCATTGCAGGCGGCACAGGTTTTCTAGGCTCTGTTATCACTTCTTATTTTAAAGACACTGTTGACGAAATTGTTTTGCTTTCGCGCCTGCCTGCCGGCAGGCAGGAAAGCACTATCAAAAACAATTGTAAAACTGTGATTTGGGATGCCAAAACGATAGGTGATTGGGCTGCTGAATTAGATGGCGCAGATGTCCTTATAAATATGACAGGAAAATCTGTAGATTGTAGATACCATCAAAAAAACAAAGACCTTATTTTAAATTCTAGAGTAGACAGTACTAATATTCTTGGTGAAGCTATTGCTTTAGCTAAGAAACCACCAAAAGTATGGTTAAACTCATCTACAGCTACGATATACAGGCATTCATTAGATAAAGAAATGGATGAAGAAAACGGCGAAATCGGTGAAGGGTTTTCTGTACATGTAGCAACATCATGGGAAAAAGCATTTTTTGAAGCTAATACCCCAGTAACAAGAAAGGTGGCTTTACGTACTGCTATTGTATTAGGTAAAGAAGGAGGTGCATTACAACCTATGGTTACGATGACAAAACTCGGTCTTGGAGGAAAACAAGGTTCAGGTCATCAAAAATTTAGTTGGATTCACGAAGATGATTTTGTAAAAATTATAGACTTTTGTATTAAGAATGATCAGCTATCTGGGGTTATGAATGTAGTCTCTCCAAATCCATCTGATAATCAGACACTCATGAGATTGTTACGTAAAACTCTCAAAGTACCTTTTGGAATACCTGCTCCTAAACCAATATTAGAAATCGGTGCATTTCTAATTCGTACAGAAACTGAACTATTATTAAAAAGTCGAAATGTAATCCCCAAACGATTAGTAGAACATGGGTACACATTCTCTTATCAAGATTTAGAAACTACCCTTAAAGAATTAACCGCATGACCGTAATTACATTGCATACACATATTAACAGTACAATTAAAGAAGCTTTTCAACTCTCATTGGATATTGATTTTCATAAAAGAACAGCCTCTCAAACAGATGAAGAAGCTATTGCTGGAGTAACCTCTGGAATCATAAAGTATAATGAAACGGTTACTTGGAGAGGAAAACACTTTGGTGTATTTCTAACACACACGTCTATTATATCTGCTTATGATGCACCTACCTATTTTGTAGATGAAATGATAGAAGGTCGTTTTAAATCTTTTAGACATCAACACTATTTCGAACAAAAAGGAGAGGGTGTTTATATGAAAGATGTCATTACGTATCAAACTCCCTATGGGATATTCGGAAAGTTATTTGATCGATTACTTCTTAAGAAACATATGACAGATTTTATAGCAAACCGAAATTCAATTTTAAAAAATGAATTAGAGAAAAATAACTAATCATTAAAAATGTTTAGTAAAAAAGGCAAGCTGTGTGTGGTGCAGGCTTGCCTTTTAAGCTATCAAATAAATAGTAAATTTTATTCTATAATTATTTTCTTAGTAGTCGTCCCTTGGTCTGTTGTAAGTTTCAAAAAGTAAATTCCACTATTTGCTTTTTTAGCAATATCTACATCAAATAACTGTGTATTACTTAACGTAGTATTTCTAGAAATAGAGGCAAGTAATCTTCCCGTCACTGTGTATACATCTATCACCACCGCTTCACTTTGCACATCATTCATACGTATACTCATAACACCATTACTTGGATTAGGGAATATCGACACTGTTTCGCTAAAAGGGACAGCAACCTCATCTACAGCTAATGTTTCTGCTTGTACTAGAATCATATACCCTTCACAAGCTCCCAATATAATATCCAAAAGGCCATCATTATTTATATCTATAAAGTCCTGATCATAATTTCCTATGTTCCATATATTATCTTGTCCATCATAAGGATCGATAATATCACCTCCAAAAACACCTTCATTTTCAAACAGTGTAAATGTCCTAATACCACCATTTTGCCCTTGATCTGTAGAGGTATCACAAGGCGGTTCATCTGTGTCTACACTTGCAATAGTAACATCTTGATCACCATCTCCATCTAAGTCTACCATTTTTACATTACCTCCCCATACATCTGTACGATCTGATGTAAGCATTTGTTGTGTATATGTTACATTCTGATCTACTTGTATAGCCCCTGTATAAGCTATATAGTCCTGAAAATCATCTACAACATAAAAATCTAAATCACCATCATCGTCTAAATCACTTCCTGTAAACATGTATGGAGCTTGCCCAGGAAATCTTTGAAAATCTGTAAAGGTTCCATCTCCATTATTAAACATCGTAAATAAACCTTGATCGTTAAAAGGAGCCACAGGGCCTCCGCCTACCCCTAGACATTTGATAATATCTAAATCACCATCATTATCTACATCATGAAACTCTGTTGCAGTTCCAAAACTAGACGTTCGCATAATTCCCATACGACTTTCTGCTTCTTCTGTGAAATTACCGTTCCCATCATTTATATATAAGACATCTAAAACTGGTCCCGTTTGACTATAATTAACCATATATATTTCTGGATAATCATCTCCAGTAAGATCTCCTGCCACCGCTGCACAAAATTGAATAACATCTATAGTCAGTACTGGAAGTCTTGTATCTGTTTGATCTTCTAATCCTAACCAATTCCCATCAGTATCATTCCCTCTATTCATATACAATTTAGGTTGATCTTGAAATGTATTTACTATAAAAATATCCATCCACCCATCTAGATCTATATCTACCGTAATGGCATCTCTAGCATCTGTAGGATCTGATAAAAATTCTGGAGCCAATGTATCCGTTTTATCCTCTAGTACTCCATTACCATTATTCATCAATAAAAGATCTGTCTTGGCTCCTTCAAAAGAGAAAGGCGTTTTTCTCACAACTACCAAATCCTGAAAAGAATCATTATCAAAATCTGCAACAAGAAAATCCTTTTCCATATCATCTACGACATTAGCATTTTCATTATCACTTATTGTTGAAATTACAATCCTATCCTCTGTCTCATCATCAAAATCTAACCATTGGGAGAAAGCTGATGTACTTGTTAAAAAAAATAGCAATGCACTTATTAGTGGTAATAGTTTTTTCATAGCAATTTGTTTTAGAGTAAAAATAAAAAAGCATAGCAACTTTTAGTATTTTTCATAGTGTATACATCTATAACAGTTCAAGCCTATAAATTCCTAGTATCATTCATTTTATAATTGAAAATACTGTATAATTTTTAACACGTTTACATATTATTTGTATAAAATTTATATAAACAGTGTCAATTTTCTCAAAATTGTTATTTTTGCGTGAACCCTCGATAAAATCGGCTATGCCATCAAACCAAATAGATCCTACAAAATGGGTCGATCAATATTCAGATTATTTATTTAATTACACCATTGCTCGTGTGAATGACAGAGACATGGCTCAAGATTTAATATCAGAAACTTTTCTTGCTGGTCTTAAATCTATGAAAAACTTTAAGGGAGATGCCAGTGAACGTACTTGGCTCATATCTATCTTAAAGCGTAAGATTATTGATCACTACCGTAAATCAAACTCTAAAAAAGGAAAAGCAGAAGTCCATATTAATTATAAAGATGACGAAAGCGAAGGAGACTGGTTAGAAGAACGTGTAGCAGATCCATTTGATAAAACAGCAGAAGATCAAATTCAAAATGAAGAATTAGGAGAAGCTATATATAATTGTTTATCAAAGCTTCCAGAAAAACAAGCAAGTATTTTCAGAATGAAAACAATAGACGGATTTGATACTGAAACAATTTGTAATGAATTCGATATTACTCCGTCTAACTTTTGGGTTATCATACATAGAGCACGTACAGCTATGGCAAGTTGTATGAAAAAGGACTGGTTCTAAGTACCCAAAATTATTAAGAAAAAATACATATGAAAGTAAAATTAGAATGTCACGAAGCAAATCATATATGTGACAAAAATCAATACAAAGAAGCTGGTTTCCTTGAAAAGGTGAAACTCACTTTTCACTTGCTGTATTGTAGAGCTTGTAGAACATATACTGCAAACAACACAAAACTGACAAAAGCAATGAACAACCCTAAAGTAGAAACAGTAAGTCAAGACGAGAAAAACGCTCTTAAAGAAAGACTTGCTCGTGAATTAGGACAATAAAGAATATAACAAACACAGTAAACCAAACCAAATCATAGGCAGCCCTTCCACAAAAAAAGAAGCATAATATTTATATTGTTTATCTGAAGACGCTATCAGCAATATCGCTGAAGTTATACATATCAAACACAAACTAAACGCATTATTATATTGGAACTCATCTTTTAAAAATTCTAATATAAATAACACTACAAGTAAACCTATTCCTAAAAGCTTAGTACGTCGTATCCCTAGACTTTTAGGAATAGTATTAATATCTTCTCGATCATAATTTAGATCTCTTATATCAAACGGTAATGTAATCACGATAATAAATAAAAATCGTTGTACAAAAGAGATCCATACAGCCACTTTCATATCTTGCATCCCATCTATAACTGGTAATAACGTAGTTACTCCAGCCCATACAATAGCAATTGTATACATTTTTGCACCATAAAACGAACGTAAATTACGCTTTCGCGAAAGCACAGGCAGCGCGTACAACAATGTTAATACTCCGAAAACACCACATAGTAACAACACATCAAAAGAAAGTTGGGTAGCATAATAAACCATACAAACAAATGATACCAGTGAAAATAATTGAATAGCTCGTAAGGATTCTGTGAGGCTTAAATGATGTAGTTTAGCTAAGCTTGAATACTTGATAAAGTTATACCCTGTTATACTTGCAAAAAAAACAAAAAAAACAAATTCTTTGTGATAGGAAATGTTGAAAGTTTCATAGGTAACAAAAACCAATGAAACTACTGCTAAACTCACATGTATACTACTATTGATATAAAAATCAAAAATACGTTTCAACCATTTCATTAAACAAAAATAAGATAACTGTTAATAAGCTTGTAAAATCGTTTACAACTTACATAATTGTGATCTCAAAAGATATATTTTTTACACTTATAAATTGTAATTTTGTTACTTAAAAATTCAATCCAATATGAACACTGATTCATTTGCTTTACGCCATATCGGCCCTAGAAGATCTGATCTTCCTTCCATGCTTCAAAAAGTAGGTGTTGAAACAATAGACCAACTCATTTTTGAAACCATTCCTGATAACATTAGATTAGAGCGACCACTTGCTTTAGATCCTGCAATGAGTGAGCATGAATTTGCAGCACATATTCAAGAACTTGCTTCTCAAAATAAAGTATTCAACTCCTATATTGGTTTAGGATATCATCAAGCAGTTACACCAGCGGTAATACAGCGTAATATCTTAGAAAATCCAGGATGGTATACTGCTTATACACCATATCAAGCAGAGATTGCCCAGGGAAGACTAGAAGCGTTGCTTAATTACCAGACAATGATCACAGATCTTACTGGAATGGAATTAGCAAATGCATCATTATTAGATGAAGCAACAGCTGCTGCAGAAGCAATGGCATTATTATTTGCAGTTCGTAGTAGAGATCAGAAAAAAGCTGGAATTTCAAAATTCTTTGTTTCTGAAGAAATATTACCTCAAACACTGTCATTATTACAAACAAGATCAACACCTATAGGTATTGAACTTGTGATTGGAAATCACGAAAACTTTGACTTCTCACAAGATTTCTTTGGAGCTATATTGCAATACCCAGGAAAATCAGGACAAGTACATGATATTGCAGAATTTGTAAATCAAGCAAATGAAGTCGGTATTAAAGTAGCTGTAGCAGCAGATATTTTAAGCCTCGTAAAATTAAGAGCTCCCGGAGAAATGGGTGTAGATGTTGTCCTAGGTACAACACAACGTTTTGGAATTCCATTAGGATACGGAGGACCTCATGCTGCTTATTTTGCTACAAAAGAAGCTTATAAACGTAATATACCTGGACGTATCATAGGTGTTACAAAAGATACGAACGGTAACCGCGCTTTACGCATGGCACTTCAAACAAGAGAGCAACATATAAAGAGAGATAAAGCAACATCAAATATTTGTACTGCACAAGTATTACTTGCTGTAATGGCTGGAATGTACGGCGTATATCATGGTCCAGAAGGATTAACTCATATCGCAAATAAAGTACATAATACTGCTGCAACACTCGCAGATGCTTTAGAAAAATTAGGATTATACCAAACAAACACTGCATATTTTGATACTATTCAAGTAAAAACAGATAGTAAGAAAGTAGCAGCAATCGCTAATGAAAATGCAATCAATTTTTACTATCCAGATGCAGATACCGTAGCTATTGCTATACATGAAGCAACTACGTTAAAAAATCTAAATACAATTATTGCTGTTTTTGCAAAAGCATTAGACAAGCCTACTATTGAAATACAAGAACTTATAGAAGGATCAAGTATTTCTGGAGGAATTGCTCGTGACACTAGTTTCTTAACATTACCAGTATTCAATAGTTATCATTCAGAAACAGAGCTAATGCGCTACATTAAAAAATTAGAGCGCAAAGATCTTTCTTTAAATCATTCAATGATTTCTTTAGGATCATGTACCATGAAGTTAAATGCTGCTTCTGAAATGCTTCCATTAAGTAACCCACAATGGGGAAATATCCATCCTTTTGCTCCTTTAGATCAAGCACAAGGATATCAAAGCATGTTAAAAAAGCTAGAAGAGCAACTTACAGAGATTACTGGTTTTGCAGGAACATCCCTACAACCTAACTCTGGAGCTCAGGGTGAATATGCAGGCTTAATGGTAATACGTGCTTATCACGAATCAAGAGGCGATGCTCATAGAAATATATGCCTAATTCCATCTTCTGCCCATGGAACAAATCCAGCAAGCGCAGTAATGGCTGGAATGAAGGTAATTGTAACAAAAGCATTGGAGAATGGAAATATCGATTTAGATGACTTACGTGCAAAAGCCGAAGAACACAAAGATAATCTAGCAGCATTAATGGTTACATACCCATCTACACATGGGGTATATGAAAGTGCTATTAAAGAAATTACAAGTATCATCCACGAAAATGGAGGCCAAGTGTATATGGATGGCGCAAATATGAATGCACAAGTAGCACTTACACATCCAGGCGCTATTGGTGCAGATGTTTGCCACTTAAACCTTCATAAAACTTTTGCGATACCTCATGGAGGAGGAGGACCTGGTGTTGGCCCTATCTGCGTTGCTAGTCAACTAGTACCTTTCTTACCATCAAATCCAGTGATTACAACTGGAGGAGAAAAAGCCATCACAGCAATATCTGCAGCCCCTTGGGGATCTGCCTTAGCTTGCCTTATATCCTATGCATATATTACTATGCTAGGAGAAAACGGTCTTAGAAAATCTACGGAATATGCTATCTTAAATGCTAATTACATCAAAGAGCGTTTAGATGGGCATTACCAATGTTTATATACAGGAGAACGTGGTCGAGCTGCTCACGAAATGATTATAGATTGCCGTCCGTTTAAAGCAAATGGAATTGAAGTAACTGATATAGCTAAGCGCCTTATGGATTATGGATTCCATGCGCCTACAGTGTCTTTCCCTGTAGCAGGAACTATCATGATCGAACCAACTGAAAGTGAAAGCAAAGAAGAGCTTGATCGTTTTTGTGATGCTATGATCAGTATTAGAAAGGAAATTGATGAAGCCGCAAGCGACCCAAATAATGTGATGAAAAACGCACCACATACACTGACTATGCTAACTGCCGATTCATGGGATTTTCCATACACAAGAGAAAAAGCAGCATACCCATTATCATATATCGCCGAAAATAAATTTTGGCCTACAGTAAGACGTGTAGATGATGCATATGGAGATCGTAATTTAATTTGTACATGCGCTCCGATTGAAGAATACATGGAAGAAGCATAATGCATTTTGAAACGCATTATATAATAGCAGGTATACACATACCTGCTATTTTTTTAAGTATTCATAAAAAAAAATAAAAAATGAACTCGCAATAATTGATCTTTTACTATTTCTTTATAAATAGTAAAAAATTCATAAAAATATAATCATAAATTCATCTTGAATTAACTATTCAATTGAGTTTCATTACTTTTACCAAATACTAACAAAAAGTCCATATATGGGTATTAAGATTACAGGAATAGGAAGTTATATCCCTAGCGCGGTTGAAAAAAATGAAGATTTTAATAACCACTTATTTCTAAATAGTGATGGCTCTTCTATAAAACATGAAAACACGATTATTATAGAAAAGTTTAAAGCTATTACTGGGATTGAAGAACGCAGGTATGCTAAAGATCATCTTACTTCTTCAGATTTAGGTTTTTTTGCAGCTGAAAAAGCAATTTCTGATGCCGATATAGATCCTGAAACGATAGATTATATCATTGTTGCCCACAACTTTGGAGATGTACAAAAGGGCAGAGAGCAAAGTGATCTTGTCCCAAGTCTTGCATCTCGTATAAAGCATAGTTTACGTATTAAAAACCCTCGTTGTGTTGCTTATGATATTCTATTTGGATGTCCTGGATGGATCGAAGGTGTTATACAAGCACAAGCATTTATTAAAGCTGGAATGGCAAAACGATGTCTTGTCATTGGAACAGAAACTTTATCTCGTGTAGTAGATCCGCACGATAGAGACAGTATGATTTATAGTGATGGTGCCGGAGCAACTATTATAGAAGAGGATGCAAATAATGAGACAGGCATTCTTTCCTTTGAATCTGCAACCTATACATATGACGAAGCTTATTTCTTGTTTTTTGGAAAATCAAATAATCAAGAAGAACCCGAAGATACTAGGTATATAAAAATGCATGGTAGAAAGATTTATAATTTTGCATTAACACATGTTCCACAAGCTATGAAAGTTTGTTTAGATAAAAGTGGAGAAAAAATTGAAAACGTAAAAAAAATCTTTATTCATCAAGCAAATGAAAAAATGGACGAAGCTATTTGCGAACGTTTTTTCAAATTATGTGAGCATCCTATGCCTGAAAATGTAATGCCTATGAGCATTCATAAATTAGGAAATAGTTCTGTTGCCACAGTACCTACTGTATTTGACCTTGTGATCAACGGTAAAATAAAAGATCAAGAAATACATAAAGGTGATTTAATCATATTTGCTAGTGTTGGTGCTGGCATGAATATTAATGCAATTGCCTATAGATATTAACACGGGACTCCCCACAAAATGAGGTTTAAAAAACCAACATAATGATGGATGTCTACATAGTCATACCATGCCATAATGAGGCTACACTTATCTCTCAAACATTAGAGTCATTAGTTGCGCAAACGGTATTGCCTAAAAAAATTGTCGTTGTTAATGATCATAGTACTGACAATTCGGAGGAGGTGATATCCGCTTTCGCGAAAGCGTACCCATTCATATCTCTTGTAAATTCTAATGCCGAAGCACAACATTTACCAGGCAGTAAAGTAATCCAAGCATTTCAAAAGGGATTAGACACTTTAGACAACAACTATGATATTATATGCAAATTTGATGCAGATCTTATCTTTCCCCAAAAGTATATAGAAACCATTATTTCTCATTTTAAACAAGACTCCAAAGTGGGTATGGCTGGAGGTTTCTGTCATATAAAAAAAGAAGAACAATGGGTTTTAGAAAATCTCACTAATAAAGATCATATAAGAGGCGCTTTAAAAGCATACAGAAAAGAATGCTTTACACAAATAAATGGTCTCAAAACTGCAATGGGCTGGGATACCATTGATGAATTACAAGCCAAGTATCATGGATGGCGTATTGCAACAAACGAACAACTCGCTGTAAAACATTTAAAACCTACAGGAAACACCTATACAAAAGCAGCTAAATATAAACAAGGAGAAGCTTTTTACGGCATGCGATATGGTTTTATACTCACTACGATTGCTTCGTTAAAACTAGCATTTCGCAAAAAGAAAATAGGATTCTTTTTTGATTATATGAGTGGTTTTTTTCGCGCAAAGCGAAAGCAACAACCGTATCTTGTTTCTAAAGAAGAGGGCATCTTTATTAGAAAATTAAGATGGAAAGGTATTATTTCTAAAATAACACCCTAAATTCTTAACATTATCCTGATACTATCGCCTTGATATATTAGTATTTTTACACCTTTTAAAGCATACACTATGTCTACATCTAGATTACACCTTATAGCAATCGCTTCTTTGTTTTTATTATTCTCTTGTGCTACCAAAGAACTCCCTGCTACATCGCAGCCTCCTGCTACCCCAAAAGTACCAGCAACAAAGAAAAAAACACCAAAAAATATTATCATGCTAATTGCAGATGGTACAGGTTTAAGCCAAATATCAGCCACGCAATTTTACCATTCAAAGCCTTCTAATTATGAACGCTTTAAACATATAGGACTTATAAAGACTTCTTCTTCAAGTGATCTTATTACAGATTCGGCAGCAGGAGCGACTTCATTTGCATCTGGTATTAAAACTTATAATGGTGCTATAGGAGTAAATACAGATACAATTGCTGTTCCTACTATTTTAGAAGAGTTATCTGAGCGAGGTTATGCTACGGGAGTGATTGCTACTTCAACAATCACACACGCTACACCTGCAAGTTTTTACGCACATGTAAAGTATCGCAAAATGGAAGAAGAAATTGCAGAAGCGCTTACCTACTCTTCTGTAGATTTTTTTGCAGGAGGTGGACTTCAATTTTTTAATAACAGGACAGATAAAAAAGATTTGTTAAGCGAACTTTCTAAAAATGGTTTTGTAATGGCAACTTCATTTCTTAATCCAAATATACCTACAAGCTTAGATCAGAAATATGGATTCTTGCTTGCCGATGGAGGGATGCCAAAAATGATTGACGGAAGAGGTTCTTTCTTGTATGATGCGACTACTTTAGGTTTATCATATTTAAAGAAAAACAATAAAGGTTTTTTCTTAATGGTAGAAGGTTCCCAAATAGACTGGGGAGGACATGCCAACGATGCAGATTATCTTATCGGAGAAATGATAGATTTTGATGTTGTTTTAGGAAAGGTTCTTGATTTTGCTAAGAAAGATAAAAACACCTTAGTTATTGTCACTGCCGATCATGAAACAGGCGGTTTCACACTCGCTTCTGATGATGGTAATTATAATAAAATTAAACCTTCGTTTTCCACTGGCGGACATTCGGCAACCATGGTTCCTGTGTTTGCATATGGCCCTGGTGCCGAAGAATTTTCTGGAATCTATGAAAACACAGAAGTTTATAAGAAAGTTAAAACATTACTCAAATTATAGAACGTTCATAAAGCTATAACAAAATAACGCTCTGCACGTTTATTTTATTAATTTAGCTTTTTCAAAGCAATTGCATGACATATCTACACGATATCGGTAAATACTTCTTAATGATCAAAGAAACTTTTGTCAAACCAACAAAAGGTAAGGTCTTAAGAGTATTAATTTTTAAAGAAATTGATGATTTAATTATCGGTTCTTTAGGGATTGTTGCTTTTATCTCCTTTTTTGTAGGAGGGGTGGTTGCTATTCAAACAGCCCTTAATCTAACCAATCCTATTATACCAAAAGAGTTAATAGCATTTGCTTCAAGACAATCTGTAATTCTAGAATTTGCACCCACTTTTTTATCTATTATTATGGCTGGAAAGGTAGGATCTTTTATTACTTCTAGTATTGGTACGATGCGAGTGACAGAACAAATTGACGCATTAGAAGTCATGGGAATTAACTCTTTAAACTACCTTGTATTTCCTAAGATAGTAGCCATGTGTTTTTATCCTTTTGTGATTGCCATTGCGATGTTTTTGGGTATTTTAGGTGCTTACATAGCTGCTGTTTATGGTGGTTTTACTACGGAAGATCAATTCTTAACAGGCCTAAAGGATGATTTTATTCCTTTTCATATTACGTATGCTTTCCTAAAGACATTTATTTTCTCTTTCTTACTCGCTACAATTCCTTCATTTCATGGCTTTTACATGCGTGGAGGTGCTCTTGAAGTAGGAAAAGCAAGTACCACATCCTTTGTGTGGACGAGTGTCGCTATTATTGTTACCAATTATTTTATAACTCAAATGTTGTTAAGCTAATGATAGAAGTAAGAGATTTAAAAAAAGGATTTGGTGATGTTGAAGTTCTTAAAGGACTAACGACTTCTTTTGATAAAGGAAAGACCAATCTTATTATTGGGCAGAGTGGATCTGGAAAGACAGTTTTTATCAAAAGCATGCTCGGGCTATTTAGACCTGATAGTGGTAAAATCCTATACGATGGTATTTGCTATTCTGATTTAGATTTTGAAGAACAACGAGCTATTAGAGAGAAAATAGGAATGGTTTTTCAAGGAAGTGCTCTTTTTGATTCTATGACGGTTGAGGAAAATATTATGTTTCCTTTACAGATGTTTACGAAGATGAAAAAAGGAGAAATGCGAGAACGTGCAAATGTAGTAATAGATCGTGTGAACCTTGAAAATGCTAATCACAAATTACCTTCAGAAATATCTGGTGGAATGCAAAAACGTGTTGCCATTGCAAGAGCCATTGTAAACAACCCTAAGTATCTTTTTTGTGATGAGCCTAACTCAGGATTAGATCCACACACGGCAACGGTGATTGACAATCTTATTCAGGAAATCACTGAAGAGTTTAATATCACAACAATTATTAATACCCATGACATGAACTCTGTTATGGAAATTGGTGAAAAAATTGTTTTCCTTAAAGAGGGACGCCTTGCCTGGGAAGGTGATAAAACTCAAATCTTTAGAACCGACAATGAAGAAGTGACTAATTTTGTATACTCTTCAAATCTATTTAAAATGGTTCGAAAAGCTCAGAACACTCAGTAAACCATTATAGTTTAATAATTATCTAATATTCTATACTTTTGATTAGCTTTTCTTTTTATCAATAATTTTCCGACAATATGGCTAAATTCTCCATCGAACTCGAGTTGGTACTCTCCTAAATTATTTTTGATAGGCTCAGATTTTCCTTTTATCCTTCCCATAACCCGATCGTCTTTATTAAATGTTGTATCATTTAATGTCAGATCGTAATATTCTAATTTAACATCTAATGCATTCTTGTCATCATACTCTGGGTAGTCAGACCACAAAGTAATATAAACCTCTGGGGGTTCTGTTAAATTAATTTTTAAAGCTGTAACACTTGTCCCTATAGTACCAATAACAATTGTTAATGAATCTATTTTTTTATTATCATAGGAATTATAAGCATAATATTCATAGCCTAATTTATTAATTTTAAGTGTCGTAGAATCAATCTTTATATCAGGTTCTATTATTATATTTTGGGATAATACATTAAAACTAAAAGTTACTAAAATGAGTAATTGTAATATCTTTTTCAATCTATAATAGTTATCGCACAATAAGTGTATCTAACTTCAGTTTAAAGTCTAACCATTTATACAAGCGCTCTTTGTCTTTTACTAGAACATCGTCTGCTATAGAATCTTTCCATACAGCATCAAATACAGTAAGTGTGTCTATATTCTCTAGATTAGACATATACGTCCTAGAATAACTTAAGCCTTTAAGGTTTTCATATTGAATCTTTGCTTCTTCGCAAATTTCTGAAAATGGAATCAATGCTTCCTCAAGTTTGGTTAACTGCAATACTTTTTGTTCTAAATAAATAATCTTTTGATCCTTATTAAGGATATCTAAAGAATCTCTAGATCGTAATTCAGCCATATAACGCACCTCATCCTTATAATCATCACCATCATCATTTCTTTGAAAAGGCAATGTTAATCGAACTCCTTGCAACGCATTGTAATCTTGAAGCCTTGCTCTAAGAACATTCATAGTCTCTTCAGATATCTTATCATTTCCAAATGGAGTAATATCGATGCTAGAAATATCACTCTTATTATAGGTATAGCTAGCATATTTTTTAATAAAACCAGCGTTAGGTAAGGCATCAAATTCTTTTTCTATAAATCGTTTTGCATCATTTTTAAAAGTACTTTCCTTATAAACACTCCAGAATGTCCACGCAGGAAAAATCATTACTAAAAAAGCAACAATAGAGGTAAGCCTGGCAATATTTTTTCTACGTTTAGAATTTGCATACCGAATCATCGGGAATCGTAACACTTTAAGTACAATAAACGTAGCAAGAGCAATAAACACGGTATTGATTAAAAACAAATACATAGCACCTCCTGCAAAACCAAGGCCCTTTTCATTTCCAATAAATGCTTCAGCTAGACCATATCCTACCGTACATAAAGGTGGCATCAAGGCAGTAGCAATAGCTACACCAAATATCACACTAGCAATGGTTCCTTTTTTAGTACGAGCAATAATTAAAGCCAATCCTCCAAAAAAGGCAATCAATACATCTCGTATATCTGGCTTAGTACGCGCTAATAACTCTGAAGATTCTTCGCGTAAAGGAAATAACCAAAAGAATAAAAACGCAGTAAGCACACTTAGAAGAATCATTACACCAAAATTGATAAATGATTTTTTGAGCGTGAAAATATCATTAATTGCAATAGACATTCCTATTCCTAAAATAGGTCCCATTAAAGGAGAAATAAGCATGGCTCCAATTACAACTGCGGTAGAATTTGCATTTAATCCAATAGAAGCCACAAAAATAGAACAGATTAAAATCCAAGCAGTGGCCCCTTTAAAAGGAATATCACTCTTGATGTGTTCAATAGTCACCTCACGATCTGTATCTGCTCTAAAATCAAGCAGTTCTACAACAAACAACTTTAAACTTTCCCAAAGTCCTTTTGCGTCCTGTTTTACAGCTTCTTTATTCTGTTGAATTTCTTTATCAGTTTCGTCCATATTCTTCAAACTATAAATTTGACCTTTACTTACCCTAAGGTATTACCAAATTTTGATTGTACAGCGTTACGTATTTCTTTAATGTCTTGTTCTTTTGATTTTGGCACAATAACGAGAACATCTTCCTTTTCAACGATAATATAATCTTGAAGTCCATCTACCACTACTACTTTATCACTTGCTGTTCTAATAATAGTGCCTGACGTATTTGTAGCAAGTACGCGCGCATTGATAATGGCATTTTCATCCTGATCTTTATCCATTTTTTCATATAAAGACCCCCATGTTCCTAAATCATTCCAGTCAAAAGTAGCAGGAACTACTTTCACTTGTTTATGTTTTTCCATAATCCCGTAATCAATGCTTATATTTTCAGCTTCGGGATAATATTGATCAATAAATGCTTGCTCTTTTGGCGTATTATATACAGGGATTCCATTAGCAAATAGTGCATACATCTCAGGAAGATGCGCTTTAAACCCATTTAAAACGGTTTGTGCGCTCCAAATAAACATCCCGGCATTCCATAAATAGTCTCCACTTTCATAAAATTGCTTTGCTGTAGGATAGTCAGGTTTTTCGGTAAAACGTTTTACCGCTTTCGCGAAAGCGGAATCCGACTGGTCATAATTTATATATCCATATCCCGTATTAGGAAATGTAGGTTGAATACCTAATGTTGTAATTACATTTTCTTCTTCTGAAGCATCAAATGCAATTTGAAGATCATTTACAAAAGCGTCTTCATCTTCAATCCAAGCATCACTAGGCGCAACAATCATGACAGCATCTGGATTTTCTTTTTCCACTTTAAGGGCAGATAATAAAATACATGGTGCTGTATTACGCATGGCAGATTCCAACACGATATTTTTTTGCTGAATCTCAGGAATTTGCTCTTTTACTAATTCATTATAAATACTGTTGGTGAGAATAAGTATTTGATCTTCAGGAACAAGTTTTGCTAATCTTTTAAAGGTTTTTTGCAATAGAGTTTCCCCTGTTCCTAACATATCATGAAACTGTTTCGGATAGGCTTCTACACTTACAGGCCAAAATCTTGAACCAACACCACCAGCCATTAATAATGCGTAATAATTTTTATTTTTTGTACTCATACTTTTCTTAATCCAATTGTTCAATCTCAGCA
The DNA here is from genome assembly GCF_947492815.1 of uncultured Dokdonia sp. Classification (GTDB taxonomy): domain Bacteria; phylum Bacteroidota; class Bacteroidia; order Flavobacteriales; family Flavobacteriaceae; genus Dokdonia. Next base: position 37,482 of record NZ_CANLOB010000021.1, read on the forward strand.
TTAGGCTGAAATAAATATACCTTTCCCGTGGCTACCTCAACACACTCATAGCGTTTTACACGTTTGTTTCCTTTTCTAAAAATTTTACCATTATATATTCTAAATCTCGACCCTTGAGGTATCTCAAAGATATAGTTTTTATCAGTGGGTGGATCATACTTTTTGAGTGCTACAGATAGATGCGCATCTGTATCACTACTTGCCTTAGGATTTTTAAAATGACGTGCTATATATGGCAATACTTCTTGCGGAAAAACATCAGGTCTAATAAACGGTAGCATTAGCAACTGAAAAGTTTGTTTCCATTCCTTACCATGTGGCTTTATAAAACGCCCAAACTTTTCAAAAGCTACCAAATGAGCTATCTCATGAATAAGTGTTATCAAAAATCGATATTTATTAAGGCTTACATTTACGGTTATTTGATGCTGACCATCTGGCATTCTCCTATAATCTCCATGTCGAGTAATACGTTCATTTACAATTTTCAGATACACTCCATGCGTTTTGATAAGTTCAAAAGTAGGTTGCACTGCACGTTCAGGAATATATTTTTTAAGTATTTCTACCATAGGAATCTTCTTCTAAAGTAAGAATATTCTATATGTCTGACAAGTTCTAAAAGTGTTTCATTTTATAAATCAAATCTATTTTAAAAAGCCTTCGAACAAATTTAAAATAGTTAGCTATCCTCCTGCTCTTTCTACAAACAAAAATCCTACTGTTTACTGAATTCATTTCAGTATCCAGCAGGATCTTCATGTAACACCTCTCATCTGAGCAAATAATAAAAAACTACAATTAATTGATAATCAAAATTATTATGCTTTCGCGAAAGCAAACCAACGCGTATTCCAATACCACTATTTCAACCGATTCTTTTTTCTAATACGATAAAATATCCAAATTCCTGCGCCAATCATTAATAAAGGCCAAATACGGACTAATAAAAGTACAAGGGCTTCTAATACTGAAAGTCCAATGCGCATACTATCTCCCATTTCTTTTAAAAAAGAAGGGCCTTCTTTTTTAGGCTTTTCTATAACAGGAAGTTCTTGGTATACGTCTACCTGTATAGTACTGTAACTAATTTTGTTAGACATATATCTCAATCTCCCTTCTGCAGATTCTATTTCTTCCTGAAGAACTCGTATTTTCTCTTCGGCTTGAAGTACTTCTTCTACTGTTTTTGCTTTTCCTCTTAATATAGATTCATAGCGATCTTTTACTTCTCTTTTAGTTTTTAGCCTACTTTGAATATCTACATACTCTTCCGTCACATCTACCGTAGTGATATTTTTGGTTTCTATAGCTTTAGAAAGTTTACTTATACTATCTAACAGCGTATCAAAATGAGCTTGTGGAATACGTATGGTAAACCTATTCTCCTTACGATATGCGTATGTACTCATTCGTTCATCAGAAATATAACCTTCGTATTGTTGTGCATAATTACGTGCTATACGAGTAGCATACACCACATCAGCTACCTCCATTTTAAGAGAAGCATTTTTGATGATTTTTATTGTTGATGGTGTATTTTTGGATTTTGAATTTCCCTTTTCATTAACCGCAACAGCTTTGAATGCTGGAGTTTCGCCCGTATGTTCTATAGGTATAGATTCAAAATTAGCATCACCTTCATGCTGACTACATGAAGTATATAAAAATGATGAAACTATAAAAAGAAATAGTACCTTTAAAATTGATGTTTGTGTCTTCATATTTAATTCATATTGATTATTGAAGTCAAACATAAAATCAATGCTTTAAAAAGCTTTGTATACCACTTGTAAAGGCTTTGTAAATCATTTTACAAACCATAAAAACCTAATAGCAAGAACGTTATCACAAAAGAAGAACACATACTATTTACTACATTAACACAAGCAGTTCTGACTACTTTTAGGAAGAACCACCCTACTATAGATAAACCGATAGCTTCTTGGAAAGGACAGGATATTGTATTATTCCAAGAAGACTTAATAGCACAAGTAAATGGGAGTATTAGTGAAAAATCATTTTACACCTATTTCAAAAATGAACCTAAAAAACTTCCAAGAGTTGATATTCTAAATCTATTATCTCATTATGCAGGATATACTTCATGGTCTACTTTTAGCAAAGAACAAACAACAACACTAAAGAAAAAGAAAACACCTATCTCATACCTATATGTAGGTGTAGGACTCATTATTTTAATTACTGTTATTTCACTTACAAGTTCTTATTTTAAAACAACAAACACTTTTCGTTTCTGTTTTATAGATACTGATAGAAATGCATACATTGATAACATTCCGCTAGATATTACTATTATAAATGATAATCAATCACCAACCCATATAAAAAGTGATAGTATAGGTTGTTTCACTTGGGCAACAAAGGAAGACTATATACAATTTGTAGTACAATCGCCTTATCATAAAACAGATACCATTAAAAGATATATAGATACTGCTGCATCTGAAGACATTCCATTATTAACTGATGACTACAATTTGATGTTGCATTTCTACGCAAATAACAACGTGAACGATTGGAAAAAACGCAGACAACAATTACAACAACTTATTGCAAAAGATGCCATTTTAATACAAGTCCTTCCATATAATTTAGGAGTCGAATTTTATACTAAAGAAGCCTTTATAAATAAACTTACTACCCCTACAAAAAGCTTACAAGGTTTTGAAATAATAGAATCTATAAAAAAAAGAAATCAGATTGTAAAACTAAAATTTAGAACAAACCATGAATAAAGCAATTCTCTTTATAGGTATATGTATGGTATTAGGATGTTCTAATAGAGAATATAGTACGTCTACTAATGATACAATTGCAAAAGAAAAAGCACCGATAACTATTTCTCTAGAAGATGCTTATAAAGCATTAATTTTAGAGAAAATTCAAGATCATATAGATACTGAGAAACTTCAAGATCAATACCCAAATTTCAAACAACCCATTGACACTACAACATCATTGCATATAAACCATCAAGAAACTATACAGGACATTACCCTGTTAGATACTATAATTCAAGACGATACAAGTACTACAGATATACGTACAATCATCACCTATACGAGCAATAAAAAAGATACAATCATTGCTACTATAGCGCGTACCAAAGTAATATTAGATGATGAAGAAATCATTTCTTCCAAAGTGATTCTAAGGACTCCTGAAAAATGATACTATCTTAAAAAACACTTCCTCATTTTAAACAAAATAGGACACTAACCTATTCAAAATAAGGTTTTTAACAACTAAAAGAATGTATCTTAATAGAGTATTAATAATAACTCATAAAACCTTATTACTATGTTAAAGAAAACATTAAATCTAAAAGGTGTTAGAACATTATCAAACACCGAGCAAAAAGAAATTAAAGGAGGATTCTGGGGAGGTTGTCAACCTCAACTTGTTCAATGTTTTGATGACAGTGACTGTCCATGTAATCGTAGTTGTGGAATTACTGTAGATACCCCACAAGGACCTATAGACTTTTCTGACGTATGTCAATTTAATTAAAAGTATAATCTTCATTTAAAACGTATCACATGTTAAAGAAAACATTAAACTTAAAAGGTGTTAGAACATTATCAAACACCGAACAAAAGGAAATTAAAGGAGGATTCTGGGGAGGTTGTCAAGCCCAATTTATAGAATGCACTAGTGACAGCGATTGCCCATTCTGTAGTTCAGGCTGTGGCATCTCTTTTGAGGTAAACGGCCAAGTATTCTTAGAAAACTTCTGTAGGTTCTAATAAAGAGCAATTCACAATATTAAAGTCATCTAGAAATGAATAGCTAGATGACTTTTTTATATTACTATGTGGTGATTTTATCACCAAAATCTTTAAGGACATTTAAATTCTCTAAAGAATCAACATGAATGTTTCCGATATAATTCATTCCTAAATAACCCGCAGTTTTCACAAAAGGGTACCAAAATTCTTGATCTATACTACCATTCATACAGCAACTTATAGCACCAAAACCTTTTCCTCGTAATTGCCTACCCAACTCTTTTTCGATAGTTAAGAGATCAGAGATTCTATCAAAAAACACTTTTAGAATTCCACTCATGGTATACCAATACACAGGAGTAGCGAAAATAACATTCTGGTATTCATCAATAATACGTTTCATTAAAGGCAGAAAATCATCATCCTTATTAGCATGTTCATAATCATAATAACTAATATCATAATCATTTAAGTCTACAACATCACAGTGTATAATCTGTTGTAATTGCTGAACAACTTTTGCTGTATCTCCATGAGAGCGAGAACTCGCTAGGATAATAATCGTTTTTTCTGATCTATTCATTAAGGCGTACTTGCAGAAACTTGTAATAACTTTCCGTTATAAAATTTATTTCCTGTCAAAGAAAAATCAGCTAGATATTCAGCCATTTCTTTAGCAGTAAGCGGTGCCTGATACCCAGGAAATGCTTCTTCTAACATTTCTGTTTGCACAGCTCCAAGTGCTACTACATTAAAAGCAATGTGTTGTTCTTTATATTCTTCGGCGAGGAGTTCGCTCCATGTAATAACAGCTCCTTTGCTAGAACTATAAGCTGCAAGCCCTGGAAACTTCATACTTCCTTGTACGCCTCCCATACTACTCACCGTCACCACATGACTCCCTTCTTTCATGTATGGAAGTACCACCCGCGTCAATTCTGCCACACCAAATACATTTACTTTATATACGGCTTCAAATTCTTCCATACTTGTTTCTGCAAAAGGTTTATTCAACAATGCACCTGCATTATTAATTAATATATCCACACCTTCCCAATCACTTTCAATAAAATCTACTACTTTTTGAAAATGACTCATATCTGTGATATCAAAAGAAAAAGCCGTGATGTTTTGTTTATTCAAGAGTTTACACGGAGTCTCATTTCGCGAAAGCGCAAGAACCTGATGCCCTTGCTCGGCTAATAATTGTACGAGCTCATACCCTATTCCTCTACTGGTTCCTGTAACTATAATCTTTTTCATATCCATGCAGACGGATATCTCAACCCGTTATATGTATAAATGTTCATTAATTCATTTTAATTTCTTGAGAAGCTGTATTTGCCATACGTTCTAATCCCGGAATAAGTTTTCCTATCACATTTTCCATAAATGCAATATCCATTTTATCTGCCTCATCCCCTACCGCATGATAGTGATCAAAATTAGTAAAATCAAAAGAAGAAATGGTATGTGCAGGAATTCCAAATTCCTGATAAAAAGGATAATTATCACTACGTCTAAAAAGGTTAAACTCTTTCGCTTTTGGTAGAAAACCTATTACCTTTTCACCTGCATATTCATTAAATTTTTCTGGCATATTAGAAAGATCATACCCAGAGATATACACTAAATGGTCTTTCGCTTTCATCGGGACACCTATCATTTCGATATTAAACATCACGTAGGGTGTGATATTTTCTACCTTAAGTCGTTTTGCTAAATGCTTAGATCCTAACAGCCCTTTTTCTTCAGCAGAATATAATGTAAAAATAATGGTTCGTTTATTAGATTTTGCTTTCGCGAAATGATCTGCTAGAGCCAACACTGCTGTTGTTCCTGCAGCATTATCATTAGCACCATTTGCAATAACATCATCCCCTACAGGCTTTGCATTTCCTATATGATCATAGTGTGCTCCAATAATGATTATCTCTTCTTTAAGTGTTGGATCATTCCCCTCTACAACACCTACAATATTAAAAGCATCTTCTCCTTTTGCTGTAAAATTATCTCTATAAGAATCAAAATAAGAAGATACTCCCGAATTTTTAAAACGTGCCTCTATAAACTGCGCTGCTATCTCTATTCCTTGACTTCCTGTATTTCTTCCTTGTAACTCATCTGCGGCAAGAAACTCAATCGTTTTTTGTACAGATGTCATTTTACTTATGTTTGGAAACACCATAGTAACTTGATCTTTTGTTGGATCTGGTTTAGGAACATCCGACACAGGAGGCGGTGGTGGCGGAACATTAGATTCATTTACAGGCTGTAATGCTGTTCCACAAGAAGCCATTAGACTTCCTAATAGGATATAAAAAAATAGTTTTTTCATGTACTTAAAATTTTATTTTCTAAAAATGAAATAGATAAAACTTTTCTACTTAAAGCAACCGCTACGCTTTCGCATAAAAAATTTAATTATTTAGGTTGGTATGCAAAAAATCAATTTTATGTATGCTCACTTCATAGGTTTAAAGATAAAAAAACCCATCTTTTAGAGACGGGTTTTTTATAATAATAGTATCCTAAAGTATTATGCAAGCATCAATACTGGATTTTCAATATATGTTTTTAAAGTTTGTAAAAACTGTGCTCCTGTCGCACCATCTACTGTGCGATGATCACACGCCATTGTCAATTTCATGGTATGACCAGGCACTACTTGTCCATCTTTGACAACAGGCTTTTCTACAATAGCTCCTACCGATAAAATCGCTGAGTTAGGTTGATTAATAATAGATGTAAAATCAGTGATACCAAACATACCTAGATTGGAAATTGTAAACGTACTTCCTTCCATCTCTTGAATAGTTAATTTTTTATTGCGTGCCTTTCCTGCAAGTTCTTTTACCTCAGCATTAATCTGTGGTAAAGATTTTTCATTTGCAAAATTAACTACAGGTACAACCAATCCATCAGGAACAGCAACTGCTACACCAATATGCACATGATGATTTAATTTCATCTTATCATCAAACCACTGAGAGTTTACTTGAGGGTGCTTCTTTAAAGCGATAGCTGTTGCCTTTACAATCATATCATTGTATGATATTTTTATGTCTGGCAATTGATTAAACTGTTTTCTAAATGCAATCGCATTTTCCATATTAAACTCCACATTTAAATAATAATGTGGGGCTGAGAATTTAGAATTAGAAAGTGCTCTTGCAATTGCTTTACGCATTTGTGAATTAGACACTTCTTCAAAACTTTCTTCTCCAGTTGCAACAAATGGTTGCACGCTTCCTCCAGCACTAGCCACACTTGGTGTAAAGTTTTCTACATCTGATTTTATGATACGTCCATTTTCTCCAGAACCTTTTACTTGCGATAAGTTAATACCCTTATCTTCAGCTATTTTCTTAGCAAGTGGTGAAGCAAATATGCGTCCTCCATTAGTAATTGATGTAGTTACTGGTTTAGAAGTTGCTTTGGGAACTTCTGTTTTTGGTGCTTCCGGCTTTGGCATCTCTTTTTTAGGAGCTTCTGCCTTAGGTGCCTCAGCAACTACGTTTGAAGCAGCCGATCCAGAAGTAAAGTTTGCTACTACTCCAGACACATCAGTTCCATTAGGTCCTAATACTGCAAGTAGTGCATCTACTTTTGCCGTAGCTCCTTCTTCTAATCCTATATAAAGTAATGTCCCTTCGTTAAAAGATTCAAACTCCATGGTAGCCTTATCCGTCTCTATTTCAGCAAGAATATCTCCTTCTTCTACTGCATCACCTACTTTCTTTAACCAAGTAGCAACGGTACCTTCTTCCATCGTATCTGAAAGTCTTGGCATTGTTACCACAACAACTCCTTCTGGAATTGCTTGTGCTTCTGTTGTTACTTCTTTAGCAGGAGCAGCTTCAGTTGGAGCTTCACTAGCTTCTTCTGTCGATGCTTCTTGAGGAGTTTCAGTTCCTCCTCCATTTAATAACGCAGTTATATCTTCTCCTTCATCTCCTATGATAGCAAGTAGCTTATCTACTTGTGCCGTTTCTCCTTCTTGAATCCCGATATGAAGCAATGTTCCATCATAAAATGATTCAAACTCCATGGTGGCTTTATCAGTTTCTATTTCGGCAAGAATATCTCCTTCAGAAATGACATCACCAACTTTCTTTAACCAAGTAGCAACGGTACCTTCTTCCATGGTGTCGCTAAGTCGCGGCATATTTATTACTTGTGCCATAGCTTATAGTTTATGAGGTAAAAATGGATAATCTTCTTGTTCGTATACAACATCATACATCACATTCTTTTCTGGGAATGGGCTTTCTTCTGCAAATTTCTCACACTCAGCAACGCGTTCTTTTACACGTTTATCCATCACTTTAATTTCATCTTCTGTAGCATATCCTTCTTTTAATAGAATATCTTTTACCTGTGTAATAGGATCTATTTTCTGGTATTCTGCCACTTCTTCTTTTGTTCTATAATGTTGCGCATCACTCATAGAGTGTCCTCTATAACGATATGTTTTTAATTCTAGAAATGTAGGACCGTCTCCTCTACGTGCTCTATCTATAGCCTCATCCATTGCTTCTGCTACAGCTACTGGATTCATTGCATCTACAGGACCACAAGGCATTTCATACCCTAATCCTAACTTCCAAATATCTTCATGATTTGCTGTACGCGCTACTGAAGTACCCATTGCATATCCATTATTTTCTACACAAAATACAACTGGTAATTTCCAGTTCATTGCCATATTAAAGGTTTCGTGTAAAGATCCTTGACGTGCAGCACCATCTCCAAAGAAGCATAATGTTACGGCTTCTCTTTTATGATATTTATCTCCAAAAGCCATTCCAGCTCCAAGAGGAATTTGACCTCCTACAATACCATGACCTCCGTAAAACCCTTTTTCTTTTGAGAATATATGCATAGATCCTCCAAGACCCTGAGAGGTTCCTGTAGCTTTGCCATACAATTCTGCCATTACACGCTTAGGATCTACTCCCATACCTATAGGTTGCACGTGATTACGATACGCAGTAATCATTTTATCTTTGCTTAAATCCATTGCATGCAATGATCCCGCCAATATTGCTTCTTGACCATTGTAAAGGTGTAAAAACCCTCTTACTTTTTGCTGGATGTATACTTGAGCTAGCTTGTCTTCAAACTTACGCCAGAAGAGCATTTCTTCGTACCAATTGAGATACGTTTCTTTAGTGATTTTCTTCATCTATAACGAGTATAAAAATGGCTTTATAAAAAAGCCACTAACAAAAATAAGGTATTAGATAGATATCGCAAAAAGGGTTTTGCATAAAAGTTACGAAATCGAAATAGTAACTGTATTTACAGTACTTATTTTGTTAAGATAATTGTAATGTTTCAGATATACGCTTTCGCGAAAGCGTACTTATCAAAAATTACGTTTACAAAAAAGAGTTTTTTAAAGATATTTTGACGTAAAAAGTAAAGGAAGTAAGTTTTCTAACGAATCACTTTTCCACACTTCTCCTTGATCGCCCATAAAATAAATAGGAATGGCTTCTCCTTGTCTTATTTCATATTCTGCAATAGCTTGTCTACAGGATCCACATGGAGGTATAGGTTGCGAAGTTGGTTTATCTTTTCCTCTTGCGCTTATGGCTATTGCCTTAAAAGTAGTATTTGGAAATTGTGCTGAAGCATAATAAATAGCCGTACGTTCTGCGCACAAACCTGAAGGGTAGGCGGCATTTTCTTGATTACTACCTCTTATTATTGTTCCATTTTCTAGTAAAATAGCAGCACCTACATAAAAATCTGAATATGGAGCATAGGCAGTATCTCTTGCAAGAATAGCTTCTTGCATCAACGAAAAAATCGTTTCTGGAAGCTCATCTACAGATGGGTATACTTCCAAAAACGATTCGATCTTAATTTTTTTCATATGTATTTACCGTTTACACGGAAATATTATTTCTAGTATTCATCATACTCATCTCCAAAATGGAAGGTAAGTCCAAAACGTAAAGTGTTTTCTAATGGACTACGTACAGAACCTGTAGAGAAAAGATATGATAAATCAATATCTATAGCATTAAATTCAAAACCAGCACCTAATGTTGCAAACTTACGCGCTCCTTTGATATCACTTTCATTAAAATATCCTGCACGTAGTGAGAATACGTCATCATACACATACTCTGTTGCTAATGACCATGTAAATTCTTTAAGTTCCTCACTAAATCCATCTGGTGCATCTCCAAATGATTGGAAAATCCCTGAGAAAAAACTCACGTTATCATCCTGACCTGCGATAATGTTTCCTTCCCCATCTCTAATAGGAGGTGTAGGTACTAATAATTTATTGAACTCTAACCCAACAAATACTCTATTGTATCCATCTAATATAAAATCAAATCCTCCACCAAATTTTAAGTTTGTAGGAATAAAATCATCATCATTATCTGCATCACTATAAGATACTTCTGGACCTATGTTAGAAATATTAAATCCTGCTCTCCAACGACCGTCAAAACTATTATAGGTAATCTCTTCAGATTGATAATATCCTGAAATATCAACTCCAAAAGATCCTGCTGCTCTAGCATCTGGATCTAATTGTTGAATTCTAAGATCACTTCGTAGGTAACGCCCAGATACCGCCATAGAAAAACGCTCACTTAATTTAAGCGCATAGGTTGCATCTAATGTAAATTCATTAGGACGAATATCTAACCCTGGATCATTAGGACCTGTAGTGGTTGTAATTGTACCTAAACTAAAATATCTAAGACTCGCACCAAAAGCACTTCGATCATTAATACGATTTGCATAGGCAGCTTGTAGAATAGCAATATCATTTACTAAGTTTCCTAAGTAAGGTGTATAGTTTACACCTACATTATGTTTTCTATCGAGAAACGCTAGTTTAGCGGGATTCCACTGTACTCCATACACATCAGGACTTGTTGCTACTCCTTGTTCTCCAAGTCCTGCAGCACGTGCGTCTGCAGCAATAATTAAGAATGGGACTGCCGTGGTAATTGTATTAGGCTCGTCTTGGGCTTGCACCGTTGCATTAAAAGCAAAACATGCTCCTAAGCACAGCATCATCATTTTCTTCATAAAGATTTCAAATTTGAACAAATATAGACTTTTTATAGATTTATATTTTATAGAATTACAAGCTTTTCAAACTTTTCTACTCGCTTGTTAGTTAACGCAGAATTTACCGTTATCTTATATACATATACTCCTTTTCCTATCGCCTGACCAAAATCATCTAATCCATCCCACACAATATCCCTAGATAAGAAGCCTTCATTTACGACAGTTTGATTAATTGTCTTTACTACTTTTCCACTGACTGTAAATATCTGAACCTGTACATCCAAAGGTTCAAATGGTCTATTATGATTAAACCAAAACTCTGTATAATTTACAAAAGGATTAGGGTAATTTAATACATTTTCTAATTGTAATTCTCCATCACCAACCACTACAAATTGTAACTCTGCTCTAGACGAATTATTATACACATCCCATGCTATAAAAGTAAGTGTATGCAATCCTTCTTCTAAATCTCTAAGTCTTCTCGTTGCAGTTCCTCTAGTAAAATCATCGACTTCTGTTTCATAAAAGTCATTCATAATAAGAGGATTTGTCTCATCACCATCTATAATCGCAATAATATCATGACCAATTCCTCCAGCGGTATTAATACCATTTTCATCTTCTAGTTTTGCTAGTATTATAGGAGAATCATCTGTGATACCTCCATTTACAAAACTCTCATCATTCATAAACAATCGAATACGAGGCCCTAAATTATCTGGCGGTGCATCTTCATTAAGTCCTCCTATAATAATATCTCTATTAACACCAGCTTGATCTTCTAAAACGCCTAATCGTTCTGAATAAAAATTTAATCGTCCTTCTCCTAAAGGAATCGCTGTATCTCGTGGCATTATGAATTCAAACTCAAACTGCCCATTTACAACAGATGCTTGCCCTCTATATAAAACAGCTCCTAAAGTTTTAAAATCTAAAATACCTAATTCTCCATTTACGATAGTACCATCATTTCCTAATGTTTGGCGTTGTACATCTTTATCGTATAGGGTTACTGCTAGTGTCCCTGTATAATTAGAAATTACTTGCCCTAATTCACTAGTCACTACACCATTTATTTTTACACGATCTAACGCACGTAATGTTGGCAATTCTTGAGTAACAGGAATATCATTTACAGCCGTTAAACGAACATCGGGTCTTGGAAATGCTAGTCGCATAGCAGGATCGCCTAAAAAGAAAATTACCCTACGTTGACTATTTTCTACTTCATTTTTTGCCAGCCTTACATGCTCAGCGACGCTTACAAGTTCAGTATCATTAAAGCCAAAAATTTCTTCTGCAATTTCATCATTAAACTCTAATCCTACACTCACAAAAATTTCTCTTGTCGTTGCTACCATAGCAACCGCACCTCCATCTGCACTCCAAATAAAACCTTCACCGCCTGTAGGTCGTAACGGGTTGTCAAATTTTGTAAACTCACATGTTACCGTAACCAATAGAGGAAGTCGTTCATCATTAGCAAGGGCATCTACCTCGTTTTGTGTAATAATGGCTTCTGAAGCTAAAAGCTCTTCTCCCCCATGCCCTAAATATGTTACTACCAAAGACCCTAGCTCTAAGGCATTAGAAATAGTTTCATTTACTTGAGGATATCGGTCTCCACCCGCAGAGGATTGTTGTTGGAATGCATCACTATATATTTTTATCACATTCGTAGAAGGCCGCTGATTCTCAATTTCATCACTTAGTGCATCTAGATTGACCTGCAATCCAAAGTGTCCCGTTGAAGGCTCATCTGCATCATCAGCAATCATCACTAAATTGTTACGCCAGCGTCCATAAGATTCTCTCGAATCATAGTTTATAATTTTATCAACTAATGTAGTTGCAAGCGATGGTGTATCTGCTAAAATACGCCCCACAGCAATATCTAATCGATCGTTTGCACCAGAAGGATTCGTATTGCCACCTCCAGAATTTTCAACAAATCCTTCATTAGGATCCATAAACCCAAAGAAATCATCAGACATAATAGATTGGGCCAAACTAAAACTCTGTTGTGTTTGAAACGTGGGTACTATATTATTATTACCAAAAAGTCGGTCCTTATAATCTACCGAGGCATCTCCAAATAAACATACGTATTTAAGTCTATTTGCATCTGAAGATGCATTATCATACACATACTTTACAAGATTACGTATCGCTCCTATATCCTGACTACCACTTCCAAACTCCTCATATATTTCATTAAGCGTCACCACTTTTACATTCAACCCTCTAAAAGTTCTATTATGCGCTGCTAAACGTTCTGCTTGTGGTCGTAATAAATCACCTGTTATCATAATGTAATCTACATCCTGAAAATTACCACTATCATCTTGGAAGATGGTTCCTTTTAAATTTTGATTTGCAACTCTTGTATTATTACTCTCTCTAAAAGGCGTAAAATAATCTGAAGGTGTTACCGCAACAAAATGACGCAATGTCCCTAAGGGACTTTTAAAACTAATTTCTCCTTGCCCTCCTTCATTAATAGTCGTTGTGATAGAAGTTTGATCAGTCACGTCCCAAATTTGGGTATACTCACTAGCATTCGTAAAAACATATTCTCCTAAACCACTTAAGGTTGCTGCCTCATTCTTTTTAAAATTAATTTGTTCTCCTGTCCCTTGAAGTTGTCTAGGTACATCCAAACTTATAAAATCTAAATATCCTAAACTAGAAGGATTTCCACCATTATTATAAGTAATTGTTATCGTTACCTCAGGACTAGATATAGGAATATCTACCTCAAAATCTCTACCTGTAGCTAGACTTATATTATTTACAGGTAATAAAATTGCTGTCCCTACAGACGAACCATTGACTGCGATTTCAAAAGATGTTTGAGATTCTGAAGCAGCCGCCAAGCGTACTTTTAAATTAGCCGTTTGACTGGAAACAATATTTGGAAAATTAAAGTCAAAAGTTTGTTCGTTTTCAATATTAAATTGCTCTCCAAACCATCTACGACCTACCAATACAATGTTTTCAAGATCTTCTTCGTGAAATTGGTAATCTTCAAATGTAGTAAATGTTGTCGTTGGAATTCCTGGAGGTTGACTCATGGGTTGTACTCGTAAGCCTTCATTACCTCCTGCTGTCACATAATAATAAGATCTATCTGAATACGGATTTATATTCGTATTTAATTCTTCATGAAATGTTCGAGCACTTTCTCCAAAAAACAGAATATGATCATTTCCAGTAAATGATCCATCTTCACCTCCTACTACTTGTATCGGAATTTCTCTTAAATCAAATACCTCATCACCATTATCGCTATTACGGAGTGGCAAAGGAGAACCTCCTAATCCATAGACTTTAATTGTTTGAGGATCGATACCATCTAAAGACATCCCCATACTTTGAAGAAAGTTTCGAGTCACTTGATGCACGCCCGTTTCCTCTACATAAAATTTATAATAATCGCCACTCGCTAATATTGAATTTGTAATAGGTATGGACGATCTTGAATTATACGCTTTCGCGAAAGCGTATACAACTCTAGCACTTTTGATACGTTTATACTGTCCGTTTTGAACTACAAAAGGTGTTACATTTAAAAGTGCATGATATTTTTCTCTGGCTTTTCCTGTTTGTATCGTATAAGAAACATCTGATGAAAGTATGTCCTTATTTAATTTAGACAATTGAGAAGCCGGCAAAGATTCATATACAATATCTTCCAGACGTATACTTGTTTCTAATATAGGCTGGTTCACTTCCCATTGGGTCATATATTGCCAAGAACCATTCTCATTTTGAGAAAGTTGAGAAGAGCTATTTAATGGCGCATTTGCATCTGTTAGCATGCTTTCCCAATCTAACGACAATCGCTTTTCTTGAGAAAAACCAAGTGAGCAAATAAAAAATAAAAGTATAGCGTAGCGTATTTTCATCATATATCGTAACGATAAATGCCAATCAATAGTATCAAAAAAGGTGATAATTTGATTATTTTTTTTTTGTTTACAATAATAAAGAATAAATACCGACGTTACTAATGAGTTGACTAAAACCACTAAAATTAAATTTGATGAGCGCTTTTAATAAATTAATATTGTCATTTTCCTGTTAATTGTTATATTGCGATCCCAAATCTACTTAAGCAAAAACCGATGAAATTAAATCTTGCTCTAAAAACCTTTGCTGTGGCCGCTGTTGCCCTAACAGTTGCTAGTTGTAGCAAATCCAACAATTATAAAGACAGTTCTCGAGGAACTGGATGGAAAATCGACGGAAAAAATGGCGGTTTCAAAGCCAATACAGATTATACTGAACAAGCTACTGGCCCTGGGTTAGTATTTGTTGAGGGTGGAACTTTTACTATGGGTAAAGTTCAAGATGACGTAATGCATGATTGGAATAACTCTCCAAATCAGCAACACGTTCAATCATTTTACATGGATGAAACTGAAGTAACTAATGTAATGTACCTAGAGTACTTAGATTGGATTAAAAAAGTTTTCCCACCAACAGACGATAATTACCGTAACATTTATTTAGGTGCTTTACCTGACACATTAGTATGGAGAAATCGTTTAGGATTTAATGAAACGATGACAGAAAACTATTTACGTCATCCAGCCTTTGCAGATTATCCTGTAGTAGGTGTAAGCTGGCTTCAAGCTGTAGAATTTTCTGATTGGAGATCAAATCGTGTAAACGAATTAATCCTTGAAGAACAAGGGTTTACTGCTCGTGGCGCAAGAAATGATGTAGAAGCTACTTCTACTTTTGATACAGAGACCTACTTAAACTCTCCTACTTTAACTTATGGAGGAAGCGATAGTCTTGCAAGAGGAGGAAGAGCGAGTGAGTCAAGAATGAAAAGAAATGATAGTACCAATATCTTTGTACAACGTAAAGATGGTATTCTATTACCAAAATACAGACTACCAACAGAAGCTGAGTGGGAATATGCTGCTTTAGGACTTTCTGAATTAAGAAGTTATAATGTATACCGAGGACGTAAAAAATATCCTTGGAATGGATCTTACACAAGATCTTCTTCTCGTCGTACACGTGGAGATCATTTAGCTAACTTTAAGCAAGCCGATGGAGATTATGGAGGAATTGCTGGTTGGTCTGATGACAATGCAGATATTACTGCTGAAGTTCAAACATATGAGCCAAATGACTTTGGATTATATGACATGGCAGGAAATGTTTCTGAGTGGGTAGCCGATGTATATCGTCCAATAGTAGATGATGAGTTTAATGACTTTAACTACTACAGAGGAAACGTTTATACTAAAAATGCTATAGACGAAGAAGGAAAAGTAAAAGTTGTAACAGTAGATTCTATCGTATATGACACATTAGCTAACGGAAAAGTTGTAGCTAGAGATCTACCAGGAGAAATACTTCAAGTACCAGTAGATGAAGATGAAACTTATTTACGTACACAATTCTCTCAAAGTGACAACCGTAACTTTAGAGATGGTGACAGAAGATCTACACGTTACTTCGAATCTTTTGATGATGATGAAGATCCTAGCGAAAGCGAAGGGAAAGTAATGTATGATGCTCCAAGACATAGAGTAACTAACGACAGTACTGGATTGCAACGTGAGTTTGATGAATCAAATAGCAGAACAACCCTTATTAATGATGAAGTTAGAGTATACAAAGGAGGATCTTGGAGAGATAGAGCATATTGGTTAGATCCTGCACAACGTCGTTTCTTACCACAAGGAATGGCTACAGATGATATCGGATTTAGATGTGCTATGTCACGTGTAGGTTCAAAATCTAAAGGTGGAAAAAGAGCTAGATAATTTTTAGCAATAAACATATTTAAAAAAGCCCTCTTGTAGGGCTTTTTTAATACCATAAATTATGAATATAGAACAACTACATCAACTTTTTTTAGAAAGTACTGGTATCTGTACCGATACTCGAAAATTAAAAAAAGGGCAATTATATTTTGCACTAAAAGGAGCCAACTTTAATGGAAATCTATTTGCAAAAAAAGCTTTAGAACAAGGAGCCACCTATGCTGTCATTGATGAAGCACAAGAAGATCTTAACGCCACTATTTTAGTGGAAGATGTTTTAAAAACACTACAGGAGCTATCTACTTATCATAGAAAGTATTTAAACATTCCTATCGTAGCACTTACCGGGAGTAATGGAAAAACTACGACTAAAGAACTTATAAACGCTGTATTATCTCAAAAATATAATACCACTGCTACGCTAGGCAACCTCAACAATCACATAGGGGTTCCACTTACATTATTATCGATGTCTAAAGAAACGGAAATTGGCATTGTAGAAATGGGTGCAAATCATCAAGGTGAGATCGCCATGTTAAGTGAAATTGCACAACCAAATTTTGGGTATATCACAAATTTTGGAAAAGCACATTTAGAAGGATTTGGTGGTGTAGAAGGAGTTATCAAAGGAAAAAGTGAATTGTATAAATACATTCATAAAACCAATGGTATTGCATTTGTAAATAAAGAAGATCCTTTACAGATAAAACAATCTACCGGTTTAACTATCAAAACATTTGGACCAAACATTGCAGATTACACTATTGCATTTAAAGAAGCATCTCCATATGTTCATTTAGAAACTAACGGTCTCACGATACAAACACAATTAACAGGTGCTTATAATGCCCTGAATATTGCCGCAGCCATTGCCATAGGCTCTTATTTTTCAATACCTATGGAAGCTATCAAAAAAGGAGTAGAAAATTACATTCCTGCTAATAATAGATCTCAAATCATAAAAAAGGAAAATAACAACACTATTATTTTAGATGCTTACAACGCAAATCCAACAAGTATGGAGGCGGCATTACTTAACTTAAGTAAACAATCATCAAAACACAAAATCGCTTTTTTAGGAGATATGTTTGAAGTTGGCAAAACCACACTTCAAGAGCATCAATATATTCTTGATTATGCAGATTCGCTCCATATTGATCAAGTATATGCCGTTGGGCCCACTTTCGGGATTTCGATTCCTAAAAATAACAAATACCATGTGTTCCTGACATATAACGCTTTCGCGAAAGCGTATAAAAGCAACAGTACCGTAGACACAACCATACTCATTAAAGGATCACGCGGCATGGCTATGGAACGTGTCTTAGAGTTAATTTCATAAATATGTGGGTCATACTGGATTCGAACCAGTGACTTCTACCCTGTCAAGGTAACACTCTAAACCAACTGAGTTAATGACCCTTTTTGTAAAAATAAATAAAAGAAAAGGTTTTAATACCAAATGAACTTTAAAAATCTATTTAACTAAAGACACTCACAGTGTATAATGCGTTTCACTTTGATTTCTGATCGTAGTTGCTGCTTGTTCAGCTGTAATATCACGCTGTGGATTTGCAAATAACTCATAGCCTACCATAAATTTCTTAACAGTAGCAGACCGTAACAATGGCGGGTAAAATGACATATGCATATGCCATTCCGGGTGTTCTAATCCGTCTGTAGGCGCTTGATGTATTCCAGAAGAATATGGAAATGATGTTTGAAAAATATTATCATATTTAATAGTAAGCTTCTTAATAGCTTCTGCAAAACTCCATCGTTCTTCTTTTGTCAACCCTGTAACGGCAGCAACTTTTCGTTTTGGAAGGATCATCGTTTCATAAGGCCACACTGCCCAATAAGGAACCAATACGATTATATGCTCGTTTTGAAAAAGAATACGCTCTTTAGCTTCTAGTTCTTGAGAAATATAATCTCCCAAAAGAGATTTTCCATTTTCTTCCCAATAAGCTAACTGCCTATCTGTTTTTTTGACGACTTCTTCAGGAATTGTACTCTGTGACCAAATTTGCCCATGCGGATGCGGATTACTACACCCCATAATAGCGCCTTTATTTTCAAATATTTGCACATAATTAATCGCTGGATTTGCGCCTAGGCTTCTATATTCATCTTGCCATAGAGCGACCACTTTATCTATATCAAGAACAGTCATCAACGGAAGTGTCAAAGAATGATTTTCTGAAAAGCAAACTACCTTGCATATACCTTGTTCTCCTTTGGCAAGTAACAAACCGTCTTGAGTTTGCGCAGTCGTAGTTTCAGAGAGTAAGGCTGCAAAATCATTGGTAAATACATAAGGCGCCTTATAATCTGGATTAACAGCACCTCCTGCTCTTTCGTTACCTGGACATAAATAACAATGCTCATCATATGTGATGGTCTCTAAGGAAGATGGCGCTTCATTCTTTCCTTGCCAAGGTCGTTTAGTTCTATGAGGAGACACCAAAATCCATTCTCCAGTTAATATATTAAATCTTCTATGTGGATACTCTTGCAAAGATGTCATACTATGAATAAATTGATGTTCCTTGACTAGGAACTGTTACAAATGAAGTTAAGTCTATATCAAACTCTTTTTTATATGCTATTGATGCATCTGTAATAAATTTTTCTACCGCATTTTTATGAATTAAATTAATCGTACAACCACCAAAGCCCCCTCCCATCATTCGGGCGCCAAGTACCTGATCATATCCTTTTGAAAAATCTACCAAAAAATCTAATTCAGGGCAACTGACTTCATATTGATGTTGCAATCCAAAATGAGAGGCATACATCAAATTTCCAAATTGCTTCAAATTTCCTTCTTTTAAATAATCAACAGCTTCTAAAACTCGCTGATTTTCTTGTAGAACGTATGTTGCTCTTTGAAAATGAACGTCAGATAATTGACTTTCATAGTCTTTTAATTGTAAAAGCGTGATATCCCGTAATGAAGTGATATTAGCATTATCCTTCTGCATCATGCTCACAACCTCCTCACATTCTTCCCTACGTGTATTATACTCACTAGAAGCTAGATTATGAGACACATTTGTATTTAAAAGTAGTACAACATAAGGATCAAAATCTACATCTATATACGTATGCTGGTTCGTTAAGCAATCTAAAAGCAAGACAGTACTTTCTTTACTTTTCATCACAGCATACTGATCCATGATACCGCATTTAGTCCCTACAAAATTATGCTCAGCTCTTTGTGACAACTGCACCATTTGCAACGTAGATACGTTTAATTCAAAAAGTGCATTTAATCCATAAGCTATACCACATTCTAAAGCTGCAGAAGAGCTAACACCACTCCCTAATGGAAGATCGCTATCTATAAGACAGTCAAAGGCACCTATACCATTAGTTATTTTTTGTATTTCTGCGACAACACCTACGATAAAATTTTCCCAAGTAGCTTCTCTAATCTCTACCTTATCTATATCGAAAGTAAAAAGCGCTTGATATGTAGTGCTCAATACAGTACATTGCGTAGCAGAGGATGCCTTTTGAAAAGAAAGTGTAATTTTCTTATCAATAGCCGTTGGAAGTACAAAACCATTATTATAATCTGTATGTTCTCCAATAAAGTTGATCCTGCCGGGTGATATGACTTTTAATTGACTCTTAAAAGAATTCAGAAAAGATGTAATCTGTGTACTCATCATAATAATAAATCTATGCTACTCTGGTCTACTCGCAAAAATAACAAACCTGTCATTAAAATCTAATAAACTTGAAACATTATTAATTTTCAATATAATCCAACATAGAATTTGAAGTTTATTTTGAGTTATATTTATTAAAACAATACTTTAGCAAACAAACTTATACCTTTTTTATGTCTTCGTTGTTCGAAAAAATATACGATTTACAGCACATACCTTCTATTTCTAAGCATGAACAAATTGTTCATGGGATTATGAATGCTATAGATGCTGGAGTACTCACTGTAGGAGACAAACTTCCCTCTATCAATGTAATGGTAGCCGAAATAGGGTACGCGCGTAAAACAATCGTTAAGGCATATACAGAGTTAAAAGAACGAGGACTTGTAGAATCTAAGAATTTGAAAGGCTATTTTATCATAAGTCAAGAAACAAACACCACTTTAAAAGTAGCCCTCATCTTATTTGCTTTTCATAGTTTTCAGGAAGATTTTTACAACACTTTTAGAAAGGAATTAGGTAAAAGATTTCAAATTGATATCTTTTTTCATCACAACAACCTTAGTCTTTTTAAAACAATCATGGATAATATAAGTAGAAAATATGGGGCTTATGTTATTGCACCTATACAAGACCCTGAAGTAATTCCTCTTATGGAAGCAATTTCTCCAGATCGTCTTTTAATTGTAGACAGGTATTTAAAATTACCCCCTACATATTCCTATATTACACAAGAATTTGAAGAAATCACATATAACAAACTTGTTGAACTCGCACCTCGTCTTCAAGAATATGATAAGATGATCTTATTCTTTAAAGCTAATACAGACTTACCAAAAGGCATTCTAAAAGCATTTCAACGTTTTATCACTGATTACAATATAAAAGGAGAAGTATTTCCTGACTATAGAGCCAAACTACTCAAAAAGAGAACTGCTTTTTTTACAATTGCTGATTCAAGCTTATGGCAAATTCTAAAAGATGCTAGAAAACTGGAATATCGTATTGGGCAAGATATTGGTATACTAGCACATGACGATAATATTGTAAAAGAAATTGCCTTTGGAGGGATCTCTACGATCTCAACAGATTTTACATTGATGGCAAAAAAGGCCGCTACTTATGTAAAAGAAGGAAACCCCATTCAAGAAACCATTCCTACCTATCTAAGACAAAGAAATTCTTTGTAAAAACAAGGTATTTCCACACATTATCTTTTCTTTTTTCCTACAAAAGACAATTATTATATCCATATTTAAACATGGTTAATATTGTCATATTATCATTTTTTTAATACTTAATTATAAAAAATAGAAAAAATACTGTATTTTTGAAAAGTAGCATAGTGTATCATAGCATTAAATATGTTACAAATTAACCAAGCATGTCTAATCAATTTATAAAAACCAATTGTATGAATCTAACAAAACTCAAACCCATTGTTACGCTTCTTCTGGTCGTTATTTCTAGTTGTTTGTATGCACAGCAGACAATAACAGGAACCGTGACTGAAGAATTAGGACCATTACCTGGGGTAAATATTCTTGTGAAGGGCACTCAAAATGGAACAACTACAGATTTTGATGGTAATTATACGCTTTCAAATGTTGCAGATGACGCCATCATTATTTTCTCTTATACAGGTTTTACAACACAAGAAATCCCAGTAAATGGGCAAACTATTATTAATTTGGTAATGCAAATAGATGCCGCAGCTCTTGACGAAGTGATTGTTGTAGGATTTGGATCTCAATCTAAAAGAGATGTTACAGGTGCTATTTCACAAATAAAAACCGAAGACATTGCACAAGTTGTGACTGCAAACCCAACCTCAGCATTACAAGGTAAACTAGCCGGGGTTCAAGTTGAAACTGCTGGTGGTGCTCCTGGAAGTCCTGCTAATGTTTTTGTACGTGGTGTAAGTTCTTTAACAAATTCTGCTCCATTATATGTAGTAGACGGTACTATATCTGACAATATCAACTACTTAAACGCAAAAGACATTGTAAATATACAAGTATTAAAAGATGCAACTTCAGCTGCCATTTATGGATCTCGTGCTGCAAATGGCGTTGTTATAGTAACTACAAACAGAGGTAAAACTGATACTGCTCCTACTGTAAATATTGATATAAGAAGCGGTGTCAATGCAGTAGGAAGGACTTTAGATTTATTAAATGGACCTGAATACATTAACTTTTTGAATCAAAGACTTATTAATGATGGCCTTGAAGGAAATATTCAAGACCCAGGAATTGATACGGATTTTCAAGATCTATCTATTAACTCAGGTTTCATTCAAGATTATGGATTTAATGTATCTGGAGGTGGAGAAAATTCTAAATACTTTTTTAGCGCTAATTACTACGATGAAGAAGGATTACTTATCAGTGAAGATTTTAATCGTAAAAACATACGTTTAAATAGTGAGTTCAAATTAGGGAAATTAAAAATTCAAGAATCATTTGGTTTTTCTGAAAATCGCTTTACACGAAACAACGCCTTTGGTAACCAAGGAGGTACTGTTCCAATTATTAGAGCTGAAGCACCTGAAAATTTAGGTGGATTTGAGTCTGTAGATGGAAACATCTTTGGAGTTGGTGGTGCTAACAAGTTTGCACAAGCACAACTTGTAAATGACCAAAACACAGAGCGTAATTTCCTAGGAAATATTAATTTTTCTTATGAAATTATAGAAGGACTTACCGCCAAATTGAATATTGGTACGGAATATACCAGTTTTTACAGAAATACATTTCAGCCTATATTTAATTTAGGAGGTCCTGATGTAGATCCTGCCAATACACCGTTTGATGCAACTTTTAATTTTAATCAACTTAATGATTTAACAGAAGTTCGAGGAGAACGTTATGCTACTAATGTAGAACCAACAATTAATTACAAGAGAAGTGTTGGAGAGCATAACTTTGATGTCTTATTAGGAGGTGCTCGTCAAGACATTACCGATAATAGTATTGCTATTTATGCAGAAGGTTTACCAAGTAGTAGTATTACCAACATTGCCCAATTTACAGACAATATTGTAAATTCTGGTGGAGGACGTTTTGACAATAAACTCTTCTCAGTTTTCGGACGTATTAACTATAACTACAATAAGAAATATTTATTTACAGCTATTATACGTCGTGATAAAACTTCACTCTTTGCTGATGGATTCAACGAAGGAACCTTCCCTTCATTTTCAGCTGGATGGGTTATTAGCGATGAAGATTTCTTTAATAAAGATGGTCTTTTTACTAATTTAAAGTTAAGAGCAGGATACGGAGAATTAGGCTCACAAAATGTCCCTCCTTTTTCAAATCAATCTGTTTTAGGATCTACTTCGCCAGTAACTTTCGGAGGTGTTTCTGGACAAATACCAGGCTTTGCCATCACCTCTCTTGTAGATCCTAGTATTACTTTTGAAACATCTACTACTGTAAATATAGGAATTGACGCAGCTCTTTTAAACAATGATTTAAGATTAAGTTTAGATTATTTTAATAGAGATAATGATGACGTTTTACAAGCTGTTGCTATTCCTGATTCAAACGGATCTGTAAATCCTGTATTTCAAAATGCTTCTTCAATAAATAACAAAGGATTTGAATTTGAAGCACAATATCATTATGATAAAGGAGGAGATTTCACATTTGATATCGGATTTAATTTATCTGCGATACAAAATGAATTAACCCGCTCTCCTAACCCTATTGTTGGACCTTCTTATAATGAAGAAGGATTACGAGCAAATCGTTTTGAAGAAGGACAACCCTTAGGATTCTTTTTTGGATTTAGAACAGATGGAATTTATAATGATCAAGCAGAGATAGATAATGATCCATTTTTAGCTAATGACCCAGATCGTAGAGCTTTATTACAGCCAGGAGATTTTAGAAGGGTCGATATTAATGGAGATGGTCGCATAAATGATGAAGACCAAACATCTTTAGGTGATCCTACACCTGATTTTACATATGGTATTAACTTTGCTGCAAACTATAAAAAATGGGATTTATCGGCATTTTTTAATGGAGTACAAGGAAATGAAATCTATAATGTAACAAAGTTCTTTGGGTATTTCTTCTTAGATGATAATAAACTAGGTATTGTAAGAGACGCATTTACACCACAAAACACAAATACAAACTTACCAAGAGTATCTGTACAAGATCCCGCAGGAAATCAATTACCATCGGACTTTTTTGTTGAAGATGGTTCTTTCTTACGCCTAAAAACATTAGAAGTAGGATATAACTTTACAGACTTTATAGGAAAAGAATGGGTTTCTAATGCACGTGTTTTTGCAAACGTTCAAAATTTATTTACTATCACAAACTATTCTGGATATGACCCAGAAGTTGGATCTAACAATAATGGTTTAGGAGCCAATCGTGGTTTTTTCGGATTCAACCCTACGTTTGCATCAGACGCTGTTTTTGATAGAGGATTAGATATTAGAGCTCAACCAAGACCTAGAACATTTACAATGGGTCTACAAATGACATTTTAAAAAAATAAAAAGAATACGATATGAAAACAATTAAAAAACTATTCCCAGTTATACTACTGCTATTTGCTGTAGCATTCTATTATAGCTGTGATGAAGAAGACTTAAATATTTCAAATCCAAACAATGTAGCAGAACCTGAATTTTTTCAATCTGAAGCAGATTTTAGACTTGCTGTAAATGGTATGTACCACCCTATTACTGCTGTTTTCTTCTGGGGACGTGTTGTACACACAGGAGCTATGTTACGTTCTGATGCCTATAATGTTATCCCGTTCCAGCAAAACACCACCATGTCTACATTAGAAGGACAACCAGGCATTGCAAGATGGGCCGTAGATATGTATCCTCAATTATATCAATCTATTTCTAGAGCTAATAGAATTATTGAAGAAGATGCAGAAAATGAGGTGCTTTCTGGAGATGTTCAGAATGAAATTTTAGGACAAGCGCATTTTCAACGTGCATTTTGCAACTGGTATTTATTAAATCTCTTTGGAACAGCACCATTAGTGATGCAAATACCAGAGAATACAGATGATTTCTTCCCTCCTAATGCAACAGCTGCTATGTTTAATGAAGCAATTATCGCCGATCTAACAGAAGCAGTTAATAGATTACCTGACACCTGGGGAGCTGAAGATTTAGGACGCCCAACTAGAGGTGCTGCACTAGCATTAAGAGGAAAAACATATTTATATATGGAAGACTGGGCAAATGCCGCTGCAGATTTGACTACGGTTACTACATTAGGATATTCGCTACTTCCAAGTGTAAACTATGGAGATAATTTTTCTTCAGACTCATCACTTGAAAACAATAGTGAATCTATTTACGAGTTACAATACGTTGCACAGGACAACTTTGTATGGGGCTCAGATATTCCATTAACAGGAACACAATCTAACTGGCATATTGATTACTCACCACCACATGTAAGTTTAGATCAAGGCCATGTGATCAATCCACATATTCGTAATGTTTTTGATGCCAATGGGGATACTGTAAGACGTAATGCTACTATGGTATTTGATTACCCAGGGGCAACAGGATATGCAGGAGTACCATACCTAGAAGATTTTGCTCCTAGTATAGAAACTATAAATGCTTTAGGAGTAGAACCTATTTTTTCTGTTAAATACACAGGTATTGAATCAGGACTCTCTAGTTCTTCAATTTCTGGATTTGGAAATGACCTTGGAACAAATTGGCGTATTATACGTTATGCTGATGTACTTTTAATGCTAGCAGAAGCTCAAAACGAATTAGGAAATACAGAAGCTGCTATTGGGTTTATCAACCAAGTGCGAGACAGAGCACAAATTACAGACCTTCCTAGTGGCTTAAGTCAAAATGAGGTATTTGATGCCATTGTAGATGAGCGTATCATGGAACTTACAGGAGAAGGACATCGTTTCTTTGATATTGTAAGATGGGGAATTGCAGACGAAATCCTTGGGCAAGGATCTACCATTGCTGATGGAAATCACCCTAAATCTTTAGCAGGACCTGCTGCATTCTTTACACCAAACCAAGATGAAGTTTTATGGTTACCATTAACAGAATTGCAAGCAAACCCTAATCTAACTCAGAATCAAGGGTATTAAACAAATGATGCTTTTTAATAATAAAATTTGAATTTAGTTTGTTTTTAATTTGTCGAGCAGGTCTTATCTTGTGGTCTGCTCGACGTTAAAAATAATACCATAAACACGATACAATTTGAAAAATAGCCTGTATATTTTTCTTATCACACTATGCTTCCTTTCTTGCAAAGAAAGAGATATGAAGACACACCTGTTTTCGTACGTTTCTCCATCACATTCTCAAATAACATTTGAAAATACAATCACCGAAAATGACACTATAAATGCTATAAACTTTCAGTATTGTTATAATGGAGGTGGTGTCGGAATAGGAGATTTTAATAATGATGGCTTATCAGATATTGTATTTACAGGAAACCAAGTACCCAGCGCACTCTACCTCAACCTTGGAGAAATGAAATTTAAAGATATTACCATAGCTTCTGGCGTACTAACCAATACCTGGACTACAGGAGTAAGTATTGTAGACATCAATGCAGATGGGTATGATGATATTTATATAAATGTAGGTGGAGCCAACTGCAATAACGACTGCCCTAACCTATTATATATTAACAAAGGTATTACTTCAGAAGGTATCCCAACATTTGAAGAAAAAGCAGCAGCTTATGGACTAAATGATGGAAATTATAGTCAGCAAACACTCTTTTTTGATTACGACTCAGATCATGACTTAGATGCCTACATTGTTAGGAATGGCAACACAAAATACGGCAGAAACAACCCTATTCCTAAAGATAAATTCCCTGATCATTTAAAAGATGTATTATTAGAAAACAAATCAGAAGAAGGAAGCCCATATCCTATTTTTGAAGATGTTTCCAAGGAAAAAGGAATCACACACAAAGGCTTTGGATTAGGCATTGCTATCACCGATTACAATAATGACTTATTGCCAGACATCTATATCACAAATGATTTTATTACAAATGACGTATTATACATAAATCAAGGGGATGTTGCTGGGTACGCTTTCGCGAAAGCGGATACCGACATACTCACAACACAAACATACAACGCTATGGGGGTAGATATAGCTGACATTAATAATGATGCCTTCCCTGATATTGCTGTTGTTGATATGTTACCCAACGATTATGAGCGCCAAAAAAAGATGCTCGGTTTTAATAACTACGATAAATTCTTACTTTCCCAGCGTAATGGATATACGCCACAATATGTTCAAAACACATTGCAAATACATAATGGAGTACACCAAAACGTTGCCTTACCTGCTTCTGAAGTAGGATACAAAGCTGGCATTGCAAAAACAGATTGGAGTTGGGCACCACTCATCGCTGATTATGATAGAGACGGAAATAAAGATCTGTATATCACAAATGGATATGTAAAAGATATTACAGATTTAGATTTTATTAATTACTCAGGACAGAATAATGTCTTTGGAACTCAAGAAGCACGTGCAAAAAAACTACAGTCATTGGTAAATGAGCTACCTGGTATTTACTTACCTAACTTTATGTTTAAAAATACAGGAGACATCTCATTTGAAGATGTATCTGAACAATGGATGGCCGCTAAAGATTCGTTTTCAAATGGTGCTGCCTATGCCGATTTAGACGGAGATGGAGATTTAGATATTATCGTAAATAACATCAATGCACCCGCATTTGTACTTGAAAATCATGCAGACAAAAATGCAACAGAGTATGTTCGTATCCAGTTAAAAGGTGCCCCTAAAAACAAAGCTGCTATAGGAACAAAAATTACTATTTGGCAACAAGGCACATCCCAAACTCACTATCAATCTGTTGTAAGAGGATATCTATCTTCTGTAGAATCTACGATTACTTTTGGAATCAACACAACCCCTATAGATTCATTAGAAGTCATATGGCCAGATGGAAAAAGGTTTATGACAAAAGATATTGTTAGAAACGCAACGACTGTTTTAAGCTATCTAGACACTGCTACCAAGAAAGCACCATCAAGTACAACAACAACGATACTGCAAAAAAGAGATAGTATCCTTTCTTATAATCATACTGAAAACCCAGCAAATGATTTTATAAATCAATCATTATTACCATTACAGTTTAATGCAAATGGACCTATTATTATTTCTGGAAATATAGACGGTTTACCAGGTGATGAATTATTTATTGGGGGAAACAGCAGAACTCCAAGTCAGTTATTGAAAGAAAATAAACATGGTTCTTATGACACCATTCAGACATTTACATCAAACTCAGATGTTACTGCAGCACTCTTTGTAGATATTGATCAAGATAAGAACCTAGATTTATATATTGGCTATGGTGGTACTGACGCACGAGATATAGAGGATTATATCTTACTAAATGATGGAAAGGGAAATTTTGTAATCCCTAAAGAGGTACGATTACCTAAAATGAGAATTAACACTACAAGTGTCACTAAAGTCGATTATGACCAAGATGGAGATGATGACCTATTTGTTTCTGGAGGTGTATTAGCAGGCAATTACCCTCTTGGAATGGAAAGCTACCTTTTAGAAAACAAAAATAAGAAGTATCACATTGTAGATACAGTAAAAGCTGATAGCGGTTTTTTAAAAAATGCTACTTGGGCAGACCTTAACACAAATGGAACGAAAGAACTGATCACTGTAGGGCACTGGAATGGTATCACTTCATATACGACGCAGAAGAATAAACTAGAACAACTTCCGCTACAATTCAAAAACGAAAACGGAGAACTTATTTCTATGAACGGATGGTGGAATAGTATAGAAACTGCAGATATAGATAATGATGGAGATACAGACATCTTACTAGGAAATCAAGGGACCAATGGATTTATAAAACCTACACAAGAAGAACCCGTATATGTATATGCTAGAGATTTTGATTCTAACGGGAGTATTGATCCTGTACTTGCACAATACTTTTCAGAAAAACAAACTTCTGTATTAAAACCTATTCATACTAGAGATGATATTTTTAAGCAGTTAGTTTCATTAAAAAAGAGATATGGTACTTACAACGAATTTGCAAAAGTAGATTTTAAAACACTTTTAAAAATTAAGGATTTAGATAGAGAAACATTTAACGCGACTACTTTTGAATCTGTATATGCCGAAAATATAGGTAATAACACATTTATTGTTCATGTACTTCCTCTTGAGTGTCAGCATGCACCTATTCAGGACATTCTCATCCAAGATATTGATCAAGATGGGTATAAGGATGTTTTACTTACAGGAAATGATTACTCTGCCGAGTCTAATTATGGAAGGCACGATGCGCTGATAGGTGTATTTTTAAAAGGCGGTGAGACAGGATTCTCTGTCGTTAGAAATCAAGACAGTGGTTTTATAGTACCAAAACAGTCCAATTATATTACTACTGCAATTAGTCAAGAAAAACAGATACGCATCATAGCCACACAACACAATGACAAGGCTTGTGTATTTGAAATTAATTAAGGATAGCCCAACAATAAATGAATAATAGGCTTACATGGAAGAAGTAATTACACATCGTTTTAACATCATTAAAGACCCAGATACTTTTGATGTTACTATTACATCAAATACGAAAGAAAAAGATATAGATATATACACTATATATTTTTCGGCACATAAAGAGTTTACCCCTAAACCCGTTACCATATCCTGGAAAATCCCAGCAATAAATGTAAAAGGAGTTTGGAAACCAACATCAGATTTTTCGAAACGTATTATGGATGATTGGGAGTTAAATCATATGGAATCACGTATTTCTGTTGATGCTCCTGTGGTGTCCATTTATGGACATAATGACAAAAACACACTCACATTTGCATGCGCTGATGCTATTAATACAACATCACTAAATGCATTATATAGAGAAGAAGATAATTGTATCTATTGTCACATCACTTTATTTGCAGAAGCACATCATTCAATTACATCATATAGTACAGAGTTACGAATAGATCAAAACACGTATCATTTTTCCGAAGCTTTAAAAGGAGTAAGAACTTGGTGGGAAAATTTTGAACACCTGACACCTACTCCAACGCCAGCACTGGCAAAAAAACCTGTATATTCTACTTGGTACCAATTTCATCAAAATCTTGAGCCCGAACTCTTAATAGAAGAATGTAAACTGGCTTCAAAACTAGGATACGAGCTTATGATTCTTGATGATGGATGGCAAACTAAAGATAGTAATAGAGGATACGATTATACTGGAGATTGGGAACCTGAACGCATTCCTAATCTAGCATCATTCACCGAAGCAGTGCACGCTACAGGCATGAAACTAGCTTTATGGTATTCTGTTCCTTTTTGTGGAAAACATAGCAAAGCTTATCAAAAATTTAAAGGGAAGTTTCTGACTGAAAATCATCGATGGGCGCCTGTTTTTGACCCTAGATATCCAGAGGTAAGAACCTATCTTATAGGATTATACACAAAAGCTCTTGAAGAATGGAATTTAGATGGTTTTAAGCTAGATTTCATTGATGAGTTCAAAGCATATCCAGAAACTGTATTAACATTAGAAGACGGAAGAGATTTCTCCTCTATCAATGAAGCTGTAGATAGATTACTAACAGACGTTATTACTTCTTTGAAAGCTATAAAAAAAGACGTTGTTATTGAATTCAGACAAAAATACACAGGACCAGCAATGCGAAAATATGGTAATATGTTTAGAGCATTTGATTGCCCTGGAGATAATGCTATGAATCGCGTACGTATTGCAGATATAAAAATGATTTCTGGCGATACCGCTGTACATAGTGATATGTTTACCTATCATAAAGATGAACCTATAGAAATCAAAGCATTACAACTAGTAAATACACTTTTTGGTGTTCCTCAACTATCTATCTTACTTCAAGAAGTATCTCAAGAAGAAGCCAGTATGATAGGGTTTTATACAAAGTACTGGAATCAAAATGCAACCACATTATTAAAAGGAGATTTTACGCCACACAAACCATTAGCTAATTACCCAATTTGCGAATCCATTTTAAACGATCAACATATTATAGGTGTCTTTGATAATTATGTTGTTCCTATAACTTCAAAAGCTCCAAAAATTGATATTATAAATGGTCAATTAGAAGAATATGTCATCATAAATTGCAACCATAATTTAGGCGATTATAATATGGTCATCTATAGTTGTACAGGAAAAATAATACAAGAATCATCTATACAGCTACAAAAAGGGATTTTAAAAATAGAAGTCCCTCAAAGTGGATTAATTAAACTATCTAAGAATACTTATCTTTAATCACAAAAGAATTTGTACGCTAAACTATGAGTAAAGAATATATTATTGCTTTTGATCAAGGCACGACGAGCACACGCGCTATAATATTTGATAAAAAAGGGAACATCTGTGGTATTGCTCAAAAAGAATTAACTCAACAGTATCCAAAACCAGGATGGGTAGAACACGATCCGATAGAAATTGTAACCCACCAACAAGAGGTATTTGAAGAGGTTATAGAAAAATCTTCTATCACTATAGATCAAATTGCAGCTATTGGTATTACCAATCAAAGAGAAACCACTGTAGTATGGGATAAAATTACAGGTGAACCCATTCATAATGCCATTGTATGGTTAGACAAACGTACATCAGGAATTTGCGAACAATTAAAAGCGCAAGGACTCGAAGAGTATGTGGCAAAAAACACAGGTCTAGTCATAGATTCTTATTTTTCTGGCACGAAAGCACGATGGATTCTTGATCATATACAAGGCGCACAAGAAAGAGCTGAAAAAGGAGAACTTTTATTTGGGACTATAGACAGCTGGTTGATTTGGAAATTTACACAAGGAAAGCATCACGTAACTGATCATTCTAATGCTTCACGTACATTACTTTATAATATTTTACAATTAGACTGGGATTCAAAAATGCTAGATGCATTACAAATTCCTAAAGCAATGCTTCCTAAAGTACAGCATTCTTCGTCAAATTTTGGGCACTTTACCTACAAAGACCACCAAATTCCTATTTATGGTGTTGCAGGAGATCAACAAGCGTCCCTATTTGGTCAAGGAGGATATAAGTCAGGAATGGCAAAAAACACCTACGGGACAGGTTGTTTTATGCTTATGAATACAGGTAAAAAACCATACCAATCAAAAAATGGTTTATTAACTACACTTTGTGCAAGCTTAGCATCAGACAATATAAAGTATGCTTTAGAAGGAAGTGTATTTGTAGCTGGAGCCTCTGTACAATGGCTACGAGACAAACTTCAGGTAATTGATCATGCAAAAGAAACCGAAGCTATTTGTGAAGTAACAACCTCTGCAGACGATTTATATGTGGTACCCGCATTCGCAGGCTTAGGAGCACCGCATTGGGACATGAAAGCAAAAGGAGCCATTTACGGTCTTACCCTAGATTCGGGTAAAAATGAAATTATCAAAGCTACCGTAGATGCACTTGCGTATCAATCTAGAGATGTGCTCGAGGCTATGGTAGAAGATAGTGGCAAACAAATGAAATCACTTAAGGTAGATGGAGGTGCCACAGCAAATAATTACCTCATGCAATTTCAAGCTGATATTTTAAATGTAGAAGTAGATCGTCCAAAAATGCTTGAAGTCACAGCATTGGGTGCTGCATTTTTAGCAGGTATTCAAGCTGGCTTGTGGACCAAAAAAGATATTGCCAAATTACGAGAAGTAGACACCCTATTTACTCCTGAAATTACAGAGTATACACGTACCAAGAAATATACAGGATGGAAACAAGCAGTAGCACGTACCAAGTCTTCTAATCAAAATATGCTATCCGTTAAAGAAGAAGGACCGATACGTTTTTCTATTTTGGATAGAGACACCCAATTGCGAAGAGCCAAAAAAGAACGTTTTGACCTCATCATTATTGGAGGTGGTGTTACTGGAGCAGGTATTGCACTAGACGCCTCCTCCAGAGGCATGAATGTTTGTTTGATAGAAAAAAATGATTTTGCTTCAGGCACTAGTAATAAATCCACAAAACTCATTCATGGAGGATTACGTTATTTAAAACAAATGGAAATTGGACTTGTAAAAGAGTCTGGTAGTGAGCGAGCAACTGTACACAAACTAGCACCGCATCTCGTTGTTCCAGAAAAAATGCTACTTCCGCTTATTGAAGGAGGAACGTATGGCAAAATGATGACTGCCATCGGATTAAAAGTATACGATTTTCTTGCCAATGTAGAAGGCGAAGACAAGCGTAAAATGCTTACTACAGAAGAAACTGCAAGTAAAGAACCATTACTCAACAAAGAACACCTTGTAGGAGGCGGTTACTATGCAGAATACCGTACTGATGATGCCAGACTTACTATTGAGCTTCTCAAAAAAGCAGCTTCTTTTGGAGCATGTGTGATTAATTACTGCGAAATGAAATCATTTAATTATGATGAGGAAGGAAAAATTAAAAACCTACACTGTTATGATTACAATACTAAAAGTAGCTTTAAACTAAAAGCAAACAATTATGTTTCGGCGGCAGGACCTTGGGTAGATTTAGTGCGAGAAAAAGATCACTCTATGAATAATAAACACCTACATTTAACCAAAGGTGTACACATTGTTTTTTCAAGAGAACGTTTCCCGCTAACTCAATCTATTTATTTTGATGTCCCAGACGGACGTATGATTTTTGCCATTCCAAGAGGCAGATCTACCTATGTAGGAACTACCGATACCAACTATAATGGCAATCTAAATAGAGTAGTCGCTACACAAGACGATGCTACTTATTTATTGGATGCTGTAAACAATATGTTTCCGAGCGTACAACTCACTATAGAAGATATTGAATCTAACTGGGCAGGATTAAGGCCGCTTATTCATGAAGATGGAAAAGACCCATCCGAACTCTCCAGAAGAGATGAGATTTTTGTTTCAAAAACGGGCCTTATCTCTATTGCAGGAGGAAAACTCACAGGGTATCGTAAAATGGCACAGCGCGTTATAGATACCGTATTGAAAAATGTACCTGAAAAGAAAAAACAACATCTCGTAAAATCCCACACAGAACGTATACCGCTTACTTCTAGCCCTTTGACCAATACAAAAGATGTCAATACCTATGAAAAAGAAATTGCTACACAACTCAATACAATGGGAATTAAAGATAAAAACCAAAGTGAATATTTAGCAACTACCTATGGAAAACAGGCAGATGATATCATACAGAAAATAGATTATTTCTTAAATGAATCTGTAGAAGAACGTCTGATACGTGCTGAAGTTTGGTATAGTGTACATCACGAAATGACCAACTCTTTAGCCGATTTCTTTGTACGAAGAACTGGAAGACTCTATTTTGATATACATAGTGTACACAAATACAGACAACTTGTACAGGAAGATCTTATTAAATATTTAGGATGGGATGAAGGACGCGTAATCGATGAAAACAAATGGCTCGATATTTTAGTAAAAGATGCATCACATTACTATGAAAAAGAAATGGAAGCCTAAGCAACAAAACAACTATAACGTTGTAGTAAATCATGAGGTATACGCTTTCGCGAAAGCGTACCCAAAAAGCACCTCTATATTCAATGAAATTTCATATTTTCACTGCAACACTATAAATTAAACAACCTATGGGAATCATTTCATTTATTGGATTTACACTATTAGTAGCAGGATTTGCTTGGTGGAAAACAAGAGGAACCGATGAAAAATCTGCAGACGGATATTATTTAGGAGGAAGAAGCCTTGGCGCTATCACAATTGCAGGATCTTTATTACTTACAAATTTATCTGCAGAGCAAATTGTAGGGTTGAACGGACAAGCTTTTAGCGAGGGAATTCTTGTAATGGCATGGGAAACACTTGCTGCCATAGCTATGGTGATTACAGCTGTATGGTTTCTCCCAAAATATATGAAAGGAGGTATTACCACCATTCCTGAATTTATAGAAAAACGTTTTGATGAAAATACAAAAGCCATACTATCCGTATTATTTTTAATTGCATTTGCCATTGTATTACTCCCTACTATCCTTTATTCTGGATCATTAGCGTTTAGCACCATGTTTGATTTACCTGGTTTATTAGGTTGGGAAGAATCTTCAGTAATTGCCTTATGCGTTTGGAGTATTGGTTTGATAGGTATTGTGTATGCTATTTTTGGGGGTCTAAAAGCTGTTGCTGTTTCTGATTTAATCAATGCTATAGGTTTATTAGTAGGAGGATTATTAATCCCATATTTTGGATTAAAGCTTATTGGTGATGGAGACATGTTTGCCGGACTTAGCACATTGTGGACAGAAAATCAAGATAAATTTGATGTTACTGGAGATGTAACCTCATCAATACCTGTAGGAACTATCTTTACCGGAATGATGATTGCACAAATGTATTATTGGGGAACCAACCAATCTATACTACAACGTGTATTTGGAGCCAAGAGTTTAAAAGAAGGACAGAAAGGAATGATGCTAGCAGCTTTCGTAAAATTCCTGATTCCAGTTATTGTAGTACTTCCAGGTATCATTGCTTGGAATGTATTTAAAGGTGACCTTAGTGCACCAGATCAAGCATACCCACAATTAGTAAAAGAAGTATTACCACCAGCGCTATTAGGATTTTTTGCTGCCGTATTATTTGGAGCTGTGTTAAGTTCCTTTAATAGTTTATTAAATAGTAGTGCAACGCTGTTTGGGTTTGATCTTTATAAGAAGTTTTTCAAGAAAGATGCTTCTGAGCATCAAACGGTAAAAGCAGGAAAGTTATTTGGTCTCTTAGTAGCCGTAATATCTATGAGTATAGCACCTCTTATTGCTAAAGCACCTGATGGATTATTTGATTATATACAACAAGCATTAGGTAGTTTAAGTGTCCCTATTCTTGCTGTTGTTATTATCGGAATTTTGACAAAACATGTACCAGCCCTTGGCGCAAAAGTCGTAATGATTCTAGGAGTCATAATGTATCTATTTAGCTTACTTTATTTAGGACCTAAAATGACAGAATCAGCACTTGATGATAATAATTTAGTAAGTTCAAAGTATATCAATAGCTTAAAAGTTGAAGATGGAGTAGATACCAAAAAAGTATTTTTTGACAGTATCAATGTTACAGATATTGATGCATATGCCGCAAAAGTAAAACTTGTTGAAGCAGAAGCATATCCGCATTTTCTCCATATCATGGGAATTTTATTTGTAGTGAATATCATTATTATGTTAGTCATCGGAATGATAAAACCCAAAACAGACATTTACGTTCCTGAAACCACAGAAGCTATTGATACCACTCCTTGGAAGTATGCATACATTGTAGGAGGACTTATTACTCTATTAGTATTAAGCACCTACTTAATATTTTAATAACCTGAGTACGCTTTCGCGAAAGCGTGTAAAAAACATAAGAAATAGCCTAGCTATTACACACATTTTATATGAAAATAGTTGTTACCGGAGGATTAGGATTTATAGGATCCCACACTGTTGTAGAATTACAAAATAACGGACATGAAGTTGTAATTATAGACAATTGCTCTAACTCTTCTAAAGAAGTATTGCAAGGAATTACCAATATTACAGGGACAACACCTATTTTTGAAGAATTTGACTTGCGTGAAAAACCTAAGGTGATCGACTTTTTTAATAGACATCAAGATATTGCAGGAGTTATTCATTTTGCAGCATCTAAGGCCGTAGGAGAAAGTGTAAAAGAACCATTGCTTTACTATGAAAATAATATCGCTACTTTAATTTATATACTTCAAGAATTACAGAAAAAGGAACAAGCAAGTTTTATCTTTAGTTCTTCTTGTACTGTATATGGACAAGCAGACGAATTACCGATCACAGAAAATGCTCCTGTAAAACCTGCCGAGTCTCCGTATGGGAATACCAAACAAATTGGAGAAGAGATTATAAGAGATACGTGTAAGATTGCATCACAGTTAAAAGCAATATCATTACGTTATTTTAATCCTATTGGCGCACATCCATCTGCAGAGATTGGAGAATTACCTATAGGCGTACCACAAAACTTAGTGCCATTTATAACGCAAACGGCTATTGGACTCAGGGAACAATTAGCTGTATTTGGCGATACCTACCCTACACCAGATGGTACTGCGATACGTGATTATATTCATGTTGTAGACCTTGCAAAAGCGCATGTAGTTGCATTAGAACGTTTATTACAAGACAAAAATAAAGATAATTACGAGGTTTTTAATGTAGGTACTGGTGTTGGAAGTTCTGTCTTGGAAGTCATTACTTCTTTTGAAAAAGCAGCCGATACATCCCTTAATTATAAAATTGTTGATAAGCGAGAAGGTGATGTAATTGCGGCCTATGCAGATACTCATAAAGCCAATGAAGATTTAGGTTGGAAAGCCAAAAGTACTTTAGATGAAGCCATGGCTTCTGCCTGGACATGGGAGCAAAAAGTACGTAATAAGTAAAATAAAAGGTTAAATCCCAAGGCAAACTCTGGACTCGAATAAAAGGAATCGCTCCAGAGATCGAGGTATTAAACCAAGATCCCGCTTAAAAAGCGAGATTAGTTCAACTATTTATTTTGTATGTGTCTTATAGACTTTACAAAATAATGTTTCACTAATAAAACATACTTTATCAATACCTTTGGTGTTTTTTGAATAAATCTGCTGTTTTTCAACTCTCTTAAACGTTGAAAAAATCACTACTTCTTCTATTTAAAATTTAAGAAATACAATGAAGGTTACTAGAGTACATAACAGCTATCTTGTCAAAATGAACAACGAGTGCATCAATATATAAAAGTATATGTATTGTATTTCTAAGGATTTTCTGAATAAATTCCGACATAGCGCCCCTCTACTATGTTAAATTTCCGTTTTAAATGTTATGAAGAAGTTAATTTGTGTCGGGGTTTACCTTTGTATAGGCGATAATTATTTATTTTAGCGCCCTAAAAACTACAAATATGTTAAGAACCTTTATCGTTGCACTATTATTATGCTCTACTATAGTGTATGGACAAAGCCAAGGTGAAAATTCAAGTAATAATGTACTTACTGGGCTTACAAACTTAGGAGCAAAAAAAGCAACCTTTGGATCTTCTTCTATCATCAAAAATGTCAAAAATCCTATAGATGGTACCGTATACCTATATGATGATTGGGCAAATTATGCTACAGTATCATCAGAAGACACCAAAGTACGTTTAAACAACCTTAATTTTAATGCACAACGTAATGCTTTTCAATCTAAAATTGGATTAGATTCTATGTTCACATTTAATTTTAGAAATATAAAAGATATCGTCGTTAAAAATAAAACCTTTAAAAGCGTTTATTCTTCAGTTCATCAAAGAAATAGAGTTTTTGAAGTAATCACTGAAAGTAAAGACTTTTCGATATACAAAGATTACCGTATTGAAATTAAAGCTGGAAATCCAGACCCTCAAAGAGGTTCTCCTAATGACAAATACCTTTTACGTCATGATTATTATATAAATAAAGATGGGACTTTTGAAAAATTTCAACTTAAAAAATCTAAACTCCTAAAAGTAATGGGCGATAAAGCAGATAAGGTAGGAGCTTATATCAAGAGCAATAAATTAAAACTTAAAAAGCCTGAAGACTTTGCAAAAATCATGAAGTATTATAACTCATTATAATACCCAATAAATCCTATAATAAAATCCCTTATGATATATATCATAAGGGATTTTACTTTGAATACAAGTTAGAATAGGAAATATAGGTTGTTAAAGTTGTTAAAAAACCATTCTAAACTTCCCGTAGCATAGCTCTGCAATAGGATAAAAATCAAAATAATCGTACCTTTTAAACTAGTATTCATCATTCTATGAATACTTCTAAAAGATACAATTATGGAAATTTCTTATTTACTACCAAAAAAAATAGGAAAATTAATGTCAACCATCTTCTTATTAATTTTCCTTGGCACCTATACCACAACGACCCTAAATGCCCAAACTGACACATCTATTGTAGCCATCAATGGTCAGGTTGTAAATATTACAACAGGAGCACCTATTATTGCAGCTTCTATCCAAGAAGTAAATAGCAACACAAGTACCATTACAAATACTGAAGGCGCATTTCTATTAAAAATAGACAATACAGAAACTATTGTATTGAAAATTGACGCACTTGGTTTTAAACCTAAAACCATTAATGTAAGCAAAGAC
Organism: uncultured Dokdonia sp.; assembly: GCF_947492815.1. Taxonomy (GTDB): domain Bacteria; phylum Bacteroidota; class Bacteroidia; order Flavobacteriales; family Flavobacteriaceae; genus Dokdonia. The sequence continues at coordinate 76,996 of NZ_CANLOB010000021.1, forward strand.
AATGCAAAAGATCTTCGCATATCTTTACAAACCGCTAGTATAGAACTCACCGAAGTAAACATAACTTCGTATAAAGACGCTCGTGATCTTGTAGATAAAGTGTTTGAGAAAAAACGTTCAAACTACATCGAAAACAAAACACTGATGACTACCTTTTACAGAGAAACCATCAAAAAAAGAAACAAAAACGCATCACTTGCAGAAGCGGTTTTAAATGTTTACAAACAACCTTACGGAGATTCTAGAGAAGACGTTATTAAGCTTGTAAAATCAAGAAAAAATACTGATTACTCAAAACTTGACACCATTGCTTTAAAACTTCAAGGAGGTCCTTTTAGCACCTTGTATATAGATTTAATGAAATATCCCGAATATGTATTTACTTCATACACTATGGAAGGATATGATTTTGAATTTGGCCCGAGTTCAGAAATTAATGGAACTCCAGTATACACCGTTAATTTTAAACAAAAAGATAATGTCATCGATCCTCTATACAACGGGAAACTGTACATCAACACAAATTCATTAGCATTAGTTAAAGCGACATTCAACTTAAATCTTTCTAATCAAAGTGAGGTCATTAAACTTTTAGTAAAAAGAAAACCAGACAATGTACGTATCAAAGCAAAAAATATAGATTACACGGTCGATTATAGAGAAAAAGATGGCAAATGGTATTATGGTTATAGCAAAGCCAATATGACTTTTGAAGTTAAAAAACGTCGTAGACTATTTAAATCTATTTACTCATTAACCTGCGAAATGGCGGTTACTGATTGGGAACTCTTTGACAACGCTCAAGATTGGACCTCAAGAGATAAGTTAAGTTCATCTATCATTATGTCTGATGAAGCTTCTGGGTTTTCTGATCCAAAATTTTGGGGAGAATACAATGTAATAGAACCTGAAAAATCAATAGAATCTGCTATTCGAAAAATACAAAGACGCTTGCAAAAAGAAGAAGGAAAAACAGAGGCTTCTGTAGGTAAAAAACCATAAAGACTCCTTTTAAATGTAAGTAAATTTCACAAAAGAGACTGTCTAAAAAGAAATCATTCTGTAATAAGAATTCTTTTTAGACAGTCTCTTTTAGTATAACCACTTATGAACACAAATAGAACTATAGATCATATTGTATATGCAGTTTCAGATCTTGATACCGCATGTAAAGAATTTGAAAAGAAATTAGGAGTTACTCCTATATTTGGAGGACACCACACCTCTGAAGGTACAAAAAATGCACTCATCAATTTACAAGACGGTATGTATTTGGAGCTTATCGCCATAGATCACAGTAATAAAAATAGCATGCAAAATAGATGGATGGGTGTAGATGTATTAACAAAAAATCAAATCACACGATTTGCTTTAAAATCTAAAAACTTAGAAAAAGACAGTACCATTTTAAAAAAATACCATCCTGCCATGGGAGGTCTCAAAAACGGATCTCGTCACACAGCAAGTGGCTTAGTATTGCAATGGGAATTACTCATGCCTCTACCCACACCAGAAGTAGAGCTTATCCCCTTTGTACTAGATTGGTCAAAAAGCAATACGCATCCGCATGAATTATTACCAAATATGGGATGCTCATTAGTCGACATTTATGCTACACACCCTACTCCAGAAAAAATACGTCCTTATTTCAAAGAGTTAGCATACAACCTCAACATAGAAAAACAAGAACAAATCACACTACAAGTAACACTTAATACTCCGAACGGAATTATACACTTATAACGATACATCAAATGGCAGTACTTGAAGTCTTAAAAATGGGAAATCCTCTTTTACGAGAAACATCCATTATTGTAGAAAATGAATTAAAAACAAATGAGTTTCAACAAACTATTGATAACCTCATTGATACTATGCGTTTTCAAAATGGCGCAGGTATTGCAGCACCTCAAGTAGGCATTCTAAAACGAGTTTTCACCATGGAAATGGAAGAAAACCATCGCTATCCAAACAAAACTCCATTCCCTATATATATTGCCATCAATCCTGAAATAGAGTTCCTAGATAATACTCTTGTTGATAGTTGGGAAGGTTGCCTATCTATTCCTAACATTCGAGGCAAACTTAAACGTCATAAACGCATCTTATTAAAAGCAACAGATCGCAATGGGGATTATTTTGAAGAAGAATTAGACAACTTTGCTGCTATCGTTGCGCAACATGAGCTTGACCACCTTAATGGAACGTTACTTATAGATCGTATGGAATCTATGGAAACTCTCACATTTCAAGAAGAATATGAGAAGTATTGGATGTGACACATATTCTAGTTGATTTTCACTAGTTCATGCTTAAGTGCATATACAACAAGTCCAGCTATATTACGAACACCTAATTTACTTACTAAGTTTTTTCGATGTCCCTCTATAGTTCTTGCACTTAAAAAAAGGAGTTCTGCAATCTCATTATTTGTATGTTCTTTACAAATAAGTTCCAAAACTTGTAATTCTCTAGGACTAATAGGCACTGGGATATCTAAATCACCCGAGTTCCTTCCTTTATAACGAATAACTTTTTGTAATAGGGAATTTATTTTATCATTAAAATAATAATCATTTTCAAGAACCAATTTTATACTTTCTATGACCTCATCTGGGTGTGCATTTTTAAACAAGTATCCATGAGCTCCAAGTTCTATCATACGAATAATATGTCTTGCACTATCATGCATACTTAAAACAATAATCTTAATAGATGGGAAATTATTAATTAGTTGTGTAGCCGCCTCAAAACCATCCATTTCTGGCATCCTAATATCTAACAACACAATATCTGGCAATTGCAAAGAAGTTCCTATTTTATCTAACAACACCTTTCCATTACTTGCCTCTAGAATGACTTCAAACTGTGAATAGCCTTGCAAAATTTTTGCAATACCAGCTCTAAATAAATCATGATCATCAGCTATAGCTATTTTTATACTGTCTTCTTCTATATTCATACTTATAACTTCAAAGTCAAACATGCTTCCATTCCTTGAGTTTCTACACTTTTAATATCCAATATTGCATCAAGTATTTTTGAGCGATTCATCATATTTTTCATACCACTTCCTTTACTACTAGTATCGTATATAAATCCGTTCCCATTATCTTGATAGCTTAAAGTAAATACTCCCTTATTATATAATATTGACAAGCTTATTTGAGATGCTTTAGCATGTTTAATTGTATTACTTAATAATTCTTTACAAATTCTATAGATGGCCAATTCTTTCGAAAAATCTAAACGTTCTTCTTTCCCTTTACATTCAAAAAGAACAGCCAATTGACCACTTTCTTGTATCTGATAACACAAATCACTTAGCGCTGCTATTAATCCATAATTTTCTAATGCATTAGGAGTAATATCATAAGAGATTTCCCGCACACTATCTAACAACTCATTTAATTGTTGTCTGACACCTCCGATCTTTATGGAGGTTTTTTCTTTAATTGGAGATTGAAAATGGTTTTCTAATCCTGAAATTGACAATAAAATTGTAGAAATCCCACCTCCTATTTCATCATGTAAATCAGCAGCAAAACGTTTACGCTCTTCTTCTTGAATTGCTACAGCAGTCTGAATTAAGCCTTGTTGATAAACTAATTGCTCCTCTATAATTTTACGCTTATAGATTAATACAAATACTATAATAGCAACAGCAAGCACAAACATTCCTGTCATACCAACAATGAGTACTAATGAGAAGTCTTCTGATCGGATCCTATCCATACACCTATTGTAATTAATATATAATGAACGATAAGAAAAATACCATGAACACCCCATACTCCTCTTATCTTATAACTACTCAGGTTAAGCAATAAATCACTAAATTCAAATAATAAAAAACCACTAGAAAAATAAACAAGTACTGCTGCATTTACCCAAAAAGAAGCATTATACTCCAATCTGGAGATTCTTTTTTCTCTAAACATTTTTACATAATAAGCTATGGAGAAAAAAATTAACAACACACTCTCTAAAGACCTACTATTTGTATTAAAAGTTTCTAATGTTTCCCAAAAAACACTATTAACTATAGCAAAAGCAACATATCCAATCCCAATCCAAAAAATTATACGTTTCATGAATACACTTTCAAAAAACAAATAAAAAATAGCAGCCCAACAACAAAACTCTATAACAGTATAATAATGCAATAAGTAAAGATTATTCTCTTTAATGCTCCATAAATACCTAGCTACTGTTGATGTCAAAGCAGAAATAACTAATAGCCCTAAAAGCAACAATTGAATTTTATTTAAATATTTAAAACGCCAAAAAGCAATCACTAATGGCACAATGATAAATACTTGTGCTATTTTAATTATCAAATCATAAAATTGAGTACTTAGAAACATTATTATCACTTATACTAAACTGTATGATATAAAAAACTTAACTCATCACATATATTAGACATAATTTCATCTTTACCACAGGGAGAAATCTCATTTACTTGATATACATCTTTTAACACATCATATCCGCGATTATCCACTCCAACCATAATAGCAAAAACCCTATCATCTGTATCTAATCCAAAATAGATTCGTACTCTAGAAGCATTTGTATCCCTCATAGCTATATGCAATTGATTAATATCAAATAAAAAAGACTTGATATCGTATTGTTTCTGCCAAGCTAATGTCCAAGTAAATGCATCTATTATTGAAATTTCTTGAAGCTGTTCTTTACAATTAGAAGAAGGTTCTTTTAGATATAATAAATCACAATGTACATCGTCTATTTTATTATTCTTATTATGATACAACTCACTTGTCACATCACACGTGGAAGGGCACGGCATAGGAAAGTTATACACCTTACTATTTTGACTATCTCCAATAAGATCTATTTTTGATGAAACACCAACTGCAACCATATCAACTTCTGATGCTTCTTTAAGAGCCATATAAAATCGTATTCCATCACTACCTGTCTCGTTCTGAATACAAGCTAATTCATTACGATGAAATAAAAATGCGCTTAAAGGATACATTCGTTGCCAGCGCTCTGTATATATCTGTGATTCTCTTGCAGATATTACCCTCCAATTGTTATTAGGTCTCATTACTTGCATAAAATATTTATAAATAATTAAATTACAATATTAGAAGAATCTCTCTTGATTTTTATACGTATTTACACGTATTAACCTGTAAAACTGACTACGTATTTTCCCGTAGTAAAATTCAGCAAATTCTACTCTTTCACAAGTATTTAAATCCCACCAACTTTGTTGTCAAATAATTACCACGCACAAAGTTCTTAACAGAAAACTAATCACAGAAACCATTTTATTAATTAAAAACTATACAACTATGAGTAAGCATTCAATAAAAATCAATTCTATTTACTGTGCTCACACCTCAGAAAGCAATATTACAGGAGGAGACGAAGTCTATTTAGTCTGTCAAGCAGATGGAGGAATACCTATTAGAATTCCATACGGAATCAATGAAGCTCATAATATGGAAAAAGGCGACACTTGGAATCTTACCAATAGTGATGAGGACTCGCTCATTCTCAATTTTGATTACGAAGTTCTTGTTACTCTTTGGGATCATGATTTAAATGACGACCCTAATCTAGCTACATATTTACAAAGTCATGATTTTCAACCAGGATCTGGTTCGGGATCTATACGTCTCAAAAATTATAATGATGCAGATTACACGATTAATTACAGTTATATAGATTAATTCAGACTATGCATTAGAAAATCTCAAACATCTTTCGAACAACTTCAAAAGTCTCATAATGAGATCTTCTAATACATAAACTGAGTTTCATCATTCTTCTTAAATTTAAATATAAAAAACATTCATATGAATACGATATTAAAAACACAAATTTCGGCGTATACAGAAAAATATCAATATTTAGGAACCACAGCCGTTACAAAACCTAAGCAAGCGTTAACCATATCTGACACAAAACAAAAAGTACTTAAACAAGCACAACAATGTTGGGAAAATTATAGTACATCTGCTCATGGTGACGCACAATTAAAAACAGTAACAACTACAGACTTACCTACGGCACAAGCAATGGTAGCCAACCTCATCAACAGCCCTGAATTTGCAGATCTGAAAGCAACACTTGATACGCTAGACATTCCTGCAAGCAGTTTTTCTATAGGATTTAATATAGAAGTAGAATTTATCATTGGTTTTGCAGCAACTATAGGAGTAGCTATTGGTATTGGAGATTCTAAAGGAGTAGCTACCTCTGAATTTCTAAGCGTAGGAATTACTGAAGGTATAGATGAAGGTGGCTTAGTAGGTGTACAATTTGGCATTTGGGATAATGCCCCTTCAGATTTAGGAGGGTATGCTTGGAGTACAGAAATAGACCTTGGGTTTGGAGCAGAAATATCTACAGCTGTTTCATATAGTGCATCTGGTGGCATTTTAGGAGCAACATTAACTATAGGGGTAGGTGAAGAAGATGGAATTATGGAAGAAGAAAGTTATACATTTATCATTGGTTCCCAAGAAGGAAATGGAGACAGCTATTTAAGACCTGCGTATCAACCACAAAAAAACAATTTACTTATCGTTACTAGTCTTAAATGTAAACATCCTTCAAATGATGGTGCAGGAAACGAAAACGAAGTTTACTTTACATTCCAAGCAGATAACGAAACAATGTATTACTACCCTACCTATGACTATTACTCTATGAAAGAAGGAGATACTTGGTCCTGTGGTCGCTCTATTTGGTTTAATGAATCCGTAAACATAAAAATATATGATGATGACGGCCTTCACAGTGGTAATGATCTCATGGGTAATTATGCTATTAACCTTTCCAATCTAGTCCTAGGAGAAACAAAGACCTTTAATACTACAAAAGATTATTCTCATGGATTTGATGATATAGAATACACCATCAATGTAAAACTTGTAGCACAAAATGTCCAAAAATAATTGTATTTATAATTTGGAATGAAAATAAAAAAGCTGCTTTAAGATATGTGGCAAGAAAATCTTAAAAGCAGCTTTTAGTAAGTATCCCTACATATATGATAGTTCATCTAGACGCTACAAACGTCTTTTGTTTGCTTTGGGCGTTTAGGGTCTTGTGAAGAATCATATAAAAAAGTAACCTCATCTTATAATCTATGTATGTGTACACATCATTAGATATTCAAAATTACTTTCTAGTTCCACTCTATATGTGAACAAATAAGGTCTAAGGCAACCTCATTCTTTGTAGAATTCTGTTTCGTTAATAATGAGTTTGTAGTAAACTCACAATTACGAATTACCTGAGTAACAATATCATTATCCTTTAAGTAACTGACTACAATATCAAAAGCTGGAATATTTTGCAATTCTTGATCTTCCGAAAGTACCTGTAAAATTAAATTAATATCATCTCTGTTTAATGTCATCGATGCCTTGGCTTCATAAGCATTACATTTTGAAAACACTGGAAATCCATCTATTTCATAATGACTTTCCTCTCCTATTGAATCATCGTAGTTTACAGAAGTAATCCCTGTAATGATTTGATCTAACACACATACTTCTATACTAGACCAAGTATATTGTTGTCCGTTTATAAATGGTAATTCGTTCATGATTATAGTATATTTTATCGTTAGTAAGTATGCTGTGGTTCTAATTTCTTTACCCCAAAAGGGTCTTTAAAACCAAGGTTTATTACAATTTTACGAGCTGTACCTATAGGAGTCACTTCTGCTTTTATTTGAAATACTGAAGTCTCGACTATATTTTGGGAAGGATCTATAAAAAGATCAAATGTTGAAATCTCTCGATTGAAAACCATTCTTTGTAAAGCTTTATTACAAATAGTCTCAAACCCTTTTATAACCGATGGAGCTAGTGAACCAGAAGCATCCAGTAAAATGGAAGAATTCAATTTTGAAAGTAATGCTTTGTGCAACAATCTTGATGCCTTATTAATCGTACGATTATTTTCTATGTATGCAACATCAGAAGTTCCCAATGTTGCGGTATGACTATCATTAAAATAGAATCCTGGTAATCCCATGTACTTTCTTGCAAATACATATCTTCTTTGATTCAGGATCTCAAATTCTGTATGTTTCGTTATTTCCCTACCTCCTATAAGTCCTGCGTTTAAAAACCCTTTTCCCATAAGGTTAAACTGTTCTGCCCACACAATATTTTCAGATATTTTTGCTAAAGAAACTGCTCCTAAAGCCATTCCGACAGCAGCTGTATTTGGATACCTTAATGCATCATCCTGATCCATCGCAATAATAACAGAAACATTACCTGCATTACAATCTGCTAAATCATCTATGGCGAGTATTCCTTTTGAGCACATATTTGCAAACCCTTTCCCTTCTACTAGAACCTCAAAAGGCATATGAGCCGCATACGCTTTATCGGCCTGTAATTGCGCTTCTTGAATAGCCCATTTTGTATCTGCAAAAGAAGTTGTTCCAGAAAAAATAAGCGCAAGTTGACGTATTTCTCCTCTAGCAGCTTCTTGCATTTTTTTGGCTTGACCGGCTACTTCTTTATAGGAAGCTCCCTTTGTAGCCATTATATATAAATCACCTAATGGATTCAATCTGAAATAATGCTCTATTTGATAATATGCAGATTGCCCTTCTATGTCATAAGATTCTGTGATTCCTAATCTTTTTGCATCTTCTAAAGACGTTAAACGAAAAATAGTATCATGTGTTAATCCCTCTGGAGTTATAGCACCGTCAAATAGCAATCCAGATATCATATCATGATTTGGGGTTCTTTTACTTAATATATCAGAAAGATCTTCTACTGCGGTGTCATTTAATGTATTCATAATCAAATTTTACTATCAATCTTGTTAGAATTAGGGCATACAAAAGACAGTATCAAGAAGTATACTTCTTCACATATCTTAGTATTCAGAAAATTAAAATGGGATGCTTTTTAAGGAATAAAAAGCGTTTAAAATTATGCTTGATCGTTGTCTCTAAATAAGAACTGCGCTAATTCTTATAAAACAAACTACTCATTAGTGATTATTTGTATTGTAGCTAAATCATCACCAAGTATGCTAAATGTATTATGAAGCCTTAAGTTGTGTACCTTCATTAATGATTGTATAAATAGTACGTTCTGTTACAAATAGTTTTTCAGAAAGCTCACTTACGATAACCTTCATTTGTTTTTCTTGATTCTCTTGTATATATGCTAATACAAAAGCTCTTCTTTTTTCTAATAATTTATTACTGCGTCTCATAGTGTATTATTGTTTTTTAAAAATTAATTATTATTAAATGGTGTTTTGATAATGTCATAGATCTTTTGATCTTCTAAAGAAATAAACGGACCTGAAAAACTTTCTACAGGAGTATGATTTTGATTTTCTAAAGCAGCCTCAGCACACAGTAAACCATATGTATTTTTCGTATTTGTTTCCCTTAGTGCTGTCTTATATGACAACTCCCAGATAAAATGATTTGTATTTTTCAAACACGCCTCTGTAGGATAAGAATATTGTTTCTCTTTCATTTTAAAGGTGGTATTTACCCCTCCTATTTTCTCATTACCTGAAAGGATCGCTTTATCTATACTCTTAGAAAAATCAAATACAGATTCATACTGGTTTTCATTTGCTCCTAAAGCTTCTATTGGCAATAGAATATATATACAAAAATCAACGGTTGCTATACGTACTTCTTCTGAAAAGTTTTTCCAATCAACAGATACGTATTTAAATAATAACGTAGGTATTTCAACTTGATGCTTAAGTACTTTATCATTATAAAAAGTGATGTTAGGTATAAAACCACTAAAACTCATTTCAGTCTCAATACGCTCCTTTTTATCCAAATAAAACTCTTTTAAAATCATTTGTTTGTTTCTATGAATCAAATATACAACATATGTTTATATATATCGTTGTATTTTTGCAAAAATTTAATCTTTTGATTAAAATTTAACATTTCGAAATAAATAAATCTTAAAAACAATCATAAACAGAATAAATTTAATTAATTAATAATTAAATACTTAAAACAAATAAACTACAACACAAACATATTACATACATATAATTACACAAAACAAACAAATGTTTGTTTTGCAACAGAAAAACCTTTATTTGTAGAATTAATATGTAGGAAATAAATTAATCAATGGAAAAACCTCTTAGAGAAAGAAGAACAAAACAGTACTCAGAATATGATGAAGTATGTATCATCTAAGACAATTATTCAGTTTTTCGAGCTATCTTAAAATGACAATCATCTACTAATTGTTGTAAACTATCTAGTTTATACTTACTGCGTATTTGTTCTTCTAATTGAATCTCTCTTTTAAAATTAGTTTGAGATTGCTCATTTAAAAATATGAATAGTATTAAACACACTATACAAACAGATTCAATTTTAGAACTACGCATCTTCTTAACTTTAAATAATTACGCGATAGCCCAAAAGCTTAGATGCAGCATAACTAGAAATATTTACTTGATTATCTTGATTACCTCCTAAGACAAAAATTTCATCCCCTATTCGATTAATAAAAAACCCTACATGGCCTTTCCAACTCTTTTTATCTTCTCTCCAAAAAATAACAACATCTCCTAGTTGAGGATCATTAGTTTCCATACCTAAGTCTAACCAGCTTTTTGCATCTAGCTTACCTGTATATGGCGCATCACTCATCTTAAACACCCAATTAACAAACGCAGAGCTCCAGCCCGTTTCATCTTTTAGTTGCTTTCCTTTATAGCCTAATTCTTTGAAATACTTAAGTACTTCGGGGTTATTCTTAGTCCCTTTTTTTTCTTGTATGCCATATTGACTAAAGGCATATTTCATGTGTTTCATCATTCTTTATTGTGTTCTATTGTAATTTCTAATATGAATTAGAGTTTATATATATGCGCCATTTCTTATTCAAATCTAGATGAGTACGCTTTCGCGAAAGCGCACCCATAACTACAAAACAAGATTTGACTTTAGGTGTATTATTTGCAATTAGAAGAAGTATCCTTATCTAATGAGTAGCATTCATTTTTTAGATTTAGAAAGCGTTTAGTTTTGTAGTGTTAATAGTAACATTAGCCCCTAACCCTCCATTTGAAAGCATTGTCCCAATTTTAGTGACGTTGATACCGGTACCTGTATCTTTAAATATATTCTCATCAGGTGTATCAAATATGAATTCAGAATCTTTAATAATGATTTCTTTGTTTGTATTATCGCTATTTGGATTATGCCTTAAGAAATCATCATCTGCTTCTATTCTAGAATTATATATCTTAATTTTCGCATTCAATTTTGTACCTGCATATACAGCATAATTACCTGCTGCTTTAGAACTTATCTTACCATAAAAAGAGAATATATTTAGAGTATCAAAACTAAAATCGAAAATAATTATGTTTCCTGTATTTCCAGGTCTTGAATGCCCAGTCAGGTCAACATTACCTCTTAGATTTATGGTTGCAGTTTCTCTAACGACCTTACTATCATCATAAAGACCATACCAGTTTATAGCTCCGCCTTTCATTTTCTTAAATGATAATATCCTTGCTGTTGGGAAGATTCCTAATGTCCCAATGGTTCCAGAAACAGCCAATGTATCTACGTTATAAAAACCTGTATCTGTTGAATCTGTGAGGTATTGACGTCTTGAAAATGTAAAGACATTACAAGTCACTTGATAATGCTTAAAGCATCCTCTCACTCTATTTCCTCCTCCATCACCAAATATCATTTCATTTGCATATGCGGTACTATTACTATTTGGAACGGCATCAAAAAGGAAATTATTTGAGCCTTCAGAATTACTATTCATAATAATTCTATCTGCAACAATATGACAATTAGAAAAATTAAAAGTTATAGGGTTTTCATCTCCTGTATTGATATGCCTGAATTCTGAAAGGGGTGCGTGATAATACCAAGTTCCTCCTGTTATTCTCCCTGTCACATTACTGAAATCTATTGTTATAGCTCTATCAGAATAAAAATAAGTACTTGATGTTGGTGTATCATCTAAAACAATACTACTTAAAAAATAATAAGTACTCACTCCTGGTAATGCTTTTGCTTTAGCTGCTGAAAACGTTTTAAATGGTTTATCACTATTAAATAATTGTGCCGTAGCATCATCTCCATTAATGCTATCTACATATATCGTATAAGGCGATAATGAAGAAAACTGTACCCTTTTATTAATTGAATCAAAAGAAGCACCTTCAAACTCAATAAACGCATCTACTGCAAATTGAGCAACGCCATTTTCGTCTCTCACTTCTATTTCGCTTAAACCACCACCAGGTATGCTAGCCTCTGCAAAATCTCTAAAATCTTGAATTAATGTATCATTAGCATTGTTAGAGAGTGTTGTTGCGTTTGTACTAAAACCTCCTACATCTATCGTAATACCAGAACCTGTAGAATTAATTAAATTGGTAGGGTTCTTTTGACGAATCGTCGTATTGTCTATTCTAACCCTTCCCGTGCCTGCTTTAGACATTAAATATGAATCGGTTACAATGCTACAATTTCTATAATTTAAATTACCTGTATTTACAGCAAGTATCCCTGTAGAATCAGCTACAGTAAGGTTTACAAAATCTATAGCGCCATTTGTAGAAACTCCTGTGAAATTAAGTAGTTTTACATGTCCTGTAAATGTTACCTGTGTTACCGTCTGAACTAACAAAACGGTAGCTTCTAGCGTATTTAAAAACTCCACAGTGATTGGTGAATTTGAATAATGGAACCTCAGATTTCCTGAGACTCTTTCAAAAGCTATTTTACCTGATCTTACAATAGTTACTAGACGTACATCACCTGTGATAAGTTGATTTGTAGTCACTTCAAATCCTAAACTATCAATAGATTGTAATAAAGCGCCGTTTGCTCCATACCCAGTAGCATCAATCAATTCAAAGTTTAATCGTCTTGTCCTACAAGATCCCATATGCATATTCATAATAAGACGATTGATCTTCTCTACATAATAGGTACGTCCAAAATATCTAGAGTTCCCTCCAGGCGAACTTATATTGATCTCATTTACATTAAAATAGCATATTAAATCTTCTGTGTTTAATGAAGAGAACCCGGTTGTTTTATTATCTATAAGACGTCCATTAGGTATATTAAAATACCATCGTATAGTACGACTCCCATTATTGGTATAAAATAAATTTCCTGAATTCGTATTATTTGTAAAACTGATATTTACGTATAAGTTAGATCTAAATTCTACATTTAAAAATGGAACTCTTTCATTTATAAAATGAGTTGTTTGGTTTACTAATATGATCACTATATATTCTTGATCTAAATCAATAGTCTTATCATAATTAACAAACACACCATCAATAGTTTTATAAGGTTTTGATGGATTGTTAATTCCCCCTGTGGTATCATCTCCTACAACACTATGCACATAATAATAAGTAGTTGCATCATCAATAAACTTGATTCTATTATTAGTGGGATCAAAAGAGACACCTTCGAGCTCTACATATTCATCTGAAGTGAATTGTACAACGCCATTTTCGTCTCTAATTTCTAAACCATTTAAAGCAGCTTTAGTTACATCGGTCGTTGCTAGTTTTGTATCTATTGTTTCTTGTAGATTTTCTACTTCGCTTATTTGATGAACAGCTGGATGTACATAGTTTTCTAGTTGTTCTAATTTCGATTTTAAAGATGTTGTAAAATCTTCTGTAGAAAGTTGTTTATTAGTTACTTTATCTACTTTACCATCTAGCGCATTCTGAAGGTCTGTCAGAACACTATTGGAAACTCCATCAGAAGATTGTGTGATTATTTGTTCTGTACCATCAGAAAGAGCAAAAACAAAATCTCCATCTGCATTTGTAGAAATATCTTTAATAGCAACTCCATCGTCTTTATGTAAAAAGCTATCTATAAGGTCTTCAAATTCTCTTTGAGTTGGTCTATCTCCTTTTTCAAAATAAGATTTAAGTATTTCTATACTTTTTTTCATAGTCTATTTTTTTGTCAAGCAGCAATATGCTACTACTACATTCTATTATTTTTTTCATCTATTGTATCTAGGAATCTTTTAAAAAGCTTTATTAATGAAGATCTTACAGTTTTTAAAAGCTTTGTAAGAGCGTCAAAATTTTTCACTTCTTTTTTTGTCCTAATTGCAATCACATTACTGAATATGGAAATCCCATCACTCACAATAAGAAGATCCATAACAAGAGTTACAAACCAATTAAAATCGTAATTAAGTCCTTTACCCATAAGTGCTAAAGACATTGGGATAAGCAGTACAGCTATCTTTGATACAAGTCCCAGTATTAATTTTTTAAAAGAAAAAGCTTCTTCTAACATAAATACTTTAACAACTCCTAAAAATGTATCTATTAGGATAAGACAGAATAATACTTTTAACAATTCAACGTCTATATCTATGTATACAAAGAAGGAATAAATGAGAATTTTTAATTCATTCGGGCATTCTAATATTTTTTCGTACATCCGGATTCCAATTATTTATCTTCAACAATAGATTTCTTTGCATGATCAAAATCAAAGACGCTTAAAAGATTTGAAAATCTTTTACCAAAAGAAGTCAAGGTTTCATCTCTTTCATTTTCGCCAAGATTATCACTAATAGTCTCTTGAACAACACCAAACCTATGCGTAGATGCATCGGTTATAAAGTTGTCATTTAAAAGCTCTCCAACTACAATATTCCCTGTAACATCTATACTGAGACTTACTTGTCGTAAATAACTTTTAAATGATTTCCACTTTGCTACTCTATACAAAAACCCAAGAGGGTAAATTCCTATAGCACTAATAATAGCAAAGAAGAAAAGAATCCATTCTCCATAATACTTTTTTGAGATTAATAAAAATGGGGTTAATCCCAAAATCACAGGGATCATAAAGCTTACAGTAATGACAAGCCATAGCAATGCCATTGTTGTAAATAAAACTTTTACAGTTTTCATAACATTTTTTTAAGGGTTAAAATCTGATTTGGGGAGTTTGAATATCAGTTTTATACATGTAAAGTCAACACAACTATTCAAGCATAAATATGTTAACAATCCTGTATATAGTGCGCCACTAAAGAGTGTTTGTTTTTAGCGTACGTTTCCTTTTAATTTTTCTATAAAATAATGACGTATGGTATTACCCTGCATATCATTCAATTCAAGTGCATTTATATATGATTGAAATATCATAGCTTCTTCTTCTGTTTTACCAGAAGCTACTAATTGCTCCTTTGTAGGCACAAATGCACTAAGCCAAGGCAATGAAGATTCCGTTTCTATGAGTTCATAAAGATCAGTTGTGGCATATGATTTATACTCTGTAAAATCTGTAGAAAATTCTCTAGAAAGCTTTCTTAATTCATCATATGCTTTCTTTTTTGCCGTTGAATTTTCATCATCTACCAGAATTCCTAGAATCACTAAAATTGCTCCTACTTTTTCTGACAATACACGCGTAATATTTGTTCTCCTTTTAAGACCTACTTCTAAAATCTGTCTATTGGTCTCATAAACTTTATATCGCACTTTCGCATTTTCTTCCCTAGTATCTAACACACCATTTTCAAAATAATACTGCCATTTCTTTTCACGTGAGTACATACCACGTTCTGCTGGGGGAAAATTAAGATCTGTATTTCTATACTCATATTTTTCAGAAACCATAACAACAGGTCGTTTCTCTTCCCCATCTTTATAGGAGTAAATGGTTTCTTTTACCAAACCATCATTTGTTAGCATAACATCTTCTATAAGTCTAACGCCTGATTGTAATTCTGTTACATAATTTATAGCCGTAATTTCTTTATCATACTGAGAAGGCACTACTAATGTTTTTAACAAATGTTTTGGGTCTGGGTTTTCATATACTGCTACTTCTTCCCAAGCCAATCCTAAGTGTCCATTTTCGGGTTGAAAATCTAATTGTGCTCTTACGTTACTATTGGTGTCTTTTCCTATCCAAATACTCATGGTTATATTATTTTAAATTGCACGTCAGCTCTTAATTCCCACCAATTATTCATTCTTCTTGGTGCAAAATTTACTGCTGGGCTAGGTGATACATACATGATAAAGCCTATTTCTTCTGAAGGCAACTGAACGACATCTACAGCTCCGCCATCTCCAATTCCTTCTGCGCTTCGCCATCTTCTCGAATCACGGCCGTTAGCCTCTCCAATACGTATTTTTTCGCTTGTAACAGTATTTAGTGCTACATCTACAAATTCATTAGTTTCACTAAAATCTCCTCTAAACTCAATGTTATTTAATTCTAATTGATGTCCTGGCTTTAAGACGCCATATGATGAGAGGTCTACAAAAAACTCTTGATCTTCCAGATTATTAGAAGAACCACCCAAGAAAACATTGGTTATATTAAAGTAAATAGGTTCTATCTCATGATATCCTTTTACTCCTTCACCATTTGTACCATAATATCTACTAGCACCTGGAGTTTCCTGATCTCCTTGTAGTTCTAAATTTCCAGCAACATCAGTAATAGATTTTGCAAAAGCAGCTTTATCACGCTTAATCGTATCTAAATCTTGTGCAGTTCCTGTATATCCTCCTTTATCTAATTTTGTGTTTTGCAAAGAAGCTGTAGTAGCCTCTAGCGCAGCTATATTAGTACGCAATCCTGTTAGATCTTCTTCTAAGCTAGATAAATCAACATCTATTGTTGAGCCATTTACAAGCTCTAAAGTCAATATTTTTGTAGTATCATCAAATGTAGTATTTCCTACAAAAAGATCTGTAGCAATTGCTTTTACATCTACAGTACCATCTGCTTGTACTACTAAATTCCTGAGTCCTGAACCTGAAAAATTTGAAATTTTCAATCCATTGATAAACTCAACAATTTCACTAAAGACTTTCTGCCCTTCTATAGTTTCATTTGCTGTTGCAGAAACTTTTCCGTCAAGAGACGGCTGTAACCCTTCAATCTCATCAATACGATGCGTTGGCGGATGTACGTAGTTTTCTAGTTTTTCTAGTTTCCCTTTAAACTCTGTGGTAAAATCTTCTGAAGATAGCTGTCTACTTCTTTGAACAGTTACTTTAGAATTAAGTTCGCTTTGAAGTCCTTGTATGGAACTAATTGGAATTTCATTTGGAACTTGTTTAATTACTTCTGCGGTGCCATCAGAAAAATTAAACACTAGATTTCCATCCTTATCCAAGTTTACATTTTTAATAGCAGTTCCCTCATCTTTATGTAAGAAACTATCTATAAGATCTTCAAAATCTTTCTCAGTAGGCTTATCACCTCTTTGAAACAAAGATTTTAAAGTTACTATACTTGTTTTCATCTAATCAATTATTTTATTTTTAAACATACTTCCTCCTTGTGCACATTTGTAAAATGCGCATTATCAACATTTAATATACTTTTTGAAATATGTAACAATCTCTCAGTGCCTATAGAACACTTAAGAAATAAAGGAGCTTTCTACAACTGCTACAAAGCCAAGTTTGACAAGGTCAAATTGGTTAAAAAGATATAACACTCATATCATAATGAATCCTAATTCTTCTTTCATTTTATACTATCAAATTCTCATTTTTCATATAGAATACTATACAAACATGTACATCTTTATTCTTGTAGGCCATATCAAGAAGGATGTTCTTTTTCTATTTTAGCACTCTTACTTCTTTATTTATTTATGGTGTAAAAATACAGTAAGAATCATATAAAAAATAACGTTTACTCGCTGTAAATCTGTAGCTTCAGCACAATACGTATAACCACGTACATGGAGTATCGTACAGAAAATAATACCAGAAGCCATATGTAGTATTAACCAGTTTTTTTCTTCAAAGAAGTCTTCTAAAATGTAGTGAACTCTGTTTGCACACCATCAGCAACTAGAACTTGTTTAACACATAAAACACACTAATTTTAATTATACATCTTACTTTTCGAATATGTTGTGTCTTTATACGCTTTCGCGAAAGCGTATACATCACTCATAAAATAGTATATTCAATACGACTTAGTTAATCGTTTTCTTTTTCCTTAATGGTTAAAGTTAAAAACTCCTCCAGCATAGGTATTCCTAATACTCGAACTGCACATCCATCTGGACAACTATGAATAGCTGCCTTAATCTCTTGTAATCTTGTTATTTCTTCTGGTGTCATATTCTTTTATTTTGCTCTTGTAAGTATTTGTGTAGATAACGATCTTCCTCCTGTATCAGTCACATTAGCTTGTCTATATACTAAAACGCCTTCTTCACTTGCGAAGATATATTTACCAAATAGGTTAGGCATATCTTCATATAAGAACCCGAAGCGTCCTTTAGGTGGGTTTTGATCTGAAGTATCTATATTTAAATTATTTGTATAGAAATCTCCTGCATGTTTAAAGGCTGTTAAAAACATAATACTATCAGAATATTTAATATACTGTCCTCGACTATATCCTAACAGACATTTATTAGTTTGCGTATTACTAAATGACAGTCTGTCTACACGTTTCCCTCCTATTATTGTATTTCTAATACGACAGTTCTCATCAAATGAGACACTTAAACTTGTTACTCCAAAATTAGTAGCATTTGCTAGCATCCCTCCTATTGTCAAGTACTGTATATCTCCACTATTATTAATTACACAGTTACTTAATATCGTTAAGTTCAAAACTGAACCTTTATTAGATAATTGAGAAACTGCATCAATTGCGACTACATTGAACAAAGCACCGTCAGATATTACTAGACCACCTACCATAAAAGTAGCATCCGTGATACTACTAGAAACTGTAAAATCTATTTTGGGATTTACAGAAAACTGTCCATCATTATTTCTTACAACGGTATTGTTTAAACTTTTTACTACAAAACGCTCAACAGTGTCTATTGGATTCCCTTTATCATCTAGAGGAAAAATAAAGAAATCTTTTCCATTTGCAATAGTAACAGCATTTACATCAACCTTATACACATTGTCTTCAACCGTTTCCATTCGTTGACCATACACTATTGATGAACCGTTAGTAATTCCTGTCTCAAATTCGTTTTCAATAGTTCCTGTTACTGTAAAATCTTGGTAAAAATTTTGATTTTCAACTCTAGGTAAGATATACCTATGTGCTTCTGTTGTATTTGTATTAGATAAAGAAAACGCATGGTTACCTCCTACATTATACAATGAACTATTTACTGGATTTTTAAGAATATAATTTAACCAATCTTCATTAGAGAGCTTGTAACGTCTGTAACGTTGTACGCGCCAATCTTTATTGACATCTATTAATCTATTTGCAGAGATTCTTCTTTTAACGATTCCGTTACGCTTACCAATAACCACATCATCTTCATTTTTAATCTCTACATCTGTAAAATCATATTCTAGTAATTCCCCTGGAAATGTAATACTCTCTGCTTGTAATGAAAATGTATTTCCAGAGATAGCGGTTACGAGTATTTTTTCTGTAGGCACTGCAATATTCTCTTCGGCAGTCATTTCCATATATGGGGTACCATCATGCACTTCTGTATTAATGACCCCATTAGGTTTCATCATTATTTTAAGATTAGCATCCAGAATAACCGCATCTTCATCTATGGTATCAAAACGTTTTATAGAAAAACTAAATACTGCCCCCGGTACGTTTTGTAAACCATTTGTGAATTTCATGAAAAAAGCAGAAAACAAACTTGTTACCGTTGCTGTATCTCCTACTTTGATATTTCCTGTATAGTCATCAGGTAAGCTCACAACCTTAATAGGAGTTCCATTACTAACCTCAGTGAGTGGTGGATCAAAAAAAGCAAAGCCAGAAACTGTACCTGTGCTAGATGCCGTTCTATTTATATTGGTAGTATTTGTCCCTTCAATGTAATAACGTGTTTGATAATCAGCAATGGTATACTTTTTCCCAACAATTAGCGCATTATTTTCTATTAATGTATTTAACTCTGTATAACTATATTCTGTAGTTGATTCTCCTACCAAATCCTCATCAAGAACCATACTATCAATAAGGTCGATAAACTCTAATTCAGTAGGTCTATCTCCTGTTTCAAAGTATGTTTTTAAAGTACTTCTTGTTTGTTTCATTCGTATCTATGTTTAGTATTTTACTTTTATATATAATTCAAATCATAGCCTATATAATATGCTAGGGTTCCTTATAATTTCTATAATAAATATGTGGAACTTAAATAGAAATACACTGTATTACCTTGACAGCCTTATTTTGTATTCTTTGTTGCATACAAAGAATGGCAGCATATGTTTATACGAAAAATACAAAGCATCATATCTCAACAGCTTCATTTTGAAACCTCAATCACAAAAAGTGAAGAACTCTTATTTTGAACGTACTTTCCCAGCGGACACCGAAGGAGTAGTATTATTGGCAGAAGTGGTAAAGAGATACCAATAACGCCTCCTCCGGCCGGGACAGTATTTTATTGAGTTATAAAAAAATTACGCTTCTTAATTTCTCTTTTATGTAAACTCTTACCTATATAAAAATCATCAGTATAAAATTATTGACGCATTCTAGCAATCATAAAAACATTCTTTTTCAAGATCAATAATTCAGTTTCAATTTCTACTAACACCACAGCAAAATTGAACAACAAAAATACTATCAAAAAGCGATAAACATGAACCTTAACTTATAGTATATCAGTAGTTTCAACTGATTGTTAGTTTTACTGAAGCTACTGAAAACACACTGTTTTTCTTTACTATTTAAGCTATGACTTATGTAATTTTAAAATCTCAAATAAGGAGCTATAAATGGAGATCTATTTATATTAAGGAATTTATAAAAGCATCAAATTCCTATTTATTTTTTAAGCAATACCATGAGTAATACTAGTTAAGACATTATATAACTTGGGGTGAGTTTTTAAGGCCAGGAAGTTTCGATACTACTTCATTCATCGATAAGCATTTTTTTTATTGTGTGTGCGCTTTAAGTGATCATATTCTACAACATCACTTAACGACCTGGTCTTATAACTCGATTACCTTTCAAAAATACATTATTTCGCAAAGACATTTTTCTATTAAGAAAAATGTCTTTTTATGGATCATTCCTAAAAGTTGTGTGTGAATTAAAATAGAAGTTGGATTTTTGTAAAAAAAAAATGGAACTGTCCTTAGA
>NZ_CANLOB010000022.1 GCF_947492815.1 uncultured Dokdonia sp.
TAGCTAAGGTTAAATCATTGGTATTTATTCGCATAACAAAATATACATTTTTGTCAACGAATTAGGTAACCTTTACAATTTCGACAGAGCGAGGAACGAGTGACGAGAAATCACATAACAGTGAGTTCTTAGAAATTGAAATTGAATAGAGCCACTTATGGGATTTCTCGGCGCTACGCTTTGTCGAAATGACTTGACAAGTTTTATTTAAAATAAAAACTACCTCCCAGTAGCTTCGATCTTTTCTAGAAGCAATGTAGCTTTTGCAATATATCCAAAATCACTCGCGGTACTTTTTTTAGCAGCTTCTAGACAGTTTGTTGCATATGCTTTTGCTGTTTTAACATCGTTAAGTTGTAGTGCCAATTCACCTCTGTAATACACATACCAAAAAGCACCTGGACGTAATTCGATGGCTTTGTCAAACCAAGTAACCGCTTTGTCTAGATCTTTTCCTTTAAGATAATAAAATTGTGCAGCATCAAAATAGGTAGCTGCTGTAATGTCTCCTGTTGCGTTGGTGATTTTAGCTTCTATTTCTGAAAAGATTGCTTTGTCTGAATCTACGAAAACAGGGATTTTCACTTTTGTATTTTCCCATGCAATGATCAAGTCACCACCATTGGTATTGAAGTTTTCAAAATGGATGGTAAAAGTTTCTAGCGTATCTTCTAAAGGAATAGAAGGAACTTTAAAACGTACCAAATCTTCCGATGCATCATATCCACCAGCGCCCCAACGTTTACTATTTTTGCTTAAAATAATCGTCCATTTTTTTTCTGTAGGAATACTATATAATCCATACGTGCCAGCAGGAATGGGATTTCCTGCAAAAGTAACATCTGTATCTACTGTGATTTTTGTAGAGGCATTCGCTCCTGTACGCCATAGTTTGTTATACGGAATCAAACCACCAAAAATAGTCCTTCCTTGTTTGTTAGGTTGTCCATATTCTAAAGCGAAATTAGCCAATCCTACTTGTTGTTGTGTCATTATTTTAGGACTTAAACTAGGTTTGGTAATTTGTGCTGTACTGATCATTGATACAGTACATAGGATACTAAGTGCAAAGGCTTTGATGGTATTCATGAGTGTTTTTTAAAGAATAAATGGACGCGTTAATCTCTGGAGATGGTGTATACAACTCCATTTTTGATGGTATGTCGTATGCTTTGCGTATTCCTAATGTTTTCTAGTGGATTTTTTTCTAATATCACCAAATCGGCTTTATTACCGATGGCAATACCATAGCCTTCTTTCTGTAAAAATTGGCTTCCGTTGTATCCAGAAGTTCGTAAAGCTTGTAGCGGCGTTAAGCCCGCCTTTACTAACTGTTCCAATTCTTTATGTAATGAAGGTCCTGGATAGGTATAGGAATTATAGGCACCACAATCAGACCCAGCCAAGAGTTGCACACCAGCATCGTGTAAGGATTTCGTGAGTTTGATAAAGAATGTTTGCAGTTCTTTTCTGTCTTTTTTCGCTTTCGCGGAAGCGTTTATAGCCCTTTTATTACGGCCTTCATACGTTTTGATAAAGGCATCTTCCAAATGTGAAAGATAAGTGTCTTGTGAATGATCTACTTCATCCAAATAGCTTAATACATCTCCAATATGAAGCGTAGGCGTGACAAATGTATTGCTTGCTTTTAGACGCGCAAACGTTTGTTGTGCAGTGGTCTCATCATAGGTCGCAATGAGTTGTTCCATACTTCCCCAAAAACCAAGCGTGCCCTCAATAATCTGTTGGGTGATTTCTTTTTCCTGAGAAGAGCACCCTTTTAATACATAATATAAATGTTCAATATTATCGAGACCAGCATCAATAGCCTCCTGTAATTCGACGGTAAATGGCATATGTCCAGATGTGATCATAGCTCGTGTTTCTGCCGTTTTGATAATATCTAGGTATTGCTTTCGCGAAAGCGTACTATCATAAATTTTCACATAATCGGTGTGTAGGGATTGCAAAGAGTCTAACGCATCGTTAATACTTTCTTGAGAATCTACAGGAAGCGAACCTTCCCAACGGGCATTGGGTCCATCTAATTTAGGGCCTGAGGTATAGATCGTTGGTCCTACACGAGTACCGTTTTGAATCTGTTTATTCCATTGTTGTACTTGGGGCGTGAGATCACCCCCAGCATCACGTACGGTTGTGATTCCATAGTTGATGTATTGTTCTAGAAATTTCTCGTTTTGAGTAATGAGTTGTTCGCCTCCGCGAAAATGTACGTGGTTATCCCAAAAACCAGGAAGTAGATAATTGTTCTCCCCATTTATATATCTCTTTGATTTTAAGTAAAAAATATTTCTAGGAGGTAAAATTGCGGCAATGGTATCTGCATTTATATATATTGTTTGTTCTTCTAATATAGTACCATCATTCTTTATAATATTAATTTGACCTATTTCAATGTCATATACAACCTCAGATTCTTTTTTTGAACAACTAATACTTAGTGTTATTAGTATACTAATTAAAAAAACTTTCATCGTTTTATAAAGCTTTTGATTGTTTATACACTTTTCCATTTTTCATGACAAAGGTGACGTTTCTCATTACAGTAATATCTTTGGTAGGATCGCCTGAAACCGCAATGAGATCTGCCCAAAAACTTTCTTTGATATTGCCTAGTTTTTCTAAATGAAATACGTTTGCATTGATAGAGGTGGCCGCTTTTAAGGTTTGTATAGGTGTCATTCCATATTCGACCATGAGTTCGAGTTCGCGATAGTTTTCTCCATGCGTATACACACCAACATCACCTCCAAAACCAATTATTACACCTGATTGTAATGCGAGTGCAAATGTTTTTTTCTTGGTACGAATGCGATCGGGATCTGGGTCAATGCCTTTTCGCCAACCTTTATAACGCGTAATGGCATCTCCTGCTGCAAGTGTAGGGTAGAAGGCAACGTCTTTTTCTTTCATAAGTTTGAAGATTTCTAAGGTGCCGCCGTCTCCGTGTTCAATAGTTTCTACACCTGCGAGAATGGCTCTTTTCATTCCTTCGGGTGTACCTGCATGTGCCACGGCATATCTTCCAGCGCTTTCTGTAGCTGCAATCATAGCGTCTAATTCTTCCTGTAAAAAAGTGGCTTGTGAGGGTTCTCCAGAGCGCCAACGATAGTCGGCATAAATTTTTATGAAATCAGCCCCGTTTCCTATTTGCCTGCGTACGGCTTTGATAACTTCGGTGGTGCCACTAGCTGATTCGGCTCCAAGTGGTACGCTAACTCCTTCGTGAAATCCTTTGGGGCCATAGGCTCCCGTAGCGACAATAGCAGGTCCTGCAACGAGCAAGCGAGGACCAGGGATAACACCTTCATCAATCATTTTCTTTAGATATACATCACTATATCCAGCCCCTTCAGAACCTAAGTCTCGCATGGTTGTCACCCCTGCTAATAAGGAGTTTTTTGCATGAACGGTCGCTCGTATGGCTCTTTCTGTATGGGATTCTTTGAGTACTTGATCGTTCCAGTTGGTCTCATTATAAGGGTGTAATAAGAGATGTGAATGTCCTTCTATAAGTCCAGGCATGAGCGTCATTCCTTCTAGCGGAATTCTAAAATAACGATCTGTTTCAGCAGTTGAAACACCTGCATAGGTGATAATACTATCGGTTACGACTACCACCCAATTTTTATGAAGGGTCTCCCCATCAAAGACGGCATCTGGTTGTAGAGTGGTTTGTGCGTAAAGTTGTGTGAAGCATAATATGAGTAGTAAGTATCCTATTTTTTTCATCTGTATTATTCTTTATATTTCCACAAAGGTGGAAATCTCATAGCTGGTATTCGTTTTGTGTACGCTTTCGTACTTCGACTAAGCTCAGTATAAACTTCGGCTGTGCCGAAAGCGGAAATCTCATTTAGTATTATCTCAACTTTTATTAAGTAGTTATTTCTTTTTTCGCCCCCAACCACCACCGTCTCGGGATTTCTCATTTGCTTTACAGAGGCGAATAATTTCTTGTATTCTTTTTTGCTGAGTTTCTTCGCGTTTTGCTTGATTTAACCAGTATAAATAACTCTTGCGATAACTTGGTGCAAAGTTCTGATAGTTTTCAAATGCAACAGGATTTTGATCAAATGCCTTTTGTAAATTGTCTGGAATGATACCATTTTCAGGACCATCTAGTGTTGTCCATGAACCATTCTTTTTTGCTTCGGCGATCACCTTTTTTCCACTTTCGTGAATGAGTCCTTGTTTTTTGAGATCTATGATATAGGTTTTATTGAGCTTACTCCATACACTTTTAGGTTTGCGAGGGCAGAAATATTGTCTTCTTTTTCCATCTCCTAGACTTTTAACGGTGCTATCAATCCAGCCATAACAAAGCGCTACCTTGACAGCTTCTTCCCAACGCATGCTAGGAACTTTTGTATCTACTTTATAAAAGATCAAGTAAATGCCACCATAATTTGCATAGTTTTCATGTAGCCATTCTCGCCATTCTATATCCTGCGGAAAATATAATTCAGGAATTGTACTCATAATTAGTATGCTTCAAAAAAGTTCGTGTTTATTGCTATCGAAACCAACAAGAATAGACCTATGGCAAATAAAAATTCCATACTAAATATAGAGAGTATCTTCATGAGGTTTATGATTGCTACAGGGAAAAAGAAAATAATAGCAAGTATTTCTCCTTTTTTGATGTTGTGTATGGTTGCCTTCCAAAGTTCATATGAAATATCTGTAGCAGGAAATGAGGCATATGATGTTGCTAGTCCTAGATATGCAAATAGTAAAAATAACGCGTTGTGATCTGCTGTAAGAGCAAAGTAATACATCATAATAGCAAAACTGTTTAACAGCATACATGGCCCTAATCCGAGTACATATTTTTCTTTTAAACTCATAGGAGAGTCATATACTATTTGAGATCTGTCGGATGCTATTTCTAGATAATTTAGAGAATGTATTTTTAAATCATAGCGATAGGTGAGGTTTTTCGTAATTACCGTATGTAGCATTTTACCAGGAAGTAATATTAGGTTGATAAACCAAGTAGTGATAAGCGTCATTCTATAAATTTAATTTGAAAATCCTTTTTCCCATTCACTTCCTTTTAAGGTACCACTTATGACCCATTTTGGACCAAATGTCCATATACCCATAGTAAAATCTTCTTTTATCATTTCGGGCTGGATACGCCACTCTCCTTGATGATTAGGTTCACCTAGCATCGCAACGGCTTTGTCTTGAACTCCTTCCATAGACGTATAGGTAATGGTAATTTGATAGAGTAGGGGTTCTTCTGATTTTGTAAATAAATAGGTGAACGAAACAATAGTATCTGTAGTACTTGTTTCTATAGCTTCTATTTTAAAAACAGAAGTGGTATCTATTTTTTGTATCCCTTTACATTTTTTCTTTAATTTTTTCAGTGACATTCCTAAATACACTCCTTTTTTTGCAAGTTCTTTAGGGAAGTAGTTGTGTTGTTTTCCTTTAGAAGCTACAGTAGAAGCATTGTTGAGCATAAATAAAAAAGGACAAAGTCCCAACAATATTAAAAATAAATACTTCATAGATTATTCGAACCTGTTATGCTTTTTAATGTGATAACTGTTATATATTCTGGTGATCTTCATTATTTTTTCAAATCTTAAAAGGAAGTAATGAAGATTTCTATGATCTATACGTAAGGGAATGTAAAAATCAATAAACCTATTCAAAATGCACAACAAGCTATTTGATTTTAAATATACGAACTCATCTTGACTTTTTTCTATTTCATGATAAAAGCCTCAATACTATGACTAGCATTGAGGCTTTTATGTTTATGTTGAAATGGTATGAATTACATAATAATTCCTCCACAACTTACACGTTTTCCAGCAGCTCCACTTGGTTGAGATGTAAGGTCATCTGTACCTGCGTGCACTATAATTGCTTTTCCAAGAATATCTTTCTTTTCATCTCCACATCCAATACACCATTCATCAGTAGAAAACTCTTTTGCGCCATTTCCTTTTGCATCAGCTTCAAAGTTTCCGATATCTCCTTTATGATATCCTTCTGCTGCTCCCCAAGCTCCATGTGGTTGTGCTGTAGGATTCCAGTGTCCTCCTGTAGATTTTCCATCTGCCGATGAGCAATCTGCTTTTGCATGGATATGAATAGCATGTGTTCCTGGCGATAATCCATTTATTGAAGCAATCATTTTTACAGTACCATTAGATTCTTCAAAAACAACACTTCCCGTAGCTTTACTATCACTTTTAGATTCTAGGGCCATTTTTACCCTTTTTGTAACTACTTCTTCTTCTACTTTTTCAACTTTCTTTTCTACTTCTTTTACTGCTTCCGTTTCAACAGTTTTGGTTTCATTTTTACAACTTGCAACTAAAGTCATAGCGATTATAGCAGTAGCTATATATTTTGTTTTCATGCGATTTTCTTTTGAGATTAATGGTTCGGTTAAAAAATGGACTCTAATATACAGGTTTTTCAATTGATGCCAAAGTAGATGTTATATAGGCTTGATTAATTCTCTTGGGTCTGTAATTCCTCGTTTTAAGTTTTCAAAAATTATAAGTGACTTATCTACTTGAGTCTGTTCATTTTTAAAACGTTTTACATAATAAATGAGGCCTCTTTTTCTTCCATCTGTAAGTTTTTGAAAATACGAAAAACCTTCTGGATCACTTTCCATTACTTCTTTTAGAGCATTAGGAATTTCAACACCGTAGGTAGTTGTATTTTCAATAAGCTGAAATTCAAAAAAATCCGTAGGAAATATTCCTAATTCTTTTTGATAGCGTTTTCCGAAACTAATGAGGTATTGCCCTTGGTATTTTTGTATAGCACCATGAAAATCAATGGTGTTTTCTTTAAAAAATGCTTTTACTTGAACACGTTTTTGACCAGCGTTTATGAATTGAACGGCATATTCTTCAGGAATATGCACCCCATGAGTTCCTGATATATGTACTGGAAATTTAGGAGTTTTAATAGCCATCATTACATATTACATTTCACTTCCAAAGAAAATAGCATTCATTAGGAGTTTATTCGTTCCATACCAAAAGGCTCTAAAGTTTGTATTATCCGTAAATAAAATAACTTCACCTCTTCCAGACCCTTGATGTACAAATGGTCTTGTTTCAGATATAGCTTTTAGGTTGATCTTACTAATATATCCAGACTGTAATGGATTTTTAGTGTACTGGATTGGATTTCTATAACTTGTTGAATCTGGTTTTATAAAAATGGTTGTGTTTCTAAACATAGAAATACGATTGTCTTCATAACCAAAGTTTACAGGGTGTGAGCGATCTTGTTTTGCTTCAAAAATAGCACCTCCTATTACTTGCGCACCATTAAAATCACCACGTTGCTCAAAATTAATCCCATTTGCGGGATTTTTAGTTTTTTCAAAACTGATATTCAACATTTTATTTCTTTCCATCCAATTGGCTGCATTACGATATCCTATGAGTGTCCCACCATTTCTTACCCAACTTTTCAGTTTTTCAGTTTTGGCTTTATCTAAGGCATTTCCAAAAGAATGCGGCACGATAATATCAGTATAGCGGCTTAAGTCTGCTCTGTTCAAATTTGTAACATTAAGCTTTGTAATTTTCATATCGTAACGTGTGTCAAACAAATGCCATATTTCTCCAGCATCATATGGATTCATTCTATCTCCTACAATGATGGCTACTTTAGCGGGTTCTATTGCTCTAAACTGATTACTTCCTAAATCAATTCCTTTTGTAAGACCTGTTCCTACAGCAGTTATATCTACAGCTGTTTCTTTGGATAAGTCACTTAAAAAAGCATTGAGTTCTTGGGCGTTCATTTGTTGATTTTGAACAGGAATAAGGATGGTTCCATAATCATATGAATTACCTTCTAGACTGAATTGTTTCATCCCTACTTTAGCACGTAATCCTGCGTTAAGAATTTTGTTAAGTGCTTTTGGAGTATAGTATTCATGCCATTCCATTAAATATCCATAAGTACTTCTACTTACAGTATTGGGGGTACGTTTTTGTAATTCCTGAATGGCAGGTCCTGCATTTGAAGTAGATGCATTTTCGGTAATATTTAGACCAAACGCGAGAGGAAAAGACCATGCGGAAATGTCATAAAACAGACTGTCTTGAAACTTTGTCCTCTTTTCAAACATTGCTTTGATAAGTCTACTCTGGCGTTGGTTCTTAGGTACAATGTAACTGTAGCCTTTTTTGTATTCTTTTCCGCTTTCGCGAAAGCTATTACTAACTTCATGAATTTGAACCTTGTGTCGTTTCAATATTTCAGCAAGGTGATAAGCGCTTGCGGCATCTTTTTCACTACCAAATGCGTATGCACCGCCTTTTGATTCGCTACGCGCTTTATTAAAGAAATCTCTTTGATAGTCTAATAGTTCTGTACGCATGCCTTGTGCAGCCTCTAGCGTAGATAAAATTGCGGTAAACTGATTTCTAATGGTAAATGGGAACTCTAAAAGTCCGTTGTCTGTTTCTTGTGCATGTCCTCGCGAACTTGCTTGTTCAAATAAAATCCCAATCCCTCCATTAATATCAGGGAAAGTAGAACCTTTTCCATAATAGAAATCATCAAAACTCTCTTCTGTGTAATATAGGCTTCCTATTTTATCAAGTGCTTTTGCATGATAGTTTCCTATCTTTTTTGTGAGCTCTTGATTTAATTTTGGTGTTAATGGGTGTGTACGTGATTGTATACCTGGTTGGAAAAAGAAGGTAGCATTACTTCCCATTTCGTGATGATCTGTTAAGATATTAGGATACCAGTGATGAAATGTTTTAATACGTGCTCTAGATTCTGGTAATTGTACTGGTAACCAGTCACGATTCATATCAAACCAATAGTGATTTGTGCGACCACCAGGCCATACTTCACTATACTCACGATCTTGAGGGTCTGGATTGATATTAATACTTTTATTAGTATTTGCCCAATATGCAAAGCGTTGTAAGCCATCAGGATTAAAAGACGGATCAAATAAAATAACAGTGTTTTCTAATAATGCATCAATTTTTGAGCCTTGTGCAGCAGCTAGATAATAAGCAGCTACTAAACCAGCATTCGCTCCAGAAGGTTCATTACCGTGTATCGATAATCCTTGGTATACTACAAT
Source organism: uncultured Dokdonia sp. (assembly GCF_947492815.1). Taxonomy (GTDB): domain Bacteria; phylum Bacteroidota; class Bacteroidia; order Flavobacteriales; family Flavobacteriaceae; genus Dokdonia. Next base: position 9,125 of record NZ_CANLOB010000022.1, read on the forward strand.
AGGCATATTTGAAGTACCCAGAGAAGAGCTTCCTGTTTCAGTAAGCTTTACGTGTTCTTTGCGTATGTCTTCAATACGATTATGGTTAGCCGGAGACGTAATGGTAAGTAATAAAATAGGTCTTCCTTCAAAGGTTGTTCCTCTATTTTCTATAGTAATACGATCACTAGCAGCTGCTAATGTGCGCATATATTCAGATAATTTATCATGACTTACGTGCCATTCACCAGGAACAAATCCTATGATACTTTCTGGTGTTGGTATTTCTTTGTTATAAGATACATCTTGTGGTAAATAGTAAGACATATCTACATTGCCAGTTTGAGCAAAGGAGGAGGTAATTGTTAAAAAAAGAAAAACGTAAAGTAAACGCATAACGTATTTAGTTTATTATTAGTGAGTTGTCTGTTTGGTTTATTCCTGAGACGTTAAAAATAAGCTAAAATTCTCTGTATATACTAAAGTTTAGAATGCTTTTAACAAGTAAATTCTTTTTAACCCAAATTATGCATATACATGCTATGAATTTGAAAAGATATTCATTGTTTTTATCAAAAAAAGCCTATCAATTTTGATAGGCTTTTCTGTATTATATATGTAAAAATATATTATATATCTTCAAAATTTACATTTGTAAAGCTTTCCGCGTTAGGAGCATCAGCTTCATCTGTAGTTCCATCGTTATCTTCAACGACTTCAGGACGTTGGTAGTTACTCTGATGACGATCACTGATCACCTCTTCTCCTTTTTCTTGGAGGATGTATGAAGTCATTTCATTTAAAATGTCTGTAAACCCAGAAAAATCTTCTTTGTAAAGATAAATTTTGTGTTTTTTGAAATGAAAAGAGCCATCATCGTTTGTGAATTTCTTGCTTTCAGTAATGGTTAAATAGTAATCTCCTGCTTTTGTAGAGCGCACATCAAAGAAATATGTTCTCCTTCCAGCTCTTAATACTTTTGAGAAAATCTCTTCATTATCCCTCGAATCATAATCACCCATAGTCAATTTGTAGTTTTAGTTTTTAGTAATTCCTAGCTCAAAAATGATAAAAAAAAGAATGTCGCCCAATTTTTTTTTACATTTCTTTCTCATCTAATTGTTTTATATATAACTCTTTGTAATATCCTTCTTCTTTTATTAGCTGATTATGAGAGCCTTGCTGTGTTATTTTGCCTTCATCAAGAATTATGATTTGATCTGCATTTTTTGCAGAAGAAATCCTATGACTTACGATGATTGTGGTGGCATCTTTACTTATTTGATCTAAATTCTCTAGAATTTGTTCTTCAGTTTCTGTATCTACAGCGCTCAACGAATCATCTAGTAAAATTAATTTTGGCTTATTAATAAGTGCTCTTGCTATGGATACACGTTGTTTTTGACCACCTGATAATGTAATACCTCGTTCTCCTAAAATAGTATCATAACCTTCTTTGAAGTCTACAATATTTTGATGTACCACTGCTGCTTTAGCATAGGTAATTACCTCTTCATCTGTAGCGTTTGGAGCGCCAAATTTGATGTTTTCTTTTATACTATCTGAAAATAAAAAAGCGTCTTGTGGTACATACCCTATAGAGGCACGTAAGTCATTTAAGTTCAGTGAAGCTATAGAAGTAGCATCTATACGAATTTCTCCAGAAGTGACATCATAGAGTCTTCCTATGAGTTCTAGTATGGTAGATTTTCCAGATCCAGTACGACCTATGATGGCAAGCGTTTTTCCTTTTTCAATAGAGAAACTTATATTATTAAGCGCCGTTATATTTGTATCCTCGTAGGTTAAAGTTACATTATCAAATTCAATGTTACCTTTAATTGGAGTCGCAGTGTCTGTATTATTTTTAATTTCAGGTTCAATTTTTAAAAACTCATTGATTCTAATTTGTGAGGCTTCTGCTGCTTTTATAATTGAAGTTACCCATCCTACAGTAGCTACAGGCCAAGTAAGCATGTTTACAAACATGATAAATTCTATTAAGGTTTTGAGCTCTATTTGATCATTAATGTATTGATTGCCTCCAATGTAAATAACCAATAAGTTACTAGCGCCAATTAATCCAATCATTAATGGAAAAAAGAAGGCTTGTACTTTTACTAAATCTAGATTTTTGTTTTTACTATCATCACTTAACTGTGTAAATCCTTGATGTGTATATCCTTCTAAGGTATAGGCTTTGATCACTGAAATTCCGCTGAAAGATTCTTGGGTAAACGTAGTTAATTTTGATAAGTATTCTTGTACAATCGTGCTTCGTTTATGAATCTCACGACTTAACTTGTAAATGGCTATAGATAGTATAGGTAAGGGTATGAGAGTGTATAATGTTAAACTAGATGCCGTAGAATACATATATGGTATTACTGTTGCAAAAAGAACTAAAGCTGTAAGCATATACATGATAGCAGGTCCTATATACATACGGACTTTACTTACATCTTCACTAATGCGGTTCATTAAATCACCTGTTCTGTTTTTTTTATAAAAGTTTAAAGATAGTCTTTGGTATTGTGCATAAATATCATCTTTAAGATCTGCTTCTATATAACGAGATACTACAATGACTAGTTGTCTCATTAAAAAAGTAAAGAAACCTGATAAAATTACGGCACCGAGTAAAAGAAGGAGTTGGTACTGAAGATTGCTTTTAAATTGAGCTGTAGTAATCTCAATATTACAATAAGCTTCAATTACATCAACAGATTTACCAACAAGAGTGACAACAGTTACAGCAAATAAACGGGCAATGATAATGGTAAAAAAACCAATAATAAGCCTCCATTTATAACGTAAAAAGTAGTGATTTAGGGATTTAAGCGCTTTCATTTATAAATGACATACATTTATTTTATTAACAAATTCTCATTTTAACGACAATTTTACATCTACAAATTGAACTATTCGTTATTTTTGCACGATCTTTTTACCAAAAAGATAAAATATTCACTTTATAAAAATAGTTATGACTGCAGATATACTTACCCCGCAAGAACTAAAAAAGGCAGATCCAGTTTTTGGACAACTTTCTTTCAATGATCACGAGCAAATTGTTTTTTGCAATGACAAAGATACAGGTTTAAAAGCAATCATTGGGATTCATAATACAGTTCTAGGACCTGCACTTGGAGGTACTCGTATGTGGAACTATACTACCGAATGGGATGCATTAAATGATGTACTTCGCCTCTCTAGAGGAATGTCTTTTAAAAGTGCTATTACAGGACTTAATCTAGGTGGAGGTAAAGCTGTTATTATAGGAGATGCTAAAACTCAAAAAACACCTGAATTAATGAAACGTTTTGGAGAATTTGTACATTCTCTAAGTGGAAAATATATCACTGCTGAAGATGTAGGAATGGAAACAGCAGACATGGACTTAGTTCGTGAAGTGACTCCATATGTAACTGGTATATCAGAAAGTAAAGGAGGTGCAGGTAATCCTTCTCCTATTACTGCTTATGGTGTTTTTATGGGAATGAAAGCAGCTTCAAAATATACATTTGGTTCTGATAATTTAGATGGACGTACTGTCTTAGTACAAGGAATTGGACATGTAGGAGAAGTACTTGTTGATCATGTTACCAAAGAAGGAGGTAAGGTAATTATAAGTGATATAAATGAAGCTCGTTTAGAAGAAGTTAGTAAGAAGTACGGAGCAGAAATTTATAGAGGAGATGATGTTTATAGTGTTCCTATGGATATTTATGCTCCTTGTGCACTAGGAGCTACTGTAAATGACAATACGATCAATAAGTTACAAGCAAAAGTAATTGCAGGAGCAGCAAATAATCAATTGGCTGATGAAAATGTACACGGAACCTTACTAAAAGAAAGAGGTATTGTATATGCACCAGATTTTCTAATTAATGCTGGAGGGATTATTAATGTATATGCAGAACTTGAAAAATACGGAAAACAAGAGATCATCCGTAAGACAGAAAATATTTACGATACAACACTAGAAATCATGCAGACAGCGGAAACTAGTAATATTACAACACATCAAGCAGCCCTTAAAGTTGCAGTAGAACGTATCGAAGCTCGTAAAAATCAAAAATAAGTAGGAATACTACTATTAAAAATATGTATTTTCGCAGGGATTTTATCAAAAAGGTAAAATCCCTTTTTTAATTTATTTAAAAGAAAAAAGTTCTTTGTAGCTATGCTTAATAGAAGACACATTCGAGTGAAGGTGATGCAAACCATATACGCTATGGGATGCAAGGAGAATAATAATCTCCAAGTAGAAGGTAAATTTGTAAACGAAAGTATAGCACAGGTATATAACCTATATCTTTTGATGCTAGATATGATGGTAGAGGTACACGCTTTCGCGAAAGCGCACTCAGAAAAACTATCTAAAAAAATTCTCGCTACTGAAGAAGAAAAAAATCCAAACAAAAAATTCATTACCAACGAAGTTCTTGTAAAACTAAGTGATAATGCTTTGTTACAAGATGAACTTGACAAACGCAAATTGAAAAATTGGCGTATGGATGATGAGTATGTTGCTGTTATCTTTAATGAGCTTATTGCAAGTGAGCTCTATGAGAATTATATGAATGATACTACAGCTGACTTTAAAAATGCAAAAGATTTTGTCATACAATGGTATACAGAATTAATTGCCCCTAATGATAAGTTGTATGATTATATTGAAGATAGTAGAATTACCTGGATAGATGATCTTCCTATTGTAAATATGACAGTCTTAAAAAGATTACAAAAAGTAAAACCAAATTCTCCAGAAAGTCTTTTTCTTCCTAGTTTGTTTAAAAATGAAGATGATAAAATGTTTAGTATCTCTTTACTAGAGCAAACATTTGGTAATAATGCTTTTTTGAGTGCCGAAATCGAAAAAAACACACCTAATTGGGATAAAGAACGTATTGCCGATGTAGATTTTGTATTGATCAAAATGGCATTGTGTGAATTTTTGAAATTCCCATCTATTCCAGTAAAGGCTACCATCAATGAGTATCTAGAAATAGCCAAAGAATACTCTACGCCAAAGAGTAGTATATTTATTAATGGGATATTAGATAAATTGGTTAAAGAATACGAAAAAACAAACAAATTTAAGAAAGAAGGAAGAGGGCTTGAATAAGTTTTTTAATAAATTTTAAATGTAAAATTCTGTAAATTAGAATTTTAAATGTTTTTTTATTCTAAAATGGCATTGTTTTAGAAACCTGTTTTCTTAACTTTAGGTTATGAGTATTTTTACTATTTTTGTTGCAGAACTATATTAATTAAAAATTATAAAAAATGAAAAAAGGTATTCTAGTATTAGGTGTACTAACTGCTATGATCTTTACATCTTGTAAAGAAGATGCAACAAGTAAAGTAAATGAAGCAAATGTAGAAGTAGCTGCAGCACGTGATGCACAAGCAACTGAATTTCCTGTGATGGCTTTTGATGAAGCTGAATATGATTTTGGTACTATTGATAAAGGAAACCCAGTAGAGCATAAATTTACTTTTACAAATACAGGAAAAGCTCCTTTAGTAATTGTAGACGCTAAGAGTTCTTGTGGATGTACTGTTCCTGAGTATTCTAAAAACCCAGTAGCACCAGGAGAAAAAGGTGAATTATTAGTAAAATATAACGCTAGTGGAACGAATGCAATTACAAAGACAATCACTATCAAAGCTAATACAGAAAAAGGAACTGAAACTTTACGTATTAAAGCTTTTGTAAATGCACCAACAGCTGGAGCTAGTAAGTAATATATGAGTGAACTATTAGGACCCATCTTGCTATTTGCGGTGTTTATTATATTTTTTATAGTATTACCACAACAGAAAAAAAATAAGCAAGAAAAGGCTTTTGATAAAGCCCTCAAAAAAGGTGATAAAGTAATTACCAAAAGTGGTTTACATGGGAAAGTTTTAGAATTAAATGACACTACATTTGTTTTAGAAACTGGAGCAGGAAAAATGAAATTTGAGCGCTCTGCTATTTCTATAGAAATGAGTAGTAAACTTAATGCCCCTGTAGTCAAAAAATAATAGAGTAATTTATTTACTCGTAATAGTTAAAAGAGAGCTATCTATATATTTAGATAGCTCTCTTTTTTTATCTATATAAGTAACCTTATTATTATGTTTTTCTTCACAAATAGTTAATGTGTTGGTTTTTAGAATATTATGTGTATATTTAATGATATTAAGTAAAATACGAAAAATAAAATGCGTATTTCGTCGATTTTTATTGATGTTTTGTCGATGTTTTTTATGAAATATGTATTTTTAACAAATTTAGTTTTTTAGAACCTCGCACATTTGATAATGTTAGGATGCTACTAAGCTTTGAATTCTGATAATTATTATTAAATCAAATACATTTTATATAAGCCCCCTTATAACTCTTAAATCAACTTAATTATGAACAAAAAAATACTAACCGTATCTATTATTCTACTTGGAATATTTTGTTTCCTATTTCTTTATGATGGAGAATCAGAGACAGAAAAAGAACAGGAACTTAAATCCGAAACATTAACTTCTCTTAAAGAAGAAAAAAAGGAGAAGAAATCTTTAGAAGAAAAAAGACGTACCATTGAGCAAAGAAATCAGTTTGAATTTGATATGCAAAAGGATCCTGTAACAGGATTGATATCGAAAGAAGAAAAAGCATTAGAATTTGAAACTGCTCTTAGAGAAAGAACAAATAGTTTAACTGCTGGTTCAGATTCAAGAGCTTTTACAGTACCTTATGAATCAAGAGGGCCTTCAAATCTTGGAGGACGCACAAGAGCACTAGCAGTAGATTTAAGTGATGCTACAGGAGACACTATGCTAGCAGGTGGTGTGAGTAGTGGTATGTTTAGAACAACTGATGGAGGAACTTCTTGGGTCAAAGTATCTCCAAATAATGAAATACATAATGTGACAGCTATTGCACAAGATCCAAGAGCTGGATTTCAAAACATATGGTACTATGGTACTGGTGAAGTTTTTGGAAATAGTGCAACGCTAGGAAATGCATTTTATTTAGGACAGGGAATTTGGAGGTCTATAGATAGTGGACAGACATGGACACAAATTCCAGGAACAGATTCTACATTTGAAGATTTTAATTCTAATTTTGATATTATAAACTCTTTAGCAGTACACCCAACAACTGGAGATTTATTTATAGCTGCTATTCAAGGTATATTTAGATATGATGGTACTAACTTTAATTTAGAAGTAAATGCTTCATCAACACAAGACACAGATGTTAAGGTCACTTCTACAGGAAGAGTATTTGCTGCAGTTGGAGGAACTAATGGTGCTCAAAACGGAGTGTATACTTCGCCAACGGGAACAGGTAGTTATACACGCATCGCACAGAATGGATCACCAGCTGGATGGGCATCTGTAGGAAGAGTTGTTTTAGGGATAGCTCCTTCAGATACAGATGTAGTGTATGCACTATATAATAACGGACAGACAACAAATCAAGCACCTATTCAAATAGAAGCCGATTTGTGGAGATATGATTTGGGAACAGGAACATGGACAGATTTCTCAGGAAAGCTTCCTGACGAACCAGGAGGAGATTTAGGAGGTAATGATCCTTTCTCTATACAACAAGGATATGATCTTGAAGTATCTGTAAAACCAGATAATGCAGATTTTGTTGTTTTAGGAGGTGTTAATTTATATCGCATAGCAGATATTGTAAATGATGCGACCTTTGAACGTATAGGCGGATATATTGATAATACAAGTTTTGCATCTTATGGATCTGGAGATGCAGCTGCTAATGATGGAGATACACATCATCCAGATATTCATGATCTAGTTTTTAGTCCTTTTAACGCAAACACATTACTTTCTGGAACTGATGGTGGTGTGCATACGACAAATGTCACTTCAGGCACGGTACGTTGGACTACACTTAATAATAATTATCAAACCTATCAATACTATCACGTAGGAATGGATCCTTTGGCAGGAACAGATTTTGTGATAGGAGGTGCACAAGATAACGGTACTTCACTAGGGGGAGCAGCAGCTCTTACAGGTGTAGGTAGTAGTACAGAACATCTTGACTTTTTTGGAGGAGATGGTGTTGCTGCAGCTATAGGAAGAACTGGTAACGGTCCTTTAAACTTAAATGATCTTCAATTATACTTTGGAGCTCAAGGTGGGGATATTTTTACATTTAGAGATTCAGGAGCATTTTTTGCTAATATTAGACCTACAGGAACAAACAGCAGTATTTTTGTAACCTATTTTTACTTAGATCCAGATACAAATACATTGTATTATGCAGATGGAGCTACTATTTATAGAACACTTAATGCAGCTACTGTTACCTCGTTAGTTGATGCAGCTTCATGGGTAGACATAGGAAATTTATCTACGAGTCAAAATATACGTAGTATGGCCTCAACAAGAGGCACATATACTACGAGTAGTTTTACATTGATAGGAGGGCAAAATGGAGGTGTGTTTAAACATGTAGATCCTCGTGGAACGAATCTGAATACAGCAGTTAATATTACGCCTAGTGGAGCTGCAGTAGCAGGTTCTATTGTAAGTGGTGTTGCTATACATCCTACAGATCCTGATATAGGAATGGTAGTATATTCGAATTATGGTATTAATAATATATATGTCACATCAAATCTTACGGCAGTTAATCCAACGTGGACATTGGCTGAGCGTAATTTGTCGTCACACTCTATACGATCTGCAGCGATTACAGAAACAGGTGGAGTGATTACTTATTTTGTAGGTACTGCAAGAGGTTTATATTCTAGTACAAACCCTATTACAACAGATTGGACATTAGAATCTCCAAATGATATAGCACTAGCTATTGTAAGTAGTTTAGTATATCGTCCAGATGATGGTGTAATGCTTATAGGAACACATGGTAACGGAATGTATCAAGTAAACTTAGATTCTTGCCCTACAACTACAACATATACAACTGCAGGTGGATGGGATAATGGAGCTCCTACAGCATCTGTAAGAGCTATTATAGCAGATGATTATGATACTTCAGATATGAGCTTAGGCGATATCACAGCATGTACACTAACTATTAATGCAGGAGCTATACTAACAGTAGAAGATGGGAATTTTGTAAGTGTATTAAACGATATTACAGTAAATGGAACGTTAGACATATCTAATGAAGGTAGTTTAGTACAAGTAAATGAAGCTGCAGAAACATTTAATAATGGAAGTATTAGTGTAGAGAAGATTACACCTACTATAGATGATCGTAATTATGTAGCTATGAGTAGTCCTGTCACTGCAGAGGCTAGAGATAGAGTGTATGGAAATTCTAGAGCTGTGTTTAGTATTATCCCAAGTAACTTTGTACCTTTTGATATAGACTTAATGACATTCCCAGAGTTTGCTGGTGCAGAAAATTTCTTAGATGATAATAATGATTACTTATTGCCAGTAATGGGAAGCACAGCGCTACCTAGTGCAGGTATAGGACAGTTGGTATTTCCGCAGCCAGCACCTAATGTAGGTGATGGCTCTTATACACTTACATATACACAAGATGCCATGAATCCAGGAACATTAAACTCAGGAACCATTACAGTACCTATTAATTATAATGGTCCAGCAACGGTTAATAATTATAACTTATTAGGTAACCCGTATGCTTCAGCAATAGATGTTACTGCATTTATCAATGCAAATGATGCTGTAGACGCTGTATATTATTGGGATCATATTACTAATCCAAATTCAACATTACCAGGACCTGGGACAAGTAATTTCTCTATGAATGATATTTCTATAAGAAATGCTATGATGGGAACTGCTGCAGTAAATATGGGAGGACCAGCTGCTCCAGGGCAATTTATGGCTTCTACACAAGGGTTTGGAATTAAAGCATTACAAACTGAAGCTGCTAGTAATACACCTGTTGTATTTACAAATAGTATGCGAGTTACTGGAAATAATGATGGATTTAGAAATAACGAAAATACTTCTAATACAGATAAACTTTGGTTAAATCTAACAACTTCGGCTTATGATAATGCAACATCACAAATTGGGGTTGGATTTACAGAAAACGCTACGGCAGGTTATGATGCGGGATATGACACACAACGTTTAGGAACATTCTTATCGCTATTTACAAACTTAGAAGGAGAGTATTTAGCCATACAAGGACGTGAAGCTTTTCATACGCAAATGGAACTTAGTGTAGGTTTTTCTACAACAGTAGAAACTGAAGAAACCTATACCATTAGTATAGATCACCTAGAAGGTGCTGGTCTTGAAAATGCACCAGTGTATATCATAGACAACGAACTGAACACTATAACAAACCTTAAAGATGCTCCATATACATTTACAGCAACAAAAGGAATCCAACCAGATCGATTTATTGTTGTATTTGAAGAAAGAGAGGTGTTAAGTACAGAAGAAGTAGTGATAAATACCAATGAAATTTCAGTATTCCCTAACCCAGCTTCTTCAGAAATTACGATCGGATATACAGGTACCAAGCAATTAGAAAATGCAAGTATTATAAATGTGAATGGACAAATTGTAAAACAACTAGATCTTAGTAATTTCAATCAATCACAACAAATTGCTATAAACGACCTTTCTAAAGGTGTTTATTTTATGCAGATAGTAAGTGAAGATCAAACCATTGTAAAGAAACTTATTGTAAAGTAAGTTTATAACTTTTAAATAGTAAAAAGCCCCTTAATAGGGGCTTTTTTTATTAGTGAAACAGTACTTTTATAAAGTATCTAAGACAACATCTGCCTGATAGATCGCCAAACCTACCTCTGCCAGGAGAAAGGCTCATCCTTTTGTTTACGAAACTCGGTTCAGTCTTTAGCGAAATCTCGGTGTAATATCTCTACCCTTGGATTGATTCTTTTATCGAGTTCAGGGCTCGTCTTAGGGTTTATTACCTTTTATTAAAATGATTTAGACTTTTTAGACTGACTAAAATGAATTTTAGTATTTTTAGGAAATACAAGTATTAAAATCAATTCATTATACTCTCTTGTCTCCTGAATGTATTACTAAAACAATTAGGAGATTTTGCGTATGTATGCCCTTTGTTTTTAGGTTACATTTCGTGGTTATATGTCTAATAGGAATACAATAATTCTAACAAACTCTAAAATAAAACAATGATACAAGAAGCATTTCAGTACACACAAAACGTCTTTAATCAGTATATCAAAAGAAAGTTCGATTTAGATGAAAACATCGTTGTTATTAATAGCATTATAGATAATGAAGGAAATACTCCTTTAGAAAATCAAAACAAAATTGTACTCTCTTTGATACATATTGATCAAGAAATTACAAAACCTTTTTATACAAAAGATCGTAAAGGATTTGATACCAATCATACATCAATGTTAGAGACAGAAAATTATACTATAGATATGTTAGTGACTCCTTGTTTTGATGATTATAGTGAAGCATTAAAATTTTTAAATGCATCCATTCAGTTTTTTCAAGCTTATGCTGTATTAGATATAACAACACACTCAGATTTTCCGGAAGGGCTTCAGAAATTAAGCTTTGATTTACAAAAAGGAACTGATTATACACAAATGCATAATTTATGGAATGCATTAGGCGCAAAATATCAACCCTCTTTGATCTATAAAATGAGATCCATAACTATAGCTTCATAAGCAGTTAATTACGATCGATTTTTTACAGAAGTTTCTTTCTAGGCTCTCTGTGTTAAAATGTGTTCTATACAATGTATAATAGGGTATTTATACTTGTATAAAATTGCTCGAAAATAAATATTTTAGGAGTTTTATAATTCAATTGAGATTATGGCGGAATTCAATACTATATCAGAAGAAGGTTTAATGGTTCCTAACGCAGGATTAGTGATTTTGAATTCCTATTTACCTATGCTGCTAGCAAGACTAGATCTAGTAAGAGACAATGTCTTTGTCTCGGAAGAAACACAAAATGATGCTGTACATTATTTACAATACCTAGTAACGGGATTGAGCCAGACAGAAGAATCATTACTTGTGTTAAATAAAGTACTTTGTGGATTAGCTATAGAAACTCCTATAAGATTAGGAATCGAAATATCTACTAGTGATAAAGAATTAATGGAAGGTCTTTTAACAGCTGCTATAGGGTATTGGCCAGCTATAGGAGACACTTCTATAGAAGGATTTAGAGGGAATTGGTTGGTGCGCGATGGTGTTTTAAAAGAGGAAGCAGATCGATGGACGTTAACGGTTGAAAAAAGATCATATGATATTTTAATGCTTAAATCTCCTTTTTCATTCTCCATAATTAAATTTCCTTGGATGGAAAAACCATTACATGTTACATGGTCTTTTTAAAATAATAACACATGTCATCTAATCAATGTTCAGAATTATTTTCTATAGATATTCATCATAGTTACTATGCAAGTGGTATTTGTGAAAATATACAATATTTAATATCTCAACCAATTCAAAAATTAATAAATCAGAAGGTTTTATATCTGCATCAAACACCGCAAGGTTTTTCATTACTCATATCTACAGATCAAGAAATCAAAGACTTTTTAACGCACTTAAAGTCAACCTATGCAATAACTTCATTTTCTTTTGATGTTATAAGTACTGATCCTCATTTTAAAGCATTTACAGACTACCCAATTTCAGAGTTAGGTATATTTTCATTTTATACACCTACAGAAGGAGATGTAACTATTTTAGAAAGAAAATTCATATCTAATAGTACCTATACAAAATCTTTTAAGATTACAATAGATTTTGATGCTATTATACGCTTTCGCGAAAGCGGAAACAGCCCTAATTACAACATTAAATTAGAGGCTCGGAAAACGAAATGGAATTATTACATTATTAATAAAAGTAATAAAACGTTTGAAAGATTAGAAATCAAAGGCGATTCAGAAATTTCATTTGGACATCCTACAGAAGTTACCCTCCAAAATGGAGAGACAGCGTATAAGTTTTCTTCGGGTTCTATATTGTTATCTTTAAAAGAAAGATCAGAATACTCTTTTGATTTAATTAATGTTAACAACGGCATTAATGAGACTATTGTAAGAGGATTGCCAATGGCAAACCCGACCATTTCTGAGACGTATGAAGAAGGTGATACGATACAGGCTGTTTCCTCTATATACATTTATATATAAATTAAGAATATTACAAACATCATTATTTTATGAATTCTTATACTAAAAACTTACACGCTACAGTTGTTGATATATTAGGGGATCAAGAATTAGAACTTGACAGTCTAAAGTCACAGTATCATGCTTCTTTGTTTTCACTTTATTATGCGCAAGGGGATTATAGGACAACAGCCGAGAAGTTGCAGCTTGCTAATGAACAATATGACGCTCAAAAAGAGATTTTTTCTCTAGTCACTGTAAGTAATGATATGTCTACAAACGTACTGCAATCTGCTAAGAATGCAAAAGAAAGTGTAGAAGATACAATTACTAATACATCTGTTGCAGCCGCCAATGTTCAAATAGCGGCTAATGCTATTTTAAGACTAGCTAGTGATATAGGTGCTATTTATAATATTATTAGTGCTGAAGATATTGGTGGAGAAATATATACTGAAGCTGAAAAAGTAAATAAGCTCATGAAAGAAACTGCATTCCTAGCAGAAAAGGCTTCTCAACAAAGTATGGAAGCTTCTTCTTCTATAGCTGCAGTGTCTACAGCTAGTTTAGGAAATAAAGCAACAAGTACTGATACAGATATTAAAAACTTATTGAATATTGTTACAGCAGACTTTAACAATGCAAATGAACAAGTAACTACCATAGATCAAACATGTAAAAGTGCCAGCGAAGCAGCAAAAAGTGCCGAAGGAAATTTTGAAAATGCAAATGTAGTATGTAATGCTTCAGAAGTTGCATATCAACTCTTCAATGAAGAACTTAATCTCTCACTGAATGTCTCAGAAATAAAAGATAAAAAAGGCCAAAAACATCAATATAGGGTTTCTTTTAATCCGTTTATAAGCCCTTTTAAGGAAGAAAATGAAGATACAACGACATATCCAGTAGCGGCATATTATATATTCTTAGTAATGCATAGTGCACAAAGTGCTTTCACTACAGAAAATGCTGCATCTATTATTGCTGCTCCTGATGTAAATAAAGAAAAATTCGTAAAAATTGAGGCTACTAATTCAACAGTTCCTTATGTTCAATTGATAACAACAAATACATTAAAGGATGTAAATGGAGATTCTTTTCAATTAGGAGATAACTACGTTGTTTTTGTGTATGCTGATTTATCAGAAAAGTATAAAAAAAGTGTCAATGTGTTTGAAGGTTATTTAACGGCACCGTCAGCTTCTTTTACAATGACCAATCATTTGACACCAGCTTTTGATATTGCAGTTAACCCTGCATCCAAATCATCAACCAAGCAACAGTTATATTTTCAGGTAAATAAGATATGTTCTTCTAAAGTAACATATAGATGTATTTTCCTTCTTGATACTATGTCGATTACTAAAAAGTATTTAGTGACAATTGCATTAGATGCTACAGAAAATAAAAATGAAAAATCAGAAATTTGTTTTAATCTTGATCTTGCAGAACACATTCCTGCAGGAAGTTATACGATTGTAAAAAATGTGAGTCCTCTTAAAGGAAATACAGACGCATTATTGGAAGGAACATTGGAACTCACAAATACGATGACAGATAACTTTGGAGATAGACTGATTAAAGGGAATACCTATATACCTGTTATTCTATCCATTTCTGATGATATACCCTCTATCAATAAGACAATCACCAATGCATTATCAGATTTTAAAAATACCCAATCATTTACTTACCTAGGGTAAACAAGGAATACAAATCTATTTAAACCCATAGGAATTATGAATACTAAAAAAATATTTGGAGTAGTAGAAGTGAAGAAAGAAAATATAAAAACATTAGAATCTGAGATATTAGCGGCTCAAAATACATTAGGAAAACAGCAAGCAATTGTTGGAGCTCTAAAAACGAAATCAGTAAGAATAGAAAAAGACTTAGCGATAAGCGAGACGAATAAAAACAACGCACTTACTACTAAAAACTTATTAAATACGGTGATGCTTCAAGTTGAAGAGTTACTTGCTAATTCCAAGGAAGTGGCTGTACAAACTGAAGATGCAACTTCAAAAATTAATGAGGTTAGCCAAACTATTACAATGGTAACCCGTAAATTAATATATGCAGCCGAGCTTAGTACTAAACTGTCCAATCTAGTGATAAGAAAAAAAGCTGTCGACCCATTGATATCTGACGAATTAATTAGCTTAGTTACAACAGCAAGTGTAGATGCAAATAATGCAGTATCATTAACACTTACTGCATTAAATAGCATATTCACAGCACAAACACCTACGATTAATTCTGATGCGATTGTTGTTTTAGAAAATAAGCAAGTAACACAACTATATGAATCTTTGACAGCGTCGCATATACATAAAATTGGAGACACATCTGAAAAGAATATAAAACAATGTATTGATCAAGTGTATGAAAATACACTTGATCAATACACGAGTACATTAGCTGCGAGTACAGATATCACAAAACAATTACATCATGCTAAAGCAGATTTAGCCACGGCAAAAACAAATTTAGAATCATTAGAGGCAGCATTAGCAGCAGCAAATGCAGCAATGTTGGCTTCTTGAGGTTTGATTAGATGATTATTTTAAATCAGAATACTGTTATATACGCTTTCGCGAAAGCGTACACAGAAACGATTGAATAGAAAATACCTTTCAGAATGTGAAAAGTGATAACCATACCTAATTAAAACGAAATATATCATGAGCAATACTGTATTTAAAAAATTTTATAGATCCTTTTATAATAGAACAGGCGGTTTTATGCCTTCAAAACCTTTGCATCAAAATATGTATCCAGGAGATTTTTTTCAGATACGTAATGGGGAGATTATTATACTGGGAAACATTTTTCGCAATGGAGTGATCGCAAAAGAAGAATGTAAAATACAAAATGGTATTGCCTTACATGAAGCGCAATGGAATTTCAGTGAAGGTGTTACAAAACCTTATTCAGGAAGAGATCAAGGGAATAACCCTATAGCTGGAGATTTTAAATACACGAAACAAATACTAACGTTTGATGCTAGAGGAAGTTTTATGTTTCATACAAAGACGCCAGAAACTGTAAAAATTGCAAATTGGAATGAAATAGAACAACAGCTTATCATCAAATTAACCCAAACAATGTATTCTTTTAGAGAAGTATATGTGGTTACAGAAAGTGTAGTTGCTTCAAATTGGACGCTTGCTATTGCAGGAACAGATAAAGCAGAATTAGAAATTGCTACAGAGGCAGAAAATTTTGGTTTAGTAGACATCTTTGGAGATACTAGTTCAAAAACAATTCAGGCAAAAGATATTGAATATCATCATAGAGAATCAAAAAAGAAACCTGTGTTTTTTAAAGCAAAAAAACTAGCAGTACAACAAGAAAAACTAGAGCATTTTATAAGCGAATTTAGTGTGCAAAATTCACAAAAAACTAATTGGGTAAAAAGCTTCTATGCCTATGATTTTGAAACTGATTTAGAACAATTTTCAGGAGCAACATCTATGAATGCACAAATGTGTGTGCTAGATATGTTACAGGCAAATCAATTGAATCCAAATACAGCATTATCATACTTTAGATGGGAAAATGCCAACCTTGATGATGTAGAAAAATTGTTTATGATGTATGAAGATTAGGTCACTTAAGAAGCCATACATCAAATAGTAACATATGAGTAAAAAAGATACAAATACGATTGATACACATAATCTTCTGTTACATTTTGGAGATTGGACAAAAGAAGTACCAGAAAATGAGCTGTTAATTTGTATATCTATAGCTTTAAATCATTGTGTTTGTGATAAGAAAATTAAGATCAAAGGATATTTAATAACAGCAACCACCTTATATCTTGTGATGACATCTTATAAGGATTCCTTAAAATTGGCACTTGAATTTCTTTCAGAGCAAATAACATTAAGTGTCGATGCACATTTAAAACATATACAGCATGCAAATGGAAATAAGATATTTAATTCAAGTAATCAAAATAAGATGTTTACAATGCATCAATTACAAGATTATGATTTAATAAAACTCATCACGGGAAAGGATGTGAAATTATCATATCACAATCCGAGAATAGCATATTTTAAAAAAATAACACATACTTATAAATACTGTTCAGTATCAGATTACAAAGGAGTTTTAGGACCTGTAATCGTTGATACAACACAAAAATAATAACGTACTATGAATATTTCTAACATAAAAAGCCCAGGTGTTTATATTGATGAAATGAATGCTTTTGGAAATTCAGTAGTGCCAGTGCCTACTGCCGTGCCTGCATTTATAGGATACACACCCCAAGCTATGTATGAGGGGAAATCTTATACAAACATACCTAAGAAAATTTCATCTTTTACTGAGTTTCAAGCAATATTTTGTTATCCAGCTCCGCCAGCACCAGCCGATCCAGCAAAACAGTATAACCCTCAATACTATTTAGTAAAGCAAAATGCTCAACCAGATAAAGGCGATTATATACTGATTGAAAGTGCATATTATTCGATTGTGCCAGACCCTAATACGATTTATTATTTGTACAATAGTGTAAAATTATTTTATGAGAATGGAGGAGGAGATGCGTATATCGTATCTGTAGGAACATATGGACCTTCATCTGGTGTTCCTATGAAACCAGGAGATCAGATTGTAAACCCTAATGTAAGCTTGAGTGATCTTACAGATGGACTCGCTTTATTAAAAAATGAAGTTGAACCCACCATGTATATTTGTCCTGAAGCGACCTTATTATCGGTCGCTGAAAACGGTACGTTAATGCAAGAAATGCTATTGCAAAATACTGAAATGCAAACGGGCATCAGTATTTTTGATATCATAGGAGGTCGTAATCCAGATCCCATACTGTACATGAATGACATTACAACCTTTAGAAATAATACAGGAACTAATGGATTGGATTATGGAACTGCTTATTATCCTTTTGTAGGAACGACGATCATGCAGCAGAATGATATTGATTACACCAATCTTTTTGGAGGGGATGTCAAACAATTAGATCCCCTTTTAAATCCACCATCAGATCCTAATCAGAATGCAGCTACCATTCTTTCTGAGATAGAAAATCCTTCAGGAAATCTACATAAAGTAAGCGAATACAATAAAGCATTATTAATGGCAAGTCCAACATATGCAGCTATTATAAATCATGTGTTAGCCGATGTTAATATGTTGCCACCTAGTGGCGGAATGGCTGGTGTGATTACAAATGTAGATAATGAAGTAGGACCTTGGCAAGCGCCTGCAAATACCTCTATTGTTGGAGTGTCAAATTTACCTATTAACCTATCTGAAAAACAACAAGGAGACCTGAATGTGGATGCTGTTTCTGGAAAATCTATTAATGCGATTCGCTATTTTCATGGATTAGGAATTTTAGTATGGGGAGCCAGAACACTAGATGGAAATAGTCAAGATTGGCGTTATATTTCAGTGCGAAGAACAATGACCTTTATCGAACAATCATGTAAATTGGCTGCACAAGCATATGTATTTAGCCCTAATACTAAAAATACGTGGGAAGCTGTAAAAGCAATGATAGGAAGCTTTTTAAACAATATATGGAAACAAGGAGGACTTCAAGGTGCAAGTCCATCTGATGCATTTTCTGTTGAGTGTGGATTAGGAAGTACAATGACCTCTCAAGATATTCTAAATGGCTTCATGAATGTAACCATTAAAGTAGCTGTTGTACATCCTGCAGAATTTATAGTGATCTCATTCCAACAACAAATGGCGACATCAAGTTGATTAAATTAATTTTAAAAACATATATGTATGGCAAATGAAGAAAACACAGACGGCTCAGCTTGGCCTTTACCAAAATTTCGTTTTGAAGTAGATTTAGGTGATGGATTACGTAATGTCGCATTTCAGGAAGTATCTGGACTAGATGTTGAAAACCAAATCATAGAATATCGTAACAGTAACAGTCCTCTTTTTTCAACAGAGGAAGTACCAGGCATTGTAAAATATGGAAACGTAACGATGAAACGGGGTGTTTTTACAAATGATTCGACTTTCTGGAATTGGTATGATCAAATAAAGATGAATACGATTACCAGAGGAACGATTTTTATTAAACTCTTAGATGAAGCTGGTGAAACCACCATGCAATGGCGATTAGATAATGCTTGGCCTACAAAAATAACCAGTACAGATTTAAAATCTGATGGGAATGAAGTTGCAGTTGATACTTTAGAAATCGCTCATGAACAACTCATAGTAACAAATGGCTAATGGGAGAAAATGAAAATCAATACCCAGTAGGATTCTATTTCTCAATAGCACTTGATGGTACAGAACAAGGTGTTTTTCAAGAAGTCTCAGGGATTTCAAATGAAATGAATGTAGAAGAGGTCTTAGGAGGTGGAGAAAACCGTTTTAAGTATAAACTCCCTACTACGATTTCAAATAAAAATTTACTCTTTAAAAGGGGGATGTTTTCTAGTGAATCTCCATTACTTAAATGGTGTAAAGATACCTTAGAGGGAGGCTTGTCCCAATCCATTCAAACGAAAAACACCACAATTGAGTTAATGAATCAAAATGGAGAGGTATTCATGAGTTGGGAATTTGTAAATGCATATCCCGTAAAATATTTAATTTCTGACCTCAAATCGCAAGAAAATAAAGTGCTTGTAGAAATGCTAGAATTCGCATATGCGTATTTTCAAAAGGAAACGCCTTAAAACAAGGAATCCATTTTTAAGTGTCGTATATTAAAATTACATTTGTTTCTAAACCTAGAATAAACGCACGATTCTTAAATTTATGGCTGGAAATACCTACGGAACACTATTCAAACTCACTACTTTTGGAGAATCACACGGAAAAGCTATTGGAGGAATCATAGATGGTTGTCCTGCGGGTCTAGCACTCGACTTTGAGGCTATCCAAAAAGAACTCGAACGTCGCAAACCGGGACAATCCAAAATTGTTACTCAACGTAAAGAACCTGATACGGTAGATTTCTTATCTGGAATCTTTGAAGGGACTACCACAGGAACTCCCATAGGTTTTGAAATTGTAAATACCAATCAGAAATCTAAAGATTATTCGCACATCAAAGATACTTATCGTCCTAGTCATGCAGATTATACCTACGATCAAAAGTATGGTACCCGTGATTATCGTGGTGGCGGACGTTCATCGGCGCGAGAAACCGCGAGTAGAGTAGTGGCAGGAGCAATTGCTAAGCAATTTTTAAAAGACATTAAAATTTATTCGTATACCTCTTCGGTAGGCGAATTAGAAATGGACATTCCCTACCAAAAGCTCGATTTTAGTAAGATTGATAGTAATGATGTGAGATGTCCTGATGACGCTTTCGCGAAAGCGTTTATAGATAGAATTAAAGAAATTAGAAAAGAAGGTGATACCATTGGAGGCGTGATTACGTGCGTGATACAAAATGTGCCTGTGGGATTAGGAGAACCTGTATTTGATAAACTCCATGCTGAATTAGGAAAAGCCATGCTATCCATTAATGCCGTTAAAGGTTTTGAATATGGAAGTGGTTTTGAAGGTGCAAAAATGAAAGGAAGTACGCATAATGATATTTTTAATGCTGACGGAAGTACAAAGACCAATTTAAGTGGTGGTGTGCAAGGGGGAATCAGTAATGGGATGGATATCTATTTTAAGGTAGCTTTCAAACCTGTGGCGACCATCATGCAAAAACAAGAAACGATAGATGCAGAGGGCAATGTGGTCGAGATGCAAGGAAAAGGAAGACATGACCCTTGTGTCGTACCTAGAGCAGTACCCATTGTAGATGCTATGGCAGCGTTGGTCATTGCCGATTTTATGTTGAGAGATAAATCAATCAAGTTATAGCGTATCTTTAGAACATTCAAAAATAGTTCTCGTGAAGATGGGAATTTATAAGAAATGAAGGGATGTGTTGAGGTGGATGAGATTTCCGCTTTCGCGAAAAAAAATAGCTTCCACTAAGGATAGGGAGGTTCAACAATAAATAGTACGTTAAGGTAGAAGAGATTTCCGCCTTCGTGATTCAGAGAGTTTCCATAAAGTTGGAAGCCTGTATAATTAATGAGAATAATACGTTAAGGTGGATGAGATTTCCGCCTTCACGGAAATATATGATATATGAAAAAACTAGCGCTGCACTGGAAGATTTTAATTGGGATGGTTTTAGGAGTTGTCTTTGCTTTGATTATGACAAACTTCGAATGGGGTGGAGGTTTTATAAGTGATTGGATAAAACCATTTGGAACGATCTTTATAAACTCGCTTAAACTCATTGCAATTCCATTAATACTAGCTGCTCTTATTAAGGGAGTATCTGACCTAAAAGATATTTCCAAGCTTTCTAAAATGGGAGGGCGTACCATTGTTATGTATCTTATGACTACAGTCATTGCAGTTTCTATAGGATTGGCATTGGTGAATGTTTTTAATCCTGGAAAATCAATCACAGAAGATACGCGAACAGAGTTAGTAGAAGGATATACAGATAGTACTGCTAAGTATAAGGAAACTGCCGCAATGCAAAAAGATAGCGGACCTCTACAAGCACTTGTTGATTTGGTTCCTCAAAATATATTTTCAGCGTCTACGAGTAATCGTAATATGTTGCAGGTTATCTTTTTCGCTGTATTTTTTGGTATTGGTTTAATCCTAATCCCAGAAAAAAAATCAAAGCCTGTTAAAGATTTCTTTGATGGCGTTAATGAGGTTATTTTAAAGATGGTAGACTTAATTATGCTTGCGGCACCGTATGGTGTTTTTGCACTTCTTGCGGCATTAGTAGTAGAAGCTCCTAATACCGATTTATTTATTGCATTAGGAAAGTATGCGATTACGGTTGTTGCTGGATTATTAGTAATGATAGGGGTGTATATGCTTATTGTCATGACGTTTACAAAAAAGAAACCGAGCTTTTTTCTTAAAGGAATTTCACCAGCACAATTATTAGCTTTTTCTACAAGTTCAAGTGCAGCGACACTTCCAGTCACTATGGAACGTGTAACCGAACATTTAGGAGTAGAGGAAGAAGTTGCGAGCTTTGTATTACCTATCGGTGCAACGATTAATATGGATGGTACGAGTCTTTATCAAGCAGTAGCGGCCGTTTTTATTGCACAAGCATTTGGAATGGATCTTACTTTAAGTACGCAATTAGGAATTATTGCCACGGCAACACTAGCGTCTATAGGAAGTGCTGCAGTGCCGGGGGCAGGAATGGTAATGTTGGTAGGTGTACTTGGGTATGCTGGGATTCCAGAAGCAGGTTTAGCACTTATTTTTGCTGTAGATAGACCTCTAGATATGTGTCGTACCGTTGTAAATGTTACAGGTGATGCTACGGTCTCTATGGTGGTTGCAAAATCTGTAGATAAATTAGGAGAACCTAAGCGTAAAGATTGGGATGATAACTATCATAAAGAATAATCTTCTGATTTTAGAAATATATTTGTTTAAGGAGTAGTACTGAGTTTTCCTCGTATAGATACATATATAGGCAGTATCATCATAATATTCATGGTTATTTATGAATAAGAATATTAGTGTCAGGATACTGTCATATAGGTGTCATATGAGTTACAGGTCTTAAAGGTAGGTACTTGCATACCTTTGCTGAAAGAAATAGCAAATATGTATATAACTATGAATCAGACTCCCATTACATTACGGGATATTAAAAAACTACGCTTAGAACGTCATTGGTCACAAGAGCAGTTGGCAGAAATGAGCGGGTTAAGCATCCGAACGATTCAGCGAATTGAAAAGGGAGAGAATGCAGGTCTAGAATCCTTAAAGTCGTTGGCAGCCGTTTTTGAAACGATCATTGCCGATCCAGATACACAAGAAAAAATAGCACAGATCCGAAAAGAAGAAGCGTATATCCAAAACCTAAAAGGACTCTATAAACTTGTTGCAATTGCAGTATTTAGCTTAGTTGCACCATTAATCATTGCCATTAACGATGCTTCCTATTGGTTTATCTTTTTATGGTTCGTATTTTCTTGGGTACTTATCCTAAGTATTTACTCACTGAATGTTTTTGATTTCTTTGGTGAAGTCTGGAAACAAAAAATGATTGCTAAGCGGTTTGGAAAGTAGATTGAGGTTTTGAATTGAGTTTATGTTTGTTAAACATAAAATTTAGTCATCAATCTCATAGGTTGTTATCGTATTTTTTCTTGTCCAATTTTTAAATTCTAATTTGACGTCTACCTGTTGGGTACCGTGGACTTTTTCTTTAAAATCAAGTTCAGGTTTATAACTAATACCATATTTTTCTATCACTACGTCTATTTTGTCTTTTTTCTGTTGTGCGTCTTTAAGTTTTTTTCTGAATCTATATAGTTGAAAATTAGTACCTGTTAATATTGAAATACCTAAAGCGATTATTCCAGTTTTATGTACCCAGAAGTAGGTGTCATCATAAATCGGTCCAGCTAAGTAATCACTTTTAATAAGTATTGTTACACCAATGATCATCAAAAGACAAAAAAATAGATATGCTGATTTTTTATGACTGCGTATTTCTTCTAATTCGAGGTAGGCAATTTCTAATTTCTCTTGAAATTTTTGATCAAGTTTTATAGTAGTACAGGTGTTTTTAAAATCAGGTTTTCTTTTGGTCAATGTACACGTTACGCCTATCTTAAGACTTGTTTTTTCATGTTCACATAGATCACAATGAGTATAAAAATTCATCTATAATAAGTTCATGTTAATGGACAATTGAGCTTTTGATACAAAATTCTTAGTACAAGAATATAAAAATTTAGTGATATGTATAATGCCTAAACAGACCTATTTCCATCCAACTTCCTTTACGGTTTTCCACGATCAGGCTATCATTAGACTGAAACCGCTTTCGCGAAAGCGGATGAAGAAGAATATACAGTATGAGATTTCCGCCTTCGCGGAAATGAATTAAAATAGTACTTATGAAAACATTAAAAAGATCTCATGATATTCAATATTATTTGTATTATTGTATTAATTAAAGTTTAGATGTCTATATGCGTGGACGTTACTTAATCGTATATAGCCATGCAAAAAAATATAGTACACTTTATCTTCTTATTTTTTATTTCAATTTCTTATGCTCAAGTTGGTATAGGAACTACAACACCATCTCCAGCTTCTATGCTAGACGTAAGTGCTACCTCTAATGGTGGGGCTTCTTTTAAAGGCTTCATGCCTCCCGTCATGACCATTGCACAAAGAAACTTAATCAACACAGCGACTACAGATGTAGGCTTACTTGTGTTTATTAATGACTCTGTGGAAGGGGTGCAATGTTTGCAATTTTTTACAGGAACTGCTTGGGTGTGTACAGATGATCCTTTTTTTCCTGGGTTTACTGTATTTGCAGCACAGGATTTTGATGCAACCACTTCTTGGAATTTCACCTTAACTCCAACGAGTTATAGTGTCCCAGCTTTAGAAGATATATGGGCTGTTGTAGGAAGCTTAGATAACATCACTGATTTTACGGGTAGTTTTTTAGGATGTAGTGATTTAGATAATCCTATTGCTGGTATGAATGTAGATCATATGATTGTATTTGATAATGTAGATATATCTTCTGCAACAGCTGCAAAACTAAGTTTTGATTATGATATTTTTGAATTTGATACAGGTGATCGTGTCTCCTATGAATTGTTTTATGATGATGTAAGTCAAGGGGTATTTACAATTCTTGTAGGAAATGCTGATGCCTCTTTAAGCGGAACAGAAACAATTAATATTCCCAATACCGTTACTAATGTTCGCATCACAGTTATTATAAATCAAAATGGAAATGAAGATAAAGCAGGATTCGATAACTTTAGAGTATTTGAATGATTTTAATGCTAAACACATATGGGCCTTCATTCCATACTTTAGGATTTGAGGAAAAGAATTAAACACACATATGGGCCTTCATTCTATCCTTTAGGATTTGAGGAAAAGAAAAAAGATGGGATATTTCAATAAAAGCTATTTAATCTTAGGACAAGTTTTGGACCCTATAAAAGAGTCGACTTAAGGCCCAAGGTATTAAATCAAGATTCCGCTAGCTATGTTATATGCGTTTTACTGACTTTATAACATCATAAGAACACTTTCGCGAAAGCGTATTAAAAAAAATATTGTGAAGTAGTTTTTAAACCTGAAAAAGCAATAATTTGGTCTTTAATCAGCTTAATACTACTACTTAACGAAAAGGTAATGTATTATTTCTTTTTACCCTTTTAATTTATGTAAATTGCTAATCCCAAATTTTATAATGACTTAATATGCTTTACCATGCAATGATATAAATATCATAAGTATGAAAAATAATGTATTACGAATATTTCTTTTGTTTTTTAGTATAACAATGTCTTACGCTCAAGTAGGAATTGGTACAACAAATCCGTCTGCTTCCGCTATGCTAGAAGTAAGTGGAACAACAAATGGAGGCACAAGTTATAAAGGTTTTATGCCCCCTCGAGTACCTACAGTAACCGATAGGAATACAATAAATCCAACAGTATCAGATATAGGATTATTAATCTTTTTACAAAGTGCAAATTGCCTTCAAATGTGGAATGGTAGTGCTTGGGAAGATGTACATTGCCTAGGAGCTCCAACAAATTCTTCAGTAGAGTTTGCAGGAACTTCACAAACTGTAGATGAAGGAGATGGAGGCATTAGTTTTGACTTTACAATTACAAATCCATCACCTACAAATACTATTACAGTTACGATTACTCCAGCAAGCTTTGATGATATAGATGAGACTACAGGAACTATAATTACAATTCCTGCGAATGTGACTACGCATACGGCTACTAATGTATTTACATTAACTGATGATGCACTAGATGAAGGTATAGAAACACTAGACTTTACTTTAAGTGCCCCAGCTGGAGGATCAGGAACCATTATGTTAGGTACAAATACGGGACAAACGGTTACTATTAATGATAATGATGCAGCGGCATTAACTATTTGGATTAATGAGTTTCATTATAATGATAATGGTGCAGATATAGGTGAATTTGTAGAAATTGCTGGAGTTGCGGGTACAGATTTAACAGGATATACGATAGAACTTTATAATGGTAATAATGGAGAGGTATACAATACCTTAAGTTTTACTGGAGGAACTTCTATACCGGATGAAGGTGCAGGCTTTGGAGCGGTTAGTCTATCTGCAGGAACAATTCAAAATGGAGACCCAGATGGTTTTGCACTTGTAGATAATCTAGGAAATGTAATTCAGTTCTTAAGTTATGAAGGAACTTTTATGGCAACAAATGGAAGCGCTAATTCCATGATATCTATTGACGTAGGAGTGTCTGAACAAGATCCAGGAACTCCAGAGGGAGAATCATTACAACTTACGGGAACTGGAAATACGTATGATGATTTTACATGGAATGCTCCTTCTACAGAGTCACCAGGCTTAATTAATACAGGACAAACTATTAATTAATTAGAAAATAAAATTAATCTTTGTTTTTCAATCAATTTTAGTATTTTAGGTATACTAAAACTTGACTTTATGAATGTTTGCTACATAATGTATCCGTGGGAAGAAATGGACCCAGAAAATGATACGACCCTTTCTTTAATCCATGAGTGTGTAAAACGTGAGCACGGTGTCGCTATAACAACTCCAGCAAATTTGACCATTAGAGATAGTGAGACATTTGCTTTTTGTAGAGCTATTAATAAAATGGAGAAAGTTCCTAGTAACTTGAAATCATTTCATAAAAAAGCCACTTTACGAGAAGAGATGCTACCATTAGCAGGATTTGATGTGATTATTTTACGTAGCAATCCGCCGTTGGATATGATCATGCTTAACTTCTTAGACTCAGTAAAAGATGATGTCTTTATTATGAATGATGTAGATGGGATTCGTCGTGCAAATAATAAATTGTATACTGCTGCTTTTGAAGATAATACCCGTGATTTTATTCCACGTACGCATGTGACCAAAAACAAAGACTACTTAATTAAAATGATTAAAGAGTCAGATGAGGATAAAATGATTCTAAAACCACTGAATGGTTTTGGAGGATCAGGAGTGATTTTGATAGAAAAACGTGCCATGTCAAGTATTCGTTCTTTATTAGATTTTTATATAGATAATAAAGATGGAACCACCAATTATGTGATTCTTCAGGACTATATACCGGGTGCAGACCAAGGAGATGTTCGTATTCTGATTCTTAATGGTAAACCTATAGGCGCCATGAAACGTGTTCCTGGTACAGACGATCATAGATCTAATGTATCGGCAGGAGGTTCTGTACAGAAACATTCACTCACCAAACAAGAAAAAGAATTGTGTCGTCGTATAGGCCCTAAATTGGTAAAAGACGGATTGTATTTTGTGGGTATTGATGTCATTAATGGAATGCTCGTTGAAGTAAATGTGATGAGTCCAGGTGGTATTACTTATATCAATAAAGTTTACAAAACCAAACTTCAAGAGAAGGTGATCAATTTTGTAGAAGATAAAGTATTAGAACGCGTAAGTCGTATAGAACGAAGAGCCAAACTCAGAAAAACTGTTGCAGATGCTTAGACTTTCAAGTGACGAAATGATTTCAAAAATCGAAAAGGAAGAGCCGTTTCATGCTGTTTCTGACGATTATTCATTTACGCTTAAAATAGAAGAGTATACTTATTTCCTTTGTGGAGCTGTACATGACGGCCATCAGTTTCGAAAAGAATTGTGGAACAATTGCTTACACTCTGAGTACGATCGTTGGTATGAAGAAGATCCGTGTACCAAGCAAATGGTGCAATCCAATCCGATGGTCATTGCAGGAATGGATAGTCGATTCGAATATGACCTAAATCGCGCACCAGAAACCGCCATCTATGACGATGCATGGGGAAAACAATTATGGTGCACACCTTTACCCGAAGATCAAAAACAAAAAAGCCTTTCCAAACATGCAACGTTTTATAAGGTAGTCCGTGCATTAGTTTCAAAAATGGAAGAAAAGTTTGGAGGTGCTATTGTTTATGATATGCATTCTTACAATTGGAAACGCTGGGACAGACCTGTGCCTGTTATAAATTTAGGGACTAAAAACATTGATAATGATCGTTTTTCCGCTTTCGCGAAAGCGTGGTGCGACGCACTCAAACATATAGAACTCCCACATGACATAGCAACCACCGCAGCTATTAATGATACGTTTCAAGGCAATGGATATTTCTTAAAATTTATCACAGAAAACACCCAAAACACCTTAGTACTAGCGACAGAATTTTCAAAAATCTACTGCGATGAGTATGATTATATCCTGTATCCAGAAGTGGTAGATGCGATAGAACAACAGCTAAAACTTATCTTACGCAACCATGCGACAACTTTTTACAATGATTTTATCTTGAAAAATGGACAGCCATCTCGCTAGTCTAGTCTGTAAGAATTTTATATTTTTGACGATCTAAATGATTTTATGCACTTTCAAGCTGTTGATACCAATGCCGCCATTTTTGAAATCGATCAAAACCTCGATCGATTAGTTCATAATATAGAACTTCTTAATTACCTAAATCCACTGAACATAGAGGTGGAGAAGAAACGTTTTTTTGCAAGTAAGTACACCGTAGAACCACAGTTTAAGTATCGTAAAATTAAATTCAGTCCTTTTAAATTACAACGTTTATTTTTTAATCAGCGTTTGGAACGTATAGAAGATGATGAGATCCGACGTTTGTATCGCGATATTATATATGAATATTCTGGATTGATTGCCTGTATAGAAACTATAGGGAAAGGGAAGCAGTTTTATTATAACAATCTTAAGGTCTTTGGAACTCCTAAAGAACGGGATGTAGAAAATGCACGTTTTATTCTTCATTTTGCAGATGAAAATGAAGGAGAGGATATGGTTGCAAAATACAATGTGAAAGAAGCACAAGCGTATTTTGAAGAGTTTGGAAAGCGATATGATTTTGATTTTAATATCAAACAAAGTAGTCATATCTCTGCGGCTGCTATGGTGCTCAATGCATCAGATACCATGTTATTAAAGAAGAATCATTCTTTCTGTAAAAATCAGATAGAAGTACTCGCAAATCATGAAATAGGGGTTCACTTAGTGACGACACACAATGGAAAGTCACAACCCTTAAAAATATTTTCGAATGGCTTTGTCAATAATACAGAGACGCAAGAAGGACTAGCAGTGTTTAGCGAATACATGAGTGGTAATTTGACGTTAAGCCGTCTTAAAGAACTTGCACACCGTGTGATTGCAGCAGATAGCCTTATCAAAGGATATAGTTTTGTAGATACCTTTGATTTACTTTTTAATCAATATAAAGTGCCTAAGGATAAAGCATGGCAAATTACCTTACGTGTACACAGAGGAGGTGGTTTTACAAAAGATTTCTTGTACTTAACAGGACTTAAAAAAGTATATGAATACTATCAAAAAGGCGAAGATCTATCCTTATTACTTACGGGAAAAGTAACGCTAGAAAACTTACCAGTCATTAAGAAGATGATGGATGTAGGTTTAGCAATTCCTAGTAAGCATATCACCGATTCTTATGCTAAAAATCTAAATACAAATACCAAGCTAGATTTTATACTCAAGAATTTGAAGTAGGCGCTCTTTTACCTAATACTACTCCTGATATAAAACAAGCATAGATAGTTCTGGAACGGTAATAGAACCTGAAACTGCTGTTTGAGTATTGAAATCATCACCAATGACGGCTGTTTTCCAAGTACCTTCTAATGGATATGTGTGAGGCGTTGTTTGTGCATTGTATATCACATAGATGGTTGCCCATGTATCTCCATTTGCATGATTGCTAAGTTGGTAACTTACCAATCCATTTACTTGTGTTTTAAACGTAAGGTTTTTACGAACTTCATCGGCTGTGGACATTCTAAAAGCAGGATGTGCCTTTCGTAAGGCGATAAGGTTTTTATAATAATTGACAACGTCAGCATGTTCCGTTTTACGATCCCAATCTATCTGATTAATGTTATCAGGTAAATTATAAGAATTATGTTCTTCATTTTTTGTACGTAACAGTTCTGCACCTGCATGAATAAATGGAATTCCTTGAGACGTAAGCACAACTGCATTGGCTAGTTTATCCATTTTAATAATATCTTCTTCGGTAGCATCTCTTCGAGAGACCTGTAGTTTATCATATAATGTATGATTATCATGGCAGGACACATAGGAAATAGCTTGCCATGGTTCATTTGTCCATGGCGCATCTGAATAGTTGACCGCTTTATAATCAATCTGTGGATGTTGGATGGAACCTACAACGCCAAATTTTATAGATTCCTCTGTATCTTTAGCTCCACTCACAAAACCAGTACTTTGATCATCAAATACAGACCCTTTTAATCCATCTCGGATATCATCACTAAAAGCAGTCACAGCTGGCATTTTCTGTATATGTGCTTTGAGTGCTCTGTCCTCAAGCGGTAGAGGAGAATCACCTGCTGTCCAACCTTCACCATACACAAAAATATCGGGGTGTATTTCCTTTAAGGTTTCAGTGACCGTATTCATAGTTTCAATATCATGAATCCCCATGAGATCAAAACGGAATCCATCCAAGTGATATTCTTCTGCCCAATACGAGACAGACTGCACGATGAATTCTCGCATCATCTTGCGATCTGAGGCTGTTTCATTTCCACAAGCAGAGGCATTTGCATACGAACCATCTTCATTTTGACGGTAATAATACCCAGGAAATTCCAAACTGAAATTAGAACTATTAGTATCACCTTTATCATTAGGCATTCCTGTATGATTATACACAACATCGAGGATGACGCCTATTCCACTTTCGTGAAAACGTAAGACCATCTCTTTAAATTCTTTGATGCGTACTTCGGCATGATAAGGATCTGAAGAGAACGACCCTTCTGGTACATTATAGTTCTGCGGATCATATCCCCAGTTGAATTGTGGCGTGCCTAAATTGGTTTCGTCTATAGAATAATGATCGTAGGTAGGTAAAAGGTGCACATGGGTAATCCCTAAATCACGCATATGATCAAATCCTGTAGCTTCTCCATTAGGTCCCTTGGTTCCTTCTTCTACCAATCCTAGATACTTCCCTGGCATCGAAGATCCTGATTGTGGATGTATAGTCATATCTCGAATGTGTAGTTCGTATATCACAGCATCATTAGGACTTCTTAAAGAAAGCCTTTTATCTGTTGTCCATCCTTCAGGATTGGTACGTTCCAAATCTAAAACCATCGCTCTATGACCATTTACCCCAACAGCTTGAGCATAAATACCAGGTGTTTCTTTTAACCATGTACTATCTACCTGTATCTGATACGTATAATAGGTGCCATCATAATCCCCAGTAAGTGTTTTTGACCATTTACCATCTGTAGATGGCTCTAATGGATGTGTTTCAAAGGGTTTTCCTTCGTGACCGTTTTTATATAAATGTACTTGTACCTTTGTTGCTACAGGTGACCACATTTTAAAAGTAGTTGCTTCCTTGCTATACGTTAACCATAAATTTTTGTCATCAGGCCCTTGATAATCAGTATAAGATTCATGTACTTCAGGAATATAGTCTGGTTGCTTTTTGCAAGAAATGGTAGTCATAAGAATACATAAAAAAAGGATGATATAGCGCATGATGATCATTATTATTATTTAAAAAAAGGATTCTCAAAAATAATGTACTTTTAGAGGTATCCCAATAGATAATGGAGCTTTATCTTAAAAGATGCGAGTAGTATTACTCTTCTACTTTCCAAAAAACAAAAGGAATTTCCATGTCTTCAGAAGAAACGACGGCAGTGATCGTATCATCAAAATAACGATACTGTATGTGGGTAGGAAATTCATTAGAAGGATTATGAGCAACAAAACTAGTTGCTGTTTTTTTTAGTACTGTAAATGGAACCATAGGTTCAACACCATTGTTAATTTCTAAGATCCACATAGTATCTCGTTGTACAAGTCGCATTTGTTCTTTCCAAGTGGTATCTTTTTCTTGTAACGTATATCCCATGCCTTTATAACTATTTTGAGCAGTTTGTTCCCATACTTCAAAAGTTTCTTTTCCATCTTGTTCATTGGTACGTTCCCAATTTCCAATGAGGTAGTCGAAATCTCCTTTGGGCAATTTTTCTTTGTTTTTTTGACAAGATACAATTGCCAGAAAACTAAAGACATATAAAATAGATTTCATAAAATAATGTTTAATAGAAGTACAATAGCAACTAAAGTTACTATTTTTATATCTCTAATCTATTATATTAGCAAAAAATCAAAAGTTATGAGAATCTTGTTTGCCATTTTATGTTGTGCTTTTTTAATGTCTTGTGGAAGTGATGATGGAGGAGAAACTGTAGATCCAGAAGTAGTATGTCCAACAGTTGATCTTGCAGGTTTTGAAATTCGCGTAATTAATGGAACAACAAGTGGTCCTTTATCTGGAGTAACCATTACTGCTAGAGAAGGTAACATCTTTGAAGAAGTACTTATGGAAGTATCTACTATTCCAGGAACTTATCAAGGGGTTTTAGAAAGAGAAGGTTCTTATGTACTTGTGGTTGAATTAGATGGTTTTCAAACAGTGGTTACAGATGCCATTACTGTAGGACGTCTTGATGATGAATGCAATACCTTAGATACGCAAGATTTATCGTTCACATTGAGTGAAATATAAGAAGCTATTGCACTTCTTCGACAGTTACTTTTCGTAACATAATCATCCCAAAAATGAGACATGGTAATACGACAAGAGTTATTACGATAGCGCTTGTTAGTGACGTTGCTTGTTTTGTTGCTTCAGTAGTTGTTTCTGAAATTCCCATACTATCTAGTTTTGCAAAAAAGTCAATAAGTGCATGAATGATGATAAGAGGATAAAGTCGTTTGGTACGTAGTAATAAAGCACCAAAAAGGACTCCTATAAACAAGGCGAAAAATACTTGAGACACTTCTCCATAAATTCCCTTATCAAATTTAAGAAGGTGTAATAATCCAAAAATGAACCCTGCGCCAAACACTGAAAAAACAATACCTTTTTTAGAATGACCATATGCTTTTATAAGATACGATTGCATAAATCCACGTAAACTCAATTCTTCAGAATAGCCAATACTAATACAATAGATAAGTAATAAAATGCTATTCATTAATAAATTATCTGTGACCATCTCATCCATAAATAAAACATTTATAAGAATCAAATAGAGCGGATATAGTAATAACCATTGATGCTGTACTTTTTCCGTATGAATCCCAGCCAGCGTTTGTAAGTGATATTTCTTTATAAAGAGATAGGCTATAAGACTCATAAGCACATTCACTCCTGTTGAAAATAAAGTGTGACTTCTATAAGAAGTAATCCCCTGACCTATAAGTAAGTTAGTAGTCCACTCCCTACTAACTATGATAAGAATAAGTAGTATAACAAAGATATAAAGAGGAATAAGAGAGATTTTGGCTTTCATACGTATGGTTAGTTTACTGTATATGAATAGTAGAAGATTTAATCTTTAAAATGTTACAAATACTGCTATAAAAAGATGTTAAAAACTCCTTCATTTTGTGGTTTATAATTTTGAAATACTGATGTTAAAATTGGTATTTTTGCCTATGCAAAACAACGTCCTTATTTTAGACTTCGGGTCTCAGTATACACAGTTAATAGCGCGTCGTGTACGTGAGCTTAACATTTACTCAGAAATTAAACCTTATAACAACCCTCCTAAAGACTTATCTAGCTACAAAGCTGTTATTTTATCTGGATCACCGCATTCAGTAAGAGGAGAAACCCCGCCACATCCAGATCTCTCTGAGATTAAAGGTAAAAAACCCTTATTAGGTGTATGTTATGGAGCTCAATATTTAGCGCATTTTCATGGCGGTGAAGTTGGGCAGTCTAATACACGTGAGTATGGAAGAGCAAATCTTTCTATGGTAAAAGAAGGAGAAACTTTTCTTGAAGGTGTATCTATGAATAGTCAAGTATGGATGAGTCATAGTGATACGATAAAGAAGCTTCCAGAAGGCGCTGTTCGTATAGCATCTACACATGACGTAGAAAATGCAGGCTACCGAATAGAAGGAGAAGATACTTATGCAATACAGTTTCATCCTGAAGTATATCACTCTACTGATGGAAAAAAAATACTAGAAAATTTCTTAGTTAAAATCGCTGGCGTTGCCCAGACATGGACGCCTGACGCGTTTGTAGAGACGACAGTAGCCGACTTAAAATCAAAAATAGGTGATGATCGTGTGATCCTTGGACTCTCTGGCGGCGTAGATAGTACAGTGGCAGCAACATTATTACATAAAGCAATTGGAAAAAATCTACACTGTATTTTTGTAAATAACGGTTTACTCCGTAAAAATGAGTATACAGATGTACTCAAACAATATGAAGGTTTAGGGCTTAATGTAAAAGGGGTAGATGCTTCGGCACGCTTCTTGGATGCCTTAGAAGGAGAAAGTGATCCAGAGACCAAACGCAAAGCAATTGGACGTGTTTTTGTAGAGGTCTTTGATGATGAAAGTAAATTAGTTGAAAATGCAACGTGGCTTGCACAAGGAACTATTTATCCAGATGTGATAGAATCTGTTAGCGCCACTGGAGGACCAAGCGCTACAATAAAATCACATCACAATGTAGGAGGATTACCTGATTATATGAAACTTAAAGTTGTAGAACCGCTTCGTATGATTTTTAAGGATGAGGTGCGTAGAGTAGGTGCAAGTATGGGATTATCGGCAACATTACTCGGTAGACACCCATTTCCAGGCCCTGGATTGGCGATACGAATTCTTGGAGATATCACTCCAGAAAAAGTACGTATATTACAGGAGGTAGACCATATTTTTATTAGTAGCCTTAGAGAATGGGGACTGTATGATAAAATATGGCAAGCAGGTGCAATGTTACTACCTGTAAACTCTGTAGGCGTTATGGGAGATGAGCGTACCTATGAAAAATGTGTGGCTTTAAGAGCTGTAGAAAGTACAGATGGCATGACTGCAGATTGGGTACATTTACCTTATGATTTTATGCAGAAAGTGTCTAATGATATAATAAACAAAGTAAAAGGCGTTAATAGAGTAGTGTACGATATTAGCTCTAAACCGCCAGCCACTATAGAGTGGGAATAAACCAAGATTATGAAATTGAAACATCTTTTTTTAATTTGTATATGTGTGTTGTCTTTTGCTTTCGCGAAAGCGGAATCTGAAGCATCCGTATATTTTCAAGAATTTATTTCACATCAAGTTACCGAAGGAGAAACTTTATATAGTATCGCCCGAAAGTATAAACTGAAGGAAAAGGATATTATTAAATTAAATCCTGATGCAAAAGAAAGAGTGTACGAAGGATTGGTATTGATCCTTCCAGCTACTGCGGCAACTTCAAAAGAAACAACAGCTACTCCTCAAGAAGATGTTCGTTTTAAAACACATAAAGTAAAGCGTAAAGAAACGTTATATAGTATTTCTAAAAAATACGATGTAA
Organism: uncultured Dokdonia sp.; assembly: GCF_947492815.1. GTDB lineage: Bacteria > Bacteroidota > Bacteroidia > Flavobacteriales > Flavobacteriaceae > Dokdonia. The sequence goes on from NZ_CANLOB010000022.1 coordinate 44,724, forward strand.
CGCAAGATGCTATCAAGAAATATAATAAGCGTTTGTATAGCGAGACATTACGTAAAGGTGATAAAATTAGAATTCCTTTAAATTATGTAGGTGTTGTAGAAGAAAAAGTAACCATTACAAATACAGGTGGGGGTGTTTCTCAAGAAGAAGGACCAAGAGATGGAGGACCTGCTTTTGTTCCTTATGTAGTAAAAGCAAAAGAAACTAAATACGGTATTGCACGTCTATATGGAATTACCATTTCAGAACTAGAAGCTATCAATCCAGAAATGAAAGATGGGCTGAAAGTAGGACAGACTATTAAAGTGCCTAATACTACCTTAGAAAAGAATGATACTGCCGTTATAAACGAAGAAGTATATGCCTTTTATGAAGTAAAGAAAGGAAATACAATTTATAGTCTTCTAAAAGAGTTTAATATCAATGCAGATAAACTTGTAGAATTAAACCCAACTGTAGCCGAAGGACTTAAAGAAGGAATGATCCTTAAAGTTCCTAAGGGTGTTTCAGGAACCATTTCAGAAACAACGGCAGATGCAGGAGCTATCATTGCTATTAATACAGATACAGCGAAAGCAAGCTTATTAGATAGTTTATCTAATTTCTCGACAAAGAAAGTAGTATTAATGCTACCTTTTGGAGTCAATCGTACCACAGCAGATTCACTATCTAATGGAGAGGAAATCATTAAAAATGATAGAGCCCTTAGAGTTTCATTAGATTTTTATAGCGGTGTATTAATCGCATTAGATCATGCAAAGCAAAAAGGAATTTCTACAGATTTAAAAATATATGATACAGAGTATATAAAGGCAGATGGTGATGCTACCAATGCTAGAAAAGTAGAACGTCTTATCTCATCTAATGATTTTTCTGATGTAGATGTGGTGATAGGACCTTTATTAGCAAGTAATTTTAATAGAGCATCTACGTTATTGGCACGTCAGAGAGTTCCTTTAATATCTCCTATAACACAACATGTTGATTTTAGATCTAATGTCTTCCAATCTAGACCTAGTGAAGCTCAAATGCGTGAGGTCATGATAGATTATTTAAAACCTAGAGCAGCTGGAAAAAATATCATCATTATAGCTGACCAAAAGAATGCTAAGATAAAAACGAGATTACAATCTCTTTTTCCTAACGCTAAAATAGTAAAGGTTACAGAAGGTGATGATGGGCCATATTTAGGGCGGTATGATATTACTGATAAACTATCAGAAACTATTGAAAATTGGGTCATTATAGAAACAGATGATGTACCACTTATAAGTTCAGCTACCACGAGACTTAATACATCGTTAATAACCAGTAAAATAACATTATTTACTACTAAAAAAGGAAGAGCTTATGACAGTGATGCAATACAGCATATGGATTTAATGCATCTTCATTTTCATTACCCTTCTATGAATAAAGAATATACATATAGCGTCACAAAAGAGTTTGTAGATATGTATGAAGATCGGTATGATATTACGCCTAGTAAAGAAGCAATACGTGGGTATGATATTATGTATGATACCTTACTTCGTTTAGCATTTGCTGAAAACTTGTATGATGCCGCTAGTTCTGGTTTAGAAACAAGTTATATAGAAAATAAATTTCGATATGATCAAAAGAGCTCAGGCGGTTTTTATAATAATGCGATATATCTTATAAAATATTCAGAAGGGCTGATGCTAGAAGAGATTTCTCAAGAACCTCTAGAAGAAGTAGAAGATTAGAGAAAACAACCCATTGTAACACATAAAAAAAGCAGTAACCTTTGTTACTGCTTTTTTTATGTGTTTATTTTTAAATAGGTATTATAAACCTCCATTTGCTTGTAAATCTGCTATACATAACGGATCAAACTCTGGAATAGTAGCAATATCACTGGTATTAAATATACTTGTCACTGTTTGGAAAAACATTAAACATCCATCTACATTACAATGTCTTTCATTATTTTCATCTTCATGATCTGATGTAAGTGGCGTTCCTGAGTTTACAAGGCCAAATATATGTCCAAACTCATGACGTAGTGTAGACGTCTCAAGTAATGTTCTATTGATTGGAGTAGGAGAGGTATTTGCAAGATCTATAAATGTTTTTTCATAAATCACCATAGAAGTGTTGCGATAGGCTGTACCTAAGACAAATGAATTACCAGAATTGGATGCTGAGATTCCATCAGAGAAAAACATCCAAACTCCTATTTCATCCCCATCATTAAATACCGTACGATTATCATCTTCAATAGCAACAATCTCATTAATATCATATGGAGCTGTTTCAGTAGGAGTAATCATACTCTCAACAATAGTAATTCCATCTGGTTTATCTAAACGTTCTTCAAGAAAACTTTGGATAAGATCTATGGTGGTTTGTGTAGGTCTAAAACCTTCTACATAGGCAAGTTCTAATCGCAAACTTTTAAAATCTGTTGCAGAAAGTAATTCATTTGCAGAAGAACCTAACGGTTGTTGGTTTGCACTAGCATTTGGATTTGTATCAGGAGGTGTCTCTTCATCGTCATTTCCACAACTTACAACGGTAAAAGCAACACATAAAAGCACTAAAAAAGGGAATCTTAATCTTTTCAATATCATTTTTTATATATTTAAACCTCTAATTTAATCGTAAAAATGATGAAAAAATTACTTTTTGTACTATTTTTTTTAAGTTCATTACATTTCAATGCGCAAGAATCTACCTATCATGGCGATGTTATGCGATATCTTACAATGAATGGAACTGCCAATCAATATAGTGCAGCTATTGATCAATTATTTGAACTTCTTGGTAAGCAATATCAAGAATATAATGTGCCGAGTGATGTTTGGAGTGAACTTAGAAAAGAGACAACACCTGAATTAAATAAGATTTTAAATATGCTGGTTTCTGCCTATAGAGGTACATATGAACATGAAGATATTAAGAACATGATTGCGTTTTATGAAACCTCAACAGGTAAACAACTCATAGCAGATAAAACAGCTTTAAATTATGAACAACAAAAGGAAGCATCTGTATTTTATAACTCGCCAACAGGTCAAAAAATCTTGACGTCAGAGCAACAGATATCAAGTCGTGTAGGCGAAGTATCTGAAATTTGGAGTCGTGATTTATATAGAAGCTTAGTTGATAAACTTGCAGAAAAAGGATATGTCATGCAACAGTAAGTTGCGCTAAATAATCATAATGATCACCTTCTAAAATGAGTTCACAATTGAGCTCATTTTTTTTTGCGTAGTGTGCTAGAGTCTCAAAGTCTAAGTATAGCCATTTAAAGTCTTCAGAGCGTTGTCCTTTATAACTCATTCCCATAACAACTTCACCATAATATGTGCTGTGTAGATCTATCCAATAGCCTCCATCATCAGTTTCAAACATGTATTTTATATCAGATCCATCTATTAGGATTTGACCTGCTGGCCGTAGTAGCTTTTTTAGGTGTTGTAAATAAGTATCAATTTTTGATATTTCTTCAAAAATTCCAGTACCGTTCATCAGTAAAAGTAAGGTGTCGTAAGTGTCGTTATGATCTAATATAGATGATGTAATAGCATGTTTCAGTGTACGCTTTCGCGAAAGCGTACCACAGCCCTTTGAAATATCCAGAGCAGTTACCTCAATATCATGTTCTTGTAACCAAAGACTGTGACTTCCAGCACCACTACCTATATCTAACGTTTTCCCTTTGCATAATTGCAATGCTTTTTGCTCTATTGCTGGCATCTCATCGTAAGTGCGGAACAGATAAGGGATTGGTATATGATCATCTTCAGCGATAGAAGAATGTACAATGATATCTTCTGTATACTGTTTATCAAAGTAATCATTAACGGCCTGACCGAATATATCTATATCCATAAAATAGTACTTACATTTGTGTTATGGAAGACTTGCTCAAATCTTTACCACAACTTGCCAAAGATAAACATAACGAGAACAAAAAGTTCTTTGCAAAGTTGCGCAAAAAAACACCTAAGAAGTTAGATTACTTAATGCAAGAATTGCATGAAGAAGAGTTTGAACGTACTGATTGTTTATCATGCGCCAATTGTTGTAAAACAACAGGCCCACTGTTTACAGATAAGGATATTACACGTATTGCGAAGCATTTCAGAATGAAAGAACAAGCATTTATAGATACGTATTTGCGTATTGATGAAGATAATGATTATGTATTGCAAAGTGTGCCTTGTACTTTTTTAGGCGCCGATAATTACTGTTCTATTTATGAGGTACGTCCTAAAGCATGTAGAGAGTTTCCACATACGGATCGTAAAAAATTTCAGCAAATTTCTAATCTTACGCTTAAAAATGTAGCGATGTGTCCAGCTGCATTCAATATTGTAGAGGAAATGAAACGTAGAATTCCGAAATAAGAACATTAGTTTAACTGACTATCAAAATATGTAATTACATCATTAAGTGCATCTTTAGTGGCATGTCCTTCTTCGTCTACAAAATCTAAAGTTAATATCGCATGCCCATCTCCTGGTAGTTCATGAAGTATGATGCGTTCTCGATCTGTATTAAATGTTTTTTTGTAAAGGTCAAAACGTGATGCAGGACACATTCCATCTTCTTTAAAACGCGCACAATGCATTGGACCTATATCATCCAATCTATTTTTGACTTGTGTTATTTCTTCGGGACTCATATGTATACCTCTTCTTTTAAATGGAAGAGATGGTTGACTTGCAAATCCAGCAAGCACAGCTTGATTTGCCATGAGTGAAATTGCAAAATTGCCTGTGAGACACATCCCAATCACCGCAACACCTTGTACCTGGTGTTTTTCTTTTGTATACGTGCAGAGGTCTGATAAGAAGTCTACGATGGGACTTGAATGATTTCTTGCAAGAGCACTAAATTGACGGCGCATACAGAAAAGAACCTTTCCAAAATTTGCAAAGGTGGCTGTTTTTCCAATTTTACCAAAAAGGTGCGGGAGTACAACAGTATATCCTTCATTTACAAAACGATCGGATAAAGCAAGTGTTTCTTGTCCTATACCGGGCAACTCTTGAATGATGATGACTACTTTAGAACCACTGCCTTGTGTGTAGATGGTATTGGTTACTACTTTTCCGTTGCGTAATCTACTGGTAAATGATTCTTTTTGATATGCATCTATTTGTGTAATGGAACTCATACTCCTTTTTATTTTAGGTGTTTTATAAGTAGCTGTTATTGCTTAGATATACTTATAATCTACTGTAAATTATTTAATGATAGGGAGTGTTGGGCTTCTGGTGTTATATACTAAGCGTTTTCGCTATCTGCAATCACTTTTCTGATCCAATCATTTGGAATCATATCAATGGTTAGGTTGATGCGCTCTTCGGCACCTGCATTAACTACTTTATGCGGATCAGTAAGGCGTAAGTACCAACATTCACCAGGTATCATAGGCACTGGTGTTCCATTCAGGAAAAAGACAACATCATCATTGTTCAAAATAGGGATGGTGAGTCTAATGACTGAGCGTTCTACTTCTAATCCTAATGTAGGATCGGTATGTTCTCTCACATTAGAATTGGGTGCCAGTCTTAGTAAGCGTACTAAAGTAACTTTCGTATGTTCCTTAAAAGTATTAATAATACTTTGAAAGTACGGAGATGCATTTAAAGCAGGCGTATCCATCCAGTCAGTCCATGAGCCATCTGCATAATCCATTGCTGGAGGTGGAAAAGGAAGTGTCGTATCTACTTCATGAGCAGGTGCACGTAAAGGAATTACATTATAATACTCAAACTGCCCAAACTGTAAATTTTTAAATTCTTCCAGCATTTTTGCTGTATCAAAAGTAAAAGGAAGTTTTATTCTGTCTTTTGTCTGTGTAGCTGTAGTATCCATATGCCTGCTAAAATCAATTGATTAATTATACACCCTTAAAATACTTATTTTCTAACTATCGAAATACCCGTAAATCTACCTGATTTTATATGTGAAGATAATTAGCTCTTTAATTCTCCAGTATGACGATGTATTCTGTGTAACTCATATACGGCAATATCAGGATTTAACACCCCTTTATCTGCAGCCGTAACCGATAGTTTTGCCCATATAACAGCTAATTTATAGAAATCGTCATAAATAGCAGATACAGGTTGATTTTCTATAAGGTCTTCTATGGTATTTGATATTTTTGCAAAACGAATCCCTTCTACGAGTGACCAAAAAGTAACTAGAATATCATTGCTTTTTTGATCAAAAGAGATATCTGGATTGATAATGTTTTCCATACTTGTGAGTAAAGTACTTAAACGCACATTCATCGTTGTAACATCTGGTAAGTGTTCTTTTTGAGATTGCCGTCTAATGTCTGAATAGCCATCTCCATATGAAATAGGCGTTACATCAAATCCTAATTTTTCTAAACCAGAAATCCCTTCTCCTTGAAATCCGTATACATCATTACCTATCAAGAAGCCATAGACATAATAGAACTCTAAATTGATAATGAGTTGTAATTTTTTGTTGTCTCCAAATGTAATTGTCAATCCTCCAAAATCACTCGCCAATAAATATATAGCGGGATATGCTTCATTATTGATATATCTGATTCGAGAGGTTGCCTTGCGAAATCCGTCTAAAGAACATTGAAAATTTTCATTAAGTTGTATTTCTAAGGTCTCTCCGTGTAGGGTTGATATGCTTTTAAAGATGTCTGTATTACTTGCCATGATATATCTATTATAGTGGGTTTATCATTAAGAGGTTCAATATAATAGCTTGATAGTATTAGTACTACCGTATAAGTACTTGATTTTAGGGTTGAGTACTCATTTTTTGATTAAAACACATCTTCTTAAAAAAGAAAGTCGCCTTAAAAGTAGACGACTTTTACTTAATCATGTTAACTGACAATTGCTGTAGCTACAGTCATCGTCATTATACAGTATACTTTAGATAATAATCAATTACCTTTCTCTTGCATATTCACACGTTCCAGATGAACATTCATTGTCATCACAACGACATATTTCTCCTACAGGACACCAATTGCCTGCAGAACATGCACCTCCCGTATTAGCAAAAGAATTAGCACTACTTCCTTGAATATTTTTTAATTGAGCGTTACTTAAGATACTACCTAAGTTAGAAATGTTCTTTAACATATGATCTAATTTCATGATTAATAAGTACCTAACTTAGGGTATTAAAATCATAAAATGAGGACACATGTAAAAGTGTAAGCAAACTTATCATATGTGTTATAGATGGCTTCATAAGTGTGATTAATAGCGTTTTGGCTCTTTGAATCGTTTTATTGAAAATTAAATGTAATTATATTGAATAATACAACGTTAACTTTTGATAATCTATAGAGTTATCTTCTTAAAGATTACTATCGTTAGAATATGGTTTTATAAGAAATGCGCATATACTTTATACGCTTTCGCGAAAGCGTTTTAAGGTTTGAGAAAAATAATGAAGATAATCAGAATATATAATAGCTGTTTTTTCAAAATGTAGAATAGGTTATGTAGAATAGAATATTCGTCAAACTGAACTTGTTTCAGTTTCTCAGTATATGTATTAACCTATCTGATGGGATTCCGAAATGAATTAGGAATGATGTTTTAAGTATATTTTTGATCATTTAATTTTTTTATTTTCCTGTCGTTTCTAAGAATATCTTTCTTCCATTTTTTTGCGAAAGCGTATAAAACATTAACTTTTTCACATAAAATCATTTAGTACATTCGTAATACTAAAATCTATATATGATTGATTCAAAGGCGTCTCACAAAGTTACATTTTTTAAGAAAGCAGGTTATAGGTTCTTATTTCTATACATTGTGTTGTATATATATCCGTATGGATTTGAATATATTCAGGAATTAACCACGAGTGATATTTCTTTTTGGAAAGGGATGACTATATGGTTTGGCGAGACAGTTTTTGGATGGGAGTTTAATACGTCTAATCTCATGAACGGTTTTGATTCTAAGTATGATTATAGTCGTTTTACTTTGATAGCAGTACTATCTGTTATAGGAACAGCGATTTGGTTATTTATAGATACTAAAATCAACGTATCGTATACGCAAAAACTGAAAGTGCTTTTGTATACCATACTGCGATACCATGTAGCGCTCACTCTTATTATTTATGGACTTTCAAAAGTGTTTATGCTTCAGTTTGGCGAAATGGATTTAAACAGATTGGAAGGTACGATAGGGAATCAAAATGGGATGCGTTACTTATGGACATTTATGAGTTATTCTGAATTTTATACCAAGACTAGTGGTTGGATAGAAGTGATAGGTGGTGTGTTTTTATTGTTTAGAAAGACTACCTTTATAGGTGCTTTTATTTTGTTTATAGCCATGGCTAATGTGGTACTTATAGATATAGGGTATGATGTGCGTGTGAAGATGTTTGCCATACATCTGTTCTTAATGACACTCTTACTATTAGCATATGATTATAGACGAATATTACGCTTTTTTATAAGTAATAGGGCTACGAAACCTAGCGAATTAGCTTCTTTATTTACCACTAAGAAATCTAAGAAAATTGGCTATGTGTTAAAAGGAGTATTGCTTACCTATTATGTAGTGTCATGTACTACTCATTTTTCAGACCGTTTGGAGAACCAAACAACCAATAGGTATCCTTCTTTAACAAGCTATCATACCGTTCAACTCTTTGTCAAAAATGGAGATACCATTCCTTTGGATACAAGTGATCGTGTATGGAAAACAATATCTATTAATGGATCTTCTTATATTCCTGAAACCTTAATGATTACAAAGGGAGGTGGATATGGTGCCAATTATTCTTTTGAAGCAGATACGCTTGCTAAAACTCTGCGATTTCACCCAATGCGAGGAGATACAAATGATGTATATCAGTTTACCTATAAAACGCTAGCAGATAAGGCGTATGTTTTTGAAGGAATTCATTTTGAAGACACCTTATGGATACAAACAAAAGCAAAGACACTTAAAGATTATCAACTTACCTCCAGAGGTATTAAATGGATTACTGATTTAGAATAGGCGATAAGTAGTAAATCAATTATTCGCACATCTCTTTGATCTTTTCTAAGGCAATGTGCCATGTTTCTTTAAAGAAGATTTATTCAATGGCCATGTTTATCGAATATCGTTACAATAGGGGAGGTGATTTTTTACGCTTTCGCGAAAGCGTAAAAAAACTATTCCCTATAAAGAAGTGGTTATACCATTCAAAATAATCACAATACCTACTCATTAGTAACTTCTTTTTGTGATAACTTCATCAATTTTGCGGTAACAACAAATACATCTTTCCATGATAAGGCTGTATTAGATAAGGTGACGACCACTGTTTTTGTACTTGGAATGATAAAGAGTTGCGATGCAGATCCTGATTGCTCCCCACTATGACCAATAATGGCACCTTCATCTGGCTTAGGATTGTATAAATACCAACCAAAGCCATAGGCGTTTGCTTCTTTTTCTAAGCTATGATGCTGCCTCATCAAGTCTAAAGTGCTTTCAGAAACAAGTTTATTTTCTAAAACAGCATTTCCAAAAAGAAACATGTCTTCTAAAGTGATATAAAAACCACCTCCAGGGATTCTATTACTCAAATTGTTTGGTGTAGATTTTTTTATTTTTCCTTTTCTACGATGATATAGTTCTGATTTATTAGGCATAGTCACACCATATTTTTCGATGCCTGTATGTTTCATTCCTGCTTTATCCCAAATATTCTTTTGCATGTATTGTTCATACGTACTTCCAGAAACGTTTTCGATAAGCAATCCTAAAACAGTATACCCATAGGTTGTATAACTAAACCGTGTACCTGGTTCAAAAAGTAGCTTTCTATTTTTAAAAAGATCTACAGCGGCTGCCATCGTAGCATACTCTTTTGTGGTCTGTGCTTCTTTTCCATTTTTATAACCTGCTATTCCAGAGGTATGTGATAATAAATGTCTGGTCGTAATTTGAGTGTTTTTTTGTGTTGGAAAATCAGGAATATAGGTTTGTATAGGTTTGTCAAGATCTATGAGGCCTTGTTCTACCAATTGCATGACAGCAATTGCAGTCATTGACTTTGCAATAGAGGCAGGTCTTGTGACGGTAGTTAATTCCATCTTTTTAGTATTCTCAAGATCTGAATATCCTAAAGCTGATTGCCATTTTACAGTTCCATTTATGGAATATCCAGCGACAACTCCTACTACGGTGTTTTCTGAGATGAGAGATGAAAGTATCGTATCTGCTTTTTCACTTTGAGTTTGTGCAGCGACATTATTTAACATAAACAAAGCGCTTATAAGTATAAAATATTTTTGCATGGTCTGAATTTTTAAGAATTAAACGATGCCTCAAAAGTAGTAACGAAAATCAGCAAAACTTCCTATTCTAAAGGGTTTGGGGCGAATGATCTGTTTTTAGGGATGAATGATTTAGATCTAAAACGGCTTGTTTGTATTTTTTTGAAACGGGAATTTCACTTTGAGTCAATCCTACTACAGAAGCACTCTTCCATTCTTTAAAATGAATAGGGTTCATTAGATGTGATCGGTGTACTCTCACTAAACTAGGGATTTCTTCTTGTATATTTTTTAAGGTATTCCTCAATAGTTTTTTTTGAAGTACATTTCCTTTGAGGTAACTCACCTCAATATAATTATCGGCACTAGAAATACTGATAAGATCAGCAGGGTAGATTTGTAAAATATCTAATTTATTATCGCCTGTTAATGTGATTTTTGAAATGGGTTTTGTCGGGGCTTTTCTATTGAGAAACCATCTTGAAAAGATTAAAATGGATAATAAGATAAAACAGATAGGGTTATAGACTTCCAAAGAAAATTTTGAAAAAGAATAATCGCCATTAATGATTCCAGTCTTATAATACCAGAAACTTCCTATAAGGACAAGGATATTAAAAGTGAAAATAAAAAGGATTTCAGAAATAAGCGTCCAACGATTCTTGGTTCTAAACACCCAATTTTGCAAAGGAATGAGCATCATATAGCCTATAAATGAGATCACTCCATAAAATGGTAGTATTTGTAGTCTAATCATAAAAGATAGGTCTGAGGCATCAAAAGGTGCAATAAGAACTAAAAAAACGACTAGCCATAGGCTTATGATGGCTCCTATCATCACATGAAATTTATAAGATGTATATAGCGGTAATAATCGCATCATGAGTGTATACTGTACTAATGGATATTTTTTAATAGCATCATTATAGCTTAAATGTAATCTATCTTCTTTTCAAATTTAAATTAATTTTTTTCAAAAGCAGGAATTATACATAAAGAGGCTGTTGTTATTTTATGAGATTGTTTTATGATTTCAATATATTTTTGCGACTTACTTAACTTAGCATGAAACTCTTTATTTTTTGCATTAATGCTTCGCTCTCCTAATGACCGTGTATCTCACAGGCTCGATTTTACAAACCTGCCTGCCTACATAAGCGTATAAAAAAACCACTCCTAAAAAGAAGTGGTTCTATATATAGTATACATTGAATCTTTTGAACTTAACAGTTCTCTCCGTTTATATCACAGCTTTCTCCTTCTGGTGTGTTTTCTAAAGTAGTGATTTGCTTAAAAGCATTTAGAAATACTTCTGCTGGTTGTGCACCACTAATTCCATATGTATTATTGATAATAAAAAATGGAACTCCAGACACACCACGTTCTTGGTATTGTGCAATTTTTTGCTGTATTACTTTTCCTAATTCCTTATTTTGGATGATATGTTGTACTTTTTCTGTAGACCAGCCAAATTCTGCTCCGATAGCTTCCAATACTGTGACATCATTAAGATGTAGTGTTTCTACAAAATAAGCTTTTAAGAAACGTTCCTTGAGTTCGTTTTTAAAACCTTCTTGCCCTGCAATCGCTAGCATTTGATGTAAAGGTAATGTGTTTACAGCAAGCCATGTATCGCCAAAATCAAAATCAATACCTTCTTCTTTCCCTACATTAGTCAAATGATCTGTCATTTGTTTTGCACGTGCTATATCCCCAAATTTATTCCCTAGATACGTATCCCTTGTAAGGCCGTCTTTAGGCATATTGGGATCTAGTTGATACGGATGCCATTCTATTTCTACAGGAGCACCATCCCATTGTGCAAGTGCTTTTTCAAGTCTGCGTTTCCCTACATAACACCAAGGACAGGCTACGTCTGATACGATATCTATTTTTATAGGTGTTTCTGTTGAGGTATTCATAGATGGAATATTTAACGTTATAAAAGCCTTAGTAGTTTAGGTGTGTGATTCCTTACGGATTCTTATGATGAATGCGTTTGTTCATTTTAAATGAATTTATTGCTTTACACGCTTTAACGCTTCGACCTCCCTACGGTCGTAAACCTGCCTGCCGGCAGGTCTCATAGGTTCGATTTCGCGAAAGCGTATAAAGAAGCAATATACAATTAGTTAGAAATAGGTTTGCTATTTTGGGTATATGCTCCAAAATACTTGCGATCATATACCCATGAAAGAATCGTGAATATAATAGCGAAAACTGCAGGCATATGCTCTCCATCTATGACTATAATGTGTGCAAATAACGCGAGAATGGCATCAAATAAGAATCCTGCATAGGCCATTTCTTTTAGAAAGATTGATTTTCTAGTCAATATGGTAAGTACTCCTAAAATTTTAAGCGTTGCTAGAGGGTATATGATCCAAGTTGGAAATCCTAAATTGATAAAAAAACTTTCTGCTCTTGGGTAATTAAAAATATACATCATTGCGCCCATAAAAAATAAGGCACATAGTAAACCCGTTGTAATCCAGTAGATGATTCTTGTTGTTTTCATATGATATTATTTTGTGTTGTTTTTAAGTATGTTTACTAATTTTTTAGGTTCTAACCGTGTCATATAATCTTCTTCAAAGTGTACAAAGACAATTTCCAGCTCTTTATTGACAACATATACAGCAGGAACGGGGAGTTCAAAAGATGTATTCCCATGTAGTTTTTGGAGGTCTATTCCAAAGTTGGCATAGTCTTTCTTTGCTGCATCACTTAGGGTAAATACGATTCCTATGGCTTTCATGAATTGCGAATCTCTGTCAGTAAGAACAGGAAATGTAATGTTATTTTTATGCGCAGTAACACTAGCTATATCGGGTGATTCTGCACTTATCGCAACTATAGACGCATGTATGTTTTTAAAGGTGTCTGCCAGATCTTGGTAGGCTCTAAGTTCCATATTACAATACGGACACCAACCACCTCTATAAAAGTTGAGAATCAAATACTCTGAAGTAATCAACTCTTTTATTTGATAGGGATTACCTTGATAATCTAGTAATGTACTATTGGGTAATAGATCACCTACTTGTAACGCTTTTTGTTTTAATTGATCGGTTTTGAGTTGTTGGATATCGTTTTTAAACGTTTGAACAATAGCTTGTGGCATTCTTGTCAATACCGAATCTCGTAATTGTTGTGTTTGTTCTTTTAATGTCATAGCTTATTAATTTTGATAGGACAAAACTATAACTAGACGAAGCGATGTTACTTATCGATCTTTATTTTTAAATAGTCAATATATAACCGTGTTAAAATGGTTGTTGTTAATTTTGATATTTACTAGGTGTAGTTCCTGTAAATTTTTTAAAGAAACGTATGAAGTTAGAATGTTCTTTAAAGCCCATAGTGTAGGCTATTTCTTGTGAAGTGTATAACTGATCTGAGATATTTCTTTTAATTTCTAAGAGCAACCAATTGTCTATAAATGATTTGGCAGTTTTATTGGCAATCTCTTTACAGATGTCATTAAGGTACTTATATGATACCTTCATTTTTTGAGCATATTCTTTTGCATTATGACTTTCTTTATGATACTCAATAAGTAATTGTTTAAACTGTAAAAAGTCTTTAAATCGCTTACTTTCAAATGTCTTATGTTGATAAAAGGAAAGGCGTTTAATGTGTAATAATAAGGTCATAAAAGCCGAGTGGATAAAGTCTGACTTTACATTTTGATTATCATTATTGAGTTGTGAGGATAAGATTTCTAAGTAAGGATGTAAAGAGGAAAGATTTTCTGCTCCTATGTGAATACTAGGCTCGTGATAGAGGTGTAAAAAATGAAATAAGTGCTTTTCACTACTGTTTTGTGTTATGAAAGACTCTTCAAATGAGATAACATATCCTTCTAGTGTACATTCTTTTGCAAAGGCATGTACTTGTCCTTTTGTTAAAGGGAGAATCATCCCAGGGAATAATTTATATTCTTTAAAATCTATGGTATGTGTACTGTTTCCTTTATTAACAATGAGTAAGGCGTGAAATTCAATTCTATGTACTACTGAAAGGTCATAGGTACTTTTTCTACAACGTTCGTATAATTCAGCTATAGTTATAATCTCAAAAGGAATGGGTTGAGAAACAAACCTTGAGAATACAATATTTTCTATTTCTGTGGACATAGCTGAAGTTATACTATTTCGAAGTGTATATTTTATGTAAAAGTAGTGATCCTTTTCAAAAGTGCATGATGAGAGGTATACTTAGTCAAACATAGCAACGACACGAGCAGGAGCTGCAGAAGCGCCTACAATTTTTAGTGGAAACACAGCAATTTTAAAACCACTGTATGGTAATGTATCAAGATTGACCAATTGTTCCATATGACAATATTCTTTCTTTTGCCCCACAAGATGTGCTTCCCAAAATAATTCTGAATTGCCCGTTTCTTTTGCCTTTTTAAGCATGTAGGGTAGTGGTAAATCCCATCCCCAAGCATCAATTCCCATGACTTTTATGCCTTTGTCTATAAGCCATTCGGTTGCTTCGGCACTCATGCCTGTGCCTATTTTATGAAAATCTTTGGTTCCATTATAGATATCTCTTCCAGTTTTGATCAATACGATCATTCCTGCATCAATCGTAAGTTGTTGTTCTTTTAAAAAATCATCAATGTCTTTTACAGTAATAGGATCAAAATCTTCTTTGTGCTTCATATCTATCACAATACCGTCTCCATAACACCAATCCAATGGAATTTCATCTATTGTTTTTGATTTTTCACCATTCGTTGTTGGTGAGTAGTGCCATGGCGCATCTATGTGTGTTGTAGCGTGTACACCCATTTTCTGAATGGTATCATCTGCCCAACCATCAAAACCTTTAGGAAATAATTTAAATGGAAGTCCCAATGCACGAATGAGCCATTTTGCTTTTTTATGTGGTTTATGCTTGATTTTAACTTTCATAAACCAAGGATCTTCTTTATTGTATTGAATGGGTTTTGATAAATCTACTATTTTCATAAGGTGTTCGTTACTATGGGAAAGGATGGTTTTGTATTGAAAAGATACATGCTTTTAAGAAATAATACACACAAGCTTTATGATGATAAAATAAAGTCTGTAATCATCTCAGCAAGTTTTTTTTGAGCAATACTCTCAATAGGATGCTTACAACCGTTTATGATTTGCAAAGATCCATTAGGTAATGCATCTGCACTTTCTTTAGATTCTTCTATGCTTACCATAGTATCTTGATCTCCTATATGAATACGTGTTTTATGAGGTATTTGTGTAAGTGCTGCTGTAGTCAGTTTTGCACCATTTCCTAAACCATGCATCATAGTTGCTGTTTTAAGCATTACTTCTTTCCAAGTGTTTCCAGTATGAATAGCTGCTAGTTTTTGAGCAAATGCGGGTACTTTTTCTTCTATTTTTTCTGGATTGAGCATTTTTATTTCTTTAGTAGCACTTTCGGGAGTCCAAGAGAATTTTGTTCCAAGAGTGATGATATGATCTACAAGTTCCGGATGTGTCTTGGCGAGTTGTAATGCTACATATCCCCCCATACTATATCCAAATAAATGTGCCTTGGTCATATGGTGTGCTTTCATATAGTCTACTACATTAGAAGCAAATAAAGGCATACTAAATGGGGTAGAAGAGGCATTGTTTCCATGACCTTCAAAATCGAATGTATGTACATCAAAAGTCATTGATAATGCTTCTTTTAGGTTTGTAAGTTGTTCTTTTGACCCTAGTGCTCCGTGAAGCAATAGCAATGATGCATTCATATTGTTTTCATTTTGAGTACAATATAAAGGATTTTTAGAGGGTAACGCTTTATCGTTTTGTTATCTCTATGGTTGTGAATTTTCTCGATTCTAAGAAGGTATAGGAATGTTACATAGTTTTGAGACCTTGAACTTATGTGACATTTCTAAAGGTACAAATTCTATTATTTTTCTAGTTTGGCTACATAATACGTTTCTTGAATATTAAGAGTTGCATATTCATCTAACGCTCTAAATTCTTCTAAATGTCCAATAGTGATACTATCTGAATGGACTTCTATAAGACTTATATAGTCAGTAGGGGAAACTCCTTTATTTAGAATAATTTCTTTCCCAGTAGGAGATAATTGCCAAGTCCCTTTAGAAACAATAGTGTCAGATTCATATATTTCATATGTACTGTTTTTAGAAAATCTGAAAGAAACTTTTTTATCTATCAACGTTGTAAATTCTATTTTTTCTGGGAGCACTCTATAGTTTCTTAAGAGCGTGTCAAGTTGAATTATCTTTTTTATCTTCCAATGTGTGTCCTGAATTTTTTCTGCAATTTTTTGTTTTTTAGAATCAGAGACATAAGGTCTTTTGGTCATTGTAACAGGTACATCAGGATACTTAATGTATTGTAATTGCATCATTGAATCTCCTTCGTAGCTTTTAATTCGATAAAGTTCACTATCAGTTTGATTGAGTGTTTTAACAAATAATTGATTTTCATTTATAGTAATAGTTTTCCATATTTCAAATTCGTCAGACATCGTATTATTTGTAATAGATTTTTCAAAACAAATTTTTGTATCATTTCTATTTGAGAATATAGTGTTTGTTAAAAAGAGTATCCTTTCATACCCGTTGTATGAGAGTATCCAATCTTTATGTTTCCATAATTGTTCTTTTTCTTCAATGGCATGTTGCTTATCTAGTTTGACGAATCTTACACGTGCACTTTCTCTAATATCTATAATAATACTATCTTGATATTCAGTAATGATGGTTCCTAGTAAGGTGTCATTTAAAAATATTTTATTCTTATCTACCTTTATAAAGTATTCACGATTGTCTTTTTCATAGACATTATCTAGTATTGCTTTATTTTTTTTGAAATGAATAGTTAGACCGTCATACACACCATGTCCGCTATCAGGAGGAATAGGTGTGGAGTCTACAGCGATCCAATGCGTATCTGAAAACCGATGTTTTTTACAAGAAATAAATATAAGCCCTAAGAATAGTAGTATGACAAAGGTTCTTTTCATAACGGGATAGCTCTTTGTAGTATAGGTATTACTAAGAGACTATTTGTTACAAATGAGTGACTTATTCTACGGGAATGTATAAATCTACGATAAACTTATTTTCTGGATGTTCTCTATAATCGTTATGATAGATTTCATAAGGGTTGCCTGAGCTCTTTTTGTATCCGTTTTCATTCATCCAAATAAAAAGACCTGTCCATGATTTTTCAAATTCATTAGGTGCAATTTCAAAACGACCAACAATACATTTTCCTTGCTGAATAGTTAATTTGTGAATCTCTCCTTCAGCTTTAAAAGGTGTATCTGTAATCAGAAATATACTCATACGTACCTTGTCTGGTGCTGTGATTTTTATACTATCATAAAAAACTCTTCCTAGTTTTGCTGCTGGATCTTTTAATAAATCTTTTGGAGTTGCCCATTGTATTAATTTTCCAAAGGCATGCTCAACATCATGTATTCCGATATGTGTTACTCCTGCTAGATGTAATGTAGGTGTTTCTTTTACTTCAATAGTTGCATTCATGTGTATCCATTTTTTATGATTCGTAATGATACAAATGTATTTCTCATACGCTGGATATACTTGACCATTCTTGCTTTGTACTTGTCTAATCTTGCTAAATTTATTTGGATGTTCTTTTTTAAATAGGGAAGGAGCGACTCCATAAAACTTCTTAAAGGCTCTTGTAAAAGTTGAATTATCTTTAAATCCAGATAAAAGAGCAATCTCTGTGATGGGTGTATTCGTGTGTAATAATGCGGCAGCGGCTTTTTCTAATCTACGTCTGGTTACGTATTCATTTACAGTTTCATTTGTGATGTATTTGAATATACGATGAAAATGATACGGAGAAAAGAAAGCAATTTCAGAAAGCTGCTGTAATGATAGATCATTCTCTAGATTTTGATCAATATACTGAAACACCCGATTGATTCTACTCTTGTAATCACTTTCTATTTCTTGGTTATGAGAATTCATTTGATATTTTACTATTCTATTTAGGTAGTCTGTTTATAATACCAAATCTTATAATGCCTTTAAAGTCTTTAGCTCTATAGGCATATGTATTCTCATCAACATACTTTATGATTTCAACGTCTATTTGTTCTCCAATTAATTTCCTTAAATGAGCTTGAGAAAACCGTTTATAAGTTAAAACATAAGAACAATTTGATATCCATTTCAAATCATACGTTTGTTTATTTTTCTTAGTCATTTCTTTTTGGACATTACCTCTTCTTTTAATCGTAACATCTTGAAAATTTATATGACTGTAGTTATATTCTCCCTTTTTGAATTTTTCACATTTCTGACATTCTTCTTTATTTAGTGTTAAGTTTTCAAATTTAGAATTAATAAAAGAGAAGGTAATATTTCCACAAGTATCAATTAAATATCCATCTTGAGGATATGGTTCATTTTTAAGAAACTCCATCAGTCCGTTGATATTTGACTGATTTGTATAGGTGGTTTTCTCTTTGATAAGATTTGTTGTATGAACTCCATTAATACTATCTGCGCACACCTCTAAAGTGACGTATTCTATGAGTTCGACATCATCTAGAAAGTATCGTGTATTAATTTGAGAATGCGTATTATATGTGCAAATTATACATATTAATAAGAGAATCACTTTCATATCAAGCAGGTGAATTTTGTCATTGTACTTTGATTTCTGAAATGTAGTTTTTTTATTTTTTTAATAATATAAAATAGAATAATAAGTGATGATTCTTTTTTGAATTTATCATATAGATTTTATTTTTTTGCTTTCGCGAAAGCGAACTTATGAAATTCACTACCATATTAAGAGCGAAACGTTAAAGCTTCTTTAGCAACAGTTGCATTGTATATAAAATTAATAGTGATGTACGATTCTTTTATTGGCACCACCAAATGTGTTTAATACCTCGAAGCTAGCCTCTCAATCAAAAAATAGTTCCGTATAAATGCCTCTTGGTCTTACCTCGAAGTTTGAGGTTGTTTACATATTAGTAAGCTTATAGAATCTATACTCATCATGCAGTTTTTCATTTTTAAAAACAGCTTTTTTGAATATGCCTTCTTGTTCAAATCCATTTTTTTTAAGGACTTTTACAGAGGCTTTATTATAGTCAAATATTCCAGCATATATTCTATGTAAACCCAATGTTTGAAATCCATATTCAGTAATTAATGCTACTGCTTTTGTGCCAATACCTTTTCCCCAGTAAGGTTCTCCTATCCAGTATCCAATTTCTCCTGATTTTCGATACACATCTTTTTGAAGAATGACACCAATGACACCACAAAGTTTTCCTTTATATTCGATTCCGAAGTTTTGCTTAGGGTTTTCTTCTGCCGTTAGATTTATAAAAAACTCAGCATCTTTCTCGTTATACGGGTACGGAATATAATCTCTTAAATTATCCCAAACCTTTTTATTATTGGCTAGCGTTGCCAATTGTTGTGCATCATCTAGTGTAAGGGATCTTATGTTTACTTCTTGATTCATCAGTGTTGTTTGCGTATGATTATTTCTCTTGCATCTTGTTTCCCTTTATGTCCCATTGTTCTATAATGATATAACTCGTATCTGTTTGTTGTCCTACTTCTTTTACCATGCCATTTTCATAATACTTTATAGAACGTCCTATATCTTCTGCTTTGACACGTATCCAACTACGCTCAAAATGCACAACAGATTCATTTATTTTTTTCTGTCCAGATGGTTTCAAACCATTCACAAACAACAAGCATTTCTTCAGTGGGTTGTTTTCCTTGCTCTTTCATAACATTTGTAAAAAAGTCCCAATGTGCTTTTCTCCATTTTTTGAGCGGTTCGCTATCGGTTCCCATATCTAAACTAGCGTATTCTTCAGAAATTTCACGAAAAGGAATCGTATCTACGCGTTTAATTTCTATAATAGCTTTTGCTTTACCCTCAAAATCGGTTATTATTTGTTTTGTTCCAACTTCAGGTAATGCAACCTTATAGTGTTGATAGAGCATATATAATCCAGAAGAAGCTTTCTTTTTTCCATTTACAGTAAGTGCGGCTAGTCTATTTGCACCTTCTTTCGTATTGTGAAAATAATCAGCTTCTGGCATTTCTGCATCTTTGGCTATAGGATTTGCTGCGACATAGCTATTCCATAATTCATAGACCGTTATGTCTATCTCGTTCTCAGTTATTGTTTTTATATCGTTTTTACAGCTTATGTAACATAAAAATAAAAGGAGTGTTATATATTTCATAGTTGCCTCAGGGTTAAAAACAAATCAAGTATTGTTTTATGGTATCAATAAAAGTTACTCGGGAAGGTTAAGTTGCCATGAAATTCCATAGGTGTCTTCACACCATCCAAACTTTTTACCAAAACCATAATTCTCAGAAGTATAATCATCCAGAGGGATCATTATCTTGCCTCCGTTTGAAGAAAGCTTTTCAAATAAGATTTGTATCTCACTTTCAGAGTCACAATTAACAAATATGGATACTGCGGGTGTAAATGACCAGGCATGCTTATAATTACTCTCAGACACCATGTACTCTATACCATTTAATGTGAAAATGCCATACTTAATAAGTTCTGGTGTTCCTCCTGCTTCTCCTTTTAGATATTTTACAATGCTTTTAATTTCTGAATTTGGAAAAATAGATGTGTAAAAACGTATCGCTTCTTCGGCCTTTCCGCATTGATCACCTACAAATGTTAGAAATGTTGTTGTTGTCATTTTTTTAAATTTGAGTTCAAGTCTTAAAAAAGGTAACTATAACGCCTTTTAGAATACTATGCTTAGTATGATTCTTATGTTATAAATGTAACACATTCCGTTTATAAATCAACTTTTATAAGGGTTAGTGTAATTTGCTGATTACCAAAAATGATAGGGCAAATACTAAAACAGGAATATATCCTATAAAAATTCCAATCCCAATTTGTTTATGTTTTGATTTTAAAAAAAAGACCCCAATAAGAGGAATTACTATGACAGATAGTGCCAAAGCAAATCCGTGCTCTAACCAATTAGTTATTAATAATCCAAAAAATGGAAAAATAAAAGCTATAGCTATTCCGTAAGTAATATTTAAAAGCTTCTTCAATTTTAATTTTCTTTAAATGTATATATATAATATAGCTTGGTAGACTATTTATTTCCCTTTCGGGAAATGTAACAATGATTTAATAGCTAGCGGTTAAACATAATGTCAAGATAAGAGTTTATTCTAATTCAAATTCTTTGTATGTATGGTTTATTACGCTTTCGCGAAAGCGGAAAAAGGATTAAGAAATTCATATTGAAATCAATTGTCAAGATTCATCATACAGAACTTTATTAGGCGTAGTTTTCAATCATTAAAACAAACTTTTCAATCATAGTATCTACATCTCCATGAGCAAGCTGTTCTCCAGTATATGTGCTGATAATAATTTGTTTATTAGTGGGCTCACTAGCTTGATAGTATATACACGGTAAATCATCTTCTCTTACCTGAAATGTTTTTGAAAAGCATAAACGGTGAACACTAGTAAATGGTATCAGACTTTTTAATGAATTGATATCTTTTAGTTTTTCAGAGATTTCCACCATTTTTAATAACGGCGGATTGCTTTTCTTGTAATGAGAAATAACTGTTTCCCAAGCAAGTGCGTATAAAATTTCTCTCCCTTTTAATCCTTTTTTAATATTCATAGGATATTGGAATCCATAGGCTCCTTTATAGATATCTTCAATAGCAATAGCTTTCTCAAGAAATGTATGCGAGATTTCAGCAATTAATTCACTATCTGTTGTGGTTATAGAACCTAAAGAAATTCCATATTCAGAGAGAGAAAGCCATAAAACAGTTTGTTCTTTTTCTTTTATGATTTCTATAAACCTGTTTTCATTTTGTATTGTAACAATCTCTTCTATGTGGTTTTCATCGGTTAGTAATGATAATTTTGAACCAATTTTTTGTAAGGCTATTTTTAACTTAACTGAAATATGCATGTTACCTTCCATTAAATTTGTTTATCAGTTTGTATTCTATTCATATAGCGTATTGTCTATAATTACTTTTTAAAGAGTTTTTCAATATCTGATTTTAATTTATCGTAGTTTTTAATGTCATTTTTAGTCTTATAAGTAGCATTTTTAAAACCAAATTCAAGTTGTGAAGCTAAGTATTCATCAGAATACTGAGTACTTAAATAGTCAATTATTAATTTAGGTTTGCAGAGATATATCACAGCAAAAATATCAGAAGGTGTTTCACTTGCTGAACCTTTAGATGCTAAAATCATTTCAAGAAATTCTGTCAATAATTCTTCGTCTTTATTGTCACAAATCATTTTAGCTAAAACGTAAAGCTTTGGTGTTAATTCGTTATCAAAGAAATCAAAACTCGTAGTTTCTTTTCCGTAGTTTTCTGTGTAAAAATGTATCGTGTTTATTATTTCGGAACGCGAGAATTTATAGTCACTATTACCAGTACTCTTTACTGATTCGAGATTTGTTGGTTCCTTATTCTGCTCTTCTCCCTGTTTGATTTTTCTTATTTCAGTTTTATTTACTGTGGTCACTTTTTCTTGTTTACAAGACCATGTAAAAATCAGAAATATAAATATGAATAAGATTTTTTTCATAATAATCTGTATGGGTATTACCTATGAATATTTTTTGATTTAATAATTGAACAAGCAGTTTCTATGTAATCCAATTCAAGGCTATTAAAAATGGATTTTCTTCTTTTAGTAAATAAAAATAACTCCATTCAGAAGCGTAGTCTTTTTTATTTGTCTTCAGAACTGTTTTTCTGATGACTGTATATTGTCTTACACCATTTAAATCAAATATGACACAGTCACCTTTATTGATATAAACTCTAAAATTAGCTAATCCATTGAGTGTTTCTTTTTCAAAAATTTTATGTGTTAACCTAATGGTGTTATTTTTTTTAATTCCGTTTTCGACACTACTTTTGATAGAATCAATAAATCTATACGTGTGTCTTTTATCATCATAACGCGCATCATTCTTATCAATATCATATACCAATTCTTTATACGTAGTATGTACATCAATTAATTCAGTTAAATACTTTTCTGCGCTTATGTATATAATTGCATTTTCAATTTTATATTCTATAATGTTTTTTTCTTCAAATGCCTGAAGCTTAATGGTATCTATTTGAGTGGTTTTTTTAACGATATGCTGACCAAAGCAAGCAATACTTGATAGTAGGATACTAATTTGAAATAAGTTTTTCATGTATTATTGATAGTCGTTTTATATAGTTCCTGACTATCTTTTAAAGATAGTAAACCTCAATGAAAAGGTTTTATTGCATTACTAAAAGGTTTCATACTCCGAGACTTGCCCAGAGGTAGTTTACTATAAAGAGTGATGCTCATTAGTGTGTCGTCACTTTTTCTATTTTAACTTTTCCATCTTTATGTACTTCTAGATAGTATGAAAATGGATCTACCTGGCCTATATGCCATGCTCCATTGGAATAATAAAAGTTCAAATATTCGCCAAAAAGGTATTCTTTTTTTCGAGATTTAGTACGATGCACTCTTTCTATTCGAAGACTGTCGTTATCCATTGGTGTATACTCAAAGTCAAATAAATTAGTGGTATTTAACTCTTGCACAATGAATTCAGGAATTAATTCGTCAAGTTGATCTTTTGGCAGCATCGTTAGTCCTAACATGCCGCTTGTGTTTACTTCCTTAACTCGTTCTAATATCCAGATATATTGATTTTGTTTTTTACGTTTGGATAGGTTTAGATTTTCTTTACAGCTACAAAATTTTATTGTTTCTAGTTCTCTACACATTTTATACAGCTTATGTATACCTTCATAAATATAGGTCAAGTAAGGTAGAAAATAAGTCATTATTTTCAGTTTAGTTAAAACTTACTTATTTTAAAAATTGATATTTGCTATTCTTTCCAGATGGTAAGCCTATTTTTTTGATTTTTAATTAAGAAATCAAGAAGTAATTTTAAATCGTTTTTAGTTAAAGTGGCAAACATCATTGTATCAACTCCATCTATTAATTTGATAGCTTCAATGGTATCATTAGTATCTAAGAGTATGGATGGATTTTCATTCATATCATTAAAACCTAAACATTCATTCCACTCTTTTAACAACTGGATATATTTTGATTTCCCCTTTTTCCAATTCTCAAATAAGGTAGCTGTTAAAAACTCAAATTCTTCAGGACGCATTAGGATGCGCTCATTCGTATCTTTTGATGCTATGATAACATAATCGTCAAAAGTTCCATGTGGAGGAGTATCTTTGGCCCAGCTTGTTTGTATTGTATTCATTTGATATTCTTATAATTTGATATATGAATGGGTGCGCTTTCGCGAAAGCGGAA
The DNA here is from genome assembly GCF_947492815.1 of uncultured Dokdonia sp. GTDB lineage: Bacteria > Bacteroidota > Bacteroidia > Flavobacteriales > Flavobacteriaceae > Dokdonia. The sequence goes on from NZ_CANLOB010000022.1 coordinate 69,370, forward strand.
AAAAAATCAATCAATGTGGAGTAGGTATTATAGGTTATCATTGGTATTCAATTGGAATTCCATCTCTAACTGTTCAAGAGTAAATTTAAATCCTAGATGCACCAGAAAAGCATGTATAGACTCAGCATTTTTGTCAACATTAATAATAGAAAATGTATGGCCAAATCTACTCATTAACACTGCAAATAGGGTAGAAGCTATTTGCTGTCTTCTGAAATCTTTGCTCACAACAATTTGTTGTATTCGTTGGTTAGAAGGATTGTAAATGACATAAGCCACCAATTGTTCTTCAATATATGCACCTAAGGAAATGGTCGTGTCCTTTAACTCATTGACTACATTTTTAGAATTTTGCCAAGTAGGTTGAATGTCCCAAAATGATTCCATTAGCTCCCAGTTATAATGTTGTAATTCTTTAATTTCTAGGTCAGTTTTTGTATTTGTGATTTCAATATCACCTTTATAGCACACGAGTTTTCTCTTCGTTTTAAAACCAGATTTCTCATAAGATGTAATCGCTTGAATATTTTGAGTAATGACTTCAAGGATTAATCTATGTATTCCTTTTTCTTTTAAAATGGGAACGATGAAACGATACATTTGCTTTGTAAGTCCGAAGCCTCTTTTTGTAGGAATAACTCCTGTGCCTCCATTGTATAGTACGTTTTGATCATTAATGGTGTCAAATCCATGTAGTATAAAAGCGATTAATTTTCCTTCGTCAAAAACACCAACAGACAGACTAAGATCTGTTTTATCAGCTAGTATTTTTGATGCTAATTGTGCTGCTGTTAATTTAAAAGGAATAAAATAGTCAGCAAATGAGTCATTAAAAACGGTTACAATTTCTTTTGTGCTAATTCCTTCTAAGGTTTTTATTTCCATTTCAGATGTTCTTAATGATGGTTAAGTGTTTGCAAAGACACAAAATTTGTATCACATGTCTTATCCATTTTTTGATAGGTACGCTTTCGCGAAAGCGGAAAAAATCACATCAAGATTAAGACGATTTTGAATCTGATCTTTTTGTGATTCTATTTTAGGTGGATTTTAATATTCTTTTTCCTCTAAAAGCAAATGGTACGTTAAATTAATGGCTCTTTTCGATTTACTATAGATATAGCTGTTTATTTTGTGAATTCTTTGGAAATTATTTTTCCATATTTATAGTCAATACTTACGATATAGCAGTTCCAACTACTAACTACAAATGAATTATTTGATAGAGTTAAGACATCATTCCATGTTTTTCCATTTTTATTTATTCCTTTATCCCATTGAATTGAATTAAGGTAAATATCTCCTGTTATTGGTAATTCTGCATACCAAATAATATCACCTTCATTATTTTTTGCATAAATATTCGATTTTCCTTTAGGGTAACTATCCGAGTTTTCTTGAATTATTTCTATTTCGTCTAAAATTTTTCTGTCAACTATTTCTGTATGTATAGCTTCTGGTTTCATTTTTAGCATGTTACAAGGATTTGTTTATGAAGCATAGAATATAAAAATATTATTTTCTGAATCAATACAGGCCTAAACTTTTATATTGATTTTTTTAAAATTTGACAGTTTTTAAAAAGAATCAATATTTACTTATTATGAGTACTCGTATAGTTTAGTGTTGTTATTCACCAAAATCGATAAATAGTATAAGTGATATTTTTGGTTGTATCTTTTACGTTCTTTACTCCATTAACATGTCGTCTTTCAATTTAAGAGTGTGGCCAATTCTTTACCATAATCTATGAATGCAATGGTTTCATCTGTACGAGCTAGTTTGATTTTATCAAAAATGATTAATGCTTCGCCATTACTTTCTAAATGATAAATCTGATGATTTTCGAAAAAGCGAATGATTTCATCTGTAAAAAATGATCGTATTTCAGCTTCATTATTCCCTTTAAGTAGAAATTTTTTAGAGAAATCTGGATACATATCAAAATCGATATCTTTATACCCTGTAAATGCCATTACTCGGTCAAATATTTTTTCTATGACCCCTTCTTTTTCTATGGTAAATACAGGTATTTTTTTATTCAATTTTAAGACCATTAATGTTGTGTTAAATGTTTCAGCTGTAAACGCTTGGCCTTCATTAAATGTTACATCTGCAATTTCCCAAGATATATTTAAATTTTTAAATGTTCCCGTGAGGCAATTATATTTACGTTCAATAGGTCTGATCTCAAAAAAGTGGAACTTCTTTAGATAAATCGTATTCCAATCTACCTGATTTGTATATTCATAATCTTTTTCAGTGGCTAAATTTCGTAACCTTTTTTGCCTTTGTGATAATTTGGAGGCAGCACTGGTCAAGCTAATTTTTAAGGCTCTATTATGCGTAGATGATGAAACATGCGAATCTAATCCCGTTATAAAGACTTTACCACCTGTAGCTCTTTGCGTCTTTAAATATTCAACTAGATAGTCCATATAGGTCATACCGACCAATCTTGTTTCAGATAAATCAATATTGACATCAGCTCCAGAAGGAATTTGAGCCACTAATTTGTCAACTTTTATAATACCTAGAAAATTTGCAATTCCTCTAATCTTTAAATCGAAACTGCCATCTGGTCGCTTCATTAATTTTGTACGTGACTTATAGACCATTTTAAAAAATTCAGGAATGGATAGCTTTGCCAATAGCATATGAGTTACCAATGCTAATAATAGTCCGCCCAGTAAACCAATTAATAAATTAGTATAAAGGGTTAAAACCATCGTTCCTATAAAGAATATAAGTTGTTCGGTTCCTTGATTATAAGATTGTTTGAAGACTGAAGGTGATGCTAATTTAAACCCTGTATAGACGAGTAAAATAGCAAAAGCACATAGCGGTACTTGCCTCATTATAGGACTCAATACCACAATGAATAGTAACAATAAAAGTCCTTGATACATATTAGACCACTTTGTTTTCGCACCATTGTGGATATTGACTGTACTTCGAATAATTACAGCAATAATAGGTAACCCTCCAATAAGACCCGCTACCATCGTACTTAACCCAATACCTGTTAAATCTTTATTTAAGTCCGTTTTTCGTTTATAAGGATCAATTTTATCAACTGCTTTTGCTATGGCTAAGGATTCTATACTTGTGATGATCAACATAGAAAATACCGTTGTCCAGAATTCAATGGTGTTAATTTTACTAAAGTTAGGATGCATTATTGAATCTGTAATTGTATCAGGAATATCTAACAATAGCTCAGGGCCTACTTTATAGGCTTTGCCAAAGAAGGAAAGTGTATGTTCGTCAAAGAAATTGAAGATATATACTAACGGAATGGAAAGAGCGATCACCCACATTGGTGCCGGCAATAGTTGAAAAAATCGATTGCTAATTTTAGAATAAAACAATAATAAAAGCAATCCTGTTAATGCAATAATCACTACAAACGGATTTGCTTGCGGTAAATAAAGTACTGCATCTATAAGATTTTGTATAATACTTGGACTATCTGAGTGCGTACCCATTGCTACATGGATTTGCTTGGCAAATATGATAATTCCAATGGCAGCTAAAATCCCATGAATCACAGAAGAATGGAAGATATCTGCAAGTCGACCTAATTTCAATATTCCCAATAACATTTGTAATGCACCAGAAACTACTACAGCGGCCAATACATAATTAAAGGCTTGTCCTGTGCCATCATCCATTAAAGTAATCCCTAAAAGGATCACCCCGATGACTCCTTTGGCTGGTCCGTTAACAGATATATGTCCTCCTCGATAAAGAGTTGTGACCACGCCTCCAATAATAGCTGAAAAGATACCTGACATTGCTGGAGCTCCTGCTGCTAAAGCAATACCTAATGATAGTGGTAAAGCAATGAGTGCGACACTCACTGCTGCAATTAAATCACTTTGCCAATTTTTAATTAATCCTTGAATACCATTTTTGGGTGTATTTTCAATTTGTTTGTCTTCCATTAGTATTTAAAGCTCTGATATTAGAGGATGTTCTTAGTGTATTTGGTTGATCCTTTCAATATGTTAGTATACGCTTGAATTTAGTTGTAGTTCAAATATAGTATTGTTAATGGAAAACATTAATGAATATTAACGCAAATAATGTATAAAGTTATTCTATAACATTCTAGTAATTCCTTATTTTTTTTTGATATAATGATTTTTTACAGAGTATTGATCAGTTTTTTACCCTTAAGATCTATAATTTTTATGTTTCGAAAACTTTAGCCAGAACTAGTGATCATTGATTTTATGTAACATTTCGTATAAAATTGTTATGTGGTTTGACATCTAATTTAACAAAAGTTGACAAGTAAGAGAGAAATTCGAAGGAGTTTCGGAAGTAGACAAATACTAACAATTAATGATACAGGTTGTTAGCAAATATTTTTTAATTAGAATATTTTGGTTCTATCCATTTTTTATAAATAAAAAAATCGATTAATGGCAGACAGATAATAATGAGTAATATAGCTAATTGAGATATAACCAAAGATGTATATTGATTGTATAATAAAGAATCAAACCATGCTATTAATTTATCTTTTATTGCTTGTTCAATATCCTTATGTCCTACATCTAATAAGAAGTCCATTCCAGTACTAAACTCTTCATACGATAATGATTCGTCAATATTAACATGGGCTTTTGCTCCAGCGGCATTTAGCATACCATAGACAGATATTTTGTAAATATCATCTCCATACTTACCGATTAGAAAGTTTGCTAATTTATTTTTATTATCATCGATGACAGAATATCCTGTATTATATTCTGTTGCTGTTATTTTTAGATATTCTTCTAAAGCATTAGAACTATCTTTAACCTCTCGCGCTGATTGTTGTAATTTACTAATATATTCATTTTTACTTTCCTCTGATTCAAAAGATAGTTTAAGAATATTGTTATAAACACTAGAGATGATAGCCTCACTCTCGTGATCTAAAACCTTGTATACACCTGTAATAAAACCAATATTTCCAAAAAGAAATAGAAAACCAATAATAAGCACAGGAATATATAGTTTTGTTGCCCAGTTGTAATATTTCTGTTTTCTTTTTAAAACTTTTTTCTTGTGTAGTATAATTACATAAAAGATTGATATAATTAGTCCAAGAAATAAAAAAATAATGGTGTTAAAAATTAGGGTTCCTGTTTGAGGTAGCACAATGTTTTTAATGATATCCCAAATTACACTCCATTCTATACTATCAAAATTCTCCATTTATATATTCCTAATTAATGTATTTGAATCGAAAATACTTGCATTATAGTTTACGCATTTTTTTGTAGATGGAGATGTGTTTTTCACAATTTGAAATCAATTCTGCAAAATCGGGTCTAGATTTCTCATATTTGAAAAAGGCATTTTGTAATCGTTCTTGCAAAGAACTTTCTACTTGCAGTGAATTAGCAATTTCTCTAAAGCTATTAAACACCTCTTTTTAGATCTTTTTCCGTGTACTCATTTGATTTAAATAGTGTTACTGGTCTGTATCGTGAATCTTCTATACTCGCTTCTTCTAAGATACCTATTACATCCAAATAGATTTGGCTCCACTCACCTTTTTGTTTATCGTACCCACTACTAATAGTAACTTCAAGAACCTTTAATGGTGACTTATATTTTGATAGTTGCGTTTTAAAGAATTTTATATTGATGGGCATAAGTAATTTTATTAAATAAATATTTAGCCAACTTATAGATTTGGGACGTATTCTTTTTACGTACTTAAATTGAAGAGCTATTTTTCTTCCAAAGTTCAATATCTTCTGCAGATATTGGAGGAATGTATAGTCTCCAAGGTATGCCATTTATACTTGCCCATTTTAATTCTGAGTTACCTTCGATGAAAGATTTAGTTATAAGTCCATTCAATACTTCATTTTGGTTTTTTGATTCAAGATTAAATTTTGATTGCTCCTTTAATGCATTATTTAATAATGATATATCTCGTTTGATCCATTGATTTGGTCTGCAATCATCTCTTCTTTTTAAGTAACTAGCATATGACTGGGTCGTATAAGCTTGATGAAAACCTCTACTGAGAATCAAATGACAGTTATCTAATTCTTGAAAAGGTTCGAAATTAATGATTGTCTTTATTGAGGGAGTCCGTAATATATTTTCTTGAAAGGTGATGTAAATTTCTTTCCATAAATTCATCAGCTCATAATTTTTAAACTCTAGTAGCCAAGAGCCGCAACGAATTAGAGTAGGGACGTGTTCATCTGAGATTAAAAATTGAGTATACATTTCATTATAGAAGGGATCAGACTGAAACGTAGATAGTTCTTTTAACTCTTGTATCTTCATTTAAATGTTTAAATAATGTTATACCGAACTTAATGAAATAATCTTTTTAACCAAATTTTAGTTGAAAAAGTGATGTGTTTTTCAAGTATCTGCATTTGGCATGCTTTATTTAACTGCTGTTGAATTAGCGCTTAAACACTAAAACCTGTATTATCTATATAACCATTACTACCACCAGTTTTTTAATCGTATTTCGTTTTATTTTTAAAATCAGTTTCTTTAAAATTATTTTTGATAAAGTCATATCCTAAATCGTATGTTATTGATTTTTGACCTTCAAATGAAAATCTAAAAAGTTTCCCATCAGATTCAATCTTATCAATTTTATATTGATGTTTTCTATTTTCGTTTGGGTCAGGTCCCCAATATGTATAATTTTCTCTGAATCCAATAGAATATTTAGGTTTAAATTCCTTATTTACGATTTTGGACTTTTTAATTTCTGTCCATAAAAAGAAGCTCTCAGATTTTTCTAATCGCAATAACTTCGAATCTTTTTCGAAAGTATAGTAATGTAACTTTGGGTAAAAAGGGGCATCATTTACTAAGCTATCTAGCTCTATTTGTGTATGTAGATTTTCGATTGGAACATAAGCCCAAATTAATTCTTTGGGAGCTGCTTTTCCATAATCGTGAATTGTTTTAACTATTTGACCATTTTTTACAAAGGTTGTTGTAATACTTTCATCATCTGTATGATCAACTACATACTCACTTTCTAAACTATCAATATTTGCTTTTTCAAACTTTGAAAATATGTAGTTAGTATTAATATTATCAATTATGGATTCGTAAAACCCTAATGGTTTTACATAACCTTCTCCTTGAAAATATATTTTATTTTTATTATTAATTGAAATATCTATTATTGGACAAGAGCCATAACAACCTGTACTTGAGAATATAATTTGGTCAAATAAATTGCTTCTTTTTTCTGTTATTCTTTTAAGTTTAATGAAGGTCGAGTCATTTATTCTAAGAACTAAAGTATCAGTTAATTGTTCTTTAATTTCCCATTTAAACTCCCAGTTTTGATTAAATAGATTTAAAATAAAAATACTGTCATTTTTAACTTTATAATCAGTAAACGTTCCTTTATAATTTAGATGTCGTTCTCTTGTAATTGTATCTTGCTCATATCTTTTAAATCCGTTAAACAATTCAATTTTCTCTTTTGAGAATCCAATACCAAAAGGTCTATCAAATCTTGGAGATGGTGGCGATGATAAAAAATCATCAGAATTAGTTTTTTCTATTTCGCTCCACTCTCCAATTAGATTCTTTGCAGAGTTTTTATTGTCGGTTTTACATCCTACGACCCATAGAATAAAAAAAAGGTATATGAATTTCAGTTTCTGCATTATTTACAATTGGCGCCAAGGTGTTTTGCATGTTTAGGCATATGTTTCAGTAATTAAATTATCTAAATACAAACCGAATAGAAAATCCATATGGATTTTTGTAAGTAAGTAAGGGATAGCAATAAATTATACACGTTGTTCTATACAGTATTTTTTAGAATTCTATTTTGTGTCATTCACTATCTAAAGAAGCAAAAAATGTGTCAAAGTCTTCTTCTTCATATTCATTCAATATTATTTTTTCATCTAATAACTTTTGAACCATTTCATAAAGATATCCAGTATAATTAACTTCAAATTTAACACTTACATCTGGGCTATTAAAAATATCTTCTCCATTAAAATTTGGCATAACACTCATCTTGTTATTTCCAAGAAAAAGGATTTGTATGTGAGGTTCTTTATCTAAACCATAGTTTCTATTCCTTGATAAGATGAAAGTCGTCAATGCCAGTCCAGCTCTTATTTTTTTCATCTAGCCCTAAATCTTGCATTTGTTTAATCAAACGTAAAGCATCTTTACCACTTGAACTCGAACTTTCAATAAAGGAACTATAAAATTCTTCAATAGAATTCCAGCTTTCAATAAAGTCTATTTTATGACAATCTTTTTTAGATTTTTTCATTCTTGTTTTTGCGTAGTAATATTGTGTACAACGGTGAATATATGCATTCGGGCGAGCGGAAACTCAAGGAATTTCGAGTAGGGCACGAGTGCATATATTTTGTTTGATGCTAACTTAATTCAAACCAGCGACTAATCAAAATTATATGCATGGCTTAGCAAAAAGGAATCATGCATTAACTCAAAAAGATTATTTCACATGATGTATATATAGTGTTAGCAACTGCTATTAATAGTTTTTCTGTTTTCAATCTCTATTCTATCTAGCTCAAATCCTAATTTTTTATATGTAGGAAGTGCATTAGGATGATCTAGCTCACAGGTGTTGAGTTGTACCCATTGTGGGGAATCATTCCAAGCTCTATTTATAACTTTACTCAAGAAATCTTTGCCCAATCCTTTCCCTAGAAAATCAGGTAATAATCCAAAGTATAAAATTTCGATGTATTTACTTCCTCTTATAAACTCAGCAAATCCGGCTATTTTATCAAATATTGAATAAATATAAATCTCAGATTTATCAGAGTTAATAGTTTTGTATAGCTCAGAATCATCTAAAGATAGTCTATCAAACCAATTATATTTTTCGCCGATTGTTTTGTAATAAAATAGATAATCATTTATATCTACTGGTTTATCTAACTTGAATAGTTTAGAATCCTGCTCAATTGATGAATCAAAGATACTAGGCCTAGATAGCATTTTTAAATAGTAAACCTTAGTTTTTACTTCTATTATATTATTCATCAAGTTTATTCATTATTTGGTGCTTAGTTGTTGCTAACGGTCTTATGTATGAAACGTAGCTTACAAAAAGATATTAACTTTTCGGATTAACACAGAGCCGAATTTTTATATTTTGTTTTTATTTTTTCTCTTTTTAAATGCCAAAAATGACCATTTCGCTATCGTGTAATATTCTATTTGGAGGACTCTCTAAATATACACAAGCCTTTTGGTTAAGCATTTATTAGCTATTTTTTATAACCGTGTTAGTCAAAGTTATTTTTTATACTCATAGTAAATGGTGTTCTGTATTTCCTTTGTCTCATAATCCTTAATAATTTCCTTTTCCAATAAACCATTGTCGTAATAATAATAATAAGTTTCATTCATAAACTGTGCCTCGTCAACGATTTTGATTTTACCTAAAATAGTTTTTTTATACTCAAGATGTGGAAATTGAACCAATTTGAATAATTTATCATTTTTATATTCATAAATGGTCTTTTTTACACTTCCTTCGTATTTAAAGTAAAGACATTCAGTTAGAAAACGATTTTTATTAAATGAATATCTTACTTTGTCAGGTTCATCTAAATGAGTAATATAATTTAATGTTTTTTTATCATTCCATTCGTGCTTTATTCTAAATTCTTCTCCATCTGAATGATAAACAATACGTTCAAACAACAAATAATCACCAGAATATTCTGATTCAGTTGTATAAATTTTAATCTCTTTGTTTTCTCTAATGTTTATTAAAGTTTCTTTTATTTCCTTGCCATTTGAACATGTAATTTGTTTAATCGAATCAAAAACTTTGTGTGATATAGAATCTTCAAACAAGTAAAACTTAATAATATATTCATTATCATTTATATAGTCATATTCTGAGATAATTCGATTTACATGGTCAGTGATTTTTAAAACTTTTCCTTGTTTGTAAATATATTCCTTACATACAAATCTTTCTCCATTATTATTTTCGAAGATTGTTAGTTTATTGAAATCAAGAGGTGCTTTTAGAGAGTCAAAATGTCCTTTAAATATCATTCGCTTTTAATCTTGGCAACGTGTTTGTATATGAAAAGTAGCATATTTTAAATAAGATACTTTTCCAATAGAGGAAAGATAATAAAAAAGCGCAAACCAAATGGCTCGCGCTAATACTGCTATTTTTTATATACGTCGTTAGGCACAGTTTTTATTTCCTTATGCCAATTCCGTTTAGTTTTTGAAAACAGAGTAAATTCTAATTTCCGGGTTGCTTTCCAAAAATGGCTTTAATTCACTAACAACATCATTTTCAAATAGTTTTGTTGTTAAATAAGCTTTTGCTTCGTCTTCGGATTCAAATCCGTGAAGAACTTGTACATCTTCTGTTCTAATTAAAAGCTCTTTAGAAGTCGCTCCATTTATTTGTTTTAAAAATGGCTGCTTATACTTTAAATACACTCCTGCAGCACTTCCGCGATTTTCAGATTTTATGTCTAAAGTAATTTCTAAATAAGTATTTGTTTCTTTTGTGTCCATTATAGTCATTGATGTTAAAGTTAATAATGATACTGCTGCAAATACAGACAATATTCCGATTGATAATTTTCTTTTGATATTCATTGTTTTTATTTTTTGTTACAATACAAAAGTATGTTCAATCAGAATTTTGTGAAATGGACAAAAGCGACTAAAGTAGGTGAAATTAGGAAATTGATTTTCTGAATTCAGCTGGTGAGCAATTAACCTGCTTTTTGAAGAATTTGGTAAAATAGTAAGGGTCGTTGAAACCCAAATCAAAAGCAATTTGATTTATATATGAATTGGAATGTGTTAATTTTCTTTTAGCTTCAAGGATAATTCTATCTGAAATGTTTTGAGATACGGTTGTTCCAATTTCTGACTTGACAATTGAATTCAGTGTTTTGGTAGAAATTGATAGCTCTTTGGCAAAGTCAGATACAGACCACTTTTTGTGAAAATTATTTTCCAAAAGGTCTCGGAATTTAAGATAATTACTATTATCATGTTTTTTATTAGCCTCAGCATTTTTCCTTTTTTCTCGTTCAATTACTAATAGCATTGATTTTAATAAGTTTGAAAGTATATCGCTATTTCCAAATTCATTAGTATTTGTTACTTCATCCTCAATTTGAGATAAATAGTTTATTAGTTTATGCTCAAGATTTTTTGGTGTTTGGAAATACGGTTCTTGTTTATTATTGAAAATTGAATAGGTAAGGAAAAAATTAATATCAGTTTCATTGCTCAAAAGAAATGATTCGTTGAAATGAATTAAATATCCACGATAGTCAGAACGTTTTTCAAAATAATGAATTTGATTCTTTGCTACAAAGAATATTCTGTCTTCTTTTATTTGATAGCTCTCAAAATCAATAATGTGGCTTCCTTTATTGTTTTTAAACCAAATTAATTGGTAAAAGCTGTGAGAATGAGGTTTTGAAGAATGTTCGGAATTCAATTTCTGATATTCTTTTAAATCATAAATATCAAACTGCCGTTTTTTAGGTTCGTTTTTTAGAAAATGATATGTTTTGATTTCCTCTTTTTTCATTAAGTTTTGAATGTTTCTTCAAATTGTGCCTAACGGTCTTGTGTATGGCTCGTTGCGTGCAAATTAGCGATTATTTTTTGGTTGAGCTACAAGCCAGATTTTAAATTTTACTATTTATCTTTTTCGTTGGAAGTCGTCAAATTTTTAAATTTGACGACTTCCGAAAACGCCAAAACCTTAGTGTTATTAAAGACTTGCGCTATTTTTTATATACATTATTGTGCAACGTACTATCATGCAATATTCTCAGAAACTGCTCTGATTTATTCTTGATTTCAGCTATCATTTTTGGTCTTTTATCACTTTCTCTTAAAGTCCAATATTTATTTAAATTCCATCCCATTTTCCTTCCATCTCTTGTTCCAATTTGCGAAATAAATCCCCAAAACCATAAATCATCCCAAACCTCAATATCTTTTCCACTATAATTTTCTTTGATGACTTTATTGACATTTTTAAAGTTCCAACTTTTAGGGTTAATTTCCTTAAAAATAGCAATAATAACTGCATCAACAGGTAAATAAAATGAATCGTTATTCTCTAAATCAGTTGGTGCATCATTCCATATTTTCAATTCAGTCGGATATTCATTATTATGTAAATGAAAAATAGTCTTTGCAAATAGGGCAGAAGTCTTGTCTCCCCATCCATTTTGGTTTTTCATTCCGTTAAAAAGTCCACTATAATTGGCCATTTCAGTTCCGTTTGATTTAATAACAGACATAAACCCTGAAAACGAATTCAGCAGTTCAGTATTCATATAGATTTTTTTATAAAATTCCGCTAAGTTGTCAATTTTAGGTTGACTTTGCGTATTTGCAATATGATATAAAAGTGAAACTACTTTTTCGGTTTTACTGTTTTGAGGTTTCACAATTCCTGAATAGTATCTGGTTTGTAATTCCTTGTTGTAAATCCGATTGTCAATTAAAAATTCAAATATATTTTTTAGCGACTTTTTCAAATGTTAATTACGGTTTTCAAGTATGTTGCATAACGTGTTTGTATATGGTTTGTTGCGTGTTTTAAAAACTTAATTTAGAAAATACAAAACTAATAGAAAATCCGCGAGGATTTTCGTAAGCACGCCTGCATTAGCAATTAATTTTATACGGTGTTAGCTACCGTATTTATTCAACTTTTCTTTTAATTCAATTTCACTTATTGGTTTCACTTCAACAATTTCTTCTTCGTTTTCTCCAATAACGATAACTTTCTCACCGAAAATAAGTCCGTTATTATCAAATCCGATTGATATGATTATTGCTTTTTCTCCTTTTGGTAATTTGTTGTAACCATCTTCATTTTTCGTAAACCAATATTCATTTGTTGTTTTTTCTATTCCACTTAAAATGACATTTCTTTCTTCTAAAATCAGGCTTGTGAAATTTGACTTTCCTTTAGTCTTTACAGCTAATTTAGTTGGAATTGCCTTTGGGTCTTCGTAAAAGAAATCTACATTAATCCATCCAAAGTTTATTGCGTCATAGGTTAAAAGAACATTATTCAATTCCTTGAGTTTTGTTGTGTCAATTATTAGATTTGAGTCAATTTTAGTTAATTTTTGGGATGCGAATTTTTTGTGTAATTCAATTGTCCAATGTCCGTGTTCTTTAGCTCGTTTTAATATTGACTCGTGAGCTTCTTTTTGCATTTTCGTTCTAGGACCTCCATATAGTCCTGGAGGAATATTATTTAAATGGTAATTAACTCTTTCTGTTGAATCTTTGATAAAATATTGAACAGTTAACTCGTCAATTTCCCAAAGGTTCTTATCAAGATTATTTATGTAAATATTTAAAACATCTTTCCAACAAGTTGTACTAAATCTATCTGAAAATTCTTTTGTAGCTAAAATTGTATTTTCAAAATCAGTTATGTTCCCAAAATAATTGTAATCCATGTATTTTAAAGTATCTGTAGTAATACCATAATATTCAGAACATTCGGTTAAAAAACGATTTTTACTTATAAATTTTATTGGATATGGCGTTAAAGATTTTGAAGGCTCTTCAATTATGTCCCAATTGATTAATCCATTTTCATCTCTGTTTCCTAAAAATATTTTTGCATCTTCTTTAATACCTTTTTGAGGAATTTGTAATCTTATAGATCTCCCAGTTGCTATTTTTAATTCATTCCCGTTTTCATCATTGGCAGATAGAAAAACCATTCCTAACGATTCAAGAATTTTATCGTTATGCATAGTTTGTAAATTAGAAGCTATAAAGTCTGATTTAGTAAAGTTTTCTTTAATTTCTATATAAACGTTTTTGGAAACAACATTACCATTTTGGTCTACAATTGAATTTTCTGGAATAATTAGAATTGTTCCACTTTTTCCAACTATTGTATTCGGTTGAGATGGATTAATTTCAAATTTCTGACTTTTATTGATGGATTCTAAAGCATTTATTAATTCAGTTGGAATATTCCCGAATTCTTGATTTATTTCTTTTTCTTTTGCACAACTTAAGAATGAGCAAACTATCAAATAGAAAAGAATTTTATTCATATGTTTGTTTATATGGTAGCTAACGTCCAATGTATAAAGCATGCAGGGCATTCGGTTGGCTTTCATTGGTTTTGGTATTTATTATTGCATGTGTAAGTTAGTATTTTCTTTTGGATTAGGTCGCCCTGCGTTGAGCTTTTGGAATGCCTTGTGTGCTTTATACTGGGGTGTTGTCTGTTGCTTTCGGATCCCCTTTTTTAGTTAGTATGCAATGTTCTTATTTTAGGCATTTCACATATTGGTCGTTGATGGTCAATTAGCGGTGTGGGAATAAAATTGATGCTCTTACCTTGTATAAATTGTCTACGTATTTTGTTTTTCGAATTATCTAATAGCTCTCAGATTTGATTTAATTAGAAAGTTGTAGTTTGCTTATATCTTTAATTTTCTGATATTACTTTTATTTTTTTATTTCATATAACACTGCGGCCGAAGGTAATTAACCATCAACGGACTTGTGTATGAAACGTAGTGTGTAAAAAGACACTAATTTTTCGGATTAACACAGAGCTGAATTTTTATATTTTGTTTTTAATTTTTCTCTTTTTAAATTCCAAATTAAAAATTTGGCAGACTTCCTAAATATACACAAACCTTTCGGTTTAGGACTTATTAGCTATGTTTTATACACCGTGTTGCGAACAGTTATTTTTTTAGTTCTTCTAATTTTTTAATTTCCCAATCTTTGTCATCATAAAACTTTTTATTCTTATCGTCCCAATCAGTAAAATTTCCCGAATTCAAGGTTTTATGTTGCTCCAAAATGACTTTTTTAATTTCTTTTGGCACAATTACTAAAATATCGAATCTAACCAAACTCTTAAGCTGTAAAAGACTGATGTATGAATTTTTGTCAATTAAAGAAGCTGAGTTTAAATCTAAATGTTTAAGATTTTTAAGCTTTTCATATGGTTTCAAACTTTTAAGTCTCAAATTTTTTGGAGCAAAAGTATCTCCATTTAATGAAAGTCCAATTAGAGAAGTTATTTCTCTAATTTTTTCATAATTCTCAACTTTAAAAGAGTTTTCAATTCTTAAATGAGTCAGTTTAATTTTTGCAATCGGCGAAATGTCTTTAAGTTGTGTGAATCTTTCCAATTCTAACCTTTTGAGTTTTGTCAGTTTTAAAATTGGATTTAAGTTAGTCGCTTTTGAACTATCAATTCTTAAGTCCGTAAGATTCTGTAAGTCACAAAAAATATCAAGAAACTCTTGACTAATTCCACAAGTGATAGAAATCCGCTTTACTTTATTCAAGCTTGGGATTATTTTAATCCATTCGTTTTTTACTCGTTCTTTTTCTTTTTTTGTAGCAACGTGCCATTGAAAAGACAAACTTCCAATTCGAATATTTTCAGAGTTTATTTTCGGATTATCATACTGCTGTATATTCTCATAATCGAAAATATGTTCTGGTGAGAAAAATTGGTGATTTTTATATCTGTCGTTCATTCTAATTGTTGGCAACGTTTAATATATGTGTCGTAGCAGGGCGAAATGTTACCTTGCTTTTCGATTTTTCTGCGCATTGGTTGCTAACTTTTACTTTCTGCAAGTATTGCGCCTTACCAAAAATACAAGAACCATTCGATTTATCACTTAGCTGCTATGCCACATATATGTTGTTGGTAAACGTTTTTTATTTTTTATCAAATTCCGTCCAGAACAGTTCAAGTTTGTCATTAAAATTCCCATTCCTCATATTCATTTCTGCAATCTTTGAGCTATAATCAGAGTAATTTTTCATTTCTAATTCAGTAACTAGAATTTCGTCTACTGTCTTTATTCCGCTTTCCCAATTTTTGTCAGTTAAAAAAATCACATACAGTTTTTCAAATGGATATTCAGATTTTAATCCGTTTATAATCCATTTTTCCTCAATCCACCAGGGAACAGATTCTCCGTTATGTAATTCGGTAATTTCGAATCTTCTTTTTCCAAACCCTTTTAGTAAATCCTTTTTGTACTGTTTCATTTAATGTTTTGCCAACGTTAAATATATGGCAAGTTGGGAAGAAAATAAGCGATTATTCTCGGTTTAGCCACAAGCCAAATCTTTTGTATTTTGTTTTAATTTTTCTCTTTTAATACCAAATCAAAAGATTTGGCGACTTTGCAAATGGACGACGACCTTTCGATTAAGTACTTTTCCCCTATTTTTTTATACATTGTTACCACACGTTTTTATTCCGTTGGTGTGATTTTTTCTCCATTTTTATTTAGATAATAAATTCCGCCGGCAAAATGAGGTGCGCCATAATATTCTATTAATTTTCCTTGAAACCCTAAATAGCAATGCATTTCTGTTTCTATTAATATTTTACCTTTGATATCAATTAAGGCATCAATAAAATAATCATTAGCAAATTCAAATTCTTGTTCATTAATTACAACACCACAAACTCCGTTTTTAAAGTTGTCAACTTTAAAATAATTAGGCTCAAGTACAAAAGCTCCTGTTTGGTCTATAAAACCCCATTTTTTTCCATCAATCGATACACCTGCAAAGCCTTCAGAAAAATGGTTGACTTTTTTGAACTGAGGTTTAATTACAACTTTATTTTCTTTATTAATAAATCCATACAAGTTATTATTCTGATAACTTGCAAGGCCTTCATAAAACAATGATACATTTCTTAAAGGAGCTTTTGGTAGAGCGTCTAATGAATCTATATTTAATTTAAGTATTTCATCAAATTCTCGTCTTCTATCTTTTTCGTAAATAAAATCAATTACTAAATTTCCATTCACATCAACAAAACCCCATTTCTCAACATTTTTAACTCTAAAAAGACCTTCACGGTATCCATCAATAAGATTAAATTTCTCACCGATTTGTCTGCCTAAACTATCAATAATGAAGAATCCATCTTTATAATATGTTGAATAACCATTACTAAATGGTCTTAGTCTTGCCACGGGAAAATTTTCAAGCTTTTCTCCTTTAGTATTTATGAAATAAGAACCTTTAAGCCGTTTTTCACTAACAACTGCATAACCACTTTCAAAACTACCGATACCACCATTCCAGGTTTTACCAAATTCATTTATTCCTTTTTTATTAATAAACCAATGTTCTTCAAAGCTTGATATTCTAGCAAATCCATTACTAAATTTAGTTTCTGGAAAGTTATCTTTGATATCAAATACTTTATTTCCTATTGTATCTATAAAAATCCATTTGTAGCCTTTCTCTATAACCTCTTTAGAAACGTAACAAAGTCCCTCGTTAAAATCTCCAACTCTCAAATATTCAGCTTTGATTTTAATATTCCCCGTTTCATCCATAAATCCGAACTTGCCATTTTCAGCACGGAATTTATAAAGTCCATTTCTTTGTCCATAGCAATTGCACGAAACTAAAATTAGAAGTAATATTATTGTTGTTCTCAAAGTTTTTTTCAAATGTGTTACAACGGTCTCGGCTATGAGTAGTTACGTGGTTTAGCACTTAACCTTGCAAGCACACACCAAGCTAAAAATCCGCGAGGATTTTCAGAAGTAGGCGAGAACAAGCAATTACTTATAGCCATTGTTGTGTATAGTGTTTTTTCTACTCCTTTACTTCTGTGTAGCCAGATAATCCGTGTAAGCATTTTATAACCTGATTCCCTCCAGGTTCTCCAGCGTGATAATGATATCCTCTTACATCATCGAAATGTCCACCACATTCATCTAAATCGGTTGGTTTATTTCCGTTTTTGTCTGTCAATCCATAAATTCCAAATCCGTCAATAGCGTAACCAATTATTGATGAGTGTGAATCAGATTGAGCGATTTCTTTTGTTGAGCCAGTAACTGCATGGTAATGATAACCTCCATGAGGATTTACGTGTCCTCCATGGTCATCCAATGGTGCAATCGTATGAGCTGCTAATATTGCGTGTGTTGGTGCAGGTGGGTCGTACTTAACACCATTAAATGCAATACCTATACCACCCCTTCCAAAACTTTGAG
The DNA here is from genome assembly GCF_947492815.1 of uncultured Dokdonia sp. GTDB lineage: Bacteria > Bacteroidota > Bacteroidia > Flavobacteriales > Flavobacteriaceae > Dokdonia. The sequence goes on from NZ_CANLOB010000022.1 coordinate 87,423, forward strand.
TGGTTTTTAAATATTTTGGTGTTACCGGAATTACAAAAGTTGTTACTTGGTCCTTGAAATATTCTGGCAAGCATTCCACACAATAGTTTTGATATTCTTCATCTACTTCTGGTTTTGCTGCTGCAATACAGCCTTCTTTTGTATCAGTCACTTTTACAGTTCCATCTTCTCTGTATAATTTCCATTTATCATCGCTGTAGAACTCGTCTAAATTGGCAATGAAATGTCCTGAAACATCATAAACTTTATCATCTTTAAACCATATTCCAGCTTTTTCCATTCCATCTTCAATATGTCTAGGACACCAAGGTCCCATTTGATGTTCAGTTGCTTGAGAATTTGTTTTTATAACATAGCAAAGTGTTTCAATTCCATTTAATTCAACCATTTGTTTTTGAATTCCTCCAATTATGTTTTCTGAAATAAAGAAATCGGTATTAACATCGACTACTTTAATGGAAGTGTCAATTTCACTCGATAAATCTTTGTTTGCATTTGTTCCTCGTGGTGGTCTATTCGGTTGATTTTTTTCTACTTGATTAAGTTCTTCTAAAGTTAAAAAGCCGTCATCGTCTTTATCTATATTACTAAAATCTTCTGCGATTGGTCCTTTTACTTCATTTATTGATAATTTCTCATCTTCGTTGTCGTCCATTTCTGAAATTAATTGTGCAGAAGAAGGTTTTTCTCCATTTGATTTTTGCCGTTCTTTTTTTTCTTTATTTTCTTTACAAGAAATCAAGGTTAAAAGAGTAAATATTAATAATAAAGTGTATCTCATTTTATGATTTAGTTTGATTAGCTTTTAGACTTATTTACTTAGTAAACGTTTAATATAATCCGTGATTTTTATTAACTTCTCGATGTTTTTCAACATTATACACAACGTTAAGTATAAGAAACATAGGGCAGGTGATAAACACTTTCGTTTACATTAATTACTTAGTTAAGTATAAATATTTTGCTTTTACCTTTTTTACTATAAACGCCATATTTTATATTTAGTGGTCTTTGTAAATAAGCACAGAACTTTCGTTTAAGAATAAAGCCCTATGTTTTTTATACATTGTTATGCGCTAGCATTATTCCGTTCGTGTTCAATTAACCATTTTTTTCTTTCGATTCCTCCGCCATATCCTGTCATTTTCCCATCTTTTCCAATTACTCTATGACAAGGTACAATAATAGAAATTCTATTATAACCATTTGCAGATGCAACTGCTCTAATTGCTTTTGAATTATTTATCTTTTTGGCTTGCTCTTGATAAGTTGTTGTTGTTCCATATTCTATTTCTTGTAAGCACTTCCAAGCTGAATTTTGAAAATCGGTTCCAGGTGTTACAAGTTGTACCTCAAAACTCTTTCTTGTACCATCAAAATATTTCTTAATTTCTTTCTTTACTTGTTTGATATGTTCATTTTCACCTGAAATTATATTTGCGCTTAATAATTTTTGTAGATCTTTAAATTCTGTTTCAAGCATTCTTCTATCCACAAATTCAAGTAAACAAACTCCATTGTCAGTTGCACAAACAAACATTGGTCCTAATGGCGTTGTCAGACGATTTATAAGAATTAGATTTCCTCCTTTGCTTTGATTAGGTGATTTACCTATTAGTTTTTTAAAAGTATAACCAAATCCGCTTAATGATTCATAACCTGTATCAAAAGCAGTATCTGTAGTGTTTTTTCCGAGTTTTAGTTCTTGAAAGGCGTTGTTTATTCTATACATTCTTTGGTAGGCTTGAAAAGTCATACCATAATTCTTTTTAAACCATCTCCTTACGACTTCTGGACTAATTCCTTTTTGTCTTAATTGATAATCTGTTATTTTTACTTTAGGATTTTTTTTAATTAATTTGATTGCATTTTCGATTTGTTCTGGTGCTTGATTTGCATTTTCTGTTGGTTTACAAACCTTACAAGGTCTATAACCATTATCTAAAGCATCTTTAAACGTAGTGAAAAATTCAACGTTTTCTTTTTTGGGTTTACGTGCTCTGCAAGTAGCGATACAAAAAACCAATGTAGTTTTTACACCAACAAAAAAGATTCCAACAAAACTTTGTTTTCTTTCTAATAATGCTTGGTAATATGTTTCTATTTTTTTGTTGTCTGTTATAAGCATTTAAAAAATTGAGTTAAATGATTCTTTGTTTACTACTGTTTTTACTATTTGCTCAAATTCGTTGTACATTTTGTCAAAAAGGAAGTTCCCCATACTTATTCGTTTTACACCTAATTTTGTTAATGTCTCAAAATCTGGAAGATTAGGCATACACATTATATTAATTGGTAAATTCGTTGAATCAACAATTGTTTTGATGTCATTTTCTTTCTCAACACATGGTATGAAAATTCCATCTGCTCCAGCATTTTGATAAAGTTGAATTCTTTTTTTTGTTTCTTCAATTAAGTTTTCTTGAAGTAGGATAAATGTATCTGTTCGTACATTTAGAAAAATATCAATATTATCTTTTTCTAAATGTTCTTTTATTTCAGCTAATATTTGTGCAAAACTATTAGCATCTAATAAAATCCGTTTTTTATTAACCAAGCTATCTTCAATGTTGATTCCAACGACACCTAATTCAGCTAATCTTTTAATGTGGTTAGCTATTTCTTTTGGTTTACGACTATATCCCGATTCTAAATCTACTGACAACGGGAGATTTGTGTTAAGTGCAATTCGTTTTACGAAATATTCCATTTCGTAAAACTCCATTTCTTCTCCATCATTATATCCTAAAAGCTGAGCAATTGCTGAACTTGAAGTTCCGATTGCTTGGAAATTTAGTTTTTCGGCAGTTTTAGTACTTGGAACGTCCCAAACATTTCCGATTAATAATGGTTTCTCTTGATTATGTAAGTTTTTAAATTCCATTTTTAATTAAGGTTTAGTGATATATTTAAAATTGTTCTTGTATTCAAACTAATCGTTTTTTCATTGTATCCAGCTCCAACACATAAAGGAAATCCAATTGAACCCCATTTTAAACTGTAATTAAAAAAGAAGCATAAACCACTAGTATATGTAAATGAATTTGAAGTCAAAGATTGTTTTGGCACATAGGTTATCTCTCCAAACAAATTTGTGTTCAATTTCCAATTTCCGTTTAGTTCTTTTGTTTTTATTGTAGTTCCAAAAAACGTATAGAATCCGTAAACATCATTTTCATTTATGAATGTTGCCAATTCAATAAAACTCGATTTATACGAAAGTCCTAGTCCAATTGATACAGCTGGACTATATGATATGTCTTCTTGATTGAAGTTGTAATTTACGATCTGTGGTGTTCTTAAAAATACATTTGATTTCAGCTCTTGTCCGATTGCAATAATTGGTAGTAATATTACTAATAGAAGTAATAATGTGCTTTTTTGTAATTCCATAATACAAAGAAATGCCTAGGAATTTTGTTCAGCAACCGAAAAATTGACAAGTATTTTTTTGCTTGCACATAACGTTCCTTGTATGTTGCGTTTGCCTGCCGAAGGCGGCATATGCAATATACAAATTGTTGTGGTGTCGTTTTTAACTTTCTATTGATTAGTCAGTTATGCTTGATTTAGTGTTTTCTGTCCTCTGTCCTCAACAGTCTATACTCAAACATTCTTTCATTTCTTATTTGTCTAAATTCGTCAATTAAAAAAGTGAAAGCCTGATTTTTAAAAGTACAAGGCATTTTATCTAATCGCTTCTTTATTTCTTTCCTTTTAAAGTCTTTTGGGATTTTCCATTCTGTTCCGTTTTCTAACTCGATCTTTACGTATGTAAGTCTAAGTTTATCTAACATTTCTAATGTGGATCTATAATCATTTATCTTTTCTATCACTAGATCATATCGACCTCCTCTAAGGCCTATTTTAAATCCATACATCCATTTTTCTAAATCTAATGCACTTCCAGGTTGAAAATAATCAGTCGAATTTTTATCTACAATTATCCCATTATAAGCTCCAACTAATAAATCACTTGGATTAGGGATAGATTCTTTAAATGGTATATACCAAAGAGTATCTCTTTCTAAAATCTTGTCAAAATCTATTATATAGTCTTGATAAGTATCATTTCCTTTTAAGAAGGATTCTGTTATTAATATTGCTGAACTTTTATCTGTCATTTCTTATTTCTTGCCAAAGACTTCGAACGAATGGAGTAATTTCCCAGCAATAATTTAAATCTTCATTATCGAAGCAACTCCAATAATACAAAGTGTATTCGTGGATTGCTTTATCAGATAATAATCTAGTTTTTAACTCTGTCCAGTATTTTTTTAAATCGTATTCATTGTCCTGATCAGTTGTTGCCTGTATCATTATTTCCATCAATACAAACTTTTTATCTTCATCTATTAGTTTGTCATAATGTCGAATATATTTTTCTATTTCATTTGGCTTTGCAACTTCATATGACCAGTCCTGCATACAGTCATTATAAGGTAAATCTAATTCCACTGCTAGTTCAATGATTGCATTACCTGTTTCGCATCTAAATTTTGGTTCTTTTACTTTCATTACATCCAATGCACTACAACGGACTTGTGTATGAAACGTAGCGTGCAAAAAGACACTAACTTTTGTGATTGACACAGAGCCGAATTTTTATATTTTGTTTTTAATTTTCTCTTTTTAAAAGCCAAATTAAAAATTTGGTGGACTTTCTAAATATACAAATCTTTCGGTTAAGCACTTATTAGCTATTTTTTATACACCGTGTTAGGGCTAGTTATTTTCTATAATTGAAACTATTTCCTCAGGTTTAATATTTGGAATCTCAACAAGGTTTTCAAAATCAAAGTTAAGAGTGCTAATTTTTTTATCATTATTTTCATAATAAGAAACAAATATCAAATCACTAATTACATCTATAACATGTATTTTATTATGGCTAAATGAATCAATTATTTCTAAATCAGTATTAATTTTTTGAATTTCATCTTTTTTAATAACAATAAATTCAAAATCATTTATCCAGTAAGTATTGAAATTTTTAAAATCAAATGGGATTGATTTTTTCTTTGAATTTTTATAAATTCTTAATTCTTCAATGTTGTTTGTAAAGTCTTTATAAGTTTGAAGAATTACTCCTTTTCGATAACTTGAAAAGGATGTTAAAGGTTGTAAAGTTGTTTTAAATGTTTTATTTGTGCTAATATCAACATTAAATTTGGTCAGCCCACTTTCTCTATCAAATGTTATCACATCAAGAGATTTATCTTTATTTAAATGATACTCAATTTCCTCAAATGAAGAATTAGAAGTGTATAAAGTATCCACTTTTGAATTATTAAGTTCAACAGATATTAGAGACTTAATAGAGTTATCAAAACCAAATATCTTTTTGTTTGATGCCGATAAATACCAAGAATTAAAGTAGTCCGAAAATGATATGATTTCCCTAATAGAATCATTTTTAAGGTTGTATTCTAATATTTTACTGTAGTCAAATGTCCCTTCTATTTCATCGGCTCGATAAATTGACATGTACATCTTATTTTGATTGTTATCAAATTGAACAGGATAATAGGCACCAGAAGTATTATACTTTCCACCCATTAGTACGTCTTTGTACTTTCCAAAACTCAGGTTTCGTTTATTTGATTTTAGTTTATTTCCTTTTAAGTTATATTCATTCAGATTTATTCTATAATAATCTTTTTCATAATTATAATCATGTGTGATAATTATGAAGTTACTGTTATTCTCTTTATTGATATTTGAGACGTCAATTTTATTTGTTACTTCATTTTGCTCAATTACTTTATTCTTTGACGATTTCTTCTCATTACAGGAGAATAATGATAATAGAATTATAATTAATATCGAATTTCTCATGTTTTTTTAATTAGCCCTAACGGTCTTGTATATGAAAAGTAGCGCTGAAAATAAGCTGTTACTTTTAAGTTTAAACACAAGCCGAATTTTTAAATTTTACTATTTATCTTTTTACTTGGAAATCGTCAAATTTAAAAATTTAGCGACTTTCCAAATATGCCTTAACTTCGATTAAGCAACTGACCAGCTATAAGCTATATACGTTGTTCTACGCAATTTTTTTCGCTCAATATAATGTTGGGTCAGTTATATGAATTTCTTTTCCGCCAAAACTTAAATCTCTGTAAAACATATATTTTGGGTCGATAAAATCAATCCTTATTTCTCTAAAGGCTTTCTTTAAAATTCGTCTGCATTTTTGGTAATCCTTGTCAAACATACGTTCCCAAAATCCCATATCAACTTTCATATTTTTTAATCGTCCGTTCTTATTAAAAGTCAGTCGGTAATCATCAAAACAATCTAAATCTGCTGAATTTGGTATCAGTCTATTTAGTTCAAGTTCCAAATAATTGTCGATTATATCTTTTATGGTTTTTAAATAATCTCTCATTGGCTTATTTTTTTCGTGCCATTCAAGTTGTTTTTCGGATAGCTTATACATTGTTATCCAACCATCAATTTTATAAGATGCTCCTTTGGGTAGTTTATTTGTAAAATCATCAAATGATGCTTTCAATTCTAAAATATTCGCTACTGTATCTTTCAAGTTTTTAATATTAGTAACATATTTAATACTGTCATTCTGATTTTGTGGACAAGTATAAGTGCCACTTGAGATTTTATCTTTTAATTTATACTTGAATTTTATAGCTCCACAGTCCAGCCAGTTAAAATTCCATTTTGGTATCAAACTATCAGTTGGGATTTTATTAGTTTTTTCTTTTAAAATATATTGTCCAATTTTAGTCGCGCATGTATCTGCAATTTTAACTTTATTGAATACATAGTTAATCGGTTCCGCATTGTAACCATATTCTGTTTTTGCTTCTTTAGTTTCCTGTATAAAATTAACTATTTGACCAGAAAAATCTCCGTTATTTTCTTTATGCAAATCAATAATTTGTCCAGATTTAATATATCGGAAATGAAAATTGTATTTTGAGTTTTCTAAAGGCACAAGATCGAAATAATATTCGGCTTGTTTATATTCAGTTAGATAAGTCGAGCCAATATTTTCATTCAAGTCCTTTCGTTCAAATTGACTTTGAGATTTTCCCACATTACTTAAGAGAACAAAGAATAAAATTAGTAGTGATTTATAAAGGCTCATTTTTTCTATGATTAGTTTAATTCGAAACTAATTCATTATATTTTTCGTTTAAAACAAAATTTAGTTGATAGTCCTTTTCATTGAGTGCATTGCTTACTTGGGTTAGTTTAGTCAAATTGCGTAGAACGGCCTCGTATAACCGTTAGTTACGGGTTAGTATGCGTTAATTTTCGGTTTGGTACAGACTTTAGCAATTCCGAGTGGATTCGGACGTAGTCGAATCCGCCGTAATTGCAGTTATACATTGTTGTGGTGTC